>JAYFOS010000001.1:0-113026 GCA_034928745.1 Rikenellaceae bacterium
TTCTGCCGAATCCTTCAACGCGAAAATCAAAGCGTTCAGAACACAGTTCAGAGGAGTTAATAATATTCCGTATTTCCTTTTTAGACTATCTAAAATTTATGCCTAAATATCAAATCCCCCAACTTTTGTTCGTGATCCAAGAAAAATCAGCGTCTTTGAGGCTTATGACTTCAATGCGACATATAACAAATTCGGCAAAACCAAGACTATCTAAAATTTATGCCTAAATATCAAATCCCCCAACTTTTGTTCGTGATCCGTGATCCCGGATACTTTAAGATTTTATGCAAATTGTATGCAAATGAAAAAGAGTTACAAGAATTTAATCTTGCAACTCTCTCATTTTGAAGCTCCTCGTCTAGGACTTGAACCTAGGACCCCCTGATTAACAGTCAGGTGCTCTAACCAACTGAGCTAACGAGGAATTTATACCCATCCGAAGCCCTCTCTGTTTCGGTTTGGGAGTGCAAATGTAAAAGGAATTTTATAAAAGTCCAAATCTTTATTGCAAATTTTCTATAAAAATAAGGGCGTACCGAAAACAACCCTGTTTAACCGTCATGAATTTGTTTTACCCTACCCAAATTTAATAAAAAGGAGGTTTTAAATGAATAGATTTTATAACTTTGCGTATATAAGCTAAAACCGATATATGGATCTTCAAACCCTCTCCAGGCTTCTAAAGGATTTAATCACAGTTCATGACAGGGTATCGCTCCCCGGACTGGGAGGTTTTGTAACAGAGCTTGCTCCGTCAGTATTTTCTGATAAGGCTCTGGTGATTAATCCTCCTTTCAGGAGAGTTCTATTTAAATCGACCGAGACGTGGAATGACGAGCTTCTGGAGAATTTATACGCGGACGAGAATGATCTGACAATAGATGATGCCCATAAAGAGCTGATTTCTTTTTTGAGAGAGTTCAAAAGTGAACTTAACAAGCAGAAAAGTGTTGTCCTCCCGGGTTTCGGCATAATGCGGGCGACTGATCAGCTTGACTATTTTTTTGTTGCCGAAAAGGATCTTTTTATCTATCCGGACTCTTATGGTCTTGAACCGCTGAATATAAAAATCCTGCCAAAAAAGGGGACTGTTGAGGTGCTTTCAGGAAAAAGGGTATCATTGCCCTCTCAGCCAGTTGCCAAGCCATCTTACCAAAACAAGCCGACAAATGATCCCAGAGTAAAATCTGCTCCTGTGCCAAAGGTAAAACCTGTAAAGAGAGAAAAAAAGAAGAAGACAAACGTCTGGTCTATACTGTTTGTCTTCATGCTTCTTATTATAATAATTGTTGCTCTTATGGTTGTCTTCAAGGATGAAGCTCGTCCGATCTGGGAGTGGCTGCTCTATTCTCAGGAGGAGCGTGAACTCCTCAGGCAGATAGGGCAGGGGATTTAACCGACCATGCTGCCGTTTGACAGTGGTTCTTCAGGTGTCACAATCCTCATATTTCCATTCTCCTCCTTGGCCATAAGGATCATTCCTTTTGACTCTATCCCCTTAATCTTTCTTGGAGCAAGGTTAGCAAGTATGCATATCTTCTTGCCTATCATTACCTCCGGTGTGTAGTATTCTGCAATACCCGAGACGATTATGCGCACATCTATCCCTGTGTCGATGGTGAGTTTGAGAAGCTTGTCTGTCTTAGGAACTCTTTCGGCTTCGAGCACGGTTGCTGTCCTGATATCCATCTTCATGAAGTCGTCAAATGTGCACTCCTCTTTTTGAGGTGTTACTGCGGGAGCCGGTTTGGTGCTCTCTGCAAGTTGCTCATTTGCTGTCTTTGTAGCTTCAAGCTTGGCTATTTGTGCAGCAATTGCATCGTCTTCGATCTTGTCAAAAAGGAGTGTGGGTTCGTTTAATTTGTGGCCAGGAACAAGAATCGAGTCTGATCCGAAATCCTCCCAGTTACGTCCTTTCATATTTAGTATCTGCGACAGTTTCTTTGTAGAGTGTGGCATGAATGGCTCGAAAGCAATTGTCAGGTTAGCACATATCTGAAGTGAAATGTTCAGGATTGTGGCAACTCTCTCCATATCTGTCTTGGCAACTTTCCAAGGTTCTGTATCCGCAAGGTATTTGTTTCCGAGTCTTGCAAGATTCATTGCCTCTTTTAGCGCCTCTCTGAATTTGAAGTTTTCGAGACTATCCTCTATGTTTTTTCGTATAACAGGTATTTCGGCAAGAACCTCCTCATCGTATGGGGTTGTTGTCATTGTTGCCGGAACCTCCCCTTCGAAGTACTTGTGAGTCAGTACAACCGCCCTGTTGACAAAGTTCCCGAAAATTGCAACCAGTTCACTATTGTTCCTTGTCTGGAAGTCTTTCCATGTGAAGTCATTGTCTTTTGTCTCAGGTGCATTTGCACATAATACATAACGCAGTACATCCTCTTTGCCCGGGAACTCCTCGAGGTATTCATGGAGCCATACTGCCCAGTTGCGGGATGTTGATATCTTGTTGCCCTCCAGGTTGAGGAACTCGTTTGCAGGGACATTTTCAGGCAGAATATAGCCGTCTCCGTATGCCTTGAGCATTGAAGGGAAAACTATGCAGTGGAAAACGATATTGTCCTTGCCTATGAAGTGGACCATCTTGGTATCTTCGCTCTTCCACCATTTCTCCCACTCGTCCGGCATCAGTTCTATTGTGTTGGAAATGTATCCTATAGGGGCATCGAACCAAACATAAAGGACCTTTCCCTCTCCTCCCTCTACTGGTACAGGGACGCCCCAGTCCAGGTCGCGGCTCACAGCTCTTGGCTGGAGGCCTCCGTCAAGCCAAGATTTGCATTGACCATATACGTTGCTCTTCCACTCTTTGTGTCCTTGAAGTATCCATTCTTTGAGCCAAGGCTCGTATTTATCAAGTGGAAGATACCAGTGTTTTGTGGATTTCATAACCGGCGGGTTGCCGCTAAGAGCCGATCTCGGGTTGATAAGTTCAGTAGGGCTCAGAGTGCTTCCACATTTTTCACATTGGTCTCCGTAAGCATTCTCTGCACCGCATTTTGGGCAGGTACCTACTATATATCTGTCTGCAAGAAACTGCCCAGCCTCTTCATCATAAAACTGTTCACTCTCTTTCTCTATGAATTTTCCCTCGTCGTGGAGTTTCTTGAAAAACTCCGCTGCTGTCTTATGGTGTATTTTAGAACTTGTGCGTGAGTAAATATCAAAACTTATTCCCAACCCTTCGAAGGATCTTTTTATGATATCGTGATACTTGTCCACTACCTCCTGAGGTGTGATACCCTGCTGTCTTGCCTTGATGGTGATAGGGACTCCGTGCTCATCAGAACCGCATATGAACCTGACATCCTCGCCGCGCATTCGGAGATACCTCGCATATATGTCTGCAGGGACATATACTCCTGCAAGATGGCCGATGTGTACTGCTCCGTTTGCATAAGGAAGTGCAGCTGTGATAAGGTGTCTTTTGTAGTTCTTTTCCATTGTGCTAAAATTTAACTGCTTTTTTTATGGATGGCAAAGATAGAGATAAAATCTCAAGTAGAATAATTCAAACGTTCAGCCGCTTGAGCTCTTTTGACAGTGAGTTGCGGATATGCATCAATATTTGTAGTTTTCTGATTATCTCGTTCTGCTCTTCTGTTGTGGCTCCCTCTTTCTGACTCATCTCAAGGGCTTCGCACAACTTCTGATATGCCAGTGATGTGATCTTGGCCTTGTAGACCAGAATTGCTTTTGGGACGCTGTGGCTTAGAACATTTTCCTCAGGGATGAGAGTTTTGGTGAATTTTTTAATATTCAGATTGTGTTCCTGGTGGAGCAGCTCGAGTACAACTGTTACAAACTGATGGTTTGTATGGTTTATGAAGTGTTTCTGGATAGACTCCTGTCCGGATTCCTTCACTTGGAAATATTCGTCGAATATGTTTTTATATACTAGGTTGCTGAGTTCCAGATCGTCATTCTGCAACTCTGTCAGTATAAACTGTGAGACAGTGAGTCGTGTGTCTTTGCCTTCATCTTTACCATATATTGGATGCTCCCCGAACTTGATCAGATAGTAGAGAAGTTCCTTTTCGGCTGGTTCGCAGAATGTCTCAGTGACAAACTCCGGAAGTTTTTCTCCTGTCTCTATGTTTGGGAAGTATTCAGGCGTGTAACTTCTGCTTTCTGATTGAAAATCACTCGAATAAGCTCCGTACTGTCTCTTCTGTCTCAGTTTTTTAACCTCTTGGGCAAGGATCTTCTCGTCAATTTTTAACCGCTGACTGCAATCCTCAATGTACACCGAACGGCTTATTGCATCGGGTATCACCGCAATGCTTGCAACTACCTCTGAAATCAGCTGGGCCCTTTTTACGGGGTCTCTTTTGGTATCCTCGGCAAGAAGTGTGCTCTTGAATGCTATAAAATCCTGCTCTGCCTCTCTGAGGAAATCTTTAAGCTCTTCACTTGTGTGACCTTTTGCATATGAATCGGGATCCTCTCCGTTGGGGAACAGCACCACCTTCACCTGCAATCCCTCCTCAAGAAGCATATCTATACCGCGTATAGATGCTTTTATTCCTGCTGCATCACCGTCATATAACACAGTTACCTCGGGGGCGAACCTCTTTATCAGCCTTATTTGCTCTGTAGTAAGTGATGTCCCGCTTGAAGCCACAACATTTTCCACGCCTGCCTGGTGCAGGGAGATTACATCTGTATATCCCTCTACCAGATAGCATTTCTGTAACTTTGAGATTGCGCTCTTGGCAAAATATATTCCGTAGAGAGACTTGCTTTTGATGTAAATCTCACTTTCAGGTGAGTTGATATATTTTGCAATGGTTTTATCAGTTCTCAAAGTACGGCCTCCAAAGGCTATCACCCTTCCGGAAATCGAATGTATCGGGAACATTACCCTTTCGTGAAATCTGTCTGCCAATTCGCCGTTGTCGCGTTCAACAGAGAGTCCTGTAGATACAAGATACTCTTTTTTATATCCTGATTTTAATGCGGAAATACTCAGTGCATCTCTTTCTGACGGAGCCCATCCGAGCATGAATTTTTTAACTGTCTCTTCGCTGAATCCTCTCTCCTTGAAGTATGAGAGTCCAATTGCCTTACCCGAAGAGGTGTTCCAGAGAGAGTTTGTATAAAACTCCTGGGCATATTGAGAGACAATCATCAGGCTCTCGCTCTTGAGTCTGTTTTCTACCTCCTGAGCACTCTCCTCCTTGTCTGCTACCTCGATTCCGTATTTTTTTCCAAGATATTTGAGGGCATCGACATAGCCAAGCTGCTCATGTTCCATGATAAAATTAACCACATTACCCGCTTTTCCGCATCCAAAGCATTTAAAGATGCCTTTGGACGGGGAGACAGAAAATGATGGGGTCTTCTCATTGTGAAAAGGGCAGCAAGCTATGTAGTTTGCTCCCCTTCTCTTAAGAGTCACGAAATCATTGACGACATCAACGATCTGTGCAGTGTCCAGAATCTTGTCTATCGTGCTTTTGTTGATCATTTATGCTTAAAAGCTCTTTATGCCTACAGCTGCCCTGACCTCTTTCAATGTGGCCTGTGCACTCTCTCTAGCCTTGTCACATCCTGCTTTTGCCACTTTTCTCAGATAGTCGGAGTCGTTGTAGATCTCTTCTATCCGTTCCCTTATAGGCAGAGTATGTTTGCATATGTCTGCAGCAAGCTGTTTTTTAAGATCTCCGTATCTTATAGAGCAGTTATTGTAAGCCTCTGTGAAATGAGCTACTGTATCGGAATCTGAGACAATCTTTAGGAGTGTGAAAATATTCTCAATAGATTCAGGCATCTTGCTGTTCGGTTCTGTAGGACCAGAATCTGTAACGGCTTTCATTACCTTTTTGTGGATGCTCTTTTCGTCATCGTACAAGAAAATACCGTTCCCCTCACTCTTCCCCATCTTGCCGGATCCGTCCAGACCGGGAACCTTTACCAGGTCGCTTCCGAAGTTGAATGCCTGAGGTTCAGGAAATACCTCTGCTCCGTAAAGTTTGTTGAAACGTCTTGCAAGAACTCTTGCAATTTCAAGATGTTGCTCCTGATCTTTACCTACAGGGACCTTGTTTGCCCTGTGGATAAGTATGTCGGCAGCCATGAGCACCGGATAGGTGAGCAATCCTGCATTGACATTGTCCTCTTGTTTTCTTACTTTGTCCTTGAAGGATGCTGTGCGTTCAAGTTCCCCCTTATAGGTTATCATGTTGAGCAGTACATACAACTCTGATACTTCGGGAATGTCGCTTTGCACGAATAGGGCCGATTTATCAGGGTCAAGTCCTGCTGCAAGATACTCTGCAAGGATGGTTCTGACTCCTGCGTGAAAGTCGGCAGGGTGCGGATGAGTGGTTAGTGAGTGCAGGTCTGCTATGAAAAAGAAGCAGTCGTACTCATCCTGCATTTTAATATAATTTCTAAGGGCTCCGAAATAGTTCCCGAGGTGTAGATGCCCTGTCGAGCGGATCCCGCTTAATACTGTCTCCATTTAATAACTAATCTTTTCTTTAATCCTTGATCTCTGCCATTTTCTCTCTCACTTTTGCCTCAACCTCCTCCATGAGTGCAGGGTTGTCAGTGAAAATCTGTTTGACAGCATCTCTTCCCTGTCCTATCTTGGTTTCGTTGTAGCTGAACCATGAGCCGCTCTTGCGGATTATTTCAAATTCAACACCAAGGTCTATCACCTCTCCAATCTTTGAGATACCCTCTCCGAATACGATGTCAAACTCAGCCTTTCTGAAAGGGGGAGCCATCTTGTTCTTGACGATTTTTGCGCGTGTCCTGTTGCCGGTTGCCTCTTCTCCGTCCTTGATCTGAGTGACTTTGCGTACATCAACACGCACTGATGCGTAGAACTTGAGTGCATTACCACCTGTGGTAGTCTCCGGATTCCCAAACATGACACCAATCTTGTCTCTCAACTGGTTGATAAAGATACAACAGGTGTTTGTCTTGCTGATGTTGGCTGTGAGCTTTCTCAATGCCTGGCTCATAAGTCTGGCCTGAAGTCCCATCTTCGAGTCACCCATCTCACCCTCTATTTCGGCCTTAGGTGTAAGAGCCGCAACTGAGTCTATAACAATAACATCTATTGCTCCCGAGCGTATGAGAGAATCTGCGATTTCAAGTGCCTGTTCTCCATTGTCAGGTTGTGATATGAGCAGAGTGTCCACGTTTACTCCGAGGTTTTTTGCGTATGTCCTGTCAAATGCGTGCTCTGCATCTATGATGGCAGCTATGCCGCCTGTCTTCTGGGCTTCGGCTATTGCATGTATTGCAAGGGTTGTCTTACCGCTCGATTCCGGACCGTAAATCTCAATTACCCTTCCTCTAGGATATCCTCCTATTCCTAATGCATGGTCCAATGCAATAGACCCGGAAGGTATTGTGGAAACTTCCCATTTTGGCTGGTCTCCCATCTTCATTACAGTGCCTTTCCCGTAATCCTTCTCTATTTTGTCCAGAGTTGCCTGTAAGGCTTTGAGTTTTTCCGGACTGATCTCAGCACCTTTTTTTACTTCTTCACTATCCTTTGCCATAATGTTGTGTTTTTATAATTCATGCAAAAATAGCAAATGATTTGCAAATTCCCTACATTTGCAAAATGAAAAAATGGCTACTGGGAAAGAGTCTTGATGAGCTCAAGGAAGTTGTTGTAAATATGTCACTTCCGGCCTTTTCTGCCACGCAGCTTGCAGAGTGGCTTTATAAGAAAAACTGCAGAGATGTACTGCAAATGACTAACCTTTCAAAGCTTAACAGAGAGGTACTTTCGGAGCAGTTTACAGTAGGCGGTTTCGTTCCGGAACAGGTGACCATCTCTTCGGATGGTACAAAAAAATATCTTTTTCCTTCGATTTGCGGCACTCCGGTTGAGGCGGTCATGATACCTGATGATGATAGGGCAACTCTTTGTGTATCATCGCAGGCAGGTTGTAAGATGGCCTGTAAGTTCTGTATGACAGGACGGATCGGGTTTAAGGGAAATCTCACGACAGGAGAGATTATTTCACAATTTTTGAATATTGAGGAGAGAGACAAGCTTACAAATGCCGTCTTTATGGGCATGGGTGAGCCTTTTGACAATTTTAAAGCAGTGACTGATGCGATTGAGATCCTGACTGCAGATTGGGGTTTTGCCTGGAGTCCGAAAAGGATAACCGTTTCGTCGATAGGTGTTCACCAGCCTTTGATGACATTTCTTGAGAAGAGCAAGTGTCATCTGGCAATCTCTTTACATAACCCATTTGATCAGGAGCGGCTGGAGTTCATGCCTATGCAGAAGGCCTGGCCGATATCAAAGACAGTGGAGATGATCCGCAGGTTTGATTTTACAGGGCAGAGAAGGGTGAGTTTCGAATATATCATGTTTGACGGCTGGAATGACTCAAAAAGGCATGCTGACGGGTTGGTCCGTATGCTGAAAGGGCTTGAGTGCCGTGTAAATCTTATAAGATTTCATCAGATTCCAGATTTTCCAGTCAGGCCGACACCTCTTGGAAAGATTGAATTATTCAGGGACAGGTTGAACAAGGCCGGTTTAATCTCAACAATCCGCGCTTCGAGAGGAGAGGATATCATGGCTGCTTGCGGCATGCTCAGCGGAAAAAATTTAAATGTTACAGGTAATAATGGAGAGTAGAAAGTTCTACAAAGGACTCACATCTGTTGAGGTAGAGGAGAGCAGGAGAGAACATGGAAGCAATACATTAACCCCTCCAAAAAGGGATCCTCTTTGGAAATTATTTATTTTAAAATTTCAGGATCCTATCATAAGGGTTTTACTTGTGGCTGCCTTTTTATCACTTGGAATATCATTCATACACAATGAGTTCATAGAAACCATAGGTATATTTTGTGCCATCTTTCTTGCTACGGGGGTTGCATTCTGGTTCGAGATGGATGCCGGCAAGAAGTTTGACCTTCTAAATCAGGTAAATGACGAAACTCTTGTTAAAGTAATCAGGGATGGCAATATAAAAGAGGTGGCAAAAAAGGATGTTGTCGTCGGAGATATTATTATTCTTGAGACAGGAGACGAGATTCCTGCTGATGCCGAATTGCTGGAGGCTGTCTCTTTGTCTGTAAACGAATCGACATTGACAGGCGAACCTGTGATTGAGAAGAGTCCTGCCCCGGAAATGTATGATAAGGAGGCTACATATCCTACAAACAATATATACAGAGGTACAACCATAGTGGACGGACATTGTACTGCAAGGATATTTGCCGTCGGGGACTCCACCGAGTTCGGAAAGGTTGCACAGAAGTCTGTCGAGAAGAGTACTGAAGAGACTCCGCTAAACAAGCAACTTGACAAACTGGCCAAGTTCGTGGGATTTGCCGGTTTTGTGCTTGCAATACTGACCTTCTCAATGCTCTTTATAAAGGATGTTTTTCTGGGTGCCACTATCTATACTACAGGTGAAATAGGTCTGTTGGGAGCAGTGATTGCCGGTATGGTTGTGGCGATTACGAAGATCTGGATACCTGCAATATATGACGGTCTCGCTGTACTCGGGGTTAGAGTGGCTGTTCCGCCGTCTGTTGTAAATAGCGGATGGCTGAAATGGTTTGCGTATGGAGTTACTACAACTATAATCATCATGGCGGCCGGCTACCTTTTCGGTGTGAATCCGATGGATCCGGAGCAATGGATATCAATCGACACCGCCGGCCGCATCCTGAACTACTTCATGGTTTCTGTAACTCTTATAGTAGTTGCAGTCCCTGAGGGACTTCCGATGTCCGTCACCTTAAGTCTTGCAATGAGCATGAGAAGAATGTTGCAGACCAACAATCTTGTAAGGAAGATGCATGCAACCGAGACAATGGGTGCGACAACCGTGATCTGCACCGATAAGACAGGAACTCTTACCCAGAATCAGATGAGGGTTGCCTCGACCGATTTCCTTCCTGAAAAAGATGATAACATTATCAAGGAGAGCATCTCGGTCAACTCCACAGCATATCTTGATCTTTCTGAAGAGAGCAAGGTTAAGACATTGGGAAATCCGACCGAGGCTGCCCTGCTGCTGTGGCTTCACGACAACGGTGTGAATTACCTTGAGGTGAGAAACAGTGTGAAGGTTGTCGACCAGCTTACATTTTCCACTGAGCGTAAATATATGGCCACACTTGCCGATTCTGAGAGTTTCGGGAAGAGAATTCTTTTTGTTAAAGGGGCACCGGAGATAATTATTTCAAAGTGTAAATCTGTACCTGAGGGTTTGAATGAGTTACTGCTCAAATATCAGAACCAAGCCATGAGAACACTCGGATTTGCCTATGCAGAGGTATCTGTTGACAATCAGGAGAGGATAGAGGTTCTGGCCGAAAAGGGGCTCAACTATATAGGGATTGTTGCCATTTCTGACCCTGTTAGAAAAGATGTGCCTGATGCAGTTGCAAGATGTCTCAGCGCAGGAATAGATGTTAAGATAGTTACCGGAGACACCCCGGGGACAGCTAAGGAGATTGGTCGCCAGATAGGAATTCTTACAGATAAGGATGGTCCTGAAACTGTTATTACCGGTGTTGATTTTGAGGCTCTCAGCGATTCGGAGGCTCTGGAAAGGGTTCTCGGGCTTAAGATAATGTGTCGTGCGCGTCCTACCGACAAACAACGGCTAGTTCAGCTTTTACAACAAAAAGGGGCTGTTGTGGCTGTAACGGGAGACGGGACAAACGATGCTCCCGCACTCAATCATGCCCATGTCGGGCTTTCAATGGGGACAGGCACATCTGTGGCCAAAGAGGCCAGTGATATAACCCTACTTGATGATTCTTTCAACAGTATAGCGACAGCAGTCATGTGGGGACGCTCGCTTTACCAGAACATACAGAGGTTTATACTTTTCCAGCTTACAATAAACCTTGCAGCCCTTCTGATTGTGTTTCTCGGCTCGCTGATAGGTAAGGAACTTCCGTTGACTGTCACCCAAATGCTTTGGGTAAACCTTATAATGGACACCTTTGCCGCCGGAGCGCTTGCATCTCTGCCTCCAGATGAAAGGGTGATGAAACGTAAACCGAGAAAGTCGGGTGATTTCATTATTACTCGCAAGATGGCTGTCAATATCATTGTAACCGGAGTGGCATTTGTGATATTAATGCTTGGGCTTATGGAGCATTTCACGAATGAGTCCGGTGAGATTTCAGGATACGATCTATCACGATTCTTCACAATATTTGTGATGTTACAATTCTGGAATATGTTCAATGCAAAACGATACGGAGCATCCGGCTCTGCTTTCAGAGATATTATAAAAAGCAGGGGATTTGTGTTGGTGGGACTTTTGATTGTTGTCGGACAGATTTTAATAGTTCAGTTCGGGGGTGAGGTATTCAGGACAGAGCCTATCAGCTTCCACGACTGGATTGTGATAATCCTCTCTACATCTCTGGTTCTTGTGGTCGGAGAGGTTGTAGCTCTTTTAAAAAAATTAATAAGGTAATGATATGAAAAAGTTTTTCTGCTTGCTTTTGATTACAGTTCTTGCTCTCTCTTGTGCTAAAAAGCCTGTGGAGTTACGGAGCGGGATCTGGAGAGGGATTCTTTTGACAAAGGATTCATCGAAGATACCTTTTAACTTTGAAGTTAAATATGAGGGGAATAGTTCTGTGATAGAGATAATTACCGGCTCGGAGAGAATGAGGGTTGACAGTTTGGAGAGAAGAGGGGATTCTCTTTTTGTGGAGATGCCTCTTTTCGGTACCAGGTTTGAGCTTCTGCTCACAAATGACGAGATGAGGGGGGAGTTGGTTAGAAGCAAGTACAGAATGCCGTTTGTGGCATATCCTGATCAGCCGTACAGGTTTGCGTCAAAAATATCTCCGGATTCGGTCTCTGTTCAGGGGAGATGGCTTGTTACGCTGGATAGTGATACTATAATCGGTGAGTTTGTAGAGGAAAAGGGTGTTGTTACCGGATCGTTCCTTACCCCTACGGGAGATTACCGTTTTTTTGAAGGTATCCACACAGATGAGGGGAAACTTAGCCTTTCTTGCTTTGACGGTGGGTTTATAAGGCTTTTCACAGCTGATGTTACCGGTAAGGACACTATTAAAAATATTACTATGCATTCCGGTTATGAGGGCATTTCAACAGGAAGTGCTGAAAGAAAAGAGGATGCACAGCTCCCTGATGCATATTCAATTACAGGTTTGAAAAACGGATACAAGACACTGGGATTCTCCTTCCCGGACAGTGACGGAAATATGGTCGCCCTAACCGACGAATCGTTAAAGGGGAAAGTTGTCATATTACAGATAAGCGGTTCATGGTGCCCGAACTGTTTTGACGAGAGTGTTTTTCTTGCAGATATGTGGAACAAGTATAATCCCTCAATTGATGTCCTTTGTCTCTCTTTCGAGCGTTCTGAAGATTTTCAGAAAGCAAGGATTGAGGCTATGAGACTTAAGTCAACGGCAAAGATTCCATACAGGATGCTTATTACAGGAAAAACGCCCTCACAAGTAAAGGATGCATTGCCCGAACTCGATAATTTTAAATCATTCCCGACAACTATAGTAATAGACAAAAAAGGTATAGTAAGAAAAATTCACTCCGGCTTCTCAGGCCCCGGAACAGGGGTGCATTATCGGAGCTTTGTGAAGGAGTTTACAGCATTAATTGAGGAACTTATTAAAGAAAAATAGTAATGTCCGAACCCCTGAAAAAGATCAGTGAAGCTATAGCATTGATGCAGAGGTATTGCTCGATGAGGGAGTATTGTGAAAGCGATATAAGAAAAAAGCTGAAAGCAAGGGGGTGTGATTTGGATGAGAGTGAGACTGTAATTAAAAAGTTGGTTGAAGAGCGGTTTATTGACGAAGAGCGTTATTGCAGAGCGTTTGTAAGGGATAAGTCTTCACTTTCAGGATGGGGAAGCAGGAAGATTGAATTTGCGTTAAGAAATAAGGAAATAGATACAGCAATTATAAAGGCGGCCATAGAATCTTTGGACCCGGAGGCCGGGAGTAAGGTGCTGGAGAGGGTTATTAAACGTAAATTTGAAGAGTTAAAAAAAAGAAGAGTGAAGAGTGACGAGGATAAGGCGAAAATAAGGGAGAGAGTGATCAGGTTTGCTTTGACGAGAGGGTTCACTTACGATGAAATTTTAAAGGTGATTAATAAAACAATGGCTAACTTTGAGGCCGGTAAAAGAGAATAAAAATGGTTAATCTGGAACAGTTCAAGGAGCTCCAGCAACGCACTTCAGCGTTGAGGAGGTCACTTTGACATCGATGCTAAAAGAGAAGATTTAAAAGAAAAGGAGGCTAGGACGCTGGCTCCTGATTTCTGGAATGATCCCAAGAGTGCCGAGAGCTATCTTAAAAATCTATCATCTATCAAGTACTGGACCGAAAGTTTCTCAACAATTGAGAAATCAATGGAAGATCTTGAGGTATTGATGGATTTTGTCAAAGAGGATCCCTCTATGGAAAGTGAGGTGGATCAGCACTATCTTCAACTGGAAAAGAAGATAGAGAGTCTGGAACTCAGGAAAATGCTTGGAGGTGAGGGTGATAATCTGGGTGCTATTCTTAAAATAAATTCCGGAGCAGGAGGTACGGAGAGCAATGATTGGTCTTCAATGCTTATGAGAATGTATGCAAGATGGGGAGAGCGTAACGGATATAAAGTACATATCTATGACCTGATAGAGGGCGATGAAGCCGGTATAAAATCTGTTACAATTGAGTTCGAGGGAGATTATGCCTACGGTTATCTCAAAGCAGAGAACGGAGTACACAGGCTTGTCAGGATATCGCCATTCAATTCTCAGGGAAAGAGACAGACCACATTCTCATCGGTATTTGTCTCCCCCGCAGTTGATGATACAATTGAAATTGAGATAAATCCCGGAGACCTGGAGTGGGACACATTCCGCTCAGGCGGTGCCGGAGGTCAGAATGTAAACAAGGTTGAGACAGGTGTGCGTGTTAGACACCTTCCTACCGGTATTTCGGTGGAGAATACAGAGACTCGCTCGCAGTTGGATAACAGACAGAACGCACTTAGAATCCTGAAGTCTCACCTTTATGAGCTTGAACTGAGAAAGAGAAGGGAGAAGGAGGCTGAGTTGGAGGGTTCAAAAATGAAGATAGAGTGGGGATCTCAGATTAGAAGCTATGTCCTGCATCCGTACAAGATGGTAAAGGATTTGAGAACCGGTTTTGAAACTTCAGACACTCAAGCTGTTCTGGATGGAGATATAAATGACTTCATGAAAAGTTTTCTAATGGAGAACTCTTCACATTAAGAGATTGTTATATATAACAGAAATATAAATTGTAGCTGATTATGGATTTTAAGTTTCAGGAAATGTTCCCGCTTGGGAAAGATAAGACAGAATACCATCTGTTGACAAAGGATTATGTATCTGTCGCAAATTTTGAAGGAGAGGAGATACTGAAGGTAGACCCTCAGGGAATAAGATTATTGGCCAGACAGGCGTTACACGATGTTTCATTTATGCTCCGCCCTGAGCACAACGAACAGGTTGCATCGATTCTCAGTGACCCGGAAGCAAGTGTGAACGACAGGGCTGTTGCTCTCACAATGTTGCTCAATGCCGACGTTGCATCAAAAGGTGTACTTCCTTTCTGTCAGGATACGGGAACTGCAACTGTCGTTGCAAAGAAGGGCCAGAGAGTTTGGACCGGTGGCGGAGATGAGGAGGCAATATCTCACGGAATATTTGACACCTACACTCAGGACAACCTTAGATATTCTCAGAATGCTCCTCTGGATATGTATAACGAGAAGAATACCGGTTGTAATCTTCCTGCACAGATAGATTTATACGCAACAGACAGCAATGAGTACAAGTTTTTATTTGTGGCAAAAGGCGGTGGATCTGCAAACAAGAGTTACCTTTTCCAGGAGACTAAAGCATTACTGAATCCGGCCACACTTGAGAAGTTCTTGATAGAGAAGATGAAGACTCTCGGTACAGCAGCCTGCCCTCCTTACCACATTGCTTTTGTAATCGGAGGTACATCTGCGGAGACTTGTATGAAGACAGTCAAGCTGGCTTCTGCCAAATATCTTGACGAGCTTCCTAAGACCGGAAGCGAAGGCGGTCACGCTTTCAGGGATCTCGAATTGGAGGCAAAACTGTTGAAGGCGGCCCAGAATCTTGGAATAGGCGCTCAATTCGGAGGCAAATACTTTGCTCACGATATCAGAGTAATCCGTCTCCCGAGACACGGAGCCTCATGCCCTGTAGGAATGGGCGTGTCCTGCAGTGCAGACAGAAATATCAAAGGTAAGATAAACAAAGATGGTATCTGGCTTGAGACTATGGATTCAAATCCGATAAGGCTGGTTCCGGAGAAATACAGAGTAGGAAATGCTGCCCATGCAGGTGGTATTAAGATTGATCTTAACCGTCCTATGAAGGAGATACTTGCAGATCTTTCTCAATATCCTGTATCAACATTCCTGCTCCTTAACGGAACAATTGTTGTCGGAAGGGATATAGCACATGCGAAACTGAAAGAGCGGATTGATGCATGCCAGGGACTTCCTCAATATATCAAGGATCATCCGATCTACTATGCAGGACCTGCAAAGACTCCTAAAGGTTTGCCAAGCGGTTCGTTCGGTCCTACAACAGCTGGAAGGATGGACTCTTATGTTGATCTTTTCCAGGAGAACGGAGGCAGCATGATTATGATTGCAAAGGGCAACAGAAGCCAGCAAGTGACTGATGCATGTAAGAGACACGGAGGTTTTTATCTGGGCAGTATCGGTGGCCCTGCTGCTATTCTTGCAAAGGACAGTATTAAGAAGGTCGAGGTTCTGGAGTATCCTGAACTCGGGATGGAGGCTATTTGGAAAATTGAGGTTGAAAACTTCCCTGCATTCATTCTTGTTGATGACAAGGGAAATGACTTTTTCGCTCAGTTTAAATAGAAACCGGTTATCAGGTGAAAATACTTTTTCCGATAATAGCACTGGGGGTGGTCACATTTGTGACCACCTACCTCTTTTTAAGAGGGTGGCAATCTTTGTCTAAAATCCCATGGCTGAGAATCGCCTTCGCCACTCTGTATCTCCTATCGTTTTCAGCCTTTATGCTGAAGATGTTTGTTGGTGACAATATGGACCCGGTAGTTGGATTGTGGTTTTCAAGGATCGGATTCACCTGGTTTGTTGCGGTAATATACCTTGCTCTGTTCGCTCTTTCACTCGATATAATTAGGCTTACAAACCACTATGCCGGATTTTATCCTGCTTTTATCAGGGAAAACTACCAGACAGTCAAGTTGATTCTGGCTCTGGGCGGAGCTTTGAGCGTTTCAGGATTGCTGATATACGGCAACTGGAAATTCAACCACCCGGAAGTAAGAGAGTTAACTGTGAAAATTGATAAACCTTTACCCGATGGTGGTCTCGATATAGTCATGGCTAGCGACATTCACCTAAGTACATATATCAACAGAGATAAGTTTAAAAAGTATGTCGATCTTATAAACAGCCGGAACCCCGACCTTGTTATGTTTGCGGGAGATATATCTGACAGAAATCTCAAACCGCTGGTTGACGGGAATATTGCAGAGCTGTTTCGTGAAATAAGATCAACATATGGCATATATGCAGTGACAGGTAATCATGAGTTTTACGGGGGCGAGAGGGAAGCAATTTACGATTATTACCGTTCATCCGGTATAAAATTATTGATTGACTCTGTTGCAAGAGTTGAAACTTCGGATGGGGATCTCATAATCATTGGTCGTGATGACAGAACAAATCATAGAAGAGAGGCTCTCTCTGATTTAGTTGGAAATATCGATAAAAGCCTGCCTTTGATACTTATGGATCACCAGCCTGCAAAACTAGCAGAGGCTGAGGCTGCCGGTATTGACCTTCAGCTTTCCGGTCACACACATCAGGGGCAATTCTGGCCCGGAAGTTTCTTGGTCAAGAGAATGTATGAGCTATCATACGGGTACAAACAGAGAGGAAAGACCCATTATGTTGTGTCATCCGGTCTTGGATTGTGGGGCCCTGAGTTTCGTATTGGAACCGTTTCAGAATTGGTGCTTATTCACCTTTGTTCTTCATCTTTGCAAACGAGAGAATCAGTCCCAGGACAATAGAGAGTGATGCGGCAAACAACACTTTGTATCCTCCGGGAAGCATAAATGTGATTGTGTGCGCTGGTATCCAGAAGAGGGGAATAGTCTTGATTACTATATCCTTAATAAATTTACCCCAATCTGTTTGCCCGATTATTTCCGAAATAGATGTCGTCTGACCTGCGTACTTGCTGTCGATATAGAGGTCGGTTATCCTGTGGGAGGCCATGAATACGGGAGCAAATGTCAGGTTCATAATTGCCGATATCAGGAATGCCCTTAGCAATTTTGAACCGTTTAAATATAATAGTCCATCTGCTGCTGCTCCGTCAACTCCGTGGGAGAAAATACTGAACATGGCAACAATCATGATACCCAATATTCCCCAGACAACCATTTTCGGGAACAATCCCTTTATTTTGGTCCACTTGCCGTAAACAAATCTTGCTGCAAGGAACTCACCCATCATAGAAAGTATGGAAAACTTTACAAACCCCATAATGTATGGGTGCTTTGCAGTAGTTTCAAGAAAAAGTGAGTTGGTTGCCGGAGATATAAGAAAACCTGCTGTAACAGCAAGAATCGACAGCCATATAATAGTTCCGTATTTTGCCATATCAACAATTACCAACTTCCGCCGGCTCCGCCTCCTCCGAAACTTCCGCCGCCAAAGCCTCCGAATCCGCCTCCGCCAAAGCTACCTCCGCCGAATCCACCGGAGCGGCCACCTCTTCCGGAGAGCATAGATCCGAGAATCATCATCTCCAGCAGCCCGGGGCCTCGTTTGCCTCCTCCACCGAAGTTTGTGGGTCCTTTGCCTTTTCTTGCGATGGAAATTATTATGAAGAGTATTACAAATACGATGACTATAATCGCACCTGCAGCAGACCCTTGGTCACTCTTTGCGGCATACTGGTCGGAGCTGTACTCTCCTGCTGCGATGGGCATTATTACATTAAGAGCCTTTACAATGCCGTTGTAGTATTGATTTTCCCTGAAAAGTGGAATCATCTCCTGTTCAATAATCCTCTTGCATATCGCGTCAGGAAGTGCTCCTTCAAGGCCATATCCTGTGGCAATGGAAGCCTCACCGGAGCTCTCTGCTGTCTTTGGCTTTACAAGTATAACCACACCATTGTCAAACTTCTCCTGACCCACCTTCCACTGCTCTCCGATCGAATAGGCCATCTGAGACTTATCCATTCCTCCAAGGTCGCTGAGGATGGCAACAACAATCTGGTTCGAGGTCTTATTTGCGAAGTTTACAAGTGTTGATTCCAGCTGAGATACTTCATCAGTAGAAAGAATTCCTGCAAGGTCGTTTACAAGCCGCGGTGGTGAAGGTCTCTGAGGAACCTGTGACCACAAAGATGCACTCAGGGAGAGCATCATTATGATTATCACCAGCGGTCTACTCACCAATCGATATCTCATTGCTCTGCTCATTTGTGTCATCTGTTTGATATGGAAAATACTCTTTAAGCTTGGTTCCGGTCATGTTGATGGCCTGTTTCATCCCCTCAACAATCTGGTTGGAGGCGAAATGTCTTACAAGGACCTCCTTGACATCATCCCAGAAACCCTCCGGGACAACTGAGTTGATCCCGCTGTCACCGATGATTGCAAGTTTTCTTGAGTGATATGCAATATAGATAAGAACAGCATTTCTGTCCTTTGTGCGGTACATCTTTAGTGTGTTGAAAACCTTAACCGCCCTTGCTACAGGATCGGATGAACAGTCGGATTCAATATGAACCCTTATCTCTCCGGATGTCCTGAGTTCGGCGGCCTCTATTTCCTTTACTAAAACAGTTTTGTCCGCATCTGTGATAAATTTAGACGCAGCCACGGCCTAGAACTCTACTTTAGGAGCCTCTTCTGCACCCACTTTAGCCTCAAAATACTCTTTCCTTTCAAAGCCGAACATGCCGGCTATGATGTTTTTAGGAAACTTGCGGATAAGAGTGTTGAAGCTTTTTGCAGCATCGTTGAATTTCTGTCTTTCAACGGTGATTCTGTTCTCTGTGCCTTCAAGCTGAGCCTGCAGTTCCAGAAAGTTCTGATTTGCCTTCAGGTCAGGGTAACGCTCAACAACTACCATCAACTTGCCTAAAGCAGTCGAAAGTTCTCCCTGAGCAGCCTGGAACTGTGCCATAGCCTCTGGAGTCATGTTTGCAGGGTCGATTGTTGTCTGCGTTGCCTTGGCTCTCGCATTGACAACTCCTTCAAGTGTCTCTTGCTCATGGGCTGCATACCCCTTTACTGTTGCGACAAGGTTTGGTACAAGATCAGCACGGCGTTGATAGACATTTTCCACCTGAGACCAGGCAGATGTAACTCCCTCTTCCTGAGAAACCATTTTGTTATAGCCGCCCATACCCCATAAAAATATGATCACCAGTATACCGACGATCACTAATGTTACAATAATACCCTTTGATAATTTCATAGCTTAAAATTGAAATTGATTAATAATAAGTTACGTGGATCAGAGAGATTTTCTTACACATCTTACAGATGCTCCGAAATACTCTTTGGCTACATAGTTGAAAGGAAAATCGGGACTGTCGAAATATATGTAACGATATTCGCCAGAATTTGAATTTTTTTCTGTGGATGACCACCAGAAGCCAAAAGAGAAAATATTCTCAAACCTTGTTAGATTGCTCATCATACTGCCTGCAGGAAGGGCATTCCATGTGTATAGATTGTTCTGTACATTGTTTGGACTGTACTTCCAAATATTCTCGTCATTGATTTGGGCATTGACGGTCAGCTTCTCTCCAAGACCCACCCATTTGTCGTGAAATGGAACCTCCGCGCTGTTGTTAAGAACTTTGCCGAGATCTTCCCAGTCTTGTGCTGTAGGAACAGACCAGCCCGGAGGACATACACCCTGAGGACCGTTTCCAAGGCCGGTGCCACTTACACCTCCGGTCGCCTCAGACCAGGTATATAGTCTGCCCATAAAAATTGCCAGCACCTCCTCATTTTCATATGCTTTTCCTGAACCTGCGTAATTCAGGTTGTAATTAAACCAGTCAAGGCTACCAATGGTTGAGTAGTAATATGTTTTGCCATCTCTCGGGTCTGTAATAAAATTCCCGCTCTTCTTGAGTCCTTTTAAACTTGATTCGGAGTTGAGATCTATCACAGTAACTGCCTGAGAATTGGTTTTTGAGTAATACCCATCCGAAGAGGCGGTGACGGTTATTGTGTAGTCTCCAGTCTCAGATGGAGTGGTGACTACTACATTTTGCCCTTCAAGAGAATCCACGCTAAATCCCTCCATTGTCCATTTATAGGTTATACCTTCTGTCGGATCGGTAATACCTGTTGCATTCAGAGTAATTTGAGTTGATGTTGTAAGATACTCCGGACACTCGTATAACAATGAGCCGTCCATGTATTCTGAATCTGAATCATCGTCATCCTTATTGCAGGATGAAGCAAAAACCATTACGACTGCTACAATTGGCAGGAAATAAAAAGAGATTTGTCTCATATTTTTGAAAGAGTCATTAAATCATACAAAGATAATTTTATTTATTCTAAATTTGTGCCAAAATGCTTCCCTCCATGAATTATTGTAAGATTATGAGCAAAATAGTTGCTCTCAGTTCCCTTTTATTACTTGTTGCCGGATGTGGCAATAAGGTGGAATACAAAACAATAGACGGCTTTACCCAAGGTACTACATATCATATAGTATATTCAACAGATGTGCCGGACTCTCTTGATAATGTTGTAAAAAAGGTGTTGACAGATATAGATAACTCACTTTCAGTATACAACGATTCTTCTGTGATTTCTAAGGTCAACAGGGGAGAGAATGTTACTCTGGATTCTCTTTTTGTAGAGGTTTTCAACAGGTCGGTTGATATATACAGTATCACTAAGGGAGCTTTTGACATCTCCGGTGCTCCTATGTTTGATGTATGGGGGTTTGGGTTTAAAGACAAAGAGAAGGTTTCTCAGAGTGATATTGACAGTATAAGACAATTTGTGGGAATGGATAAAGTGAGGATTGAAAACGGTAAGGTCATTAAGGCAGATCCGAGGCTCTCTCTTAATGCCAATGCGATAGCTCAGGGATATACCTCTGATGTCATTGCAAGAAAGTTTGACAAGTTAGGAATAATGAATTATATGATTGAGGTAGGAGGAGAGATTTTTTGTAAAGGGGTAAATTCAAAAGGCACAGAGTGGAGTGTCGGGATTGATAAACCAATTGACGGCAATGTTATACCGGGTCAAGATCTTCAGGAGATACTCTCCCTTTCAGGTAAAGGTCTGGCCACATCCGGCAATTACAGAAAATTTTATGAAGAGGATGGAAAAAAGTATGCCCATACTATAGACCCGAGAACAGGTTATCCTGTTACTCACTCATTACTGAGTGCAACTGTTGTTGCCCATGACGCAATGACTGCTGATGCTCTTGCAACATATTTTATGGTAGTAGGACTTGACGAGGCAAAAGCGTACCTTGTCTCAAATCCGGATATAGATGCATATCTTGTATATTCGGAGAGTGAAAAATTCCAGGTATACAAGACAGGCGGAATAAAAATAATTAAACTTAAATAAAAGAATCTGAAATGGCACAGACTATCTCCAGAAGAAACTTCTTGAAAGGTTCGGTTGTGGCAGGAGCTACACTCGGCCTTAGTTTTTATGACTCCAAAAAGGTTGGGGTAAGTAATCAATTTGACACTATCATTTCAAACGGAATGATATATACAGGAGACGGAAGCCAGCCGGTGAGAGGTTCAGTCGGTATAAAAGAAGGGAAGATTGCTGCTATAGGAAACATTGGAGATAGTGCAGATCAGATTATAGATGCTAAAGGGATGGCGGTGTCGCCCGGTTTTATCGACATCCACTCGCATACTGACGGAAACATCAGGTATGCTCAACTTGGGGACAGCAAGATATACCAAGGTATAACAACAGATGTAAGCGGTAACTGTGGCGAGAGCGTTTTTCCCCAGAGCGAGTGGAAGAGCATCTCTGACTACAATGAGGAGATTGAGAAGATGAAAATAGGAATCAATATAAGAAGTTATATTGGTCAGGGAACCTTAAGGCATATTGTCGTAGGTGATAATGATGTGCCTGCCACCAAGGACGATATGAAGAAGATGAAATACCTTCTGGAGGAGGAGCTGGAAAAGGGTGCGATAGGTGTGACATGCGGTCTGGAATACACTCCGGGTTCTTATGCCACAAATGATGAGATCGTCGAGCTTTTGAAAGTGGCAGCCAAGCACGACAAGACATTTGCAATACATATGAGGAATGAGGATAACATGGTTGAGGAGGCTCTTGCAGAGACTATAGATATGGCCAGAAAAGCCAAAGTGAGATTGCAGGTTTCACACCTTAAAGCTCAGAATGCTGCCAATTGGTATAAGGCTCCTAAATTAATCAAACAAATTGAGGATGCAAGGAATTCCGGAATGGACATCGCCTTTGACAGATATTCTTATAACGCTTTTTCTACAGGCATGTCTATCTTTATCCCTCTGAAATATCGTCAGGGAACAACTGAGGAGATCATTGCCCGTTTGAAGGATGATGTTCAGGAAAAGGAGATAGCAAAGTATGTAAATAATAAGCTTGAGCAGCTTGGCGGTGCAAAAAATGTAATGGTGACATCTGCCAAGACACCTGAAAACAGAAAATTCATCGGCTACAATGTTGAGGAGTGTGCCGGTATGACAAACCTTTCCAACTGGGAGTTCATGAAAAAGATACTCATAGAGGAGCGGTTGATTGTTGACATAGTAGGATTCTCAATGAATGAGGATAATCTAAAGATGTTACTCTCTCATCCGTTAGGAATGCCTATTACAGATTGCAGCGTATACTCTCCTATAGGAAAGCTTGCAGAGAATATGCCTCATCCGAGGGCATACGGTTCATTTACAAGATTTGTCGGTAAATATTGCCGTGAAGAGAAGCTTATGGATCTCAGTGCTGCAATAAGAAAATGTACATCTCTTCCGGCTTCAAGAATCGGGTTGAAGAACCGCGGTCTTATACAAGTTGGCTATATGGCCGATGTGTTGGTGTTTAATCCGGATACAATTATAGATAAAGCCACATATGCCGAGCCTCACCAATACTCGACAGGTATAGAGCATATAATTGTAAATGGTGTCTGGACAATAGCAAATGGAATGCCTACAGGAGAATTCGGAGGAAGGGCAAGTTAATCCCGGCTATCCTTAGCCTCACTTTTTTCGAAGGCTTCGACAATTTTTGTAACAAGCGGGTGTCTTACAATGTCTCCCTTATCAAAGGTGATTATTGAGACACCCTTTATTTTTTTACATAATTCAACACCCTTGATTAGTCCGGAATCACTCTTTCTGGGGAGGTCAACCTGTGTGGCGTCACCTGTGACAATAAACTTTGAGTGGTATCCCATTCTTGTGAGAAACATTTTCAATTGACCTATTGTTGTATTCTGTGCCTCGTCCAGTATTACAAATGCGCTTTCTAGTGTCCGGCCTCTCATGTACGCTAGCGGCGCAATCTGAATCACACCCTCTTCCATAAGTGCTTCCAGCTTTTTTGCAGGAATCATGTCTCTTAGAGCATCATAAAGAGGTTGTAAATAGGGATCAAGTTTCTCCTTCATATCACCGGGAAGGAATCCCAGTCGCTCACCGGCCTCGACTGCAGGTCTCGTAAGAACAAGCCTGCGGACTTCTCGGTTCTTGAGAGCCCTTACTGCAAGGGCTATTGCTGTGTATGTCTTTCCGGTACCGGCCGGACCGAGTGCAAAGATCAGGTCGTTTTTATCATAATCGTCAACCAGTTTGATCTGATTCTGAGTTCTGGCTCTGATTATTTTTCCCTCAGTCCCGTATACTATAATATTGCTGAAATCTGCGGGTGCACCATCGTTTTCTTTGTTTTTTTCAAAGAGAGAGGAGACATCCGCTTCGTTGAGGTGCATCTTTTTTTGTTTAATCTGAATGAGCCTCTGAACCTTTTCCTCAAACACGGATGTGTCTGCAGCGCTTCCTCTGACCAGTATCTCAGATCCTCTGGCAGTGACTTTGAGTTTAGGAAAATAACTGCATAAAAGTTCGAAGAGCTTGTTATTTATACCGTAAAACTCTACAGGATTTATTTCATCAAGTATTATTATTCTCTCTGTCATTTTATTGTTTTGACTTTTATATTTTGATACTCTTTCCCTGGGATGATCATAAAGTTTCTGCCTGATTCCCCGGGTCTGGAAGTAAATATTGTCTTGCATTCCGGTGCAAGTATTTTTTTATTTCCGGAAATATCCTTGTAAAGGAGTATTGTGGCAACAAGTCCGGTTCTTGTGTTTGGAGCGGTCATGTTGGATATGGCATTTCCAAGTGAGTAAAATGTAATATATCTGATATCTCCGTTTTCTGTTTGGTAAATTGTATAATCCTGATTTACATGAGGATGCGAGCCTATTATGATGTCTGTCCCGTTTTCTTGAAGTACTCTTTCAATTCTTTCCTGGTTTGAATTGTGGGCAAGAATATACTCCACTCCCCAGTGGACACATGCTATTATGAAGTCAGGAGACATTTCTCTGGCCCTTTTCAGATCCTTTTTAATCTGTACGGTATCAAGAAGGTTGACCACATAGGGCTTGGGGATATGATTACCGTTTACTCCGTACGTATAGTTCAGCATTGCAATTTTTATCCCTTTTCGCTCTATCAGAAAAGGGTGTTTCTCCTCCATCTCTTCTTGGGTGCGGTAAATACCCAGGTAGTCTGCTTTTAAAGTATCGTATAGCGCGATTGTCATTTCAAGACCTCTTCTTCCTTTGTCACAGATGTGATTGTTGGCGGTAAGGAAGATATCTATACCGCTCTTCATTGATTCGGACAACAATGATGATGGGGAACAGAAAGCGGGATAACCGGTAAAGGGCACAGGACCGAAAGTTGTTTCCATATTGGCTACTCTGAGGTCCACGCTGTCAAACATTCCTTTAAGTCCTGAAAAATAAGAAGAGTAATCGTATGATTCAGGTTTGTTGATGTTTTTACCTCTGATGTGGGCAGCATCCAGTTGAGCTTTATGTTGCATGATATCTCCGAGAAACAGCAGCTTTAGTGTATCTGCCTGATTCGGCAGCGGAGATGAGAAAAATAGCTGCAGATATATAAAGAATAGAATTCTCATAAATTGTTTCAAATATACATTTATTTTTCTCTTATAGCTAAAATATGTACTTTTGTTGATGTACAAATTTATTAATCATTAGCATATTATGAGGAAATCTGTAATTATCTCACTGATTGTCGTAAGCATATTGTCTGTTACCGGCTGCGACTGGATAAGAGGTCAGCTTGGTATGCCGACTTCTGCTGAACTCGATGCTTACAGAAGCCGTAAATATGTCTCTAAGGTTGATACATCGGTGATTCCGGTAGTAGATTCCGCACTGACGGATTCTCTGTCAAAACAAGCAAATACACTCCCTGCGGCAGACTCAGTTAAACCAGCAGTCCTAAAGAGGTTTTACATTGTAGCCGGCAGCTTCAAAGATTCCTCAAATGTGCGGAAGATGGAGAATATATTGAGGAAAAACGGATACACACCGTTTTCTATTGCCATGAAAAACGGGTTTACAATGGTCACAGCCGGGGCTTTTGATACTGAAACTGAAGCTTTCAAGGAGATGAGATTCATTTTGGAAAAGGATTTCTCAGCCGGAGACCTTTGGGTTTATGATGCAAACACAAAAAAACATAAATAATAGAGTTTATATAAATAATGAAAACCACAGCATTTACAGAAAAACACATTGCTCTTGGCGCAAAAATGGTTCCTTTTGCGGGCTATAACATGCCTGTAGAGTATGTAGGAATCAATGAGGAACATAATCATGTAAGAAACGGAGTCGGAGTTTTTGACGTCTCTCATATGGGCGAGATATGGGTAAAAGGTCCTAATGCACTTCCATTCCTTCAGTTTACAACATCAAATGACGTATCGATTCTTTTTCCTGGTAAGGTACAGTATTCATGTTTTCCTAATGGTAAGGGCGGAATAGTTGATGACCTACTGGTATACTGCATTGATAATGTGACTTACCTGCTTGTTGTTAATGCGTCGAATGTCGACAAGGATTATGCACACCTCTCGGCAATTGCACCCAAGTTCGGAATAACACCAGGTAAAGAGTTGTACAATGCTTCCGATGAGATATGCCAACTTGCTGTACAGGGTCCTCTTGCACTGAAAGCAATGCAGAAGATATGTGACAAAAACGTTACCGATATGGAATACTACACATTCCAGAAGCTTACCATTGCCGGTATTAAGGATGCAATCTTCTCAACAACAGGATATACTGGATCAGGCGGATGTGAGATATATGTAGCCAATCAGGATGCTGACAAACTTTGGACAGCTGTATTTGAGGCCGGTAAGGAGTATGATATCAAACCTATAGGACTTGGTGCAAGAGACACTCTTCGTCTTGAAATGGGATTCTGTCTTTACGGAAACGATATAGATGACACAACATCCCCAATAGAGGCAGGTCTCGGTTGGATTATAAAGTTTTCTGAGGCAAAGGGAGATTTTATAGACAAAGAGTACATGCTCAAACAGAAAAGTGAAGGAGTTAGTCGTAAACTGGTAGGTTTTGAATTGGTTGATAAAGGAGTTCCAAGACATGGTTATACAGTATGTGATGCAAATGGCACAGAAATTGGTATTGTGACATCAGGTACTATGGGTCCTGCAATCAAGAAGCCTGTCGGTATGGCTTATGTTGCTCCGGGATTCAGCAAGACCGGCAGTGAAATATTTATTAAAGTCAGAGATCGGCTTTTGAAGGCAGTTGTAGTTAAAACACCTTTTTACAAGCCGCTCCAATAGTTAAAAATGAGCGAGTTCAACTGGACAGAGGAGTTACAATGCGCAGTTACAGTATGTGACAAAGATGCAAATGTAATTTATCAGAACGCCAAGGCTCGCAGGACATTTGAGAAGTATGGCAATCTTCAGGGTAAAAATCTGAAAGATTGCCATTCTTGCAAATCCTGGGAGATGATTCAGAAAATGGTTGGCGAGGGATCATCGAATACATATACTATAGAGAAATCCGGTGTAAGAAAAATGATCCACCAGACACCTTGGTTCCGTGATGGAGAGGTTATGGGACTTGTGGAGTTTTCTATTGAGATTCCTGAGATTATACCTCATTTTAAAAGATAACAATATGGCAAAATTCAGATTTGTACACAATAACATAAATATACGTGACCTGGGCAAAAGCCTGGAATTTTATAAAGAGGCACTCGGGCTGGAAGAGATCAGACGAATCGCTCCGGACGATGGATCTTTTATTATTGTATACCTCTCTGACGGTTCTTCCGAACATCAGTTGGAACTCACATGGCTCAGAGATTGGGACAGACCATATAATTTGGGAGACAATGAGTTTCACCTTGCTTTCAGAACAGATGATTATGAAAGTGCACATCAGAAGCATACTTCAATGAAGTGCATATGCTATGAGAACCCCAAAATGGGGATATATTTTATAACAGATCCTGACGGCTATTGGATAGAGATATTGCCGACAAGAAAATAATCAATTAATATACAAGTCATGAATATAAAATTGTTTGTATCGACTTTCCTGGTGTTGATTTTCCCATTGACTCTCTTTTCGCAGGACGAAACAGTTGAAAAATTGAAAAAACATGTGAAAATCCTGACATCTGACTCCCTGATGGGCAGGATGGCCGGCACACCGGGTGAAAAAAAGGCTTCACTCTATATTCATGATGAGTTTATAAAAGCTGATATTGAGACTCTCTATGATAAAAACGGGCAGCTTTTCTCTTTTCTCTCCACATTTGGAGATACAATATCGTCTCAGAATGTAGTAGGAATCATTGAGGGTTATGATCCTAAGCTTAGAGATGAACTCATTGTTGTTGGAGCCCATTACGACCATCTTGGTTTTAACAGGCTCTCTGTTAACGGAAAAATGGTGACACAGATATTCAGAGGTGCAAATGACAATGCCTCAGGAACAGCTGTTATGATTGAAGTTGCAAGAGAGTTGAGAAGGATCTCGTTTGACCTTAAGAGGTCAGTTATGGTGATAGCATTCGGGGCCTCAGAGACATCGCTTACCGGTTCATGGTTTTTTCTTGACAACGCAGCTAAGTACAAAGAGAAGATAAAACTAATGATAAACATTGATCAGGTTGGAGTGTCCAAGGGAGAGTACAACCCGATGATATACACAGTATTATCATCTCCTGAACTGACTGCCCTTATTAATGATGTTTCCGGAAAACCGGCTATGATAGCACCTGTTATTAAAAGCGGTGACTCATTTTCCTCAGACCACACAAACTTCATTACGCATGGAATACCGGTTGCCATGTTCACCACATCCTCGAAAAAGCAACTCCCAACTGATAAAGACACATCTGAAACTCTTGATTATAGTGGAATGGCGGATTTGACATTTTATATAGCATCCCTTGTGCATGAAGCTGCAAATATGGAAGTTGCCCTTCCTGCCACATTCCTGAAAGAGAAAAAGGAAGAAGGTGGTGAAAATGAGAAAGATCCAATCTATACAATCTATGATGTAGATAAAAAACCTTTATTTCTGAATGGCGGTGAGAAGCAATTCCTGGATCGTTGGGTTTACGACTATGTTAAATATCCTAAATCAGCCATAGAGTCTGGGCTTCAGGGAAGAGTCGTTGTCGAGTTTATTATTGAGAGAGACGGGCAGGTATCTTCAGTCAAGGTAGTGAAGTCTGTCGGCGATGCATTGGACGCAGAGGCTGTAAAGGTCGTGGCTGCCTCCCCTAAATGGAAACCCGGTATGAAGAGCGGTGCTCCTGTACGTGTCAAGATGGCGATTCCGATAGAATTTAAACTGAGAAAATAGCAATTTTTGACTACATTTGCCGTTTGAAATATTTAAACGTAAAATGGAGTATAATTTTCTTGACATTGAAAAGAGGTGGCAGAAGTATTGGTCTGACAATGAGGTTTATAAAGTAGAAGTTGACAATTCAAGACCAAAATATTATGTCTTAGACATGTTTCCGTATCCTTCAGGTGCAGGTCTGCACGTTGGGCATCCGCTCGGTTATATTGCAAGTGACATATACAGCAGGTACAAGAGGTTGAGAGGTTTCAACGTACTCCATCCGATGGGCTATGATGCCTTCGGTTTGCCGGCAGAACAATATGCCATTCAGACAGGACAACATCCGGCAGATACAACAGACAAGAATATAAAGAGATACAGGGAGCAGTTAGATCGTATAGGATTTTCTTATGATTGGTCCAGAGAGGTACGCACATGTGATCCGGAATACTATAAATGGACGCAATGGGCTTTCCTTGAGATGTTTACACACTGGTATAATATTGAAACAGGTAAGGCAGAGAAGATTGCTGACCTGATATCTGTTTTTGAAAAAGAGGGAAATATCAATGTCAAAGCCGAGTGCGGTGAAGTAAAGAGCTTCAGCGCAGAATGCTGGAACTCATTTTCTGACCAGGAGAAGGCTGCTATTTTGATGAATTACAGAATTGCTTATCTTGGAGAGACTTCTGTCAATTGGTGTGCGGCTCTGGGGACAGTACTGGCAAATGATGAGGTTAAGGAGGGGCTTTCAGTAAGAGGAGGTCATCCTGTGGAACAGAAGAAGATGCGTCAATGGCAGTTGAGGGTCTCTGCATATGCCGAAAGACTTCTTAATGATCTTGATAATCTGGAGTGGACAGATTCGCTTAAGGATATGCAACGTAACTGGATAGGTCGTTCTCAAGGAGCTGAGATGATCTTTAAGGTTTCCAACGGATCTAAGGAATATGACATGGAGATATTCACCACAAGGGCCGACACAATCTTCGGAGTCACATTCATGGTACTTGCTTCTGAGAGTGACTGGGTTGAGAAATTGACTACACATGAGCAAAAAGCGGATGTCGAAGAGTACCTTAATTACGCAAAAAAGAAGACAGAGAGAGAAAGAATGGCCGAAACCCGTAAGGTTACGGGTGTCTTTACCGGAAGTTATGCTACAAATCCGTTTACTGAAGAGAAGATCCCAGTCTGGATATCGGAATATGTACTTGCCGGTTATGGAACCGGTGCAATCATGGCTGTTCCTGCACACGACAGCAGGGACTACTCTTTTGCCAAGCATTTTAACCTGCCTGTTGTCCCGTTGATTGAGGGTTGTGATATATCTCATGAGAGCTTTGATGCAAAAGAGGGGATTATGTGCAATTCGGGATTCTTGTCAGGAATGACTGTTAAACAAGCTATCCCGGCGGCAATCGAGGAGGTTGAGAAACGAGGTATAGGTAAGAGAAAGGTCAATTATCGCCTCAGAGATGCTATTTTCTCACGTCAGAGATATTGGGGTGAACCATTCCCTGTATATTACAAAGATGGCATAGCAACCCCAATGGATATAAAAAATCTGCCTCTCAGATTACCTGAGGTGGATAAGTTTCTTCCGACGGAGAGTGGGGAGCCGCCTCTGGCCAGGGCTGAAAATTGGACCTTCGGAGGTTATCCGATAGAGAAGAGCACTATGCCGGGATTTGCCGGAAGTAGTGCTTATTATCTGAGATACATGGATCCTCGCAACGATCAGGCATTGGTGGGCAAAGAGGCAGACGAGTACTGGAGAAACGTGGATTTGTACATAGGAGGAACAGAGCATGCCACAGGTCACTTGATATATTCAAGGTTCTGGAATAAGTTTCTATTTGATATAGGATATGTTTGTGAACAGGAGCCATTCAGGAAGCTTATAAATCAAGGCATGATCCAGGGTCGTTCAAACTTTGTTTACAGGATAAAAGGGACAAATACTTTCGTCTCATACGGTTTAAAAGATAAATATGATACTACCGAAATTCACGTAGATGTGAATAAAGTATCAAATGACAAACTGGACATCGCAGCTTTCAAAGAGTGGATGCCTGAATATGAAAATGCAGAGTTTATTCTTGAGAATGGTGAGTACATCTGTGGTTGGGCTGTAGAGAAGATGAGCAAGTCGATGTTTAATGTTGTCAATCCTGATATGATTTGTGAGAAATACGGAGCAGATACTCTTAGAATGTATGAGATGTTCCTGGGGCCACTGGAGCAATCAAAGCCATGGGATACAAACGGAATTGACGGTGTGCACCGTTTCCTGAAGAGATTCTGGAGACTTTTTTTCAATAAGGATTCGTTCTGTGTTTCCAGCGAGAGTGCTTCTGCGAAAGAGCTTAAGATACTCCATAAACTGATCAAAAAAATCGGAGATGATATTGAGAACTTCTCATTCAATACAAGTGTAAGTGCCTTTATGATCGCCGTTAACGAACTTTATGAGGTGGGTTGTAACAAGTTGGAAATTCTGGAGCCAATGTTAGTGCTGCTTTCTCCTTTTGCGCCACACATTACTGAAGAGTTATGGTTTATGTTGGGGAATAAGGAGAGCATCTCGAGAGCGTCATTCCCGCAATATATTGATTCATACACAGTCGAGGATACTTTTGAATATCCAGTCTCTTTTAATGGAAAGATGAGATTCAAGGTTGCCCTTAGCAGATCCCTCTCTTCAAAAGAGATTGAAGAGTTTATAATTTCTTATCCGGATACTGTAAAGTATCTTGGAGAGAGCAAGATTAAGAAAGTGATTATTGTGCCCGGTAAAATTATTAATATCGTTTTTTAATGGTACTTCAAGCTTTTCAAGTTGATGCCTTTACTGACAAGGTTTTTTCAGGAAACCCTGCAGCTGTTGTTTTTCTTGAGGAAAAACTGTCGGATGTATTACTTGGCAAAATTGCCAGGGAGAATATGCTACCTGAGACTGCATTTGTTCTGCCGCTAGGCAATGGAAAATATTCCCTCAGATGGTTTAATCCGGACATTGAGATTGATCTGTGCGGACATGCCACACTTGCCGCCGCACATATGTTGTTTTCTTGGTACAAGTGTAAGGAACAGGAGATAGAGTTTGACACTCATTCTGGCCCTATAAAGGTCAGAATTGACGGAGATTTTTATGCAATGGACTTTCCTTTAAGAGAGCCACAAAAGGCCGCTTTGCCAGAAGAGATATACGACAGTCTGAACATAAAACCGAATGAAGTATTAAAGGCCAGGGACTATATACTCGTCTATTCCACACAAGAGGAGATCGAGCTTATTGAGGTATCTCGTTCTGTTTTCGATGAGATCAATATTGATCCTGGTGGAGTTGCAGTGACAGCTCCGGGAAACGGGTGTGATTTTGTTTCCAGATTCTTTACTCCACAGGCGACTATACTTGAAGATCCGGTAACTGGTTCTGCACACTGCTCCCTTGCTCCATATTGGTCGGCAAGACTGGACAAGAAGAGGTTGTTGGCAAGGCAGCTTTCAGAGAGGGGAGGGGTCATAGACTGTACGGTTGAGGATGGAACGGTCGTTATAAGAGGAAAAGCTGTCATCTATTCAAAATCGGAAATTTATCTTTAATTTAAAAGTATGGACAATTCAGTTTTAAAAATCTTAAGATCTTATTCTTTGATGACTATTGGGTTGTTCATCTTTGTTTTCAGTTGGACAGCCTTTCTTATCCCTGTTGAAATCGCCGGCGGAGGAGTGAGCGGTCTGGCATCGGTTATCCAATATGCAACTGGCATTGAGGTGTTTTACTCATATCTGCTGATTAATATTTTCCTTCTTGGAGTCGGTTTCCTTATTCTGGGAAACGGTTTCGGTTTCAAAACCATTTATTGTATCTCGGTTGCTGCACTTTTCTTCAAATTCCTCCCACTTATACCTTGGGTGACAGATATTGAGGATAAGCTTATAAATTCAGTCATTGGCGGCACAATGAGCGGTATTGGTATAGGAATAATATTCTTACAGGGCGGAAGTACCGGAGGTACGGATATCATTGCACTCATTATATCGAAGTACAGAGAGACCTCTCCAGGCCGTGTTTTTCTTTTCTGTGACCTGATAATCATTGGCTCGGTCATTTTCATTCCGGGTAAAAGTTTGTCTGACGTGATTTACGGATATATAGAGATGGTTTCGTTCTCATATGTGATCGACATGATACTGACAGGAAACAAGCAATCGGTACAGATACACATTTTTTCGGCAAAGTATAAGGAGATTGCAGACAGGGCTATGACAGACCTGAGAAGAGGCGTTACGGCAATAACTTCAACAGGGTGGTACTCTCAGAAGGAGAGCCGTGTGTTGATAATTGTCCTGAGGAAAAACCAGGTTTCAGACATAACAGCGTTGGTCAAAGAGATAGATAAGGATGCATTCATGACGGTTACACCGGTAATGAGTGTATATGGAGAGGGTTTTGACAAATTTAAAGGTGGAAAAATATCATGGAGAAAAAAAGAAGAACACCTTACATAGTTTTCAAGGAGTACCTTATTATTTCCATCGGACTTCTGCTATACGCACTTGGATGGAGTACATTTCTCATTCCGAACAACCTTGTCGGAGGGGGAGTGACCGGTATCTCTGCCATAATTTTGTATGCAACAGGATTCCCTATAAGCTATAGCTATATAATCATTAACGGGTTGTTGGTTGCAATAGCATTGAAAGTTCTTGGCAAGCAGTTCGGGGCTAAAACTGTTTATGCAATATTAATAGTTTCTATTTTTTTTAAAATTATTCCGGGGTTGATTCCTACTGAATTAATACAGGATATAGCTATCGGAAACGGAAAACTGCTCTCTGCAATTATGGGAGGTGTATGTTCGGGTGTGGGAATCGCAATAACATTTACACAGGGAGGAAGCTCCGGTGGAACAGATATTATTGCGCTCATGATATCCAAATATAGAAATATATCTCCCGGAAAACTGATACTATATTGTGACATTGTCATAATAGCCAGCTCCATGCTCATTCCTGACAATTCATCTTTAGGCGAGAAGCTCGCTGTGGTCATCTATGGGTATATACTTATTACAGTCTCAAGTTACACGATAGATATGGTACTTTCCGGAGCAAGACAATCCATTCAGATATTTATCTTTTCAAAACAATATGAGGAGATAGCCGAAAGAATCACAGCAATCGGCAGAGGTGTCACAGTCATAGATGCAATGGGTTGGTTTACAAAGGAAAAGGGAAGGGTTCTCATGGTCATTGTCAGAAGGACTGAGAGTAATTTTGTATTCAGGATCATAAGAGAGGTTGACAAGAGTGCCTTTATATCTGTTGGAAACGTTATGGGTGTTTACGGGCAAGGGTTTGATCAAATTAAGAAGTAATCACCGAACATATATCTTTATTATTTAAAATCGTCAAAAAAATCAAAAATCAGATAAATTATTAGTTAGTAGCATATTAGATTAGGGTGATTAAATTATATTTTTTATATTTGATCCAACCTAACTTAATCTATATGAATTTTTTATCTGACTTTGTAGAGGTTCAGTCAAGGATTGAACTTCTTCTTACTCTGTTTTTTTTTATTGCCTCATTTTACTTTCCATTTCTGATATATGTAAAAAAGAGTATCAGTGAAGGAGAGAGAAGGCTTATCAAGTCTATGGCGGGTATTTTCTCTGTTATTGGCATTATTCTTCTTTTGAGACTATTTATGCATGTGCTTTATCCTGAAAAGAATTTCGTACATGGTACGTTGCTGACCATACTTAGTCTGATAATAATTACAACCCCGTTGAGGAAATTTATCACAAGTAAGATGGATATCAATCTCAGTAAAATCAACTTCTCGTTAATTAGGGTGACTATTGCTGCTTTGTTCTATTGTTTATTCTTAGTAGTGTATCATTATACCTGCAACTTGACTTTTGTGATGGAGAAGATTTTCGTGCTCTTCTTTGCTATTTTGTTTACGACAGAGACAGCTCAGATTGTATGGAAAATATATGGAAAGTTGAAATCTCTCTCTTCATCTGACTGGTATATTGTGGATATATTAAGATACGGGTTATTTCTTCTCCTGTCCGAGGCATTGTTATCATTATCGGCTTTACTATTCCTTTTTATGAAAATGGATTATATATATGTGTGGTCAATTCTAATCTTACTGATTCTAATTAACGGGTATATAATTATTGCACCTTTTTGCCTTGATGCTCCTGAAGTCATGGAGAGTAATGAAAATGGCTTCTCTGTTGACAAGAGCACGGAAACTAAGGACAAGGGGTCAAGGAGTCTTAATGACAGACTCAGAGCAGATGATTTGTATGAAAGGTTAATCACCTATTTTGACCAAAAGAAGCCATACCTCAGACAGAACCTTAAGATCAAGGAAGTTGCGCTCTATCTTTATTCAAATAAAACATATCTTTCCCGTATTATAAACGATAAACATAATCTCAACTTCAACCAGTTTGTCAATTACTACAGGATAGAGGAGGTCAAGAGACTTTTTATGGAGGACTCATCACTCAACATCCAGGAACTGTGTACAAGATCCGGGTTTGGATCAATGGCGACTTTTTCAATAGCCTTCAGATACTATCTCGGGAACACACCGGCAGACTGGTGCAAGGAGCAGAAACTTCTCCGAGAGCATGAGTAGTCGAGGGGGCTATTTTCTGAAAAAATTGCTTTTTCTCTCCGGGTTACTATATGAGAAACCGGCTTCTTACAGTTCTGATGCTATGATCAAGGCTGGGAAAAGGGCTGAAGAATTGATGGATTCAAAACTTCTGTATCTTGATCCTGAATTAACTATCTCAAAACTTGCAAGAGTTGCCGGGACTAACAGAAGCTATCTCTCTTGTTATATAAGATTGCATAAAGGTTGCAATTTCAGGGAGTATGTTAACTCAATGCGTGTCAGACATGCCGTTGTGTTATTGAGGAGTGAAAAAATGCGCTCCTTGTCCGACCTCGCTCTTGAGTGTGGATTCAGCAATCTGAGAACAATGAACAGATCGTATAAGGCAGTATTCGGGAAACTTCCCTCTCAGGAGAGAAGGGATTTTCTTCGGCAGAGGAGTTTATAGTTCATCCACAATAACATCTTGTCTAAGGTTTGCTCTGATGAATCCTTGGCGGTCAGGAGTGTTTTTACCCATGTAGAACTCCAGTAGCTCCGGGATGTTATCGTCATTGCTGAGTCTTACCCGCTCAAGTTTTATATTCTCTCCGATGAATCCGCGGAACTCCTCAGGGGATATCTCTCCAAGTCCCTTAAACCTTGTTACCTCTGTGTTTGACCCCAGTTTCTTTATTGCTCTGTCTCTCTCTTCTATGGAATAGCAATATATTGTCTCCTTTTTATTCCTGACACGGAACAGAGGCGTTTGTAAAATATAGAGATGTCCCTGACGGATCAGATCAGGGAAGAACTGGAGGAAAAAAGTAAGTAGTAACAGGCGTATGTGCATTCCGTCGACATCGGCATCTGTCGCAATCACAATCTGGTTGTATCTGAGATTCTCAAGATCCTCTTCAATGTTTAGTGCTGCTTGCAGAAGATTGAACTCCTCATTTTCATAAACGATTTTCTTAGTTAAACCGTATGAGTTCTGAGGCTTTCCCCTGAGGCTGAACACTGCCTGTGTGGCAACATCCCTGCTTTTTGTAATTGATCCGCTTGCAGAGTCACCTTCTGTAATAAAAAGAGTGCTTTGTTCTGCTCTTTCGTTCTTTTCACTGTAATGTATGCGGCAATCTCTCAGTTTTTTGTTATGTAGGTTAGCCTTTTTTGCCCTATCCCTTGCAAGTTTCTGGATACCTGAAATTGCTTTTCTCTCTTTTTCTGAGTCGAGTATTTTTCTTAGAATGATATCGGCTGTTTCGGGATGTTTGTGAAGATAGTTATCGAGGTTATCTTTTATGAAATCAATTATGAAGTTCCTGATACTTATACCGCCGGCAGTCAACTCTTTTGATCCAAGTTTGGTTTTAGTCTGACCCTCGAACTGCGGTTCTTGAACCTTGATACTGACAGCGGCAATTATAGATTGTCGTACGTCACTTGGGTCAAAGTCCTTTTTGTAAAACTCCTTGAGGGTCTTTGCAATACCTTCGCGAAATGCTGCGAGATGTGTTCCTCCCTGTGTTGTGTACTGTCCGTTCACGAATGAGGATATTCCCTCTCCGTAGTCATTACCATGAGTTATTGCTATCTCAATATCGTCACCTTTCAGGTGTATCGGTTGATATAGAGGCTCTTTGGTGAGCCCTTCATTTAAAAGATCCAGTAAGCCGTTCTTTGAGAAAAACTCCTTGTCATTGAATTTTATTGTCAAACCGGTGTTCAGATAGGAGTAGTTCTTGAGCATGTTTTCCACAAACTCAAAATTGTAGGAAAAATTCTCAAATAGCTCATCATCAGCAATAAATGTTACTAAAGTGCCGTTCTTTTCGCTTGTCGCAATTCTTCCCTCTTCAATCAACTCTCCTCGGCTGAACTTGGCAAAATGGCTCTCTCCTTCACGGTAGGATTGTATATGACATGATACAGAAAGAGCGTTGACAGCTTTAAGGCCGACACCGTTCAAGCCGACAGATTTCTTAAAAGCCTCATCATCGTACTTGCCTCCGGTGTTGATCTTACTGGAGGCATCCACCAGACTTCCCAATGGTATGCCTCGTCCATAGTCACGAATGGTGACAGACCTCTCCTTGATGCTTACAGAAATTATCTTTCCAAATCCCATGGCAAATTCGTCGACAGAGTTGTCTATAACCTCTTTGAGCAGTATGTATATACCGTCATCAGGTGAAGAACCGTCTCCAAGTTTCCCGATATACATACCTGGTCTGCGCCTAATATGTTCGTTCCAGTTAAGTGTCCTGATATTTTTTTCTGTATATGTGCTCATCTGTGATCTCTTTGTCACAAAGGTATAAAAAATTTCACGCCAAAAGGTCTGAAAATATGCCTGAGGCTGTAAGAGCCGCTCCTGCACCTGCCCCTGTCACGATAAGAGGAGAGGTGTATTCTTCACTGTAAATCATCACAGAGTTATCTCTACCTGAAATATTGTAGAAAGGGTGTGACTGACCTATGGATTCCAATCCTACGCGACAGCCGTCCTTGTCAATTTTTGCAATATATTTTAACCTCTCCCCCCTGGCTTCAGACTCTCTGAATAAAGCGAACATCTTATCTTCATTATCTCTGAGCTTAGCGTAGAAAATCTCAATGTCAGACGAGAAAATGGACTCATTAAGGAAAGGTGTTACTGTAATGTCGTCCGGTTCAAGTTTGATTCCTGATTCTCGTGCAAGTATCAGAGCTTTCCTCAGTGAATCGGTCCCGGCAAGATCAATTCTGGGATCAGGTTCTGTATATCCAGCTTTTCTTGCCTGTTCAACAATATCTGCGAAACTGACAGAACCGTCGTATTTACTGAACAGATAGTTAAGAGTCCCTGATAGTATCGCTTCAATTTTCTGTATGTTGTCTCCGCAATTTTTTCTCTCTTTTATGGTTGAGATTATTGGTAAAGCAGCACCTACAGTTGTCTCATATCTGAACTGAACTCCTGTATTGTTGCAGATCTCCTGAAGAGCATCGTAACTCTCCTGAGAGGAGCTTAGTCCGATTTTATTGCAGGTTACAACCTTACAGCCAGCTTGCATGAACTCTTGATAAAGTGAGGTTACGTCTCTGTCTGCGGTACAGTCTACAAAGAGACTTTCCGGAAGGTTCATATCGCAACAGATCTCGCGAAATCTGTTAATATCGCTGGCTTCTCCTTGAGAGAGCAATGTTTCTATTAAATTTAGAGGAATTCCCCTTTTGTCAGAAATCATATATTTACTGTTACAAATGGAAACAATGTTAATCTCAATTCCTTTTTTATTGTATAACCAATCTTTACGCGAATCTATAATTGACAGGAGCGCTTTTGCCACTTGGCCGTACCCGGCTATGAATAGATTAACTTTTTTCTTCTCCTTTCCAAAAAATTCATCATGTATGACCTTAATTGACAGATCCGAATCCTCCTCTTTTACTACGACAGAGATGTTCTTCTCTGATGAACCTTGGGCTATAGCACGGATATTAATCCCGGAACGGCCTATTGCATTGAACATCTTACCTCCTGTCCCGGACTGGTTTTTCAAATCATCCCCGACAAGTGATATAATTGAGAATCCTCTCTCAACTTTCAAGGGATTTACTCTATTAAGGCTTATCTCATAGGCAAATACGCTGTCTGCGGCTTTTTTTGCCTTTTCAGCATCACTATCCTCTATTGCAACGCACATTGTGTGGACAGATGAGGCCTGTGTAATAAGTACAATATTTACTCCGGCATTTGCCAATGCTCCAAAGAGCCTTGCAGAATAACCCGGGACTCCGACCATACCGCTACCCTCCATAGAAAGCAGGGCAATTTTGTTGCTTCTTGATATACCTCTTATCTTCCCGCGGCTTTCAGGAGGATTGTTCTCGATTATAGTTCCAGGGTCTTCAGGATCAAAGGTGTTTTTTACAACAATAGGGATACCTTTGCTTATCGCCGGCTGAATAGTTGGAGGGTAAATTACCTTAGCTCCGAAGTGAGATAGCTCCTGTGCCTCTTTGTATGAGATATGCCTGATAGTAATTGCTTCCGGGACAATTCTAGGGTCTGCGGTCATCATTCCGTTCACGTCGCTCCATATCTGAAGTTCTCTTGCCTCAGTAGCTTCAGCCAATAAAGCCGCGGTATAGTCCGATCCTCCGCGCCCTAGCGTGGTTGTCCTTTTTAGGAGGTCACTTGCAATGAATCCAGGAACAATAATCAGACGTTGACGGTTAGAACTTAGCATCTTTTTTATGTTTGCGTAGCTGACCTGCTTTAAAACCACGTTGCCCGAGTTGCCAGGTTCTGTCTTGATAATCTCCCTTGCATCCGCCCAATAGTTGTTTATACCCATTGAAGCGAAACGTTCACTTATAATCCTTGTTGATAGAACCTCTCCGAAACTCATTATAAGGTCTAGAGATGAGTTGCTCAGCTCTTTAAGATAATAAACCCCCTTACAGATCTCCCTAAGCTGGTTGAAAGTGTTTTTTGTCTTTGATGAGAGAGCATGTTGGAAATCTATTGGAAGTAGCTCCCATATGATTTTCTGATGTCTCTCTTCGAGCCTGTCAATCATTTCAAGATATAATTCATCCTGCATTGCTGCAAGTTTTCCGATTTCTATCAATTTATCAGTACATCCTCCAATTGCTGATGCAACCAAAAGGGTGCGGTCTTTTTTGACACTCTCTTTGACAATTTTTATAACATTGGAAATATTGACTGCATCTGCAACCGAACTCCCCCCAAATTTCAATACCTGCATATTAATCTAAAAATTTTATATATTTTTTTATTCTGTTTTCTATTGATTGCCATTCTAGTAAGAATCCATCATGGCCAAAATTTGAAGAGATAACCTCAAGATTCCCTTCTTTAATGTTGTCTGCAAGAAATTTTTGCTCTTCAATGGGAAAAAGCACGTCACTGTCGATCCCTATAATCAGAGTGTTGGCAGAAATTGTAGAGAGTGCTTTACAAACGCCTCCTCTGCCTCTTCCGGTGTTGTGGCTGTCAATGGATTTAGTAAGGTAATAATATGAGTAAGCATCAAATCTGTCACGGAGTTTTTTGCCCTGATACCTTTGGTAACTACAAGCCCTTTCTGCGAACATCTTATTTTCGTCGTTCTCTTTCTGCGTGATTCCGTAACCGCAGAACGAACGGTATGAAAGCAATGCTATTGAACGGGCGGTCTCAAGCCCTTTTGCCCCTCCTTCCAGATTTTCCTGTCTCTCAAATGAGCTGTCGGAAAAAATAGCCATCCTCTGAGATTCATTGAAAGCTGTTCCCCATGGAGATACACGGGCATTGCAAGCTAGCAGTACCATATTTTTTACAATTTCCGGGTACATAATACTCCATTCAATAGCCTGAAATCCTCCGATCGAACCTCCTACAATAAGGTCAATACTTCCTATTCCAAGATGTTCTCTAAGCAAATTCTGAGTCTTGACAATATCCCTTACAGTTATTTCCGGAAATGAAAGTAGAAATTGCCTTCCGTTCTCATCATAAGACGAGGGGCCACTGCTTCCGTAGCAGGATCCGAGCATGTTGGCGCATATTATAGTGTATTTATCCGTGTCGAAGAGTTTCCCTTTCCCGACTAAATCCGGCCACCACTCTTCTGGATTGGAATTGGCTGTCAGTGCATGGCATATCCATATAACCTCTCTGCCCTCTTTATAATTGTCAGTTGTATGATAGCAGATATCTATCTGCTTTAGACTCTCTCCGCATTCAAGTTCAAACGGAGACTCTGATTTATAGTAATGTCTGTTCATGAGTATTCATGCACAGGAAACGCAATAATGCTTCCTTAGTTAAAAAATTATGATTGATTGGATTTATGGGCTACACCCAATGGATCTGCGTAAGATCCGGAAATTAACCTAGCATCTGGCGATGCATTCGCATCATCATAGCAGACATCATTACAGAGAGGGTGTCAGAAGACACTCTTGAAAAGCTGTGTGATATGCTTGAAACTCTGTGCATGTTATCTAATCGAGTTGCAAAATTATGAATTGTTATATAAATGACAAATTTTTTTTGTGCTTTAATTCTTCTATGTCTACTTTTGCGGCTTAAAATTTTGAACAGGTATGTACAATCAAGCTACTGAAATTAAGAGAGAACTATTAGAGAGAGTTAGTAAACTGTGTTTTGAAGGGCGTCTGCTGGAAGGAGTGGACAGAATTCCTCTTGAGATGAGACCTAAAGGAGAGCATTTCAGTAGATGCTGTGTTCATAAGGATAGAGCTGTTATAAGACATCGGCTTATGACAATTCTTGGTTTTAAACCTGATGAGGAATTGGACGAGCTAACAACTTTAAAAGAGTATGCACAGCTTGCAAAAATGCCACAAGATGTAGAGGATGTTATGCTTACAGTGGTAGATGAGGCTTGCAGCTCATGCCTGAAATATAATTACACCGTAACAAATCTATGTCGTGGTTGTGTCGGACATCCATGCACATATGCTTGTAATAAAAACGCCATATCAGTTAGAAAAAAGGCTCATATAGATCAGGATTTATGTGTGAGTTGCGGCAGGTGTATGCAAGCCTGCCCGTATCATGCAATAGTATACACGCCGGTCCCATGTGAGGAGGTTTGTCCGGTCAAGGCGATATCTAAAGATTATTATGGGATTGAGCATATTGACCCTGATAAGTGTATCGCCTGCGGAAAATGCAAGGATATCTGCTCATATGGGGCAATAATGAGCAAGACAACAATTGTCCAAATTATAAATGATATAATGAATCCGGGAAAAAAAGTTGTTGCAATGGTAGCCCCCGCATTTGCCGGACAGTATCAGGGCACATTATCTCAAATACTCTCGGCTGTAAAGGCTTGCGGTTTTGATGAGGTTGTAGAAGTGGCAAAGGGTGCTAATCTCACTACCAGCAATGAGGCACAGGAGTGGAAAGAGAGGGTTTCAGAGAATGGTGAGCCCTTCATGACAACCTCGTGTTGCCCCTCTTATATGCTATGGGCTGAAAAATATATGCCTGAGCTTGTTCCTTATATTTCACATACAGCAACACCTGCATCATTTACGGCTAAGATGGTAAAAGAGCAGTATCCAGATGCAGTAACTGTCTTTATAAGCCCATGTGTGGCAAAAAGAGTGGAAGGAATAAGCGATCAGAATATCGATTATGTTATGACCTTTGAGGAGGTTGATGCCATGATGAGAGCAAAGGGGATTATTGTTGAGGATTCAACAGGATATGTGCCTGATTCAACTATAGATATAAGTGGAAGAATGTATGCCAAGAGCGGAGGAGTTGCCTCCTCTGTTGTAAAGTATCTCGGTAATCCGTCCGGCTTAAAGACTGAAGTGATAAACGGAATAAACAGGGATACTATAAAAATTCTCAAAGCCAAGGCTACAACCGGTAAATCAGAATCTAACCTGATTGAGGTCATGATGTGCGAGGGTGGGTGTCTAAATGGTTGTGTCGTCCTTGCCAATCCGAAAGTTGCTTTAAGGCAGCTAAACAGCATTCAATAATAACTATTTCTCCAATTCTGATTGGACATATTAGAATCATTTATAAATGATTCTAGTAGTACTTCTTGCTGGTGGGGCAATCACTTTCATGAAAGGCTAATAATCTGTAAGATTTCTGACAACCAATATGTTGTACAAAAAGTCTCCCCTTATAGAATATTTATATAATTCAGACAATCTTTATAAATTCTTTATATTTTTCAATTCAACTTTGTACAAATAAAGATTTATCATAGAATAATGGAAATGTTTGGTAAAAGTGACTTTTTTCAGATTGTAATATTCTTTTTTTTATTAATCGGGTTAACTCCGTTATTAGGTAATTATTTATATCAGGTTTACACAGGAAAACGACATTTTCTTCGACCTGTTTTGAGTTGGCTGGAGCGATTAGTATACCGATTGTCAGGTGTATGCCCGGAAGAGGAGTGTGATTGGAAAAAATACCTTAAAGGTTTAATAATGCTGAATATATTGGGCTTTGTATTTCTATTTCTAATGCAGATGTTTCAATATTATCTTCCATTTAATCCAGAACATCTTGGTAATGTTTCGTGGCATTCTGCATTTAATACATCTATAAGTTTTATTACAAATACAAATTGGCAAGGATATTCCGGTGAGGCAACAATCAGTTATTTTATACAGATGTTAGGTTTGACGGTTCAAAATTTTCTTAGCGCGGCAACAGGTATTGCAGTATTATTAGTATTAATAAGAGGTATATCTCGTAAGACAACAAAAGAGATTGGAAATTTCTGGGCGGATATTACCCGTTCTGTTATTTATGTTTTATTACCGCTTTCAGTCATTTTTGCAATTGTTCTTGTGGGAGAGGGGGTTGTTCAGAATTTCCATGCTTATCAAACAGTTCAGACACTTGAGGGTGCAGAGCAGGTTATACCGATGGGGCCGGCAGCTTCGCAGATTGCTATCAAACAACTTGGTACAAATGGAGGTGGATTTTTTGGGGCTAATAGTGCACATCCGTTTGAAAACCCCACACCTTTTAGCAATTTACTTGAAATGCTTGCTATTGTTATAATACCATCAGCATTGACATATATGTATGGAAAGATGGTAGGCTCAATTAAACATGGCTGGACATTGTTTTTTACAATGTTATTTCTTTTTACTGCCGGTTTATTTATATCTCTTTATTCTGAGTTTTCTGCAAATATTATGTCTGGAAATCTTCCATTAATGGAGGGTAAAGAGGTCCGTTTTGGAATAACTAATAGCATTTTGTGGTCAACAACTACAACTGCGGTATCTAATGGCTCTGTTAATGCAATGATGGATAGCCTTTCACCATTAAGCGGGATGGTTGCAATGGTTAATATTATGCTTGGAGAAGTGATATTTGGAGGTGTGGGTTCGGGATTATACGGGATGGTTCTTTTTGTAATACTGACTGTTTTTATCGCGGGACTTATGGTAGGTAGAACTCCGGAGTATTTAGGTAAGAAAATTGATGCTTTTGAGGTAAAAATGGCCTTAATTGCAGTACTAGCACCAAGTTTCTCTATCCTTTCATTTTCAGCATTGGCTTCTTTGTGTAACGAGGGTTTGTCTTCACTTAATAACACGGGTCCTCATGGATTTTCGCAGATTCTTTATGCTTTTTCATCGGCAGCCGGAAACAACGGAAGTGCATTTGCCGGACTTAATGCAAACACAGTTTTTTATAACATAACATTAGGAATAAGTATGTTGGTCGGAAGATTCGGAGTAATTATCCCTATTATGGCTATATCAGGCAATATGGCAAGTAAGAAAATCACACCGGATTCTGCCGGGACATTCCGGACTGATAACTGGCTTTTCATTGGATTACTAATAATGGTAATTCTTATTGTGGGTGGGTTGACTTTTTTCCCGGCTTTATCACTGGGACCAATAGTTGATCATCTGATGCTTGTTAACAATGTTAATTATTAAAGAAAAGGAAGATGAGGGAAAAAAATAATAATCACTTGTTTAATCGGAGTTTGTTGCTAAATGCAATAAAAGACAGCGTTATAAAACTTAATCCGGTAAAACTTATAAATAATCCAGTTATTTTCATTGTTGGCGTCGGGGCTTTTTTTACCTCTGTGATAGTGGCCTTTGATATATTCAAAGGGGATTTTTTATGGTTCAATTTTCTAATATCTCTATGGTTATGGTTTACAGTTCTATTTGCGAATTTTTCTGAGGCAATCGCTGAAGGTAGGGGAAAAGCACAGGCGGAAAGTCTCAGAAAGACACGTACACAGACCGAAGCAAGAAAAATTGTTGGTAAAAAAGAGGTTTCTGTTTTAGCTAATGAACTCAAAAGAGGTGATGTTGTAATATGCGAGGCAGGAAATATAATACCTTCTGACGGGGAGGTAATTGAAGGTATTGCAAGTGTAGATGAATCAGCAATAACGGGAGAGTCAGCACCTGTAATAAGGGAAAGTGGGGGAGACCGTTCGGCTGTAACCGGTGGAACGAGGGTGATTAGCGATCGGATACTTATCAAAATAACAACTGAGCCGGGTAATACTTTTATCGACAGAATGATTGCATTGGTAGAAGGTGCAAAACGGAAGAAAACTCCTAATGAAATTGCCCTTTCTATTTTATTAGTAGGATTGACAATAATCTTTATTATTGTAGTATTAACATTTCCTGCATTTTTCAGCTATTCATTATCTTCTTCCGACCTTCCACAATCACAGAATCTGACTATTCCAGTACTTATAGCTTTATTGGTTTGCCTCATTCCCACAACTATCGGAGGCTTGCTGAGCGCAATCGGTATTAGTGGAATGGATAGACTTTTACAGAGAAATGTTATAGCAACAAGTGGAAAAGCAATTGAAGCCGCAGGTGATGTAGATGTTCTTCTGCTTGACAAGACGGGAACTATAACTTTGGGAAATCGAATGGCTACTGATTTCATACCTGCGAAAGGAGTAACTGTTGAAGAGTTGGCTGATGCTGCTCAACTTTCGTCTTTATCGGACGAGACCCCGGAGGGTCGTTCTATTGTGGTTTTGGCAAAGGAGAAGTTTAGTATAAGAGGTCGGGATATTAATAATCTACATGCCACATTTATACCATTTACTGCTCAGACAAAGATGAGTGGTGTGGATTTCAGGACGGATGATGGGACTAACCATCAAATCAGAAAAGGATCGTCAGAAGCTATCAGGACATTTATTCAAAACAATAACAATGGCTATTATCCCCAGCAAATCCAGGATATAGTAAATAATCTGGCACGGCAGGGTGCAACTCCTCTAGTAGTATCTGAAGATAATAAAGTACTAGGCGTGGTACATCTGAAAGATATAGTTAAGGGAGGTATAAAGCAAAGATTTGTGGAACTTCGCAGAATGGGGATACGCACTGTTATGATAACAGGGGATAACCCATTGACTGCTGCTGCAATAGCTGCTGAGGCTGGTGTAGATGATTTTATGGCAGAGGCTAAACCTGAAGATAAACTCAGGAGAATAAGAGAGGAACAGGCAAGTGGTCACCTTGTCGGAATGATAGGTGACGGGACAAATGATGCACCAGCTCTCGCGCAAGCAGACGTAGGCATAGCAATGAATTCAGGTACTCAAGCAGCACGTGAGGCCGGAAATATGGTAGACTTGGATAGCAACCCGACAAAATTAATAGAGGTAGTTGAGGTTGGAAAGCAGCTTTTAATGACAAGGGGGGCATTGACAACTTTTAGCATAGCTAATGATATTGCAAAATATTTTGCAATCATCCCGGCAATCACAATGCCACTATATGCCGGTGGTTATAAAGCAGGGCCGCTTGCAGTGATGAATATCATGCAATTAGCATCTCCACAAACTGCTATATTAAGTGCGGTTATTTTTAATGCACTCATTATCATCTTACTGATACCAATAGCTCTTAGAGGCGTGCGCTATCGCCCGGTATCAGCAAACAGCGTACTTACCAGGAATCTTTTAATATTTGGCTTAGGTGGAATAATTACGCCATTTATTGGTATAAAACTAATTGACATTCTATTAAATTTATAAGCAATGAAAACTCTTTTCACATCATTGAGAATATTCTTGTTTTTCACCATCCTCACAGGTTTATTATATCCGTTGTTTGTGACAGGAATTGCACAATCAATATTTCCGTATAAGGCTAATGGCAGTTTGGTTGTAAATAATGGGAAAATGGCGGGGAGTGCTCTAATTGGCCAAAAGTTTTATTCAGCAAAATATTTTTCATCCAGGCCATCAGCAACAGATTACAACACTATTTCCTCAGGTGGGTCAAATCTGGCATTGAACAACAAAGAACTCATACTTTCAGTAGAATCCAGAAAGAAATCATTTCTGGAATTAAATAACTTGAATAGAGACATAACTGTCCCTTCTGAGATGCTTTTTTCATCTGCAAGTGGATTAGACCCTCACATATCGTACAGATCAGCATTGCTTCAGGCAGAAAGAGTCGCTAAAGCCAGAAACTATAGTCTCAGGCAAAAACTTCATCTTTTACAGCTTATAAATAAACAAAGGGAAAGGCCACAATACTTGCTATTAGGAGAAGATAGGGTAAATGTTTTTTTACTAAATTTAAAAATTGATGCCATAATATGAATGATTTTGACAATATCAGACCGGATCCTGACGAGTTACTTGCTTCTCTGTTAAAAGATGAAGAAAAGAACAAAAAAGGAAAGCTGAAGATTTTCTTTGGTATGTGTGCCGGTGTGGGAAAAACATATTCAATGTTACAAACTGCCAGATCCGAGAAATATAAAGGTGAAGATGTTGTAATAGGTTATGTAGAGGCTCACAACCGAAGAGAGACACTTGAATTGACAGAGGGTCTGGAGTTTATTCCATGTAAACAATACGAATACAAATCGACATTTGTCAAAGAAATGGATCTGGATGCTGTATTGGTACGTCATCCCGGTGTAGTGCTTGTAGATGAACTTGCTCATACCAATGCTCCGGGAAGTAGACATTTAAAACGTTATCAGGATGTTCTGGAAATTCTCGAAAATGGAATTGATGTATATACAACACTCAATGTTCAACATTTAGAAAGTCGCTCTGAGACGGTTTCACAAATCACAGGTGTCATCATAAGAGAAACAGTACCAGATGACATTTTTGAGAACTCTGATGAAGTTGAATTGGTTGACCTTTCGACAGATGAATTACTACAAAGATTGTCGGAAGGGAAGGTGTATACACAAGAACGTTCGCAGGAAGCTGTCGAGAATTTTTTTCGTAAAGGCAATATAACAGCTTTAAGAGAAATGGCTTTGCGAATTGTTGCTGACAGGGTGGACAAGCAACTACATGATTATTTACAACGAAAACAAATACGTGGTCCTTGGAAAACAGGCCTTCACTTTCTTGTAGCAATAGACTATCGTTCAAGGTCAACAAGGCTATTAAGGTGGGCCAAGAATCTTTCGTATTCAATGGGCGCCCAGATACATGCAATTTATGTGGAGACAGCACATAAGTTAACAGAAAAAGAGAGTGAGCAACTAGATAAGAATATCAATTTAGCGAAGCAGTTGGGTATCATGGTTCGTTTCAAGACTAATGATGATGTTGTGAAGGCAATAATTGATCATGCTCAGAAAGAAAATATCACGCACATTATTGTTGGCAAGCCAAGAGTCAGAAATGTGCTTTCTATGCTGAGACTGGAGAGCTTCATAAATAGGTTGTTGAGATATAGTGGAAATATAGATGTGTATATACTAGGTTATGATACGATTCCAAAGAATAAATTCAGAATATCCATGCCTCCATTCTCTTCAGGCCTGGCACAGTATGCATCAGTTATTATTTATGTTTTGTTTTCTGCCTTAATATTATATGCTGTTAAGAGTTATATAGGATATCAGATAGTCTCATTTGGATTGCTCTTTTTAGTCTCCATTTTAGCAATTTTTTATGGAACAGGTCCGATTTTACTTGCTGCTACTTCCAGTGCTCTTATTTGGGATTATTTTTTCATCCCTCCTCAATATACGTTTCATATTGATAAAGCAGAAGACCTTTTTATGCTTCTGATGTTTTTTATCATCGCTCTATTAAATGGTATACTTACATCAAGAATCCGTAGACAAGAAAAAAGAATAAGGATGAGGGAGGAGCGCACACAGGCTTTATATCAATTAACCAAAGAATTGAATAATGTTTCCGTAATCACAGATGTTTCTAATGTTGCATCAAATTTTGTTAAAAAACATTTTCATATGGATTGCAAAATAATACTGAAGAATCAAGTTAATCAGTTGGATGAAAATGCTTTCAGCGCAACAGAAACACACGTGACAGAAAGTGAATTAAGCATAGCTACATGGGTGTTCAAACACTCTTCTAAAGCGGGTAAAAACACAGATACCTTGCCTTCAAGCCAATACACCTATTATCCATTAACAGGAAACAGCGGTAATATAGGAGTTATAGCTGTTCGTCAATCGGCATCTTTTACTTTAGGTGAAGAGCAGTTTTGGGATGCATGTCTCTCACAAATCTCCGGTAAATTTGAAAGGGAATTCTTGAGAAATGCAGCTAGGAACGCGTATGTGCTCAGCGAATCCGACAAATTGTACAAAACATTGTTCAACTCAATTTCTCATGAGTTGAGAATTCCTGTTACAACAATTATGGCAGCTTCAGACACACTAATGTCGCAGGAGTATCCGGAAGCTACAAAGAATAAATTGTATAGCGAAATTAATATCGCTTCATTAAGGTTGAATCGTTTGATAAATAACTTGTTAAACATGTCACGTTTAGAGAGCGGCCGAATAACTCCAAATCTTGATTGGTATGATGTACATGATCTTGTTAACAGTGTGGTTGATTCTTTAAAATCAGAACTTAACCCATTTAAAATGACGGTTATAATACCAGCTGATATGCCTTTGGTGTATATAGATTTTGGCCTTATTGAGCAGGTATTATACAATTTGATTCTTAATGCTACTCAACACTCTCCAGATAATAGTCAGATTAGATTGAAGGTATATATGGATGCCGGAATTTTTACGATACAGGTGATGGATCGTGGAACTGGTTTTAATGAAAATGAATTATTATCCGTGTTTAATAAATTTTACAGAGGAAGTGACTCTAAAGTTGGAGGAACAGGCCTGGGTCTTTCCATAGCAAAGGGTTTCATAGAGGCTCATTCGGGTACTATAAATGCTGAGAATAGAAAAAACGGGGGAGCATTGTTTACAATCAGAATTCCTGTTAAAATAGCTGATATAAATTGAAAATCAGATAAAAATGACAAATTCAGACACTATTCTAATTATTGACGATGAGGCTCAAATCAGGCGTCTGCTTGAAATAACACTCTCTGCTAATGGGTATAATGTTAAAGAAGCGTCAACCGGGAATATTGCAATTGCTATGGCCGCTTCTTTTCAGCCAGCAATTATTATTCTGGATCTTGGATTGCCTGACATAGATGGACTTGACTTGATAAAAAGGCTGAGAGAATGGTATTCTAATCCAATTATTGTACTTTCTGTCAGAAATGCTGAGGAAGATATTATAAAGGCATTAGATAACGGTGCCAATGATTATTTAGCAAAACCTTTTAGAACGGGAGAACTTCTTGCTCGTATACGAGTCAACATGCGCCAACTACAAAATAAGAGTGAGGAACCTTGCCTCTATTTTGGGTCATTATGTGTTGATTTGGCGAATCACTTGGTCCGAAAGAATAGTGAAATAATCAAACTAACTTCCACTGAATTTTCTTTGCTTGCGTTACTGGCAAAAAACGAAGGCAGGGTGTTAACACATCAGTTCATCCTGAAGGAGATATGGGGGTATGGCTATTTGACACAAACACAATACCTAAGAGTTTTTGTTGCTCAATTACGTAGAAAAATAGAAGACGATCCTGCCAAACCTAAATTTTTAAACACCGAATCTGGTATAGGTTACAGGTTCGGTTACTGAAATTACTTTGAAAAGGAAAAAGTAAATCCTGATTGTTTTAATGTCATCTCATTTGTCTCCGGTTTGAATATGATGACAATAGTCCGGTCTAATGAGCATAGAGTCTCAGGCGCGGTTGCCTCTATCTCGAATCTTTTCTGATTTGTAGCCTGAGCAAATATTTTTTCACCATCAGATGAAATCTCTATTTTAAATGGAAGTTGCTTACTCGAGTATATTCCCGAATATTTTTGGACAAGCTCTTTTGAAATTGCTATTTTACTGAATGAGGGAATAGTGAATGTTTTCCCGTACACACAACTATTTACAGCAGCAAAAATGGTGTTAATATTAAAGTTATTCCCGTTTGAAGTAATAGCAACACATACTCTGTCTTCAGGATTTATCGAGAGAATTGAAGAGAAGCCGTCAATACCACCGGTATGACCAAAAAGTTTTATATCGTAAAACTGAAGTGGAAAAATTCCATAACCGAATCCCTCATTTATTGTTGTCATCTGTTTAAGAAAAGCCCCGGGAAGTAATTTCCCCGAAAAGAGAGCATCTATAAAAATCAGAAGATCGGAAGGTGTTGAGACAATTGCACCTGCACCGACAGGTATAGACGGGTCAGTGTCACTCTCTTTTACCCATTTGTCGATAAACTTGTATGAGTTGCACTCCCCCTTGAGTTTTTTCTCATTTGCAGGCATCTCAGTATATTTGAGAGAGAGAGGTTTAATAATCTTCTTCTTTAGAATATCTCGGTAACTTCTGCCGTAAACATCCTCTAAAATAAAAGAGAGAAGAATATAATTCGAGTTACTGTATTTGACTTTACTATTCGGTTCAAACTCGCTTTTTCCCTCTGAGATAAGTTTTACCATATCCTTCTTTGCCATCGGGTTAGTGTTCCATTCAAGATAATCCTTATTGTCTGTTACACTATGAATACCACTGTGATGGTTCAGCATATCGGCAACTGTTATTGTCTTGCTGTTTTCCACTGAGGGGTAGAATCTGTCGAGAGTCATGTCAAGAGATAGTCTACCATCTTCAATAGCCTTGAATACCAGAACAGCTGTAAACATTTTGGATATGGATCCGATTCTATATCTGCTGTCCACATCAGCTTTGATATCAGATTCCATATCACTGTATCCGGCAGAGGTGGTGTAAATTACCTTACCTTCCCTGGCAACTGCGATACTTCCCATAAATCTGTCATTAGACTCAAGAGTGTACATTAATGAATCGAGCTTTTTAAAATCAATCTGTTGGGCAAAAAGTTCTGAAGTTGGCAGAGTGAAAAGTAACAGAGTGAAAAGTGTAAAGCGAAGAGTGGTAAGTGAAGAGTGAATGGTGGTATTGTGGAGTAAATTCCTAATATTCATGATGTTTATATTTTTTTTGTTCCTTACGGTATTCAATGTATGAATAGACCACAGGTATGAGGCTCATAATTCCAACTATTACCAAAAAGGATATTCCCAATATATGGCTATTCCTGATTAAAGCTGAGAGTAGGATTGTCAACAATCCTCCTGAAACCCAGAGACGCGCTCCTAGCCGGTGCGTTTTTCTCCAGACAACTTCACTCTCAAGTGTCCAAGGTGTCCTAATACCGAAAAAGTAGTTTTCTCTCAGTGCCTGAAGGTAGTTTCCAAACATTAGGAAAAGAAAACCCAGTATGGCAAAGAAAATATTCGGATTTTCCAATGAACCCTCTTTGGAAATGTAAATAAGATATATGGAGAGCAGAGAGAAAAAAATAGCAAAGATGGCTCTGAGCTGATTGTATTTTTTACCCATGAGAGCGATTCTTTTCTTCGGGTCCAGTATAGGTATGAGAAACATTACTACATAGAACAAGGCGCATAATCCGGCCGGCATGATCCATAGGGTATTTTTCTGAGACCAGCCGTTGGCTGTTCCGTCTAACCCGAAGTGAGTAGGTACTCTTTCAGGAAGGGTGTCATAATTTATACCAAGGTAGATGAAGGGTATTATGATAAAGATCAATAAAAATAATTCAAAAAGATATTTTTTCATATCTGTTATAGTGATAGTTATTATTTTGTAAGTGTCAGTATATATTCCAGAAGATCATTTATGATTGTTGTGTTTATCGAATAGAGCACAAATTGTCCCTTTTTGATAGTTGTTACAAGTCCTGCTCTCTTTAGTTTGTCAAGATGGTGAGAGATACTGGGAGCAGTCATATTGAAGCGGGCGGATATTTCACCAGCAGTCATGTCCCCTTGCCTCAACATTTTGAGAATCTCTCTCCTTACAGGATCATTCATTGCCTTGAAGACATCATTCATCTTTCCCGGGTATTGCAATGTTTATTTTAATATTTAGACAAATGTCTAAATATCTAATGAAATATCCAAATTTATTTTATCAATCATTATGCTTAAATTTGTAAATCTTTATAAATATCTGATTATGGGAAAAGGTCTTGTAATATATACTGAGAAGATTAATTGCCAGGACTGTTACAAGTGCATCAAGGTATGCCCGGTCAAATCAATTAAGGTGTCGGATTTTAGTGCATCAGTTATAAAAAATGATTGCGTGTACTGCGGGAAATGTGTAAATGCCTGTCCGTCAGGAGCAAAAAGATACAGGCAAGAGGGCGGGGATATTCTGGAATGGGCTGAACGGGGTTTGCCGATGATAGCCTGTCTTGCACCATCTTTCATAGCAGACTTTAACGATGTTGAATTCACCTCTTTGTTAAAATCTCTATATTGTCTTGGTTTTACAGGGGTGTCTGAAACTGCTCTCGGAGCAGATCTTGTTGCAAGGAAGACGAATGAGTTCCTTTTATCCTCTGAAAACGACAAGGTGATTGCAACATGTTGCCCGACCGTCGTAAATTATATAAAAATATACAAGCCTGAATACGAGAAATATCTTGCGCCTATTGTCTCTCCTATGATAGCCCATGCCAGACTTCTGAGAAGTTGTGGATATAAACGGGAAAAATTGATTTTCATAGGTCCGTGTCTCTCAAAAAAACAGGAGAGCGATCTCTATGAAGATGAGATAGATGCTGTTATAACATTCAAAGAGTTTCGCGATCTTCTTGACGATCAGGGTATTTGTTTTTCTGATATGGGGAAAGTTACACTTCCTGAGGGCTTTGTAATCGGTGCATCTGACAGAGCCGGTCTGTTTCCGGTAGATAGTGGTATGATAAGTACAATGTGCAAGGATGTTGAACCTGTCGATGCAAATTATATGTGTTTCTCCGGAATGAATCAGGTTATGGAGGTTTGTTCTGAGATTTCATCATGGAAACCATCTAAACGTGTATTCATTGAATTGATGGCTTGTGACGGAGGATGCGTAAAAGGGCCTGCTACATCAAAAGAGCAGGGAATTGCGGCAAAGAGGAATAAACTACTCACTGAATATGATATATTCAAGCGTTCCGGTCTGGCAGTTCCCCTCCCTTCTGTCGATGTTGATCTTTCCAATGAGAAATATAGGATACCATATAAGATAAACTGTACATACAGCGAGCAAGAGATACAACAAATGTTGCATTCAATGGGCAAACTGACAAAAGCCGATGAACTAAACTGCTCTGGATGCGGATATGACAATTGCCGTGCTTATGCTATTGCTATGCTTGACGGAAAGGCGGAGAGAGAGATGTGTATATCTCAGATGAGAAAAGAGGCGCAGAACAAAGCCTCTATTCTCTTAAGAAAAATGCCGTACGGAGTGGTTCTTACAGATGAGAACCTTAAAGTGGTGGATGCAAATGAGAAATTTATCTCAATGGGTGGAGAGGAGTTGTCTATGATATCTGAGGCTCTTGGTGGTCTTACTGGTGCTGACCTGAGAAAGATTGTGCCATATCACGGATATTTCTCTGCTGTAATTGCTAATGGAGCCCAGACCAGTGAGTTTGATATAAGAGAGGAGAGAGCCAACCTGAGACTCTCGATTATCAGCATTCAGCCTAACAAGCTTTTATGCGGTATAGTCCAGAATATGGATGACTCTACATTGATGAAGGAGATAATCTCAGAGAAGATTGAGGAGGTAATAAGGCAGAATGCCGAGTCAGTCCAGCGTATAGCTTATATTTTAGGAGAGAGTGCCTCGTTTACGGAAAGTGTACTGAAGAGTGTGATTAACACTCCAAAAAAGTAAGAGGATGTTAATTTCTGGTCAGGAAGAAAAATTTTTTATTGAGATTGCATACAGTCAACAGTTCAAACTGGGACAGATTGTGGCGGGCGATACATTTATTTCAAGGAAGCATCCTGAGGAGAATAGGTTTATTGCCGTACTTTCAGACGGGCTCGGAAGCGGAATTAAGGCGAATGTGCTCAGTACACTCACTGCATCCATGGCTGTGAATTATCGTCTTCAGCACATACCGCTGGTCGAATCCCTCATCAGTATCATGGATACCCTTCCGAAGGACTCAGTCAAGGATATCAGTTATGCAACTTGTAGTGTTGTGGAGATTGACTATAGTGGGGAGACCCATATTGTGGAATTCGATAATCCGGAATATATCCTTCTTCGTGATTCCAAACATATTGAGGCAAGAAAAAAGGTACAAAAGTTAAAAACGAAACAGGGAGAGAGAATGCTCCTTGAATCCAACCTCATGATGTTTAAGGGGGATCGTCTGATTTTTGTGAGTGACGGTGTCACACAAAGCGGACTTGGATCAAACCTGCTTCCTTCTGGGTGGGAGAGAACAGGTCTTATAGAATTTGTAAGCGGGTATGTTGTAAAACATCCGGAGGTATCTGCAAAAGATTTATCCAAGGTTATTATGCAGAAAGCTCTTAACAATGATCTCTTCGAGGCTAAGGATGATATAACATGCGGTGTCGTTTATCTTAGGGCACCAAGAAAAATGCTTATCTGTACCGGTCCTCCTTATAAGCCGGAGAGTGATCCTTTTTTGGCAGAGCAGTTCAATCTCTATCAGGGCAAAAAGGTTATCTGTGGAGGTACCACAGCTCATATCATTGCAAGGGAACTCAACCGCAGAGTATATGGTGATGACGGACAGAGCAGAAAGAGTAACCTCCCCACATCTGCAAAGATGGAGGGAGCAGATCTTGTGACAGAGGGAATACTGACTCTGGGACATTTGGCAGATCTTATCCAGTCCCGTGGAGATGGAGAGACTCCTGATAACTCTCCTTCAGGTGAGATTTTAAAAATAGTGGATGAGAGCGACATTATCGAATTTCTTGTGGGCACAAAAATCAACGAGGCGCATTATGACCCGGCTCTTCCTGTGGAGTTGGAGATTCGTAGAAACCTGATTAGACGGCTTAAGGTTTTGCTTGAGGAAAAAATGATGAAAAAAGTAATTATTAAATATATCTGACATGTTGAAGATTAAATATATCTCGCTGTTGACATGTGTGTTGTCTATGCCAATATCCACTTTTTCCCAGCAAGTCAAGGATCTCCTCCCGGAATGGACATTCACAAAAGGGATAGAAGGACCATCCTTCGACAAGAGAGGAATACTGTATGCTGTCAATTTTTCTGATCAGGGAACAATAGGAGCTGTGGACCGGTCAGGTAAAGCATCTTTGTATGTCAGACTTCCTGAGGGTTCAGTAGGGAACGGTATAAGGTTTGACAAACTTGAGTATATGTATGTGGCCGATTATCAAAAACATAATATTTTGAAAATCAATCCGAGAACAAGGGAGATTGTGGTTTTCGCACATGAGCCTGCAATGAACCAACCGAATGATATTGCGATTTCTCCAATAACAGGGATTATTTATGCAAGTGATCCAAATTGGAAAGAGTCTACAGGAAAACTATGGATGGTAGACAGAATGGGTGGTGTTCACCTCTTGGAAGAGAATATGGGAACCACTAACGGCATTGAGGTAAGCCCTGACGGGAAAACACTATATGTAAACGAATCTGTGAGCCGGATAATCTGGAGATACGACATAACATTAGATGGTGGCATAGAGAACAAAAGGCAGTTCATAAAATTCGAAGATTTCGGTATGGACGGGATGCGTTGTGACAAGTGGGGTAACCTTTTTGTAACAAGACACGGCAAAGGCACAGTAGTTATCCTCTCACCAAATGGCAAATTACTTAAAGAGATACCCATGAAGGGCAAACTCTGTTCAAATATTGCATTGAAAACAAGAGGAAACAAAGTTGAGGCCTTCGTTACTATGGCGGACAGAGGGTGTTTTGAGTATTTCAGAATTAATTATAAAGAATATGGAAAAGAATAAAAAGATAGTATGGGGAAGTTCTCTTTCAATAGGGGACACGGAGATAGATAATGATCATAAAAAGATAATTGATATATATAATCAACTGACAGATCTTCTTGAGGGAAATAACTTTACCTCATTAGAATTTGCCAGGATACTTTCTGAAATGACAGACTACACTCTTAGACACTTTCAAAGAGAGGAGAACTATATGCTCAACCTCTCATATCCGAATTATGAGCAACATGTAGGCTATCACAAGGAATACATATATAAGGTAGCAATGTTCAATGTAAATCTTGTGAGTAACACTCCTCCTTCTCCACAGGCAGTTTTGAATTTCCTGTATGAGTGGTGGAACTTCCATATTATGAGGAAGGATGTGGAATATGAGAACTTTAAGTCAGATAATGACTACAAAGTAGACTATTGATCCTTTCTTCCGTTTATTCCCAGAAGTTTAAAGATCTCTACGACTATTATAGGAATCACGGACAGACCTAGCACAAGATACCAGTGGTGACTGTCCATCAGAGAGAGTTTGAAAGCAACTCTGAACGGGTGGATCAGCAACACCATCAGCATAAGACCTGCGGATATCAATATCGCGCCTATAAGCGGTTTATTCTTCAATGGATTTGTCTTCAACGACGACATGGTATTTGAATGAAGATTCCGTACATGCATCAACTGAGCAAACACAAGTGAGGCAAAGGCCATGGTACGTCCGAGAGTTTCCCCACCATCTCTTATACCGACTCGGTAGGCGATAAGAGGAATAAGTCCGAGAAGAGCCCCCTGATATATAATTCTCCATATCATTCCTTTTGTAAGGAATCCCCCTTTGGAATTGCGGGGTTTTTTCTTCATAGAATCATCTTCTGCAGGGTCAACGCTCAGGGCGAGGGCGGGAAGACTATCTGTCACCAGATTGACCCAAAGTATCTGTATCGGAAGCAGAGGCGTCCCCCAATTGAAAATAGATGTTATTAGCAGAAGTAATATCTCTCCAATATTTGTAGAGAGAAGGAACTGGATGGCCTTCAGTATGTTTGCATATATCCTTCTTCCCTCCTCGACGGCGGAGACGATTGTAGCAAAGTTGTCATCTGTAAGAATCATGTCAGAGGCGTCCTTTGCCACATCAGTTCCAACTACTCCCATCGCTGCCCCTATATCGGCCTGTTTCAAGGCCGGAGCATCATTTACTCCGTCACCTGTCATGGCCACAGTCTCGCCCTGTCTTTGCCACGCCTTTACTATCCTTACCTTGTGTTCAGGTGCAACTCTTGCATATACAGATATCTTCCGAACTTGGCTGAATAATTCGTCATCAGACATTTTTTCAATTTCCACACCTGTAATAGCTTTGTCTCCTTCGTTATATATACCAATCTCCCCGGCAATGGCAACAGCAGTAATCTTATGGTCTCCCGTTATCATCACAGGTCTTATTCCAGCCTCCTTGCACTTTCTGACAGCATCTATAACTTCGGGCCTTGCAGGATCTATCATCCCTATCAGGCCGACAAATGTAAGGTCATTCTCTATTTTATCCACGCTCACTACTGTCGGCACCTCATCAATTATTTTATAGGCTATTGCAAGCACTCTCAATGCAGCTCCAGCCATCTGCATGTTAATGGCGTTTATTCTCTCTATGTCCATATCCATGAGTTCCCTGACATTCCCATCCTCATATATCCTTGAACAAACACCCATTACCTCATCAAGTCCCCCCTTCACATTAACCACATATTGACCTTCATTACTCTTGTTTATAGTCGTCATTCTCTTCCTCTCTGAGTCAAAAGGAATCTCTCCAACCCTCGGTTTACCGGTCTCAAGTAGGTTCTTGTCAACTGAGAATCTAACTCCGACATCAATTAAAGCTGTCTCTGTAGGATCTCCGGTGCTCTTGAAGTGCCCGTCATCACCGCGGCTAAGATGTGCATCAGAACAGAGCACTGCACCTTCAAGAAGCATCTGTTCATTGTTAGTCAGTTCATAACCTTCCTTTATACTGTCAAGCCGGGTGCTCTTATTACCTGTATAGATATTCACTACGGTCATCCTGTTCTGCGTGAGAGTTCCTGTTTTGTCAGAACAAATCACTGTTGCACTTCCAAGGGTCTCTACCGAAGGCAGTGTACGGATTATTGCATTTTTTTTGACTAACCTCTGGACTCCGATAGCAAGAACAACAGTTGAGATTGCCGGTAACCCTTCAGGTATGGCGGCAACGGCGAGACTGACGGCTGTCATGAACATATCCAGTACAGGATTGCTGTATAGAATGCCCACAAAAAATATCATCCCACATATTGCAAGAGCAGCAATTCCAAGATATTTTCCGAGTTGTTCAAGACGGAGCTTCATTGGAGTTTCCGTATCTTCAGTCTGCTGTATCATACTTGCAATCTTGCCCACTTCTGTCTTCATAGCTGTTGCTACTACAACACCACGACCTCTCCCATAAGTGACTATGCCACTTGTGAAGGCCATGTTGGTCCTGTCACCGAGAGGTATATTCTCATCATATAACCTCTCCGTTTGCTTCTCTACCGGAAGTGATTCTCCGGTCATTGCTGATTCCTGTATTTTAAGGTTGTAAGTCTCTAACAATCTGAGGTCTGCGGGAACAATATCCCCTGTTTCAATTACAACAATATCTCCCGGCACAAGCTCTTTAGTGGCAACCGCAACGACTTTCCCCTCCCTGCATACTTTTGTCACAGGCGCACTAAGATTCTGAAGAGCTTCAAGTGAATTCTCGGCTTTCATCTCCTGTGTTGCTCCTATAATTGCATTCACAATCAAAATGCCCAATATTACAAAAGTGTCCAGCAGACCTTCCCCTTCAAGAATTCCTGTTATTCCGGAAATAATTGCAGCAATGAAAAGGATAACAATCATAAAACTTTTGAACTGGTCAAGGAACATTTTTATAAAGCTCTTTCTCTTTCTTGAAAGAAGTTGGTTGTATCCGTATGTGCCTATTCTTTTTGACACTTCATCAGAAGATAGTCCTGAAGAGGGATTTACGTTAAACTCCTTGAGGACCTCCTCCTGATCAATATTGTAATAATTTCCAGTCATGTGATACTTGTTTGTTGGCCCCAAAAATAGGGAAAAATCACATATTTGACGTAATATTGTATTATGGAAAGAAAATCGACCAACATGGAAACACTAACTGCTGAATATATCAGGAGTTTGATGAGACGGCGGAAAGCCGACTCACACAAGGGTGATTATGGACACGCACTGCTTATCGGCGGCTCGTACGGTATGATGGGAGCTGCAGTACTGGCTTCAAGAGCTTGTATGAGATCAGGTGCAGGATTGTTGACAACACACATACCTTCCTGCGGCTATCAAATTATGCAGACATCAGTTCCTGAAGTAATGTGCAGTGTGGATCCTTCTCACAGTTTCTTCTCAGCGTCTCCTCCTCTTGAGAGGTATGACGCGGTAGCCGTAGGTCCGGGTTTAGGTGTAAACTCGGAGACAGTTAGGGCAATTGAGGTCTTGCTGAGGTCAAAACCTGCAAATTTGATTATTGATGCCGATGCCATCAATATTCTTGCAAAGAACAGGGAGTTGCTTCCGCTTTTACCTCAGGGAACACTATTCACCCCACACAAAATGGAGTTTTCCAGATTGACGGGAGAGATTGTCACCGAAGAGAACAAGAGACAACTTCAGTTTGAATTTTCACTAAAATATTCTGCCGCTGTTGTTCTTAAAGGAGCAGGCACTACAATCACCACACCTGACGGAAGATACTTCGTGAATACTACCGGTAACCCCGGAATGGCAACCGCAGGTAGTGGAGATGTCCTTTCTGGTATTTTGTTGGGTCTTCTTGCCCAAGGTTATTCACTTATCGAAGCTGCTTGCATAGGTGTCTATGTACACGGTTTGGCAGGAGATATCGCTACAGAGGAAATAGGAGAGATATCCCTAATCTCGGGAGATTTGATTGAATATCTTCCTGATGCTTTTAAAGAGATGATATAAGTTGCTTAATTACGGGAAGGGAGTATTTAAAGTAGTAGAACAGCATAATTCCTGAAACAACCAGCTTTAACCCCACACCCATAAGGAATCCGAAGAATGAGCCCAGCCCTGCGCGAAGTGATTTGCTGCCGGATGAACCTCCCAGCATCTCACCAAGGACAGCTCCGGCGAATGGACCGGCAATAATGCCGATAGGACCGAGGAAAAAGCCGATTATTAATCCTATGGTTGCTCCCCATGTCCCATATTTAGTGCCACCGAATTTTTTTGTCCCCCAGGCAGGAATCACATAGTCGAGAACTGTTACAACAATTGTAAGTACAGCCATTGTTAACAACAAGTTTGTACTGATATCTGCTTCTTTTGTAAAATGAACCAAAAGGAGAGCGATGAAAGAGAGTGGTGGTCCAGGAATGACGGGGAGAAAGCAGCCTAAAATTCCTGCAAATGCAAAGAAAAAGCCCAGTATGATTAATATTGTATCCATGATTCTTAGTTTACACGAATTTAAACATTTTTTTTTATCTTGCAGTTAGTAAATCCTCATTTATGAAAAGCTTTCAATATCTATCATGCGTCATTATTGCTGCCGGTCTTTTTATCTTCTCTACGGCTACACTCTATGCACAGGGAATTTCCTCCCACGATATAGACAATCTGGTTGAAAAGACCATGCAGTCGTTCAACGTACCTGGAATTGCAGTTGCTGTTGTAAAAGATGACAAAATCGTACATATGAAAGGTTACGGTGTCTCATCAATTGTTACAAAGGAAAAGACAGATGAGAACACTCTTTTTGCAATTGCTTCCAACAGCAAGGCATTTACAGCAGCAGCCCTGGCCATACTTGTCGACGAGGAAAAGATTACATGGGAAACACGTGTCATAGATATTATTCCGGAGTTTAAGCTATACGACCCGTATGTAACAAGCGAGTTTACAATCAAGGACCTTCTTACGCATAGAAGCGGTCTAGGCCTTGGGGCCGGAGACCTTATGTTGTGGCCTGATGGTTCGTATTTTACTCTGAAAGATATAATTCACAATATGAGATACCTCAAACCGGTCTCTTCATTCAGAACTAAATATGATTACGACAACCTTCTGTATATTGTTGCAGGAGAGATTGTTGCAAGAGTTTCCGGAATGAGTTGGGATGAATTTGTTGAAAGCAGAATAATGTCGCCGCTCGGTATGGATATGAGCGCGACTTGTTATAAAAGGTTAAAGGACAAAAGAAATGTTATTGATGCTCATGTAACCGTGCAAGGAACTCTACAGAGAGTCCCGATGAACTTTACATCCGTAGGAAACGCAGCAGGAGGTATTTTCAGCAGTGTGTCAGATTTGAGCAAATGGGTGATGATGCAACTAAACGGAGGGAAATACGGTAAAGATTTATCTAAAAGCATCTTCTCGCAGAAAGCAAGCAGGGAAATGTGGTCTCCACAAACAATCATCCAGGGTGGAGGTTCTGGATATAAAACAAACTTCTCCGCTTATGCATTAGGCTGGCGGGTTAATGACATAAACGGGTACAAGCAGGTCTCGCACACCGGTGGACTGAGCGGTGTCGTAACACAAGTGACTATGATACCTGAGCTTAAGCTGGGAATCATTGTCCTGACCAATCAACAGGCATCAGGAGCCTTTGTGGCTATTACCAACACAATTAAAGACAGTTATATAGGAGTTTACGGCAAAGACAGACTGAAGGAGAATCTGGAGATAACAGTCTCCAATTTATCTGAAGCACATGATGTTGTAAGTAAAATTTGGGCAAGAGTCGCCAACTCTTCAAAATTTGCACCGGGTGAGGTGATGCTTCGTAATTACACCGGTAAATATAAGGATAATTGGTTTGGCAATGTCAATATTACACTCGAGAATGGCGAACTTAGATTCTCGTCAGAAATGTCCCCTTTGTTAAAGGGTGTTTTATGCTATTATATAGACAATACATTTGTGGTAAAATGGGATGAGAGAAGCTTTGATGCCGATGCATTCATAAAGTTCAGCAAGGACTTTGACGGCAATCCTGACGGATTTGTGATGAAAGCCATCTCTCCGGAGACAGATTTCAGCTACGATTTTCAGGATCTTGATTTTAAAAAAGTCAAGTAAAATTGATAAACCTATTCCAGAACTTCTGAAATGTAGGTTTTGAGAAACCATGGCAACAGAAAGGGAGTTGTCTGTTGTTAAGACGAAAACATTCACCGGGGTTCATGTCAAAAGCAAATGAGAGAGCTTCCATGAATCCGGGTTTGTATAGTTTTCCATCAGCACCGGTTCCCGGGGCTCTGAACCAGTATACATCCTCGTTGTACAAAGAACTTTTACCGAGTTTGGATATATACAACTCGATGTTCTCTTTGTCGGAGAGTGCTGTTTTATGGAAAACACTGCTTTTTCTCAATGATACGCCACCGTTGCCTACTTGGTAATATAATTCCGATCTGTCCGGTTTGTCTTGCCACTTATTTATAATCCGCCTTATTTTTACAAATATCTTGTCTAAATATGGGAATGGCTTGGGGGAGGGTATCCAGGGTGCTCCGATATAGTCGTACCCTTTTCTGCACCAATCTTCAAGCTCGTCTTTGAAGGCATATCCGTCGGTTTGATATATGAATGTATATTCATAATCAAGGAATTTATCATAGAAATCTGCCGATAACATAAGACGGTTGTAACCCTTTATGTCTGTAAAATATGAGTCTGCAAAAGAGATACTTCTTGTGCCGGCATACTCATTGAGAATTTTAGAAATATCTAGTTTCTGCGGCTTTACAAAGTATATGTCAAACTTGCCATTCCACAGTTCAAAGCATCGTGAGATGCTAATCCTGTCAAATTTTCCAAGATTAGTATAATAGAGTGGTATTGCAATTGCAGCAAGCTTTTTCATATAAAATGTGTTTTTATAAATAAAGGTCGCCGGAAAAAGTTATTTCAGGCGACCTTTTGTCTATTTAACCGAATTACTCAAACTTCTGGAGTAGAAGCTCCATAAGCTTGATAGAGGCAACAGAGACTGATGTGCCAGGGCCAAAAATGGCAGCAGCACCGGCCTTGTAAAGTGCATCATAATCCTGTGCAGGAATAACACCTCCTACGATAACCATGATGTCTTCACGGCCGAGCTTTTTCAGCTCACCAATAATCTGAGGCACCAGAGTCTTGTGCCCTGCTGCAAGAGATGACACACCAACAACGTGTACGTCATTTTCTACAGCCTGTTTTGCAGCCTCCTCAGGAGTCTGGAACAGAGGACCCATATCTACGTCAAAGCCGCAGTCAGCATAACCGGTTGCTACAACTTTAGCTCCACGGTCATGTCCATCCTGACCTAGTTTTGCAATCATAATACGAGGTTGACGTCCCTCTTTCTTGGCGAATTCAGCAACCAGCTTCTTAGCTTTTTCAAAATCGCTGTCATTCTTAACCTCACTTGAGTATACACCTGTGTTCATACGGATAATTGCTTTATATCTTCCTGCCACAGCCTCACATGCATCTGAAATCTCTCCCAAAGTTGCACGTACTTTAGCTGCCTCTATGGCAAGCTCAAGAAGATTACCTGTTTTATTTCTGGCAGCTTCTGTAATAGCGGCAAGGGCAATCTTTACCTTTGCCTCGTCACGGTTTGCACGCAACTCCTTAAGTCTTGCTATCTGAGACTCCCTGACCTTAGTGTTGTCCACGTCAAGTATCTCGAGCGGATCTTCTTTCTCCAGCCTGTATTTATTAATGCCGACAATGGTATCAAGACCAGAGTCGATTCTTGCCTGTTTTCTTGCAGCAGCCTCTTCAATACGGAGCTTAGGAATACCGGTTTCAATAGCTTTAGCCATACCGCCAAGCTTTTCTACCTCCTCAATGTGGCTCCATGCGCGCTCTGCAATCTCCTGTGTCAGTTTCTCAACATAGTATGAACCTGCCCAAGGGTCAAGAGACCTTGTGACGTTAGTCTCCTCCTGGATATAAATTTGAGTGTTTCTGGCAATACGTGCAGAGAAGTCTGTAGGAAGAGCTATAGCCTCATCAAGTGCATTTGTGTGTAGAGACTGTGTGTGACCGAGAGCAGCACCCATAGCCTCGATACAAGTTCTTGCAACGTTGTTGAAAGGATCCTGTTCTGTAAGAGACCAACCTGATGTCTGGCAGTGCGTTCTGAGAGAGAGCGATTTCGGATTCTTTGGAGAGAATTGGTTAACCAGTTTTGCCCATATCATACGGGCAGCCCTCATCTTGGCAATCTCCATGAAGTGGTTCATGCCGATAGCCCAGAAGAAAGAGAGTCTTGGAGCAAATTGGTCAACACTCATACCTGCAGCAATACCTGTTCTCAGATATTCAAGACCGTCAGCTAAAGTGTAAGCCATCTCTATATCACAAGTTGCACCAGCTTCCTGCATATGGTAGCCGGATATTGATATAGAGTTGAATTTAGGCATATACTTGGCTGTGTATGAGAATATATCACCGATGATTCTCATTGAGAATTCAGGTGGGTAGATATATGTGTTTCTTACCATGAACTCTTTTAGAATGTCATTCTGTATTGTTCCGGCCATTTCATCCAACTTTGCACCTTGCTCCATTCCGGCAACAATGTAGAAGGCAAGGATAGGAAGAACGGCACCATTCATAGTCATGGAAACTGACATCTTGTTGAGCGGAATCTGGTCGAAAAGGACCTTCATGTCTTCAACGCTGCAGATACTTACTCCCGCTTTTCCTACATCACCGACAACCCTGGGGTGGTCAGCATCGTATCCTCTGTGTGTTGCAAGGTCAAAAGCAACAGAGAGACCTTTCTGTCCAGCGGCAAGATTTCTTCTGTAGAAGGCGTTTGATTCCTCAGCTGTTGAAAAACCTGCATATTGACGGATTGTCCAGGGTTTCTGTACATACATTGTGCTGTAAGGTCCACGAAGGAAAGGTACAATACCTGCTGCATAATTGAGGTGTTCCATACCCTCGAGGTCGTTTGCAGTATAGACCCCTTTAACCGGAATTTGCTCGGAGGTCATCCATGTTGAGTTCTCCTGCGTAGCAGCACTCCCTCCGTTATATTTTATTTCTGAAAATTTTGGACGCATATCTAAAAAATTTTATTACATGATTAAATACCTAATTGAGCCTGGTAACCCTTTAATGTCTCAAGTAAGTTGCTCTTTACACTTATAAAGTTCTTAATGCCTTTTGAGATAAGTTCATCCTTGCACTCAGGCTCACCGGCCACAACAAGTATTGCCTTATCGCCCAGTAGAGCTTTGATCTGAGGTACTGATTCAGCATATTCATCATCTGCAGAGCATGCTACCACTATGTCGGCCTTGGCCTCAACTGCTGCGGCAACTCCCTCCTCAATAGTGGCGAACCTGGTGTTGTCCATGACCTCAATGCCGGCAACGGCAAAGAAATTACAAGAGAATTGAGCGCGCGCACGGCAGAAAGCTAGATTGCCGTATGTCAGCATAAATGCTTTCGGTTGCTTGCCGCTCTTTTCAGTAGCAAAACGAAGCGCTTCGAAAGCCTGTGCCCCACGATATTTTTCGATAGGTTCAGCTATCATGACCGGACTTTTTTCAGAGTTTGAACCTCTTGTTACAACATCGTATGTGACATCTTTATCAACCTTCTCAGAGAAATTAGGATATTGATTGGTTCCAAGCAAGGTTTCCCTGCGTGTTGCAATGTTCATGTCTTTTTTGTTGGCAGTAGCTTTTACTTCGGCTTGTACATAACCCTTGGTGAATGCGTCAGTATAACCACCCATCTCCTCAACCTTGACAAATAATTTCCATGCCTCATTGGCAATAGAGGATGTCAGGGTCTCAATGTAATATGAGCCGGCAGCAGGGTCTTCCACTTTATTGAAGTGAGACTCCTCTTTTAGTATAATCTGTACATTTCTTGCTATACGATTGCTGAACTCACCCGGTTCGCGGTATTGATAGTCAAAAGGAAGAACTTCAAGTGAGTCAACACCTGCAAGAGATGCGCTCATCGCCTCTGTAGTTGCGCGAAGCATATTAACATATGAATCATATACTGTCTGGTTCCACTGGCTTGTAACAGCGTGTATCTTCATCTTCTGAGTGCACTCTTTTGTAGAACCGTACTCCTTCACGATATTTGACCATAACATTCTGGCTGCACGGAATTTTGCAATTTCAAAGAAGTAGTTGGCACTTATACCAAATGTAAATTTGATCCTTCTGGCTGCCTCTTCTGCCGAGAAACCGAGTTCAGTGATTGTAGCCATATATTCGCTTCCTATTGCGAGAGCAAAGCCGAGCTCCTGAACAATTGAAGAGCCGGCGTCATTGAATGCATATCCTTCAACACCTATAACACGTACTCTTGGGTATCCGTCAACAGCCGAGATGCACTCCTTGATAGCCGTCTTATAGTCAGGGCAGCAGAAAGCTCCGGTTGTTGTCAAAGCTCTCATCGGGTCAAAATCAAAAGAGGCATAAACCTCGTCAGCTTTTGCCCCTGTACTCTTTGCGTATAATATGAAGGCTTTTATTGTTTCCGGTGCAGCACATGAACACCCTTCAAAATTAACCTCTGTCTTGGCAAGGTCTATTCCTTTGAGAAGCTTTGCCATGTCGGCAACAGTGAGTGCTTTTTTTCCGTCTATGCAGAAAGCAACAGATTCAACACCCTTGTTTAATCCGTCAATTGCCTGCCCGTTTGCCTTCTCAAGGCTCTCCCAGGCACAGTAACCTTGGCGGATAAGCCAGTTGTTATTGGTTTTTGTGCCTCTGACAAAAGGAAATTCACCCGGGGCACTTTGCAGGTGTTTTAAATTTTCCAGGTCTTCAGCACGGTAGTACGGACGAACAGGGAATCCCTCCAGTGTTTTCCATACGAGCTTTTTCTCGTAGTCAGCGCCTTTAAGGTCTTTAGCGATCACCTCTTCCCATTGTTGGGTGGAAACAGGCGGAAACTCAGCGAATAATTTTTCTGCCATATTTATGATTTTATGTTAAATAATGCCTTAAAATAATTCCGCAAAGGTAACAAATCTTTGACATAATTAAACCTTTTATTCTCGATGATGTCTTAATGCTAAACAACAATTTAAAATTGTACTAATATGAAAAAGACGCTTAGTTTGTTAATAATGTTTGCAATAGTTGCAACTTTATCTGCACAGGAAACTCACAAAGAGATGAGAAAGACTATGATGCCTGCTACTGAGAGAGGCTATATGAAAGCCGATCCTCAGAAACTAGCTCCAAAATTCACTGATGATCAAAAGAAGCAAATGGCCGATTTTAAACTGGCTCATGACAAGCAGATGATTCAGATAAATAATATGCTCGGTGAAAAGAAAGCACAGCTCAAGACATTACAATTGGCAGAAAAACCGGACATGAAGAAGATAAATGCCAAGATTGATGAGATTACCGACCTTATAAACCAGAAGATGAAAATCAGTGCCGATCATAGGAACAAAGTAAGATCGATACTTACAGAGGAACAAAAGGTAAGAATGGACATGATGCACGAACGTCAGCATAATCCTCAGGCAGCTGGTATAATGCACAAACAGGTCCAGATGCGCAGGGTTGTTAAGTCTGCCGGATGTAATAACGTAGCTGGCAAGGGTGAAGCTTGTGGACAAGTATGCTGCAAAGACGGAGCCAAGCATAAGGCAACCGGATGCAACGGTACATGCAAAGAGGCTAAACACGGTCAGTCCGGAGAGTGCTGTGAAAAAGACTCAGTTAAAGTAATTAAAGTTAATAAGTAGTGTAATTAAGTAGTTATTCGCCTTTTTCAAGGTCTGAGGCCTTGTCAGAGTAGTTTTCGATGTCGGCATCATTTTCAGGAACAGATTTCCGGTCTTGCAATTCAGCGGTTTTGGGTTTGTGGATTTTCTTATCTGTTTTGTTGATGGTGCCGTCCTCATTTTTTTTCGTCTTGAGAACTGCTTTTCTAAGCTCAAAATTCTCACCCAGGTATTTTCGCCTTACTTCAGGATTGTTTGCAAGAACCTCTGCAGACCCACTTTCCAAAATACTGCCTTCGTATAAAAGATAGGCTCTGTCAGTAATGGCTAGAGTTTCATGTACATTATGGTCGGTTATTATAATGCCTATATTCTTGGTCTTCAGTTTTGCAATAATGTGCTGTATATCTTCAATTGCAATAGGGTCAACTCCTGCAAACGGTTCGTCAAGCAGGATGAATTTAGGGTCGATAGCAAGTGCACGAGCAATCTCGCATCTTCTTCTCTCTCCGCCTGAAAGCTGGATTCCCATACTCTTTCTCACACCTTGAAGTCCAAATTCCGCCAACAACTCTTCAAGTCTGTCTGCTCTCTCCCCCTTTGTCATTGCAGAGAGTTCCATTACAGACATAATGTTATTCTCCACACTCATCTTCCTGAAGACAGAAGCCTCTTGTGCAAGGTATCCCAACCCTTTCTGAGCTCTTTTATACATTGGAAGATCAGTAATCTCCTCATTGTCGAGGAAAATCCTTCCCGAATTGGGCTTAATAAGTCCGGTTATCATGTAGAAACTTGTCGTTTTACCGGCACCGTTAGGCCCGAGCAAACCGACAATCTCACCTTGTTCCACCTCAATTGAGACATTCTTTACAACAGTACGGGAACCATATTTTTTTACTAAGTTGCTGCAGTATAAACGCATTATGAATCAGTTTTAATCTATTTAATCTCTAGTTTAAGATCGTTTTGCAACTCTCTCAACTCAGGATTGCTCCCTAACAAAAAGTTTGCCTTTTCATCAGGAAGGTAAAGTTTTTTCTCCATCTTCTCATCCGGTGTTACAGATATTGAGAGCTCGATGTTTTTATTATTGAGGTGCTTCTGTAGAAATTCGTTAAGCCTTAAAATGCACTTCCTTTCAATCCACTCCTTCTGTGCCTGATTCCCCACCATGAAGTGTATTTTTGTCTTATCGGTAATTGCCGGGGCGCATTGACGGAGTGCATTTGCCAGATTAGGAAGGGATTTTTCCGAGTCTGCCATCTTCTCCCATACCGGAAGCAACTTGTCCATGTCGAAATCATCCTCGCCGCGCTCCTGTGTTCTGATCTCCTCTTGAATCGAGATTGTCTGTTCAGCCGATTTCATCAGGTCCTTGATGGATGTGGTCATGGATTTTGTTTGCGGTTCAACTTTAGGTTTTTTCTCGATTCCGGCAGTATTCGCAGGCTCTTCACTTTTCACTCGCTCATCACTCTTCACTTCCTCGCTTTTCACTGACTGCTCACTTTTCACCTGCTCAACGCTATTCACTTCATCACTCTTCATTCCCTCATTTTTCACTGATCCCCTCTTCACCTCGCCGCTTATCCAATCGGGAGAAGTAATCCTACATAGGCGAAACAGAGCAAATTCAATATGAAGCCTTTGATTGCCACTCAGTTTATAACCCGCTTCGCAAGCAGTTGTAATGCTCAAAGCATCGTAAAGAAAGTTCAGACTGCACCTTTCTGACTGTTCCCGATATTTTTCTGCTACACTTGGAGCTAAATCAAGAAGTTGCCGTGTGCTTCTATCCTTGCATATAAGTAAATCCCTGAAATGGGAACTTAGGCCGGCAATGAAGTGAAGGGCGTTGAATCCTTTAGAGAGTATCTCGTCGAAGATTAGCATTACCTCGGCATGGGAAGAGTCCAGAAAATGGTTTGTGAGCTTGATATAGTACTCATAATCGAGTACGTTCAATGTCGATATTACCTGTTCGTAACTTACATTTTGGCCACAGAACGCAACCGTCTGGTCAAAAAGAGTCAAAGCATCCCTCATTGCCCCATCTGCTTTCTGGGCTATTATGTGAAGGGCTTCAATGTCAATTGCCACACCCTCTTTAAGGGCAATCTCCTTAAGGTTTCTTACAATATCCTCCACGGAGATTCTGTTGAAGTCATAGGTCTGACATCTTGAGAGGATTGTTGGGAGTATTTTATGTTTTTCTGTTGTTGCCAGAATGAAAATCGCATGAGCAGGCGGTTCTTCCAATGTTTTTAGAAACGCATTGAAGGCGGCCTGGGAAAGCATATGTACTTCATCTATAATGTAGACACTATATTTTCCGATTTGCGGCGGAATCCGTACTAGATCATTCAATTGCCTGATGTCATCAACAGAGTTGTTTGAAGCGGCATCCAGCTCATGTATTGAGTATGAGCGTCCTTCTGCAAACGAGACACAAGATTCGCATACACCGCAAGGATCCATGTTCTCTGAAGGATTAAGACAATTAATCGTCTTGGCGAAAATCCGGGCACTTGTGGTTTTACCGACACCTCTCGGACCACAGAAGAGATAGGCATGTGCTAATTGTTTGCGGATAATGGAATTTTTGAGTGTCCTTGCGATATTTTCCTGACCGATCAGGTTCTCGAAGCTGTTCGGTCTGTACTTTCTGGCTGATACAATAAATCTTTCCATACCGGACAAAAGTACAAATTTTTATCTAATTTTGCGATTCACATCATCACTTCTATGAGACATTTAATCCTGCTTGTTATTTCCTTGTTTTCGCTATCAGTTGCGTCAGGTCAGAAACCTATAAAAGATGCCAGAAACAATTTTAGAAATTTCGGTGCAAAGACCACAAAGGTGGTTCTCTCGGAGGAGGGGATCATAGATGCCTACATAAGAGATGCTGTTAAAAAAGAGTGGAAGATATCACCATATGAGTTCTGCACTCCTCAGGAATATGAGAAAATCAAGGAAGATACGACTTATTTTTTTCTATTGAGGACTGATGGTATATTCAATGATGAGTACCAGCCCTCTCTCGAGTTCCTCTCTTTGATAAAGGGTGGCCCTGAGTTTAAAAAAGGATTGTTCATGAGTGCCGAAATGATTTCACTTCCTCTTCAGGCTAAAGATGACGAATCGGGCGAAATATTGCCATTTTTGTCATCATATCTGCAAATAATGCAGGATTACATAATGCGTGTTCAGAAGAGCCTGATTGTCTCCCTGACCGGCGGACAGTCGTTAGGGGATATAACAGGTATCAACGGGAAGACAATACTTTTCAAGGAAGAGGATATAGCATTCAAGACAGAGACAGACGAGATAAAATGGATATTCAGAGGTAGGGCAGAGACTGTAGATCAAGAAAGCATCGAGAGGGCTCTCTCCGAGTTTTCGGATGATGTAGCTGTCGGGCTTGTCATATCTCCAAAAAAAGGACACAAAGGCGGATATTGTTATAAGCTTGTCATTGATCCGGCTGAAAGCAAGCTCTACTATTACAAGAAACAAAGAGTTACAAACAGTGCTCCTGCCGGATTTTCAAGGAGTGATATTAAGAAAATATCGGCTCCATATAGAAAATAATCATGGGTTTAAGGTTCGCATACAAAAACATAAAATCCCCCGTTGCATATTGTGCATTGAGTATCTGTGCAGGTACACGTGATGAGGAAAAATCCAGAAATGGTCTTGCTCATTTTACTGAGCATATGATTTTTAAAGGTACAAAACAAAAAAGTGCAAAACAGATAAACAACCTTCTGGAGAAATGCGGAGGGGAGCTTAATGCATATACTACAAAGGAGGAGACTGTTGTCCACGCCACAGTCCTTAAGGAGGATCTTCCCAAGGCTATAGAACTTCTCCACGATATAACATTCAACTCTGTTTTCCCTGAGAAGGAGTTTGTCAAAGAGAGAGACATAATCCTCGAAGAGATAAAGTCATACAAAGACACGCCATCTGAATTGATCTATGATGATTACGACACCCTGCTCTTTGGAAAACATCCCTTATCAATGCCTATATTGGGAGTCCCTTCAACGGTCAAACATATACGGGTAGATGATATAAAGGGTTTTATATCTAAATATTACACCCCTGAAAACATGACGTTTTCGATTGTCGCTGACTTGCCCGAAGAGAGATGTCGGAATATAGTAGACAGATACTTCAGTTCAGAGAAGTGTGATAAACCTGTTGCAGAGCAGCAAACCGAAGAGTTCAATGCAAGATCAGGAGGGGAGCAGACAGTAACTATTCCCAAAAAGACCCACCAGGCACATTGTATAATAGGATGCCCTGCATACAGCCTCTATGACGAAGACAGAGTGGCCCTGTCTCTGCTTACAAACATACTAGGAGGGCCTGCGATAAACTCAAGACTCAACCAGATATTGAGAGAGAAACATGGATTGGTATATACTGTTGATGCATCATACACACCATACAAGGAGACCGGAATATTCACAATATACTTTGGTACTGACAAGAATAATCTGGAAAAAGCCTCGGATCTGGTATGCAAGGAGTTGAGAAATATAACCTCTGCCGAAATATCTTCTACTGCATTAAAATCAGCAAAAAAACAACTTCTGGGACAGCTTGCAATATCTATGGACAACCCCGAGAATCAATGTTTATCTATGGGGAAGTCTTTGCTTGTATACAACAAGATCGAGTCGATCGAGATTATCGCACAGCGGATAGAAGCGGTTACATCTGCCCAGATACACAAGATAGCATGTGAGATGTTCTCCGAAGAGCATATGAGAACATTAATTTACAGATAAAATGACAAAGGAAGAGAGATATATCAGGGACAACTCTTCACCTGTGAGTGACGTTCTTGACTGGTTGGAAAGAGAGACAAATCTCAGAACCAACCATGCAAGGATGCTTTCCGGCGCAATTCAAGGAGGGTTTTTGCAGATGATTTCAAAAATTGTTCAACCTGAGAATATCCTGGAGATAGGAACATTCACAGGTTATTCTGCAATCTGCCTTGCTACTGGATTATGCAAAACGGGAACCCTTGATGCTGTGGAGAAGAATGACGAACTTGAACCGTTAATTCGTGAGGCAATAAGAAGGGCTGGGCTTACAAATAGAATATCCCTCCATTTCGGAGACGCACTAGAGATACTCCCCACTTTAAACAAAAGCTACAATATTGTCTTCATTGACGCAAATAAAAGAGAGTATTCATCCTATTTTGACCTCGTGGTGGACAAAGTTCCTCCGGGAGGAATTATTCTTGCAGACAATGTGCTATGGGACGGCAAGGTGTATCAAGATAATTTACCTACAGATGCTCAGACAATGGAGATATTGAGCTTCAATAAAAAAATCAAAGAGGACGAACGTGTTGAAAACATCATTCTTCCTCTTCGTGATGGCATTAATATTATCAGGAAACTCTAGAAACTCTAGCGATAGCTGACATTCATGTCATAGTCCCATTTGTTGAAATAGAGATTTCCCCCGCGCCATTCAACTTCTCCGCGTTGGAAATCGACGGTCTCACTTCTCGGATAGATTTTTGCAGGGTAAAATGGTGCGGAGATATCCTGATTTACAATCATCCTGTATGCATCGAGCCCTTTTGTGTAGAAGAAGTAGGCATTGTCATTGCCCTTGGCGCTCTTGACCCTTCCAAAAGATTGGTCTACAGGAACCCATCCTTGTCCTTCGAAATAGACCTCAGCCCAATCATGAAGGTTGATGTTTCCCGGATGCATCATCCATCCTGATTGCCATTTTGCCGGAATACCGGCATATCTGGCCATAGTAATCATCAAAAGTGATACCTGTCCACAATCCCCGTGACGGTTGGCAAGAACATATTCAGGAATATTCTCGATAGTAGAGTACTCTCTTGCACTTGCCCAAGGGAAATTGTTGTCAATCCATTCATATATCAGCTTGAGTTTTTTATAAGGATTTGTCTCATTGCCCACAACCTGAGCGGTGGTCTCCTTTATCTTGTCACTGAAGACAATATGAGGAGTAACCTCCGAAGTGTATTTCATGTAAATGGAGTCCTCTGTGTTGTATGGTTTTACATCTTCGGCACTGAAGGCAAAATACTGTGCCGAGGAGGTGTATTCAAACTCGATTGAGAATCTGGCGGAAGAGTCCTTCACAGCTCTCTTCTCCATATAAACACTCTTATGCAGGTAATTGTCCGGAGAGATTATGTAATCTGGCTGAGAGGCTGAAATAAATCTGACATTGGTTTGACTCCTGACATCACCTCTCGGGTATGGCAGCCATACTCGGATGATTTCACCGGCCGGAACCTGGTTGGGCTCTACAGTCAGAGTATATTTTACAATCATTGTAACCGGTTTGATACATGGACTCTTTTCTGCATTCTTGTCTGCAACCAGATCCGGAATCAGTTTTGAGAGGAATCGTGTCAGAGAGTCCCCATTAGCTCCATCGGGGTTTATGAAGTGTTTTGCAGCGAGAGAGTCTATTCTGAAAAGATTTCTGCCGGCAGAACGGAAATAACACTTTTCACCGTCAATGACCATGTTTTCCAAAGCGTTACTCTTCTCCCAGCTTTCAATCTCCTCTTTGGAAACCTCCGGGTAATATTTCTTAATATAGTTGATTACAGTGGTGTCTTTTGCCCTGAAATCATACCTTATTCTATCCATCCTCTCCAACTTGAAATTCAAGTCCCATCTCTCACTCTCCGTTAAAGTGTCACTTATAAGCTTAAGCCTGATAAGTTTTGCAGCCTCGGTGTAATTGCCGGCAACAATCTGCTTGTCAATCTGAGCAGTTGTCGGGAGCTGGTAGTTATTACCCCTTCCGCATGAGAGGAGTAATAACGTTACAGCTATGAGGATAGATCTGCTTTTCATTACTTGCAGCGTTCGTAGTAGGATCTGTCGCGGGTGTCCACCTTAATCCTCTCTCCCTGGTTAATGAAGAGTGGAACCATAATTTCAGCACCTGTCTCAAGTGTTGCTGCTTTCTGTGCATTTGTAGATGCAGTGTCACCTTTTACTGCAGGTTCTGTGTAGGTCACCTCCATCTCTACAAAAGGAGGAAGTTCGCATGTGAGTACCCTCTCTTGATCTGCAAGGAACATCATTTCAACATATTGTCCCTCTTTCATAAGGTCTGCATTGTCCACCATCTCGGTTCCAAGCGAGATCTGCTCGAAAGTCTCGGTATGCATGAAGTTGAAGCCCATATCATCTTTATAGAGGAATTGGTAAGGCCTTCTTTCAACGCTTATTGTCTCTATTTTCTCACCAGCAGTGTATGTGTTCTCCAGTATCCTGCCATTCTCGAGGTTTCTCATTTTCACCTTTACAAATGCGCCACCCTTACCTGGTTTAACATGCTGGAACCATACTATACTGCATGGCTTTCCATTGAAATCAATACATAAGCCGTTTTTAAAATCTGCTGTAGTTGCCATATTTTTGTTTATATTTGTGGCAAATATACGACAATTATCGGAATGTAGCGCAGTTGGTAGCGCACTACGTTCGGGACGTAGGGGTCGGGCGTTCGAGTCGCCTCATTCCGACAAAACTTGGTTATTTTTTTTGCACAAAAGAAAAATAGTGCTACTTTTGCACTCCCAAACCAAACAAATGGTGTCATAGCTCAGTTGGTAGAGCAAAGGACTGAAAATCCTTGTGTCCCCGGTTCGATTCCTGGTGACACCACATCAAAAAAGCAGCTACAGAAATGTAGCTGCTTTTTGTTTGTCGAGAATTCAACCCTTCCATCTTCGGAGTCTTACAATCATTGCCGGAGAGGGATTTACACTCAGGTTCTGCAGGATCTCCTCTAGAATTTCGCTTACCCATTCTACCCGGTGCTGTAAAACTATCAGACACTCAATAGCCCATATCTGGACTGCTACCCTAACTTTTTTATTAATAATCCAATCAATGCAGGATGTTGCTATCGCTTCATAATCAGTTTGATCAGCCGGGTATCTCCCTTTGTTGAGAATGTTCGCCATTATTTTTGTGAAATGTCTCTTGGCACTCTCATTTGTTACAAGCGGAAAAAGCTTGAAGAAGTGACTATAATAGTGTTCAAATTTCTTGCTATCCGAGAAATATATAAATTCTATGACATAGGCAGCTCTGAACTCAAATTTTCTGGACTCTTCCCTGCTGATTGATATTAAGTAGTTTGTATTGCGGGCTGTTTCATTAAACTCTCTCTTTGAACAGGAAAAAATGATGGCATCTTCCAATAACTCAAAAAGTGCATCCATCGACTCACTTTTGATTATAATGTTTGCAGTCTGTTCTGCAAACCGTTCGTAAAAATTCCCCGTCAGCAGCGATATGATCTCCTGTTTTGTCATCCTCTACTTTTTCATAAATAAAAACTAAGATATAACAAAATATAAAATGATAGTAATTATAGTAAGTTCAGACAGTTATATGTTAATAAAAAACAATATATTTGTAACTAATTGAAAAATAAAGAATATGAAAGCAAAATTTATTATTTTTTCTCTGTTCCTAATGTTTGTTTTGAGTCCGGTAAGGGCACAAACAGTAGATAGTTCGTCAATAATAAAAGCAGCCTTGGACAAAGCTAATGAAGATCTGTCCAATAGAGAAAAAATAAAAAGTTATATCCTATTCGAAAAATATCTGGCTAAATGCATAAGAGACTCTTTTGTCTTGTATCAGGATGGTTTAGGACGATATTATACAGATGCGTTTATTAACACCTCTCCAACTCTTATAGAGTTAAAGAAAACAAGAGACACTCTTATAAACAAGTCAAACGCGTTTTTAAAAAGCCAGGATTGCTATAAGGAAATATTGAAAATGCCTGCTAAAAATGAGAAATCTAAGAAAATCATTAGAGAAAAAACTTCAGAGATACACAAAACGTTACTTGCGACTAATGTGCATTATAAGGAGTTGGTAGAAAAGGATATAGCCTCACGAGGCAGGTTGAATGTTGAAATTCTTAAGAGTATATTGGCACACTCAAAAGAGAGAAATCAGATTGTTCCTTATGTATCAATAATCCCTTTAAACGATATCAGACTTTTTGACGAAACAGCAGATGGATTTTTGGCAAAAACTGAGATAAACACCATAAAAAACCAAATAAATTATCTTTCAGGTATTTATTATGATAAACAAAGTAGAAGATACTCTTTAAAACATTATGTGAGGGAAATGCCTTCAGATCCTAAAACTGAGAATTATAAAAAGGAAGTAGAGTTAAAAAAGAGAATTGAAGTTCTGAAGGAGCAACTTAAACAAATTTTGCTCCAAAAAAATGAGATTATTGCAAATAAATACATTTCAAATAGAATAGAGGACTCGATTCCTATCCCTGTTTATAGTTATAAAGAGGTTAAACTTGGATCATTTTTTAAGCAGACAGAAGAATTAGAAACAAAGCATGACAGATTCCTGGCGGCAGAAAAGAGTTTATCAGACTTCCTGGACAAGGATGAAATATATCGGAAGAACCTTCTTAATTTCCGGGGAAAAAAGGTAAGTTTGGATGATTATTCAAAAAGAACAATTGAATGCTTTACAAGGCTTGAGAAAGAGAATCAAGAATATGTAAAAATCAGGAGAGACAGGGAAATTTCTCTCTTCGAATGTAATATGGCAGCGTTAATTCATTTGATCGATGACTATCACTCTAGAGGTGAGATATTGGATCTCTCAGTAATAGTAAAAGGGGAAGAGTTGCTGTCTATTAATAATCTTCCAGAGATCTATAGCTTGGATGTTCAGATAAATACTTTGAAAAGAATGATTGAACAAAGTGTTAATGATTATTTTAGAATTAAGTATACATCCGGTTTATGGAATTATATACTTATTAAAGATAAAGAAGATTAATATTTGTGGCACAGATTTTTGCATCTTTCACAATTTTTGTGCTTTACATTTTTGATAAAGAAAACTCTTTAAATTTATATGTCAATAAATCAATTAGATGCAAAAATCTGTGCCACATAAATTGCTCAGCACAAGAATAACCCATAAATTTATATGTTGATTAAAAGTCATTGAAAATGAAAACAGGTAAAAAAGAGGTGACAGCAGATGTTAACCTGATAGCTATGTGCGGACTGTATTGCGGATCATGCAGATCCTACCTTGGCGGAAAATGCCCCGGCTGTAAAGAAAATGAAAAGGCTACCTGGTGTAAGATCCGGAAATGCTGTCAAGATAAGAGCATTGCTACTTGTGCGGATTGTTTAGATGTTGAGATCCGTGATTGTAAAAATTATACAAATTTTATTTCTAAGACTTTCTCGTTGCTTTTCAACTCAGACAGAGAAAAGTGCATAAAGAGAATAAGGGCTGTAGGCTATGCCGGTTATGCTTCTGAGATGTCCGCAAACAGAATACAAACTTTAAAAAGAGGATAGAATACAGCATGCACGGGAAACTTCGCATAGCAATCATTGATGAAAACACCGCCACATGTATCGGACTCAGATCTGTGCTAAGTGAAGTTGTTCCGTTTGCGGAATTATGCATCTATGGTTGTTTCGATGAATTTATGAAGGATAATCCGGAAGAGTGCTTTCATTACTTTATCTCATCCTCTGTCCTTTTTCTAAACAGTAACTTCTTTGTACCAAGAGAGAAAAAGACAATAGTTCTGGCCTCTCACAATGATGCCAATAATATTATGAAGGGTTTCAGAAAATTGGACCTTTCACAACCGGAGGAGGAACTTATCAAATCTATACTAAGTATTCACCAAGGAGCACATCATCATGGCTACCATACTCCTGAAGCTCCTGTACAAACGGAAACACCCCGATTGCTCTCGTCCAGAGAGATCGAGGTGCTTAAACTTATAGTAAAGGGTTTTATTAACAAGGAGATTGCGGATCGACTTCATATAAGCGTAACAACAGTTATCACTCATAGAAGGAATATAACCGAGAAGCTTGCCATAAAGTCGGTATCCGGTCTGACAATCTATGCCGTAACCCACGGATTTGTTGATATTGACAAGCTATAGAAGCAGTGTCCCATTATAAGTCAAAGGATAACTCCCGCACATCATCGATAGGCTTAGTGACCCATTCTTAATCTCTCCAGTAAGATTTGTTATTGTATAGGCAGGGAACTCACCTCCCATGGCAATAGGAATTATGTTGTTTCCCGAAAGTGTAATCTTCTCACTTGTGCTTGTGTACACTACGTTTTGTATCTTCATGTCAAGTTTTACAGGCATTTTGGATGAAAAAGAGACCTGAAGCATATCTATTGTTACATTACCGGCAGTTGCAGCGGGTGTTAGCTTAACCTGCACATCGCTGCTGGTATAATTTGTCCCGTCAAGTTGATCAACTGTTAGTTGCCCTGAATAGATACCATCTTCGGTTAACTTTAACGGTTCTTCATCTTTTTCGCAGCCGACAGCAAAAAAAGAGGTCATTAACAGAGCAAGAAAAAAAGATTTGTTTTTAAGAGAAAATAGATTCTTCATAATATATATTTAAAAATTTGTTTTCAGTGAAACTCCGAATTGCATTGGTTTCCCCTTTTGCAGAAAAGAGTTGCCCATTGAGAGGAAATAAAATGTATTGTAGTTGGAATAGGTTAGATTTTTACCCCATGCTTCCAGTGAGACTCCTCCCTTTTGTATTGAGACAGATCCGTTAAGCAGAGTGTAGAATGGCTGGTGAAGAGTATTTGACTCATTCCAGTATATCTTTCCGAAACCTTTCACATCCATGTGCAACACTACTTTGTCAAAAATCCGTGAACCCCTTTTAGCAATTATTGTATAGTCAGATCCTGCGGATATTGTGTGTTGAGGCACATATGGCACATATTTCCCCGAAAAGTTAATATGACCATTGTCATATTTTATAAAACGAGCATTTGTATAGCCATACTCTCCGGATAAACGGAGATTCCCTTTTCTGTATGAAATAGTTCCTTCAGCACCGTAACTTCTTGTTTTACCTGCATTAGTCATCATCCTTCCTGTACTGCTTCCAGATGGGAAAACAGTAAGTTGTTGGTCATTGCAGAGAATGTCAAACAGTGTCAGCTCCAGTTTGATGTTGCCCGGACTGTAATTTATACCGGCCTCCATATTCCAGCAATACTCCGGCCTGTAAGTTATCACATCAGCCACACTGTAAGAAGAGTATTCAGAATCGGAGAGGTGGACACCAAGGTCGTTCATCATATCCAGCTTCATCTGATTCTGTAGAATATCAGAGAAAAGTTGGGTGTTGTATCCTCCGGCTTTATATCCCCTCGCAACAGATGCATGGAGTCTCATTTTTTCGGTATTGTATGAGGCTGCTATTCTTGGGAGTATTTCAAAATAGTTAAGCCGTTCATTGCCTTTCAGGATGGTCTTGATCTCCCGGTATTTAGACATAGTCATTGTAAAGAGATAATGAATCGCAGTACTGCTGTTATAGTCAAGTCCCGACCCTTCGTAATCCAGCCTTGCTCCGGCCTCGATCAGCCACTTGCCTCTTTTTAGATATGACTGATGATATATTGCAGCACCATAAGTGGAGGTTTTGAAGAGACTACCTATTACAAAACTATTTTCCTCAATTAAAATCGCCTCTCCGGGAAATACACTGCTCAAACCCTTATTTGCCCCGGCAAGAATTAGCCTGTCAATTCCATCCCTCTTGAATGTCACAGGAGCGTCAATCTTCAGATATTTTAAAAATGCCGATGCACCACTGAGCCATCTCCATTGTCCCTTCTCTTCTTTAGGCTTTATAACGACATCCTGAGAAAATGCATGCTCATTCTGACTTTGTCTCAATGTAAAATATGAGTCGGGGGTGAAGTCCTGGTCCATATTCATGCAGTCATCTGTATACTGGTAAGATGTAACGCCTGTCAATACATATTTATCCAGCAACTGTTTGTATGATAATCCTTCACTTAGTGTAAACCTTGAATAACCGCTTATATCATTATAGTTTACCTCTTGAGTCTTGCCTGTCAAGGTGTCCACCTTGCCGTAAGGGAAACCTCCCTGATCCACCCATGATATGCTGAAGCTGTTGTCAAAGCTGAGATTTTCAGATTTTACCCATTGTCCCCGTATTCGTAGTCCTGTTCCTTTGTACCAATCAGATTTTTCACCGGAATATTCATTTTTATAAAAACCGTCAGAAATCTTGTAATACCCACTGAAAGAGATACCGGCATTTCCGTTAATCCTACCGTAATGGGATACTTGTGCCGAAAATGTATTTCCGTTTCCGTATCCTATAGAAGCCCTGGTGCCCTGATATGCTAACGGAGAGATAGTAGTTATATTTACCAGCCCGCCGATGGTGTTTCTACCGAAAAGTGTGCTCTGCGGTCCTCTTAATACATCGACAGAACGGATGTCAAAAAAATCAAAATCAAAATTGTTCTTGTTCAGATATGATACACCATCTACATACATGCCAACTACAGGATTGTCAATTCTGGCACCCAGACCTCTTACATACACAGACGAAGTCATTTTTGACCCGTAGTCTGGGATGTAAAAATTGGGCACAGTTGCAGAGAGATCCTTAAGTGTGGTGACACTCTCTGTCTCAAGTCTCTGCATGAATACTCTGGTTATTGATGCTGCTTGCTCATCAACTGCTCCACCTTTAAGATAACCGGTGATAATTGCCGGATTAATCACTCTCTTCCTCTCTTCAGCCCTAGCTTTACGTCTTGCAGCCCTTCCAGTGGTATCAATACTCTCAATATCTGTGTTGCTCACTTCCCGGGTTTGGAAAGCGCGCTGATCTATCGGGGAATTTTGTGAAAAAGCGGTATTATATATGCCGAAGTATGCAAAAAGTATAAAAAAGAGAGATCTTATAAGATAATTCATAACGGCCGCAAAGATATCTCAAACTTTTTGCCTGTGAATACTCATTTATTATGATTTTTCATTTTTTTTGTGGCACAGATTTTTGTAATTATCTCATAGATATATTTATATAAAGTGCTATAAACCAAAAAGATAAAATCTGATATTATAAAGTCATTATAATTCATATGATTACAAAAATCTGTGCCACAAAAAACAATCTCATCTTTTTTGTGTTTAATATAAAAAACAAAATCAACATGAAAAGATCAGCATTTTTAATATCAATATTGGCACTCTTCAGTACGTTTACATCAAAAGCCCAGGAGAAAAAAGCTCCGGCAAAAGAGGATTTTTATGCACTATCATTTAAGACAATAGGAGGAGAACAATTTGACTTCAGCCAGCTAAAGGGTAAGAAGGTACTAATAGTCAACACTGCCTCAAAGTGTGGTTTTACACCTCAGTTCAAAGATTTGGAAGAACTTCATAAAAAGTATGGAAACAAACTTGTATTATTGGGATTTCCTTCAAATGACTTTCTAAACCAAGATCCCGGAACTAATTCCGAGATTCTTTCATTCTGTGAACTGAATTACGGAGTGACGTTCCAGATGATGGAGAAGTCTTCAGTTAAAGGGAAAAATAAAAACGCAGTATATCAGTGGCTTACCAATCCTTCTAAGAATGGTTGGTGCAAAAAAGAGCCGAGTTGGAATTTCAATAAGTACTTAATAGATGAAAATGGTAATCTTATAGAACATTTCGGTTCCAAAGTAAATCCTCTTTCTGAAGAGATAATATCAATGTTGTAAAATGTTGATTTATAGGAAAAACTACTGCCTTAGAAAAATACTAATTCTTAAAAGAGTGGGTGACAAATTTCTCTCCCACCTTTTCCTGGAAAGTTTTTGATACAGGTATGTCCATCACACCTTGGGCATCAAGCTCAAGATAGAGTCCCTCCTTTTCCCTGCGCATTACCTTGACACGTCCGAAGTTTACAAGGTATGATCTGTGACAGCGTCCGACAGATGTGTTGGTGAGCATATTCTCCATGTTTTTGAGACTATTTCTCAAAAGGTAAGTCTTATTTTTCCCGTTGGATGTATAGTGTATTTCAACATAATTGTTGTCAGATTCTATGTAAAGTAGATCCTGCATCTGTATGGATAGCATAAGTACGCCTTTTTCATCCTTGAAAGCAATACTCTGGAGCGGATTCACGTCAAATTCCTCGTCATTCTCAATCTTTTCCAGTTTTTTTTGAGTCTCCTTCCATCCCATATAGATCCAGAGCGTAACATAAGGTAAAAGGAGTACCAATGATGTGTTGATTGTAGAGTTCTTGAATGTCTCCATAACATCCACACCATCTTTGACCCTGATAGTATAAAGGGTATAGAATAGAGACATGAAGAATATTTCAAGAAGAACCCATATAACATATAACCTGTAGGATATATCATGCCTCTTACTATAGAGATACATTATTATCCTGCTGATTATCACCACTAAAACCCCGGTAAGGATAATAAGACTTGAGTAAACGAAGAACATGAAGTCACTTATCTGGTACCAGTTTTCAGAACTGAACGGCTTGTATATATTAATAAAGACCAGGGCAAACAGTGCCGTAAGGGAAACCAGACGTACAATATTATTTTTTTCGTTTATGTATTTTGGTATGTTCATAATCCTAAATACAAAAATAGTTAAAATTATTTCGCAACATATATAATATTTTCGTCCCACATTTGAGAGTTTCGTCCCAAAACCACTTTCTATTCACCATATTTTTGAAAACTGCACTACATAAGCTTTCATTTGCATAAAAAATCAGAGTTATGAAGTTTCATAAATTTTTATTTCAGGAAATCTTCGGAAAAGAGGAGATTATCGAAGACATGAAGAGTACACTTACTCCTGCATTTTATATGAAACCTGATGACGAGATAATAGAGAATCAGGATTTCGAATATCAGATAGTGGAGCCTGAAAAAATGAGGAGAGCTGTAAATGGTAAGGCAGACTCTGTCATACTTCTTTTCCATGGGCTTAACGAGCGGAGTTGGGATAAATATTATCCTTGGGCAAAGTATATTGCGGAAAAGACACACAAACCAGTGCTTCTATTCCCGATAGCATTTCATATTAACAGATCGCCTCTCGAGTGGGCAACACCTCGTTCTATGCAACCTTTTCTTGCAGGTGAGGATAGAGAAAATTTGAAAAACAACCACCTGACTTTTTTAAATTACGCCTTGAGCAAAAGAATAATGGCGGATCCTTATAGATTCTACCTTTCAGGCAGGGAGAGCGTTTATAATGTATGTCAGATAATGAACCAAATAAGAAAAGGCCGGCATCCGATGATTGATACAAATGCAAAAATTGACATATTTGCCTACTCTATAGGGGCACTACTTGCGCAGGTGCTTCTTTTTGCAAATCCGGAAAACTATTTCTCAAACAGTAAGCTATTTATGTTTTGCGGAGGTTCAGTTTTTAACGAGATGAACGGGGATTCGAGAATGATTATGGACAAGCCCTCGTTCGACCTTATGTTGAAATATTATACTGAAAACTTTATCTATTTCAAGAATGAAAAGAGGCTCAAGGGAGATTTGATCGAGCATGCCTTTATATGTCATATTGACAAGTCCCTTAACAGGACACAGAGAGAGTACTTTTACAATGAGAATGCCTACAGGATACAGGCACTTTCATTAAAGAAAGACACCGTAATACCTACAAACGGAATCAAGTCCGCTCTGGGTATCGAACAACTTCGATGCCTGGAGGAACTTGATTTTCCATTTAACTATTCTCATGAGATACCTTTTCCCGAAGCAGGGCCGAAGGTCAATGCCGAAGAGAGAAGCTTCTGGTTTGACAGGGTCTTCTCAAAAGCTTCGGAATTTTTGAGTTAGTCTATTATTTAAGACCCTTTAAAAGTGATTTAGGGTCGAGGTTATTTCTTTCAATATCCTTAAAGTAATTTACAGTGCCTACTTTAAGCTCAACGGTTGAGGCGTCATCACACACAATGATGCCTTTTCTGTGCATCTGTAACACGCTTACTGTGAACATGTGGTTGATAGAACCCTCGATTGCCTCATATAATGCCCTTGCTTTATGATGACCGTTAACCAGAATCATAACCTCCTCCGCATCCATGATCGTTCCGACTCCGACAGTCAGTGCTGTTTTAGGCACTTGATGAATGTCATTATTGAAGAATCTAGAGTTTGCTATGATAGTGTCAGTGGTAAGACTTTTTACACGAGTGCGGGATACAAGGGATGATCCCGGTTCGTTAAATGCTATATGACCGTCAGGTCCTATACCACCCATAAAAAGTTTGATGCCGCCATAGGATGCCATTTTTTTCTCATAGTTCTCGCATTCAGCTTCGATATCCGGGGCATTGCCATCAAGAATGTTGGCGTTTTCTCTTTCAATATCGATATACTGGAAGAAATGATCCCACATGAATGTAAAATATGATTGAGGATGTTCACGTGGAATACCGATATACTCATCCATATTGAATGTAACAACGTTCTTAAATGATACGAGTCCCTCTCTGTAAAGTCTTATCAACTCTTTATATGTACCATTAGGTGTTGACCCTGTAGGAAGACCAAGAACAAACGGTTTGTCCTTGGTAGGTCCGAACTCGTTTATCCTTTTTACTATATAGGCTGCTGCCCATTGAGAAATCTCCTCGTAAGTGTTTTGAATAATTACTCGCATATTATTTTTGTTATTTTCTAGTTAAGTTCTTTCCAAGCAACACCCTGGCGTTTGCAATAGAAGCCTCTGTCAGTTCTGCTCCACTCAACATTCTTGCAATCTCCAAAACCCTTTCCTCTCCGCGTATCTCTTTTATATTGGTTTTTGTTGTTCCGCTGTCGCCAATCTCCTTAAATACAAGCAAATGGCAATTTCCTTTGCATGCAATTTGTGGTAGATGCGTTATTGCAAATATCTGCATCTTTTTTGAAAGTTCATCTAAAAGATTTCCCATCTTATCTGCTATGCTTCCGGAAACGCCGCTGTCAATCTCGTCAAAAATCATGGAAGGCATCCCTTTTCCGGTGGCCATCAATGCTTTAAGGCAAAGCATGATTCTTGAAAGCTCTCCCCCGGAGGCAATCTTTGAAAGCTCTCTGGGTGCTATATTTTTGTTTGCTGAGAAAAAATAGGTGACATTGTCCCTACCTGTTGAATTATATTGTTGTAACTCTGTAAACTCAATTTTAAACATTGCGTGTGGCATTTCAAGCTCTTTGACAGACAATGTCATCTTATCTATAAAACTCTCCGAAGCCTCAATGCGTCTTGCGTGAAGTTCTGAGGCTAATGAGTCCCTGTGCTCGGTACAGCTCTTTATCTGCTTTTCCAGTTTTTCAAGTTCAATACGATGCTCTGTCGTAATGCCGGATCTCTCTTCTAAACCGGACATTATACCGATTAATTCATCTATATTTTCGACGTGATGCTTCTTAAGAAGAGTGTATAGGAGAGAGAGCCTCTCTTCCACCAATGCTGCCCTTTCTGGATTTACGTTGACACTTTCAGCCTTTGTCCTGATATCTTGCTCTATATCTTTCAGTTCAACCCTGCAGGATTCAATCCTTTCCTGTAACGGTCCCACAGCTTTATATTCGGAGGATATTCTAGAACAGATAGAGACAGCCTCTTTAAGATTCTGAAGAAGGGATATCTCCGCACCCTCAGGAGAGATAAGATTAGTGATACTGAAAAGATAGCTCTTAATTGATTCTGCATTACTCAATATCTTTAGCTCTTCCTCAAGCATCTCAAGTTCTCCGGACTGCAGTTTTGCCTCTTTAAGTTGTGTCAGTTGGAATCTTATATAGTCCGATTCTGATTCCTCTTTAGTAATTTTTGAAGATAATGAGTTGTATCTTGTTGTTAACTCTGAAAGCAGACTATACTCGGCTGCGTATCTCTGAAGGAGTTCATCATTGCCTGCAAATGAATCAAGCACAGATAATTGAAAACCAGAATCGGCGAGTAAAAGATGCTGATGCTGGGCATGTATATCAACAAGGTTTTCAGATAACTCTTTAAGGATTGTAGCAGATACAGGCTCGTCGTCGACAAATGATCTGGATTTCCCGTTTGGCGACAGAACCCTCCTTAGAGTTATCTCCTTGCCCGTTTCCAATTCAAAAAGAGCTTCAACAACACAATTTTTATCCTTGTTCTTTATAACGGAAAGATCTGCCCTTCCTCCGAAAAGAAGAGCTATGGCTCCCATAAGAATTGACTTCCCGGCACCAGTTTCACCGGTAATAATGATAAAGCCCTCCGGAAAATCTATCTCCAGATTCTCTATAAGAGCATAATTTGATACTGCCAGCGATTTTAGCATGAAAGCAGTTTTTCTATATAGTCAACGATGTCAGAGGCTACCTGCCTCTTCGATTTTAGGTTAAAGTCGTATTTAGAGCCGTCACGCCCGATGATGCTCACTTTATTGGTGTCTGTTCCGAAGCAGGCACCTTCGTCTTTCAAAGAGTTCAATACAATTGCATCAAGATTCTTTCTGCAAAGCTTATCATTGGCATTTGCCAATTCATTGTCAGTCTCAAGAGCAAACCCTATATGTATTGTGCTCTCTTTCTTTTTATTACCTAGTTCTGCGGCAATGTCTCTTGTCGGTTTAAGCTCCAAAAAGTAATTATCTTTACCTCTCTTTATTTTTTTATCGGTAGTGTTTACAGGTGTGAAGTCCGCAACGGCGGCACTAAAAATGACAACATCTGTCCCGTTTTCATAAGAGGTAACGGTATTCCGGTACATTTCAGCAGCTGTCAATACATCTATTTTGTTAATCAAAGGAGATGACACTTCAAGATTTGTCGGTCCGCTTACAAGTGTAACAAAGGCACCTCTTTCAGCACACTCTTGAGCTATTGCATATCCCATTTTGCCGGACGAGTGGTTGGTTATATATCTTACAGGATCAATTTCCTCACGGGTGGGTCCGGCTGTTATGAGAATTTTTTTGCCCGATAAAGTGGGGGAGGTCTTAAACACCTCTTTGATACGATGTACAATAATTTCGGGCTCCTCCATCCTTCCTTTACCCTCCAAGCCGCTGGCAAGTTCTCCTGATGACGGTTCAATAATCATTACACCTCTTTTTGAGAGTGTATCAAGATTTACCATAGTCGAAGGATGACGGTACATGTCAAGATCCATTGCCGGAGCAACCATAACCGGACATCTGGCAGATAGATAGGATGTTAGAAGGAGGTTGTCAGCCACGCCGGTTGACATCTTGGCTATGGTATTTGCAGAAGCAGGAGCGATAATGTATAAATCCGCCCATATACTGAGAGAGACATGGCTGTTCCAGTCCCCGTTCTCTGGGTTGTAAAACTCGGTAAGGACAGGATTTTTGGAAAGGGTGGCAATTGAAAGCGGTGTAATGAAGTGTTTAGCCATATCTGTCATGACAACCTTGACTTCAGCGCCTTCTTTCACAAGAGATCTAATCAGGAAGGCTGCCTTATAAGCAGCAATACTCCCTGTGATCCCCAGTAAAATATGTTTTCCCTTAAGCATTTGGTCAGCCTTCAGCTACCCTTGTGTTGATGTTGCCATCTTCAAACTCCGCAATGGCAAGAAGTGTTGGTTTCGGAAGTTTCTCGTAGTAGCGTGATATTTCAATTTGCTCTCTGTTCTCGAATGTCTCTTCAAGTGTATCAGCGAAATTTGAAAACTCCTTAAGCTTCTGGTCTAACTCCTGTTTAAGGGTTGCGGCAATCTGGTTAGATCTTTTGGCAATAATCATTGTTGTCTCATATACGTTGCCTGTAGATTCACAGAGTTTTGAAACATCCCTTGTAATGGTGTTTGTTGGAACACTCTTCTTAATTTCCATATCTATTTGTTATTTGTTATTTTCTGAGCTGTAGCGAACATCCCGTCAAGTTCTTTCTTGTATTTAGATTCAGGAAATTCACTTATAAAATTGTAATATTCGTCAATCAAAACCAGAAAGCGTTCTTTTTGCTTTTCAGGAACACTGTTCACGGCATATTGATAATTAGAGCATACGATATAGTACATGATCTCTTCGCGATATTGGTTGTCGGCATTCTCTTTGAGTGTGTTCTTAAGTGCAAAAGTGGCAGCCTTGTAGTCTTCAAGAGTGTAGTAGATCTTGGCAGCTTCATAGCTCTTTCGGTCAAGCCGTTCCTGAAGATCAACTAGCATGTCACGGCATCGTCTCAGGTTAGTGGAATTGGGATATTCATAAAGGTACTCATTTATTGCCGACATGGTTTTATATGTCGGTGTCTGATCAAGTTCATACCGGTATGTGCCATTGTAAAGGCACTCAATTCTGAGAAATTTCGCCTCTTCGGTAAAAGGACTTCTCGGAAAAGTATTCACAAATTCCTGAAAATTGGCCTCGGCGTTAATTATATCCCCATATTTGTAATTACTCAATCCAAGATAAAACTGGACTGTGTCATCCTGTTCTGTGCCTTTAACATCTACAAGCAATATTTCGAACAATTTGGAGGCTTTATAATATCTCCCTTTGTCGAAATACATCATGGCACCCTTGTATTTTTGTTGAGAGTCAGTAGAATTAAGCAGTGCTTCATAAGAAGATTTGCAGGAAGTTGCAAGCAAAATCCCGGCAATGATAATTAAGAAGATGGTTTTACCTTGTTTCATAAATTTAATTATTTGTTTTCAGACAAGAACCTTTCTACATCCAGAGCTGCCATACAACCAGAACCGGCTGCAGTTATTGCCTGACGGTAAGTGTTGTCTTGAACATCACCTGCAGCAAAAACACCGGGGACATTAGTCCTACTGCTTTTACCATCGGTAATGATATAACCCTCTTCATTTGTCCTTACCCATTTGCTGAAAATTTCAGAATTTGGGTGGTGTCCTATGGCCAGGAAAAACCCGTGGATGTCGATTCGTCTTTCTGAACCATCCCTATGAACAAGAATCGCACCATTCACACCTCCGATTGGTGTTCCGGTGATCTCTTTTGTATTATATTGCCAAAGAATTTCTATGTTTGGAGTATTCATAACCCGCTCCTGCATTGCTTTTGAAGCTCTGAGCACATCTCTTCTGACAATCAGGTAGACTTTGTTGCATAGATTTGCGAGATAAGAAGCCTCTTCGCAAGCTGTGTCACCGCCGCCTATAACGGCAACATCCTTTCCTCTGTAGAAAAATCCGTCACATGTGGCGCATGCAGAGACCCCTTGTCCTTTATATTTTTCCTCAGATTCTATCCCGAGATATTTTGCAGTAGCCCCGGTTGCGATTATGATTGAGTCAGCAAGGATCTCCTTCTCCTCATCAATTGTTATTTTGAAAGGGCGTTCAGAAAGATCTGCAGAGGTTACCAGCCCTGAACGTATATCAGAGTTGAATTTCAATGCTTGATTTCTAAGGTCCTCCATGAGTTCTGAACCTGTAATCCCTTGAGGGTAACCCGGAAAATTTTCTACCTCAGTCGTTGTTGTAAGCTGACCTCCCGGTTGTATTCCCTCGTATAACACTGGAGATAGATTAGCTCTTGACGTATATATGGATGCAGTATAGCCGGCAGGGCCGCTGCCGATGATAAGGCATTTGACTCTTTCTGTACTCATTTAAATAAAAGATTTATAATTTCTAACCAACAAAGGTAAGTATTTTTTTTCTTATTGCCATCTCAGCTTTTAGCTCCCATACAAGAAGCAGAGACATAGCCCACCTTGATAAAAGAAGCCACCAGAACATTCCTCCGACAGATGTGAGGAGAATCACATCCTCGAGGTTACTGTGAGATATGGCAATATGGTGGTTGAGAAGATCAATGTCACTCTTGTTTACCTTACCACTCTCGTACTCCTCTATCATTACGACGGCCCCGTATGCAAGCCCGAGAGTATTGGCGACTATCCATAAAAAGGAGGTCTTTGCCGGTAATCCAAATATTGCAAGAGGTATCCTTAGAAATTTAGAAATCCATCTTATGACGCCGAACTCAGATAAAATCCTTTGAAGGATTGAGAGGGAGAATATAAGGACGGTCATGGTAATCACAATCTTTGTTGTGGAGTATAGCCAATCAGTCAACATCTCTGTCAGGGAAGCCTTCTCTATGGTAGAGTTCAGCACATTGCTCACAACCTCGCCCGGCATTATCTTGTTCAATGCAAATGCAAGTATGAAGGCAGATAGTGTCCGTATTGCAACCATTCTTACGGCAGAAGAACCTGTTTTTTTCTGTACAGCTGTCTCAATGATAATATTGTGTGAACAAAGAACCATTACCGAGAGAATGGTAATGGCTCTTATATCAAGGTCAAGGGTTGACATTACAGCAATTGCAGAGTACACATTAACGAAATACCCTGTCACATATGCTAAGGCAGCCTCACCGGGTAGACCGAAAACATTGAAAACCGGGCTGATAAGACCTGAAAACCATGGTAAAATGTCGAAATATCTCAGAATTAAAACCCCAATTGAAATCAACACGGTTATCTTTACTAACCATACACAAGTCTTTATTGTTGTGGGCAGGACATCCCTGGCCGCTCCAAGAACCCTTTCGTAAGCAGTGCCTTTCAACTGTTAATAGTTGTTTTTCTTTGGTTCGAAGTATGCTTTCGGGTGGTTACATGCAGGACAGGTCTCAAGAGCTTTCTTCCCTTTGTGAACGTAACCGCAATTACGGCATTGCCACTCAATTTCCTCATCTCTTTCAAAGAACTTGTCCTCTTCAACTCTCGCAAGGAGTGTCCTGTAACGTTTCTCGTGCTCAGCTTCAACTTTTGCAATCATCTTAAAGGCAGTTGAAATCTGTGGAAAACCTTCATTAAGAGCTATCTCGGCAAATTCAGGGTAGAGTTCGCTCCACTCTTCATTTTCACCGGCTGCAGCAGCAGCAAGGTTCTCTTTCGTCGTACCAATTATTCCTGCAGGATATGTGGCTGTAATCTCAACCATTCCCCCTTCAAGGAATTTAAAAAACCTTTTGGCGTGTTCCTTCTCTTGTTCGGCTGTTTCTTGAAAAACATCGGCAATTTTCTCGAAGCCCTCTTTTTTGGCCACACTGGCAAAGTAGACGTACCGGCTTCTTGCTTGCGATTCCCCTGCAAATGCTTTTAAAAGGTTCTGCTCAGTTTTTGTCCCCTTTATGCTCTTTTCCATAAGTTTTATATTAAAGTTAATACTCCTTATTTTATTGCAAAGGTAACAAAATCCTTCTTGAATTCGTATATTCGCATTACGTACAAATAAACATCTGTGATATGGCAGCATACAAATTGGAGCTTTTGCGTAAAGCGATGACGGAAAAAGAAATAAGTGCCCTTATAGTGCCTTCGAGTGATCCTCATTTTGGTGAATATATCCAAGCTCATTATAAATGTGTAGAGTGGCTTTCTGGTTTTAACGGTTCTTCCGGCACAATTGCCATCACACTGAAGGATGCTGCGCTGTGGACAGATTCGCGCTTCTTTGTTCAGGCAGAGGCTCAACTTGCAGGTTCCGGTATAGAATTAATGAAGATGAAGATACCTGGAACGGAGGGTATAGATACATGGATAAAAAAGAGATTGAAAAAGGGTGAAAGGGTAGGGGTTGTCAAGGAACTTCTCTCTCTCTCGGATTTCATCATGCTTCAACAGGATCTTCTCCCTTTTGATTTTATTGAGATAGATGATCTATTTCAAACCATATGGAAAAGCCGGCCTGTTGTTGAATCATATAAAATAAACGTGTTAGATGATGTTTATGCAGGGGAATCAGTTAGTTCTAAACATGCGAGAGTCGTGGCCGAGATTGGTGAGGAGACAGATTTTCTCTATATTATCTCATCTTGTGACGATATAGCTTGGTTGTTTAACATCCGAGGTTCTGACATAGAGTACAATCCGGTACCTCTAGCATATGCAGCCCTTACAAAAAGTTCAATGACTCTTTTTATAAAGAGCGGGACACTTACAGATGAGCTGAGTCTTCATCTCTCAAAGGAGAGGGTCAGAATCATGAATTATGACGAATTTGATACATTTATCTCGACTTACCCTTCAAGTGCAATAAGAATAGCTTCAAAGGAGAAGATCTCTCTCAATAAATATAATATTTCGCTGTCAGGTGGATCATCATTCAGCCCTGATACAAGGAGAGGAGGCGTTATTGCAAACCTGAAGGCAGTCAAGAATGAGACAGAGATCTCCGGATTCAGAAAGGCAATGATTCTCGATGGTGTGGCCTGGGTTAAATATCTCAGGTTTGTTGAGGAGAGACTTATGGAGAAAAACAATCCTCTTGGAGAGTGGGAAGCTGCCACGAAAATTGCTTTGTTCAGAGCTGAATCGGATCTGTATATGGGCGAGAGCTTTGCTCCGATAGTTGCTTTCGGGCCTAATGGTGCCTTGCCTCACTATGAGCCTTCTGAAGCTGTACACACTGTTGTAGGGAGAGATAATTTCCTTTTGACCGATACTGGCGGGCAATATATATGCGGTACTACTGATGCCACAAGAACCATTGCAATAGGAGAGATAACTGAGGAACAAAAAAAGGATTACACTCTTGTTCTATCTGGGATGATAAACCTTGCAATGGCTAGATTCCCATTAGGAACAAGAGGAGCACAACTCGATGTTCTTGCACGAGGGCCTGTTTTCTCTACAGCTAAGATGTACATGCATGGCACAGGTCACGGAGTGGGTCACTACCTTTGCGTTCACGAGGGACCTCAGAGCATAAGGATGGAGGAGAATCCGGTATTATTAAAACCGGGGATGATTACATCCGATGAACCCGCCGTTTATGAGGAGGGGCGATATGGCATCAGATGTGAGAATCTTATTCTATGCAAGGAATGGTGTAAAAATAAATTCGGCACATTTTACGAGTTTGAGACACTCACCTTGATTCCATTTGATACTAAGCCTATTATTAAAGAGTTGCTAGGTAAAGATAAAATCGCATGGCTTAACGAGTATCACAGGCGTGTTTTCAGAGAACTCTCACCATATCTCAAGAGTGACGACAGGGAGTGGTTAAAACTCAGGACTGCTGATATTGACTGAGTAATCTGGGTTAAATACCACAACTCGTGAAGCCGTATTGATATATCCGTCAGACTTACTCTCTCTCTCGAATCTCAGGTCAGATTGTAAAAGTCTGCTTGCTGTCCCATTTTCCTTTTTGTAAAACTTGGGTCCTTTTGTGTAGAGCTGTTCAAGAAAGTATTTGGCAACATCGTATGCCTGGTATGAGTATGGATTTGGTTCGCATCCATAAAGAGCCCGGTATCTGTATATAAAGTTCTTTACATCTTTGTCGCTGAAATCTATATAATGCTGTATGGCTATATGAAGATTCATAGCATGGTAGTTCCCTATGTCCACACTTTCAAATGTCCGCCATTTTGAGGTCCCGTATATAGTTATGTTGAACCCGTTCATTGTCTTTAGAAGATTAAGATTTCTCAACACATCAGATACAAATGCCTCCTGATTTGACGGAACTACAACAGCATTCATTGATCCGGAGAGGAGCTTTGCACCTATTTTAGGAGTCATGCCCCTGCCGGATAGAACATTGTATGAAATTGCATTGTATGTTATACCCATTTCAGATAAAATCCTCTTGGTGAGATCTACCAACTCCTTGTCTTTTCCCGAATCCTCATAAACGACTGTTACGTGATCCCCTTTTGGAATGCTGGCAAGAAGGGCAGATTGTACATGATAATTGCTGGTATTTATCTGAAAGAAACCCTCATGGTTGGGAACAAGTGACTCTGTCTTGGAATCCATTGGCGAGACAACTGGAATGCCTAGATTCTGTGCATGAGTTAGAACAGGCGCAACATCCTTTTCGAATATAGGGCCTATGATAATATTGCTCTTGTCCAGCTTGCCGGACTGAGCTAAAATATTCCCGGAGGGATAATCATGCATATCGATTACCTGAAGGTTGATATTCATGCCAACTGATTTCATATCCTCAACAGCAAGCAGGAATCCTTCGTAAAAATCGAGAAAGTTAGAATCCATCTCTGAAGTTTCCGATTTTGTGCTTCCTAACGGTAAAACCAGCGACACCTTGAATTTGTAGTCACAATAATCAGATGTGGATGGTTTATATTCAGTAACCGTCTGTTTTGAGTAATCGCGATTAATCGGTTGTGGGTCGGCAATTATGTTGTCAGCCATTTTAGTAATTGTCGGATTTTCCGGTTGGGAAATGATTCCGGTTGAGTCAGGTATCAGAAGCAACTGCCTGACAACCAGTCTTTCGTCCTGCAAAGAGTTGGCTTTTAGAATGTCAGCCTCTGAAACACCATACTTTTTTGCAATTGAAGAGACGGAGTCATACCACCTTACAATATGTTTTAAATATCTAACCTGTTTTTTCCCGCCCTGCCTTATTAGGATAGTGCTTCCCTCCTTCAGCCCGCTTATCAGAGAGGGGTTGTCCTCCAGCAAAAGCTCAGGAGTAACCTCGTAGACCTTACATATTGAGTATACAGTCTGTCCCTTTTCTACTTTGTGTACAAAATAGCTTATCCCCTCCTTCGTTATAGTCTCCTGGGATATTGTAACTGCAACATAGGTTTCCTGCCCGAACGTCACATTAAAGACGACAGTCAGGAGCAATATCAATATGGCAGCGTTGAATCTCATAATCTTGCCAGCATATTTAGAATATTAGTCTCAATTCTCTCGTATATATCATCAGTGTACTCGGCTCTTTCAAATGTGCTGCCGGTTATATTCTCATACAACTCAATGTACCTGTCAGATATTGAACGGACAATCTCGTCAGTCATCTCGGGAACCTTTTGTCCGGCTTGTCCAGAGAAGTTGTTCTCCATAAGCCACTCTCTGACAAACTCCTTCGAGAGTTGCCTCTGTTGTAAACCTTTTGCAAAAAGTTCCTCATAACTCTCTTTATAGAAGTATCTCGAAGAGTCCGGAGTGTGAATCTCGTCAATCAGATATATCTTATCACCCTTCTTGCCGAATTCGTATTTGGTATCCACGAGTATCAACCCTCTTTCCGATGCTATCTCAGAACCGCGGTTGAAAAGATCGAGGGCATATTTCTCGAGCATCAGATAATCATCCTCTTTCACAATGCCTTTTGTTATTATCTCCTCTTTTGAAATATCCTGGTCATGAAGTCCGATTTCTGCTTTTGTTGTAGGTGTCACAATCGGCTGCTCAAATCGTTGGTGCTCCTTCATGCCGTCAGGAATTTTAACACCGCAGATCTCACGTGCCCCGGCTTTATATGCTCTCCATGAGCTTCCTGTCAGATATGCCCTTACAATCATCTCTACAGGGAAACCGGTGCATTTGTGACCGACAGTCACTACAGGGTCTGGAGAGGCAATTTTCCAGTTCGGAACTATATCGCTTGTACTATCAAGGAATTTGGATGCTATTTGATTCAATACCTGTCCTTTATATGGAATACCTTTGGGGAGAACCACGTCAAATGCAGAGATCCTGTCAGTAGCTATCATCACAAGATAGTCCTCTCCGATTGTATATACATCTCTTACTTTACCAACATACTTGCTGCTTTGATTAGGAAAATTGAATTCTGTACGGGTTATTGCTTTCATATAAAAAGGTTGTTAAAGTGTTGTGTAAAATTCTAATAATTTGTCGGCAAAGCTGTTCCAGGACAGCTGCTCTCTTTGAGCGGCGATGTTTTCTCTGAGCCTGCCGCCAAGCTCTTTTTCGAAATACTCCACTATGGCATCCCGGACCAATACCGGGTCGACTCTATCGACTACAATACCGGTGCCAGGCCCCTCAATTGCCTCTTTAAGTCCACCGACATCAGTCGTTATCATCGGAAGCCCGAAATGATATGAGATAGCACTTATACCACTTTGAGTGGCAGAGCGATATGGCAGTACGCATACATCACTTGCCGAGAAAAACAGAGGAACCTCCTCATCGGCTATGTAGCGGGTGAATAGTTTTATACGTCCGTTATCGGGTATTGAACTGATTATTTCACTGTATTTGTCAAAACTTCCATATGGTTCTCCGGCTATTATCAACTGATATTTGTCATCCAGCCCGGCAAAAGCCTCCAGTAATATGTCCAGCCCTTTATAATCCCTTATCAGGCCAAAAAAGAGGATATTCCTTTTCCCTTTGTCAAGACCGAGCCTCTCTTCTGCCTTCTCTCGTTCTACTCTCTCTCCGAAATGGTTGTACAGCGGATGTGGAATGCTGACAAATCTTGCATCGGGTTTCAGTGCTCTAAGATCTTGTCCGACGGCATCCGAAAGAACCACGAATCCGTCATTAGAGCCGAGGTAATATTTTGTAAAGGGGGTATCAAAAAATTTCGGCTCGTGAGGAATTACATTATCAAGTATCGAGATAACCTTTGTTCCCGGTAACTGATGCCTTCCCACATAACCTTGCGAGGGGGCGAAGTATGACATCCAGTAACGCATTATCAACAAATCCGGGCCCCACTTTCGTATGGCCCGGGCTGTTGAAATATAACTTAATGGATTTGCTGTGTCAAGTATTGCAGTACTCTCTATTTTCATAGCTGTGTCCCCTTTCTCGACAAACTGTGTCTTGCCGGGGAACAGCAGGTTAGGATATTGCCGCTTGAAATTAAATGCCTTAACCTCGTGTGACTTGCTCAGCTCCTTGTATATATTTGCGTTGAACTGCGCAATACCGCCTCTGTAAGGGTAAAAGCATGAAAGTATTGCAATCTTCACAGGGGTGTTTTATTTTTTTCCTTTAGTTGCTACATACTCATCATTGAGCCCTGCAACAACCATGTTGGTAATATTAAGAGTCGAGTCAGCACGAAGCACTGTGTTCAGTGTTGCAGATGTGTTGATAATCATTGAATATTTCTTGTCTGCATTGAACTTGACAAGATATTTGTCCAGAGCATCCATAACCTTTCTTACAAGCACCGCCTGCTCCTCATTCATCTCCATCTGCCTCTGTTGTGAGTAGTTTTGAAGCTCTCTCTCCCTGTTTTGAAGCTGTGCATTCTGAGCTTCAGCCTGTGCACGGGTAATCAACCCCTTTTGTACCTTTTCTTGAAAATCCTTGACATCTCTCTCGAATGCCATGCCTTTCTTATTCAGGTCGTCCTGCATTAACTGAGCTTTGGATTCCAATTCAGATTTCAGATCGTTGAACATGTCATAATGGTTGACAAGAGAGTCCATCTGTATATAAACAACGCTTCCTGCAGCAGGTGCAGATCCCGATCCGGAGTCATTCTTCAGTGAGTTTGAGTTAGATGTAAAGTGGAGGACAAACAGCACTACAACTGCTATAGCCAACACAATGTTGGTGATTAAAGAGGCCTTTTTCATTTTTTTTAAATCTTTTTAATGGACAAATATATTAATAATTTTTTAACTCTCTCAAGTAGGACTGGATAGTATTTTCAAGGCCTAAATATAGGGCATCGCAGACCAATGCATGCCCGATGGAGACTTCAAGCAAACCAGGAATATTTTTATAGAAGAAATTCAGATTGTCAAGATTGAGGTCATGACCGGCATTGATGCCTAATCCCTGTTTAACCGCCTCTTCTGCAGCCTTGACATACTGTTCTATAGCAGCTTCCCGTCCATTAAAATAGTTGGCAGCATACGACTCTGTATAGAGCTCAACTCTCTTGCAGCCGGTATCTGTGGCATATCTGATCATTTCGACATCCGGATTCACGAATATAGATGTGCGGATATTCTCATCATTGAAAACCTTACAAATTTGTTTCAGAAAAGATGTATTCCTCTTTGTGTCCCATCCGCAGTTTGAAGTCAGTACATCGTGTGAGTCAGGAACAAGTGTCACCTGGGCGGGATGTATGTCGAGCACGAGTTTGACAAACGAGTCAATAGGGTTTCCTTCTATATTGAACTCAGTGGTAACTACATGTTTAAGATCTCTTGCATCTTGGTATCGGATATGTCTCTCATCAGGCCTTGGATGCACGGTAATACCTTCAGCACCAAATTTTTCGCAATCCACTGCCGCTTTTATGACATCAGGCAGGTTACCTCCTCTGGAGTTTCTCAGTGTCGCGAATTTGTTTATATTTACACTTAATTTTGTCATGATAGGTGCAAATTTATCTATTTTTGGCAATAATAACACTTAAAATGAAGATTGCTTTATTTGCACGGGATTTTGAGACTGCCTGGTGTTCCAGACTTTGTCTGATAATTCGGACTTTAATTGATAAAGGAGTTACCTTATGTTACTATAAACCTTTTTATGATAAGCTGACCGACATTCCGGACTATCATTTCCCTGAATCCGCCACATATAATAATTACAATGATTTACCGGCTGATACCGATATATTCCTTTGTTTCGGGGGGGATGGAACTTTTCTCGAATCGATAACACACATCAGGGAAAAATCGATTCCGATTGCTGGAGTCAACTTTGGCCGGCTTGGTTTCTTGACAAGTGCAGATTTGAATTCAGCCGGTAAATGGATCGATGACCTTATAGAGGGAAGATACAAAATAGAGAAAAGGACAATGTTGCGAATCGAAAGCAAATGTTTGCCGGAAGATTTTTTCCCTTATTCAGTCAATGAGGTCTCTCTGCAAAAGTGTGATTCAACGATGATATCAGTCAACCTTATAATAGACGGTATAGAAATGCCTGCATACTGGTCCGACGGTCTTGTTGTTGCAACACCTACCGGTTCTACAGCATACTCTCTCAGTATAGGTGGCCCGATAGTGCTGCCCGTTTCTGAAGTATGGATAGTAGCCCCTATAGCCCCTCACAACCTCAACGTGCGTCCTATGGTGGTTCCGGATGATGTTACCCTGGAAATGTTGGTTACAGCAAGGGCCGGGAAAGCGATTTTATGTCTTGACAGCCGGGAGGTGATGATTTCGTCAGGCAGTTCTGTAACAATCACAAAGGCTCCATTCACATTGAATTATATTGCCCTTCAGGAGGGTAGCTTCATAAATGCGCTGAAGGACAAACTAAGATGGGGCGAGGATAAGAGAAATAACCAGACACTTTAGAATAATTAAAAGAGATATAAATATGAATCCAAGACACATATCTATAATAATGGATGGGAACGGCAGATGGGCCAAGGCTCGTGGGATGGACCGGCTGTACGGACACAAGGAGGGTTCGGAATCTGTAAGGGCTGCTATTGAATTTGCGGCAGAAAACAGGATAGAATATTTAAGCCTGTTCGCATTTTCTGAGGAGAACTGGAACAGACCGGAGGACGAGGTAAGCGGGCTCATGCAGCTGATGGTTGATACTATAGCCGCCGAGACCTCTACAATTATGAAGAACAATATAAATTTCAGGGCTATAGGAGATCTGTCAAAGCTTTCTGAAGATATAGCAAGGAAGATATATGATGCAGAAGAGATGTCTAGCCGCAACACGGGGTTAAACCTGATTATTTTTTTAAGCTATGCGGGTAGGTGGGACATACTTCAGGCAGCCGAGAAATATGGGGAAGAGGTTCTGAAGGCGCACCAAGAGGGCAAAGAATTGTCGAGACTCACAGCGGAGCATTTCAACTCTCTTTTAAGCACAAAAGGTATACCGGACCCCGATTTAATTATAAGGACAAGTGGTGAACAACGTATAAGTAATTATTTGCTTTGGCAGAGTGCTTACAGTGAATTTTATTTTCCGGAAGTGCTTTGGCCCGATTTTCGCAAAACTCACTTTCAACAAGCTCTGGACATCTTCGCGCAAAGAGAACGGAGGTTTGGGAAAACAGGAGACCAGTTAAATAATTCTTAATCAAACAAACTTTGAATACAAATAAAAGCTTATATTTGCGCTTTCACAGCCAGAGATTGCAGATGAAGTCATTAGCCCTTATTTCGCTATTAATTTTCTTAACTCCTTTTACAAACCAGGCTAAGGCCCAGGATTCTACCTTTATAAGAACTACTGAGGTAGATTACAATAAACCTCAGAAATATGAAGTCGGTGGTTTGGTAGTTTCAGGAGTAAAGTACAACAACATAGATAATATAATATCCCTCACAGGGATACAGATCGGTGATAAGATTGAGATCCCGAGTGAGGAACTCTCTTCGATCATCAAAAGAATATGGCTGCAGCGCTGGTTCTCTGAAGTTGCCTTCTATATCGACTCTGTCTCAAACGGGAAGGTCTATCTTAACCTTCACCTGCAAGAGAGACCCCGTATTCTCAAATTGGATTTCTCAGGTGTAAAATCTACAGAGAGATCCGAATTGCAAGACCGGTTAAAGTTTAAAAGGGTCAGTGAATTATCCGACTACATAGAGAAATCCTCATGTGAAATCATAAGAAAATACTATGTCGAGAAGGGATTTCTCCAGACAGAGGTAACTGTAAATAAAGTTCAGGATACAACCATCCGGAATACAGTGAGAGTAACATTTGTAGTAGACAGAAAGAGTAAGGTAAAGATCCAGGACATTATTTTCGAGGGAAACAACAATATCAAGGCATCGAAACTGGCCGGTTCAATGAAAAAGACAAAGGCCAGAAGCAATATCTTGAATTTTTTCTCAAGTAAGAAATTCAATGAGAAGGAGTATGAAAATGACAAGAAATCCCTGATTGAAGCATATAATGAGAGAGGATACCGTGATGCACGTATTGTCAAGGATAGTATATATTATGTACGTGAGGGAAGGCTTGGCATAAAGTTCCTTATAGATGAGGGACAACGGTATTACTTCAGGAACATAACATGGACAGGAAATTCCAAATATTCCAGTGAGGCGCTTAACAGTATTCTCAGAATCAAGAAAGGAGACATCTATGATGTTGTCTCGATGGAGGAGAGACTTACCAGAGACGAGAAGGGAAACGTATCAAAATTATATACTGACAATGGATATCTTTTCTTTAATGTTACACCGGTTGAGGTAAGTGTAGATAAAGACTCTGTTGACATAGAGATGAGGATTTACGAGGGTAAGCCGGCAACATTCAACAGGGTGATGATAAACGGCAACGGAACCACAAATGAGAGAATAGCCAGAAGAGAACTTTATACAAAACCGGGTTATTTATACAGTCAGTCGGATATTGAACGTTCACTAAGAGAACTTTCCAATATGGGGCACTTTGAACCAGAGAAGCTTCAGTCTTCAGATGCGATCAATATTGTTCCAAATCAACAGAACAACACAGTAGACATAGCATATAACGTAGTTGAGAAATCAAACAGTCAGTTTGAGGTAGCAGGAGGCTGGGGTGGAAACACTTTTGTAGGAACACTCGGTGTGAGCTTCAACAACTTCTCAATAAAAAGGATTTTCGATAAAAGAGCATGGAGGCCGGTACCACTTGGTGACGGACAACAACTTGCACTGAAGTTCCAGACCAATGGTACATACTATACAGCTTTAACAGCAAGTTTCGTAGAACCATGGCTCTTTGGCAACAAACCAACCTCTTTGAGTATATCTACATACTATACAAGACAAACCAACTCATACTATTTCTATCAGAATTCGAATGAGACTATGGAGGTCTATGGGGCAGCCATAGGCATCGGAAAGAGATTGAAATGGCCTGACAACTGGTTCGTATTATATAACGAGCTCAGCCTTCAGACATACAGACTGCATGAGTGGGATTACTACTTCATATTCTCAAACGGTACATCACATAATTTCAGTTATAAAGTGTCACTTCAGAGAAATTCTGTTGACCAGCCTGTTTACCCTAGAAGTGGTTCTGATTACCAGATAGGCTTGCAACTTACTCCTCCATACTCACTTTTCAGAGACAAGAACACTGATTACGATAGTATGGAAGATTCAGAAAGATACAAGTGGATAGAGTATCATAAATGGACCCTTAAGGGCACACATTATACAGCAATTACAAATGATTTGGTTCTCATGACCAGGGCGCACTTCGGTTATCTGGGATTTTACAGTAGAAACCTCGGTTACTCTCCGTTTGAGGGATATGTTGTCGGTGGTGACGGTATGTCAGGTTACAGCACTTACGGTACTGAGGTCATCGGTCTGAGAGGTTACTCGAACTCATCACTCACACCACTCGTGAATAATGCATACGCTGGTAATGTTTACGATAAATTCTCGGTTGAATTGAGATACCCGATCATATTACAGGCTCAATCAACTATATATGCCCTTGCTTTTCTTGAGGGTGGTAACTCCTGGTCAGATATACGTGATTTTAATCCTTTCTCGATTAAAAGATCTGCCGGGATAGGTGTAAGGGTACTGCTCCCGATTGTGGGGATGTTGGGAATAGACTGGGGATATGGATTCGACCCTGTTGGAACAGAGAAAAAGGGTGGAAGCAACTTCCACTTTGTTATAGGACAACAATTTTAATTAACGCTCCATAGATTGAATAATTATGAGAAGAATATTTTTACTGTCACTGGTGATATTGGCCTCATCAACAATTATCAAGGCGCAATCGTTCGGGTATATTAATACCGAGACAATACTCAAGGCCGTTCCTGAGTATGCAACAGCCCAGCAGCAAATACAGCGTGTCAAGGCACAGTATGATGCTGAAATAGAGGGCGAGTTGAAAAAAGTGGAACAACTCTACAATACATATCAGTCTCAAAAAGCGAATCTTTCACAAAACGAGAGAAGCTTGCGGGAAAATGAAATCATTACAAAAGAGAGAGCTGTAAAAGAACTTCAAAAGAAATATTTTGGACAGGAGGGGGTAATGGCTGCAAAATCGAAAGAGATTATGGAGCCAATTATGACAAAATTGAAGAGTGCAATCGAAAAAGTTGCGCAAACTGAAGGATTTATTATTATTTTTGATATTGCAACTGCTCAGGGAGTAGTTTATAACAACCCTGCAAACGACTTGTCACAGAAGGTGATTAAATTGTTGAATTAAAAGAAAACTAAATAATTATTTGAATATGAAACATCTATCGAAATTTCTGCTGCTTCTTTTTGTATTAGCAGGCACAACTTCCTTCGCACAGACAACGATCAAGTTCGGGCGTATAAACTCAGAAGAGCTGGTCGCACTTATGCCTGAGAGGGATAGTGCTTTTGTCAAGCTTGACAAGCTTTCAAAGGAGCTTCAGGAAAATATGGAGGCACTGCAGAACGAATTCCAGACAAAATATGCCACATATCAGCAGAAACAAGCTACATGGACAGCTGCACTATTAGAGACTAAACAAAGAGAGCTTGAAGATCTGCAAAACAGGTTCAATCAACTTAAACAGTCTGCTCCTCAGGATTTCCAGTCTGAACAGCAAAAATTGCTGACTCCTGTATATCAGAAGGCAAACGAGACTATCAAGGCCTTAGGAAAGGAGAATGGCTGTGCATTCGTATTTGATCTCTCAACCGGAGCAATTCCGTATTTTGATGAAACACAGAGCATAGACCTGCTTCCGCTTGCCAGAAAGAAACTCGGCATTCCTGCAGATAAAGTTCCTATGCAGATAAATCCGCAATCTGATGAACAGGGAGCAACTGCTAAATAAGCATGAGGAAAATTTTTTAACTTTACAGTCGTTCACACAGGGCGACTGTTTTTTTATAAAATATGTGTATAGGCGTTTTTGACTCAGGAGTAGGGGGACTCTCTGTATGGAGAGAGATTATTAAGGTTTTACCTAAAGCCTCAATTACATATTTCTCGGACAGTGCATATTGCCCCTACGGGAATAGGTCGCAACAGGAGATAATCGAGAGGGCATACCTTATAACAGACTTTCTGCTATCAAAAGGAGCAGCGGTAATAGTTGTTGCCTGCAATACTGCAACAGCAGCGGCAATCAAGGCTCTGAGAGAAAAATATCAGATTCCGTTTATTGGGATGGAACCGGCAGTAAAACCTGCGGCACTACACTCAAAAAGCGGCACAATCGGTGTATTGGCAACCCGGGGAACTTTAAACGGAAACCATTTCCATGCATCTGTCGAAAGATTTGCCTCAGATGTAAATGTTATTGCAAAAGTTGGAGAGGGCTTGGTCGAGTTGGTTGAGTCCGGGGAGACTTCAGGAGAGAAAGTGGAAAAACTGCTTAAGAGATATATAAATCCCATGCTGGAAAAGGGTGCAGACCATATTGTTCTTGGATGTACGCACTATCCGTTTCTCCTTGACAGTATAAAAGAGATTGCAGGTAGCGGAGTAGAGATTGTCGATCCGGCTCCTGCAATTGCTTTCAGGACATTAAATGTGATTAATGAGAATAATTTACCGATATCAGAAATTAAGGAAGCTAAAGGAGAGTATCCGACAAAATTTTACACGACGGCGCCTGTAGAAAAACTTATGATGATGGCTCACAGGATAGATCCTCAAATACCTGAGAATCATTTTAACAAAATAGAAATTTAACCAAATAATAACTTAACAAAAAAACTATGACAACCGAGAGTATGTTCTATTTCGTGCCACTGGCTTCAGCCATAGCACTGTTTTTTGCTTTCTATTTCTTCCGACAGATGATGAAAGAGAGCGAAGGATCCCAAAAAATGAAGGATATTGCTTTATATGTTAGAAAAGGAGCAATGGCATATCTGAGGCAGCAATATAAGGTGGTTATAATTGTATTTTTGATTTTGAGTGCCTTTTTTGCAGTCCTTGCATATGGCTTCGGCGTTCAGAATCCATGGGTTCCATTTGCATTCCTTACAGGAGGTTTTTTCTCGGGACTAGCCGGTTTTATCGGGATGAAATCAGCCACCTATGCATCTGCAAGAACAGCAAATGCATCTATGAGGTCACTCAATAGTGGTCTCCGGATTGCTTTCCGCTCGGGTGCAGTCATGGGACTTGTGGTTGTAGGACTCGGACTGTTGGATATATCCATCTGGTACGTTATACTGGATAATTTTATTGATACAACCGGTGCGCAGAAGCTTGTGATTATTACCACAACAATGTTGACTTTCGGTATGGGAGCATCTACACAGGCTCTTTTTGCCAGAGTAGGTGGTGGTATTTATACAAAGGCTGCCGACGTAGGAGCGGACCTGGTTGGAAAGGTAGAGGCAGGTATTCCGGAGGATGATCCTCGTAATCCGGCAACAATTGCGGATAACGTTGGTGATAATGTCGGTGACGTAGCAGGAATGGGCGCAGACCTTTATGAGTCATATTGCGGCTCAATATTGGCAACAGCAGCATTGGGCGCTTCAGCATTCTACATTAATCCTGATATGCAGCTTAAGGCTGTATTTGCTCCTATGTTGATTGCGGCGGTAGGTATCATACTCTCCATAGCTGGTATTTTCCTGGTTAGGACAAAAGAGGGAGCAGGTATGTCACAGCTTCTGAAGTCACTTGGAAGAGGTGTTAATTTCAGCGCTTTATTAATAGGTGTGCTGACATTTGTGATTCTTTATACACTGAATATAGAAAACTGGTTAGGAATATCTTTCTCTGTCATTGCAGGTCTGATAGCAGGGGTGATAATCGGCCAGTCGACAGAGTATTATACTTCCCATTCATATAAGCCAACCCAGAAAATTTCTGAAAGCGGCCAAACCGGTCCCGCTACTGTAATCATCTCTGGTATTGGTCTTGGAATGATTTCAACTGCCATACCTGTCATTACAATAGGGGTTGCTATTATCATTGCATATTGCTCTGCTATAAATTTTGACATAGCAAATATGATGACTGCAAAAAATATAGGAATGGGTCTATACGGAATAGGTATTGCAGCCGTAGGTATGCTTTCAACATTGGGTATAACCCTTGCAACTGACGCTTATGGACCTATTGCGGACAACGCCGGTGGAAATGCTCAGATGAGTGAACTTGATCCTGAAGTGAGAAAAAGAACAGATGTACTTGATGCTCTTGGTAATACAACTGCCGCAACAGGTAAGGGTTTTGCAATCGGTTCAGCAGCATTGACAGCACTGGCACTTCTTGCCTCTTACCTTGAAGAGATAAAAATCGGGTTGGCTCACATCGGGCAGACAACAATTGATATAGCCGGAAGGGTTGTAAATGTTGCTGAGGCAACAATCCCGGATATGATGGAGTATTATCAGGTAAACCTTATGAATCCTAAAGTGCTGATTGGTGCTTTTATCGGTGCAATGATGTCTTTCCTGTTCTGCGGTCTTACAATGAATGCAGTAGGACGTGCTGCACAGAAGATGGTCGAGGAGGTAAGAAGGCAATTCCGGGAGATTCCGGGCATACTTGCAGGTAAGGCAACCCCAGACTATGCAAAATGTGTTGAAATTTCAACAAAAGGGGCACAAAGTGAGATGTTGTTCCCTTCTCTGCTGGCTATTGCAGTACCGGTGATTGTAGGCCTTATTTTCGGTGTTCCCGGAGTAATGGGGCTCTTAGTAGGTGGCCTTGCTTCAGGCTTTGTTCTGGCTGTTTTTATGGCCAATGCCGGTGGCGCATGGGATAATGCCAAGAAATATGTTGAAGAGGGTAATTTCGGAGGAAAAGGCTCAGAGACACACAAGGCAACAGTTGTCGGTGACACAGTAGGAGATCCGTTTAAAGACACCTCTGGCCCATCATTGAACATACTCATAAAACTCATGAGCATGGTCTCAATAGTCATGGCGGGACTCACCGTCGCTTTCCATTTGATGTAATATGTGTGGCACTGATTTTTCTATTTATCACATAATTAGGGTGTTGTAAACATTATCTAATCAGGTTGTTATACATATAAATTTTAATTGCATAGATATCCAGAAAAATAGAAAAATCAGTGCCACAAAAAATACACAAAAAATACAAGAGTTCGGTGAAATACCGAACTCTTTTTTGTTTATATAGACTCATTCTTTAAAAGATAATAATATCCGGAATATTTATTTATTATATTTGTAACATGTCTAATGTGGTGTCTATTAAATATATTCACACCTCTGCTTCTAATAAAGTCGATTAAAACGACTTTTCATAAATATCAGAACCACATGTGAATATAGTGCCCTGATAATAAATAGTATATAATAGTCAAAAAATGAATAACATGCAAAAATATGTGCCACACATTTTAATTATATTACTTGTAATAAGCTGCAAAAGCAACATAATTCAGATCAATACAGATAATGATTCACATTATGAGAAAACAACGATCAATTTAGACGACCATATTGAAGGAGAAATAAAATTGGTTCTTTTAGAGACAAATGAATCTTGTTTGGTATCTGAGTCAGACAGAGTATATCCATCAGACAAGTTCATTTATATTTATTCAATCGACAGAATACTTCAATTCAATTATAATGGTGATTTTATTAAGGTTATTACAAGAAAAGGTTCAGGGCCGGGAGAAATTGCATATCTCGCTGACTGTGCAGTAGATTGTAAAGATAGGAATCTATACTGTGTACAACAAGACGAGAAGGACAGTATAATGGTTTTTGACATATCTACAGGAAAATATATAGGGAGAATTCCAAATTGGAGCAGGAATCCGTTAGTAGCAATAAGCATGTTGAATGATACAACCTTAATTTGTTTTCAAAGAGAAAATTCAATCGGTAAATCAAATTTTTTAGCTCATGTTCAAAATTTAAAAGGGCATCTTATATCAAAAATAAATAGGAATACAGATCCTATCGATGGGCTTGTAATGAGAAGAAGACCCCATATATTAAGCTACAACAATGATATGATATATCTTCCAAACAGAAGTGACACAATTTATAAAATAAGTAATTATAATTCTGTAGAACCTATTATACTTATAAACCGACCCGAAAAAAAAGAAATGAATAAGTATAATTCAGCCTTTATGTTCACAGGAGCATCGATGTTAGTGTCCAGCACCGATTATGAAATGAAATATGTAGGAGGGGGTAATGTTATTATGGAACCGACTAAAAAGGGTTACTATTTTGTAGATATAAAGAATAACAAGATAAAAAGAGTGGAGCAGGTATTATCAACAACTGCCGGTATCTCTTTCTCAAAAAACGACCTTTCTGAGTTCTTCAATAACGTTTCTTTTATCAGAAGTGGTTATATGTCACTAATGATTAGCTCTTCCGGCATGGATGACAAAATTAGAAAAGATTCTCTTTTACAGGAAGAGAATAATAATCCTGCAATACTGATTGCTAAATTGAAATAAAACAAATATTAACTATTGCAGATTCCGGCTTTGTAGATAGGCCGTCAAGTGGCATTGAGTATTATTATGACAAAAATGGTTCAATGACATATGATTATAACAGAAATGTCTTCATTCAATATAATTTGTTAAATTTACCTAAGAAAGTATTATCCGAACTTGACACAACGAAGTATATGACTTATGCATATGATTCAGATGGCAAAAAGTTAAGTCAATTCTCCAGGACCAGTATCACTGATTCTTTGAGAGAGGATTATATAGATAATAAGATATATGAAAATGGAGTTCTTACAAAAGTCCTGATACCAGGAGGATACTTACAGATATCATCTGACTCAACGGCATTACCCACTTATTACTATTTTGCTAAAGACCATCTAGGGAATGTTAGGCAAATACAGAGCAACAGTGGAGAAACTCTAGAGAAAAATGACTATTACTCCTTCGGGTTAAGACAAAATAGGGCAGATTATTGCATCTTAGGAAGCAACAAATATAAATATAACGGAAAAGAGCAGAATGAATTCGGGACCTTTATAACTCTGGATTACGGCGCCAGATTTTATGACCCAAGTCTGGGTAGGTTTCATTCCCAAGACAGGTTTACTGAGAAGTATCATACAATGACTCCTTATCAGTATGCCGCTAATAATCCAGTTTTATTTATTGATGTTAATGGTGATAGCTTAAATTTTTCCCCTGCGCTACTAACTGATCCTAATGCAGTTCAGCAGACTACAACTGATTTACAAAACCAAACAGGTTTAACATTATCAATTGATCCTAATAGTGGACAAATGACTTATGCTACAACCACTAATGCAAAAGGAGAGACAGTTCCATTAGTGGCTACTGATGCGAATGGAAATACAGTTGGTAGTAAAACAGCAAGAAAAATGATCGTTAAAGCTATTAACAAGGAGAAAACAGTTCAAGTTCATGCAACTACAAGGATGGGGTCAGTTGGGGGCGGCTTACAAATAAATCTTAATAGTACTCAAATAAATCAGAATATATTAGGAACTTCCAGCAATTTGGACTCAAGAACATTAGGGTTTGGTATGACTTTCTTACATGAACTCGGACATACTGATATTGGAGGAAAAAGAGTAGACCCAACAACAACAACCTCGCCCAGTGGAACTAAAACTGTACCATTTGGGGAATTAGGGACAAACGTACCTAGAATGAATATAATACGAAGAGAGCTTGGCAGTAGCTATGGAGAGAGAACCTCTTACGGTTCGCTGCCAATCGGCGGACATAAATATATTCCGTTTAGTGGACAATCAAAAACGGATTTGGAAAGAGGTCTAGTACCCGCCAATAGTTATATACAATATTAAAACTTAAAAATATGAATATTCTTTTAATTGTAGGTTTATTATTTTTTGCTCAACCTGAAACTACTGGAAAATATAAGGAGGCCTATGCTTATTTAAATAAATGTGAGCATCTTAAAGAGTTTGATAAAAGGATATGCAAGAACAAAAGTCCTAACCTCTTTCCCATCAATGTGATTAACGAAGTGTATCCATTATCTGTATTAATCTTTGGGAATGAAATTATAGAACAAAGTATAATGCCCGATACAACTCTAGAGCAAAAGCGTGTAAATGAGTTTGTTGCAAAGTTTGATGCCGAGCATAATTTTGAACCTTTTGAAAGCAAACAATTTGAAGAATTGTTTAAGAAGAATGAAAAATCCCAAATTTATGTTGTTTTCTCAAAACCAATTGGGGATTTATTATTTGCTGAATTAGCTTATGACCTGAATAAAACAGGTAAAATAAATAGCATAAATGAGTTGACGAGGCTTAATAAGAGTTTAGCTGTGTTGTTTATCTTTGATAAGAATGGCAAAATAAAGGATGTAAGAAAAAAGTTGAATCAGTATGATTGATAATAGAACCCGGAGTACTCCTGGTTTTTTATGCCAACAATCCTTTTAACTTATTCTTAGCAAAAAACGTCAAGCATAGCGAAAACAGGCACTATCCATTAAATTGTGTAAATGATAATGCATAAAGCATTATTAATTTTAACGCAATAATCAAATGGAAACGCAATTTATGGCCAATAAGCGAACGGATATACCTCCGGAATTATTAATAGTTCTTAAAGCAATTCAGGACAGAAGAAGATGTAAGCAAGTTTCTTAAAGATTTTAATTCTCAGGTTCTGGAACAGATGCTTCAAGGAGAGATGGATTCTCACTTGGGATATGAAGAGAATGATGTTTCCGGGAAAAATAGCGGTAATTCAAGGAATGGCAGCATTCCAAAATTAATTCAAATAGAACACGGAGAATCAACAATCTAGATACCCAGAGACAGAAAAGGAGAATTTGACCCCTTTATCGTCCCCAAACATAAGAGTAGTGGTCTATCTATCGAAAAGCTTGTAATATCACGTTATGCCAAAGGAATGAGCGTATCCGACATGGTTTTTGTCTTCTTTGTCTTTTTTTTATATAGTTGAAGCTTTTAAGCATGCCAAAGTCTAAAAAAAATTCTAATTAGAGCGGGTCTGATAGCCAACAGCAGTTTAATAATTCTTTTCCAAATCCTTTTAGGAAAGGATTAATTCTCTTCATCCTACTAATCTTGTACAGAAATTATCCATATATGCAAAAGATTATATGTTTATAAACTTGTATTTTGAAGTATAGGCCAAAGGTAAATCAACACTACCTCATTGTAAATAACTTATATATCGGTGCAGTGCTTAACGAGAGTGGTAAATAGTATTGATTATATAATATCATCAGTGTCCACTTAAAATATTTTTAAAACCGCATAATAAATTAATTATTAATAACATATAGCGATAATTTTAACGTGTCGATTTGAAATTGTAATATAGTATCCGATATATAAAAGGATATTATGAATCAGAGCA
>JAYFOS010000022.1:0-55390 GCA_034928745.1 Rikenellaceae bacterium
ATTAAAGGCGTACCTAGTAAAGGGTGATTAACCTTTAGCCTCGAGTTTCAATTCCAATATGGTGCGATTAAAGGCATTAAAGTTCTAAAAAATTAAATAAAATGAAAAATGTTTCAATTCCAATATGGTGCGATTAAAGGCCAACGCTGCAAAGGAGGAAGGCGATGTAATAGCCAAGTTTCAATTCCAATATGGTGCGATTAAAGGCCCTCAAGTGGAGGTATCCCATCTGTCTTTGCCTTGTTTCAATTCCAATATGGTGCGATTAAAGGATCACCAAATGGGATTCGTTCGGTACTATATCTGAGTTTCAATTCCAATATGGTGCGATTAAAGGAACCGGAGGCTCTAACTTTTTTAGATTCAGTGAGGAGTTTCAATTCCAATATGGTGCGATTAAAGGGGATATAGACCCAAGCTACTTTACCGCAACATCGTGTTTCAATTCCAATATGGTGCGATTAAAGGTCTTTAGCTCAAGCTCTTGATACTAGTCATAAAAGGTTTCAATTCCAATATGGTGCGATTAAAGGATGAAACTATCTGAAAGAAGAGCAACCTTAGCTTGTTTCAATTCCAATATGGTGCGATTAAAGGCAAAAGCTACAAAAGAAGAAATAATTGATTCCTTGTTTCAATTCCAATATGGTGCGATTAAAGGGAAGCCTGTTGAAGAATTCTCTACTGCTAAAAATGTTTCAATTCCAATATGGTGCGATTAAAGGTAATAAGAGCGATAATACTATTATAGCAACGTATAAGTTTCAATTCCAATATGGTGCGATTAAAGGTACAAGGACAAGAACGGTGAAGTCAAAGAGCAGACAGAGGTTTCAATTCCAATATGGTGCGATTAAAGGCACAGGTCGATTGCAATTCTCTCAAAGGGAGTTCTGTTTCAATTCCAATATGGTGCGATTAAAGGCCCAGCTGTGCCGAGCGTAGTAAGTTGACAAATCGGTTTCAATTCCAATATGGTGCGATTAAAGGAGACTTGAGGCCAGACCTTACTATTGCAGAGATTGTTTCAATTCCAATATGGTGCGATTAAAGGAGTTTAGGGTTTGTCTCTAATGCTAATACTACTTTGTTTCAATTCCAATATGGTGCGATTAAAGGCAACCCCGTTCAGGCTCCATTTGCCTGAGGGAGCGTAGTTTCAATTCCAATATGGTGCGATTAAAGGACTTCAGCATAAGTTTTCTGGCCTTTGCAGCTGAGTTTCAATTCCAATATGGTGCGATTAAAGGAATTTCTAATGCTGCCACCTCTTTTGAAAACACTTTGTTTCAATTCCAATATGGTGCGATTAAAGGGCATCAGGATTTTCACTTATGGCAATTTTCTGTACTAAGTTTCAATTCCAATATGGTGCGATTAAAGGCCTATTATTATGTTTTTCAATAAAATCCCAGAAACTAAGTTTCAATTCCAATATGGTGCGATTAAAGGTGATCATTGAGGACGGCAATGCAAGAACTTACGTTCGTTTCAATTCCAATATGGTGCGATTAAAGGCCTGAAATGGATGTTTTCAAGTGTTCATTGGACTATGGTTTCAATTCCAATATGGTGCGATTAAAGGAATGGGTTAGTCTCGGATATAGGGTTGATGTGGATGGTTTCAATTCCAATATGGTGCGATTAAAGGTTACATAATAACCAGCGCCTGCGTATGCCGAAGCCTGTTTCAATTCCAATATGGTGCGATTAAAGGATGAAAAAGATTAAAATTGAAATCAAAAGTATTTAGTTTCAATTCCAATATGGTGCGATTAAAGGGGTTGAAAGACAGGTTGTATATCTACAACAATAAATAGTTTCAATTCCAATATGGTGCGATTAAAGGAGTAAGATTACATATAATAGCCCTTCTCCTTTTGAGTTTCAATTCCAATATGGTGCGATTAAAGGGTTTAAAAATTGTATAATTGCCTTTGCCATTTCGTCGTTTCAATTCCAATATGGTGCGATTAAAGGTCCTGAACGCAAACGGAATCGTAGTATTACAACCTAGTTTCAATTCCAATATGGTGCGATTAAAGGTCATTCCCGGCAGTGCAACAAGTTCACACTTTTTGTGTTTCAATTCCAATATGGTGCGATTAAAGGTATTCAACAGGAATCTTTACAACTAATATTGCAAGGTTTCAATTCCAATATGGTGCGATTAAAGGAAAATCAATAATATACCTATTGCAACAACTGTAATAAGGTTTCAATTCCAATATGGTGCGATTAAAGGCAGAAATTCAGAAACCGTACAAGAGGGAACTAAATGTTTCAATTCCAATATGGTGCGATTAAAGGACAAAGTTGAGGATCCTTGGTAATGCCGAGATTGGTTTCAATTCCAATATGGTGCGATTAAAGGTCGATAAGAATTTGTCTCATCTTGGTAGCAGTCATCTTGTTTCAATTCCAATATGGTGCGATTAAAGGTCCTGAAAGAAGATTGTCAAAATCGAGAAATATCTCTGTTTCAATTCCAATATGGTGCGATTAAAGGCTCACAGGAGTGCAGAAATTTAACCTTTCTGTTTTCTAGTTTCAATTCCAATATGGTGCGATTAAAGGTCTCAGAGGTGAGCCTTCCTCCCCGGGTCTGATATTGTTTCAATTCCAATATGGTGCGATTAAAGGTCGATGCTCCCGGATACTCTCCCACCATCGCCATTGTGTTTCAATTCCAATATGGTGCGATTAAAGGGTTTTGGGCTTCAAGTAACTATGAGGGTACTGTTGCGTTTCAATTCCAATATGGTGCGATTAAAGGCGTTACCTTGTTTTTTGTTGTTGTCGCATACCCTTGTTTCAATTCCAATATGGTGCGATTAAAGGCTATTTAGAAGAGTGCTGTCGGGTTCCCCTGTTATTCTGTTTCAATTCCAATATGGTGCGATTAAAGGTTGCAACGGCTTTGCAGATGAAGAAGTATATTCCAGTTTCAATTCCAATATGGTGCGATTAAAGGATGCAATAGCCCCACTGGTTGCTGTTGTTTCTATGTTTCAATTCCAATATGGTGCGATTAAAGGGTCCCCAATAACCGTTTTTCAATTTTTGTAATCAGTTTCAATTCCAATATGGTGCGATTAAAGGCCAATGCCGAACGTCGTAAGGTAAAGGCCATGACACGTTTCAATTCCAATATGGTGCGATTAAAGGCTCCTTTTATCTGTTCAGGATTGATCTTCCTGAGTCGTTTCAATTCCAATATGGTGCGATTAAAGGCAGATATCGCATTCTCGAGAAATGAATTGATGTACTCGTTTCAATTCCAATATGGTGCGATTAAAGGCCGTTTGCAAAGGTAAAAAAGAATGCGCTAAATCAAGGACTTAGCGCACTTTTTTATCTGAAACGGCTATAGATTTTGTGTCGATGTGCAATAGTATGATTATTGCCGTAGTTCGACATATATGTATAAAGAATTGAATTTCAATATTTCAAAGAGCTGGAGGCCCATTAGGCCAAAAGTTTTCAATCGTGATTTCAAGAAATATTCTGGGAGCGACAACTGTCTATAGGTAATTATCAATACTACTTCGCTCTTTTCCAATTACTTGTTTGTTTAACCATTTTTCATCACGATTCTTGAAAATAATTATACTGTCATAGTTGCTATCAATAATATTCTCTGCTCTGATTTGAAGTTCCTTAAGTTTTGCATCAGTTATCTCCCCTTCAAAAACAGAGTTCTGAATCCAGCTAAGATATTTGCGGCAAAGCTTAAGCATCTTTGCTACCCTTTTTTCTCCAACGTCATATACAAGTATAATGTACATCACCAATACATTTTAAAAGGTTTGTATTCCTCAATGTCAAGAATATGTTTCGATAGTTTATAACATTCCAATTTAATCAAGTGTTTATAGCTCACACTTCTTTTTAAACTTCTATGCTGTATCGTTTCAAGTAACCGCTCCTCAATAGCCTGAACAAAAATCTTTTTGCCATTTTCGTTAAGCAGGCACTGATTCAAATTTTTATCAAAATGTTTACTCTGAATCTCCTTCTTATTGAGCACCTTGAAAATCACCCTGTCGATTATTATCGGCTTGAAGATCTCGGCAACATCCAGAGCCAGAGAGTATCTCCTATAACCGGGTTCATGCAAATAGCTTATAGTCGGATTCAGTTGAGTTTGATGAATAGACCGCAAACAAAAAGAATAGCACATCATGTTTCCAAATGAGATCAAAGCATTGACTTCATTTTGAGGAGGCTGCTTGGTCCTGTTCCCTAATTCAAAATCATTGAGAATAAGATTGAATGCCTCGTAATATACTTGCCGTATGTTGCCCTCGACGCCCATAAGTTGCTCGGGTGTATTGGCCTGGCTAATCTGAGATGAGTATCCGTTGATAATCTCTATCATCGGCTCCATGTCCTTGCCTCTTCTGTTGTAATACTGCAAGTTCTTGACCATGTTGAATGCGGCACCCTCTATGAATTTCCTCGCAATGACCATCCTTTTGGCACTTTTCTGATAATGGATGACCTGGCACAAGATCATCTTTCCGGCCAGAAGGTTGTCTTTTGGCATGAATGAGCCGCTGTAATTTTCATAATGATCGAAAAAATGGACAGCCACATCATTCTTTCCAAGAAAGTTAAAAAGAGAACTGTTGGCTTTCAAAGAGCCAAAGACAAAGAAATCGCTTACACCCTCAATGGGAATATACCTTGGTTGACCATAGCTCTCACTACTATCCTCGACCTCTGTGATTGGGGTGAATTTTAGTGTATTGTCCTTGCGGGACATTTCTCCCGGATTGAACAGATAGTACGTCTTTTTCATTGCACATCCTCCTCTTTGCAATAGCAGAAATCAAAATAACTGCAACTTTTACATATTTTGGATTTAATGGTGGGAGGGCATTTGTCGGAATCGATAATCTCCTCGATTTTCATGATATCCTCCCTCAATCGGGCTCTATCATCATCATTGAGAAATACCTGGCTGGTTTTACGAAGCTCCGGATATTCAAGAACCCCACTTACCCCCTCAACACCAATCTTCTCAAGCGTATAAATGTAAAATTTCACCTGCCATTCGTGTGCCTCCTCAATCTTGTCAGTTTTCTTGATTTCATGAATAACTTTATTCTTCTGATCATAAAAGTCAATCTTGATGCCCGCCACCTCCACCTCCTGATACCTCTCCGGCCTCTGAGGATAAGCATTCTCGTGAATCAGCTTGCCCTCATACACCGTGTCCGATGTGTGCTCCATTGTAATACCATTGGCAAACAACCAAAGCTTGCGATGACATAAGTGGAAATAGTTGAAGTGAGTTCCGGTGATAATCATTCAGTTTGGATTTGTAATAATTAATTAGTTAATTGAATTAGTCTAGAAATTAGGATATTATGCCTATGATTATTCCTAAACGCCATCTACCATGAAAAGACAATGATCAAAATTGCCATCTATCTTGTTTAAATATCCATATGTTAATAAAGTTGTATCGTATTTGTAATGTGCTTAATAACTGTGTTATATTAACTAATCAAGCCACTTTCTCTAACATTAATATCTAACTGTAATCCCAATTCATCATCATACTTTTTATTAATTATATAGCATGACAACTCTTTAATAGAATTATCATCATCTAACTTTTGATACACTATAGTTTCCTTAATAATTCCTTCTGTTATTATTAGTGAGCAAAATCTCTGTTTAGTTATTGAAACTTTTAATGATTCAGCTTTTATAAATTGATTTGTTTGTAATAACTCTATGTATTTGTTTTTCAATTCTACTGGTAGAACCTTGATGCCATCAAACTGTTTTTCGAATTCTTCTTCTCGATGCTGATCGTAGATAAATGGTGCAAGGTGTTCCATCACATCAGTCTTCAATTGATTGTATACTCTGTCAAAATCTTCTTTGTCTATGGTAGACCAACTGGGATAAACTTGATCAATGAACTGTTGCAAATTTATTTCTGGAATAACACCTGAATTATTAGACTCTAATTTGCGAAGGAGATCCAGAGTTCTGGTAATAACTTCACCATTTTTATAAATGTACTTATCTACGTTGTTCCTCTCAGAGAAAACGATACAGTCACATGGCGGACGGTACTGTCCATTTACTCGATGACGATTAATACGACCAAAGCGTTGCAACAAGGCATCTAGCGGGGCTAGTTCAGTGAAAATGACATCGTAATCAATATCCAAACTAACTTCGATAGCTTGAGTCCCGACCAGTAATTCTGTCTCATCTGACATCAATTTCGCTTCTTTTTTGTTTCGATCAACTCCGTTGAAGGCACTATGCAACAATACTTTCTTTTTCACTTTCAAATTATTATAAATCGATTGGGCTTGTTTCACGGTATTGCATACTACCAAAACTTTATTTCCAGAATCTAATCTTTGTTTAATTTCACCGATATGTTCGGAGAGCAATCCATCCGTAACTTTAATGCGGTGTCGGATAAATGATTTATAAAGATCGGCATCTGCGCTGATTTCTGAGTACTCGCCAATAGCATCGGTAAACTCCTTCTTCAGAAATGTAGGTAAAGTGGCTGTCATTAAACAAATTTTCACATTCAGAAATTTAATGGCAAATTCAATCAAAACTTTTATCTGGGCTGTTACCTCTGGATCATATGCATGGATTTCGTCAAAAATGAAGTAACCTCCGCTCATTTCAAAAATGCCTTTTTCAAAGCCTTTTAATCCAAAAATAGATTTCAATAGTTGAAAGGGAGTTGCCACCTTTAATGGTGGAACCAAAGCCCTGAAATTTTCTTTTAATTCGAGTTTCAGTTTCTCGTTTTGCAAACTATAGTTTTCATCACCAAATCGGTTTTCGATGTATTCAGAAAGTTTACCATGAATAACCCCTACAATCTCATTATTGCCTTGCATTTTTTTGTCGAGTCGTTCAAACATGGCATTAATGGAAGCGGTAAATGGTAAAATATAAAAAGCACGTCCTTGACCGTTTTCCTTAATTTGTTTGTGCAACCACATCAATGATGCTTCGGTTTTACCAGAACCAGTGGGCGCGGTAAGTACTATGTTACCGTTTATTTCCGAAGCCTTCTTTTGATGGAAATATGGGACCCATTTTTTTTCGTATAAGAAATTGAAATTTTTTTCCTTTAAAACATTCACGTTGAATATGCCAGCTGATGCTGAATGGTCGCATTGTTTCAACGCTCCAGCTGCCAAAAGTAATTCTCTAAAATTGATGTTTGTTGAATTGATCGGACTACTGGTGTAATCCTTCACCAATTGCATTGGTAAAATCAGCGAACTTGTTTTGAAAGAAATGTCATAATCTTTGAGTAATGACAGTATAAATTGATAGTTCAACTTCTGTGTTTCTTCATTCCAGTCCAGCATGCCCTCCTCTCCGAAAGTGAATAAATCTTCGCCAGTTTTATATCCGTGCTGAATATAATCTAGCAAGTCATTGAAATTCTTATGATGCCCAGCTATAATCAATTTTAAAAACATTTTGTCATCATCGGGCAAATCAAGTTGATCGATAAACGGAACAGAAAACAGTTCATGCCGCTGATGATACCAATTGGAACGTTTCTTTAAAAGTATTTTCTGAAATTCATAATGGGATTTGCCTAAATCGTGGAAAATGATTCCCAGCCGAATCAAATTCCAAAAACGATTGGTATTGTTTACAGGTAAACGATCAAATGCTTTCCGAAGCGATTCATACACCCTGAGACATTCTTCAATGTGTTGTTTCAGGGAGACAGGAGGATCTGATTTGGCCAGAACCTCCTGGATTATTGTTGTCATACTTCAAACTTGTGAAAGTAAATGTCACTGTTGAATTCTTCCAATTCAGACCTGAATCCGGTTAGTTGCGTGTTGACCGGATTGTCGTAAGAGATTACAGAGTACGGTTCGGTTCCCATATTTTTGCGGGGAATGGTGTTGCTGAAATATTTGGGCAAAGCCTGAATTTGTCCTGGCAAATAGTTCCCATTGAAAGGAACGACCTGCCCAGCGAAACGGGCATTGCTTACTTCTTGCAACTCCACTTCCTTAATGTTTTCGATTCCTGCCAAATCACCGCTGCGGCCCAAGAGGAGTTGGTAGGCAGGTTGCCGAAAACACGAAACAAATTCTTCGTCAACAAGGAACAGGAAAAGTTGGCAATCGTATAGAAACTCTCGTTGGATGACATTCGACTTGACTGCATTGTCTGGATAGTTTTTATCATTTGCCTTGATTTGATAAATCGTTTCCAGATCAATTGTCTTGATTTTAAAATTAAAATAATAACCCAACTCAATTTTGCGGTTTTCCAAATACTTTCCCGATGCAGCATTGATTAAGCCCATTACCGTACTTACTGGCGGAACTTCAAGCGTAGGTTGAAAACCCGAAATCAGGTTGGGGTACCTAAAGCTTGAGGTCCACGAGTTTATTTTGATACGGAATGCTCTCATTATTCAATTTGTGATTTCATTTGTTCGCAATATTGATCAATGGCTTCATTTACAGATAGAACTTTCACTGTTGGAATGTCTTTCATGCCTTCCAGCGATTTCAGCTCATTTGCTATCTCGTCCATAAAACCACTTCGCCGACCAATAAATACTGAGCCATCAAAGGTGTCTTTGTAATCCTTCAATACTTCCACCAATCCTTCAAAATTGAAAATGACTTCTTCATCGCGTTGTCCTTTACTCCCAACTACATGGCTAAACGGGTGATTTCCGGTTGCAGTTGTAGCCAGAATAATAAACTTTGGAGTTACATCGCCCATGTTATTAGTCTGCATTGCACCGCCAGAAATGGTTTTGAGCGCTTGAATTGTATCATTAGCTCTCTTCTGGCGAACGTCTTTAGCTAATCGAATCATTTTCTTTGGATTCCCTTTTGCATCAAATACAAAAGGATCATCAATTTCTTCAGACCCATATTTTATTGCTTCTTCGAGCAGAGTAATAGAAAGATTCTTATATCCCGTGCGGTCGTAATTCGAAAATGTACCAACCATTGATAAATCAAGGCTAAACATTCCTTTCATTGTAGCGCAATATTCTTGTTTTTCGTAAGGAACAGCATCCCCTTGTTGACGCGACATGTTCGACCAATTTTCCTCTGGACGAACACTTGCCGCTGAAATGATCGCTGAATTTTTCAACGGAGAAACACGTGTTACTGTTACATTGGTCATTTTGATATTTCCCCTTGCATCTTTTACCTGTTCTCCATTTTCATCCAATTGGGCATCTTTAGCTGCACGCATGTAGCCAAATACATCATCATCAGGAAATTTCAATGGATCGGCATTGGTAAAGGCAATTTTTCCATCGCGAGTAATTGGCGACAAGTTCCACCCTGCATTTTTTTGCAGAGCTTCGCGCCACCAGTAACGCCATGCCTGCCCCGACACATATACATAACTACGTCCGTTTTTACGGATTGATTTGGTTGCAATTGCATTGTCGTTGTTGCTTTGTGTGTTTTTTCCGGCATTGTTTAATGCCACAACATCTACGTCGATCAATACAAATCCTTGTGTTTTGATATTTTTCATGATTTATTTGGTTTATTCGTGAATTACTTCTTCTTCAACTTCTGATTCCAATTCAATTTTCAATTCTTCAGAGATTAAATTTCTTTCATGTAATTCCTGATAGATAGCAATAAGCAGAATGTCCCTGATTTCTGCCCAATAAGAACCATCTGGGAACAGGTAATTCACGTAATCATCTAAGGAAACAATTGGATAGTCATTATTCGCCATGTAGTTTGCAGCAACCACATCTTTTAAAATAAATCTCCGCAATGCAGAGGCATTTTTAGCTCCGTCAAGTGCTTTAATTCGTTTTTTGATCTTGTCGGCATCTTCATCCCTTACAAGGAATGCTGCTAATTCTTTAATCTTGTTAATGGTTTCTTTTTTCATACCTATAATATTATGTTGATAGATTGATACTATTTCAAAATTGAATGGATGTTTACGCGACCAGCGAAGAAATTCTGGCCTGATATTCTCGTCGATTAATAGTTTGTTCAAAATCCGGTTAACCCATTGTTTGTAATCGTTTTGATCGATTATTTCAGTTTCCTTTGATTTTACAAACTCAAAATTTTCTGTTTGAAGGTTATATTTTGCCCCTTTGTGTTGAGCATCGAAATAGTGAGACCGAACAAACTTTTGCCAATCGTCTTTAAATTTAGGTTGCAAACAGGTTCGATAAAAGAGAAAAATTTTCGCAGGGAGTTGATACAGTTGAATTTCAGGGCTTGCACCAAAATTGGTGAAATGGTAAAGGGTTAATGATGGCAATGTATTTCCGTCCCTAAAATCCTGGAGTTGGGAAAGAGCATGATCTACAAAGTCAAAAATGGCATTGGCTGGTTTGTTGAAATTAGACTTCGCTACTCCTTCAGAAAGGCCAACACCAATTTCATGAAGGTTTCTTTCAATGGTCAATTTCACAAATAATTTGCTTAGTTTCTCGTTACTGCTTTGCATCAAACATATTTTTCCTTGCAATTGCTGGCAAGCAAAAGGCACAAAGTGAATTCGGATTAATGCTTCCTTTGAAAGTGAAATTCCTTTTTGAAAAAAATGGTGAAAGTTAATTAAGGTTCCTGAACCCGTCATAATTGAGTTGTCGCGCCCACCAAAAAACAACTTTGTTTCTCTTCCGGTATAACGACAGTAACCAACTTCAGAAGGTTCAGTTTCATTAATCAGGGCATGAAAATACCTTAATGTTTCTTCAGTTTTTCGTGATCCTTGAAAAGCAGGTTGGGTAATCTTCGAATTGAGAAAAAAGGCATTCAGTTTTCCACCCCATTTTTCCACGTATATTTTAGTAATATAGTCAATCAGGTCCAGAATATCCATTTCGGGATACCTTTCCGAAAGATATTCAATAGCAAAACCTCCTGCATCAACAAATGGATCACCGGTTGGCTTGGTCAGCCATTCATAGTCAATCGTTTTTTGGTTTTCTTTCATGTTTTATTTTTTTAAAAAGAATTTTCTAAATAACTTGCCTAATAAACCTAGGATATTATTCTCTGATCCTTTGGCCCAAAGCCACACTTTCCAGTATGTTTCAATATCAGTTTTTCCTCTTCTGAATCCAATTTCGTATCTTGCCATTGCAAAAAGTGTTAAATTTTAGCAAAAATACATAAATAAACCAATATTCAATTAATATTGTTGATAAATTATTTCGACATATTTTTTCGCATCAATTTTAATACTATATTTGACCAAGAAAATTACCAACAGTTTTATAATCGTACCAATAGTGGAATTGAAATATATTTAATTACGATTGTTGGTAACATTCGTAATTTTAGGCGGGCAAGAATTGCCCGCCTTTTGTTCAACAAAAAAACCTCTGGATTGCTTATTGAAAGTTCATTGGTAAAATTTATTATTTCTTGTATCATGTTATTGAGTAGGTTATTAGATATTGGATTTTTGAATTTCTACGCATCCGAACCCCTGACTTCCAAGCCGTCCAAAACCACCGTAATATCCTACTGTAATCAGCTCTGGATGGCCGGTTATGGTAAATTGGAAGTTGTAGGCTTTTATTTTGGTCATTTCCGGGGTACCGGATTTTATGGTTATTAATTTTGATTTGGGTTTGTTTTCTGCGATAATCTTGGTTTCAGGCCATTCAGGGTTGGGCTCTAGATTAAGAAATGCACGGTATTTCTCCTTGAGGGTGTTGTGTATTATTGCGGAGTAATTACTTGCATCGGGTGATAGGTGATTGGTTTTTCCAGTTGATGGATTGAACTCATCAACAAATAGGGGGGAAATTGTCTGGAATCTCATGGTCTCCACTATCTCAGGTTTCGGTTGGCCAATAACCTGTGATACATTGAATGCCACTTGGTGAGATTTGTTCCCAAGAATTAAGTGCCTCTCTTTGAATAGCCCTGTTATAAATGGTGAAATTGCATCATCTGTAAGGAAAGATATTGTGAGCTTTATCTCGTTAGAATCTATTGTTAAGAATTCTCCATTGACTTTATAAATCGGAATTTCCAGGTTTGAAAAAGTAAATAACTTAAATGGTTTTTCCTTGGATTTATATCCCATGGTGTGTAACCATTCGGAGAAAATAGGATCTCCGTAATTGAGCACCTTATATATCCAAGAACTTAACTCATATTGATAACTCAAGGGTAATAATCTTCCTCTTTCTTTCGGAATAAGTGATAGAACCAGTTCGAAGCGCATGTGTATTTATTTTCTTTAAAAATAATACAAATAATCTGACAACAAAAGATTTAGAGTGTATAAATTGTGAATATTTATCAACAAAACCAGGAGTGTATTTATAAATATCCAATACAGCTATTCGTTTGAATAGAGTGTAGATAATATTGAAATTACGATCAGAATATAAATATGATTGAAATGACGTTATATTATATAACATCATAAGGTTGATGCCTGTGGTAAATCTACTCTTAAATTGATCAGTGTAGAGCTATTTAGCGGTATTAGATGTGTCGCTAGTCTTTTCTATTTGGAATTGTCCGGATTGCTGCTTTTAATAACTCTTCAAATTTGTAATTATAACGAGAGTTTTTGCTGAAATATTTTGGGGGTAGTTTATAAATGGTTATTGACCCTGATTGAGATTTGTAACCTATAAATATTTCCATTTTTACAGAAACCTCATAAAAGGTCTCAGTTGAAGTGGTTTTGGAAGGGCGGTATTCAGTAATAGACCGGCCTGATTGATCCACATACCTTGCCACTTCTCTGTCTGTCTCTGAGGAATATCGATGAGTTTCAGCATCAGCAGAACTTGTAAGAACAACCATTGCTGTTGTTCTGTAATCATTATTATTGTAAAAATATAGTGTTGACTTCGGATCTTCATTCCATTTTTCAGTTATGGTATAGCCTTTTCTGTGCAATTCGGCTTTAGAAACTTCTCGTGCAACAATATGGTGTTTACTCTTATCTTCTGATGTTTGATTTACAATATATATGTCTTTTATGTTTGAAGCAAAATCTTTTTTAAAATTTTTGTTGTCAAGTGATAATAGTCTATCAGGATTGTTATCAGCTCCATAGCTATTCTTTTCGTAATACCTTGTTATCCACGAGTCGTACATTTTGTTCCATAGACGATCCACTTCAGACCTACTTATGGCTGTCATTGAATAAGTCTCAATTTTATTGTTTTTAATTGCATTATTAAGGTCTGTTTCAGAATATATATAGTCGTTAATAATACCTATTGTTACTACATCTCCCGGCTTACAACTTAATTTAGAAGACAGATAACTCGTGTACTCAGAACTTGTCATTGATGACACCGGTTTTAACACATATTCATTATTAATGAAAGCAATACACTTTCCAAACGAAAAGACGTGAGCTTTATAAGCTGGACCATCTGTTACAACTTCTTTGAGTTTACTAACATACAGCGCTGGCCTTAACTTTGCCGAATCTAATATGGTATCAGTAATGTAAGTGAAGCCGATAGCGCCAGTTCCTTGAGCATATACAACGCCGATATAAATGAGCATGAAAAACAGACTCATTATTTTTTTTGTCATTTTCATAAAACCTTATTTTATTTCGTTAAATATTGAGAAGTGAGGCCATTCTCATTATAATAGGAGGCATTGAAAATCAGCCAATAAAATTAAATAATTATTATTGATATTTAAAAATATTTTTTCAAGAATGACCAAGCCAAAGTTTTTCGCAATCACAAGAAAACCTGACATAAACACTCAATAGCCGCTTACAAATAAGTGGAAAAATACTGGATCAGGGCATTTCAGCCAGTAATGCGACTGAGGAGGCAATATGTGGCACTGATTTTTCTAATTTGCTGCTATTTAGGTCGGTGCAAAACTCTGCAAAACAGTCACATATGTCCATGAAATCATTATTCCTAAAAATGAGATAATTAGAAAAATCAGTGCCACTAATAATAGCACACTTTTTGCAGCGAAATGGCATTTCCAAACAAGAGACTCAAAATGCCATTCCGAATAGTAGACCAATCCACTCTTAAACAGATATTTTCATCCCTAAGGTCTAAGAACTACAGACTATATTTCTACGGCCAGGGAATATCGCTAATAGGAACATGGATACAGAACATAGCACTCAGCTGGCTTGTCTACAGACTCACCGGATCAGTATTTCTGCTCGGACTCGTCGGATTCACCACACAGATACCCACATTCATACTTACACCATTTACCGGAGTCATAACCGACAGATATGACAGGATGGCAATCATGAGAAGCGCGCAGGTGCTCTTCATGATACATGCATTTGTGATGGCATTCCTGGTACTATCGGGACATATACAGGTCTGGCACATAATAGCACTCAGTATCGTGTTCGGTGTTATAAACGCATTTGACGCACCTGCGCGCCAGTCACTCGTAATAGACCTCATAGACGACCCGAAAAACCTCGGTAACGCAATAGCACTAAACTCGGCGATATTCAACGGGGCTAGGCTCGTAGGACCTGCAATAGCCGGAATGTTGATAGCTGTTGTCGGTGAGGGAATTTGCTTTCTGATAAATGCTCTCAGCTTTATATTTGTGATAGGAGCCCTGTGGCAAATAAAAATTGTCAAGGAGAGGATAGCTCCACCCGAAAAGGACTTCAAAAAGAGTTTTTTTGAGGGTCTCAGATACACATTCGGGACAAAAGATATACGCAATCTCATACTTCTGCTCGGAGTAATGAGCCTTACCGCATTTCCTTCAATAGTACTGCTTCCGGCATATGCCAAAGAGATACTGCACGGTGGCGCGGACACATTGGGATTCCTGATGTCCGCGCTCGGAGCCGGAGCTCTCGTGGGAGCACTCTACATGGCATCAAGGAAAAGTACAAAGGGGCTGGAAAATATAATAGCATTCACCACATTGATTCTTGCGGCAATGATCTCCCTTACGGGCGTTACCAGCTCCATATGGCTGGCTCTAGTTTCACTCTCGATAGGAGGTGTGACGATGATACTTACACTCTCATCAATCAATACTTTATTGCAAACTACAACCGAAGAGCGGATGAGAGGCCGGGTCATGAGTTTCTATGCCATGGCCTTGATGGGGACACAACCTATTGGAAATCTAATTGCCGGGGCAGTCGCAAGCGGAATTGGTATTCATTGGACAATGGTCTTTGGAGGAGCGGTGACATTTATCGCGGCTTTGGTCTGGAAAGGCAGGTGTTGATAATGACCAGATAATCAGAAAAAAACGGGAAAAGCTTTAATATTTTATCAATTAATACGACTTGTGTTATTATGATAAATATTATATTTGCCTTAACCCCGTATTATGCCGAGAACCCATTTTAATAAAAGAGCCTTTGAATTGCTGTTCGAAACTCACTTTGAGGATTTGATGGCTTTTGTGTATGGTTATGTCAGGAGCCAGGAAGTGTCCAGAGACATTGTGCATGATGCATTTGTGGCTTTGTGGAGAAGGAGGGAGGTGCTTGATACCAGGCTTTCACCAAAGGCATATCTTTATAAACTTTCGCGAAATATGTCTCTCAATTATATAAGACACCAGAGGGTTATTCTGACAAACGAACAATCTATAATTACGCACGAGAAGGATATGAGACAAGAGATGGACGACTATGACAGATCTTATGAACTTTTAGCCAAATGTGTGAATAAATTGCCGGAGAAGCAGAGAGTGGTTGTAAAAATGTGTTTTGTTGAGGGCAAGATGTATAAGGAGATAGCAGTTGACCTCGGTATTTCTGTTAATACCGTGAAGACACACCTAAAGAGGGCAATACAGTCTCTTCGTTCGGAGCTGCAATAAATTATTTTAAAATTTAAAAAAAATTAAAATTCTTGTCACCCATTCGGACAGGGTAGGTGTATTATGTGAAAATTAATGACCTGCATGAACGAGAATAATCGTGATATAGATATAGATTTTCTTAACCGTCTTCTCTATCACCGAGAGGAGTTGACAGAGACTGAGATTGAAGAGTGGCTTTCTGTGGAAGATAACCGAAAGTTGCTGGATGAGGCGGCAATGTTAAATCGTACACTAAACCCATTTACAGATAAGTCGGCAAAGGAGAGGGAGCGGATTCGACTTATGAGCAGGATTATGCGGCCAAAGAGGCAGCTTTTCAGATGGGTAGGGTATGCGGCATCTGTCTTGATTATTGCATCTGCCGGACTTCTTCTGTATATGAGAGATTCCGGGGAGCAAACTGATCAATTATTGATTCAGGAGAAGATAAATCCGGGAGAGTTTAAGGCTGAGCTGATATTGCCCGATGGCAAGAGTGTCCTGCTTGCTGCCAAAGAAAAATTTGTTGACAAATCGGAGAGTGTGATTGTCCAGAATGATGAGACAAACGGTCTTGTATATTCAAAAAATGAAGTTGAAGCCGCTGTTCAGCATAAGGTTTATCATACTTTGAAGGTCCCTCTGGGCGGTTATTATCCCCTGCTACTTTCGGACGGGACAAAAGTGTGGCTCAATGCGGGCTCTGAGTTGAAATATCCGGTCGAATTCAGCGGGGATGTCAGAGATGTTTATCTTCATGGTGAGGCATATTTTGAGGTTAAAAAGGACAAAATCCCATTTGTTGTGAATCTGGAGGATAGCAGGATAGAGGTTCTCGGTACAAGCTTTAATGTTAATGCCTATAAAGGAGATGAAAATATTTTTGCAACACTCAAGAGTGGGTCTATAGCATTCTACTCCGACAAAGTAAAGGGCCGGACATTAATCAAACCTGGACAACAGCTGAAGATGAATGCCGGTAGTGGTCAGACATCGGTAAGGGAGGTTGATGCAAGTGTTTATACATCATGGACAGAGGGGGTATTTAACTTCAACGATATGTCTCTTGATGAGATAATGAAGATTGTAGCAAGATGGTATCAGGTGGATGTAGTTTTTGAAAATGAAAGGATCAGACATGATCAGTATTTTGGAAAGATGCCGATGTACTCGGATATTGAAGATGTATTGAGGAAAATTGAATTGTCTGGTAATGTGAAATATAAACTGGAAGGTAAAATGTTAACAATTTCAGAAAGCAAGAACGGGACTAATTAAAATCCCGTTCTCCACAAAAAAGTGTCGGCCAACACCTTTTTGTGAATTTTTATTTAAAAAAACCAAAACAAATGTATGAAAAAAATCTCAGATTCATTGCCATTTCCTTCATGGCAATCAATGCTTGACAAATGCTCCGGCACTGTCAGGAAAACAAGGCTTTTTCTATTAATGATCGCTTTGTTGTTATCCACAAACATTTATGCTCAGCAAAAGGTTACCCTTACGATGAAAAACTCCTCTCCAAAGGAGGTTTTTACGGCTCTTGAAAAGAAAACCGGTTACACATTTTTCTATAAGATGGAGTATCTGGCCTCTTCTCAAAAGATTGATGTAAATGCAAAGGATATGGACTTCTCCGACCTTTTGAGAGAGATACTCTCTCCTTTGGGCCTTACATTCAAAATTGACGACAAGGTTGTGGTAATATCACCCAAACCAAAGACACCCTCAGAAAAGAAAGAGATACTTCTTAGAGGTAAGGTTATGGACAAGGGGCGGGTAACATTACCCGGCGTTGCCGTGCAGGTAAAGGGCACAAAGTATGGTGCAGCGACAGACATAGAAGGGGAATTCTCGTTCGCGGTTCCTGAGCAAAAGGATATTTTGCTTAGTTTCTCATTTTTAGGGATGAAGCCTCGCGTGTTAAAATATACGGGGCAGAATTACATGGTTGTTGTCATGGAGGAGGATAGTGCAGGACTGAAAGAGGTTGTGGTGACCGGTTATCAGGTACTAGACAAGGAACGTGTGGCCGGTGCGATAAGTACTATCAAGGCAAAGGATCTATATTTTGACGGTGTGACCAATCTTGAACAGGCTATTCAGGGAAGGTTACCGGGTCTTGTTGTGACCAATTCGAGCGGGTTGACAGGAGTCAGGCAGAGTGTACGTGTCAGGGGAACCTCTACACTTATGGGAAGCCAGGAGCCGATTTGGGTTGTTGACGGAATAATACAGGAAGACCCGCTCCCTTTTAAGGCAAGCGTTCTTGATGCCCAAGGCGGTATCACAGAGGATAACTTTGACTTTATCAGGAATTTTGTCGGAAGTTCTATTTCATGGCTAAATCCAAGTGATATAGAGTCTATTACCGTGCTAAAGGATGCCTCTGCAACCGCCATTTACGGGATCAGGGCAGCAAACGGTGTTATAGTGATAAATACAAAACTTCAGAAAGGAGGTCCGGCAAAGGTCACTTATTCATTCGGGCTCAATGTCGGAGAGAGACTTACCTACAAGAAACTTGAGTTAATGAATTCAAAGGACAGGGTTGCTGTATCAAGGGAGATCTTCGAAAGGGGTCTTATCTCCAGTTGGAGTAATAACAATATTGGATACGCCGGGCTTCTCAATCAGTATCTGAATAAGGATATAACTCAGGATCAATTCAATCAGGGAGTTGCCAAACTTGAGACAAATAACACAGATTGGTTTGACATACTTTTCAGAAATCCGGTAAGCCATAACCACTCAATAACCATGTCAGGCGGGTCGGAAAAGACAAGTTATTATAGTTCTGTGAATTATAATTCTGTGAACAACACCGCTATTGGAAACCAAATGAAATCTTATTCCGCCAGTGTCGGAATTTCCAGTTATTTCAGCGACCGGTTTAAAGTAGCATTCAGATTGTCAGGATCACATTCAGAGGTTGATGGGTTCAAGAAAGTAAGCCCTTACTCGTATGCTTCGGCAACAAACAGGGTCATACCCGCCTATGAGGATGATGGTTCATTATTCTACTATCAGGAAGCTTCGAATCGTTTCAAGTACAATTTTATCAATGAGAGAAACGAGACAGGTCTTACAACAAAGACAACAAACGTCAACACAAACCTAAACCTGACATACAATATAACAAAAGACTTACGTTATGAAACGGTAGGTAGTTTAAACTTGTCTTCGGTTGACGGTGAGTCTTATGCGACAGAGTTGACTAATTATATAACTGCGATAAGAAATTATGAGTATGGTTCGGAGAAACCGAATTCCGAGAATGCAAAGAATTCAAAATTGCCTGTAGGTGGTGAGTACAATTCTGACGCTGTGAAGACATTGAGCTGGAACTGGAGAAACTCTCTTTCATACAATGCTGTATTCAACAAGGTGCACGCATTGACCGCCATGTTGGGAGTGGAATTATCCAGCAAGAAGTATGACGGACTCTCAACAACGGCCTATGGATATCTTAGATATAGAGGGAAATCGTTTACCCAGGTCCCTGTCACTCTTACCAACCCTGTATCCGGTGCTATATCTGCAAATCCTCAGATCGAAAAATTCTCAAATAATATTACAGACCGTCTGACAAACAATATGGGTATCTATATGACCCTTAATTACGCCTATGACAACAGGTATGTAGTGAATTTCAGCGTTAGGAATGATGCTTCAAACAGATTTGGCAGGTATTCAAATGAAAATTTCAACCCTGTATATGCGGGTGGTGTTAAGTGGAATGTTTCACGAGAGAAATGGTTCCACAAACAGAGCATTGTCTCGGATCTTAATCTGAGGGCAAGTATCGGATATCAGCGTAATATTGCGGAGAACTATAGCCCGAGCCTGATTGTGAAAATCCCCAGGGGAGCGGCATCAACTATCACAGACATCAATACACAAGAGGAGTTGCTTAATATAAGCAGTCTCCCTTATACTGACCTTCGTTGGGAGAAAACCTTCTCCTCTAACTTCGGGTTGGATCTTGGCCTTTTTGACAACAAGGTGGTCTTTGGTGCTGATTACTACAGAAAAAAAGGTACAGATATGATAACCGTTCTTGCAATCCCTGTTGAATACGGTATTGACGGAATGCCTGTCAACGGAGGTAGTATGGAAAACAGCGGATATGAACTGAGTGCCATGTTTACTCCTGTCCGTACCAAGGACTTCACTTGGAGCATGAGTGTAAATACAGCAAAGAATCACAACCAGATAACAAAAGTGGGTACACAGAATGTAACATGGAGGACAGCTGTTGCCGGATCGATGTACAAGGAGGGTTACTCATCTTCGGCTTTCTGGGTATTTAAATGTGACGGGATTGACCAGAATACAGGTTATCCTATCATAGACCTGACAACCAAAGATGGAAGTGACCCCGCTAACGATCCTACAGCTTATATGGTTTACGCCGGTAAAAGAGAAGCGGATTTTACAGGAGGTCTTAATTCGCAATTCAGGTACAAACAATTAAGTCTGTCTTTTAATTTCAGTTTACAGATTGGTGGAAAGAAACTCCTTAGCCAGGCCTATAAATCGAGCACTTTACCTAATGAATATGACAACTTCTCTACTGAACTTCTGAACAGATGGGTGCCGGGCGACACAGATGCCACTTTTCCCGGACTGCCTGATTCAAATGTAAAGAATAACGTTCTTTTACCGGGATCTACAAATAATTATACTAATGTATATGAAATGTATAACTATAGTACGGCAAGGGTTGTAAGTGCATCAACATTGAGATGTAACGGGATCTCCTTTAACTACTCCCTGTCTGAAAAGTTTGCCAAAATGTTTTTTTGTAAGCATATATCACTGGGGGCCAGTGTGTCCAACCCATTTGCCATAGTTAGTAAGGATTTCAGGGGCAGGGATGCTGAGGTTGCAACAGGAAGCCAGCCACGAACCAGATCTTATAATTTTAATCTCAGTTTAACTTTCTAATATGAACAATATGAGAAACAATATAATAATATACTGTTTAGGTCTTGTCTCCCTTTTTACTTTAAACGGATGTCAGGACTTCTTGAAAGAATCAAGTCAGGATGAGATCATTCCATCTACAGTGAGTGACCTGAGATCTGTAATGTACAAGGAGGCTTATCCTTATGCTTTCTCGTGTGATAACTATGTTCCGCTTCTGACTGATGAAATGGTTTGTAATGGGTTGAATTATAGTAGTTATGCTACTGTGCTTCAAAACGGGACGCCCGTGTTTACCTTCAATCCAGAGATGTTTGACGGTACTGAAACATTTCCGGCAAACGAAAACTCATGGAAAAAATATTATGAGAAGATTAAGGGGTGCAATGTGATAATTGGCCAATTGGCAAATGTATCAGGTTCCGAGAAGGATAAAAATGCATTACTTGGCCAGTCTCTGTGCCTTAGAGGCTATTATTACATGAAACTTGTCCTTTTATACGGACAGGCTTATACAGGTGCAGGTGTGAATCCAGAGGTATCCTTAGGTGTTCCGCTTATTCTTGCTATGGAGGTTACTGACCAGTTTCCTTCAAGGAATACACTAAAGCAGGTCTATGATCAGATAGAGGACGACCTAACAAAGGCTGCCGATCTTCTTGAAGCAAATTATACATCTGAGACAGCATTCCGTGTAGGTCATATTGCAGCAAAAGCACTTTTAACAAGGTTTTATCTTTATAGAGGCGAGTTTGAGAAACTCATACAGTGTGCAAATGAGGTTATATCTGAAGGTCCTGCTTTGACAAACCTTAGCTCTCTCGGTACAGCTTACACTGTATTTGATCCTGCAGGAAGCCCTGAGGTTTTATGGGTATATGGCTCTTCTCTTTCAAGAAACGGCATCTACTTTACAAGCACCTACTCAATTGCGACCGGCCCGATTCCTTTTACAGTCTCAAATGATCTTGTCGGGATGTATGATGCAGCCAATGACCTTAGATACAGCTCCTACTTCTATTATGAGAAAAACAAGACCACCGGAGTTATGTCTGCTATAAGAGGAAATAAAATCGGTCAAAATATCTCAAATTATGGAGAACGCGGTATTCGTATGGGTGAGGTCTATATGAACAGGGCGGAGGCTGCAACCAGACTTTTCAAAGAGAAGGGAAATGCTGAATATAAAACCCTTGCTTTATCTGATTTGAATACTCTTCGCAGAGCCCGCTACAAAACAGGGACATATACAGATATAAATATCTCTGACCCGAATGAACTGATTTCATTCTGCCTTGAAGAACGTCAGAGAGAGCTCTGTCTTGAAGAGGGTCTGAGGTGGTATGATATAAAAAGGCTTGGACTGTCTGTCTCACACAGATATGTCAATCAGGAAGGGGCTGTCTCAGACCATGTGCTTGAGGCCGGCAGCAAACTTTATGCATTGCCTATCCCTTATGATGCTATTAACAGGAATTATAAGCTAGTACAAAATCCAAGATAAAAATGAAAAAAATATATTTTATAACAATCCTGCTTCTCTCGGGATTATTTGTCTCGTGTGAGAAGGAAGAGGGCCCTCTGACTCCTTCGGGTATCGAGGAGGGGTATCACATGCCTCAGGGGAGCAATCCATTTGATGCGACAATAATGGGCTATTATGAGAAATATGGTTCGTGCTTCCTTTATAAATTCACCGATAAGGATACCTACTGGACCCCTTCAGGCTGGAAAAATGGTGTCCCAAGCGCTACAATGACAGGTGGAGTGTCCGGTTATCTAGTAACACCCGCTGAAACGGAATATATCCCGCAACAGTTGGCTCTTATAGAAAAATGTTGGCTGAATTTATATTCAGAAGCCTTTTTGAAAAAATTCCTTCCATTAAAAATCATGTTATGCTCTTCAGTATCAACGGTCTCTTTGCTATTTACCCCTACTTTGCATTATGGCTTGACTCCGATAGATGCTTATTTTAATTATGACAATATATGTGTGAACTACGGAAGCGAGAGTGTATTGACCATGAATGCTGCAAAAGAGTTGGCACTGAGCCGTACATTGAGCAGGCTCTTTGTTGAGCTGATTGTCAGCAGAGGCATTAGCTCTCCTTCGGATGTACCGGCTTTTACCTCTGTTGTTTCCTATTCCGGCCTTAGCAGTTTAAAGACTGTCTCAGCCGGCCTGGCCAGAGGCTTTTTCCCTATGCCTTCCAGCACAACTCCGCTTATTGACTGGAAAAAATTCATGCTTCTTATGGTAAGCTATCCTGAATCCTATCTATACAGGAACAAAGCAATAACCAATGATAGTTGGGATACAAGCGAAGGCGCCTGGGAGGGAATATTGAATCCGACCAAGGACACCAAAGGTCTGATGAAAAAGCGTTATAACATGGTGAGAAACTACTTTATTGAGAAATATAATATGGATCTTCAGTCCATTGGTAACAGGTTCAGCTATTGATGAAAAAAATAATTAATGCAATTGTCTTGCTGCCTCTCCTTCTCTGCTTCATGTACGATCTTAGAGCCCAAAACAGGGAAGGAGTGGCGGTAAGCTCCTCTTTTATTAAAGAGGGGACAATTATTGACAGTGGTTTTATAAGCACTTTCCAACAAGAGGGGAAATATTATCTTGTTATCCCCGAATCAGCACTTGACAGGGATATCCTTGTCACAATTACGATTCTGAGAGGGTCGGCCTACAAGGACAGAGATGTTGAAATGCGTTTTGGTTACGGCGGTGACTCGGTTTTCGAGAAACTTATCAGAATTATCAAGAACAGAAACAGTATTGAAATAATAAATCCTAAATTAATTTATGATGGAAGACCGAACTCAATATACAGTTCTTATCTGAAGTCATTAGAGGGAACGGTTATCACCTCTGCTCCAATCATAGAAAAAAAGGATTCGGGTTATGTAATTGATATAACCGATATGATGAAGGAGGATTCGGAATTATTCTCTTTAAGAGGCTCGAAAGACGAGCTGAAGCTCGGAGAGTATAAAAAGAATCTCTCATATACATCGGAGATCAAGGCTTTTTCCGGGAATATCAATTTCACCTCTGTAAGGTATTATACAGTTGTGGATAATAAGGAGAAGAAAGAAGGAGGTGAGAATTATGCAAATACTGCATGGGAGGTTGGTGCAAGCTGGCTACTGTTGCCGGAGAAACCAATGAAGCCGAGAGCAGCGGAGCCGAGGGTTGGCTATTTCACAAAGATGCTCAACGGGACAAATGTGTGGCAGGATAGTGAACGAGGTGTGCAGTCAGGTTTGTCCGTTGCGACACGATGGCGTCTTGAACCAAAGGCTGAGGACATGGAACGCTATTTTAAGGGAGAATTGGTTGAACCTGAGAAGCCTATAATTTTTTACATTGACAGGGCGACTCCCGATTACCTTGTACCTTCGTTCATAAAAGCAATCGAGGCATGGCAGCCTGCATTCGAGAAGGCAGGGTTTAAAAATGCAATTCAGGCAAGACTTGCACCTACAAAGGAGGAGGATCCTGACTATTGTGAGGGCGATGCACGATATAGCCTTGTATCATATAAGGCTTCGCCGATTCCGAATGCTTATGGACCTATGGTCAACGACCCGAGGTCGGGCGAGATAATAACATCACACATCGCTATCTTCCACTCTGTGCAAGACCTTCTTCAGCGATGGTATTTTGTAATGTGTTCGGCTGTTGATACAAATGCAAGAAAATACCCTCTCTCGCGGGAGCTCATGGGTAAGCTTGCAGGAACTGTACTCACTCACGAGGTTGGACACACACTCGGGTTGCTGCATGACTATATGGGTAGTACTGTTTATCCTGTAGATAGTCTGAGAAGCAAGAGTTTTATCAGAAGAAATGGTTTAGGAGCTTCAATAATGGATTACCAAAGATTTAACTATCTGGCTCAACCGGAAGACAGTCTTGAGCCTCAGGATCTCTGCCCAAGAATCGGAGTTTATGACAACTATGCCATCGAGTGGGGTTACCGCTATTTGCCGGATAGTCTTGATGTCGTGGCGCAGACAGAAATACAAAGAAAATGGGTAGATGAAAAACGAAAAGATCAGAAACTGCTTTTTGTCAAAGAGAATGATTTGTATGATCCGCGTGTGCAGACTGAGGATTTTGGTGCAGATGTAATTTATGCAAACAGCTTAGGTATGAAGAATCTGAAAGTTATCATGAGCAACCTGCAGGAGTGGACTCAAAATGATGACCCCAACTATTTTCCATTGAGGAGACGTTACCTCTCTGTCTTGAATCAATACAACAACTATATAAATCATGTGTTGAAAATCATAGGCGGCAGATATATTGACAACCCTGAATTTGGAGAGGATCTTATTTTATACAAGCCGGTTCCGGGCGAAAGACAGTTGGAGGCATTGAAGTTTATTGAGGAGAATCTCATGGTCGAACCGACTTGGCTCTACAGACAGGATATCATGGACAAGACAAGGATCGACTATTCATATTATGTCCTGAACTTTGTGAGTACTACGCTCGGGAAATTATTTACCAAGGCATCGGAGGTACTGAAGACCGAGGAGCTTTCAGAGGCGCCGTTCAGTTATGATCTAATTATAGAGACTATGTATAAGTCGATATTCGAGTCAAAGTGTTCAAAACGTGGACTTACCAGATATGAGAGGATGATTCAGAATGAATTTATCACCAAATTGACAATTTTCGGAGAGAATCAGACAAGCAACGGAAATGGTACCGGAGTTCTCTACAAGAGAGTTATATCAGATGTCAAGTCAATCTGTAAGAGTCAGATAGAAAAATATCCGGGTACTCTTGAGGCATCTCATTATCAAGGTATAATTAATTATATCACCATTTGGGAGAATGGCAAACAATCATCAATCTTAAATAATTTACAATAATATATGAAATACAAACTTGTCCTTTTGTTTTTGGCCATCTTTCTTTTGCCTGCCGCAATGCACGGACAGGGTAACAACAAGCCTTTGAGTTACGGCCAATTCTATAAAAAGGACACCACAGTCATACATAAAGGGTATTATTCGGTATATGTTTCCAATGGCAAATACTTTCTGGAGATACCTGATGCTGCATTTGACAAGGAGCTTCTAATGACAATACATGTTTCAAGAGGAATGTCCGCTTTTGTTTCTCCGGCTTCAGGTGTCATAAGGTTTTCTGAAGGGAGAAACAACACTCTGGATATATATAAACACCTGACAAGGGATGTCCCGTCTGACTCGACAGAGTCTGAAATGAATCTCTCTCTTGAAAAATCCGGCTTTATACCGGTGTTCTATACATTGCCTGTCTTTGCCCGCGGAGAGGACGGAAAATCTATTATAGTGGATATTACAGGAGAGCTTGGGAACCCTTCGGGATTATTCTCTGTCAGTGCGAACTCTTTTTTGAACCATCCTGATCCTGCAAGATCGGGAATAGATACCTGTAAAATAATAGACAAGGGTGTGGTGTTCACAGTTCACCGGACTCAGACTGACTATCGGCAAAACCCTCAGACAAGAATAGGATTTGATGAAATATCATCATTTAAGCTGGATATATTGTTGCAGGAACTACCCGAGAGACATTTCCCTGATGTGGAGGCCCATCCCGCTTATGGATTTGAAACTGTGACAAAAAACATATATGATACAAGGCAATTTTTGGTTCAGAAGAAAGATTTCATACAACACTGGAACCTTTCAAAAAGATCAACGGATAAAATCACGGTTTATATAGATACGGTTACTCCTCCGCCATTCAGGCAGAGTATCCTGAATGCCTTGAATCAATGGGAAATGGCCTTTAAGAAAGCCGGATATAATCAGGTGTTCGACATTACCTCTAATCCGGATAAGGCTTTTCTCCAGTATAATACGATTATGTTCAAATGGGGGAGTGCCTATGGTAATGTTTTATCTACAAACATAAGCCACCCTGTAACAGGAGAGATTCTGTGTGCAAAGGTCAATGTAACTGATGCGACTGCGGTTGAGATGCTTCAGAAATATTTACTTCAATGCGGCTTGGTTGACAAGCGTGCATTGAAGAATATGGGGGATTTATCTATTCGTCAGGATATAATGACGGCTCTTGTAGCATCAAAAATCGGGAAGGTTCTGGGTATGAAGGAGAATTATGCGGGATACACAGCATTTCCTATAGAGGATTTGCGCTCTGAGGCAAAGCTTAAGAAGTATGGTATAAGTGCATCGATAACTCCTCCTGTAGGATTTAATTATGTGGCAAGGCCGGGAGATAAAATTAAACCGGCAAACCTTCTGCCTGTAGTCTCAATTTATGATCAGGAAGCCGTTGATTACGCATACGGCACCAGAAAGAGCCCACCGTCACTTAAATCATCATATTTTACAACAAAAAAAGGGGATCCGTTTTCACAGCCAATGTATCTTTCAAATGACCTTTTGAGATCTGCCCAACTGGGGATAGACAACCTTAAAGATATTTATCCGGATTTGGAGAAGATTGTCCGTCAACAACCATATCCGGAGAATAAATGGGGCAACGTCGGTATGTTGACAGCAAAACTCATGATTGTTTATAGTGATTACCTGAAACAGGTGGCATCATTGGTTGGCGGGAAGTCTTCCAGAGCTGTGGTAAATGGTTACAAAGACTCTCCGACAACATTTGTAGAAGGCAATCTTCAAAGAGATGCACTTACCTTCTTGGAAAGTGAGATATTGACTCAGCCATCAAAATGGTGGGATTATAAGGACAACCTTAAGTCGTGCGGGTTGAGCAGCGAGTCGTTCCTTATCCAGACATCTAATGATGTATTAAAAATGATTATTAAACCTGAAGTTCTGGGCTCTTTGGTGGAAGCTGAAGATTTGAAGGTTCAGGGAACAATGACTTGTGAGGAGCTTTTCAGATACCTTGACAGGGTTGTCTTTCATGATTTCACTGATGCGACACTTCTTACACCTTACCAGAGGTCCATACAGCTCAACTTTGTTGTAGCATTAGCTGAGACAGCGTCTAAGAATAATATTTCCACAGGGTTATCTGACAGTACTAATGCTCTTCACGCTTATTTATACAGAGTGTCTGGACGGGTTGATACCTTACGGAAGAGTGCAACCACCGATGAGGGAAAGGAATACTACGAGCTTATGATGCTTCGCCTAAAACGACTTTATTACAATAATTAAACGGAAATTTGATGAAAAAAATTCCATATAGCCTGGTCATAGTCCTGACTATGATACTTCACACTACGTTGTATGCTCAGAACAGAAGTATAGATTTCAAGCATATAACTCTTGAAGAGGCCTTTCAGATGTCGGGAGCAACCGGTAAAACAGTTTTCGTTGATTGTTACACTCAGTGGTGCGGCCCTTGCAAGGCTATGTCTGCCAATGTTTTTACAATAGATAGTGTCGCGGATTATTTCAATGCCAACTTTATAAATATAAAATTAGACATGGAAACGGAGGAGGGAAAAAAATATGCCAATCCATACAAGGTTGAGGCATATCCCTCTTTCCTCCTTCTAAATTCAAAAGGCGAGCTTTTGTTTAAGTTTATAGGTGGTATGCCTGCCGATAAATTCATGGCAAAAATCAAGGAGGGGCTAAATCCTGACAATAAGGTTGCAACGATGGACAGAATGTACAAACAGGGCAACTGTGACGGAAAGTTCTACAGAGATTATATTATGCTTAAGCTTGGTCTTAATGAAAGGACCGAAGGCAAAAGGATTGCCTCTGAGTATTTTGATAAATTGACGCATCAAGAGAGAATAAGTCCGGATAATTGGTTGCTATTTGGCCGGAACAGATTTGAACGGGAGCTCTCAGGGGTAGGAAGCAAAAATGTAGTTTACCTGCTGGATCATTATGAGGATTTTATAAAAACAGTTGGAGCAGACTCCGTTTACTCAAAAATTGCATCTAATGTCAGACAGACAGCAGACTACGTTTTGAGAGGCTGGTACTTTAAGGATCACGAACGTAACCCTCAGGATTTTATTGATCTGAAAAACAAGGTTGCAAAGACCGGGATTCCCGACAAGTCCCAATACCTTGCGATAATGGATATGGTGATTGCTGTGGCAGAGAACGATTCTTTAAAGGCAGGAAACATTCTTGCAGATAATATCGGCAATTTTTCCGCCGATAATCAGCAGGTAATGTTCGGCTTTCTGGCATATATACCACAACACAGCCCAAAGGCACATCCAAGGCTTCTCGATATGGTGAAGGCTGTTTTGAGGAGTGGTAAGCAATCAAACTTAATGAACTATCTGAAATCTGCCTTTCCACCTTTGGAAGAGCTGGAATCAGAGAAATATGATGTACCAAATCTTAAAAATAAAGTGGGAACGACACAAGTCGTTCCCTTCTTTCATCCCAAAAAGGATATTTGCTGGTATGTATTCGAAAAGCCGGGAGGAGAGAGGCACTATTACTCGTTTGATTCAAAAAACAAAAAGAGAGAGATTTATAACACACATGTAGTCGATAGCTTACTTAAACTGAACAATTCCGGGTACGATCCGAAATTTGTCTTTTATTCACCGAAATTTAACGATACAGGCATAGTTGCCTATTTGGAATACTTAGGGAAAAACTATGAATATAAAGCAGAAGGAAAACAGCTAATCCCTCTGACCAAGGAGAAACCAAAGATCAGAGCGTTCGGACTCTCTCCTGACGGACGTTATGAGCTGATTATGGACAAAAAGAGTCTCAAGGTTAAAAATGTTGCAACAGGGCAGTTTACAGAGCTAAGTTCGGATTCAGAGGAGGAGCATGGTTTTGTGCTTGCTGACATGGGCTGGGTTGGGAAAACCAATAAATTTTACATAACCCGTACCGATAAGCGCAGACTGAAGACTATGCCTCTGTTACACTCAACCAGCAGCGGACGTCCGTTTGTTACCACATACACTTATGAGCTTCCTGGAGACTCAATAGTTACAGGATATGAAGTATATGCAGGTGACGCAGAAAAAGGTACTTTCAATAAGATAAACATTGACAAATGGCCCGGACAGGAGGTGAATATTGTAAAGGCCGGCGGGGTGAATGACAGGTTTTTCCTGTTGAGGAAAAAGCGTACGCGTGATGAACTGGAACTATGCAGTGTGAATGTTTCAGACGGATCTGTAAGGGTTCTTATTTCTGAAAAGAGCAGACCTTATATCAACTATGACCTCTTTCAGTGCCACATTATCAAGAATGGTTCGGAAATATTGTTCTGGTCTGACAGGGACGGCTGGGGACATTTCTACAGATATGACTCTGAAGGCAGGCTTATAAACCAGATAACAAAAGGAGAGTGGACGGCAGCTAACATTGCAAAGATAGACACGGCCGCCAACCAGCTCTTTGTATATGGTTACGGTAAGGAAGCCAACAGGAATCCAAACTACTCATATCTGTATAAAGTAAAGACAGATGGCAAAAAAATAAAGCTTCTTACTACTGAGAACGCAACACATCATACTTTTATCAGTCCATCCTGCAATCTTATAATCGATAACTACTCAAGGATTGACACCTTGCCTGTAATCTCTGCAAGAGACGGAGAGGGACGGTTGATAGAAAGGTTTGAACATCCTGATATCTCAAAATTGCTTGATTATGGCTGGAAAATGCCTGAGCAATTCACTATAAAGGCTGCTGATGGTGTGACAGATCTCTACGGGATTATGTGGAAACCATTTGATTTTGACTCTACAAGGGTCTATCCTGTTGTTTCCCAGGTATATCCCGGGCCTCACACTGAAACTGTGTGGACAGAATTTACTGTGTTTGACAGATATAATAATACAGCATTAGCCCAAAGAGGTATAATTGTGGTCTGTATGGGTCATCGCGGGGGTACTCCTGTCCGGAATAAGGCTTATGCATCTTACGGATACGGCAATATCAGGGACTTTGCCCTTTTAGATGACAAAGCAGGGTTGGAACAACTCTGCCGCAGATACAGATATATGGACAGCACCCGTATTGGTATTTATGGACATTCAGGCGGAGCAATGATGTCAGTTGCGGCAATATGCACATTCCCTGATTTCTACAAAGTTGCAGTGGCATCTTCAGGTAATTACGACAATAATATTTACAACCGTAATTGGGTTGAGTCTTATCATGGTGTGGACGAGAATTACAAATTGAAAGTCGGGACAAACATGGATCTAGTGTCGGGGCTGAGAGGTAAACTATTCCTGATAACAGGGGATAATGATGCAAATGTACATCCTGCACACACATTCCGTTTGATAGATGCCTTGATAAAGAACAATAAAGATTTTGACTTGCTGATTCTCCCGGGACAGACACACAGTTATGAGAATACCTACAAATCCTATTTTGAAAGGAGAAAGAGGGACTATTTTACAAAATATTTAGTCAGATAATACTCAGACGCAAGAAATGTTGCCGTAGATTCCGATATAAATTACTGATTCACGAGCTTTTTTAGTATATTTGGATTAATTGTATCCAAATCATGAAAAAGCTGGATATATATCTTACAATACTGGTCCTGCTGATTTTGCTGCTAATATGGCTTATGGACTCGGAAAATCTTATCAGAATCGTTGTATATCTGTTTGTAATCTTTGGCCTATATACATCTGCATTTATAAGGAAGTTCAAGAAAAGAAAAAACAATTGGGATGTCTCAAGACGTGGTATCATCGTGCTCTCTTGCGGACATTTGTTCATTACCATGCTCTTCATTGCTTCAGGAGGGTTGGGTCACAATGCCGACTGGGTAGTCTCTGTTGGAGAGTTTATTCTATATCTTATGCTCATGATGATGTTTACCATGCTTGTTGTGTGTAAATGTGTGGTAACAAAACTAAGAGAGAAGGAAAGTGAAAAGGTTGATGATCAGGGATAGAGTCTGCTGATTTTCCACCCGGGCCCCTCAAGGGTATATGCAAAGCGGTCATGTGACCGATGCTCTTTGTTTTGCCAGAATTCAAACAACTGAGGTTTCAGGATGTATCCGCCCCAGTGTTGAGGTCTTGTGACCATCTCCTCGTTTTCTGAAAGCCTTATTACGTTGTTGTCGAACGCCTCCTTGTCATCCAACGGCTCACTTTGCTTTGATAGCAAGGAGGCTGCCCTGTTTGGCAAAGGTCTGGAATTGAAATATTCATCGGAGATCTGTTCACTGCACCTCTCCACTAACCCCTCTACACGTACCTGTCTTATCAGCCTGGGCCAGAAAAAGAGCAGAGCCGCTTTCGGATTTTCCTCAAGCTGCCTCCCTTTTTTACTCCTGTAGTTTGTAAAGAATATAAAACCCTCTTCGGAGAGCATCTTCATGAATACAATCCTTGAAGAGGGCATCATATCGCCTCCCACGGTTGAAAGAGTCATGGCATCAGGCAGGAAGCTCTTGCATTCCAACTCCTCGTTGTACCATAATTTGAACTGGTCATAAGGATTTCCCTTCATAATGCTCTCTTTAATCATGTTTTTTTTTACTTTTTGTGAATTCATTCGGGCAGAAATTCAGACCAATACTCTTGTACCTTCTGATCATTGTCTTCATCCTCTTCATGAATGACGAATAATCGCGAGACTCTTTTGGAGACCACAGCACCTCCGAAAGGGCGGCGGCGCGTGGATAGACCATATATTCGACATGAGTGGCCGATGCCATATATTCAGTCCACACATTGCCCTGAGCTCCCATTATATACTTTGCATTATCATCACTCAGCGCCGCCGGCACGGGCTCATATCCGTATATTTTTTCGAGAGGAGTGTAGCCTCCTATTGCCAAAGGTTCTGTCTCTTTGTCACCTTGATAGTGATCAAGATAGCAATGGCTTCCCGGAGTCATGACAACATAATGCTGTTGGCCGGCAGCAGAAATGCCACCCTCTTCTCCGCGCCATGACATGACAGCCGCATTTGGGGCAAGCCCACCTTCAAGAATCTCGTCCCAACCGATTATTTTTCTTCCCTTGCTGTTTATAAATCTCTCCATTCTCTGAACAAAGTAGCTCTGAAGCTGATGTTCGTCTGCAAGGGATTCATCTTTCATTCTCTGTTGACATAAAGGACAATCGTGCCATCTGACCTTAGGGCACTCGTCTCCTCCCACATGTATGTAAGTTGAAGGAAAGAGTGCAATTACCTCTTCAAGCACACCTTCAAGAAATTGAAATGTGCTCTCTTTTCCTGCACACATAACATCTTCAAACACGCCCCATTTGGTTGCACTCTTATACGAACCGCCGGTACAACCAAGCTCCGGATATGCAGAGAGGGCAGCCAGGGCATGCCCCGGCATCTCTATCTCAGGTACTACAGTTATATATCGTTCAGCAGCATATTTTACAATTTCTTTTATATCTTCTTGAGTGTAGAATCCGGAATGAGGGATGCCGTCATAAACAGCGTTTTCTTTTGAATAACGCCCAATCAGAGTCTCGCTTCTAACAGAGCCGACTTCGGTAAGGAGCGGGTATTTTTTAATCTCAATCCTCCATCCCTGGTCATCTGTCAAGTGGAAGTGAAACGTGTTGAGTTTGTGCATTGCCATATAGTCCAGGTACTTGAATATAAACATCTTAGGCATAAAGTGGCGGCTAACATCAAGGTGAAGGCCTCTCCAGCTAAAGCGTGGATAATCCTCTATTTTAACACATTTTACCTTAATTTTTGAAAGCTGCTTTTTCTCCGGCGGCATCATTTGAAAAAGTGTCTGAACGCCGTAAAACAGTCCATTGGGAGCTGATGCACAAATCTCAATATACTCCTTTGTGATAACTAATTTATAACCTTCGGAGTTTATACTATACCCTTCGTCAAGTTTTAGTATTATGGAGCCTTTTTTGGAACCCGACCCACTCTCAATAGGGAGATTTGAAAAATGATAAAACTCTTTAAGATGTTTGTTTAAAAGCAGAGCTATATCTTTAACAGTTTTGTCATCTGTATTTACTAATACAGAACTTTTTGAGTTGAGTTTGAAATATCCTTTTCCGGGAGTCATCGAAACAGGGATAGGAACAATTTTAATAACATCACTTGCAAACAGGGATGATATAATTGTCATAAATATAACGGTAAGGCTTGGTTTTATAATTTTCATCATATCTCTTTTTAGAAAATTCAATATCCGAATTTAGAAATATTTGTTGAATCCCGATTAAATACTAACTTTATAAGTATGTTCTGAAATATATTGGAGGTGAGTTATGAAAAAAAATCTATTGTTTTTTAGTCTGCTCCTATTTGTATTCCAATCTCTTCCTGCTCAGGAGGGTTATCAAATTCAACAAAAGAACCTGATAAAGATTAATCTGTTACCCATAGCATTCAGAAATTATTCTATCCAGTATGAGCGTGTGCTCGGCAAATCAGTTTCTGTTGCAGTGGCATACAGGTTTATGCCGGAGGGTACCATTCCGTTGAAAAGTAAGATTATCGATTATGCAGACCCTGATGATCAGCAAGTTATTGACATTCTTAATGAGGCAAAGTTGAGCAACTTTGCCGTTACTCCCGAAGTCCGTTTTTACCTTGGGAAAAAAGGTTACGGAAGAGGATTCTATGTTTCACTGTTTTACCGTTATTCAAACTTTGATGCAAATAACATTATTGCTGATTTTGAGGAGGACGATGTCTCTGTCAATGTGGAGATGTCAGGTAACATAAAATCACACACAGTGGGATTTGTGCTCGGGTCACAATGGGCACTCAGTAAACACCTGTGTCTTGACCTCTGGTTCCTCGGACCTCATTATGGTACAGGGTCCGGAACTTTTACAGGAGTACCATCCACACCAATGTCGGCAGAAGACCAAAATGTTGTGCGCGACAAACTGAATGAACTGGAAATTGATCCATATACAAAAACAGTAGAAGTTAATCAGAATAAGGCTGCCATCAACATAAAGGGACCATTCGGAGGTTTCAGGGCCGGATTATCTTTGGGTATAAAGTTTTAGCTTTCACAAAGTTTTTCTATTTTTGTAATAAATACTGAATTCTAATATTTATTACATAATTTAAAAATGGAAAAATTAATAAAACTGTTAGGTTTTACAGTAATCCTATCTACTTTAGGAATTATCTCCTCTTGCAGTAAAGAGGATGTTAATGATGGAACTCCATCACTGGAAGTAAGCACAGAAACACTTAATGTTGCCAAAGAGGGTGGAAGCTCTACTTTTGTTGTCACTACAAACAGAGACTGGGCAACAACTGTTACCTATTCAACAGGTGCTGACTGGGTGGCACTTACACCAAGTACCGGAAAGAAAGGTGAAACTACTGTAACTGTAACTTGTCTGCCTAATACCGGCAATGACAGAACAGCAACAATTAAAGTCGCAACTTCTACAATTTACGAGTATGTTCAGGTGATACAAGCTGCGGGTATAACAAAGACTTATGTCACTTGTGCACAACTCAGATCGATGGGTGAGGGAACCGTCGCTTCTGAAGTTTACATGAAGGCAAGCATGATAAGCGACCAGGTCGGCGGAAATTCAACTTCACTCAAGAATATTGTCGTTTCAGACGGTGGGGCGGGTATAGCAGTAAGACTTGTTGATAATGCATCTACATACGCAGTAGGTGCCGAACTTGAGTTTAACCTTAAGGGCGCCACTCTTGCAAAGTATAACGGATTACTCCAGTTAAATAACTTTGACAATACAAAAATGACAGCTACAGGCCAGACAGTGGCAATTAACCCGTCTGTGATTACTGCTGCTCAATTGCTTTCCGGCAACTATGAGAGTATGTATGTCTCTGTAACCAACGTTCAGGTAGTAGAGGCTGACCTTACAAAGAATATTGCAGCATCTGACGCTCATACTTCAATAGCTATGGAGTCTACAACAGGTGAGAATTTCACAATGTTCTCATCCAAGTATTCTGAATTCGTAGGCGTGGCTGTTCCTCAGGGAAGTGGCTCTCTCAAGGGTATTGCAAGTGTCAATAACGGGGCTATCCAGGTTACCCCTAGAAACAGAACCGATTTTGCAGGTCTTACAGGCACGCGTTTCGCTTCTTCAGCAAAACTTACTTACGGGACAGCAACTCTTGCCGGAGCTTTGACAAAAGATGCAGCAACAACTGCGACAATCACAATCCCTTATACAAATGCAAAGGTTAACGATGCATATTCACTCTCTATCGCTGTCAGCGGAGCCGGTGCAGCAGGTCTTACAACCCCTGTCACCGCTACCGGAACATTCACTGCTGCTGCCGGAAATATTGTGTTTAACCTTTCAGGAACACCTACAACAGCAGGGGCAGTTGTCTTTACTATTACCGGTACAGGTATCACAACATCTATCGTTGTCAATGGTACTGTTGTAGATGCTGCTAATGCGTTGACTCTCGGATCATGGACATTCAGCGCTGTTCCGACAATGCCAATGGCATCAACTTCGGCATCAACAGACGCTTCTACAGGTGCAGCTCTTGAAATGAATGGGTTCGCCACAGCTCCGACTTTCGGTTTTACAAGTTCAAGCGCAACTATATATGCTAATAACTGGGGCCCTAACCAGTCTTGGCTCTTCTCTATGACTCCAAAGACTGCGATAGCTTCCGGCAAGGTTGTTTCTATATCATTCTATGCATATGGCAGTAGCACGAGCCCTAAGGACTTCGTTGCCGAGTTCTCTTCTGACAACACTACTTGGCACCAGATGGGCGATGCTATCGTTTATGCAGCGGCAATGCCAACATCTCCTTTCATCAGGACATATACATTGACTGCTGCAGCTTCGGGAAAAGTGTATTTCAGAATCAAGTGCACATCGACAACTTCAATCGGTGGAGGCACTGTAGGTTCGGGCGGTAACTCACGCCTTGCAAACGTTATAATTACAGTACAATAGTAAATGAGAATTTTTGAGGGGATAGGTCTGCAGGCGATAGTTCTTTTGTTATGTGGATCTTTACTGGTGGGATGTACTAAAGATGAGATCGCTGTTCAACTCTCTGCGGAGTTGAGCAGCGAATCTGTCTCTGCCTCATCTACAAGTCTTTTTTTGAATATTGATGCAAACAGCGACTGGACTCTGTCGGTCAATTATAAGACGGGCGGAGAGGGCTGGTGCACACCAACCCTGACAAGCGGGAAAGGTGATGCCAATGTAGTGCTGAACCTTTCAGCAAATGCCGCAGATATTGCAAGAGTGGCAGAGATTGCGGTCTACAGTGGAGACAAGTCAGCCAGGAATACTCTGACACAGGCTGCAAAGACAGGTGGTGGCGAAAACCCCGGTACCGGTAATCTTAAATGGCTTGAGATACCTTCCGGCGGAGGTAACACAAATACAAAAATTGTAACTCACTCTATCGAGCTCTCCGGTAAAAGTGTGAGGAACTATACCCTTATGTATGATAAAAATGAGAGAATAGCCTATTGGGTTGCTTATCCTCACAACTCAATTTATATCGGGTCTGCTTCCAGAACCGATGCCTGGCAACCGGACCCTGATTTTGCCACAGCAGATCAGGCATATTTATATAACGGTATAACAGGATACGACCGCGGACATCAGATCCCTTCCGCAGACAGGACCTGTACAACAGAGGCAAATACTCAGACATTCTATTTTACAAATATGACACCACAGTTGGGAGTCCTGAATCAGCAGATGTGGGCTTCTCTTGAGGGTCAGGTTAGGGGGTGGATGTCAAGTTGTGATACGTTATATGTAGTGACAGGAGCAATATTGAGAACAGCCGGCGGTAACGAGACTGTGAATTATGCCGTTGACAAGATCGGTGGATTGATTGCCGTTCCTAACTACTATTATAAGGTCTTATTAAGGCTTAAGAATCAGAAATATGATGCAATAGGATTCTGGTTTGAGCACAGAGCTTACGGCTCTGGTAATGCAACAGCCCTCCAGACAAAATCGGTAGATCAGATTGAGGTTTTGACCGGCTTCAATTTCTTTGCTAATCTTAGCGAAACCATACAAAATGAGGCAGAGGCCAAATGGGCCCCTGCGGATTGGAATCTTTAACAATAACTTTTATGGCCAGATTATCCAGAGTATTAATCATTGCAGCGGCAATACTGCTCTTTGCAATAAACTCACTCTTCTCTCAACCGAGAAGATATCCGGTTGCATTCTACAACCTTGAAAATCTGTTTGACACTATTGACACACCAAATGTCGTAGATGAGGAGTTCACACCTGCCGGCCCATATCAATGGGGCAGCCAGAGATATTATAAGAAACTTTCTAATATTGAGGAGGTTTTTTACAGATTATCTCAGGCAACAGGCTCGTTCCCGGCAGTAATAGGTATGTCTGAGCTTGAAAACAGAAATGTGCTTGAAGATATAGTATCGTTGCCCAAACTTGTCAAGGCGAATTACCAGATTGTACACTATGACTCTCCGGATGTGAGAGGAGTAGATGTAGCTCTCATATACCGACCCTCAATTTTCAATTATGAGGGCAGCAGTTCCCTGCGCGTAAAGGTGGAGGGAAAGCCGGATTTCAAGACCAGGGATATATTGATGACATGGGGTACAATTGACGGAGAGAAATTCTATTTCTTTGTTTGTCATTGGCCAAGCAGGCGAGGTGGAGAACAGACCTCTGAGCCTCTCAGGTGCGCTGCTGCAAAGGTGGCAAGAGATGCCATTGATTCCGTGGTGAAAATCGACCCTAAGGCAAGCTTTATTCTAATGGGTGACTTGAATGACGATCCTACTAATAAAAGTATATATGAGGTCTTGGGTGCAAAAGGCAAAATAGCTGAAACAAAAAAAACGGGGGATATGTTTAATCCTTTCTATGCGATGTACAAGGCCGGTTACGGCTCTCTTGCATACCAGGATTCATGGAATCTTTTTGACAATATTGTTGTCAGCAATAATTTGATAAACGACCCCAAGCAAAAGGTTGTCCTTGCTAAATCGGACAATAACAAGTTCTGGGGAAATATCTTCAACAGGTCTTTTCTTACACAACAGAGTGGACAGTACAAGAACTATCCTTTGAGGACATTTGTAGGAACGAATTTTCAGGGAGGTTACAGCGACCATTTTCCTGTATTCATATATTTACTCAGTAAACAATAATCATTATGAAAATAAGAGCTACTTTTATTTTTACAACCCTTATGCTTCTCTTTGCATGCAGCACGTATGCACAGTCAAACGGCATCAAGGGAAAGGTGGTAAACAGAGAGGGGCGTTTGCCTGTCAAAGGTGCAAAAGTTGTGTTGATGGCAGGAACGGAGATGAGTGCCGTTACATCTGAAACCGGCGAATTCCAGATTACGGATATTCCGCTTGGAACATACCCACTCGTTGTCACCGCTTCAGATTTTCAGCCTGCAAGACTTAACGTCAAAGTTGAGAACTACATAAAGGATCTCAATTTTATCACTCTTGTGGCTGCTGTAACTGTGAAAAACCAGGATGCGGCCATGATGGCTGATTTTGATACCGAGTCATCAAGCGATGCCCAGGCAATTCCGGTAATACTTACCTCTTCCAAAGATGTATATGAGAATATTGCCGGATATAAATTCAGTGATATAAGATTCAAGAACAGAGGGTACGAGTCAGAGACATCTGCGGTGTACCTGAATGGCCTTTACTTCAATGATGCCCTTACAGGCTACTCTCCGTGGTCTCTTTGGACAGGTCTCAATGAGGCGACAAGGAATCAGGAGAGCTCTACCGGACTGGATATTTCCGATTACGGTGTTAGCGGATTCAACGGTTCGACAAATATCAACGCCACAGCCTCTCAGATGAGAAAGGGCAACAGGTTCAGCGTAGTGAATGCAAGCGGTCAGTACCGTTTCAGACTAATGGCAACAGTAGCCTCGGGTGAGAAAGATAACGGCTGGTCTTATGCCCTCTCGGCATCAACAAGGTTAGGTGGCAACGAATGGGTAAACGGTGTATATTACAATGCATTTGCATGGTTCGCATCTATTGAGAAGAAATTAAACGAAAAGCACAGAGTGGCATTGACAATGTTTGGATCTCCCACAGAAAGAGGAACTCAGGGATCATCCACACAGGAGGTTTATGACATGATTGGGAGCAACTACTACAATCCAAACTGGGGCTACCAGGATGGTAAAGTCAGGAATGCGAGGGTTAGAAAGAACCATGAACCCGTAGCCATGCTTAACTATACTTATACACCGAACGACAAGATAAATCTTAAAGCTGCGGTCTCATACAGATTCGGCAAGAACGGCTACTCAGCCCTCGACTGGTATGATGCTCCGGATCCACGTCCGGATTATTACAGAAACCTTCCAAGCTATTATGAAGACGATCCTTACAAAGCTTCATATATAAGAGAAGGATGGCTGACTGATTGGAACATCCGCCAGATCAACTGGGACAAGATGTATGATGTGAATAGAAACAGTGAGGATGGCAGATCTCAGTACATACTAGAGGAGCGCCACACTGACCAGCAGGATCTGAATGCCAAGCTTCATGCTGCAATAAACCTTTCAACAGCAAGTAAGCTGAATGTGGGGGCAGAGCTCAGGCTTAACAAAACTGACTATTATAAGACAATAAAAGACCTCCTTGGTGGCGAATACTGGATAGACATAGATAAATTTGCTGAAAGAGATTTTGCAAGCGGTGATGCTATTCAGAATGACCTAAATCATCCGAACAGGGTGGTGAAGAAAGGTGACAGATACGGCTACAGCTATCTGGCACATGTTCAGAACTACAAAGGGTGGTTCTCATATAAATTCAGTAAAAACGGTTTTGAAGCATATCTTGCAGGAGAGGCAGGAAATACAACATTCTGGAGAGAGGGGCTATACAGAAAAGGGCTCTTCCCTGACAATTCATACGGGAATTCAGAGAAGCTGAATTTCTTCACTTATACCGCTAAAGGAGGTGCTGCATACAGCATTGGAGGAATGCACAGAATTTATGCCAACGTGGCTTATATCGAAAGTGCACCATTCTTCCAAGAGTCATTCGTCTCTCCGAGAACAAGAAACAGTGTTGTGGACGGGCTTACAACCGAGAAGACTATGAGTGCCGATATCAACTACTCATTAAGGCTTCAAGGTCTCAAGCTGAGATTGACCGGTTTTTACACAACAATCAAGGACCAGACCAATCTTATAAGTTTCTATGATGATATCAGCAGGAGCTTCTCGAACTTCTCAATGACAGGGATTGATCAGGTTAATGCCGGCGTTGAGCTGGGCCTCTCTGTTCCTCTTGCAACAGGTCTTTCTGCGGAGGCTGCATTCAGTTACGGGAAATATGTCTATTCGTCTAATCCTTACGTAACTCAAACTGTGGATAACAGTAATGAGGTGATACTTCAGAACGAGAGGGTATATTGGAAAGACTATAAGATACCTTCAACACCACAGACAGCACTAAATATAGGCCTTGACTACAAATCGCCGAGCAGTATCTATGCGGGTGTGGATATGTCTTATTATGACGCAATGTACTTGGATATGAACCCGGTTTACAGAACAGACTTTGCGCAGGTAGGTCTATCAACAGAGGAGAGTGCAGCTATGCGCCGTCAGGAGAAATTCAAAGGTGCAGCTGTGTTGAATGCTAACATAGGTAAGAGTTGGTATATAGGAAGTTACAATATAGGCTTCAGCCTTGAAATAAAGAATATCCTGAACAACAGGAGCATCAAGACCGGCGGTTATGAGCAGATGAGGCTCAAATCCAATGAGGATGCAAATGGAGATCTGTTGAATTACAGTAGATTTGACTCAAAATATTTCTATATGTTTGGAACCACCTACTATCTTAATCTATATTTCCGTTTCTGATAGAACATTTAAAACAGATGAATATGAAAAGAATATATAATACAGTATTGATAGCGGCTCTCACTCTGTTTTCTGCATCATGCACAAAAACATTTGATGAACCGGATGAGTTCGTTCCTGTTAACCTGGAGCCCACACATACAATAGCTCAGTTGAAAGCAATGCGTATAAGCGGTTCTACAGAGGTATTGGAGAATGTAATTGTCTCAGGCAAGGTTGTAAGTTCTGATGCTGAGGGTAATTTTTACAGATCATTCTTTATTCAGGATGAGACAGGTGGAGTTGAAATAAAGGTCGGAAAAACAAATCTCCAGAGTTATTACAAAGAGGGGCAGACAATATCGGTCAAGGCCAGGCATCTTACCCTCGGCAGTTACGGAGGTATGGTAAGCTTAGGTGAGAGATCGCTTGAGTCAAAGTATGAAAACGGCTATATCGATACAGACCTCAGGATAAATGAGACAATCTTCAGAGGCTCTCTTGGACCGAAAGTCACACCTTTGGAGATTACAGATCAAACCCAGATAACAGACAGCAGACTCGGAACATTGGTGACACTTAAAAATGCCAAGTTAATCAAGCGCAATATGGCAACCTGGGCACAGAAGGCTTCGGGAAATATTGAGGCTGTCTATGGAGAGCACACATTCCAGATAGGTACAAAGAGTGTTCTTGTACGCACCAGTGGTTATGCTAAATTTGCTTCAGAGCCTGCACCGTCGTTGAACACAATTGCCGATGTAACAGGAATACTTACAAAGTATAACACTACATATCAACTTGTGTTGAACTCTCTTGACGGAGTGGTTGTGAAATAAATCTGTGCTTTAATTTGTGATATTTTGTTTAAAAATAGATATTTTTGATAATCTAATTTTTAAACTGTGCACAAACTGAAATTGAAGCCAGTAAATCTGGCTGTTTCTCTACTTGTATGGATTGCCGTATGGCTCTTTTTTTCGATATTTAATAAGTATCATCTTCTATACATTGAAGGTAGTCAGATGTTCCTGTATACAAGAGAGTATCTGGCTGAAACTCTTTTACACCCAGGTGGGGTAGCGGATTTTCTTTCACGTTTTTTTGTGCAATTTTACCACTACCCTCTGATCGGTGGGATTATCATAGCCTCTTTTCTGACAATGTTGCAGTGCGGAGTGGTGTCAGTAAGTACCAGGATATCCGGTAACAAGGGCCTTTTTTCACTTACGTTTATACCGTTCTTCATTTATTGTGTATTACTGTGCAATGAGAACTATACCCTTGCCGGGCTTATCGGCATGGTATTCTCCGTATGGGCTGCCTGGCTTTATGTAAGAATTGAGGGGAAAATTTACAGGGAGATATTCGCCCTTTTATCAGTTCCCATTTTATGGCTAATGATAGGAGGCGGAGTTGTTTCAATGGTCTTGCTGATTGTGTTTTACGAGATTGTTGCCGGTGACAGAAGAAATATTATATCACTCTTATTTATTGTAGTATCCTCGTTAGCCACTTTCTTCCTTGCACCTATGCTTGCACCACAGGTAAGCGGATCAAACCTGATGCTTGGGGCACGTTATTTTAGGCTTATAGAGGCACCATTACGGATTTTCATTATTCTATGGGCATCACCGCTGATTGTTGTTCTTTTGATCCACTTTTTGCCGTCAATCAAGAAATCATGGATACAACTCACCCTTGCGATACTTATAGCTTCGGGTGGCGGATATGCTGTGTATAGTTCTTATATGTTTCTTTATGAAGAGGTATTCTGCTATCTTAATATGACACATAATAGAAAATGGGATGAGATCATAGAAAAAGCCAGGAAAAAGAAACCATCCTCCATGCTGGCAACAAATTGTATTAACCTTGCCTTGGGTGAGACAGGTCAGATGGGGGATAAAATGTTTGATTTCTTTCAGTATGGAAATGGAAGTTTAATGCTGGATTACAAAGATGATATCCTTTTTTCGGGAGAGGTGTTGTTTAATCTGGGGTTTATAAACGAGGCTCAGCGGTATGCATATGAATCTATGGAGTCAACTCCTGATCAGCAGAAGGGCACAATGTTCGTTACAAGGTTGGCAGAGACCAATCTCGTGGCCGGCAGGGATGAAGTAGCTTCCAAATATCTGAGGATACTGAAAAATACCCTCTTCTACAGGGGATGGGCTCAACAGAGACTTAAGCTTGCAGGTGACAGTATTTTACTTTCTGCACACCCGGTTTATGGGCACCTCAGAGCTATTCAACCTGACAGCAATTTTGTATTTATGTCCGGCTCTCTACCTCAGATGCTGGAAATAATGCTTGAGCAGCATCCGGAAAATCATCTTGCGTATGACTACCTTATGGCCTCTTGCCTATTGACAAAGAGTCTCGGGATATTTTCAGAGAAGGTACGAATCAGTGCAACAATGCCCCGTCACTACAAGGAGGCTTTAGTGCTCTTAAATTGTCTTAATCGCCAGAATCCCAGAGAATTGCCGTCATGTGTAAAGTCTTCAATGGTCGATGATTTTGAGAATTTCATAACCAAATATAATACCTCCGGTGGAAACCCGGCTGAAATTCAGGGACTGTATGGAAAAACATACTGGTACTATATAACTTATACAAAAATGTAATATATGACAAAGCATTTAACATACATTCTGATCATCTTTTCAATACTAAGCTGTCATCATGAATCGGAGATGTGCGATAAACTGGATGTTCAGCCTCAAATATTTCCGGATTATAAAGGTGTTACTATTCCTTCAACCATTGCCCCATTGAATTTTAAATCCTTAGACTCTTGTGAAAGGATAGAGGTGAAATTTTCCGGATTGTCAGATATGTCGATTACGGTTTCCGGCAGACAAGCGATACATATTCCTCATAAACGTTGGAGCAAGCTGATTGAGGGTGCGGGGGAGGTCAATGTTTTAGTAAAGACCCTCCATGGCGGAAAATGGAGAGAATACGCACCTTTTTCTATTTACATTTCAAAAGACAGCATAGATCAGAATATATGTTACAGAAGGCTCTCTCCCGGTTATGAGTTGTATAGCAAGATGGGTATATATCAGAGGAGACTGTCTGATTTCAGCGAGAAGACAATTATTGAAAATACCTTAATGGAAAATACCTGTGTCAATTGCCACTCTTTTGCCAAGTGTGATCCTGAAACCATGCAGTTTCATATAAGAGGAAAAAATGGTGGAACAATTCTTAAATCAGGAGGTGTTGTAGAGATGATTAATACAAAGACCGATATAGGTTTTGGGTGTGTTTACCCTTATTGGCATCCTTCCGGTCTCTTTATTGCCTATTCGGTGAATAATATTCACCAGATATTTCATAATAAACCGGACGAGATACTGGATGTATATGATGTTGAATCCACTGTTGTTGTCTACGATGTCAGGGAGAGTAAGGTAATCCGTTATCCGTTATTAAAGGATAGTTCCAAGCTGAATACATTTCCGGTGTTTTCAGCTGATGGTAAAAAGTTATATTTTTGTTCTGCTCCGGTTCAAGATGTCTCAAACCATCTGAGAGAGATACGCTATTCATTATATTGTGTGGATTTTAATCCGGAGATAGGGGTAATAGGAGACACAATCTCTAAAGTTCTGGAAATCCCCGGTTTTTCTATTTCGTTCCCACGTCCATCTTACGACGGAAGATATATACTATTTACTCGTTCTTTGTATGGTAATTTCACTATCTGGCACAAAGATGCCGATCTCTGGATACTTGATCTTCAAACAATGGAGGCAAGACCGGTTGATGAAGTAAACAGTGATGACACGGAGAGTTATCACTCTTGGAGTAGTAATTCAAAATGGATTATATTCAGTTCCCGTAGAGTTGACGGGCTACATACCAGGTTGTTTTTCTCTCATGTGGCAAATGATGGAAAATTTTCAAAACCATTTATGCTCCCTCAAAAGGATCCGGATTACTATGACAGATTGATGCAATCTTATAACATCCCGGAATTTATTAATGAAGAGGTTGATATTCCAGTATCTAAAATAATGAAACCCAAAAAGAGGAGTGTTTCCCTCCAGGATATGTAGTTATGGATTATAATACTTTGTTTACCAACGGATGTGTAGTACAGATATCTGCATTCACCAAAAATAAGGGTGTGTCAGAATATAATTTTTTCATTCATACTTCTGTGTCAGGAACAATAGGTAAGCAAATTGCCTCATTGCATGGTGCTTTGGCTGATATTCTTAACAGGATAGAATATAAAAACGTCTTACCGCTTTTTAAAAAATATTTTGCCCGAGATGTGAGTGAAGTTAGTTCCATTATTTCAGGAAAAACAGAAATCACACCTTATTGTACTACATCTTTGATACAACAGCCACCGCTTGACGGTTCTGAGATTGCCTTGTGGGTATTTGGCGTTACAGATTTCTCAGGAAGCTCTGATAATGTGAACGACTATTCTCATAATGGTTATACTCATGTTTGGACTGCCGGGATCTTTTCTGGAATTGAACCTGTTAAAGGACAAACAATGGAAATTTTGGAGGAGTATGACAGAAGACTGTTTGCCAAAGGAGGTTCTATAAAGGATAACTGTCTTAGAACATGGTTCTTTGTTGATGAAATAGATAATAATTACAGTGAATTTGTTGAGGGTAGAAAAAGGTACTTTTCATCAATAGGACTTGATGAAAAGACTCATTATATTGCCAGTACGGGGATTTGTGGAAGTTGTGGCAAGAACGGATCAATTGTGAGTATGGACGCTTATGCACTGATTGGGCTCGATGAGGCACAAGTGAAGTATCTTTATTCAAAAGATCATCTATGTTCCACTTATGATTACGGGGTTACATTTGAAAGGGGCGTAACTATACAGTATGGAGACAGACGGCATGTGATTATTTCGGGTACAGCCAGTATCGACAATCACGGGAATATACTATTTGTAAATGATATAAAAGGACAGACTTTGAGAATGTGGGAGAACGTGGAGGTACTCCTGCGTGAAGCAGAGGCTGATTTCGCGGATGTTTCACATATTATAGTCTATCTCAGGAATCGAGATGATTATGCCATCGTTGAAAATATGTTTTCAGAGAGATTCCCTTATGTGCCTTGTACTATTACACTTGCTCCCGTATGTCGCCCAGGTTGGTTAATAGAGATGGAGTGCATGGCTACCTTACCATTGGGAAACGGCAATTTCAGAAATTTTTAAAGGTTACTGTCAAAAATTCTTGCTTGTATAGTGTCTTGAGTCTCCCCATTTTCCGTACCCGACTTCGTCTCCAATGGAGCGTATTCTGTTTTCAAGGCACTGGGCACAATGTTCCGCCTCTTCATCCAGGCAGGGTTTATCGTCATATAGTTGATAATCCTTGCGGTATTTGACTGGGGTGAGGTTTGGCATCACAACATTTGCGCCGACGGCAAGTGCCTGTTCCCTTCCGTCAGGGGCAAGTGTCTGCATGGCAGTTGTAGCGGCAATGTTTACATCTTTCATAAGAATTCTCAGAGATGCCACCATCTTGAGACTTAGGGCAAGCCGCTCATCCTTACTCATAAGAAGATGCCTGTATTTGTACAACGGAGTTCCCTCGTGTTCAATATATGGGCCCATGCCATTCATGTCTATATCAAACTCTTTCAGGAAAAGCAGATCCTCGGCAAGATGGTCAATTGTCTGGAATGGCAGGCCTATCATAACACCTGATCCTACTTGATAGCCCAGCTTCTTCAGTGCTTCCAGAGATTTGATTCTTTTGGCAAAACTATGGTGTTCATCTTGCGGGTGTAGTTTCCTGTATAGCTCCTCGTTTGAGGATTCGATCCTGAGTAGGTATCTGTGAGCACCGTTCTCTTTCCATATACGGAATGTCTCTTCGCTCTGCTCTCCCAATGAAAGGGTTATATGAAGCTCATTGTTGGTCTCTTGGTGAATCTTCTGCAATAAACGGGTGATATTTGCGACCTGTCCTTTATCTGTACGTTCACCTCCCTGTATTACTATGCTGCCGTACCTATTTTGCCGGGCGAACTTTGCAGCGTCGATAACTTCCTCATCAGAGAGTTTGTATCTGTGAAGCTGCTTCATTCCGGCCCTGACACCACAATAATAGCAGTTCTTTGAGCATCTGTTGGAGTACTCTATCAATCCTCTGTAATATACAATATTGCCTACGTACTCTTTTTTTATGGCTGCAGAAATTTCAAATAACCTATTCATGTCTTCACCCGACAATGTGAGTAGATACCTTAGATCTTCAGCATTAATCTCACTTTTACCGGTAATGAGTCCTATACGGTCAATGTTCATAGTTTAGCCCTTTTTCTTCCAGGGTGCAAAGGTATGCTTTTTTTTATGAGATGGAAACATTGAAAAAATGACTACATTAGCAATAAATATAGATGTTTGTATCATGATTCTGAAAAAAGTAGTACTTCTCTCGTTTATTTTTATATCGCTTAACTCTTCTGCTCAGGAAGCAGTATCCGTAAAAGCTTCAGTTGGAGAGGACCTCCGGGTATATCCGGTTCTCTGGCATCAACTGTCTCCGGAATATATGGCATTGTGCTATCAGGCTTTCAATGTGGCGCAATCGAATCTGGAATTGGAACTGAAAAATCAGGAGTGCTGCGAAAAGCTGGCCATCGTTACTGATATTGACGAGACTGTGCTTGATAACAGTTACTCTGAGGCTAGGAATATTGTTGAGGGTAAATCTTATAACCCAAAGGATTGGACTGCTTGGATAGATGAGGCCTCCGCGACAGGAGTCCCGGGTGCGTTGGAGTTCTTACGTTGGGCAGCATCGAAGGGTGTGACTGTTTTTTATATAAGTAACAGGACTCCGCGGGATATACCTGCAACAGTCAAAAATCTGAAGAATTTGAACTTTCCTTTTGCCGATGAGGAACATATGCTGTTTTTGGCTGATGGCTCAACAAAGGAGCCTAGAAGAGAGAAGGTTGCAGAGAATTATAAGATAGTGATGCTTCTAGGTGACAATCTGAATGATTTTGCCGCCTGTTTTGAGGTTAAAGATAATCAGAAGAGGCGAGATGCAGTTCAAGAACTACGTCAAGAGTGGGGAAGACGCTTTATAGTAATACCGAATGTGATTTATGGAGAGTGGGAGAAAGGAATCTATGACTATAAATCCGGTCTTTCAGCCGAAGAGAAGGAGAGCATGAGAAGAGGCAAACTCAAGGTAAACCCGTAATACAATATAATCATGGAAACGAACAAACAAAATTATGAGTGTTGTCCGCCGTTCGATCCTGAACCGTGGGACGACAAAATGGTTGAGTGGCATGACAAGATATTTGTGAAATCCAGTGTGTGCACTTTCTTCTATATGCCTCTAAATTTTGGTCCTGTTATTACAAAACTTATTAAAGCAGCCGGTGATGCAGGATGTGAATTTGACAATCTATGTCTGTCGGATCATACTTCCAGATGGAATATGGATATTCTTCTTGCAGTTGATAAAGATGTTCCCGGGTTGAAAAATGTAAGAATCACCGGAAAATTCTATTGCAAAGTCTATGAGGGCGATTTTAAAAACACCGATTCATGGTGCAGGGATTATGCCCAAAGGGTTAAAGCTATGGGCCGGGAGACCGGAAAGATGTACATGTGGTACACAACTTGCCCGAAGTGTGCTAAAAAGTACGGAAAGAATTACACCGTTATTGTTGCCGAGCTGTTGTAATCAGGTTGCCCCGGGAATCTGATTCTTAACTCTTTTCTTCCCCTTTTTCTTGTCGTCTAATCCTTGAATATAAAGAAGACGGCGAGCACGAGAAATATGAATGCTATGAAATGATTCAGCCGGAAACTCTCCTGCTTGAAAAAGATCAATGAAAATGCCACAAATACCGTGAGGGTGATAACCTCCTGTATGACTTTTAATTGCATGAGGGTGAACGGTCCTCCGAAATCCTTATAACCGATTCTATTTGCCGGCACCTGGAAGCAGTACTCGAAAAGTGCTATCCCCCAACTTATTATAATAACGCCAAACAATCCCCATTTTCCCCATTTGCTTGCGATGTTGAACTTCAGATGGCCGTACCATGCAAGTGTCATGAAGCTGTTAGATACCACAAGCAGCAATATACTCAAGAGTCCCCTGTTCATAATTAAGAATTTTCAAGCCGCAAATTTAAGAAAAACTTTAATAGCTCCAGAAGCCGCTATTTATATTAGAGCTATGCCTAATCAGGGAAGTCCATCCTCAGTCGCTTTGAAGTCATAAACCTTAAAGACACTGGTTTTTCTTAACGCCGTTTCTTGCGGGTTTTCAGGGTGCTGTGGAACGCCTCCCTTCGGTCGTTGAACGGTCCTCGCACTTTTTCCTGAAAACCACGCTGTGAAATCGGCTAAAAAACCAAGGTCTTTTTCGGCCTCATGTCTTCAATCGCTCCTTACTCCTGCGCCGGCTGAAAATTTCCCTGATTAGGCATAGCTCCGCTTAATGCTAAGCGGCGTCCGTGAATAAATAGCCGGATCTTAATTTTCTGTATTTTATGTGGCACTGATTTTTCTAAGTACTTGACATATAAGTATATAGATTAAGCTGAAATTTAGCCTATTACAACCTTTTTAGGTTGTATTGCTAATAATGAGGCACTTAGAAAAATCAGTGCTACAAAATTAATTCCGGTGAGCTTTTCAGAGAGATCCCATAATCTTTGTGCGACATCTTCCTTGAAAAGAGTGTTGACCTCGTCACTTATAACCGGATAGCCTTTTTTATTCAGCTTTCCATCCGGCCCGATATACTCACCTCCATTCAGGGATGGTTCGGTTGCGGCATAAAGGGTAGGGAGGGCTCCCATCTCAGTAGGCTGACCGACCATTTTGAAAATCATTCTTACTAGAAACCCGCTTTTCTTGCCGGACCCCATTGAGGCGAGGTTGGTCACGGTAACGCCGGGATGACAGGCAAGACTGATGGTTGATGCCCCGGCCTTCTTGAGCCGATTGTTGAGCTCTACAGCAAAAAGAAGGTTGGCTAATTTACTTTGCCTGTAATACTTCATCCGGCTATATCCTTTTTTGCCGTCAAGGTTATCGAAGTGTATCTCCGCACTTCGTGTGGCAATGCTGCTTATAGTTACAACTCTTGAACACGGAGTAGCAAGAAGGGCAGGAAGGATTTGACCGGTGAGCGCAAAATGCCCAAGGTGGTTTGTACCAAACTGAAGCTCAAAGCCGTCTTTTGTAAATCTATGAGGGGGAGTCATAACCCCGGCGTTATTTATCAACAGGTCAAGATGTGTGTATTTCTCCAGAAATTTGTCTGCAAACTCTTTTATGCTGTTAAGATCACTCAAATCAAGGTGCATCAGTTCAACATTTGCAAAAGGGAACTCCTCAATTATTCTTTTTCGCGCAATTTCACCTTTATCAAGATTTCTGACGGCAAGAATCACCTTCGCACCCTTCGAGGCAAGTCCCTTTGCGGCCTCAAACCCTATTCCGCTTGACCCTCCGGTAATTACTGCAAGTTTTTTCTCGAGGTTTGGAATATCAGCTTTTGTCCAGGTCATTTTTTATTTTAGTATTTTTAGTGGCACTGATTTTTCTAATCAGGCGATATTTAGGATGTTATAAAATCCAAAAAATGAGATAAATAGAAAAATCAGTGCCACCAAATTTAATTAATATTTTCTTTATAAAATTTTGAAAATTTCTCACGTATTTCATCTCTTACTCTTCTGAATTCATTTATAATAAATTCAGGAGAGCCGATTGCATGCGACGGGTCTTCAAATCCGATGTGGATGCGTGATTTGACTTTCCCGAGAAAAACCGGACAGCTCTCATTGGCGTGATCGCAGACAGTAATCACAAAATCCCACTCTTCATTAAGATACTGATCAACAAGTTTTGGGTAGTGTTTACTTATGTTAATGCCTGCTTCTGCCATAACCATCACGGCTTTTGGATTAACCTCTTTTGCCGGTTCGGTTCCGGCTGAACATACGGTAATCCGATTGTCAAGCGATTGGAGAAACCCATGAGCCATTTGGCTACGGCAACTATTTCCGGTACAAAGGATCAATATTTTCATTTTATTTTCAAAGTGTTTAGTTATAAACGATCTTGTATTATTTTGCTAAAATCGTCCAATCCGAGGATGCCGTTATGTCTGTAAAATTCTTTACCTTCATTATCCAACAATATCTGCATCGGTATTGTGATAACACCGAAGTAGTCCATTATGTTCTTGCTCTCTTTAAACCTGACATTCGTGAAAACCACATTTACCTTATCCGGATACATCTTACGGACACCATCTATAACTCCCTCCATTGTTTTGCATGAAGAACACCCGGTTGCGCCAAATTCCAGAAAGGTGACTTTATAAGTAAGCCCGTTTTTTGTGTAATTGTAGGCAGAGTCAATTCTCTTAGATTCAGAAGATGCAGTTAATGAATCAATATTAGATATTTTAACTTTAGAGGCGTATCCGGTCAGGTCATTCTTAAAAACAAACAAAGAAACAAGAAATAGGACAGAGAAGATGATGACGCTCCAGTTAATATAATCTCTGGTTTTAGAAGATAACTTCAACTTCCCCATATACCTTACTTATTACCCCGTCGTTAACAGGAGTCTCGCCTTTTTTATAACCAAAATCAGATATTCGTACATATTTATAACCAGTTACTCCTGCATTTTCCAGGATTTTCTTTCCGCAATCAACCGGACAACCATCTAGAATAAGAATGTTTTTCTTATTCAAGTCGTCATAAGGTTTACCCAATCCGGCGCCAAGGGTGGCAAGACAGCTCATTTTACGCACTTTGTTGTCCCTTAACCGGCGGGCGACAATATCGGTTATCTGTCCTAGATCACAAGCTCCAGAACAAGAGAATACAATATATTCTGTAGAACCGCAGAGGCAAGTTTTATTTTCCATATGAGTTGTAAATATTTGATTTATTAAAAAATACTTCCATAGATTAACCCCGAGATTGTAGCCATTACAATAACAAGAGAGACGTAAACGATGGTCTTTTCTGTCCCGATTACCTTGCGGATAACCAGCATGTTCGGCAAAGAGAGTGACGGGCCGGCAAGTAGTAATGCCAACGCCGGCCCCTTGCCCATACCTGCGGCAAGAAGGCCCTGCACAATTGGAACCTCGGTAAGAGTTGCAAAATACATGAATGCGCCGACAATAGATGCAAAGAAGTTTGAGAACACTGAGTTACCCCCGACCATCCACTCTATCCATTCATTAGGGATTACACCGGCAATGGTTTTTCCGTCATGAGTTGAACCCAGTAAAAACCCTGCAGTTATTACACCAAAGGCGAGGAGGGGAAGTATCTGCTTTGCAAACCCCCATGCAGACAATGTCCACTCTCTGTTCTCCTCGTCTCTCTTGTCAAAGAGAGTAATTATACTTAATGAGGCTATCCCCACAATCATTGGAACAAGAGGGCTAAGTTTTGCGTTCTCAATATATAAGTTTGAAAAAACTGCAGAACCTGCGGTTATAATTGCCGCAGCAACTACCCACTGCCATTTTATCCTGAGGATTTTTATAAGAGAGTAGCCCAGCATCAGAGAGAAGGCTCCTGTGATGTACCACTTGTATGCCCATATATAATACCAAGTGCTTGCTGTGTCTCCGGCAGACGGTTTTCCCCAGTTTGCAAAAACGAGAATCAGTACAAGTGTGAAAAAGTGAAAAACAGTCTGCCACATTGGTCTCTTTTCAGGTTGAAGCGCGATGTTCATCTGCTCCTCTTTTTTTATCCTCTCCTCTTTTCTGTATATGAAAGCCATGATCATTCCAATAATTACACTGAAAGAGACTGCTCCGACTATTCTTGCTACACCCATCTCGAATCCCATAATTCTTGCAGTCAGTATTATTGCAAGAATGTTTATGGCAGGTCCGGAGTAAAGAAATGCAATTGCAGGTCCGAGTCCGGCTCCGCGTTTATGTATACTTGAGAAAAGAGGCAGGATTGTACACGAGCAAACGGCAAGTATAGTACCGGAAACAGCAGCTACAGTATATGCCAGCCATTTCTTTGCGTTTGCACCGAAATATCTGAGGACAGAACCCTGGCTTACAAAAACAGATATTACACCTGCTATGAAAAATGCCGGCAGCAGACACAAGACCACATGTTCCCGCGCATACCATTTTACAAGATCCAAAGTTGCTGAAATCGCAGTGGTGAATCTCACACTGTCAATCGGGAGAAAGAAAGCTGCCGCGAATAATACTATTATTGACAGGAGAATTTTTAACTCTTTTTTATTTTCCATTTTTAAATATAAATATTTCGTAAAAAGACGAATTGCCAAATCAAAAAAAATCAGAAAACCCTAATAAGGTAGTATATGCCCACAAGGATGAACAGAACGGCAATCACCTTTCTGAACCATTTTTCGAAGGCTTTTACCTTGTTGTATACCCCTCCGATTCCTGATAAAGTGTATGCAAGTACCCAAGAGAATATTATTACCGGAATACCGGTGGCGATTGCAAAAATAAGTGGAAGGTAGAGCCCTGATGCACTACTTATCGTCATTGGTACAAGCATGCCGAAGTAAAGGACTCCGCTGTATGGACAAAATGCAAGGGCAAATAACATCCCGAGTAAAATAGCATCAAAATATCCCCATCCACTCTTTTCCTCCATCTTTGATGTAACTCTTCCAAGGCCGGGGAATTTAATCTTAACAATATCCAGCATGAAAAAACCGATTATTATAAGAAGCGGTCCGAGTATCTTTTCCCCGTATTGTTGGAAAAATCCGGAGAACTTAAACTGATCTGCACCCAGAAATAGAATTAATGCAATTGCTGTATAAGAAATACCACGTCCTAAAGTGTACAGCAGACCGTTTATAAACACTTTGTTGCGATTTTCCAGGTCCTTGCTTATAAATCCGACGGCTGTAATATTTGTAGCCAGGGGGCAAGGGCTGATGGCTGTCATAAGACCAAGTACAAATGCCGTGATCCACGGCATTGTACTGTTCTCCAATATGCTGTTCAGTAAATCCATATTCTCTTACAACATAAGAGCATCAACCTTCTCTTTTATAATCGATTTGAATTTTTCGGGATCCTTCTTTGCATACATGAAACCTTCGTTTGTAAGATTCAATTGCTTGCCTCCCTTAACGATAAGAAGAGCCTGTCCGGGTACCTTTAACTTTTCTGCGATTGTTTTACTTGAAGCATCATCAAGATTGATCGATTTGAATGAAACTTTACCTGCGTAAAGGCTCTCGATTGTCTTTTTTGCTACTGATTCAACAGCAATACAGGTCGGGCAGCGTGAAGTGAGATGAAAATAATATGCCTCTACTTTTTCGGCACTAATTGTTGAAGCTGCTGTTTTAGCGGCAGGTACGCTTTTCTTATTTACATTTTGTGCGCCGCATGGAATAACAGATAAAGCAAGGATTAATGTAATCCAGATTGAAATAGTTTTCATTGTATTATATTTTATCTTAATATTTACTCAATACTTGTTTAATCTCTTCTGCAGAAGGAATACGTCCCTTAATCTCAACCTTCTCATTTACAACCAAAGCCGGGGTAGACATGACATTGTAGTTCATAATGTCCATGATATCCTCTACTTTAGTAATGTTTGCATCAAATCCGTTTTGTTCAACAACTTCGCGGGTAATCTTCTCAAGTGTCTTGCACTTAGGGCAGCCGGTGCCTAAAATTTTTATTTCCATTTTTAAATATTTATAATCATCAGTGTCCACTTAAAATATTTTTAAAACCGCATAATAAATTAATTATTAATAACATATAGCGATAATTTTAACGTGTCGATTTGAAATTGTAATATAGTATCCGATATATAAAAGGATATTATGAATCAGAGCAA
>JAYFOS010000016.1:0-95499 GCA_034928745.1 Rikenellaceae bacterium
AAAGAGAAAGTCTATTGCGACTGATAGTTCTGTTAATAACCTGACTTCGTTCTTAGTTCACTTTCTCTTTCCGGTTAACTTGTTATAAAAACAAAAATACACCACAATCCTCATATTGAAAATCATGGTGTAAATCTAAAAGCTTTTTGTATCTGACGATGAGGTAATCTCAGAGGCTGAATTTATGAGAGACAAATCCAACAAACAGAGAAACAATTTTATAAAATACGAGAATGACCCGAGAATTACAAAAATTGGAAGGTTTCTCAGAAAGTACAGTATTGATGAGTTGCCACAGTTGATAAATATAATTAAGGGTGATATGTCAATTGTCGGTAACAGACCGTTGCCACTTTATGAGGCCGAACAGCTTACTTCCGATCAGTATATAGACAGATTTCTTGCACCTGCAGGACTTACTGGTTTATGGCAAGTGGAAAAAAGGGGAGATTCGGGTAAATTATCACCGGAGGAGCGTAAACAGTTGGATATATACTACGCCAACAATTATAACTTTTGGATGGATATGAAGATTTTATTTAAGACCTTCACCGCATTCATTCAAAAAGAAAACGTATAATCATATGAGAAGAACCCTTATCATATTGTTTACATTGTTTGTGTTGCCGATAAATGTCAACGCACAGGTTTTTTCTCCTAATAATCAGATGGATACTAGCGACGTGTTTTTGCATTTCGCTCTTCCACCTTTAGAAGTGTTATTTGAGAACGCCAAAAATGGCCCGTCTTGGGAGCTCTATACACTGAAAATCGAGGAACTTAACAGAAAAGTATTGACAGAAAAAAGAAGTTGGTATCAGTTTGTGGATTTTTTCGGTACATACCAATATGGGGTTGTAGGGATGAATTCATATACTGATCTGGGATCCAGTTATCCATTAATTTATCAAAACAGTGGAGGTGAACAGATTTGGTATAATGCCGGAGCATCAATACGTTTTCCGTTAGACAAGCTTGTGGATAAGAGAAATAGAACAAAAGTACAAAAGCTTACAGTAAAACAAGCGGAGAAGGAGTTGGAAGTTTGGTATGAAGACCGGAAGATGCAGATTGTAGAGTTATATGTTAAATCTGAAGAAATGCTGAATAACCTAAAGAGTGCTATTGAACAATATGCACTTTCACAGGCTCAATATGAGATGGCTGAAAAGGACTATATAATGGGAAGCATTAATATATCTGCATTGGGAATAGCAAAGGGGCAGCAAGTAATGGCAATCCAACAGATAGGAAAAATAAAATCCGAATTAAAAGTCGCAATATTAAAATTGGAAATCATTTCGTGTACCAAGCTACTTGATAAATAATGGAAATATTTTTTCAGATAATTAAACTGCTATACAGGATAAAATACTGGCTCATAATTGTGCCGGCAATTGCTGCTTTGGTAGCTGTTTACCAGACTAGGCACATGGTTAGGACTTATGAGGTTAACACTACAATCTATACCGGTATAGCATCAGGATTCACGATAGAATCGGGAGTAGAACCCGGAAGGATTGACTGGAGCAGTGTCAATAATGGTATGGATAACCTTATTAGTATTATTAAATCAAAAAACACTCTTCATGAACTTTCACTAAGGTTGTATGCGCAAAACATGATATACGGAGACTCTACTGAAAGCAACAATTATATTCAGGCAAACAACTATAAAGAGCTTCTCAAGATAACTCCAAAGGAGGTAAGGGCTCTGATAGATAAGAGTTCAATAGATTCTACAGTTAGCAATCTGAAAAAATATGAACAGGCCTCCCCGAAGAACTTTGTATATGGATTGTTTAACTGGTATCACCGCCATTATAGTTTTACGGCACTGAGTAACATTGAGGTGAAACGAATTTTCGACAGCGATATGCTCGATATCAAGTATTCTGCGGACGACCCTGGAATAGCCTATAATACACTTGTAATACTCAACGAGGAGTTTGTTAAACAATATAAACTACTGCGATTCGGTGAGACTAATGATGTCGTTGAATATTTCAGAAGAGAACTGGCACGGTTAAGTGAAAAACTTAAGCAGTCAGAGGATTCGCTTACTCGCTATTATGTTGATAAAAAGATAATCAACTACGAGGAGCAGACAAAACAGGTCACGGCACTTGCAAGAGACTATGAGTTAATGTATTATGATGCATTGCTTCGTTATACCAGTGCAAGCACCTCTGTTGGGCAGCTAGAGATGAGAATAGAAGGCCAGGTGAAAGCTATACAGAACAATACAGTATTTTTACAAAAGTTAAATTCTCTTTCTGAAATCAGTGCTCGAATAGTCAGATTTAAATCATTGCAGGCAGATACATTGAATATATCTCCTGCTAACCGTAAATTGCTTGATGAGTATAAATTGCAAGAAAAGATTGCAGAAGATGATTTGAGGTCATTTACGGCCATGATTAACGAACAGAAGTATTCAAAAGATGGCGTGGCCTCGGCGGCATATGTAGATCAATGGGTGACATCAGTGATATCAAGAGAAAAGGCATCGGCCGAATTAAGAGTTATGGAGGAGGTAAGAAAGAGCCTGGAATCTGAATATGGGTATTACTCTCCTATTGGATCAACATTGAAAAGAAAAGAGCGTGATATAAGTTTCACCGAGCAATCATACCTCTCTGTTTTGACAAGCCTTAACGCCGCTTTAATGCGACAGAAAACGCTTCAGATGAGTTCTGCCAACCTTAAGGCGATTAATCCTCCGCTGCTGCCTGTCTCTCCAATACCTACAGCAAGAAAGGTTATCGTACTCTCAACTTACTTCGGCACCTTTGTTTTCATAATTGCATTCTTTATACTACTGGAACTCTTTGACAGGACTGTCAGAGATAAAGCAAGAGCTGAAAGGATAACCAACACTAAAGTCCTTGGAGCTTTCCCTAAAGAAAATCTGTTTAGATACAGACGTTACAATAAACAATATGAGGAAATTGCAACTAATTATCTTGCAAATGCGCTTATCCCGTATCTCAATACCGGAGAGAGACCGGATATAATTAATTTTATCAGTTCCGGAAGTGAATATGGGAAATCATATCTGGCAGAAAAGCTTGTCAGATATTGGGAGGAGAGAGGTCTCAGGGTAAAACTCTTCTCATGGCACGAGGGCATTTCTCCTGAATCGAGAGAATTTATATTGTCGCGAAAATTTTCTGAACTATACGAATTTGCAAATGAAGATATTATAATTGTAGAGCATAAGTCTATACTTGAATCTTCGATTCCTGTGGGATTATTAAGGGAAGCATCGATCAATCTGATTGTTGTCAGAGCTGATAAGGTGTGGAGGGAGATTGACGCAACTGCTCTGGATAGATTAAAACAACAAGCACAAAGTGCACCTGTAACTATTTATCTCAATCATGTAAGCAGAGATGTTGCAACAAACTTTATGGGTCTTTTACCTCCTGTAACAAAGTTCAGACAATTTATATATAAATTGACTCAGTTAGGTCTAACCTCAAGGTAGTTAATTGCGTGAAATTCCGGGATATCATATATGACAACCTGAATAAATGGTTGGTGGCATCAGTACTGGTAATTAGTATTCTTATCATTTTACGCCTTACCACCAGAATTGGATATGAATTTGGTGTATTGCTATCTTTGCTGCCTATTGCGCTGATATTACTGGTTGTAGTAATTAACAATCCAAAGCTGGGTTTTACTATTCTGTTTATTACTAATTATTACATATCAGGAATATCTAGATATATCAGGGCTTTACCCCCGGGTATCACTATGGATATATTTTTCGTCCTGATTATTACTATAATACTCCTTAGTCAGTTCAATCCAAAATCTGAGGTAAGGTTTAAAAACTCAATGAATGCGATTACCTTAATTTCTTTCATTTGGTTGCTTTATCTTATATTCGAGATATTTAACCCGAATATGTCATCTCCTGTAGCTTGGTTTACTAACGTAAGGGGGCTAGGGACATATTTCATTCTTACTGCCGTTGTTGTTTCCGTATTGATGAGGCGTTATGCAGATATGAAAAAACTTCTGTTTTTATGGGCTGTTCTTTGTTTGACGGCGGTGCTTAAGGCTCTGATACAAAAAACATTCGGGTTTGATTTTGCTGAGTCCCGGTGGCTTGCTGAAGGAGGAAGAACTACACACATAATATATTCCGGTATAAGGTATTTCTCTTTTTTTACTGATGCCGCAAACTTTGGGACAGGAATAGCATTCTCCGGAGTTGTATTCATTATAGTAACTGTTTTTATAAAGTCAAAGGCACTAAAGGTTTTCTATTTTTTAACCGCTATAGCTTGCTTTTATGGTATGCTCCTTTCTGGCACCAGAGGTTCAATATCTGTACCTTTTGTCGGACTCTTCATTTTTGTGGTACTTTCTAAGAATCTGAAATTCGCACTTCCTACTGGAATACTCGTACTTGTGGCGTTTGTATTTCTTAAATACACGTATATAGGTCACGGTAATCAATATATTCGAAGAATGAGATCTGTTTTCGACACAGAAGATGCATCTTTCGTGGTAAGGGTGGAGAACCAGGCGAAACTGAGAGTATATATGGTTGATAAACCATTTGGGGCAGGAATTGGTATGTCGAGAGGTAGAGCATATACCTACAGACCCAATCCATTCCTGGCGGAGATAGCTACTGATTCCTGGTATGTTTTGATATGGGTGGAAACAGGTATAGTCGGATTATTGCTTCATGTTGTAATTTTACTCTCAGTGTTGGGATATGGTTGCTTTATTGTCTTATTTAAGTTAAAAGACAGAGAGCTAAGAGGAATTATAGCTGCATTCACCTGTGGTATTGCAGGCCTTTATGTGGCTTCTTACAGTCTTGAAATTATAGGTCAGTTTCCTACGGGAATAATCATGTATACACTTATGACTTTTATTTTTCTAAGTCCAATGTATGACAAAGAGATACAAGAGAAAAAGCAATTGACAGAACTATGAAAGAGGTAACAATGAGAATTTCATTCATAATTGTCAATTATAATGGTCTGGAAGACTCGTGTGAATTGATTGAATCTATATATGCCCATATACCAATCGGATATGGATATGAGATTATCTTTGTCGATAATGGCTCTGTTAAAGATGAATCTATCAATGTGAAGGAGAAGTTCCCTTCTGTAACAACTGTCAGGAGTGATAAAAATCTCGGTTTTGCCGGCGGAAACAATCTCGGTATCAGAAATTCTTCGGGAGACTACATCTTTCTGATCAATAACGATACCCTTCTTTTTGATGACTCTGTATTAAAGCTGGTTGACTTTATGGATACAAACACAAAAGCAGCTGCGGCCTCTCCTAAAATTTATTTCCCTGGAGAGCCAAAGGTTATCCAGTATGCTGGTTTTACATCAATGTCAAAGATTACCCTCAGAAACAGATCAATAGGCCGGGGAGAAAAAGATAATGGGAATTATGATCGTGAGGGGAAAACATTTGCAACTCATGGAGCCGCAATGATTGTCAGAAGGAAGCTGGTTGATGAAATAGGATATATGCCCGAAATATATTTTCTCTATTATGAGGAGATTGATTGGTGCATGAATATGAAAAGGCATGGTTACGAACTATGGTATGTACCTTCTGCAGGTATAGTCCATAAGGAGAGTAGGACGACCGGGGAGGATTCTCCTTTAAAAAGGCACTACATGACTAGGAACAGGCTTCTTTTTGCAAGGAGGAATCTGACAAAGGGTGCGGCAAATCTGTCTATCTTATACCAAATAATAGTGGCAAATTTTAAAGCCGTATGCTGCTTAATGGTAAAAGGAAGGATGGATCTTGTAAGGGCAACCTTGTCGGGGATAGTTGAGTATTATAGAATACCGGATAAATATGAAGGATTGAAATTATGAAGATTTTTTATCTACTTGATCAAATCCTGTTTGTTATGATGGCACTATCTGTTTTCTATCTTTTTGTGTTTTCCCTCTACTCTTTATGGAGCAAGAGAGAGAATATTATGTCCAGAAAGATAAAGAACAGGTTGGTAGTGCTTATCCCTGCCTACAAAGAGGATGCTGTAATAATGGAATCGGTGAATTCCATGCTTAGTCAGGATTATCCTAAGGAGCTGCTGGATGTAGTTGTTATCTCTGATAAAATGACAGAACAGACAAATGATCAGCTTTCAAAACTACCGATAAAGTTATTGGTAATAAATCCGGTACTCAGTTCGAAAGCTTTTGCCATGCGTTGTGCAATGGAGACACTTCCAGAAAAACACTACGACATAGTTGTAATTTTGGATGCCGATAATTGTGTAAATGAGGATTTTATATCAAGAGTTAATGATGTGTTCAATTCAGGTATCAGAGCATTACAGGCACACAGAATGGCAAAAGATACCGGGAATGACATGGAACTCCTTGATGCTATCAGCGAAGAGATAAACAACTCAATATTCAGAAAGGGACATACATCGCTGGGCCTGTCATCGGCTCTTATTGGTTCGGGCATGGCATTCGATTTCAGATGGTTCAAAAATAATGTAAACAAGCTTGAGACATCAGGCGAGGATAAGGAACTCGAACTTCTTCTTTTCAAGAATAGAATTTATGTTGAATATATAGATGATCTGCCTGTATATGATGAAAAGGTAAAAAGAGAGAAAGTCTTTTATAATCAGCGGAGAAGATGGATTGCAACGCAATTCGGCTCGTTGGCAAGAGGTGTCAGAGGATTGCCGAAGGCTCTCGTGACCTTTAATTTCGATTATATAGACAAAGTCATACAGTGGATGATATTGCCAAGAGTTGTTATTCTTGGATTTATATCTATAATGATAGTTGTTCTGTTATTCATAGACTGGCAATTGTCAATGAAGTGGATGTTTTTGCTAACAAGCCTTGTAGTGACATTCTTTATGGCAATACCTCAATATCTTTTAACAAAAAGGAGTTTGCATGCGTTAAAAAGAGTGCCTCTCATTTTCTTACTAATGTTTGCAAATTTGTTCCGCAGTAAAGGAGCAAATAAGAGATTCATTCACACACAAAAAGGTTAGAAGATGAAAATAGCAATAGAGGCACAGCGTATATTCAGAACGAACAAACACGGCATGGACTTCGTGGCCCTTGAGATGATAAAGGAGCTTCAGAAGATAGACAAGGAGAACGAATACTTTATATTCGTAAGTCCGGGCAAGGACAACGGAGTGTTGCAAGAAACGGCTAATTTTCACATAATTGAGTTGAAATGTCCTACTTATCCTCTTTGGGAGCAAGTTGCTCTTCCTGTGGCTGTAAATAAAATCAAGCCGGATGTGTTGCATTGTACAAGTAATACCGCACCTCTTTTTTGTAAAGTTCCCCTGATACTCACACTTCATGATATTATTTTTCTTGAAAAAAAGAGAAGTACAAGCAAATCTTTGTATCAAACAATGGGCTGGTACTATAGAAGAATCGTCGTTCCAAGAGTGATTGAAAAATGTGTCAGGGTGATTACTGTATCAAAATATGAAGCCGGTAGAATAGCAGAACAATTAAAACTCTCTTCAGAAAAATTAGTGGCCGTCTATAATGGTGTCAGCAAGCATTTTACGCCTGTTGTCACAGAAGCGAAGAACTATATTTTCTTTTTGGGTAATACTGATCCTAAAAAGAACACGGAGAGAGTCTTAAGGGCATATGCACAATATCTTAAGACTTCTGATAAGAAGATGCCTCTACTTATTGCGGATCTTAATATGCAATATGTGAAGGAGCTTCTTGAAAAATCAGGAATTCCTGAAATTATTGAGAAAGTTAACACCCCCGGGTATATTAATAATTCAGATCTTCCAATGGTGTACTCAAATGCATTTGTGTTCTTATATCCCTCTTTGAGAGAGAGTTTTGGCATACCGATACTCGAAGCTATGGCTTGCGGCACTCCGGTAGTGACATCGTGTACTTCGGCTATGCCTGAGATTGCAGGAGGCGCGGCTTTGTTGGTCGATCCTAACAATGAGAAGGAGATAGCAGAGGCAATTTTGAAAATTGAAAATGATAAAGATATTAGAGAAAATCTGATAAATGCCGGAATAAAAAGGTCTTCCGGCTTTTCATGGGAACACACGGCAAAAGAACTTCTTAAAATATATAAATCAATCTAGTAATTGAGCGAAACATCTTCATATAGAAACATCTTCAAAGCCACATCTCTTTTTGGAGGAGTTCAGGCAATTCAGATATTGCTTAATCTGATCAGGGGGAAGATTATAGCTGTACTTTTGGGTGCCGCCGGTATGGGATTGAACACCATGTTTACCTCAACAATTACAATGATAAACAATATCACCAGCCTTGGACTGAATTACAGTGCTGTGAGAGATATCTCACAATCAAATGAAGCCGGTGATAATCAGAAGCTATCCTCAACAGTACTTATATTCAGGAGATGGCTTTATGGCTCTGCGATTGCCGGGTTTATACTGGTTATGGCTCTCTCTCCGTTATTAAGTCAGTATACCTTTAAAAGCCATGATTATACTTTAGCATTTATTTTCCTTTCATTGATGCTTGTTTTTAACACTTTATCGATGGGTAATGCTGCTGTAATGCAAGGAACAAGAAATCTGAAAAAATTTGCCCTATATTCTTTTACAGGCTCACTCGTATCTTTGATAGTCTCTGTTCCATTATATGCGTTATGGGGGATGAAAGCCATAGTGCCGGCACTTATCATATCATCATTTGTTACTTTTTTATTCAGCAGATATTATTTGTCCGGTATTAAGATGACTCCAGTCAAGGTTTCAGTTAAGGAGACTTATGTGAAAGGTCTTGATATGGCAAAATTGGGTGTTTTGATGTTGATGTCGACATCGATAGGGTCTTTGGTAAGCTATCTTGTCAATTCATACATAATCAGCGTAGGCTCAATAGCTGATCTTGGATTTTATCAGGCAGGAACAAGCATTGTCTCACAATCCATAGGTCTGGTATTTACAGCCATGGCTGTCGATTACTATCCCAGGCTTGCTGCAGTATGCAACGACAGAGATAAAACGAATGAGATGATAAATCAGCAGACTGAAATTGCGCTGCTTATTGCTTTACCTATTCTTTGTCTTATAATGCTTACTTCAACTATAATAATTCATATACTTTGGACAAAGGAGTATCTGATTATAAATAATTTTATCAGGATTCTATGTCTTGCAATGGTTTTTAAGGTTCCGGGGTATCTTATAGGAGCCTTATTGTTTGCAAAGGGAGACAAAAAAGTTTTTTTCTATGTTGAGGGAATCTTCGCAAATTTCAGCCTTTTAATTTCATGTGTTATTGGATACAAATTGGACGGATTAAACGGACTGGCATGGGGATATGTCATAATGCACGTATGCTATTTTGCACTTGTCGCTCTTGTAACAAGAAAGAGATATTCATTTGTAATTAATCGTGATTTATGGAAGCAATTTGGCATCCAATCATTCTTGACCTTGGTAGTATTTTGTTTTATATTTTTTTTGAAAAATATATACGGATACGTTGGAGGGGCTCTTGTATGTGTAATGCTTATTGTCTATTCTTTCAGATTACTGGATCAAATGATAGATATTAAGGAGTTTCTTAAAAAGTTTCGTCGTCAGTAATCTTTATTGCTGCAAAGAAATTCGAGGCATAATTATCCTTACTGAATTTTTTGGATTGTTCAATAGCGTGTTTGGACATATTATGCTGTAAATTCTTGTCTTTATAAATTGTAATTATAGCCTTTTTTAGATTTTCCGTGAGGTGTCCGTCTTTTTCCAGAATTATTGAGCAATTGCTGTCAACCGCTTCAGGCATTCCTCCTGACCGTGTTGCTATAATTGGAAGTCCGGATGCCAGGCTCTCTATTGCACTCAAAGGAAATGCTTCCTCACAAGTAGATGGGATGACTGATAGATTACAAAATTTTAATATTGCAGGTATATTTTTGTATGGCTGAAATCCTGTAAAAATTACTCTTTCTCCTAGTGTGGACGCAATTTTATATATTTCTTCAAGGTATTGGTTCTTAGACATATCATTTACTGAAGCACTTCCCACAATAAGTAATTTCATATCCTGGAAATCCTTTATAGAGGCAAAAGCCTCAAGAAGTTCTTTAATACCTTTAATAGGCTCGATTCTTCCGGTATATACAATTACAAAATCTTCCTCTTTTAATCTGAATTGTGACCTTGTAACACTTAGTTCTGATGTGTCTGTGAATTTTTCCAAGTCTATTCCGTTGTATACCACATTCACCTTATTTTTAGAAGATTCAAGTGTGCAGACCCGCTGTTTAATATAGGATGATACTGCTAAGACACCGGTGCATGTCGAGACAACCTCTTCGGCGAATTCTACCCCTTTGTAAAGATTGTCGTAATGAAGATGAAGAAATAGTCTTCCGTTGAATGCTCTTCTTAAAGGTAATACGAATCCGGGTCTGTTTTCTGAAATCAACACATCATAATTTCCAGAGGCAACTTTTTTGCTGACCTCTGCGGCAAAAAAATCCAGATAGTAATTGTAATAAAAAGAGCTGTGGGTATATTGGAATATCTTCCTTCTTACTTTTGTTACAAATGAATTATTATTTGTTAAAACGAATTTTGTTCTTTTATATTTTGAGAAATCCATTCTCTCAAACTCCTTGTCGTACGTTCCAAATATTGTGATAAAATGTTCCGGATGATCTTCGTTATAGTTTATTAGAATATCTATCAGGGTCTCGACAGCACCACCTTTAATAGCCGGTACAGGCAGAATCCCCGTTGTTATGATTGCAATATTCATTGGTAAATTTTATCAGTGTTTTGAGCGAAAGAACTTATATCTCTTCTTTATAAGAAAATTTGCCATATGACCGATTAAAGGGTACATATACCCATATCCGTCAACTACACAGCCCCCTTCATAAAAATTTATAGTGTGAGTTCCCAGATTGTATCTGAATGAATGAGGATTTATTGTTAATATGTTCTTTTCAACATACTCTTCTTTACTTAATTTCATAATTTGTTGAATCATCATTCCTTCGCCATAGTGCCTTACACTGTTTTGTGCCGGCCTGTACAGATTGCCGTTTACTGTAAATATATTACCTGCAGGTCTGGATGATGAAAGTCCGATTATAATCGGATCCCCATTATTAACACAAACGAAATTCCCGGCAAAATTCAATGAGTGGTAAAGGAAAAGCTTTTCGTTAGATTCCGGTAGTTTAGTGGCAAAGAGCCAATACATACCTTCAGAATGAAATAGAGTGGCGTCAGTTAATGGCTCAGGAACCATCGTGTCTACCTGGGTGACTGAGTTGAGAGTCTCATTGTATTCATAAATTGTTAGTCTGCCTGAAGCGCTGTTTTCGGGAAATAGATAGATTTTGTCATTTATTCTATGAAATGCCGGATATGATAAATGACTTTCAAGTTCCAGAACAGTCTCTCTTTTAATAAGACTTTTACTCTTGGTATCTACCACGAGTCTGGCTATTCTCCCTTTTTTCATGGAAAAAGGGAGCTCCTCTACAAGAACATTTATTATTGAACAATCTGAACTAATGACGAAAGGATCTGCAAAAAAACGATCCTTGTATGGGTGACTCAACCACTTTATTCTTCCCAACTTCTCACTTTTAATAAGGCTTTCAGGGCTAGTTTCCGAGAAACCTATATTCCAATTGTGGCTATATATGTATTTAGAGTAGAACAAAATTCAGCGGTTTTATTATTTACACTTTGAAAGTAATAAAAAAACAGACAATATGTCTATTATTGACTGCAATATTTTAAATTTGTAATAATATGAATGCAATGGAGAGTTTCGGTTTTATATCTGAAAAGCTGAAGAAAAACGAGAAGCTAAAACTTTTTGTACTTAACCTTCTTGTAAATCCCATACGGACAAGGCCGAGACTTTGGCTTCGCCTGTTAAGACCCTTATACATAAAGAAAGGACATCGATCGGTTTTATGTAGCAGTGTAAGGAAAGATATAGTGCCTTTCAATAAGTTTATTATCGGCAGAAATTCTGTTGTAGAGGATTATGCTACAGTTAACAATATGGTGGGAGATATTGAGATTGGAGATAATACAAGAATCGGAATAGGGAATGTAATTATAGGTCCTGTATCTATCGGAAATAATGTAAATCTTGCCCAAAATGTGACTGTTTCCGGATTGGATCATAATTATGAGGATGTTAATTCCTCTATTGCAAGTCAGGGTGTATCCACTGCGCAGATTGTAATTGAGGAAGATGTGTGGGTAGGAGCAAACAGTGTCATCACAAAAGGAATCAGAATTAGTTCACATTCGGTTGTCGCAGCCTGCAGCCTCGTGAATAAAGATGTACCACCGTTTAGCATAGTTGGGGGTAACCCTGCTAAGTTACTTAAACAATATTCGAAGGAATCCGGGAAATGGGAGAGGGTTCTTTAATTACTTCCTGCGGGATTTTTCCCATGTTCCGTCTCCTCTCTTTTTTCTTATCAGATATACCATGCCCGGGAAAATATTATAGTTCATAAACAGAAAGTAGTAAGGGACAAAAAGTATTTTCATACTTGTCTCCTTCCCCTCTGTCTTTTTACCTAAAAGCGCAAGAGAATAGAACAATACCTGTAGTACAAGCATTGATACATAGATAGTATGAGGATTGATGATAACTATTGCAAGATTTACAGGAAGAAGGGAAAAGAGAGCAACTGGTGTAATGGTCCATCGTAATACTCTGTGAGAGATATATTGAAAAAACAGAGTGGGGTATTTTATCGGATTAAGTACTTTGCTGAGAATTAGAACAGATTGAATGCCTCCGGCAGATATTCTTACTTTTCTCTTTCTTTCTTCATTAATGTTCAGAGATCCCTGCTCCACGGCATAGGCATTCTTGCAATATCTTATTACATATCCCTTGGCTGCAATTCTCATGGAGAGAACAAAATCGTCGAGTAAAATATTCGGACGAATCCCTTCGTACAAAGAGCTTCGGATTGCAAACAACTCTCCGGCAGCACCGACGGCAGAATAGAGTCTTGAATCCATATTTTTAAGGAATGACTCATATTTCCAGTAGATACCCTCACCTCCGGCTGAAAGACTCTCTTTGTCAGACATTGATATTCTTTTTTCACCGGCGACACATCCCACTTTTGAATCTCTGAATGCATCAACTATAAGATAAACAGCCAGGTCGTTAATCATCGTGTTCGCATCCGTGAAGATAATGAGGGGAGATTCTATCAATGGTACAACCCGGTTTATTGCTGCGGATTTTCCCTTTCGTTCAGGAGAGAAATAGACTTTTACCCTGTTGTATTGTGAAAGCTTTGCATTAGTATTGTCGGTCGAGCCGTCTGTAACCCATAGAATTTTCAATTTGTCTTCGGGATATTTGATCTGAAGACAATTCTCCATTTTTTTATCTATAATATCCTCCTCGTTGTATGCGGCAATAAGCAACGTTACCTCCGGCAAGTCATCTCTATCTTCGGTGTTAGCTTTTTTTAAGAGTAATTCTTTTATTTTTACAAGGGAAAAAATGATGATGCCATATCCCAGATACGTATAGAATACTATTAAAAGGGCAATCCAGAAATATAACTCAAGTACATTCATCTTTCATTAAATATTGTATCTGCAACTCGTTTCATCTGAACATTCCATGAGAGTTTTCCTATAATTGTATCTCTTATCTCTACAGGGGACATTTTCAGTGATTTATGGAAATCAATTATTGATTTTACAAATATAGGTGAATCATCTGCCGGGGCTTTTAATATATATGGCATTGAATCAAAATCGTCATCGGTTTCAGAGTATATAAAAGGAATACCCCTTGCTGCATATTCCCGGTTCTTCAGTGTCTTGATCTTGGTAATATGGGATCTGTGACGTGCAAGACTTGCTATTCCGAAATCTGCATCATCGAAGAGATTGTCTAACTCTTCCCCGTGCCTGAATCCAAGAAATCTGACATGCTTCTCTATTCGGTAGTCAGAGACAAGTTTGGTCAATGAATTAATAATATCTGAAGACCCTTCGCCTATAATTGCCAGATTAGCCTCTTCTGAATGCTCCTCTTTATAGTACTCTCCCAGACCTTTGATTATCCTGTCGAAGCCATGCCAATAATGAATATCTGCAACAGCTATCATATTAAAGCTTGTACTCTCCTTTCGTTTGGTTTTTAATCTTATGCTGTTGAAGTCTATTCCATTTGAGATCTTTATTGTCGGTATACCCTCTATCTCTTCAAGATCTGTAAAGGTAACAATCCTTGATATATGCCCGGGCAGCCTTTTTCTGAATATCCTGTTAAGCCAGAAAATGAGTGCATAATTAAGATTCGCCCCTTCTGTCTCCTTGTCATACGGGTATGTCGGATACTCCATTACAACTCGAATTCCTGCATTTTGCAGCCTTTTCAGCATCCTTAGGAGAGGCGGGTTGGTATTATAGAAGGATCTAATATAAATAAGATCATACCTCTCTTTCAAAATGTGTTTAGTGAGGTTTGAAAATTTAAACCATTTGAAGAACTTGGCATATAGTCCATTTCCGAAGTTGTCGATAACGACCTCTCCACACATCCTTCGCTGTATGCCATCCTTATCAATTTCAATGTAAGATAGATCAACATCAAGTCCACAATGTCGCAGGGCTTCCACCTGATACAGAATTTTCTTGCTTATGCCACTGTGAGGGGCAAAATCGAAGAAATGGATAAATAAAGCTCTCATTCTTTGTTAACTAAATTTGACGGCTGATCTTTTACCTCCCCTGTGGTTTTAATAAAATATTTCCTTATTCCCTTAAATGCCCCTTTTACCCTGTTTCTAAATGCCTTCCTTAGAGAGCCGTCTGCAGCTACTGTAGCAGTGCAAGTTGCAGCTCTTGCTTTTCTGCTCCTGACAAATGCTATTTTGCCGTATTGCTTCAAACCGTATGCCATTGCGCCATCCTCCCCTCTGATTATCTGTACACGATAGCCGACTTTTTTCCCATATTCTGCTTCATATGCGAATACAAGACCTCTTACGCTTCTCTCCGGACTTTTAAATGATAGAAGGAATAAGTTTATATCTCTTAACAATTCATAAAAAAACATCCAGAAACGCGGGTATTCCTTGCTTGGCACATAGCTCCAGAGTGATGATACTGCAACAACGCCGGGTTTCATGAGAGCACCTATCATCGTCTCCACATATTTTTCCGGGTACATTGTATCTGCATCGATACATATGTAGTATTTCCCTTTAGCTTCCTGAAGTCCTCTGTTTCGTGCATAACCGCAGCTCTTTTTCTCCTCATTATAATATGGAAGCATCGTGGCCTTATATACATCCGCAGTTCTATCTGAAGAGGAGTTATCCACCCCTAAGATCTCAATCGGGTATTTACACTTTGTGTCACTCAGCGACCATAAGCAACTTAGTAGCCTTTTCTCCTCATTGTAGGCAATAACAACTACAGAAGCGACAGGATTGTTGCTCTGGAGTGTCTGAAGTTTTTCCCTTACCTCATCTATGATGGAAGATGGTGCCTCACTGAAAGGTTTTTCATAAACAGAAAGATATTTCTTATACCATTTCATAAGATTTATTTAGGAATTTATAATAAAGATCTGAAAAGAGAATCCCACTCCTGTGCTATAAACTCAATGCGAAATCTTTCAGCCCTGTTTCTTGCCTTTTTGCCCATCTCCTTTCTACAATCCTCGTTTTCTATGAGAAAATTAATTTTTTCGGCAAGAGTTTCTATCTCCCCCGGGTTTGTTAAAAAACCGTCAATTCCATCGTTTATTATGTCTTTCGGGCCGCAAGGACAGGCAAATGCAACGGGAGGAAGACCGCAAGCCATCGCCTCTGTTATGACCATTCCGAAGCCCTCAAACCTTGAGCTGAATGCAAAAATGGACCCTTCTGACAATTTGTTTGAAAGATCGGGTACAGCATCATACAGAATGCAACTCTCCTGATTGCCGTTTTTGGAAATCTGATTCAAAAATGCCTCTTTATTACCATTGCCGTATATCTTCAATTTCCAGTCAGGATGCTTCTCAGCCACATACCGCCAAGAGTCGATTAACATATCAAAACCCTTTTGTCTGACAAACCTGCCTGCAGCTACAACTATTTTGTTTGTGCAGTCGGATACAGATTCAGGGAAATCGGGGAGGGGATTGTATATGACGGCAAGGTTGTTTAGTTCAATCCATTTCTCCTTGTCTTCATTGCTCAATACCACAAATTTATCCAGTCTTTTAAGATTAACTATGAGCTGATGCATCCAGATTTTTGCTAAAATAGTTCTTAGAATTGAAGAACCACTATTGGCAAAATCCCGATAGTTGCTTTTATTGAAGTGCATCTCACCAACCTTTTTACTTCCATCCTTTATCCTTGTGATGAAATTTATTTCCCTTCTCAACATGGAGACAGTAATGTCCGGTTTTAACTCAAAAAGTGCTCTTTTTAACCTTTTTCTGTATCTAATCTGCTTTACTGTGTAAGCAAATACCTTTTTGTAGAGGGGATATCTCCAGATATCATCATAATTGATGTCAAGATTAATAACTTTTATCTTATCCGAAAGAGGGAAGGCGTTTTTCTGATTTTTCCCATCAGTAAGAATAATATAGATCTCGTACCCCAGCTTTTCCGCAAAAAAGTTAGCCTTTATTGAGAGAGTTCTTTCCATTCCGCTTACGGAATATAGAGATGGTATGCAGTAAGCTATTTTCATGGATTTTCCTCTCATATTCTTTTCCGGATCGTTTATATATCAAATTTAAGATTTTTCTTAAATTTACAATAATTAATAATGCCATGAAAATAGGAAACCCGTACGAAAAAGGCAGTCTTCACATAAAAAAAGGAGGCATGGTTCTGGAGATTGGTCCCGGAAGCAACCCGACAAGAGAAGCTGATGTCCTTGTTGAAAAATTTATAGATGACAACCATCACAGAAGAGGAGATTTCAGGATCTACCCCCATCAGACTATTTTACAGGCAGACGCTAATAAATTACCTTTTGCAGATAAGTTGTTTGATTATGTGGTTTGCAGTCATGTAATTGAGCATGTTGATGATCCGGCAAAATTTGCTGCAGAGCAGAGTCGTGTGGCAAAATCAGGGTATCTTGAGGCTCCTAGTCTTATAGGTGAGATTCTGGCACCTAAAGATTCACACAAGTGGGTTTCCCTGGAGATTGACAATAAATTCGTAATGTTTGAGAAATCAAAGATGCCTTATAATTTTGCAACAGATTTCGGTGATCTTTTTTTGAACTATCTTCCATATCACTCTTTACCATTCAGATTGCAGATTCTTACTAGAAACAATTTCAATGCAGTAAGGTACGAATGGAGAGATTCTATTGATATAATAGTTAATCCTTCGGATGAATATTTGAGCTCATTCTTTTTAAAAAAATGGGATCCTATAATGGTGCAAAAAATGTTTCCAGAATTGTCAACATCAAGAGAATTTTTAGCCACAGCTAAAGCTTTGTGTTATTTCATAAAGCAAAGAGCTGTAAGGGCTTTGGGAATATACAAAAAGCCAGTTTCATTTGAGGAATATAATAAACGACATGGTTCTTCCGCCAAAAGTTAGTGTAATCATACCGGTTTACAACACAGCCGGCTATCTTGAATCTGCGCTTATGTCTGTTTCTGAGCAGACATTGGAGGAGATAGAGATTATAATAATCAATGACGGATCTACAGATAGCAGCGGGCAAATAATAGAAGAATTTCAAAAAAAAGATTGCAGAGTTAAGTATTATATACAGACTAATCAGGGACAATCTGTAGCAAGGAATGCGGGCCTCGATAATGCAACCGGCGAGTATATATACTTTATGGATAGTGATGATATTCTTGAAAAAAATGCCATGGAACTTTGTTTTCAAAGATCCAAAATTGATAATCTCGACTTCGTTTTTTTTGATGCAGATGTCTTTTCTGAGGACGGAAGTACTTTGCAATGGGATTATATCCGTACAGGAAAGATAACGGAACAGATATTACAAGGCTGTGAGGCTATGGAAAAACTGTTGAGTATTGGCAGATTTAGGGTTGCACCATGGCTTTTATTCATAAGAAGAAATTTTATAGAGGAGTTTCAACTGAGATTTTTCCCTGGTATTATCCATGAAGATGAGTTGTTTACTACAAAATTGTTTATTGAAGCTAAAAAAGTTGCCTTAATTCCGCATATATTATTTCATAGAAGAGTAAGACCAAATTCTACAATGACCAAAAAATTCTCCGACAGAAATGCGAAGGGATACCTAAAAGTAATTGATGAGTTAAAATTATATTCTGTAAATGTCAACAGGGACAAAAAAGAGCTAATAGATAAGGAGATAGCGCTGCTGGCAAACTCTTTGGCCTATCAGGCTGAAGTATTTACTTTATATGCGAGAATGAGTGTTTTAGTAAGGTTGAAAAACCTGAAATGCCTCAGATATATAACATTAAAGAATCTTTTAATAATTCTTTTTCCACATCTTACAAGAATAAAACCGTATATAATTCGTCCTCTCTTGAAATACTTAAAGTATCCTAATTAATAAAACTGAAGTTTCCGGTAGTATAGAGGCTGTCTATAACTGAGTTGGAATACCAGTTTAAATTTGTGTTTCCGGAACTTTCAGCCCAAAGTTTAAAGTCTGGATATGCTTTGTAAATCTTTACAAACTCTCTTGGGTGACGTATTGACTTCTCACTAATTATAGCCCAAACCCAATTGTCAATTGTTGAAAAGTTTGTCAAAGGCCTTGTTTCCACGAAAAGATAAGGATCAAACTTTTCGGTGGGAAGCTGGTCTTTAAAATGAACCTCTTGCCCTCTGTATTTGAACACTGTGAATAAATCAAGATTAATCTTAGAAGTGTTGGTTGCATCCAGAAAGGTGAAATTTGAATAGCTAACCAGACTTGAAGATTTAAAGTAAATTTTAGCTGAAAATTCTTCGGATGTTGTAAATGCGTCTATATTCCTGACATTCAGAAAGAGATCCTTTTCATTGTGGAAATACTCCCTATAATTCCCGGTTAGAGGAACAACTTGAGATGAATAGTTGTACATTTCAGGAGTGTAACCCTTATTACCTCTGTTAATGCTGAACAGTGAACTCACGTCAGGGCCATTACCATACACTACATAATCAATTATATCAATAGGAAATTTGTATGAAAAATTTGCTGCTATTCCAATAGTCTCGTATGAACTACCTATAGCTCTCGGCTGAATGGTTATTGTAATAGAATTTACCAAGAGTTGATTTGTGAGATCGTATTCTATATTAAGTCCGAAAACCACATCGTTCATATCCATATCTCCTTTGTAAGGGAATAGATCTTCATACATCACTGTGGCGAACTTGTTTTTTGAGGGGAAATAGACTCTTATAAAGTTATTGTTTCCAGCCTTAGTTTGTACAGATTGAGTCTCAGCCTTGACTGTAAGTGCTGATCCCTTGCCTGTTACAATGTCGTATGTCCCGGCAGGTAGAAATGATGCTACGGTATCTCCACTCTCATTCAATATAGAGGATACGACGTTGAGTACAAGTTGTTTTGATTCTATTGTTTTCCAGTCAAAATCAAGAGGAACATCTACAGGAGGAACATAAGAGTCATCCGGCATCTTGAAGCATGAGGTGCAAAGGAGGACAAATAATATAAGAACCGGAGTTTTCATTTTGGATTAACCGTATTAACTCTTTGTACAAAATTAGAAAAAAATTTGGAAAAATGCTTTAGAGGCTGTTAATTTGCACCGATTAATAAGTCTATTAAATAACACTATTAAATGAGTGAGAAAAATCAAAATATGGAGAGGCAGATAATCAATGCTGCCGAGGAGCTTTTTCTGAAAAAAGGGTTTACAAGGACTTCCACTACTGAAATTGCACAAAAGGCAGGTTGCAATCAGGCACTTGTTCACTACTACTTCAGGACGAAGGAAAACCTTTTCAATAAATTGTTTGAAGAAAAATTTATGCAATTTATCGAATCTATATCGATAGATGAAGAGTGTAAGGGAGGCCTTAAGGAGAGAATTGAGAATATTGTAAAAATACATATAGATTTTCTTTGTCAGAATCCTGGCCTTCCGCTGCTACTTCTTAGTGAAGTAAACAGAAACAGCGATCGCATAGGGCATATTTTTGAAAAAATGAAGCTTCACGCTATGCACATTGTAGATATGCTGGAGACGGAGATTGCAAAAGAACGGGAAAAAGGACTTATCCGTAATGTGAATGGTTTTGATATGATATTCAATATAATTTCTCTTAACGTATTTATGTTTATTGCAAAACCCTTACTCTTGAACATAAGAGAGATGAACGATGAGAGTTATATTACTTTTATTAATGCCAGGAAAGATGAGATTATAAAAACAATTATTGGAGGAATATATTTATGAGAACCCCGTTTAGGATGTTAATTGCCTTGAACGTTCTGTTAATTATGGGAAGTGACCTGTATGCACAGTACTCGATCAGTATATGTCAACGGAAAGTTGAGGCTAATTATCCGCTTATAAAGAAGTATGACCTTATAGAACAATCGCGGTCATTTAACCTGAAGAATGCAAATATGGCATATCTACCTCAGGTCACATTACAGGCAAAGGCATCATATCAATCAGAAGTTACAGAGATACCGATATCATTACCGGGAGTTAATATCGAACCGTTTAATAAGGATCAGTATAATGCAGTAATGCAGGTAGATCAGGTAATATGGGACGGAGGTGCAACGGCTTCTCGTAAGAACATGATAAAAAAACAGTCTGATTTTGAAAAAAGTAAGTTGGATGTTGATTTGTATGATGTGAGAGAGAGAGTTAATCAGCTTTATTTTGGGATAATATTAATAGATAGGCAGATAGGGCAAGTGGCACTGCTTCTTAAGGATCTTGAAAGAAATGTTAACAAAATTAATGCATATATGAGTAGTGGATTGGCCAACCAATCTGATTTAGATGTGATTAATGTAGAGGTTTTAAATGCAAAACAAAAAGAGACAGAGCTCAAGGCCGGGAGAAGGGCTTATATTTCAATGCTTTCTGCAATGATGGGTGTTAGCCAGGATTATAATTCGACATTCGAGATCCCACAGGACACAGTTACTTATTCTGAGATTAAAAGACCGGAACTGATAATGCTTAACGTTCAGGGTGATTTGCTGGATACTCAGAGCGAGATTATAAAATCTCAACTAAAACCTAAAATAGCGGCTTACTTCCAGGCAGGATACGGTCGTCCCGGCCTGAATATGCTTAATAACTCTTTTTCTCCTTTCTATATTGCGGGACTTAAAGCTGTATGGAATCTTGGGGGGTTTTATACGAAAAAGCGCGATCTCGGATTAATTGAGCTGAATAAAAAGAGTGTGGAGAATTCAAGAGAGACTTTTATATACAATACAAACCTTCAAATAGCAATGCAATCTGAGGAGATAAAAAAGATAAAGGAATTACTGTATAGAGATGATGAGGTTATTTCATTGAGAGAGAAAATACAAAAGTCAGCGGAGATTAAGTTGGGTGAGGGGACAATCTCTGTGTCTGATATGGTACACGAAATGAATCAGCTTGATGCAGCAAGAGTTATTAAAGCCAAACATGAAGTGGAGCTAATAATGGCAATATACAATTTTAAAAATACTACAAATAATTAAAAATGAATACAATGGATAGATCATTAAGTTATATGATATTTACAGTGATATTATTCACAAGCTACTCATGTAGTGATAAAGAGGGGAACTTTGACGCATCCGGTAATTTTGAGGCAACAGAGATAATAATTTCATCAGAAGCAACAGGCCGGATAATAAGTCTTGGTATAGAAGAAGGACAGGAGGTTGACCAAAATGTTCAACTGGGTTATGTAGATACAGTTCAATTGCAATTGCAGAAAGAGAGGCTTATATCAAGTGTTAAGGCTGTTAGAAGCAGAAAAGCAGATATTCCAACACAGATCGCTGCTATAGATCAACAGATATCTAATCTTGATATAGAGAAAACCAGGGCCGAACGCCTTATTACGATGGGAGCAGGCAATACAAAGACTCTTGACGATATTAATGCACAGATATCTACACTGAACAAGCAGAGAAGTGCCCAACTTTCATCTATGCAAAGGAACAATTCAAGTGCAGATAGTGAAGGTTCGGCAATAGAGGCGCAGATAAAGCAATTGGAAGATCAGATAGGTCGTTGTAAAATCTATTCTCCTGTTAAGGGAACCATTATAGGAAAGTATGCTGAGGAGGGAGAGTTTACTGTAGTGGGAAAACCACTTTTTAAGGTGGCAGATTTGGATACAATTACGCTAAAGGCATATGTGACACAGAGTCAGCTTACAAAATTAAAACTGAGGGATAAAGTCAGAGTATTTGCAGATTTTGGCGTCAAGGAGAGAAAAGAGTATGAGGGAATAGTGTCGTGGATATCCGACAAAGCGGAATTTACTCCAAAAACCATACAGACAAAGGAAGAGCGCGAAAATTTCGTATATGCGTTAAAGATTAGAGTAAAAAACGATGGTTACCTTAAAATTGGTATGTACGGAGAGTTGCAATTTTTAAATGAGAAATAAATGGAGTCGGTTATTGTCAGAGATGTAACGAAATCTTACGGGGCTGTCAGGGCTCTCAGAGGGGTGAGTTTCTCGGCTCATAAGGGTGAAATGTTCGGAATGATCGGACCGGATGGTTCAGGAAAAACTTCTCTGTTCAGGATTATGACAACACTTCTGCTGGCTGATTCCGGAAGCGTAACAGTTGACGGGTTTGATGTGATAAAGGATTATAAAAATATTAGGGAGAGAGTTGGTTACATGCCGGGAAGATTCTCCCTCTATCAGGATCTCTCAGTTGAGGAAAACCTCAATTTCTTTGCAACTATTTTTAAAACCTCCGTCGAAGATAATTACTCTCTGGTTAAAGATATTTACAGTCAGATAGAACCATTCAAAAAGAGGAAGGCAAGAGATCTCTCCGGTGGAATGAAACAGAAGTTGGCGCTCAGCTGTGCTCTCATACATAAACCGTCTGTTCTGTTTCTTGATGAACCTACAACAGGAGTAGATCCAGTATCAAGGAAAGAGTTTTGGGGAATGTTGGGAAGGCTTAAAGAGCAGGGCATAACCATCATAGTATCAACTCCATATATGGATGAGGCGAAATTATGTGACAGAATAGTATTGATTAATGAAGGGACTTTTATGAGGATAGATACACCGGCTGGGATAGTCGGCTCACTTGAAAAGAAAATAATGTCTGTCAAAGGTGATGATATGTATCCTATTCTTAAGGCTTTGCGTGAGTTGCCATTTGTTGAGATGGCATTTGGATTTGGCGACGTGCATCATATAACTCTCAAAGATTCCTCTACAACAACAGATGATGTTATAAAAATGATGGAAAATCTTGGCTTTGTAAATTTGGAAGTTAGTGAAATTGAGGCAAATATTGAAGATAGTTATATGATATTATCAAAAATGAAATCAGAAAATTAATAAAGAAATGACTAAGAAATTTTCAGATAGAGATAAGGTTATAGAGGTTTCTGAATTGTCAAAGAAATTCGGGAATTTTACTGCAGTAGACAATATCTCATTTGATGTATATAAAGGGGAGATATTTGGTTTTTTGGGAGCAAACGGCGCAGGTAAGACAACTGCAATGAGGATGCTTTGTGCTCTTAGTATCCCAACATCGGGAACAGCACTTGTGGCAAATTTTGATACGATGAAGGAATCAGATAAGGTGAAATCAAATATAGGTTACATGAGTCAGAAGTTCTCTCTTTATGAGGATCTTAAAGTATGGGAAAATTTCAGACTGTTTGGTGGGATCTACGGGATGAATGACAAGGAGATAGCGGAAAAGAGCAATTTGATGCTTGAAGAGCTTGGATTCATGTTAGAAAAGGAGGCATTGGTCAAATCACTTCCTTTGGGGTGGAAGCAAAAACTGGCATTTTCAGTAGCCATATTCCACAAACCAAAAGTGGTTTTTCTTGATGAACCTACCGGAGGAGTAGATCCATCAACAAGGAGACAGTTCTGGGAGCTGATATATAAGGCAGCACATGAGGGTATCACAGTATTCGTTACCACACATTACATGGATGAGGCTGAGTATTGTGACAGAGTCTCAATAATGGTGGACGGAAGGATTGATGCTCTTGATACTCCAAGCAACCTGAAGAAAAAATTCAATGTGGGCGGAATGGAAGGCGTTTTCCTCAAACTCGCAAGGGGAGCAAATAGAAAGGAGATTTAAGATGAGACAGTTTTTAATTTTTGTTAAAAAAGAGTTCATGCACATCTTCAGAGATCCGAGGACGATTCTGATTTTATTGTTAATGCCGGCTATTCAGATAATACTCTTTGGTTTTGCTTTGTCTAATGAGGTTAAAAATATAGACATAGCAATATATGATCAATCGCATGACGTTGCATCAAGGCTGGTAATCCGTAAAATCGGCGAAAGTCCATATTTCAATCTTGTAGCATCAATAGATAATATGGGTGATGCCAACAAGTTGCTCCAATCCGGAAAAGCAAAAGTTGTTGCAGTATTTGAAAGTAACTTATATAACAAAATCTTGCATGAAGGCAAGGGAAATGTTCAGATAATAACAGACGGGACAGATCCTAATACATCGAATGCTGTCACTAGGTATGTTCATGCTATTATAACAGAGGCACAACTTGATTTGACAAATAAATCTTTGCCTGTTACTGCTGAGCTCAGTATGTTGTATAATCCTCAGATGAAGAGCTCATACAGTTTCGTACCCGGAGTTATGGGCATGATATTGATGTTGATTTGTGCAATGATGACCTCAATTTCAATTGTCCGCGAGAAAGAGGTGGGGACAATGGAGGTATTATTGGTATCTCCAATGAAACCGATTTTTATTATTCTTTCAAAGGCTGTTCCATATTTCACCCTTTCATTGGTTAACCTTACTACTGTCCTGCTTCTTTCCGTATTTCTTTTAGATGTTCCTATAAGCGGTAGTCTCTTCTGGCTCATCATTGTCTCAGTAATATTCATCCTTGTTGCACTATCCATAGGATTATTGATTTCAACTTTAGTGGACACACAGGTTGCTGCAATGCTTATATCCGGGCTGGTATTTATGATGCCGGTAATGTTACTTTCGGGTATGATATTCCCTGTGGAGAATATGCCTTTTATTTTAAGGGCAATTGCTCAATTCATTCCGGCAAAATGGTACATCGTGGCGGTAAAAAAACTTATGATTCAGGGTCTACCTGTCGGGTATGTACTGACTGAAATATCTGTACTTGTAGGGATGGCTGTGGTATTTACAATAATAAGCCTGAAGAAATTCAGGATAAGACTTGCCTGATATGCTGAAATATTTGATAGAAAAAGAGTTTAAGGCTATAATGAGGAATAAGTTCCTCCCGAAACTTATACTGGTGTTCCCTGTAATGATGATGCTGCTAATGCCTTGGGCAGCAAATCTGGATATAAAGGATATTAAAGTTGCTGTTGTGGACAATGATAGAAGTCAACTCTCAAAGGAGCTTGTAAACAAAATTAATTCCTCTTCGTATTTTATGGTTGAAAAATACGCAATATGCTACAAAGAAGCTAAAGAGATGATTCAAAACGATGAGATTGATATTATTCTGGAAATTCCTGAAAACTATGAGAAAGATCAGATGAGAGAGAAAAATGCAAAGGTAAATATTTCGGTAAATGCTGTCAATGGAACCAGAGGTGCTATGGGGGGGGCATATCTTTCGAGTATAATTTCAGAATTCTTTTCAGAAAAAAACGTATCAGGACAATCGGCTCTTATTGATGTGTCAACCCAGACAAGATATAATCCGACTATGGATTATAAGAAATTTATGGTGCCGGCATTGATGACAATGTTATTGACCATGCTATGCGGTTTTTTACCTGCATTGAATATTGTCTCGGAAAAGGAGGCTGGTACTATTGAGCAGATGAATGTGACTCCAATACCAAAATTCACATTTATTTTGTCAAAACTAATCCCGTACTGGATTATTGGATTCATTGTACTTACAATAGTCATAATTCTGGCAAAAATCTTCTACGGTGTTTCGCCGATTGGATCTCTTGCTACTTTTTATCTTCTTGCATCTGTCTTTGTTCTTGTTGTCTCGGGCCTTGGACTTGTAATATCCAATTATTCAAACACAATGCAGCAGGCGATGTTTGTAATGTTTTTCTTTATGCTTGTAATGATTATGATGGCAGGCCTTTTCACACCAATAGACAGTATGCCAGGCTGGGCAAAAATTATAGCCGGCTTCAATCCAATGAGGTATTTTATTGAGATTATGCGTATGCTTTATTTAAAAGGAAGTGGGTTGGCAGACCTTACAAGACAGATAGTCGCTTTATCTTTATTTGCCATGACATTTAATTTATGGGCAATAATAAGTTATAGGAAGAAAAATTAAAAAATTTTCTTAAATTTGTTATAAACCTAACAAGCAAAGCGATGAAGAAGATAATTATCCTGATTGTTCTGTTCGTATCGGCAAGCAATCTATTTGCGGGCAACGGTTCGCAGAATGCACCAAAAATGAATTATTATGGCGTTGATTTTTCAATGGTAAAAGTATTTGGCGCTAAAGAGAGCCCGGATAAATTCATACAAGCCTTTGAAGAAATTAATAAACTTATTATTACAGAGTCCGGCAAATATCCGTTTACAACATTCTTCACTAAATATGCCCACGAATTGGACAATGCCGCCGAGTTGAAGAGGCAGAGATTCGAGAGCTTTGACAATGTAAACATTGATGAGGCTATCTACAGGAGCCGTGTAATGGACGGAAACAGTATGAGCACATACAACAAACAATATAAGCTTACCGATCAGAATATCTCAGCTTTGATAAAATCTTTCAATACAGGAAAAGATACTGGATATGGTGTTATTTATGTTGCTGAGATGCTTGATCGTCAGGATGCAATGGGACGTTTTGTTCTTGTCTGTTTTAACGTGAAAACAAAAAGAATTCTTTTTACTGAAAGAGTTCAAGGTAAATCGGGAGGATTCGGACTCAGGAACTATTGGGTTGCTCCACTGGCAAACATTATGAAACTCTAATCTGATGTCCTAAATAGGATTATTAAAACATGTCATGTCCTGAAAAACCATTACAGGTTTGACAATCTAAAATAAGTAAAAACTGGCAAATGTAAATCATTTGCCAGTTTTTTATACGTTTAATATTAACCACTCTCTGTTTATGCATTTGTTAAGGTGTCAGCATGTTGCAAAAGCAATGTGGCTTTTTTGAATTATATATGAATACTCTCCTTTACAAGTTTGTGCATGGTTAAATAGCTGTTGTTTCTTTGACTTACTCATGGCTTTCGGTTGAATGGTGTATCAAACATCAAAGCTACCATTCTTTTGATTTATGTGCCTACTGTATGGCTGCCTTGTATGCCATATTTGCGATGTGCCTCTGATATGGTGACCTCACCTCGTTCCACCTCTTCTACAACTTGTAATTAGAAGGACATACTATAACTTTTTTGTGTAACGCTATTTTAGGACGGATTATTCTATAAAATAAAAGGCTGCCTGTTTGTCAGGCAACCTTTTATTCTTTAATGACTTTTGTGTTTAATAAGTGTATATCAACTCATCATCTATATAACCGCTTTTTGGCATGTACCAGTCTGTATATGAAGTTCCACCAGATGTAGCCCACTCTGCAAAGTGCAGATAAACATCATTGATAGGAGATCTCTCTATAGGGTGGCTGAATGTCTGAGGTATCATAAGTCCCCACATCATTCCGTCAATATATTTATATATATCTCCACCTGCTCCGCCTACTGTTGAAGAGGAGAATTTTGATGTGGTAGTGTAGCTTGGAAGGTGTATCTCGTTTCCCCTGGATTGAGCAGCTATGAAGAAATTAAGAGCTCCCATGGATAGTTTAGACTGATCTAATCCAGTATTGAATGTAACTACAACAGAGTTGTCAGGAGTGTTATAATGTGTGTCTGTTGTCTCAGTATTCAGAAATCCGCTAAAACTAGTAAGCTCTCTCTGGCTGTTGAACAGAGGAATTACAGCACGCGCAACATCACTTTCGGTGCCGTTGGTTGCAGTAGTGAAGTATCCTCCTGAAGAGCCTAGGGTCTGACCAGTCACAGAAGTGACGTTTGACGCATTGACCTGATCAAGTTGGAAAGCAGCTCCCAGTACAAGAGTACTTCCACTTGCCCTGACATTATAGTCAATCTTCATTTTTGTAACCAGATTTGATGCGTTAGAATAGGTTGCAATCCTAAAGTCCATTACAAGGTCATTTACATCGTAATCCCCTTTAGATGGCCACAAATCTTCGAATGCATAAGTACCCCAAGTACCTTCTGCCGGGAAGTACGAAACAAATGCAACATTGGCATCATTGTCGTCTATGTCAGTATCTGCAGATATTCCGTCACCATCTACATCTGAAGAGCTGCCACCGCCGGAAATCTGTCCAAGACCTGCATTACATGTCGTAGCCGGAATATTCTGTGTTTGTGCAGACGTAAGAATTGCACCATTCGTAAAAGCAGGTTCAAATCGTAATCGTCCATTGGTTCCGGAACCTTCTGTCAGGTTTGTGAGGACTAATTCAACCTTTCCGTTTACAGAAGAGCTTCCACCACCATATGTTGATGTAAATCCATTACTGATTGTCCCCGAGCATTTTAAAACAGAAAATGTGCTTGTGTTGTTATTAATCCAAAGATTATATACACTGGAAATGTTTCCGTCAACAAGGAAAAGGCTGCCTCCAAAAAGGTTTAATGTTAGAGAGTTCGGCTCCAGAGATTGACAATGGAACAGAGAGCCTTCATAAATATTGCATGTTGTTGTTCCTAAAGAAGCTGCAGCTGTTGTTATATGACAATAATTGTTTAGTATTGCGGTTGATGTTATAGTAAAAGTTTCACTTGCTGCAATTTCTCCGTAATTATTAACGGTTGTACTGTTAGTCTGTGAATAATTAGTAACGTCTATCACTGCTCCGGATGTATTGGTTACAATTGAAGAGACTGTAAAATCCACACCGTAGGTATCTATTGTGCCGCTGTTATATAAGCTGGAATTGTTTGTGATGAATAGGGTAGGATAGACTGTCTTTTTTGTTGAAGATAGGGTAATTGTACCCACATTATAAAAATCAGTACCAGTGGAAACGGAAAGATTCCGGTATCCGATAATATTTCCCTTATTGATAGAGTAAACACCATCGCTTAGGCTTGTGCTGTTTGTTGTACTTGTTAGTTTAAGTGTTCCTCCAGGTGCAATATAAATTGTCGGGACATCAGTTGCTAAAGGTGATGAAGTGTTAAGAGAAGGGACTTCAACAACACCTCCGTCAAGAATAAAGATTGATCCCCGGTAAATTGATAGATTTGAAACCTTTAATGTCCCTGCAACATATATAACAAGATGGTTGTTCCATCCACTTAAACCTGTTATTTTGGTGTTTGTAACTCCTGAAGGGAGGTAGTATGCTTTATATTTATTGCCGTAGATGCTTGTTTCACCTGAATTGAATCCGGAAAGAGAGCCGCTTGTTGATGCTGTAATAGTTGCATCAAAATTGGTAGGAATAGTTACGGCAGGAACAGGATCGGTCCCTAACATCAGTGGAGCACCGAATGTGGTACCTGAAGATTTTGTAAATGCTACAGTAAGATTGTCCGATGTTATATCCACGGTTTTTACAGTACTTGAGCCATTCGGAAGTGTCTCTTGTACATATATTTTCTCCAAAGCTGTTGCAAGTGTCAGAGTGACAATAAATGGTGAGCCCGGTCTGGCTGAACCGCTTGCGATCTTTGAAGAAGAACTGAGAAGGGGACTACCGAATATTATGATTGTCCTGTATGCAGTATTGCTGATTCCAGTCACCGGTTCTACTTGAATAGTACATTTGATATCAGTTGCTGTCTTCCAGTCAAAGTCTGAAGGAATGATGCCAATTGGAGATTCGATAGGGTTGTCATCAGGGTTGAGGTTGACACATCCTATCAATACAGCAGAAGCGATAGACAGCAATATTGTCAGTTGTGTGACGATTTTTCTCATATTTAATATATTATTAGTCTACAAATTTAAATATAGTTACAAATAAAAACAAAAAATGTTGATAAAAATAACAGAAAATATTTGCATTATTGAGTCATAATTTTAAATTTCACACAAAGTAGATTGTCCAGTACATTGGAAATATTTGTTAACTACCATCAAACCAACGATTTTCTCGATTTTCTTATTGGTGAATTTTTTAATATATTCATTTGCGTTTTTTGTTATTTTTTCTGCTTCTTCTGGGTGATTAATATAATATTTCAGTTTCTCTTCAAGATCTGAGTAATCCGGGTTGATTTCCACATAATGGTATCCGGGGATTAACCGTCCCTCCATGTGCCATGTCTCGTACATCGGTTTAGGCATTACCGCCAGGGAATTTGAAGACATAACCCACTTAAGGTTTGTCGCGACATCGTTCCCTTCTATGCAAAGAATGAATTTATACTTTAGATGCTCTTCTATCGAAAGGGGTTTGACAATCCATTCCGAATGCCCTTCCAGCCCCTTGTTTATATTACCCAAATCACACATGGGATGGTTGAAATACATCTCCCAGAATTTGATACGCTGGGGCTGTGCGACATGAGCCCTGCCAACCAGAATGTCTCTTTTCTCTGTAAATTTCCATTTGTCTTTCACTGTTGTGAAGTGTCTTATTTTGTTGAGAGGCAATAGTATGGAATGAGAATTATCTCCATTTACAGGCCGACTCTTGACGAAAGAGGGTATTTCAGGCACATGCGTAATATCTCCGAATAAAAATCCGGCTTTCAGACTTTTTTTGAAGTAACGTATGTAGCTGTAAGAATCAAATACATATACACTCTTTGCTTTCTTGCCTGAAATGGTCGATTTCAGGCGTAGCTTGCCAAGTGGAATCATTTCTGAGCCGTCAGATGCTGAATCGGGATAATGCGTAACACCTTCAAGTTTATTATAATAATTGACACGTTCTGTGATTTCATTCTTTATGGAAAGATTCAGATTGTTATACTTTTTTAGTATAAAATCTCTTGTTATTCTCGGGAAAAAACCAGGAACCAGATATCTGGCTGAGTTTATAAAATAATAGAGTACCTTGTTGTTTTTCCTGTTTGGAATATGAAAAATGCTCTTTACTATTGTCATGTCTTATAAAGCCGTATTATACAAAGATAGCTCTAAATCTTTTGGGTTATTAATTATTATACTCTAACTTTGTTACACAAATCCAATGGAGAAATTTTTTGTAGAGATTTTAAACTTGCTAGCAATAGCAGTGGTTTTGGTTTTCCCTTTTCTCGGGACAAAGAGTAGGGGAATAATTACCTTGATTGTACTCACACTCCAGGCTGTATTCTGTTCATTTGTCGCCTTATCTGTATTTTTATATGGATCTGTTGAGTACTCTTATCCGGGTTCATGGATTTCAGGGGACATATCGGTAAAGATTGATTACCTCTCTGCCTGGTTTATGTTGCTCATAAATTTTACATTTCTAACCGGGACATGGTACGGATTCCAATACATGAAGAGTTATAGAGATCAAAGCCGGGAGATTGCTTTTCATGCAGTGGCACTTCTCTTTGCATATACCTCTCTGATTGATATATGTATTGTACAAAATGGATTCGTGATGCTTGTGGTTTGGGAGATTATGGCGCTCTCCTCCATGGTTGTCATTATTTTTGAGCATAAGAAAAAAGAGACAATAAAGGCAGGAATTAATTTCTTGATTCAGTCTCATATCTGTATTTTGTTACTTACTATAGGTTTCATGTGGGTGAAAATAAAAACAGGCTCATTTGATTTTGCTGCAATAACAGAATATACTGCTAACGAACCTCAATCTGTAGGACTTGGACTGTTCCTCGTCTTTTTTATGGGATTTGCCATCAAAGCGGGGTTTGTGCCTTTCCACACATGGCTTCCTTTAGCTCATCCGGCAGCGCCTGCCCATATTTCTGGGATTATGTCGGGAGTTATCATCAAGATAGGGATATACGGAATTGTGAGGATGCTGTTATTGGTTAAGACAGATATGATCTCTGTGGGATATTTTATTCTGGCAATATCTGTCATTACCGGTATATATGGTGTTATGCTGGCGATTGTACAGCATAATCTCAAGAAATTACTTGCATATCATAGTATCGAGAATATTGGGATTATCGGTATTGGTCTTGGGATAGGGGCGCTTGGATCCGGATACGGGAATTCCGTCATGATGGTTTGTGGATACGGAGGGGCTTTGTTGCATACTCTAAACCACTCTCTGTTCAAGTCTCTTCTTTTCTTTGCGGCCGGGAACGTCTACCAGGCTATTCACAGCATGAACATTGATCAGATGGGTGGGCTGATAAAAAAGATTCCTAAGTCGGGCTATCTTTTTCTTGTTGCCTCACTTGCGATTTGCGGTCTGCCTCCATTCAACGGATTTGTGTCAGAATTCTTGATATATACGGGATTGATCAACGGAATGATGTCAACACACTATCTCTCTTCTTTGTCGATTTTAATAGCAATCATAGGCTTGGTATTGATTGGAGGGTTGGCTCTACTCTGCTTTACAAAAGCTTTTGGTATTGTTTTCCTCGGTCACTCTCGAAATGAGGATCAGGAGTGTCACTTGCAGGAGAGTAGAGGAAGAATTGTGCCTATGTATATAATAGCCTTTTTCATAGTAGCTATCGGTATTCTTCCCCTGTTGTTCATGCCCGCTATAATGAAACTGGTCTCAATGTTCGGCCCCATATCTGTTCCGGCAGGAGTCCTGGGTCAGATTACGGATACCATAACTATTGCCGGATTGTGTTCTGCCGGGTTCCTGGTTCTGGTTATAATAATCTACTATATAAGCCGGAAGGGCTTTTCCGGGAAACGTTGCGTAACAGCACCAACCTGGGGTTGCGGTTATATGGGAGATGCTTCAGGGATGCAATACACGGCCTCTTCGTATGTGAGATCATACAGGAAAATTGCAGGATCGATACTAAAGGTGAATAAACATAAAACCGAAGCATCAGGATTATACCCTGTAAGCGTTGTTCACACAACACATCCTGAGGATCGTATTGAGAGCGGTCTGATTGATAAACCGCTCTTTATCCTGAGATGGCTGTTGAATAGGTTCGCATTCCTTCAGAACGGAAATATACAGGCATATATACTTTATGGCTTGCTTTTCATAGGATTTGCACTTTTGATACCTTTTATTGCAGGGCATATATCGGAATTTTTCAACTTATTATTAAAGATATAGATGGTTAGTCTGATACTCATATTAATAACCAGCCTATTTTTTATGGGGGTTGTGATAAAGACAAAAAGTTTGTGTTCAGGACGCAAGGGACCGGGGCTTTTTCAGCCTATGTGGGATATATTCAGATTGTGGAAAAAGAGTACAGTCTTCAGCAATGAGACCTCTTTCATATTCAGGATATCGCCTGTTGTTTATATCTCTTCTGTCCTGATGGCAATACTTATGATTCCGCACGGTGATATTCCGGGGATTATATCTTTTAAGGGGGATTTTGTAATGTTCGCCTATTTGTTGGCGTGCGGAAGATTTTTGGTCATCATTTCCGCCCTTGATACAGGAAGCAGTTTCGAGGGAATGGGGGCAAGCAGGGAGGCTCTCTTCTCTTTGTTTGCGGAACCGGCTTTTTTTGTCTTGATGGGCTCTCTTGCTCTTTTTACAGGACACACATCGTTCCACGATATATTCAGCTCTCTCCATTATGAGGAGAATGTCTCTTATATGCTTGGTGCGTTGGCAACATTCGTGTTTGTGATGATCTCAATGATTGAGAACAGCAGGATGCCTGTGGATGACCCGAAAACTCACCTGGAGTTGACAATGATTCATGAGGTGATGATACTTGATAACAGCGGATTTAATTTGGGAACAATACTTTACACCACAAATCTTAAATTTGCGATGTATGGGGCAATTATTTCCAATTTTTTCATAGGAACCCTTCCTCTATCAATTTCTATCCCTCTGTTTTTTGTCGTGCAATTTTGTTTTGCCGTCGCTGCCGGCATTATAGAATCATTTATGGCAAGATTCCGAATGTCTCACAATCCGCAGTTTATACTAATCCTCACCTCTGTTTCGATTCTTATTTTCTTCGGAGTTCTTATGGTTAAGGGAGTTTTTATTTAAAATGACCAACAGATGACAGATATACTCCTCATAACACTTGCCATGACTCTGCTATACATGAGCATAGCCAACAGGTTGCAGACATATTTGAATATTCTTGTCTTCCAGGGCTTATTACTTTTTGGCGCAACGTTTCTGACCCTGACCGAAGTCAAAACGGCAAATCTATTGTTTATTATGCTTGAGACTGTTGTCTTCAAGGCAATAGCTGTCCCATGGTTTATAGGTTATATAATAAAAAAGAATAAGATAACCAGAGTTGCTGAGCCATATATATCTAACTTCGCTTCACTTATGGTTGTAACCTTAATAATCCTGGTCAATATTGTATTATCAGGATCAATAAAAGATATCAATCTTGACAAGACATTCTTTGTTGTTGCTCTTTCTACTCTTTTTACCGGCCTATATCTGATTGTATCAAGGAAAAAGATAATAACGCATGTAATCGGATATTTGGTTGTTGAGAACGGGGTCTTTGTCCTCTCACTTGCTGTTGGTAACGAAATGCCGGTACTTGTCAACTTGGGCGTCATGCTGGATATCTTTGCAAGTGTGCTGATTTTGGGTGTCTTCTTCAACAAAATAGGAGACGTGCTTAATGATCCGGATGTTAATGTTTTAAGAAATTTAAAGGATTGAAGATATGGTGTATCTGTTTCTTGTATGCTCGGCACTATTGGCTTTAGGTCTGTTTCTAAACAAGAACAGAGTAGTCAATTATGTGCTTGTGTCTGTTTATGGTATACTCCTGGTCATTTTCGGCATATATGAATTTACTAATCCTGCCATATCTCAATCTCTTTTTTTTAAAGCCGACTCTCTTGGAATTCTTCTGTTGGCGGCTTTGTGCGTTATTGCAGTACCTGTACTTTTCCATAGTTACAGATATATAGAGCTAAACAAGGATAAGGAGACACCTCATTCAAGGGGAATGTATTTCGGAGCTTTGTCAATACTTATGTCAGCATCCGGTGCGGCATACTTGTCAAATCACATAGCAGTCACCTGGATTCTGATTGAAATTACCACACTGAGTGCTTCATTGCTGATATACCATCACAGGAGTGTAAAAGCTCTTGAGGGTACGTGGAAATATGTCTTCATCTGTGCAATCAGCATCACTTTTGTATATGTTGGGATTCTTTTCCTTAGTATGGCAATGAAACAGGCGGGAATAGACGACATGTCCTATGATTCCTTGATAAAGAACTACAGCCTTCTGAATCCTTTCTGGTTGAAAATGGCATTTCTCTTTATTTTTACCGGATTCACCGCAAAGCTCGGGCTTGTTCCTATGTATACAGCAGGGATTGACGCAAAAGATAAGGCTCCCGGCCCTGTTGCTGCTGTTTTGGCGAGTGCTTTGATGAATGTGGGATTTGTTTCGGTTTATAGAACTTATGCGATAATTTCACACACACCATACCGTGGCTGGGCAAACAGTGTAATAATCATCGCTGCTATCTTGACTGTATTTGTCGCTGCGGTTTATATGACACGGGTGAAGAATATTAAAAGACTCTTTGCATACTCAGGCATTGAGCACATGGGAATTGTGATGTTAGGGCTTTCCGCCGGTGGTATAGGAATTTATGCTTCAATTTTACACATACTTCTTCATACACTGATAAAACCGGTGCTTTTCCTCCAATATAATCAGATATACAGAGTTTACGGCAGTAAAAGTATTTATGATCTCGGCAACTATTTTAAATACAATAAAACAGGAGCATTACTCTTACTTTTAGCCTTTTTTTCCGCAACAGCAATGCCTCCTTCGGGACTTTTCGTCAGCGAATTCATGATATTCCAATCACTCTTTGAGTCACATCATCTCCTTTTGCTGATAGCTCTTTTGGTATTGCTTACTGTAATAATATGGGGGTTTGCCATAAATGTATTCAGACTTCTATTCATTCCTCCTGTCTCTTTTGATGAAAGTACTGTTCCAAAAATAAGTCCGTGGGAATCTATTTTCCAGTACTTACTTATCGTTATCTCAGTCTATTTTGCGTACAATACGCCGGGAAGATTTGTATATATGATCGAGCAAGCTGTGAGGATAATTAATTAGTGAAATATGAATTATATATCTCTATACAATAATGAAAAGGTTTCCAGAAAGGATATTCCACTATTGGATTATATGAATTTTCTGGAGCTGAATACAGGGATACTTGCCGGACAACCGCACAGGCATTGTGCAAGTCTCTTCGGATTTAATGAGGGGGAGAGAGTAATCCTGATATGTTCTATTGCAGATGATCAGACTAACAAAATATTAGTCTCATCAACTGTTGTTGAGAGAAGAAATACATATCATTCACTTACGGCTGTAAATCACAATTTCGAGAACTTTGAAAGGGAGATACATGAGAGTTTAGGTGTTGAATATTCAGATCATCCTTGGCTTAAGCCGTATAGGAAAATTGAAAATTACCCTTTTTTGAAACCGGGCAGCGAGGAACTGCATGAGGTCGGAGTAGGTCCTATACATGCAGGGATTATTGAGCCTGGCCATTTCCGCTTTATATGCAACGGAGAGCAGATAATGCATCTTGAGATATCTCTGGGCTACCAGCACAGAGGTATTGAAGAACTGATAAAGAACAAAGAGGGAATACTTGAAAGGGCAACGCTTGCCGAGAATATTACAGGAGATACTGTTGTCGGCCATACATCTGCATTTTCAAACTTATGGGAGTCTCTTTGCGGATATGAAAGGAAGCCATACTTGGATTATACCAGAACTTTGGCGATGGAAATGGAGAGAGTAGCTGTTCACACAGGAGATCTTTCGGCACTTTGTGGGGATATAGGATACCAGTTGGGAAGCGCGGTTTATGGAAGATTGAGGACTCCGATTGTGAATTTTATGCAGGAGTGGTGCGGAAACAGGCTTTCCAAAGGTCTTATAAGACCGGCAAAGGTTAACTATGCATTCTCGGATAAGTTGGCAGAGCGGCTTAAGAGTACATTAAAAGTATATGAGGTTGAGTTTAATGAAATGTCGTCAAAACTGGCAAGTTTGCCAAGTGCCCTCTCGAGGTTTGAAAAGACTGGTGTAGTAAGCCTTGATGTGATGTCTGAGATAGGAGCTGTAGGGATGGCGGCCAGGGCAAGCGGCTTGAGGAGAGATATCAGGGAGTCGCACCCATTCAATCTTTATGGTAAGATGATCAATCATGACCCGGTCTTAAAAAGGCATGGTGATGTATACTCGAGGGTGCAGATAAGAAGGGAGGAGATACGACAATCTTTGGCCTATATAAGAACAATGCTAGACGATATAGCTCTGTTCGAAAAGCCTGCAAATATTCAATTATCTCCATCGGCAGATTCATTTGTAATATCCCTGACTGAGGGGTGGAGAGGTGAGATATGTCATTGCGCTTTGACTGATAAAGAGGGAAAGCTGATTAAATATAAGATTAAAGATCCTTCTCTCCATAACTGGATGGCTTTGGCTCAAGCAGTCAGAAACAATGAGATTTCAGACTTTCCGGTATGTAATAAGAGCTTTAACCTCTCATACTGCGGTCATGATTTGTAGAATAAATAGAGTTACTTATGCTTGATCATTTGAAAATATTGTGGCATCAAGGTAAACAGTTTATACCTGATGTAAGGAGCGTCGAGATACCGGGCATTTTCAGAGGAAGACCAGTTATCTCTAATGTAGCCGTTGATGAGATTGCTCTGGCCGGTGTTTGTCCGACCAAGGCAATAGGGAACTATCCTATATCAATTGATCTTGGAAGGTGTACATTTTGCGGTGAGTGTGCCCTGAGATTCCCTGAGAAAATTCAGTTTACCAAAGATTACAAAATATCATCAAATGTCAGGGAGAGGCTAATCGTAAAAGAGGGAGACGAAGATCGGATCTCGTTTGAGACAGAAGAGATAAGGAGAGAGGTGAAATCTCTGTTTGGAAAGTCGTTAAAGCTCAGGCAGGTTTCGGCCGGCGGAGACAACAGTTGTGAACTTGAGCTCAATGCCTCGAATAATGTCCAGTTTGACATGAGCAGATTCGGAATAGATTTCGTGGCATCTCCAAGACATGCAGACGGGGTTGTAATAACCGGGCCTATAACCAAGAATATGGCAAAGGCTCTTGAAATATGTTACGAGGCAATTCCTGACCCAAAGATTGTCGTTTTAGTAGGTACAGACGCTATCAGTGGAGGTATATTTGAGGATTCAGACCAACTTGACCGCACTTTTCTAAAAAACCACAAAGTGGATCTGTATATTCCCGGAAATCCTGCACACCCTCTGACAATAATCAATGGATTACTTAATCTTACCGGAAGATAAAATACTTATCTTTATACTATAATCCTATAATATTTAAGGCTATGAAAAAATTGTTGGTAACTTTTTCTCTTCTGTTGCTCTGCCTGATTGCCGGAGCGCAGAGTATAAAATTACGTTCAGGGTCTCTCGCTGTTCTTAAAGGCGAGAGTGTAGTCGCCACCTCCTTCACATACGAAAACATGAAGGTGGGTAAGTTGACTGAGAGTGAATATGTGAAGAAGAAGGTAAGTGAATACAACAACAAAAGAGCCGGTTATGGAGAGACATGGCATGAGAACTGGATAAATGACCGTTCTTCCAGATATGAACCTAAATTCAATGAACTTTTTGGTAAATATCTCGGAGAAAAGGGTGTTAGTATTGATGGAAGTGCAAATTACATGTTTATAATCAATGCAGATTTCATTGAACCGGGTTTCAATGTCGGTGTGGCAAGGAAAAATGCCTCTGTTGACCTGACATGTCGCCTTGTTAACAAAGCTGACGGTACCGAAGTTGCCGTAGTTACAATCATGGATGCCTCTGCAAACAACTTTTGGGGTGACGACTATGATGTCGGTTACAGGGTTCAGGAGTCATTTGCAAAAGCTGGGAGGGAGCTGGCCAAATTTATTATCAAAATGGGCAAGTTATAAACCTTGTCCTGTTTCTAATCGATTAGCCCGTCTATTTTAGCTGAAGCCTTCAATCCATTTCCGGTGAGGGCAACAACAACTTTTGAACCTGCCGGAAGGTTGTGCGCATATTGTTTCAATGCCGCAACAGCAGATGCAGATGTTGGTTCGATATATACACCCTGTGCTGCAGAAGCTTTCAGGGCCTCAATAATTGTATCATCATCAACAGTGACAAAATCGCCACCGGTCTTGATTACGGCCTCAACAATCTGTTTCAGCCTGACAGGCCTGTGTATTGCTATTCCCTCTGCTATTGACGGATTGTGAGATGAGACAGGAGTCTCTTTCCCATTTACATAGTCTTTTAGAGGAGAGCACTTCTCGCTCTGAACTGCCATCAATTTAGGCATACGCTTAATGATGCCTGCACTCACAAGCTCTTTCAGCCCGAGATATACTCCTAAAATCTGAGAGCCGCTTCCGACAGGTGCAAAGAAATAGTCAGGTGCCTGCCAATCCATCTGTTCAAGTATCTCATAGATTACAGTCTTGGTTCCGTGAAGGAAAAAGGGATTCCAGGCGTGTGCTGCGTAATAGCTCTTTGTTGCCCCTTCAAGTGCAGCATCGGCACAATCAATTCTGTTTCCCTCGATCAGATGCAGAGATGCCCCGTATGCCCTGACCTGAACGGTTTTTCCGGCAGAATTGCCGGCAGGCATATAGATGTTTGCCTTAATACCGGCTTTTGCGCAATATGCGGATATAGCACAGGCAGAGTTGCCGGAAGAGTCTTCAACAATCTCTTTAATGCCAAGTTCGCGGCACTTGCTTATCATAATTGCAGCTCCTCTGTCTTTAAAAGAGCCTGAAGGCATTAGAAAATCCAATTTCCCCAATATATCCATTCCCCAGAAATTCATTGGAATCAGCGGAGTGTACCCTTCATTGAAAGATACTGCGGATTTAATGTCCAAAGGGAGAACCTGGCTGTATCTCCATAATGTTTTCTCTTCCGGGAGCTTGGCTTTATCAAAAACGGGATTGTAGTCAAGATCCAGGTAACTTCCACATTTACAACGCCAGATGGGTTCCTTTACAGAGTATTCTGCCCCGCATGACGGGCAGATGAATTTACATTTCATATTTATATAGTTAATTTTTCTCCTTCACTATGTGCAACAATAGCAGCTCCTGTAAGGTCTCCCCACACATTGACTGCAGAGCGGATCATATCCAGAGGTTGCTGGACGACAAGCACAAGTCCAATACCTTCAAGCGGAAGACCGACTGCATTAAGGACAACTGCAAGCATTACAAGTCCGGCCAAAGGTATTCCGGCTGCACCTATGGCTGCAAGAAGGCTGGTCATGACTATAACAATCTGTTGTCCTAATGTTAGATCAATCCCATAAACCTGTGCGACGAAAATTGCAGTCACACACTCAAATAGAGCAGTTCCGTTCATATTAATTGTGTTTCCCAAAGGAAGACAAAAAGCGGCTATTTTTTGTGAGACCCCGCTTTTCTTCTGAATGTCAGGTATGGTTATGGGCAATGATGCGGCAGAGGATGCTGTGCAAAATGTCGTAAGTAAACCTGTACCCATCTGATTCATAAATTTAAAGGGGTTTTTTCGGGTAAGAATTGCAAATATGGCTGGCAAGGTTCCAAGACCCTGTATCAGACAGCCACCGGCAATAATGGCGGCATATATGCCAAGACTCCCGAACATCTCACTTAATGCATCTGTGTCTCCGGCCTGGGAACCTATTATTGACGATACCACTCCGAATAGGCCGAAAGGGGCAAAACGGATTACAAGAAATGTCATTTTTATCATAACCTCATAAACACTGTTGAAAACATCGGTCAGTAATACCCTGGATTTCTGAGAGGAGAGTGTGATGAATGTGCCGAACAGAATGGCGAAAAAAATTACCGGTAGCATATTTCCGTCTGCCATAGCCTTGAATATGTTGGTAGGAACAATACCTACAATCTGATCTATCATTGAGATCTCAGTGGTGGCTATATTTTCAACTTTTGTCTGAAGGTTGAGGTCTACCCCCACTCCCGGCTTAAATGTGTTGACTAGCACTAGCCCAATAACACATGCTATTAATGTTGTCAGAACATAATAGCCGAAGGTCTTTCCGGCAATCCGACCAAGATCTTTTGTCTCTCCTATGCTGGAGACTCCCATTACCAGAGCACTGAATACAAGGGGAATCACAACCATTTTAAGACCGTTTAGAAACAGGTCTCCCATCCATTTTGTATAGATGGTGTATTCATGTCCGAAAATTCCTAACAGAATACCGAGACAGATGCCTATTAGAATCTGCCAATGTAGTGCAAGCCTAAATTTCTTAGCCATAGAGTGAGTTTGAAGTGTTATAGTTTAGTTTGTCATGTAAATATAAGCTTTTCCTTCTATCACACTCTTTGATTGTTTGAGATTATTTTTTGCCGGCAGTGTAAAATAAGAAAAATACAATTTTATATGTCACACAAATTCAATTACATGTGAGAATGCTGATAAAATGCTGACAAAATGCTGATAAAATGCTGATAAGCTATTCTGAAAGCTTGGCTTTGTAATATGCCTTAAAATCTTCCCATTTGTAGTATGGGGCTATGTCGCTCTTTATCGGAATCTCAACCTCTTTTTCACAATGGAGTAATTTTACAAGGATCTCAGAATCGTTACTGCTTCTATAAAAGATAATCTGAAGATTGACTCCCATTGGGCTTATCTTGAAGTCACTCCAAAACTGATATATTTTTTCCGGATTATCTGTGGTTATATTCATTCCTTTAATATCCATTAACGTCAGAAGAGGTATAATATATGTGTCATGGCCAAATCTCAGATCTGCACTGATATCCCCTCCATTTACAGCCTTTTCGGCGCAATCCAGAATATCTTTGAGAAGCAATTTTGAGCTGTCCCTGACTACTTTGCCGTTTGCATTTGATGGGCCGCAAGTATAATAGAGGGACATATTATTACCCTGCCAAAGTGTAAAAAGCTCATCGTCTGTAAAGATGTCGAAAAGCGTAAAATCCAAAGAGTCAACACATGGTATATCGGTTGCAATCAGATGTATGCTTTTCATGAAAGAGAGTGGGTTATCGACAATTCTTGCTGCATATACAGAATCGTTAAAAAGCTTTGATTTAAATCCATTGAGGTTTAGTCTTTCAGCAAGGAAATTATCCCGGATTGCATTTACTGAATCCTTTTTTGTCTGGGTGTACCTGTTATTAAGATAGCGATTCCTGTCGGATGCTTCGCGAATAAACTTAATTCGAGGGTTAAGTTCTTTTAACTTTTCATTATTGGCTGCCATGCTTAGTATGCACCTCGGCACTACTGTCGATCTGCTGTAAACTTTGCACTGTTTTCCTTTTTTTGTAGAGAAAACCTCAGGGAAGGATTGGAACATCCTTTCTGCAATCTCTCTATGTTCATTTGCTCCAAGTTGAGAAAGATCGCCATATCTGTTCCATGCATCCTTGGCAGCTGCATCCACCCTTTTATACACACTCTCACCAAGTGGTGTAAGCTTACCTTCATCGTGAGCTTTACTTAATATTCCCTGCGGGTAGGTGTAAGTTTCGGCAGTTTGTACCCACCTTGAGCCATGTCGTCCGTAATGACTTATATAGAAGGGCTTATATCCTTTGGGCGCCGGTGTCGATTCTACTGCCTCAAAGTAATATGGTTGATATATGCCACTGGCGTGTCTCCGGTTCTTAAGGAACTCCTCTTTAGTCGTTTGCGAAAGAAGAGAAGATGCCGAGATAAGAAGAAAAACGGCGGTAAGTAGGTAATTTGGATGCTTCATGTTATTAAATATAAAATCAAAGTATAAAGATAGTTTTAAAATAATTATGAAAAAGTGTGCTTTTGATAGCTTCTCGAGAGAAAAACAACGCTTTATAAATATACCGTAGCGCAAATAATGTCAATAAAAATGTTGTAAATAGCAAGAAAACAATAGAATAAAATATATTTAAAATTATACCGATGTTTTTTTGGCTAAATAATTTTCTTATATTTGCCCGCCAAATATTAATACTTACCACTATGCAGTTGCATCAACAATTCATACATATTGCCAAACAATTCCCGGATAAGGTAGCAGTGATAGATAAAACATTGAATAAAAGGGTTACCTATTCTAAGGCTTTGATAGCATCCTTGATTATAAGCCGAAAGTTTAAGCATTATGATAAAGGGTTCTTAGGTATAATGATACCTACATCAGCCGGATGTGCGTTAGCCACTTTGGGTGCATTGATGAGCGGAAGGATTCCTGTGATGATTAATTACTCGACAGGAGCAGAGGCAAATGCAAGATACGCTCAAAAAAAATGTAAGTTCACAACGATTATTACATCAAAAGTCCTTTTAGAGAAAATAGGTTGCCCAAAAATTGAGGGGATGATTTTTCTGGAAGATATAATGGCCGGTATCAGTGTTTTTGACAAACTTCAGGCTGCAGTAACCTCAAAGCTACCAACAAAGATAATCAGGAAACGGGTCTACAATGGAAGTGATGAGGATACTGCTGCTGTACTTTTTACAAGTGGAAGCGAAAAGGATCCTAAGGCAGTTCAGCTGAGTCACCGGAATATAATAGCAGATATAGAGAGCTTTAGTAGCCATATACATTTTTCAGAAGAAGATGTGATGCTGGCAAATCTTGTTTTCTTTCATGTTTTCGGCTTGACAGTCAATCTCTGGGTCCCTTTCTACAAAGGGATGACCATGATTACATATTCCAATCCTCTTGATTTCCAGACAGTATGTGTAATAGCTAGGGAGGAGAAACCGACAATAATGGTGGGAACTCCAAGTTTCTTCTGGGGTTATCTGCATAAATCGGAGAAAGGGGATTTCAGTTCTATAAGGGTGATGGTTTCGGGGGCAGATAAATGCCCTGATGCTCTCAGAGAGGGTTATATGGAGAAACATGGTGTGACTCTTCTAGAGGGATATGGTGCAACTGAAACATCTCCGGTTATTTCGGTTAATTCTCATGAGTATAATAGACCGGGCAGTACAGGAAAAGTGATACCGGGCGTAAAGGTAAGAATAGAAAATTTTGAGACTGGTGAGGATTGCAAGGTGAATGAGGTGGGGAGGATTCTGGTGAAGGGAGAAATTGTAATGAAGGGTTATTATGATGATTCTGAACTGACAAAGGAGGCAATTACAGACGGATGGTATAATACCGGTGATATGGGATACTTTGATGAGGAGGGCTATCTTTGGCATGCAGGTCGTTTTAAACGGTTTGTAAAAATAGGTGGTGAGATGGTCTCCCTCGTCAAGGTCGAGAATACTCTGGAGAAGCTGTTGCCGATGGGTGTCTCCTGTTGTGTTGTGGATGTCCATGATGAGAAGAGAGGCTCTTCAATTATTGCGACAGTAACCATAGAGGTGAACAAATCGGAACTTCTGAAAAAAATGGGAGAGGAGTTGCCTAATATTGCCCTCCCTAAGCACTTTATTGTTGTAAGAGACCTTCCTATGATGAGTTCCGGCAAGATCGACTTCCGGAGTGTTACAAAGATTGTCCAGGAGATTCTGAGCAATCCGGATAAGCAGAATTCCTAAACCCACATATTAATTCAATTAGCGGTAGACATCTGTGCGAGTTGTGCAGATGTCTTTATTTTTGTATATTGTTCTGTTGAATTATCTGTGATGGAGCAAAAATCTGACATTTCGCTGTTCTGGTTCCGCAGAGATCTGAGGCTTGATGATAACTGTGGTCTTTATCATGCACTTAGAAGTGGGCATAAAGTGCTGCCGGTCTTTGTATTTGATACAGGAATACTTGGTAAGCTCACTGAGCAACGTGACAAAAGAGTTGCTTTTATATACAGCTCTATTTTGAATCTTAAAAGAGAAATCGAGAAGCAGGGCAGCACACTCTTGGTCTTGTACGGAAGCCCGGTAGATGTTTTCAGATCGCTTCTGGAAAAGTATAATATAGTCTCTGTATACGCCAATCATGACTACGAGCCTTATTCTATCAATCGTGACAAATCTGTCGGGGAACTCTTGAAAGGAAGGGGTGTGACATTCCGAACATTCAAGGATCAGGTGATTTTTGAAAAATCCGATGTCGTAAAAAGTGACGGAAGCCCATACACAGTATTCACGCCATATTCCAAGGCATGGAAAGCGGCATTGCAAAGAACCCCCCTGACAGAATTCCCGAGCCAGCTTTTTCTTGACTCACTCTATAAGACTGAGCAGAGTCCTCTTCCGGATATACGGGAAATCGGTTTTTTGAAATGTGATACAATGGCTGTCAATCCATTGATCAGGGAGGATATAATCACCAACTACCATAAGAACAAAGACCTGCCCTCTGTTGAAGGAACTTCTAATCTTGGAATATACTTGCGGTTCGGAAGATTGAGCATCCGCAAGATTGTATCGCTTGCATTGAGGTTAAATGAGTCCTGGTTAAACGAGTTGATCTGGAGAGAGTTTTTCATGATGATTATCTTTAATTATCCATATGTGGTTGACACAAGTTTCAAGAAAAAATACGACCTCATACTTTGGCGCAATGATGAAGAGGAGTTTCAGAAATGGTGCACCGGCATGACCGGTTTTCCGATGGTGGATGCAGGTATGCGTCAGCTTAACCAAACAGGTCTGATGCATAACAGGGTAAGAATGGTGGCGGCAAGCTTTCTGACAAAGCACCTGCTTATTGATTGGCGAGCCGGGGAGAGCTATTTTGCCTCCAAACTTCTGGATTACGAATTGTCTTCAAATAATGGAAATTGGCAATGGGCTTCAGGTTCAGGATGCGATGCAGCGCCATATTTCAGGATTTTCAACCCTTATGAACAACAGCGACGCTTTGATCCGGACATGGTCTATGTGAAGAGGTGGATTCCGGAATACGGTACACCTGATTACCCTTTGCCATTTGTAGATCATACATTTGCAAGAGATAGGGCACTTAGGGCATATAGGGAGTTAATCTCTTAATTCATAAAATCGCAACATTTTCTAAATTTTTAAGTAATAATATAGATATTTCTTTGTGGCAAATAAATATCTTAATGTATACTAAGTTACATCACAAGACAATTGTCTTATCTGACATACATCTGGGGTCAAAATGGTCAAGATCTTCGGAGGTCTTGAAATTCTTAAGGAAAAACAGTTGTGAGACACTAATCTTATGTGGAGATATTATTGACGGATGGTCAATATTAAGAGGAAGACGAATCAAATGGAGAAGAAGGCATACTAATGTCATGAAATATATCCTCTCTCTTCAGGAAAACACAAAAATCGTATATATAAGAGGTAACCATGATGATTTTCTTGATAGGATACTGCCTTTAAACTTTATTAATATGTCAATCGTCAAAGACTATATACATGAAAGTTTTGGGAAGAGATTTTATGTGGTACACGGGGATGGATTTGATAGCATTACAACACACTGGAAATGGATAGCCAAGTTAGGTGATGTAGGCTATTCCATATTACTTCACTTAAATTCTATTTATAATAAAAGAAGATCCGAACGAGGTCTTACATATAAATCAATATCAAAAATCATAAAACGAAAGGTAAAATCATCAGTTTCTTACATGTGTGACTATGAGAATTATCTTATCGAGGTAGCAAAAAGAAACGGTTGTGATGGAGTAATATGCGGTCATATACACCATCCTGAAAAAAAGTACATCGGAAACTTATTATACCTTAATTCCGGTGACTGGATTGAGTCGCTCTCTGCGTTGACAGAAGAGTTTGATGGTTCATGGAACATCAATTATTACTACACGGATGAGATAATTCCTGATAATAACGGAAAACCCACTTTGTCTGGAACGTTTGGTATTCAGGCTACTGTAAGCATTTGATCTATGAGAATATTATTTTTTCTACAAGGAGAGGGAAGAGGGCATATGACTCAAGCTCTGACGGTATCAGAAATTTTAAAGAAGGACGGACATACCATTACTGGATTTATGGTAGGTAAGGTTAAAAAAAGAGTGATTCCTCAGTATTTCATCGAATCTGCAAATACCCAGATTGGGTGCTATCCTACACCGGAGTTTCACTACACCTTAATAAATAAAAGAGTGTCAGTATTCAAGACTATCATATATAATCTTACCCCCTCAAGAGTGGGTTCTATGTTAAGTTCCATAAGATATATTCATAATGTAATTAAAGAACATAATCCTGATGTTGTTATTAATTTCTACGAACCAATCTTTGGTATTTATGCAATGATATATAAACCTAAAGCCAGGATTATAAGCATTGCGCATCAGTTTATGATATTTGCCAAAGGGTCTTATTACACAGAAGGAGCAATTGGTAAATATTCTTTAAAATTATTGTCTGCTATTTGCCGGAGCAGAAGCTTTCTCACTATTGCCCTATCGGTCTATCCGTGGATCAGTAAGAAGAGCGGTTTTAAGGTCGTTCCTCCTCTTTTGCGTGAGGATTTATTTAAATTGAACCCTTATGATGGGGACTATTTATTATGCTATATTCTGAATATTGGGTATGCAAACGATATAAGAGAATGGCATATTAATAACAAACACGTTGTAATTCATGTATTTTGGGATAATTTTGTTGCTCCTGAAGATTTGGTATACAATGAGAACCTACATTTTCACCATATTGATGACAAAAAGTTTCTTAGATATCTTGAAGGTTGCTCGGGTCTCATTACTACCTCCGGCTTTGAGACAATTTGCGAAGCTGCATTTTTAGGAAAACCGGTATTAATGACTCCTGCGCATCTGGAACAGAAGATTAATGCATATGAATTTAACAAATTACAGTTTGGTATAGTATCTAAAGAGATGAATCCTACTCTCCTTATTGAATACATCAAGAAGAAAAGGGGAGATATATCTGGAAACCTTGGTTATAGAAACAGAATACTAAGTGCTGAGCGAATATTCCTTGACACGTTTGGAGCCTTATATTAATATCTTCTATGGTTAGTCTCAACCTATTGTTTTACATAGAATATAGATAGTCTTCTGTTCAATGAGACTCTGTGATTCTAAAGAACGGGAAATGGCGAAATCATTGAACGTATTGATAAATTATTCTAGAAAATGCGATTTAATTTGTGGGTTTGTATAATCTTTTTTTACTTTGTAAATAAAAGTACTTTCAATGAAAGATGAAAAAGACTATATCAGGGATATAACTGAGATTCGCTCAATGATGGAGCGCTCATCTAAATTCAGGTTGCTTTCAGGTTGGGCCGGCATTACAGCTGGCATACTGGCTCTGATGGGAGCTTTTGTGATATATTATATCTTAGATTTCAATCCGGAGGGAGAATTGCAAATATCCGGCGCAATTCCTTTAAATTCATTAGTTGTAAAGGTGTTGCTTCCAGCGACTGTGGTACTTATCTCAGCCTTGGCAGCAGCCTTTTATTTCTCATATCGTAAAGCAGCAGAGAGAGGAGAGAAAATCTGGACACCGACTACAAGGAGATTGCTTACAAGTATGTTTATACCTATGGCGACCGGAGGAGTGCTGATAATAGCGCTGCTCCTGAATGGACTTATTGGTCTGGCCGCTCCTCTTACATTGATTTTTTATGGTCTTGGACTGTTTGGGGCAGGTTCTTATACTCTTGCAGAGGTGAGGTTTCTCGGGCTTGTAGAGATTGGTCTTGGACTTGCAGCGACATTCATGCTTGAGTATGCTCTTTTAATTTGGGCGATAGGTTTTGGCTTAGCTCACATAATTTACGGTATTTACATCTACATAAAATACGAAAAGTGATTCCTACAGAAGGACTACATAAGGCATTTGAGAGCAGGGTAAGGTTGGGTATAATGTCTGCCTTGGCTGTCAATGATATACTTGACTTCAACTCCCTGAAGGAGTATCTGGATATTACCGACGGAAACCTGGCAAGCCACATAAAGGCTTTGGAAAAAGAGCAGTTTATCGGGGTAGAGAAATCTTTTGTGGGAAAGAAGCCGAATACACGTTACTATATGACAAAAGCCGGTAAAAAGGCTTTTAAAAGCCATCTGGACGCACTGGAGAAATTTCTGGAATCAAACAGAAAACATTAATTTTTTTTAATTTTAACTTTGAAAATCAAAGTACTTTTTCTAGGATAATATTTAAAAATTAAATTTTATGGAAAAGAATGATATACATTTAAAAACAAACATGAGAGAGCAGATACTTGAACACCAAAATGAGGCCGGGTATCTTGAAATGTTATACAGAAGTAATAGAGCCCTTTTTAAAAAGGAGTTTCTTCAACTTTATTCGGATTTGAGCAACAACCCTCTTGCCGGATTCTGGTACGAAAGGTTTAGGGAAGAGAAAAGAGAAGAGGGAAAAGTGAAGAGTGAAGAACTGATTGTTGTAATAGTAGCCTCAATAGTGGCTGCTATTATTGCTAAGCTGCCGGCAATTCTGGACCTGGCCGAGGAGACTTTTTATGTAAGAAATGTTGGATTTGTTGTCTTTCCTGTGTTGGCCGGATATTTTACCTGGAAGAACAGCTTGTCAAGAAACACCATTTTTATTATCAGTGCGGCTCTTATAGCCGGGGCCGTATTCATAAATCTTCTTCCCAATATTGAAAGTGACACTACAACGCTCTCTTGCATTCATATTCTGTTGTTGCTATGGGCTGTGCTTGGGTTTGCTTTTGTTGGCAGCATAAGGAGCGATTCGGAGAAAAGACTCGCTTATTTGAAATATAATGGAGACCTGGCGATTATGTCCGGGCTGTTATTAATAGCCGGTCTATTATTGAGCGGAGTGACAGTTGGCCTGTTTGAGCTTTTAGGTCTGAAAATCGAGAACTTCTATTTCAATTACATTGGAATTGTAGCACTCTCCTGCCTGCCGATAATTGCCACATATCTCATTGAGAAGAATCCTCAACTTGTAAGCCGGATAACTCCGGTGATTGCCAGAATCTTCAGTCCTCTCGTTTTGATTATGTTACTGGTATATTTAGTGGCAATGATATATTCAGGAAAAGATCCGTACAATGACAGGGATTTCCTGATGATGTTCAATGCTTTACTTGTAGGTGTCATGGCTGTGATTTTCTTCTCGGTTGCGGGAGATTCTTCTGTTTCAAAGAAAAGTCTTCAGATATGGATTCTTTTTTTACTGTCGGCAGTTACTGTCATAGTAAACGGAATAGCCTTGTCAGCAATACTGTTCAGAATCTCAGAGTGGGGGATAAGTCCGAACAGGGCGGCTGTATTGGGTGCTAACCTTTTGATTCTTGCCAACCTCCTGATAGTGTCTGTACAGCTTTTTAAAGCAGCAACAGGTAAAAGAGAACCTGAAACTGTGGGCAAGGCTATTTCCGGATTTCTGCCTGTCTATATCATTTGGGCAGCAATAGTGACATTCGGATTTCCGATTCTTTTCTAGAGAGTAATGAGAAGTAAAGAGTGAAACAGACACACCTTGCCAAGTTTTTTACGGATTTGTCCTCTGTGGCCGCTGAAAAAATTGCGGAGAAATACCGTCTGACTTTGTGTTTAATATTCTCAACAAAGAGACGAGCTATGAAGAGCAGTTTTGGGCATCCAAAAATTTACCCGGAGCGTAAACCATTATATGGGAGTATTGGGTAAGCGACTGGAGAAAAATGATCAACTGACCACCTATGTAGCCCGACACTCATATGCAACCCTGCTGAAATTCATGGGGACATCTATCGAGGAGATTTCTGAAAGCCTGGGGCACACCAATATCTCTACAACTAAAAGTTACCTTGATTCATTCCCGAAAGGACTTAAGAAAGCAACATCAAAGAAATTATCTGCATTGATTTTATAACTGATTTGATAAGAATTTTAATATTAAAAACTTATGACTATTCAATACGCTTCTGACTTGCATCTCGAGTTTCCGGAAAATTCTGAGTATTTGTTAAGAAATCCGATATTACCCGTAGCTGATATTTTGATATTGGCCGGAGACATTGGATATTTGGACCATTACACTTATTCAGACCATCCGTTTTGGGATTGGGCTTCTGAAAATTTCAAACAGGTACTGATAACTTTAGGGAATCATGAATTATATTCCGGATACGATGTGGAAAATATTGAGTCTGGTGCTGTGGGTGAGATTAGAAGTAATATTCATTGGTATTACAATAAATCAGTTGTTATTGGAGATGTTGAATTTATTATGACCCCTCTTTGGTCATATATTCCCCCCGGTGCAGAGTATATTGTCGAGAGTAGAATTTCAGATTTTAAATGTATAAGATATCATAATAAAAAACTGAAAGCCCATGATTTTAATAAACTGCACAGCGACTCTTTAGCTTTTCTTAAGAATTCTTTAATACCAAAAAGGGCGACAAAGGTAGTGTGCGTAACTCACCATCTTCCAAGTATCGCTTGCATTGCTAAGCAATTTAAAGGAGATATTTTAAGTAGTGCTTTTGTCTCTGAACATTATAATCTTATTGAAGAAAGCAGCGTGGATTATTGGATATATGGACACTCACATAGAGATATCGGGGAAATAACTATCGGTAAAACAAAACTAGTATCTAACCAATTGGGGTATGTAAGTTTCAATGAACATTTGAATTTTAATAATAGTGCCAAGTTTGTTTTATAGAATATTTATTATATATTTGCAATTCGCGAATCACGAATATATAGACATGCTATGAAGAGACATAATGGAATGCGCCCACAAGATATTGTGGTATTAATGAAGATTCTCTCTTTAAAAGAGAGGGTATGGACATACGTAGATATAGCTAAGGATATTCATATAAGTTCATCGGAGGTTTTTGAAGCCTTGGAAAGATGTCGTTTAGCTAAATTAGTGGACGAATCAAAAAAGACAATATACAGACTGGCTCTTAAAGAGTTTCTCTTATATGGTCTTAAATATGTCTTTCCGGTAGAACCCGGTCCGGTAGTTAGAGGTATACCTACTGCCCATTCTGCACCTCCGATTAGTGGGAAAATTGTTGCCGGTAATGAAGTATTTGTATGGGAATACAATAAGGGAGATAGCAGAGGCCAGTCTATCGTGCCTCTTTATAAGACAGTCCCGGAGATTGTAAATTCCGATAATGAACTCTATGAATTGTTGGTTATTATAGATACGATACGAGTGGGAAGAGCGAGGGAGATTGCTATTGCTATTGAGGAATTAAATAAAAGGTTAGATGGCATCAAGTAATATTGAAATGATTAAAAAAGTTGCTATTGGACTAGGCGACTTAAAAGATAGTGTGGTATTTATTGGAGGAGCTGTAACAGAGCTATATGCTAATGATTCAGCATCAACAGAGATCAGGCCGACTCTGGATGTGGATTGTGTAATAGAGCTGGCATCCAGAGGCTCATTTTATCATATGGAAGACAGCTTAAGGAGCAAAGGTTTCAAAAATGATACTACACCGGGGGCTCCAATTTGCAGGTGGATATACAAAGATGTAATTGTAGATATTATGCCGGATGATGAGGATATTTTAGGATTCTCCAACAGATGGTATAAAGCCGGAGTAAAAAATAGAATTGAAAGAGAGATAGACAACAATTTAAAAATTTTCATATTTCAGGTACATTATTATCTCGCAACAAAACTAGAGGCAACATTTCATAGAGGTATGGCTGATCTAAGAACAAGTCAGGATTTTGAAGATGTTGTTTATATCTTGAATAACAATCTCAGACTCATTGAGATTATCACTGAATGCCATGATAAAGAGCTAAAGCAATATTTAAAGGATAGGATGAAATCCCTACTGAATTTGAAATATATAAACGAAGCCGTAGAGTGTTGTTTGCCTTATGGAGATAACAAAAGACTGGGAGTAATTCTTGACTTGATGAATAACATATGATAGAGCGCACAGAAATAATGAGGGGTTATATCTAAAACAATATTAAAAACGGATTTAATATTTAGCCACGCAGAAAGAAAATACATATAGCAGTTAGTTAGTTGAAAACGAGAGACTCTCTGATAGCGGAACTCAAGGTAAATCCGCTATTTGGGCACTGTCCAGAATTTTGTGTAAACGATAATTGAGGTTCCATAAATTACAATAAAATTCTGTTATCAAATATAAGAATAAACTGATTCAGGACTATTGCCCAGTTTCTTATGGGCATTGTCCATTTCTTTTAAATCTTATTAATAGCAAAGTAGACAGACTTCTTAACTGCGTCATCATTTGGGAATGATAGTTTTGCTTTGGTGTATTTTCTAATCTTACCATTCAGGTTTTCAATAAGATTGGTTGTGTAAATTATCTTTCTGATCTCCATCGGATAGTCAAAAAAGGTTGTAAGATCATCCCAGTTTGTTCTCCAACTTCTGACAGCGTATTGATATTTTTTGCCCCATTTTTGCTCAAATGCATCAAGGGCCGGAGCTGCAGCATCTTTATTGACAGCCCCGTATATTGTTTTGAGATCTTTAGTAAACTCTTTTAAATCCTTATAGGTCACATACCGACAACTGTTCCGTATTTGATGCACAACGCAAATCTGGGTAGCTGCTTCCGGAAATACAGTTCTTATTGTATCGGTAAAGCTATTTAGGTTATCGGTACAGGTGATGAGAATGTCTTCAACTCCACGAGCCTTAATATCCGTCAAAACACTCATCCAAAACGCCGCACTTTCTGCTTTGCCAACCCATAGACCCAGAACCTCTTTCTTGCCGGTTTTATTAAGCCCTACGCATATATAAACAGTCTTGTTAACGACCTTTCCTCCATCTCTAACCTTGAACATTATTCCATCCATCCAAACAATCAAGTATTGTCTCTCAAGTGGCCTGTTCTGCCAATCCTGAGCGGCCTGAGTAACCTTATTGGTTATTATTGATATTGATGAACCTGAAAGGTTAATTTCGTATATGTTTCGCAATTCATCCTCAATGTCGGATACGCTCATCCCTTTAGCATAAAGAGATATTACAAGCTTTTCGATAGAGAGACCCCGACTTTTATGTTTGGGGACGACAATGGGGTCAAATTATCCTTTTCTGTCTCTGGGTATCGAGATTGTTGATTCTCCGTGTTCCGTTTGAATTACTTTTGGAAAACTGCCATTCCTTGAATTACCGGTATTATTTCCGGAAACATCATTCTTCTCGTATCCCAGGTGAGCATCCATCTCTCCTTGAAGCATCTGTTCTAAAACCTGAGAATGAAGATCCTTAAGAAACTTGCTTACATCTTCTTCAGTCTTGAATTGCTTTAAAAATTCCTTGCTTAATAGTTCCGGAGGTATATCCCTCCGCTTTTTGGCCATAAATTGTGATTCCATTTGATTATTGGTTAAAATTAATAATGCTTTCTTGTTTTTGCATTATCATTTACACAATTTATAGGATAGTGCCATTTATTCCCTTACAAACCCCATAATAAAGAAGCCTTAATGAACTACTATAGTTTTTTAACAAAAGATTACTTAAAGATATATCTTCCCTTTAAACAAGATAATGGTAGTGATTTTACCGTTACTTTGTTGTTAAAGATTGACAACCTAAAAGCTATTTAGTTTTTTATTTTCTTCTATCTGTTGGATGTCTTCTATAAAAAATAAAAAAAAATCTAGGTTGGATTCTATTACATTTCATTCAAAACTAAATTTTGTGGGGTGGGGCTTCCTCCTTTAAGTTTCAAACATATATGTTTTGATAAAACTTTAAACTTTCTTTAAACTGTAAGAAAAAAGCACTTATAATTTATCATTATAAGTGCTTGATTTTTAATTTGTGGGCCCAGTTGGGCTTGAACCAACGACCCCCTGATTATGAGTCAGGTGCTACTAACCAACTGAGCTATGGGCCCGGGAACGGGACGACAAAGATAGTAATTTGCCGTCAATTTCCTATAGTCAGACTTTGATTTCTACCTCAACTCCGCTTGGAAGTTCGAGTTTCATCAAAGCGTCTACTGTCTTTGGAGTTGAACTGTAGATGTCAAGAAGACGGCGGAAAGAATTCAGTTCGAATTGCTCACGAGCTTTCTTGTTAACAAATGTGGCGCGGTTAACAGTGAAAATCTTCTTATCTGTAGGAAGTGGAATAGGACCACTAACAACAGCACCTGTAGCTTTTACAGTTTTTACAATCTTGTCGGCAGATTTGTCAACCAACATATGATCATAAGATTTCAGCTTTATTCTTATTTTTTGGCTCATTTTGTTTTATATTAACCAATTAATTTTTCAATATTATTCATCTAAATCACTGTCAGATTTTCTTCCGCTCGATCTCTCGATAACCTCTTTTGCAAGGTTGGCAGGAAGCTCTGCATAGTGAGAGAATTCCATGGTACTTGTGGCACGGCCTGATGACAATGTCCTCAAGGTTGTTACATAACCGAATTGCTCTGAAAGTGGAACCTTCGCCTTTACGATTCTTGCATTTCCCTTTGAGTCCATATTTGTAATCTGTCCCCTGCGTTTGTTAAGGTCTCCGATAACATCTCCGACGTAATCCTCCGGAGTTACGACTTCAAGAGACATGATTGGCTCCTGTATAGCAGGATTTGCTTTAGGACAAGATTTACGGAATGCCTGTCTTGCGCAGATTTCAAATGAAAGGGCATCTGAGTCTACAGGGTGGAATGAACCGTCTTTAAGGACAACCTTAAGAGATGTTACCTCATATCCGGCCAGAACACCATTTGCCATGGCAGCCTTGAATCCTTTCTCTACAGAAGGGATAAACTCCCTTGGAATGTTTCCGCCTTTAACCTCGTCAACAAATTGGAGTCCTGAGACACCCTCGTCAACCGGTCCTATTTCAAAGATAATATCCGCAAATTTACCGCGACCGCCGGACTGTTTCTTGAAGACCTCACGGTGCTGTACAGTTGAACGGATAGCCTCTTTATAGTTAACCTGAGGAGCACCCTGATTTATCTCCACGCCGAACTCTCTTTTGAGACGGTCAACGATAATCTCAAGGTGAAGTTCACCCATACCGCTGATAACTGTCTGGCCGGTCTCGTGGTCAGAGCGTACAGTGAATGTAGGGTCCTCTTCAGATAGTTTACCCAGTGCAATGCCGAGTTTGTCAAGATCCTTCTGAGTCTTAGGTTCAACGGCAAGTCCGATAACCGGATCAGGGAATGTCATTGACTCAAGAACGATAGGATGGTTCTCAACGCAGATTGTATCCCCGGTGCGAAGGTCTTTGAAACCTACAGCAGCACAGATGTCACCAGCTTCAACATAGTCTATAGGATTCTGTTTGTTTGAGTGCATCTGATAAAGTCTGGCCACTCTCTCTTTTTTGCCTGAACGAGTGTTGAGTACGTATGAACCTGATTCAAGTTTTCCTGAATATGCCCTGAGGAACGCAAGACGTCCTACAAATGGGTCAGTAGCAATCTTGAATACTAATCCGCAGAATGGCTCCTTTGGATTTGATTTGCGAATCTCTTCCTTATCTGTGTCAGGATTCTTACCGTGAACATCTCCGATATCAAGTGGAGACGGCAGGTAACGCATCACAGAATCGAGCAGATACTGAACACCTTTGTTTTTGAATGAAGAACCACAGCAAGTAGGAACCACAGCCATATCAATGGTTGCTTTCCTGAGTGCCTCGATAATCTCATCCTCAGTGATAGAATCCGGATCGTCAAAGAATTTTTCAAGGATAGAGTCATTGTATTCGGCGATAGACTCTACAAGTTTCCCGCGCCACTCTTCGACCTCTGCAACCATATTGGCAGGAACATCCTTGATCTCATAGTTCACTAGATCTTTGCTGTCCTGATTGTAATAATATGCTTTATTTGATATGAGGTCAATGATACCTTCAAATTTATCCTCAGCACCTATCGGAAGAACAATTGGAATAGCGTGTGCGCCGAGCTTCTCGTTCATTTCCTCTACTACTGCAAGGAAATCAGCTCCGACACGGTCCATCTTGTTCACATAGGCTAATTTTGGTACATGATACTTATCGGCCTGGCGCCAAACAGTCTCAGACTGAGGCTGAACGCGGCCTACAGCACAGAATGTTGCAACTGTGCCATCTAGTACACGCAATGATCTCTCAACCTCAACTGTAAAGTCAACGTGACCTGGAGTGTCGATAAGATTAATCTGGTACTGTTCGTTCCTATAGTTCCAGAAGGCTGTGGTAGCAGCAGAGGTAATTGTAATACCTCTCTCTTGCTCCTGAACCATCCAGTCCATAGTAGCGGCACCCTCGTGGACTTCTCCTATTTTGTGGGTCTTGCCTGTGTAATAGAGAATCCTCTCGGATGTAGTAGTCTTACCGGCATCAATATGGGCCATGATGCCAATGTTTCTCGTATATTTTAAATCTCTTGCCATCTAATTATTCTCTGGAGCTTAGAAACGGAAGTGTGCAAACGCCTTGTTAGCTTCTGCCATCTTATGCATGTCCTCTTTTCTCTTGTATGCAGCACCTTCGTTATTGTATGCAGCCATTGTTTCAGCTGCAAGTTTTTCTGCCATTGAGTGAGCAGAACGTTTGCGTGCGTACAAGATCATGTTTTTAATAGATAATGAAACTTTTCTGTCAGGACGCACTTCTGTAGGAACCTGGAAGTTTGCACCACCTACACGGCGGCTCTTAACTTCAACCTGAGGAGTAATGTTCTCAAGCGCTTTTTTCCAGATCTCTAAAGGAGCCTTGTCAGAATCTTTCATCTTCTCGCCGATGATTTCCATTGCATCATAGAAGATGCCATAGGCGATACTCTTCTTCCCCTGAATCATAAGATTATTAACGAATTGTGTTACCAATACGTCATGATACTTTGGATCAGGAAGTAGAATCCTCTTTTTAGGCTTCGTTTTTCTCATTTGTTATAAAATTTGTTTGTTTTGATTATTTCTTCTTTGCGGGAGCAGCAGCTGCGCCTTTTTTAGGCCTCTTAGCTCCGTAAAGAGAACGACTTTGTTTACGACCGTCAACACCGGCAGTATCCAATGCACCACGCAGGATGTGGTAACGTACACCCGGAAGGTCTTTTACACGACCGCCGCGCACAAGCACGATTGAGTGCTCCTGCAAGTTGTGACCTTCTCCTGGTATGTATGCGTTTACTTCCTTTTGGTTGGTAAGGCGTACACGGGCTACTTTACGCATAGCCGAGTTAGGTTTCTTAGGAGTTGTTGTGTAAACACGTACACATACTCCGCGTCTTTGTGGACAAGCATCAAGAGCGCGAGATTTACTCTTCTCTACGATCACTGTGCGGCCCATGCGGACTAACTGTTGAATTGTTGGCATAATTGGTTGTTATTCTTTGCTTTAAGTATTTTCGCCACATAAAATTGGGATGCAAAGGTAAGATTATTAATTTGAATTACAAACACCTTATTAACATTTTTTGACGAAAAAAGGGCTATCTTTGGGAAAATACAGAATCATGGAATTATCTAAAATCGCAAAGAATTTCGTCGAGTGTGAGGAAAAGTATGGAGCACATAACTATCATCCGCTTGAAGTAGTTTTGTCTAAGGGCAAAGGTCCTTATGTATGGGATGTAGACGGTAAAAAATATTTTGACTTTTTATCTGCCTATTCTGCAGTCAATCAGGGTCATTGTCACCCTAAAATCGTAAAAGCCCTCAAAGATCAGGCAGACACACTCTGTCTTACCTCCAGGGCCTTTTACAATGATTGCCTGGGACCATACGAGAAATATATCCACGATTTCTTTGGTTACGATAAGGTGCTGCCGATGAACTCCGGTGCCGAGGCTGTTGAGACAGCCCTGAAGCTTGCGCGTAGATGGGGATATGTCAGGAAAGGAATAGCAGAGGACAAAGCTCTGATTATTTGCTGTGAAGGTAATTTCCACGGAAGGACCATAACTATCGTCTCACTCTCTACTGATCCGGATTCTTATGATAAATACGGTCCTTTTACTCCGGGACTTGTCAAGATTCCATACAATGACACTCAGGCTTTGGCTTCTGTTCTTGAGAAGCATGGTGCTGAGGTTGCCGCATTTATGGTTGAACCGATTCAGGGTGAGGCCGGGGTGTTTGTTCCGGATGACGGGTATCTGAGAAAATGCTATGAATTATGTAAAAAACACAATGTACTTTTTATGGCGGATGAGGTGCAGACAGGTATAGCCAGGACCGGGAAGATGTTATGCTGTGATCATGAAGGCATACGCCCTGATGTTGTGATTCTTGGTAAGGCTATTTCAGGCGGAGTATTGCCTGTGTCTGCAGTTCTGGCCGATGATGAGATAATGCTTACAATCAAACCGGGTGAGCATGGTTCCACTTTCGGAGGATTTCCTCTTGCCTGCCGTGTAGCTATGGCAGCTCTGGAGGTTGTGAAGGAGGAGAAACTTGTGGAGAGGGCTGAATATCTTGGCAAGATCTTCAGAGAAGAGATGGGAAAATATAAATCGCCGTTCATCAAGCAGATAAGGGGCAAAGGTTTGCTTAATGCAATTGTCGTTCAGCCTCATAATGGTAAGGAGGCTTGGGATGTATGTGAGAGAATGGCTGAGATGGGCGTTCTTGCAAAACCTACTCACAAACATATAATACGTTTTGCTCCTCCGTTGGTTATTTCTGAAGAGGAGTTGAGAGAGGCAATAAAAATTATAATCGGCGCAATGGATTCTCTAGCTTAATTTATATGCAGACAACCTCAAAAGTTTTAATGATAAGGCCCGCAAACTTCGGGTATAATCCCGAGACTGCGGTCAACAATGCTTTCCAGACGCTTAGCAATGCAGATGGCACAAATGCCATGGCCGTTCATGAGTTTGACGACTATGTACAACTCCTCAGGCAAAATGGGGTGAATGTCCATGTTCTACAAGATACGCCGGAACCATACACTCCGGATTCGATATTTCCCAATAACTGGTTTTCAACCCACGAAGGGGGTACTCTGGTGCTCTATCCTATGTTTGCAGGAAACAGAAGACTAGAGAGAAAACCCGAAGTAATAGAGTATGTCAGAAAGGAGTTTGGTGTCAAGAGGGTAGTGGACCTCACCAAATGGGAGGCAAAATCTCTCTTTCTTGAGGGTACGGGAAGCATGGTGCTTGACAGAGACAGCAATCTCGTATATGCCTGTGCCTCGCCAAGGACGGATGAGTCCGTTCTTGAGGAGTTCTGTGAGGAGATGGATTATGACTATTTTCTCTTTAGGGCCAGTGACGAGAATGATCAGCCTATATATCACACCAATGTGATGATGTGTGTGGGTAGTAAATTCGTTCTTGCATGTATTGATGCAATCAAGGATATTAATGAGAGGGAGAATTTTATCGGCCTTGTGGAAGATGGTGATAAAGAGCTGATTGAAATATCACTTGAGCAGATGGGACACTTTGCCGGCAATATGCTGGAATTGAAAAATGACAAAGGAGAGTCTTTGCTGGTCATGTCAGCACGGGCGAGAATGGTTTTGGAAGACAGTCAGATTGCCAGACTATCTTCATATTGCAGAATCCTTTCCCCCGATGTTTCAACAATTGAGACAAACGGAGGAGGTTCTGTACGCTGTATGATTGCAGAGGTCTTTATTTAATTAATTGTCATCCTCTTTCAGATAACCGCTGCGATAAGCATCAAGCAACTTGGTCAGGTCGTCAATCTGTTGCATGAGCTCCTTGCCTATGTCTGTATCCCTTACTAGTTTCCGTCTGTTGCTGAATTCAAGCACAGTGGTTTCGGATATTATATCTTCTCCGTTCTCAATAGCTTGCTGTGTGGAGACGAACGGTTGATGTTGAACAAGTTGAAGCCCATGAGAGTTATATATTAGCGTAAAGCCTGCTATCCCTGTTTCCGGCTGGTATGCCTTTGAGTAGCCTCCGTCTATGACCAGCAGCTTTCCCTCAGCTTTTATCGGCGACTCTCCTTTGGTGGTTTTAACGGGTATATGGCCGTTTATTATGTGAGAATGCTCGTCTCTGATTCCGAACTCTTCAAGTATCTTCTCACAAATCTCCCGGTTGTCCTTAAGGTGGTAGTAGTGTCCCTTGTTCTCCTTGTGGGTCTCCTTGTCAGCGATAAAATACCTCTCAAATGTGGCCATTCTGTCCTTGTCAAAAGGAGGGGATGAAGGTCCGCACCAGAGATACCATATGAAATCCTGCCCGAATCGCTTCTCTTTGGTCTTTTTTTCTTCAAAATATGCCTGACGCACTATTTGGTCAATTTTATCAAACAGCTTCTTTCCGCTGTATTCTATGCCCTGAATTTTCACGCTTTGGAATGAACCGTCTTCATTGAGAGGAACGGAACCGTGGTAAAGAAGGTTTGAATTTCTTACAAGATATAGAGATCCGTTGGCGTAGATACACCTCATGTGTTTTCTCAGCTTTTCGCTGTGAGTGAATGAATGAATGAGTTTGTCAACAAGTTCTCTCTCATCTTCGGTAAGTTCATAAGGATTAAGAGGATCTATTGTCGGGAATGACTTATCTTTGAGTTGATAGATTTTATCGTTAAGAGCGATGGTGCCTTTTTCATAGTCAATCAGATGGAGTAATCTTCTGTCATTCATCTCCATTTCGGGATTTCTCTCTATAAGCTGGCCTTCAAGCTTGAACTGAATAACAGATATTGCCTTGTGCATCTGGGATATCATTCTAATCTGCTTCTGCTTTACAACCTCATCTTCACTCATCTTTGGCTTGAATACTGCACAAGGATCCTCTCCATACATCTCCAATGCAAATGTTGCAAGAGGCATGAGATTTATTCCGTAACCATCCTCAAGAGTCGCAAGATTTGTATAGCGCAGGGACATCCTTATGACATTTGCCATACATGCCTCACTTCCTGCAGCCGCTCCCATCCATACAAGGTCGTGATTTCCCCACTGTATGTCGACATTGTGATAGTCACAGAGAATGTCCATTATTATATGTGCTCCGGGGCCTCTGTCATAGACGTCTCCGATTATATGGAGCGAATCTATTGTCATTCTCTGGATAAGCTTGCTGATGGCAACGATAAAATTCTCCGATCTTCCCGTTGATACAATAGTAGAGATGATTGCCTCAACATAACCGTGCTTGTTAGGCTCATTCAGAGATTCATGCATCAACTCCTGTATTATGTAAGAGAACTCTTTTGGCAAGGCCTTCCGTACTTTTGACCTGGTATATTTGGAAGAAACGTTTTCACATACTTTTAACAATCTGACGAGTATCATTTTGTACCAGTCTTCAATATCATGCTCACGGGCTTTTATAATTTTAAGCTTTTGCTCGGGATAGTAAATCAGTGTGCATAACTCCTTCTTCTCCCACTCCCTGAGTGTATGACCGAAAATATCCTCTACCTTTTTCTTTATTACACCCGATGCATTTTTGATAACATGCTGGAAAGCCTCGTGCTCTCCATGTATATCTGTGAGGAAATGTTCTGTGCCTTTTGGAAGGTTGAGTATCGCCTCCAGATTGATTATCTCTGTGGCTGCGTCTGAAATAGTGGGGAAGCTTTTGGAAAGTAATTTAAGATACTTTAGGTCTTTCATGATTTAGATTATTGTGACAGGTGTTTTTTGATTGCTGCAAGCAATACTGTGGATCTGATGGGTTTTGTAACCACATCGTTGCACCCGGCTTCAATGGCTATCTTGTGGTCTGATTCAAAAGCATTTGCTGTCTGGGCAATTATGATGACATCTTTTGAATATTTACGGATTATTTTAGTCGCCTCCAGGCCATCCATAACCGGCATCTTAATGTCCATAAGGATAACAGCAGGATTGTTAACTTTGTACATCTCTACTGCCTCTTCGCCGTTTCTGGCCCATATTAGACGATAGAACTTATTGAGCATAATACGAAGAAGCTGGTAATTGCTGTCCAGATCTTCTACGATAAGTATGAGGGGTTGTAAATCTTTGTCTATCATAGGTTCAGGCTTCTCTGTCTGTTTCTCTGTTTCTGGCAACTCCTCTCTCTTGTCAGATTCCGGAGTGTCAGGAAGGTTTATAGTATATCTTATTGTTGTTCCGGCGCCGAATTCAGATTCTGCCCATATACGACCTCCGAATTTCTCAACGATTGCCTTGCACAAAGGTAAACCTAACCCGGTTCCACCTACAAATTCATTAATCTTGAAAAAGCGTTCGAAAATTGTATGCAGATTTTTCTTCTCAATCCCTATACCGGTATCACTTACAAAAACCTCCACAAATTTTTCATGTACTTTATAACCCACTCTGATTTCTCCTACATCGGTGAATTTGAGGGAATTGCCTATCAGGTTGTTTAATATCTGTCTGTTCCTAAAAGCGTCAAAAGAGAGTGTGAGTGGTTTTTCAGGAAGGTCAGCAACTATCCTGACATTTGGTTTCTCCTGATTTTTGAATGAATAGATAACCTCGTTTATGTTGTCGGATAAATCGAATGGCTTAACTTCAAACAGCAGGGCATTTGATTCAATCCTGGATAGGTCCAGAATATCACTTATCAACGACATGAGCTTTCTTGAGCTTTCATTTATCACCTCAACGAATCTCCGTTTTTCGTCAGCACTGTAATCCGGTTCAGTAAGTAAATTTGCAAAACCTACCAGACCATTCAGAGGTGTCCTGATTTCGTGACTCATATTGGAAAGGAACGCAGTTTTGAGTTTGTCCGACTCCTCTGCCTTCAATCTGGCCTCAATAAGTTCTCTCTCCCTCTTTTTATGATCGTCGATATTTATATCCATTCCGTATATGTAACGGACATTCTTTCTTCCCTCCCTTTCAATGTATGTTATTCCCCTTCTCTCCCACCACTCATAGGTAGTTCCGTTGTCAAATGACATCCTGAACTCTATTTTATTCATCTCTCCCGTAGAATTGGCCGACAAACTACTAAGGGAATTGGACATTGCTTTTCTGTCATCAGGATGAATTTTTGACAAGAAAAATCTTATGAGAGATTCTTCCGGAACCTTATCTTTTGTGTGCTTGAAGTAATTATCATCCAGATATATATTCTTAGTAAGCGTATTGAATGCCCAGGTATATGATTTTGCAGTTTCGGCGGCCAGTTTGAGAAACCTCTGCTGTGTAAAGGATTCTGTCCTGTCGTAAAATGCAAATACAATCTGAGAGATTTGTCCGTCAGAGTCAATCACAGGGGAGACATTTCCTGATATAATCCGAGACTCTTTGTCGGAATAATTTATTTTTGTCGAGTTTGATATCTGGACTCTTTCTTTTTCTTTAATGGATTTGAGTAGAGCATCAGAAACAGAGATCTCATTATGTGGTCTTGATGTATGGAAAACTTCATCAAAAGTAAGGCCAATAAATTCTCCGCTATAACCGGACATCTCTACACCAGTTTTATTAATATTGATAATCTTTAGTCCCGGATCAAATGTTATAACGCCTTCGGTCATTACAGAGAGGGTCTTGTCCAGGAGTTCTTTTCTTATTTCATTCTCTTTTGAAAGTTTGAGATTGTCCTTGTTTACTCTCAAAAACCGGAAATGATAGTAGGCAAGCGATATGAGAGAGACAGAGAGAATTACTATAATAAAGATTATAAAATTTATCTCCGTTGAGTAATCATCAAAAATGTTAAAAGGCTTGTTTATATATGAGGTTTCTCTTGGGATTCTCTCCAGAGGTACGTTGAGACGTTTTACAACATTGAAATCAAGTATTAGCTTTCCACAATTTATAGAGACAGTTGAAGGAGCCAACATTCCTCTTGCCAGCTTAATTGTCTTATCTGCAACTATATTTCCGACATCCCACATTGAAGTAAGATACCCTCCCAAAATTCCCGATCCAATAGAAAGGTTCTGGTTCCCAAATACAGGTATATTTCCAAGTTTACTCAGAAACGGATGGTATGATCCATTTATGTTATAATTACCCACATTGTCGAGTAACCAGGAGGAGAGAATAATAAATGTGCGGTCGGGTTGCTTGGTTATCTCTTTGATAAAAAGATCAAAATGTTCGGTGGGTGGGGAAATGTAAGTTATTCTAACTTTGTCTTTGTATTTTGATAAAGTATTCTGAGCCAGATTTCTTTCGGCTATTCCATAATCAGAATCGTCTGAGATAAAAATCACCCTTTTTGTTCTTGGAAAAAGTTTCATACCCAGTAGGAAATTCTTTTCAAAGTTCCAGTCAATCTCGCAGACAAGATTCCTTGGAAGAGGTTCTACATGGTTGGTTTTTGTACATATCGAGACAACAGGCATGTTTTCGTAGAGCGAAGAGTCAATACAGGAGATCAGCCTGTGTGACTCGCGGTCAGTAGCAATGACTACATCCGCATACTTCCTGTTTAATGTGTTTTGTGCAATATTTTTTATTCTTTCACACTTCTCATCAAAATCCCTCTCTCCTGTTGGATCTATACTCAACGTGTGAACTAAAGAGTTAATCTTTCTTTTTGATATATAGGAAGATATTCCGGATGTGAACTCCCGGAGCCTTTCATGCCTTGGATTACGGGAATAGAAAACGGCGATCTTTGTCGTTTTTGAAGTGTACTCAAGAGATCCGGGGAACGAGACTTCCTTCTCATGAGATGAAACCACATCCCAGAAGAGAACGAATAGCATTATAAGGGATATCTTTTTCCAGATCTTCATTCGGATAGCCAACTAGGTATTTCTCAAAGTTATGAAAACTTTTTAAAGAACTTTGCTTAGAACATGTTTTTTTGCATTCAGTGACATAAGAAGAGATCTCAGCACAAGGTGCATAGTGTATCCAAGCCAAAGTGCCTGTATGCCAATGCTGCTTTTGAATATCAGATAAGAAAGAAAGAATGCGATTGCAGATAATATCATTACGTTACGCAGTGCAACAGAAGATGTTGCGCCTACATAAATACCATCCCAGGTGAATCCGATACATCCGGCCATAGGTACAATCAGCAGCCAAGGAAGAAACTGCCTTGATTCCCTGATTACCACTTCATTGTTTGTCATAAGTCTGAAAAGAGCCTCACCGCCGAAGTAATACCCCAATGTTGATATTAAACCGATTACGATGCACCAAGAAAATATAAGTTTTATTGACTTTCTGAGATTTTTACCGTCACGCGCCCCTATGTATCTTCCTGTTAAAGCCTCACCTGCATAGGCAAATCCGTCTACAAAATAGGAGTATAGAAGCATTAGTTTCATCATAATTGTGCTGACTGCCAGCAGCGTGTCTCCATACTCAGCCGCTATGCTTGTAAACCCCGCATATACACTTAGGAAACAAAGCGAGCGGATAAAGAGATTGCTGTTCATCACAAAGAAGCTTTTTACCTCATTGAGTTTGAAGCTTCTTTTTATGTCAATGTGCTTGAATAGCTTACCATAATAGATGTACAAAATAATCAAGGTTACAATCAGGCCTGTATATTGTGCAGCCAAAGTTCCCAATGCAATGCCGGCTACACCCATTTTCAGATAAATGGCAAAATAGAGACAGTACAGCAGGTTGGTAACATTTACTGTTATATCTGAAATCATAGGGGAGATAGTGTTCTGCATACCTATGAACCAACCTTTGAGTGCAAACAGGGAGAGAGTTGCAGGAGCCGCCCATATTCGTATATAGAAATACTGAGAAGCAAGACTCTTCACCTCTTCGGAGGTATCTATTACTATGAAGGAGAGTTCGAAAAAGAAATACTGAATGGTCCATATTACAGCCGCAGCCATCAGAGCAGTCCCGACCGACTGTATCAGGATCTTGACTGCCTCTCTGAAATCTCGCTTCCCATATGCCTGTGCGGTTAATCCTCCGGTTCCTACGCGAAGAAAACCGAAGTTCCAGTAAAGCAGGTCAAATAGCATTGTTGCAATAGCAATAGATCCAATATATGCGGCATCACCAAGTCTTCCTGCAATTGCAACATCCACCATCCCGACTATCGGCACGGTTATGTTGGCCAGGATGCTTGGCCCTGCAAGCTTCATTATTCTTTTGTTCATCATATGCCTACCTGTACTTGCCCTCCTCTTCCAGCATGCCTAGATAAGATATATATCTGTCTGCAGAGATTTCTCCGGTATCAACAGCAGCCTTTACCGCACATCCGGGCTCATGAGTGTGTGTGCATGGCGCAAAGCGGCATTTGTCAAGAACTTTCAACATCTCGGGGAAGTAATGGCTGAGCTCTTCAGGCTTCATCTCAATCAGACCAAAGCCCCTGATGCCGGGAGTGTCTATTACAAAACCACCGGTTCTCAATGGGTGGATTTCGTAATATGTGGTTGTATGCTTTCCCTGAAGATGATATTCCGAGATCTCTTTTGTCCTTAGATTTAGTGTGCTGTCCAGAGTGTTTATCAATGTGGATTTCCCTACACCTGAAATTCCTGAGAGCAGTGTGAGTCTATCCTTGCACTCCTGCTTGAGAAATTCGATGTTCTCACCGGTGATGCACGAAACTTCAACTACCTCATATCCGGCAGAGTTGTATAACTCTTTGAAACTCTTGACGCTTTCGTGATTGTCCTTATATAGGTCGCTTTTGTTAAGGATTATTTTAACAGGCACTCTGTATGCCTCGCAAGTTACAAGAAAGCGGTCGATGAATGCCAGAGGGGTCTGTGGAAGGTCAAGCGTGACAATGATTAAGGCAAGATCTATGTTGGCAGCGATTATATGAGCCTCTCTCGACAGGTTGGTCGATTTTCGGATAATATAATTTGTCCTCGGATGAATCTGCGTGATTATACCGCTGCCCTCTTCCTGAATTTCATAATCAACAAAGTCTCCAACTGCAATGGGATTGGTAGTCCTCACACCTTTCAGCCGCAATTTTCCGCGTACAGTACACTGGGTGACATTCCAATCCGGTAAGTTGCTTACAAGATAGTGACTGCCAGTGTGTTTGATAACCCTTGCTCTAATTGGTTTTTGTTTTTCCACGGTTGCGAATATACAAAATTGTATAAAAAGGATTAACTTTGAAGATTAATTAAGTTTAAATAACATGTATACACTGGAAGAGCTTGACGCTATTGTGGAGAAAGCTGTGATGACGCTTGATCTTAAAGGGAAACCTGAAGAGCTCTATGAACCTATCGAGTATTTGATATCAATCGGAGGTAAGAGGTTGAGGCCAAAGATGGCTTTGATGACTTACAACCTTTTTTCTGAAAGGATTGATAACGAAATATTGTATCCTGCACTGGCTATCGAGATATTCCACGGGTTTACACTCATCCATGATGATATAATGGATGATGCTCCTTTAAGGAGAAACCAGACAACAGTCCATAATAAGTGGAATAACAATATTGCAATTCTTTCCGGCGATGTAATGTGCATAAAATCATATCAATATCTTGCACATGCACCTGCCGCTTCGCTCAGTAAAGTGCTGGCTCTTTTTTCCAGGACTGCGGCTCAGGTGTGCGAAGGGCAGCAAATAGACATGAACTATGAATCCGTTCCGTTTATTACGACGGAGGATTATACCGAGATGATATCACTGAAGACCGCCGTTCTGATTGCATGTTCGGCTAAGATGGGTGCAATTATTGCGGGAGCAGGGGATAAGGTGTCGGATATGCTCTACAACTATGGATATAAGCTGGGCCTCGCCTTTCAGATTAAAGACGACTATCTGGACAGTTTCGGAAACACTTTGACATTCGGTAAGGCTATAGGAGGAGATATTCTATGCAATAAAAAGACCTGGCTGCTTGTTGAAGCTTTCAAGAGAGCTAATCCAGAGCAGACAAATGCGCTGCTGGATCTTTTCAAAAATAACTCAATTGCTCCAGAAGAGAAGATAGCAGCAGTTCTGGCGAAATATAAAGATCTGGGTGTCAAGGAACGTGCTGAAGAGGCAATTGCCGGCTACCATGCTGAAGCAAGGGAGATCGTACTTGCTGCCGGGCTGACCAAGGCTCAGGAATCTCAATTGATTACCTTTGCCGACAAGTTGATTGACCGTGAAAAATAACAATAAGCTATATATGAAGTACAGTACAAAATTCAACGAGATCTTTGAGAGGTCTGTCAATGATTATCACAAATGGGACAATGTAGATGCCACCATGGCGGATCCTTTCGAACCGGGAACTATTGAATATTTCCTGTACAAGAAGAACTGGATAGATGCTGTTCAGTGGCACCTTGAGGATATCATAAGGAACCCGGCCATTGACCCTGTTGAGGCTTTAGAGATAAAGAGGAGGATTGACAGGTCAAATCAGGAGAGGACAGACTTGGTAGAGATGATTGACAGCTATTTCATGGATCTTTTCTCAAATGTCAAGCAACTGGAAGGCGCAACCATCAATACGGAGACTCCTGCATGGGCAATAGACCGCCTGTCGATTCTTGCACTAAAGATATACCATATGAGGGTGGAGGCTGAGAGAAAAGATGCATCTGAAGAGCATATTGCCAACTGTACAAAAAAATATCAGACCCTTCTTACTCAGAAAGAGGATCTTTCACTTGCAATAGACCAACTCCTTGCCGACATAGAGTCAGGCAGGAAGTATATGAAGTTTTACAAGCAGATGAAAATGTACAATGATCCGGCATTGAATCCGGTGTTATATCAAGGTGAAAAAAAGAGCTAGGCATATACTGATATTCAGGTTTTCTGCAATAGGTGACATTGCGATAGGAGCACCATTGGTGAGAGCCTATGCAGAAGCCAATCCCCAAGTGCGGTTCACGATGGTTTCTCAACCAAGACTGGAAACTCTGTTTTCAGGAATTGATAACCTCTCATTCTTCCCTGTTGATTTCAAAGGAAAATACAGGGGATTCAGAGGCCTGACAAGATTGTACAGGGATCTTTCGAGGACAAGACCTACAGATATTGCCGACCTGCATAATGTTACCCGCACATGGGTGCTACGAGGCTACTTTTTTTTCAATCTTCTGAAAATCGCTTTTCTTCATAAAGGAAGAGCGGAAAAATCAGAGCTCACCAGAAAGAAAAACAAGCAACTCAGACAGCTTCCCTCAATGCTGAGCCGCTATGAGAGCGTTTTTGCAGGGCTCGGGCTTGAAAATATAAACTTTGCAGGCAGAGAATATATTTCAAGAGCAAGGAAAAACGGAGAACATATTAGAATCGGAATTGCTCCATTTGCAAAACACAAAGGAAAGGCGTGGCCGTATGAATATATGGAGCAGGTTGTCTCAACGCTAAGTGAGGATAAGCGGTTCCAGATCTTTCTGTTTGGCGGCGGACGTACCGAAGAGACTTTGCTACATGCTATGGAACAGAAATACTCGGGCGTGGAGTCCGCCGCCGGCAAGTACACTCTGGAGGAGGAGTTGGAAATACTTAAAAGCCTGGATCTTATGGTATCCATGGACTCTGCCAATATGCACCTTGCCTCCTTTGTTGGCACGCCTGTTATGTCTATATGGGGCGCAACACATCCGTATGCAGGCTTCTACGGATGGAATCAGAACCCGGAAAATGCCGTGCAGCTTGACCTGGAATGCAGGCCATGCTCTGTATTCGGCAACAAGGAGTGTTACAGGGGGGATTATGCCTGCCTTATGAACATTAAGCCTCAAATGGTGTTGGATAAGGTGTTGTCACTAACTTCAAGAGAGTAACCAGAAATGAACATAAAGAGTACAGATATCGAGATAATGTCACCTGCCGGCAATTTTGAGGCATTACATGCCGCAATTCAGGGAGGGGCGAATTCCGTCTATTTTGGCGTAGGAGAGCTGAATATGCGGTCGCATTCCGCCAATAACTTCTCTGCCGGGGATTTGCCGGAGATTGTTTCTATTTGTAGGAGTAATAATGTTAAGTCATATCTAACGCTCAACATTGTAATATACGACTCGGATCTGGAGGCTATGCGCAAAACCGTCGAGGCTGCACATGAAGCAGGAGTCTCTGCAATAATTGCCTCGGATATGGCAGTGATCCTTTATGCAAGAAAGATTGGGGTGGAGGTTCATATATCCACACAACTGAATGTCTCGAACATAGAGAGTGTAAGATATCATTCACAATTTGCAGATGTCATTGTCCTCTCGAGGGAACTTTCATTGGTACAGATAAAGGCAATCAGCGATGCCATTAAGGGAGAACAGATAAAAGGCCCTTCGGGAAAATTGGTTGCCCTTGAGCTTTTCTGCCATGGTGCACTCTGTATGGCTGTTTCAGGTAAGTGTTACCTGAGCCTTCATGAATATAATGCTTCTGCAAACAGGGGTTCATGCTATCAGTTGTGCAGAAGAGGCTATCAGGTGACTGATCTTGAGACTGGTATGCAACTCGAGATAGACAATAAATACATTATGTCACCCAAGGATCTCTGCACAATAGAGTTTGTCGACAAGATAATCGACGCCGGGGTGACAGTATTCAAGATAGAGGGCAGGGCAAGGGCTGCGGAGTATGTCAAGAGGGTCACCTCGGCCTATCGTGAGGCAGCAGATGCTGTTTGTAACGGTAAATATGACAGTAAACTGTCAGGTGAGCTTAAGGCCCGCGTCTCTTCAGTCTTCAACAGAGGTTTCTGGGACGGATACTACCAGGGGGCAAAACTTGGCGAATGGAGCGATGTATACGGTAACAAGGCAACCAGAAAGAAACGTTATGTCGGCAAGGTCACTAATTACTTCTCAAATCTCTCGGTTGCAGAAGTGCTTATCGAAACCGGCGAACTCAGGACGGGAGAACAGATACTCATTACCGGCCCATCTACAGGTGTGATTGAGTGTGAGGCACAAGAGATAAGAGTGGACCTTAAGGTTACAGAGAAAGCCGTCAAGGGTGAGTACTGCTCTATACCTGTACCTGCTGGTGTGAAACTCAGAAGATCGGATAAAATTTATATTTGGGAAGAGGCTCATGTTTCCTGACAAGATAGTAGATTTCATAAAGGAGCATCATGTCCTTACCCTGGCCGTTTCAGACGGGAGTGACATATGGTGTTCTCATGCCTTCTATACATTCGTGGAGGATGAGTTGCTTTTTGTAATCACATCTGACGACAAGACAAGACACATATCCCTTATAAACAAAAACCCCGGTCTTGTGGCCGGGGCAATATGTCTCGAAACAGAGACGATAGGTCTTATTCGCGGACTTCAGTTTAAGGCAGTGGCCGACAAATGCGATAATTCACTGACTAACAGATACCGGCTGAAGTATTTGAAGAGGTTTCCCTATGCCGTGCTCAAGGGTGGAGAGCTCTGGACACTCAGGATCACAGAGGCTAAATTTACTGATAACCGTCTGGGTTTTGGCAAGAAACTTCTTTGGAACGAAATCGACGGAGTCGTTAAATAATTCCAAAACTCTTCTTTATTTTCTCCACGAAATCCAACTTCTCCCATCCGAAGAACTGAATCTCTTTTTGGACAGGAACTCCGTTCTCTACAACTTCAACCATCTTTGTAAACGGATCCCTTCCCATGTGACCGTATGATGCACTCACTTCATAAATAGGGTTTTTCAGCTGGAATCTCTCGATTATTTTCGCAGGTCGCAGGTCGAAAATCTCACTGATTTTAGCAGCGATCTCGCTGTCGTTCATCGGAATATTGCAAGTTCCGAAAGTGTTTACAAATACACTGACAGGTTGTGCAACTCCAATTGCATAGGCAATCTGAACCAGAACCTCCCTGGCAACACCAGCTGCTACCATGTTTTTCGCAATGTGCCTTGCAGCATAGGCTCCGGAACGGTCTACCTTACTTGGGTCTTTTCCTGAAAATGCTCCACCGCCGTGAGCACCCTTGCCGCCGTACGTGTCAACTATGATTTTCCTTCCTGTAAGACCGGTATCGCCGTGAGGGCCACCAATCACAAACTTTCCTGTTGGATTTACAAGCAATTTGTATCCATGACGGAACAACTCCCTTGTCTGTTCAGGAAGTCTGTTCATTATCCTCGGAATAAGAATCTCCTTAACATCTGACTTGATTGTTGCAAGCATCTTCTCGTCTTTGTCGAACTCGTCGTGCTGTGTGGAGATGACGATTGTATGAACCTTGAGAGGCTTGTTGTTCTCGTCATATTCAATAGTAAACTGTGATTTTGCATCTGGTCTGAGATACGGCATAAGAATGGTATCCTTCCTTATTTTCGCAAGTTCGAGCAGGGCAATGTGAGACAGTGTAAGAGCCAGAGGCATGTACTCTTCGGTGTCTGTACAGGCATAACCGAACATCATTCCTTGGTCACCCGCACCCTGTTCATCTGCAGTTGCAACAGAATTCCCTGATTCATCAACTTTATCTACACCACGGTTAATGTCCGGAGACTGATCGTGAATAGCAGACAGAATACCACAGGAGTTGCCGTCAAACATATACTCTGCTTTGGTATAACCTATTCTGTTAATCACCCTGCGGGCAATCTGCTGTATATCAACATAAGCTCTTGAATTGACCTCGCCGCCTACAACTACAAGACCTGTGCTTACGAATGTCTCGCAGGCAACCTTTGAATTAGAGTCGAGACGAAGGAACTCGTCTAGGATAGCATCGGAAATCTGATCGGCAACCTTGTCCGGATGTCCTTCTGATACCGATTCTGAAGTAAATAGATATGACATGATAATTAGTGTTTAATTACTAAAACATTTAAATCGGGAAAGGGTTTGATTTTGCAGAAAAGTAGTGCCGGAAGACTCTATTTTAGCATTTTTTCAAGTGGTTGCAAGCAGTCAAATCCCTCCACAATACGGATGCAAATGTAATACAATTGAATTAAATCAAAAGAAAAAAATGAATTATTGCGAAATTGTTAAAATGTTAATAAAATCTCAAACTAGTTTGTAAGTTCTACTCTCTTTTTGTTATTTTTGCGACAGAAACACTAACATTTTATCTAAAAATCTATGAAACAAGCAATTAAAAGATTTGCCCTGACAGCCATGGGGCTGTTTGTGGCCTTTGCAGCAATTGCACAGGTTACCACTGCGAGCATTTCCGGTTTTGTCAAAGACACGAAAGGCGATCCTGTCATGGGTGCTGTCGTTAAGGCAACACATACCCCTTCAGGAACTGTCTATTATGTCTCAACACAAAACAACGGACAGTACTATATCCCAGGAATGAAAATCGGTTCCCAGTATCAGATTGAAGCTTCTTGTATGGGCTTTGCCACTACAAAGATTACTGATGTCACACTCTCACTTGGTGATGAGGCAAAATTTGATTTTGAACTGAAAGAAGAGGCGGTTAATCTTGGCGAAATAGTTGTCACTGCAGAAATTAATCCCGCAATTAATTCTAACAGGACCGGGGCACAGGAAATATTCACCAAAGACAGAATGTCCCGTATACCTACCATCAACAGGTCCCTCTCAGACTTCACCAAACTGACACCAATGTCAAGCGGAAGTAATTTTGCAGGAACCTCATACCGTTACAATAACGTTACGGTAGATGGCGCCTCTTTCAATAACTCATTTGGTCTGGCTTCTTCTTTAGGCGCATCGGGAATTGAACCTATCTCGCTCGAGGCTATTGAACAGATTCAGGTTATGATTGCCCCTTACGATGTTAGGAACGGAGCCTTTACAGGTGGTGCAATTAACTCTGTGACAAAATCGGGTAATAATAAATGGGAAGGGTCGGCATATTTCTATACAAAAAGCCCTTCAACAAGGGGGTATATTCAGAAAGATGAAATCATTGCCGTTACTGACTTTTTCAGCCGTCAATATGGTGCCACACTCAGCGGACCAATTATCAAGAATAAACTCTTCTTCTTTGTGAATGCTGAATTTGACCGTCAGGAAGTTCCTAACAGCTGGAGGCCAAGAGCAAACAAAACAGCACCTGTAACAGGATACTACTCAGCAGCAGATGTTGAGACTCTCGATGAGATTGTTCAGTTGTTAAAAGATAATTTCAATTACAATCCCGGTACATACAACGTAACAAGTACACCTACCGAGGCTGACAAGGTTACTGCAAGATTGGACTGGAATATAAACCAGAAGAACAAACTCAGCTTCAAGTATTTTTATCTTAAATCTTTCGATACACAGAATCCAAGTCCATCGGGAGCTATGTCAAACGGCCGCGGTCCTAATAGTTACGCAATTCCTTTCTCAAGTGCATATTATAGAAGGAACAATAACTTCAACATATTTATTGCAGAGTTGAATACAATTGTGAATTCGAAAATGTCTAACTCTTTAACTGTTGGTTACTCGAGACTCAGAGATTATAGAGAGATGGACGGCGGATTCTTCCCTGAAGTAAACATTGGAGACGGTACAGCATCTAAAAACTCACTGACAACATTTGGTACAGAGGCAAACTCGTACGGTAATAAACTGGACAGTGATATTTACCAGATTCAGGATAACTTCATTATCAACCTCAATAAACACCAACTTACATTCGGTACACAGTCAGATTACAGAATGTTTGTCAATGGTTACGCCAACAGTTATGCAGGCCAATGGCAATTTGCATCACTTGCGGACTTTAAAACAGACCTTCTTGCATACCAGGCATGGAAGAATGCCGGTTCAAACCCAAACAGCATACCAGGTACCACAGCTCTCTACTACAAACAAACTTACAGTATGACAGATGACGGGAAATTCCCGTATGCTGAGGTTAATGTAATGTCTCTCGGTTTCTATGCTCAGGATAAATGGAGTATTAAGGATAATCTTAAGGTTACATTAGGTCTTCGTATGGATCTTCCTATCTTCATGACTGATCTTCCAAAAAATGATTTGGTTGCAGGACTTACATTCCAGGATGGTCGTAAGATTGATGTATCTAAGTACCCTTCAGCAAAACCAATGATATCACCTAGAGTTGGTTTCAATTGGGATGTATTTTCAAATAAGACACTTCAGGTCAGAGGAGGTTCCGGTCTTTTCTCAGGAACACCTCCATATGTATGGCTTTCTAATCAGGCAGGCAACAACGGTATTCTATTTGCATCAACAACTGCAAAGAACCACGCTTTTGACGGTGTTACAGAACTTCCTAAACCAACAGGTGCAACCTTGCCTAAGGCTAATATAGCAATCACTGATCCTGATTTCAAATATCCACAACTATGGAAAACAAATCTCGCTGTCGACTATAAATTCGGCAACGGATGGGTTGCAACAGCAGAGGTTCTTTACAACAAAGATATTAACGCTATCTACCACAGAGATATCAACCACCCTAACATGGACGATGTAACCAAGGTTACAAAACTTGGTGGAGCAGACCAGAGACCTTATTTCATTGACAATACTTTGAACGATCAGACATATGATGTTATTCTTATGACTAACTCTTCAAAAGGTTACTCGGTATATTCTACCCTTCAGTTACAACGCAACTTTACAAATGGACCGCTTGATGGCTTATATCTGAATGCTTCTTATACATTTGGTAAGGCAATGAGCGTAACAGACGGCTCGTCATCAGTTGCATCTTCATCATACAAATATCGTCCTGCAATCAATCCTGATGCAGAGGAACTTGGTTTCTCAGCCGGTTCATTCCCTCAGAGACTTCTTGTTCAGGGTTCTTACAGGAGAGAGTGGGGTCCTAACTTTGCAACATCTATAGGTCTTGTATACCAGATGTATATGCCTTTCAGATATTCATATGCATATAACGGTGACGTAAACAACGACTCTTACTCATATAACGACCTTATGTTCATTCCTGCAACCAAGGATCAGATCAGAATCAAGCCTGCTTCAGGTGATACACGTACAGCAGATCAGATCTGGGCAGAGATGGATTCTTTCTTTGATCAGGATCCTTATCTTAAGACTCGCAGGGGTAAATATTCGGAACGTAACGGTGGTATGGCTCCTTATGTACACTCGCTTGACTTCAATATTGCCCATGACCTTATCATGAAACAGGCAAACGGTAAGTCACACACCATCAGATTCTCATTCGATGTTTACAACTTCCTTAACCTACTCAACCAGGATTGGGGCGTTCAACAGACAACCGTACTTGGAAACCAGCAGTATCAGTACCTGATTATGACAGAGAAACCTTCTGCTTCAAACAACTATACACCTGCATTCTCAACTGCTTTGGATAGTAACAAGAAGGTCATAACTGACACATTCAAGGACAACATCTCATCGTCTTCACGTTGGACAATGATGTTTGGTATCAAGTATATGTTTAATTAATAAATATTTAAACAGTGTTTTAAGAGAGTGTCTTTATGGCACTCTCTTTTTTTATGCCGGGTTGAAGGAAGAGGAAAACCTTGCGGATGCCGATAATGTTTTCTATATTTGTTATGATAGACGGGAAGGAAGGTGGCTGAATGACAATGAGAAAGGAGTTGGCAGAGCGGGCAGAGACCGGCAAAAAGGCGGAGGAGTTGGCTCTTAAATATCTGATAGAAAGAGGACAACGGCTTCTGGCAAGGAACTGGAGAAGCGGGCACAAGGAGATAGATCTTATAATGGAGAGCATAGATGAACGTTATGGTATGATTCTCCACATTGTTGAGGTCAGGTCTCTCACAGAGCCGCTAAGGAAACTGCCTTTTGAAACGGTTGGAATTATGAAACAAAGAGCTGTGATTGCAGCTGCGAGGTCATATATTTACCAGAATAATCTGAATTGCGACACACAATTCGACGTGGTCTCAGTAACATTCGGAACCTATGGGGAGAGACTGGAGTATTACCCAAAAGCATTTACACCAACATGGAGATAAAAAACATAAATATGAACAAAAATCATTACTGTATTATAATGGCCGGCGGCGTGGGAAGCCGTTTCTGGCCTGTCAGCAGGAATAGCAGGCCAAAGCAATTTCTCGATATACTCGGGCTCGGCAAGACATTTCTTCAGCTTACATTCGAGCGATTCAGCAAGATTGTACCCAAAGAGAATATATTGATCGTTACTTCAGAGAATTATAAAAACCTTGTTGAAGAGCAAGTACCTGAAGTACTGCCGGAACACATACTTCTGGAGCCTTTCAGAAGAAACACAGCTCCATGTATAGCTTACGCCACATATAAGCTGTTACAGGAATCTCCTGATGCGACTGTTGTTGTTGCTCCTTCAGACCATATGATTATAAATGAGGAACTTTTTCATACAACAATAGTAAATGCACTGAACTATTCCGAGACTCATGATGACCTTATGACTCTCGGCATCCAGCCAACAAGACCGGAGACAGCTTATGGCTATATACAGTTGAACAAGGGTGAGCTTGTTGATGTGGACGGTAATGTAGCATACAAGATCAAGACCTTTACAGAGAAACCGGACCAGCAATTGGCAAAAGTTTTTGTTGATAGTGGTGAGTTTTTGTGGAACTCAGGAATTTTTGCATGGAATCTCAAAGCAATAAAGAAAGAGTTGGAGACCCTTCAACCCGAGATTGCAGGACTTTTCAGGGGAATTTCAGAGGATTACTACACTCCGGCGGAGAAAGCATCGATACGCGGAGTTTACCAGGAGTGTGTCAATATATCCATCGACTATGCCGTGATGGAGAAGACATCAAAGGCGGTAGTCTATCCGGCAGGTTTCGGCTGGTCTGACCTGGGCACATGGGAATCACTATACAGCTATGTTGAAAAAGATGAGGGGAACAATTATGTAAATTCCAAGGGAGAGACTGTCCTTGAGATCAAAGACTCAATAGTTATCTCTGAAGAGGAGAAGCTTGTTGTTGTCAAAGGGCTGGAGAACTATATGATTGTAAATACCAAAGATGCTTTGATGATCTGCCCACGCAACGGAAAGTCGTTTAAATCCGTGCTGACGGACATTACAACGCAGGAATTGTCAAAGTATCAATAAAATATTTTTTATGGCTAACGGATCGATATCTATTAACGTCCAATCTGAAATAGGGAAACTTGAGGCGGTACTTCTACATTCTCCCGGTGCTGAGGTGGAGAACATGACCCCGAGAAATGCCCAGAGAGCATTGTACAGTGATATTCTAAACCTCTCAATAGCTCAGAAAGAGTATGAGCAGGTTTCAGGTGTACTTTCAAAGGTGTGTAAAACATATCAGATAAAGGATCTTCTGACAAATTTGCTTGACAATCATACTGATAGAGAGGCTTTAATCGGTAAAATATGTGTTACAGAGGAGGTTACTGACTATTTTGAGTACCTTATGGATATGCCTTCAAAGGCTCTGGCAACAGTCCTGATTGAGGGCCTTCCTGCAAGGATCAATACTTTGACAGCCTATCTCAAAGATGACTATTATGCGCTTTTCCCTCTTTATAACTATTACTTTACAAGGGACGCATCTGTTTCACTGGGTAATAAGGTGCTGGTTTGCAGAATGGCGAGTAAGGTCAGGATGAGGGAGTCTCTGATCAATGAGGCTATATTCAGGAATAAGCGCTATTTTGATTGTGACCTGATAAATGCTCACGATTTCCAACCGGGGAACAACGATATATATATGGAGGGAGGGGACGTACTGGTTGCCAGAGAGGATATCCTTCTGATCGGCAATGGTATGCGAACAAGCAGTCAAGGGATTGATATGCTCATTAACAGGTTGTGCAAGTCCTCCGGCCCTGAAAGGAGGCATATTATAGTTCAGCAGCTTCCGAGTTCTCCGGAGTCATTCATCCATCTTGACATGGTCTTCACAATGTTGGACGTTGACAGTGCTATGGTCTTTGAACCATTGATTCTTAACGAGAACCAATATCAGACTGTCCATATCATCATAGAAGGTGGAAAGGTGACAAAAATAAAGTCAGTTAATAACATCTTATCAGTCTTGAAGAAACTTGGAATGGACCTTGAACCTGTGACCTGTGGTGGCAGCGCAGACGAGTGGAATCAGGAGCGGGAGCAGTGGCACAGCGGAGCCAACTTCTTTGCATTTGCTCCTGGCAAGGTTATGTCCTATGCAAGAAATGTCCACACTTTAAACGAGATGCACAAGAGTGGTTTTGAGATCATTACTGCAAGGGAGGTAATTTCCGGTAAAAAGGATTTGGAAGGATACAAGAGATGTGTCGTTACCATTGACGGATCCGAGCTTCCAAGAGGCGGCGGCGGGGCAAGGTGTATGACAATGCCTCTCAGAAGAGAGCCGGTGTTGTAAGAAAACCGTTATATAAAAGATTTATTACCTTTGCAGTTCATTCCGTATTTATGATGAGAGAGAAAATAGACCAACTTCTTTCGGAAGTTGAAGATTTAAAGGCTAAAAGTGAGCAGGAGATCGAAGAGATCCGAGTAAGACTGCTTGGGAAAAAAGGTAAAATCACACAGCTTTTTGACGATTTCAGGGAGGTGCTTCCTGAACAGAAGAGAGAGCTGGGGCAGGTGTTAAATAAACTTAAAACTGCAGCTGCGCAGAAGATAGAAGAGTTGAAGTCGGTCCTTGAGGAGAATCCGGAGACAAAAGAGTCCGCCTATGACCTCACAAAACCGGGAAATCTCTTTGAATTTGGTTCAAGACACCCCATTTCAATAACAAGAAATGAGATTCTCTCGATATTTACAAAACTTGGATATGCCATTGCCGATGGCCCGGAGATCGAGGATGACTGGCATGTATTCGGAGCTCTTAATTTCCCTCCTGAGCATCCGGCAAGAGATATGCAGGATACATTCTTTGTAACAACCGGGAACAATCCTATTTTACTTCGTACTCATACAAGTTCCGTACAGGTACGTACAATGGAAAAGGTGCAGCCCCCTATAAGGGTGGTTTGCCCGGGAAGAGTTTTCAGAAATGAGGCCATATCAGCCCGCGCGCACTGTATATTCCACCAGGTAGAGGGGCTCTATATTGACAAAAATGTCTCTTTTGCAGATTTGAAACAGGCTGTCCTGCTCTTTGCAAGGGAGATGTTCGGAGAGAATGCTCAGATAAGGCTAAGGCCTTCGTATTTCCCATTTACCGAGCCGAGCGCGGAAGTTGATGTAAGCTGCAATATTTGCAAGGGAAAGGGTTGTAATGTCTGCAAGGGTACCGGATGGCTCGAGATAATGGGCTGCGGAATGGTTGATCCTAATGTACTTGAAGCTTCGGGTATCGACAGCAAGATCTATTCCGGATTTGCATTCGGTATGGGAGTTGAACGTATCGCTATGCTGAAGTGGCAGGTCAAGGATTTGAGACACTATTTTGAAAACGACATAAGATTCTTGAGAGAATTTAAGACAGAGGTCTAAAATTTTTTGGAGGTTGCAAAATATTTGCTACTTTTGCATTCCCAAAACGCGGAAATAGCTCAGTTGGTAGAGCATAACCTTGCCAAGGTTAGGGTCGCGAGTTCGAGTCTCGTTTTCCGCTCTACGAAGAAACCTCTCCGCAACGAGAGGTTTTTTTGGATATAAAAGTTCTTAATGCACCTGTCGAGGGGTTTTATTTGAATGGTGCAGCGAGTCAAGGGCTCGGGTGGTGGAATAGGTAGACACGCAGGACTTAAAATCCTGTGGGCAGAAATGTCCGTACGGGTTCGATTCCCGTCCCGAGCACGAATAAACATGAGGATATCCCCTTAGGAGGGATGAATCACGAGATTAATCCTTAATCGAAAGCCACGTCTGCGGAATTGGACCGCAGTTGAGTGATTAGGTTAAGGATTTTTTCATTTCAAGGCACTCAATCCCCACCCGCTTTACAGCTATAAACTTTAAAGACGCTGGTTTTCCATCCTCACTCGCGTTGCTCGCTCCGGCTGAAAATTTCCCTGATTCTGAATATCTCTGCTATCTGTAAAGCGGCTTATGAGGCAAATTTCGAAAACAAGTGCCATTGAGGTTTATGATTGGTTATCCGGTATTGGGAATTCAATTGGCAAGGTCTACCTGTTTTCAGTAGCCTTTTTGTACCAGTATAAAGCCATGACATCGTCCTTTTCCACACCGTGTCCATAGCGATAACAAAGCGCTAAACAATACTGAGCTTTGTCAAATCCTTGTTCTGCAGCTTTCTTGTACCAATTTGCGGCCTCAGTATAATCCTGCTTTAATCCTAAACCGTTATAAAAGCAAGCCCCCAGGTTGAACTGAGCCTTGGCATACCCCTGGTCAGCAGCTTTCCTGAAGAACTTCACAGCCTCGGAGTAATTCTGATTTACACCTTGGCCTAAATAATAGCGAACACCTAAATTATATTGCGCATCAACAAAGCCCTGTTCCGCCGCTTTGCTATACCAATATATAGTCATGGCATCGTTTTTTTCAACTCCCCGGCCATTGTCATAACAAAGTCCCAAATTGTACTGAGCCCTTGCATCTCCTTGCTCTGCAACTTTTCTAAACAATTTAGCAGCCTCGGTAAAATCCTGCTTCACTCCATCTCCATTGCAATAACAAATTCCTAAATCAAATTGAGCCTTTGAATATCCCTGTTCTGCCGCTTTCTTATACCAGTTCGCAGCTTCTGTATAGTCTTTGTTCACTCCATAACCATGGTAATAGCAAAATCCCAAGTTATATTTCGCCGGAGCATCCCCTTGCTCAGCCGCTTTTCTGTACCAATTCACAGCTTCTGAATAGTTTTGATTTACACCTTGTCCAATATAATAGCGAACCGCTAAATTGTACTGCGCATCAACATATCCTTGTTCTGCAGATTTTCTGTACCAGTATACAGCCATGGCATCGTTTTTTTCCACTCCCTGTCCATTGCCATAACAAAGCCCTAAATTGTATTGTGCGGCAACATGGCCCTGTTCCGCAGCTTTTCGATACCATTTTATTGCTTCGTAAAAATTTTTATTAACACTCTTTCCTGTTTCATAGCAGACTCCTAATTCATTCTGGGCATTGGCGTCACCTGAATTAGCTTTGTTAATTAATGAGGTAATGTCATTATTCTGAGCATAAAGCGATAAATTCAGCAATAAAAAAATAATAGTATTAGTGAATAGATGCATTTGCTTTCTCATTTCTGGTAATTATTTAGATTCATCTATTTAAAGAATTGTTTTTTTGCTAATGGTGGAGAACATCGTGTGATGAATATGATATAAAATTATGAATTTTTATGTGGTTACACAAATAATATTGAGGTTATTAAAGAAATTCTGAGAGGTGATATTTTTTATAAGTTGCCCAATCTAACTTGTTTCGCTCTCTCTGGTAAAAAAATTTCAGATATACCCGTTCGGGTGTATTAATTGACAATGCTTAGATATTATACCCTAAAGGGTGTAATAATGCCGTAATTATAAAAAATGCACCCTAAAGGGTGTAAAAAATAAAAAAGTATTTATATTTGCACCTTAAAGGGTATAAAATGAGTTTGGCAAATTTTGTAAAGGAAAAGCGGAAAGCAGTAAACCTAACACAGCCGGAGTTAGCTGAAAAGGCGGGTGTGGGCTTACGTTTTGTTCGTGAATTAGAGCAAGGAAAGCAAACTTTACGATTAGATAAAGTAAACCAGGTACTGCGTTTATTTGGATATGAAGTAGGTGCTGTGCTTGCAAATAAAGAGCATGAGTTATGAGAAAGGCAATTATTAAAATGGATACTCAAATTGCGGGATGGCTTATTCAAGATGAAAACGGGTATCATTTTGAATATGATCCAGCTTACTTAAGTCAAACCAATGCGAAGCCAATAAGTTTAACACTGCCATTACAAGAAAAAGTCTTTACATCCAATGTATTGTTCCCGTTTTTTGATGGCTTGATTCCTGAGGGTTGGTTGTTAGATATTGCCGAAAAAAATTGGAAGTTAAATCCAAGAGACCGCATGGGCTTGCTGCTGGCTTGTTGTAAGGATTGCATAGGAGCAGTAAGTGTGGAAGAGGTAAAAGATGAGGACAAACTATGAACAGATGTTTATTTTGCTACCAACCCCTGGCTGAAAATGAATTGGACTTTCATGTTTCGTGCTCAAAAAAAATATTCGGGCAGCCCTTACCCCCTGCATTACCATATTCAGAAGCTGATTTAGAGCCATTGGCAAAGGAGGTAATACAAAGCCAAACCGCTGTAACAGGTGTACAAGCAAAACTATCTCTTCATATAGCAAGCAATAACCGGGTAGAAAAGGGAAAAAGGTTTACCATCGTTGGGCTTTGGGGTGGCTACATATTAAACCCACCAACGGCATTATATAAACAGATGCCAGAGGTAGAAGATCTAACCATGCATTTAGCCGGCATAGCTAATATAAAAACAGCAACACATAGTCTTGTCCGATTAACATCCGGTAACCTTGCTTATATTACTAAGCGTGTCGACAGGGTAAAGAAGATTAAACTTGCCATGGAGGACATGTGCCAATTAACCGAACGTCTTACAGAAGATAAATACCATGGTAGTTATGAACAAATTGGTAAAGCAATTCAAAAGTATTCTGCCACTTCTGGCTTGGACGTGGTAAATTTCTTTGAACTGGTGTTATTCTCTTTTTTAACAGGCAATGCCGATATGCACCTGAAGAACTTTTCCTTATTAGAGCAACCTGGTTTGGGTATGGTGTTATCGCCGGCCTACGACTTGGTAAACACAGCATTGGTGAATCCGTCAGACGATGAAGAGATGGCACTGAATCTTAACGGGAAAAAGAAGAGACTGAAGAAACAAGATTTTGTAGCTGCAATGAATGCTTTGAAGTTGGACGGAAAGCAGCAAGAAAACATTTTCGCTAAAATGGAAAAAGCAAAACCCAAGTGGTTGGCGCAAATAGATATTAGCTTCTTGGTTGATGATTTAAAGAATCAGTACAAGCAAATATTAATAGAAAGATTTGAACGGATAAACAAGATTTAACGGGATTCCTTATGTGGCCGCTTTGTATACCGAGGAAAAATACTGTTTCAGGGCTGTCCATTCTCAGTCGTTGCTCTCCCTCCGACTGAAATGCTCTGATTCAGTATTTTCCCACTAATTTGATAGCGGCTTTTGAGGCAAATAGGCAGACAATTTTTATATTTCTGTAAATTCTCACAGCCAAGGTTGTTTGCACTAAAATTTGAGTGGCTTCTGAGTATTATAAAAGTTTTAATTATCTTTATCACAGTTTCTTATTGTAATTTATAGTACAAATAATTGTTTAGGAGATATTCTATGATAGCGTTTTTCATTGTTCTAATTTATATTGCCATCGTGTATCTTGCAATACAAAATGTCAAATCGGAAAATAATCCGGATTTTCCGCAACGTTTTACTACTTCTCTTATCTTTCTTGTCTGGCCCTGGTGGCTTCTTTTTGTAAGTGCAGTCTATGGTGGTGATAAAAGGAAAATTCTATTCACGGCTCTTATTGGTATAATCCATAGTTTCTCACAAACTGCGATATTTATTCTTTACTGGAATGCTGATAATTTTCCTTTCGGTGAGGTATTATTAATTCCAGGAGCAATAGTCTTAGCACTTTCTTTGTTATATTTTTTCTGGAACAAGAGAGTGTTGAACACAGCAAGGTCTATCAAACCATAGATACATAAGTATGAGTAATAAAAGTAATATAATCGTTGCATTAATTTACGATTTTGACGGTACGCTTTCACCCGGTAATATGCAGGAATTTGGATTTATCGAAGCTGTGAAGAAAAATCCAAAAGAGTTTTGGGCTGAAAACAGTAAATTATCTAATGATAATGATGCTGATCAGATTCTGACATATATGTATTTAATGATGCAAAAAGCAATTTCAGAGAAAATCTCTTTGAAAAGAGAACAGTTTCAAGAATTTGGAAAAGATGTCAAGTTGTTTAAAGGTGTTGAGGAATGGTTTGCCTTGATAAATGAATATGCTAAAAATAACAGAATAACAATTGAACACTATATCAATTCTTCCGGTTTAGCTGAAATTATTGAAGGCACACCTATTGCCAAAGAATTTAAAAAAATTTTCGCTTGTTCATATTTGTATGACGTAGACGGTAAAGCCTTTTGGCCCGGTGTAGCAGTTAACTACACAACAAAAACTCAGTTCCTTTTTAAAATAAACAAAGGGATAGAAAGCGTTGCCGATTCCATAGGTGTTAATAAATATACTAAAAAAGAAGACAGAAGAATTCCCTTTAGCCGAATGGTATATTTCGGTGATGGAGAAACTGATGTCCCTTGTATGAAATTGGTTAAGGAAATGGGAGGACATTCCATAGCAGTTTATCAGCCTAGAAATTCTATAAAGAAAAAGCGATCAGAAAATCTGATTGCCGAAAACAGAGTGAATTTTGTTTGCCCGGCAGATTATTCAAAAAACAAAGAAATTTATAAGGTAGTAACGACTATACTGGATAAAATCAAAGCCGATTTTGATTTTCAATGTTTGCTTAATCAGCACAAAAAGAAAACTGATAATTAACAATCTGTTTTCAAATCACGTTAAGAAAAACCGGCGTCTTTTGAACTGCACCCCAAAAGTTATGTCCAACTTTTGGGGTGCAGTTCACTTTGAGGCTTATAACTTCAATGCGCCCAAAGATGGACTGCCCTGAAGAAAATCTCAGAAACCAACCTCTTTAAGGCTTGGGGCTGATTATCCTGCAATTGCGAAAAACCTTGGCAAGGTTTAACTTTTTACCTATCTTTATATTATATAACTGTGCACTATGATTGAAAGCCAACAACCCCTCCTCTTAGACCTTCGAAAGTTTGTTGCACCCGAGTATATTTTCGGTACTGATGCAAGATTGCTTGCCGCTAAATACTGTAAGAAACTAGGCGCTATGAAGGTATTTGTCGCTACAGATCCGGGAATCAGAAAAGCGGGTTGGGTTGGTGAACTTGAAAATGTGCTCAGATATGAGGGTGTTGACTATGTTATCTTTGATGCAATATCCCCTAATCCCAGAGATTTTGAAGTAATGAGCGGCACAGCAGTATATCTGGAGAATAACTGCAACCTTATACTTGCGCTTGGAGGTGGCAGTGTCATGGACTGTGCAAAGGGTATAGGTATTGTCGTGGTAAACAACAAGCCTATAGATCAATTTGAGGGTATAGACAAAATCGGAAAACCGATGCCTCCACTTATATGCATACCAACTACAGCCGGTACTTCCGCAGATGTTTCGCAGTTTGCCATAATAAACAACATTTCTCAAAAATATAAAATGGCAATTATCAGCAAAGCACTTGTTCCCGATCTGGCCCTTATTGATCCTAGAATACTGCTTACAATGGATAATTACCTGACGGCGTGTACCGGGATGGATGCTCTCTGCCATGCTTTTGAGGCATATGTTTCCAATGCAAGTTCTTCTTTTACTGATCTTTTTGCCCTTGAAGCTATTAGACTTATCAACCAGGAGCTGGTTGAATCAATAAAATTTCCCAACGATATTCAGACCAGAGGAAAGACCATGCTAGGCAGCCTGTATGCAGGACTGGCTTTTTCCAATGCAAGTCTTGGCTGTGTTCACTCTATGGCACATAGTCTTGGCGGCTATCTTGACCTGCCTCACGGAGAGTGTAATGCAATATTACTTCCACATGTAGTCGATTATAATTTCTCCAGTGCACCGCAAAAATACAAAACTATTGCAGAAGTTCTCGGACTGGAAGTAAATGGCAAAAGAGATGAGGAGGTCAAGAAATCACTGATTGATTACCTGATAGGACTAAAATCGGATATATCAATAAACAATACCTTGAAGGATAAAGGAGTTAATACTGATATAACAAAAGTGCTGGCAACCAAAGCAATTAACGATCCTTGCAATGCGACAAATCCTCGTATGCCCGTATTGAGTGACCTTGAGACAATATATAATGAGGCACTATAACCTATGAGAGACGACTGGAGAGAGCAAAGGAATCAGATTATAGGATTGGGAGAGAACTCTTTTAAAAAGAGTTATTACCCGGAACTTCAGGAAAAGCTTTCTGAATTGGAGACCTCATATAAAAATCTGAAATCTATTTTCGACAATGTAGAAGACGGAATAGTTCTTCATGATGAAAATGGATGTGTCTATTTTCACAACAGGCAGATGGCCGGAATAATTAATAACAGCGAAGATCTGGCTGAAGAGAAAGATGTAAATGTGTCGGAACTTTTTCCTGATGAGCGGGACAAGATTAAGATGCAAGGGTTCTGGAAGGAGGTAATGGGTGGGGTACCTAAGATTATTTCCACAGCCCTAATGCCTCTAGGTTCTGAAAAGAAGATTTATGTCCAGGTGTCGATGAATAAAACAATATGGTATGGCAGTCCACTTATTGTTGCTGTAATAAGGGATTTTACAGAACGTAAAAGTTTTGAAAATCAGCTTGTTAAGGCAAAGGAAAAAGCAGAGGAGGGAGAGAGGTTGATGACAGCTTTCCTGCAGAATATATCTCATGAAATCAGGACGCCACTCAATGCAATAATGGGATTTTCCGGCTTACTCACCGAAGATGAACTCACATCCGATAAAAGAAATGATTTTGTTTCAATTATATTGAAGAGTTCAAACCAGCTTCTCAATATTGTAAATGATATTTTGACAATATCATCAATTGAGACTAGACAGGTTAAACAGAACCTGACCAAGTCAAACGTAAATCAGTTAATAGATATTCTTTTTGCTGCCTTTAAAGAAGAGGCAGACTATAATGGGCTAGAACTAAAGTATCATAAGGGATTGACTGATAATAGTGCGGAAGTGTACACTGATACAATAAAGTTACACCGGATTTTGTCCAGCCTTATTTCAAATGCATTGAAATTTACCAAGACAGGGAATGTTACTTTTGGCTATGATTTGAAATCAGGTGAAGAGTGGGAATGTTTATTGTTTTTCGTGAGAGACACAGGTGTCGGAATAGAGAAAGATCGTCAACAGATAATATTTGAGAAGTTCAGAAAAATTGATAATAAAATAGGCATACTAAATAGAGGTATAGGTTTGGGGCTATCTATAGCCAAAGCCTTTGCCGATATAATGGGGGGTAGGATTTGGGTACAGTCGGAACCTGGAGAGGGTGCGGTTTTTTATTTAGAAATACCATATAAACCAATATATGAGGGAAAAACCATGGAAAACAAAAATGTGGAAAACACCAGTCTGATACTGGTTGCGGAAGATGAGGAGTACAACTACCTTTATCTGGATGAATTACTCAACAAGCTGGGATTAAACCATATCCAGGCTAAAGATGGAAAGGCGGCTATTGACATTTGCCGTGAGAACAAAAATGTGAGCCTGGTACTCATGGATATCAAGATGCCTGTAATAGACGGTTACTCCGCTGCTCAAAAAATTAAGGAATTCTCGCCAAAAATTCCGATAATTGCACAATCTGCTTATGCCCTTGAGCACGAGCGGGAAAAATTCAGAGATGTTTTTGATGATTATCTGGCAAAACCGATAAACAAGGAGATATTTCTGATGACACTAAGAAAATTTATTGATATTCAAAATGGCTATTGACTTTAAAGAAATTTTCAGTGCATTTATCGTAATGTTTGCCGTGATTGATATTCTTGGTTCTGTTCCTATTATTATAGGCATGAAGGAGAAGAAAAAGAAATTCAGTCCCTTCAATGCGTCATGGATATCTTTCTCGATTATGGTGGCCTTTCTTTTTTTAGGTCAGGCCTTGTTAGGGCTTTTCGGAGTTGACATTTCATCTTTTGCTGTTGCCGGAGCACTTGTTCTGTTGGTCCTGGCTGTTGAGATGATATTCGGTATTCAGATTTTCAAAGACGACGGCCCGACAAACTCTGCGACAATTGTTCCGATTGTGTTTCCTTTGATTGCAGGAGCAGCATCATTTACAACAATACTCTCGTTACGGGCAGAATACGATGTAGTTAATATTATAATTGCCCTTTTTATAAACATAGTCATAGTATATTTTGTACTGAACAATATAGACCTTATCTCCCGAAAGGTGGGCAAGGGAGGGATATATGTCATGCGCAAATTTTTCGGGATAATACTGCTGGCTATAGCAGTCAAGCTCATTGTCTCAAATCTCCACTCTTTGATGAGTTAATCAGAGAGTAAAACTAATTAAAACATGGAATACAATTTTAATGAGGTTATAGACCGCAGGAACAGCGATGCTATTAAGTTAGAGGCACTAAAACCGAGATGGGGAAGAGAGGATCTTATTCCGATGTGGATAGCCGATATGGATTTCAGGACACCGTCGTATATTATTGATGCAATCAGAAAACGCTGTGACAACGGAATTCTCGGTTATACAAGTGTGCCTGAAAATTGGAGCGGATCTATAATTAATTGGCTGGATATGCGTTATGGATGGCGGGTGAGTGCAGAGATGCTTACATTCTCCCCCGGAATCGTTCAGGGGCTTGCTTTTGCTTTACAAGCCCTGACTAAAGAGGAAGATAGAGTAATGGTTTTGCCTCCGGTTTACCATCCCTTCTTTCTGATAACACAGAAGAACAATAGAAGAGTCGTCTTTTCTCCGTTAGAGCTCAAGGATGGAAAAGTAGAGATAGATTTTAACAAATTCAGAAAAGATATCAAGGGTTGTAAGGTGTTTATCCTATGTAATCCGCACAACCCGGGCGGCAGAGTATGGAGAGAGGAAGAGTTGACTAAAATGGCTGATATATGTCATGAGAACGGGACATTAGTTTTTTCTGATGAGATTCACGCCGACCTGACATTCCCGGAAAGAAAGCACATACCATTTGCAACAGTTTCCGAAAAGGCCGGAATGAACTCTGTAACCTTTATGTCTCCGAGCAAAGCTTTCAATATGCCAGGATTGGCAAGCTCTTATGTAGTAATAGAAAATGAAACAATTCGGAAACAATTCAAGAAATATATGGAGGCAAGCGAATTGGATATGGGTCACGTGTTTGCATTCATAGGGGCGATTGCAGCCTACAGTAACGGTACAGAGTGGCTGGAGCAGATGCTTGAATATGTAACAGGTAACATTGATTACCTGATAAAATATTGTTCGGAGAAAATGCCTAAGATTAAACCAATACGACCGGAGGCCTCATTTCTTGTTTTTCTGGATTGCAGGGAGTTGGGGTTAGATCAGCAATCACTCGTTAATTTCTTTGTTGACGGAGCTCATCTTGCACTCAATGATGGTTCAATTTTTGGACAAGAGGGGACAGGCTTTATGAGAATGAATGTTGCATGTCCCAGGAGTGTGCTTGAAAAGGCATTGTTACAGCTTGAGGGAGCTTATTTTAAAATGATAAGTGATGAGTGAAAAAGTTAAAAGTGAATAAATTATTAGATATGGAAAATGTAGATTTTGCAGCAAGTGTCCTGCATAAAGAATTTGAGAAAGATGATGCATATAACTCCTTGTCAATGCCCGTTTACAATACAGCTGCATATGAGTTCAACAATGCCGAAGATATGGAAGAGGCTTTTTGCGGACGGACTCCGGACCATGTCTATTCAAGATTGACAAATCCCACTGTCCAATATTTTGAACAGAGAGTTCAGGAGGTTACAAAAGCGATGAGTGTTACAGCAGTCAACTCCGGGATGGCGGCAATCAGCAATGCCGTTTTGGCTTTATCCTGGTCAGGATGTAACATAGTCACTTCTCCTCATCTCTTCGGAAATACCTACTCCTTTTTTAAGTTTACCCTTGCATATTACGGTGTAGAGACGAGGTTTTGCGACATGACAGATGCCGAGGATGTGGTGAGACATATTGACAAGAACACTGCCATGCTTTTCCTTGAAGTAATTACAAATCCTCAGTTGGAGGTTGCCGATCTTAAAAAGTTATCGGCAATAGCAGGGAAGCACAACGTTCCTTTGGTGGCGGACACTACAGCAATACCTTTTAATGTTTTCTCTGCCGCCAAGTTCGGTGTAGATATTGAAATTATCTCAAGCACAAAGTATATTTCCGGTGGGGCGACCTCCTTGGGCGGTCTTATTCTTGATTACGGAACTGCCGATTACAGCCGTTCATCTAAACTCGGAGAACTTTTCACAACAGCAGGAAATAAAGCGTTTACTTTAAAATTAAAAAAGGAGATTTTAAGGAATCTTGGTGCTTATATGACACCTCAGGTTGCCTATATGCAGACTTTGGGCCTTGAAACAATGGATGTGCGCTATGCCAGACAGGCTTCAACCTGTAGGGAACTGGCTGAACGAATGTCAAAACTTCCTCAGATTGAGAAGGTGAATTATACTGCATTGAAAGATAATCCTTTCTACAATATCAGCCTTGAACAATTCGGCGAGTATCCCGGAGCAATGTTTACATTTGATCTCTCCTCGAGAGAAGCGGCATTCAAGTTTATAAATAACCTGAAGGTGATAAGGCGTGCCACCAATCTTTTTGACAACAAATCGCTTGCCATACATCCTGCAAGTACCATCTTCGGTACTTTCAACGATGAGCAGAGAGAAGCCATGAACATCTCTCAGAAATGTATACGCTTATCCGTCGGTCTTGAAAGCCCTGACACACTTTTAGAAGATATCAGAAACTCCTTGAATGGTGTTAAATAGTTGAAATTTAACAAATAATATTACAATCTGATTAAAATGATTTATATTTGCCATGACTAATTAATTGTCTGGCATATATGGAATTATATAGAGTTAGATTTTTAATGGGAGCGCTTCTTCTTGTGCTAGTCGCATCTTGTGTGAAATTCCCGGACGCAGATATTGATATTGAGGAGGGCACCTATGACGGTTATATTTATCCTTTTGCTTTAGAAAATCGTTTTATATTAGCGGAGATAGCCATTGAGACTGATGGATCTGTGAAACTTGACGGACTTGAATTTGAGATACCGCCTCTTAAATACAATAAGTCACTTTTGTTTTTTCTTACACAGGATGATTGTAAACAAACAGCTTTTTGTTCAACATGGGCTGCAATTAATGGCAGGCCACTTTCAACTGACTTTTTTTATAGTCTCAAACATTTAAATGTCGGCATTTTTCCTACAGACACCCACATGCTTGGTAATACGTTGGGTTCTACTGACGGTGCCGGCAATGAGGTTCGGTTTCATTTTACAACCACAATTGCCCCAGATATGGAATTTATGAAAAGCGATATAGATGTAAAACGTTTAAGCCGTATTCCTAATAATGACCAATTCAAAGAGCGAGGAGGGCTTGTGTGGGATGATTTAAGAGAGATGCTTAATTATGGAGTGGGAATTGCCTTTCATGATGTAAAAACATCAAATGCAAATAATGTTGATACTGTTTTAGTGCATTATGCATTGGCTCAGAACATAATTCTTGATTCACTTTTCGGAAGAGGTTGTAAAGCTCTTGCCGAACCGGACGGAAATAAGACATATGTAGTAGCAGCTTTATTATATAATCCAATCCAGATAATGACCGCTCAGGCAGGAACTATTGAACTATATCCATGTAAACTAAATTGCTGCACAAATGGGCTTCTTTTCAACAGAGGCTTTTATGAAGCTTCGAATTTTCAAGAACCAATAAATGAGCAATTTGCATTGCCCTATAAAGAAAGACGTGCAATACATGTTGGCGTTCATGAAACCGGGGATGATTGGGCGAACGGGCTATTGTGGTTGAATAATACATATGGAAAGGATGGGAATGATTCGATATGGGTGCCATCTCTTGAGGAGTATTGCGAGTATAATTATTATCGGTTAAACACAAATATTTCAAAAACAATCGACTGGGATAAGCTTATATTGCACGTGAAGATTCCTATGGGACAATATTTATATATGCCGTCAATAACCATTAATATAAAAGGGTTGAAAAAAAATTGTGTTACGGAGATATCATCAAATAATGAAGTATCCGGATTGTCCTATGCTGACTACAAAGATGGATTGATGATTAATATTGATTGCAGGAGGTACTTGTATCAGATGGCCTCATATTATGTGGAGAAATATGAAAAGAACCGGTCCAGGATAGACTCTCTGGATGCACGTTATTTTGTTCATCAGTTAAAGAATTCGCCAAGGAAAAAAGAGCTTCTTGCAAGGATAAAATAGTGACTATACCTCTTGCATTTACAATAAATTATCGTATCTTTGCAGCCCGCAAATTTTGTGCGGGATAGTATAATTTATTATAAAACACCAAATTAACAACCAATGCCTGGATTAATTGGAAAAAAAATCGGAATGACATCCGTTTTCGGTGCTGATGGGAAGAACATCCCATGCACCGTTATTGAGGCTGGTCCGTGTGTTGTTACGCAAATCCGTACAGTAGAGAAAGATGGTTATGCCGCTGTACAGCTTGCCTATGACGAACAAAAAGAAAAACACACCAGCGGTGGCCTTATTGGTCACTTTAAAAAGGCACAAACCACACCTAAGCGCAAACTTGTTGAGTTCGGAAACGACTTCATGAAAGAGTTGCAATTAGGCGACACCGTTACCGTTACAGATGTATTTCACGATCAACTGGAATGGGTAGATGTAACTGGAATATCAAAAGGAAAAGGCTTCCAGGGCGTTGTGAAACGTCACGGATTCGCCGGTGTAGGCGGGGCAACTCATGGTCAGCACAACAGACTTCGTGCTCCCGGATCAATGGGCGCTTCTTCATGGCCTTCTCGCGTATTTAAGGGTAAAAGATTGGCCGGCCGTATGGGTGGTGATCAGGTTAAAATTCTGAATCTTAGGATTATTAAGGTGCTCCCTGAAAACAATCTATTGATTGTCAAGGGTTCTATCCCTGGTGCCAAAGGTTCTTATGTAATCGTGGAGGAATAAGAGTCTATGGAATTATCAGTATATAAAATAGATGGGACAGAGTCAGGAAAGAAAGTGACTCTTGATCCTGCAGTATTTGGCGTAGAGCCGAATGATCATGCTATCTATCTTGATGTAAAACAATATCTTGCAAATCAGCGTCAGGGTACCCATAAATCAAAAGAGAAATGGGAAGTAGCTTACAGTACAAAGAAGATCGTTCGTCAGAAAGGTTCCGGCGGTGCACGTCATGGTAGTATCAAATCTCCTAACTACGTAGGTGGAGGTAGAGCTTTTGGTCCTAAACCACGCGATTACAGCTTTAAGCTCAATAAAAAACTAAAACAGTTGGCCCGTTTCTCTGCACTTTCTTATAAAGTTAAGGAACAGGCACTGACAATTGTTGAGCCATTCGTTTTGGAAGCTCCTAAGACAAAGGATATGCTTAAGATTATCAAAAATCTTAAGGTTAACGACAGAAAGATTCTTTTCGTGCTTCCTGAAAATTCAAATAATATTTACTTATCGTCACGCAATCTGCCGAATGTGAAGGTAATTTCAGTCAGTGAGATTAGCACATACGATCTTGTAAACTCTACAACCCTCATTGTGGTTGATGGTGTACAGGATATCATGCAAGGACGAAACTAAACCGTAAAGAGCGATGGGAATTTTAATTAAGCCTATAGTAACAGAAAGAATGACGATTCAGGGCGAGAAGTTGAATCGTTACGGTTTTATTGTTGACCCTGCCTCTAA
>JAYFOS010000012.1:0-2766 GCA_034928745.1 Rikenellaceae bacterium
GTTAAACTTGAGGGGAATAGCTATAGAATGGACAATAGAAAAACAATATTTAATAAACCAACACCCAATGGGGAAGCTTAATTGCGAAAAAATGAGGAATCTTATTTACGAAAAAATGGGTAATTTTATTTGCTGATTACAAACCGTTTATTAGTCTGTCAAAGATTGCATCAGCAATTGTCTTAGCTGTGCAGATGTCATACCACTTGTCAAAGGGAAGCTGTGAGGACATGATAGTTGCACGTCTTCCATATCTGTCCTCGATAAGTTCCAAAAGATTTATGCAGGCATTATTATCGAGAGGCTGCAGCCCATAATCGTCTAAGATAAGAAGGTCCTGTTTTTCTATCCTATTGAGTGTTTTTAGATAAGACCCGTCCGCTTTTGCTATTCGAAGTGCTGTCAATAGTTTTTGCAGATTGTAATAACCAACTTTATATCCCATTATACAGGCCTGATATCCAAGGGCTGATATTATATAGCTTTTCCCAACCCCGGTAGCTTCCGACACCAGTATGTTTTCAGCATTCTTTATATATGAGCAGTCTGTGAAACGGAGCATCTGATTCTTGTCCAGATTTCGGAGATAGGTGTAATCTATCTCTTCGATGGAGGCAGTGTAACGGAACTTTGCCTGACTTATGTTGTGTGCTATCTTCTTGTGTTACCGTCCTTCCCACTCTGGCTGCACTAAGGCTGCACCCATCTGGTCATGGGTATATTGTTCCAGGGAATGACTCTCGATGAGAGCCTTGAAAGAGTTGGCCATGCCAAATAGTTTCATGGCATGCAGTTGTTCCAATGTGTTCTGATTCATAGGCGGTGATGTTTAGTTAAATAATGATTGATAGTAAGCATTTCCCCGTATATTTTCATGTTCCACTTCGATGGTTGTTTCGGCTTCCTCTATCTCTATGGATTCGGTATTACGGGATAAGACTCCCTGAATGAACGTATAGCTGTATGATTGAAGATGCAAGCCAAGTTTACAGGCCGCAACAAGACGTGACTTCCCTGCTTTCTTCTCAAATTGAAGTATTCCCGAACAACCTCTGTAAAGAGTCTCCGGATAGGCCGGACGATCCAGTATCTTGCGTATATATTCACTAACTGATGGATCTATCCGTTCTCCCCACTGTATAAACTTGTCAGGATTCCACTCACTTACGTATTGATGCCCGGAAGGAAGGTGGTCTTTTACGCTGGTGTACTTATAGGGTCTGCGATCTCTGGCGTGAAGCGCAATGCGGTTGTTTTTGAGGTAGATTTCCACTGTTGATGCACCCACGGCAACCTTGACTTTTTCTCCGATATAGCGATAAGGAACACTATAATAGTGCTTGTCAACACGGTATTGGACGTGACAGTTTTTCATAACTGTCGCAAATACAAAATCTTTAAGCTCAAAACGGGTGGCCGGCAGTGGTGAAAGGGCCTCCTTTTCATACGTGTCGAACAGTATCCTTCGACTATACTCCTTGCCCTGGAAAAGCATATTGTTATGCTCTTCCACGTATTTACCGATAGCCTCATTCAACTCGTGAAGAGAGAAGAATGTACGCCCATGGAGCTTTGTGAATACCCGGGTATAGAGAATGGAAACATGCCTTTCCACAAGGCTCTTGTCGCGTGGTTTGAGGCTTCTGGCTGGCATGACCGTACATTGGTAATGGTTGGCCATGGAAAGGAAGTCCTCGTTTAGGGTAGGGTCATATCTGCTGGCTTTGGTTACAGCACTCTTCAAATTATCCGGGATCAATACCTTGGGAACCCCTCCGTAATAAAACAAGGCATCCTGAACACACTCGATAAAATCAGCTTTCTGTTGGCTTAGGCAGGCTTGGGCATATGTCTCCTGACTACCACCCTGTACGGCAACAAAAAACTCACAATCAATGATCTCTCCTGTTCCTTGTTCGACATAAGAGACTTTTTTGCCGGCAAAATCCAGGTACAAACGGTCTCCATACTCATGCTCAAAGTGCATCACTGCCTGACGGGTGACATTATATTTTTGATAATGATAACAGAACTGAGAGTATTCATATCCGTCTTTATGAATCTCTTTGTATCTCTGCCACAGCACTTGAAGTGTCATGCCTGGCTGTTTCAATAAGTTACCGTAATCAGGAAAATATTCCTGCAGTATATCTAAACGGCTCTTACATTCATCCGGGTGCTCTTCATTTGATGCGAGATCAATATCTGTACGGCAATCTCCTTCTTCTTGTGTGGAGTCGATTAGCTCCATCTCACGAAGGTACTTCTTTACGGTATTCTTGCTTAATGATAAATTCCTTGCAATGGCCTTGATTCCGACTCCTTGCCGATACATTAACCCTACCTGTTGAACTGTATTCATTTCCAAAGTTTTTCCTGCCATGTCTGATCGGTTTGAGTGTTACTCAAACTTAATCAAAACAGGTTAACTAAGGGGTCACGATCGTCCGGAATGGGGGGTCAAGATGAAAACGGAATGGGGGTCACGATGCTCCGGAATATACAATTGAAGTCATAAGGCCGAAAAAGACCTTGATTTTTTAGTGATTTTATGAGTGTTTCACCATAAACAGGCATCGTCAATTTGCCTCATAAGCCGCTGACAAATCAGTGGAAAAATACTGGATCAGGGCATTTCAGCCGGAGGGAACGGAGTTTTTAGATTTACACCATGATTTTCAATATGAGGATTGTGGTGTATTTTTGTTTTTATAACAAGTTAACCGGAAAGAGAAAGTGAACTAAGAACGAAGTCAGGTTATTAAC
>JAYFOS010000004.1:0-246480 GCA_034928745.1 Rikenellaceae bacterium
GTTAAACTTGAGGGGAATAGCTATAGAATGGACAATAGAAAAACAATATTTAATAAACCATCACCCAATGGGGAAGCTTAATTGCGAAAAAATGAGGAATCTTATTTACGAAAAAATGGGTAATTTTATTTGCTGATTACACCCCCTTGACATCCATTTTCTTTTGATTGTGATTTGACTCCAAAGATAATAGTATTCACGAATAAAACAACCAAAAAAAGTTGTTTTATTAAAATCAACCAATTATGGTTGTTATGTTTAAATCAACCGAAAAAGGTTGTTTTGGAGATGACAGTGTAGCCGTCACTAAAGAGGAGAGGGGAGAGTGGATAGTGAATAGTGAAAAGTGAATAGTGAATAGTGGAAAGTTAATAGTGAAAAGTGGAAAGTTAAAAGTGAAAAGTGAAAAGTGAAGAGTAATGGAAGTGAGGCACTTGCGAAAAACTTTGGCAAGGTCACAGGCTCCAGTAGCTGAGGGTTTGGATCTTGCCTCGATAGAGGCCCTTGATGTCGGCGAGGATGGCATCGGGAGAGGTGGTGAGGGTCTTGAAATACTCCTCGGTGAGGTTGAGATACTCTTTGTGAGATACGGCTACGATTACTGCATCATAGGCGTGGGGCTGAGGTGAAGGTACCATCTCAAGCCCATATTCAGCACGCACCTCAGCCCCATCCGCATGCGGATCCACAATGTCCACATTTGCGCCATAATCCTGCAACTCCCTTATAATGTCAACCACCTTGGAGTTTCGTATATCCGAGACATCCTCCTTAAAAGTGATGCCCATAACCAGCACCCTCGAAGACATCACATTGCGCCCCAGACGAATCAAATTCTTAACAACCTTCTTGCCGATATAACCACCCATTGAGTCGTTCACAAAACGACCGGCGTTAATAACTTGAGGGTGGTATTTAAGTTTATGAGATTTATAAACAAGGTATAGTTTATACCCTGTTCAGATTGAATATAATGTCAACAATCCTTTGAATGTCATTAGCTGTGACCAATGGTCCGGATGGCAGGCAGAGCCCTTTTTCAAAGAACTCGCCGCATACCCCAAGCTGAACGCCGTTTTCGTCAACTTTGCAATATTTTGAATAGCTTTCATCTGCCTCATCGTATGTGTAAAAGGGTGTGCCTGCAAATACCGGCTGTAGGTGCATAGGCTTCCATAGAGGTCTTGTTTCAATATTCTCAGCCTCCATTTTAAGACGAAGATCTTCCCTTGTGAATCCGGCCTTTTCTGGATCTACCAAAATACAGGTTAACCAGTGATTTGATTCAAAATCATCTGACGGATTATCAAGAATAGATATACCTGGTATATCCTTCAGTAGCTTCTTGTATAGAGCATTATTCTCTCGCCTCCTTCTTATGTGTTCATCAAGAATGAACATTTGTCCGCGCCCAATTCCTGCACAAATATTACTCATCCTGTAGTTGAAACCTATCTCTGAGTGTTGGTAATGAGGAGCTTTGTCACGAGCTTGAGTTGCATAGAATTTTGTTTTTGCAGCGGCCTCAGCTGTTTTACAAACAAGAGCACCACCACCCGATGTGGTAATCATTTTATTGCCGTTAAAAGAGAGACATGCGAAATCACCATATGTACCACAATATTTCCCCTTATATTTTGAGCCCAATGCCTCGGCCGCATCTTCCAGTACAGGAATTCCATACTTACCTGCAATCGCCATTATTTTGTCCATTCTTGCCGGCATACCATATAGATGAACAGGCATTATTGCCTTAGGTTTTTTTCCTGTATTTCCAATTACATCTTTGATTGCTCTCTCAAGCAAAGTTGGGGAGATGTTCCAAGTGTCCCGTTCACTGTCAACAAACACAGGCTCTGCACCGAGATACTTAATTGGATTTGCAGTGGCAGAAAAGGTGAATGACTGGCATATCACATAATCGCCCGGTCCTACTCCGAGTTGCAGGAGCCCAAGGTGAATTGCAGCAGTACCAGCACTTAGTGCAACCACATGTTTGTTATCACCAAGGTATTCAGTGAGATCTTTTTCAAAACCATCTACATTAGGTCCAAGAGGAACCACCCAGTTGGTGTCGAATGCCTCTTGTATAAATTGCTGCTCTTTACCTGACATGTGGGCGAGGGAGAGCCAGATTTTTTTGTGCGTCATTAAATGTTGAATTTTATAACTTTTGCAGGGACACCCACTGCAGTGCAATTTGAAGGTAATGTTTTAGATACAACAGCCCCTGCACCTACTATTGTGTTATCCCCAATCTCTATCTGATTAATAATTTTTGCACCGGTTCCAACATATACTCCTTCCCCGATATTAACCTCTCCAGAAATGTTAACAGTAGGCATGAAAGAAGAGTATTTTCCAATTTCTGTATCATGTCCAATAGTGCAAGAAAGATTTAGTATAACAAAATCATTTATGATGGTATTAACTGTTATAACAACACTGGCACAAATAATACAACCATTTCCAATTTGATTATATTTTCTATTTCCAATTAATACATTTGGATGTATTAAAGTAGGGAACGTTATATTTGGATTATCTATTTTTTCGTGTACTTTCCTTTTTATTTCAGGATTACCGATAGCAAGAACAATATCTAATCCAGATATATAGTTATTTAGTTCCTGGATTCCTCCTAGAACAGGATAGCCATTGATGATTGTGTTTTTTTTGATACCATCGTCAAAGTAACCAATAAATTCGTATTCTTGACGAGTTGAATTTATTTGTTCTATTAGAGAGTGAACCTCTCTGCCAAAACCACCAGCGCCAAAGATTGCAATTTTTTTCATATTATTTACTACCTTTAAATGGTTCCATTGTAAGATTTTTTGATGCATTTATGCCATCCCTGAAAAACACCCTTCTGATAGTTAAAAACAGTATTTTCATGTCAAGCCAAAAGCTTAAGTGATCAACATACCAAACATCATATTCGAACTTCTGCTCCCACGTAATGGCATTCCTACCGTTAACCTGTGCCCATCCTGTAATACCGGGCTTTACTTCATGGCGTCTTGCTTGCTCTTTAGAGTATAGCGGAAGGTATTCTACTAACAGAGGTCTGGGCCCAACAAGACTCATATCTCCTTTTAGTACATTGATAAGTTGTGGAATCTCATCTAATGATAAAGACCGAATAACTTTTCCGATGGGAGTTATTCTTTCATTGTCAGGAAGTAAATTTCCATAATTATCCCGCTTTTCATTCATGGTTTTAAACTTAACAACTTTAAATAGTTTGCCATTTTTGCCTGGACGAGTTTGTAGAAATACAGCTCCGGCATTTTTATTTACAATTAAGAGCAACGCCCATACTAAAAATAACAATGGACTTATAATTAGAAGAGCAATCATTGAAAGAATAAAGTCAAAGATGTATTTTAGGATGTCTTCGTACATATTATATTTGGATTGATTCTAGTATGTCAACAAATTTGTTGGTAAGAGTAATCCGAGAGAACTTTGATTCTGCCAACATTCTGGCATTATAACCCATTATATCCCGATCTTCGGTATTGTCTGTTAGTTGGATAAGAGCTTTGGCAAATGCCTGTGGATCATCAGGTGGTACAACAAGACCACAGGTGTGTTCTTTAATCATATCTGAGAGCCAACCAGGATAGTTATTTAGGACAGGGAGTCCGGATGATATATAATCAAAAAATTTATTTGGAGATGTGCCATAGTAGAAAGCTGGCACATTTGCAAGAATCATAAGGCCTATATCGGCACTTGCAATTATACTGTTGAGTTCCACTTTGGCAACAGGATTGTAGAACTTGCAATTGTACAATCCTTCTTTAGAAGCACGAACTACAAGATTTTCTTTCACTTTACCGTCACCGATAAAAACCAAAACGATATCGTCTCTTCCCATAGATTTTAATACAGAAGCAGCATCGAGCACCGCATCTAATCCGTTTGCTATGCCATGTGCCCCAGTAAAAACCGCAACAGTTTTGTCATGTTCAATTCCCTTCAATGATAGAGACTTTCTCAAGGAAGGATTAAAGATGTCTAAATCGCAACCATTAGGAACCATCTCAATTTGTTTCCCCTTTTGTGATTTTTTGGCTATTCCCTCACATATTCCTGGAGAAAGTCCTATGCAACAATCTGCCGTGTGGTATGATATCCATTCTAGAAAACCCATTCCCCAAAGTAATATGGGATTTTTCATACCAAGTGCACGAGGTAATTCAGGCCAAAGATCTCTAATCTCGAAGACAAATTTTTTACCGCGAAACCATTTTGCAAACAAACCGGGTATTCCTGCTGTAAGGGGCGTAGAGGTAGCAAAAACTAAGTCATACTCCTCTTTTAAAGCAATCTTTATTCCAAGCATGGCAAAGCGGACAAAAGTAAAAAATCTTTTCGCAATTCTATCTTTGTTTGAGTAGGGCAGTGATATTTGTAAAATATTTATTCCATGAATATTACCTTTGCAAACGTGCTTTGAATATCTATCCACTAAACCTAAATCATAGGTAGCACCACAAACCATTGTCACACTATGTCCTCGTTCGACTAACCTCAGGGCCATTTCGTATGACCTAGTGCCTCCAGCACCTGTAGGCAGAGTAAAGTGTTGGTGAAAATAAATAACCTTCATTAAATGGTAATTTTTGTTTCAATTCTATTACCGGTGGTAACTAATTCTCTTTGGCGTACTGTTTCTTTGACTCCATAATAAAGGGACTGCCATCCCTTTTTTGTTTGTTCCTCAATCCCTTCAGATACAAAATTCGGGCTACCATATGCTGAATGCCATATTTGGCGCATTAGAAGATTCTCGGGTTTATGATCAATTATATCGCACACAATCCATTCAGGACTCTCTTTCGATTTCAATATCCTCCTGCTATGGACAATATTTTTGTCCAGGTAAGTATAACAACTGACAACCCCCTCAAAAACATAATGAGTCTCATTCTCGATAAGTGATGCATCAGTAGCCTTCGACCAATTAAACCACATAAATCGAGGACCTTTTAGCATTTGATCATAATCACCAAGCATTACTGTATTGTGCGATTCAGTACCAGAAAAGTACTTGACTAACGCTTCTTCAGTATTGTATTTATATGAGCCGGCATCACAAAGTATGTTTCTTCCTTTATGCCACACGTCCAAATGGAGGTTGTCTGCTTGGGCAGGACGGTCTTTGTATGAACCACATTTTATAAATGAGAGGGTCTCTTTTTCGCGTATCAGATAATAGCCACCATTCACAAATGAAGAAAGCCCGTAATGCATTTTAATTTTAGAGAATGGCTTGTCAATGACACATGATGTAGCACCTAACCAATTGCTCTCCTCTCTAATCAAATCATCTTCATAAAGATCTACGCCAGTCAATAATTTATGCAAAGTATTGAGTTGTGGCCGGTAATCCCTGTAATCTGTGGAAGATAACGGAAAGAACCAGGCACCATCGTTAGAACCATAGTTAGGCAAATAACCATTTTTAACATCGGAACACTGGAATAAGAAGTTAATGCTTTTGTATGCCTTCTCGTAAACATGTGCAGAGAATGATTTACCACCGATTGATACAAGAGAAATCCCGAAAGATAACAGTTGAACAACAACCCTATGGTAATTCATCGAAAATTGTAGGAAAGTACCGTCATCGTATATCTGATAATCAATTTCTTGCTCAAACCATTTGAATCCATCCTTGGCCCATTTTGTAGTTTCTGGGATGAAAGGAAACAGAATATAGCTCATTGCAATGAACAGAGTCTCGGTTATAGCGTGGTTGTTACGAACTGCAATCCGTGAAAAGTCTATATTGTTGTACACATGATGCAGAGACCAGTAAATGACATTCTGGATTTTACCCCATCTCTCTTCGGTCAATGCGCCGGAATTCTTGTAAAAATGAAGAGCATAACACCAATTGAGAATCCTAAGAGAAATCTCCTGACTGCATCTCCAATTTGGGCCAAGATTGACAGGGTTTGCATCTATCCAGCGCTCAATTTGCGAAAAAGCAAATTTGGAATGGTCCTCACCGTTATGATAATCATTCCGGATTAGTGTCAATAACCAGCTAAAGCGGGACTTCTCCCAAACATATTTGATGTCACCTGAAGTGCTAGACAAATCTGGAATTTCAGACCAGTGTATACCAGAATCATAGCTATATCCAGTGGAAGGATTTTTTATCCAGTTGTAATCAACTCCAAGGTCAATCCATTTGCTACTGAAAAACAGGATTTCACCCGCCATAATCTTATCTACACTCTCTTTCGAAGTAACATCGGCTCTTCTCTCTAGTCCAAAAGCACATGCTTCAAGAGATTCCCTGTAACCAATTACAAAAGGAGGAGTATTACTCCGCCACTGCTCTACCGTAACAAAATGCCGTTTGGCAGGAGCAGCAGGATGCCTCTTTTTTAACACACCTGTACGCTTTTCCACCTCATGACAAATGCGATACAAGGTGTACCGCAACCTCATGTTTTTTAAAATTTGAATTGTCAGGTTTATCATTTTAATTCACATCCACCCACCTTCCCTCTTTGAGACTTTGGATTGCAGCAAAGCTGGCCCTGGTTGTGTTAACAATGCTATCATAAGGGATTAATGCCGGCCCACCGGTTTTCACAGCGTTTATCAATTGGTGGAATTGGTTCTTATGACCCTTATCCAAGGGGGTTTTAAGTTTAGAGAAACCTTTAACCCCGTAGCCTTTAGTAAGACGGAAATTATCCATTATCAAAGTTCTCTCCTGGGAGAACAACTCCACTCGCTCTTTAGAGTAGGCTTTGGAACCATTGGCAAAATAGTTTATCACTCCTGTAGAACCATTTTCATATCGTAAAAGGATAGAAGCATTGTCGGTATTCTCTTCGGAGTTTGTTCCCATAGCATTCATGCAAACGGATTTAACCTTGCTCCCAGTAAGATAAGAGATAAGGTCAATGTAATGGCACGCTTCGCCAATAATACGACCTCCGCCCACTTTCATATCATGAACCCAAACATTGGCAGGGATATAACCAGCATTCATCGTGGTAATCACATTCATTTGACTATCACCAACTAATGACTTAATCTTTTTAATATGAGGTGAAAACCTTCTGTTAAAACCAACTGTCAAAGACTTGCCAGAATTGGTGTAAGCATGAGTAATTAAGGATAGCTCATCTTCATTCAAAGCAAGCGGCTTCTCTACAAAAACATTTTTCCCTGCATTCAAAGCTTCCATAACCATACCGGCATGAAGGTCATGGCGGGTAGTAATCATAACCAGATCAATATCACAATCGGTAAGTATATCCTTGTAGTTTGTAGTAGAGTGGGAGAACCCAAACTTCTTTGCCAAAGTTGTACCAGAAAGCCCCCCTTGGCTGGCAATATATTTGAAAGAAGCACCGCTACCTTTTAGAGCAGGTAGCATGGTCATCTTTGTAAAGTTACCTGCACCAATAACACCAACAACCCCTTTGAAACCACTAAATCTATTTGAATTCAATATAACAGTATTCGCCTCCCACTTAGCAGAGTCCATAGCATTGTATTCAATTATTGAAGCTATTGAACCATGATTGCCCAGGTTGTCGTAAATTTCTTTGTAGGACTCCAAAGGAATTCTCTCGGTTATCATCTCTTTGACCGAAATCCCTCCTGATGAGATAGCCTGCAAAACCGCTTCGAAATTGCGTTTCTCGGTCCACCTTACAAAAGGTAGAGGATAATCGACCCCCTTGTTTTCATAATCGTTGTCATACCTCCCCGGCCCGTAAGAACAAGAGACCTGGAAAGTAAGCTCCTTCTCATAAAATTCGGCACGGCTGATATTAAGCCCAATCATCCCAACCAGTAAAATCTTACCCCTCTTCCTGCTCATCCTTGCCGCCTGTGATATAATTGAATCGGTATGTGCAGAGGCGGTGATAATAACGCCATCAGCCCCGACACTCCCGGTCTGATCATCAACAAACTTAACAACATCCCCATCACCAGAGTTGAATGTAGTGATACCCCATTTAGCAGCCAAAGCAAGCTTTCTCTCATCAAGATCACATCCAATAACCCGACAGCCATTAGCCTTTAACAACTGGGCAGTAAGCAGTCCAATCAACCCCATACCAATAACCACAACTGTCTCTCCAAGAGTAGGATTGAGTAGACGGATACCCTGCAAGCCAATTGAACCAACAACCATAAAAGCAGCCTCCTCGTCACTGACATTATCTGGAATATGGGCAACCAAATTCTTGGGCACACAAACATACTCGGCATGCTGCCCATTAGAAGCCACTCTGTCACCAACTTCAAAACTACTCACACCCTCACCAACAGCAACCACAACACCAACATTGCAATACCCCAAAGGAATGGGCTCTCCAAGCTTATTGAAAACCGAATTGATAGTAGGCAATAATCCATCCGTCTTTATCTTCTCCAACACCTGCTTAACCTTGTCCGGCTGCTGCCTGACCTTTTGCAAGTAATTAGACTTTCCAAACTCCACAAGCATCCGCTCAGTACCCAACGACACCAAACTACGAGCAGTTTTAATCAGTAAACACCCACGCCTTACAACCGGCACCGGAACTTCTTCAAGTATTGTTTCGCCCGTTTTAAAGGACTGTATGATTTGTTTCATTATTAATTGTAAACTTACTAATGTTCAAGTAATTGTGTTTTTTCTTTTGGAGTAGGATAGTTTATTAGAACGGCTTTGTATTTTCCTTTGAAAACAAACAAACTTCCTGCAGCTGCTCCAATAATCTTGAATTCATCAATTAGGTTTTTAACATCTTCCAATGTACCTGCGCCTCCTAAGATAGTTAGAGGTACATCGCAATTATCTCTTACTTGTCTGGCGAGCTTTGTATCATATCCACTCATTGTTCCATCTTTATCAATAGAGTTGATTACTATCTCTCCAACTCCAATTTTATTAAGATTTGATACAAAGTCGAGCACTTTAATTCCGGTTTTTTGTGTTCCATTATTAAGGACAATTTCGTATTCACTTTTAAAAAGACCTTGTTTCACTACATCTAAAACAACCACAACACTTTGAACTCCTACTGACTGACCTATTCTGCTAGCCAAAGAAATATCATTAATAACAGCAGAGCTAAGCGCTACCTTTTCAGCTCCAAGATTTATTATTTTTTTTGCTTCTTCGGTAGATGTCACACCCCCACCATAACAAAAAGGCATTCTGCATTCAATCGCAAGCTTCTCAATGAGAGAAAAATTTGGACATCTTCTTTCTTTAGATGCATCTATGTCTAGAACAATTAACTCATCAACTTCTTTTTCATTGAATATTTTCACTGCATTTATTGGGTCCCCCACATATTTGGGATTTTTGAACTGGACTGTTTTAACCAATCCCTTATTGTGTATAAGTAAACAAGGAATAATTCTAGATCGTAACATCTTACAATTGTGAAAAATTTAGGAGCAACTGAATTCCATTCTTATGACTCTTTTCGGGATGAAATTGGACACCAAAAATATTTCCTTTATTAACAGATGAACTAAAGTAGTGTCCATAAAATGAAGATGATGCCTCTTCTTCTCTATTATTGCATTCAAAATAATAGCTATGAATGAAGTAGAATCCCATTTCTTCGTTTATCCCATTAAAAAGTGGGTTGTTATTATTTACATGTATGGAGTTCCAACCTAAATGTGGTATTTTTGGCTTTATAGAAATATTTTTTTTGTCAAACTTTTTTACAATACCATCAATCCATCCTAACCCATCCAACTTTCCCTCTTCACTACTTTGTGCTAGTATCTGCATACCTACACATATCCCAAGAATTGGCAATTTTGTTTCTAGCACTAATTTATTAAGAATGCTTCTAAAACCAGAAGAATCCAACATGTACATTGTTTCGTCAAAAGAACCAACTCCGGGGAGGATAAGTTTGTCTACACTAATAAGATCACTTGGAGAATTGGCAACTATATATTTAACATTATATTGGTCAAAAATATTACCAATTGCCCGAATGTTTCCAGAACCGTAATTGATTATACCAATCATCTTTTTACAGATTTCTCAACACCTATGAAGTGTAAAATTTTTGCTCCAATTTTAAACAAAGATTGTTGATTAGGATAATCCCAGTAGAACTTTTTCTCAATATTGAAATATGACATCAATTCATCTTTTGTAATTTCAAGCTTAGTTGCTATGTAGTTGATGTCATTGTCTATTGTCTCAGGATCAAAAGCAGGCTTTTTTAATTCTTTTAGAGCATCTTCGCGCTTCATTTGTCCTGTAACAATTAAGCTGGAGAATTGAACCCTTCTTGGATCGAATCCAAATCTTTCAGGAAGCCAATAGCTTTCAAAAAACTTTGTGAACCTGGATTCAAAGTGCTTCTGTGGATATGGTGTCCAATCATATGCTTCCTGTAGTGTTTTAATCGCCTCTTTTTTGTTGTATGGCAGGTAATCAAGAAATTTCAAAACCTTAATTCCCTTAATATATCTCAAGTAAAATTTGTGTCTTAATATTGAACTAAAAGGGTATGTTTCTAATTTGCTTTTACAGAAATGTTTACGGATATAATTGATTTGTTTCATGTCTGTTCCGTAATAATAAAACTCCATAGGATTTCTAATTCCTTCAGTTGAAATATTTCCTCCGTTAAGTATATACTTTATATTGTACTTATAAGCATAATTATATAAAGTTGCAATGAAAGCATGATCCTGAGGAATGTCGATATGAGGAACACCTGATTTAAAGAAAGCCAACTGAAAAGACTTCATCTCTTCCCAATTAATCACCTCAGTATATAAATCTAATCCAAGTTTATCAACCATAACCTGGATATTATGAACAGATAACTCAGTATTCCATCCACCATCTACATGAAAAACGAGAGGCCTTAATCCAAATTCATTAACAGCCAAGTGAAGCATATATGAGCTATCAACACCACCACTTAAACCAAGTAAGCAGTCAAAATCCTTACGCTCACCCTCTTTTTTAATTTTTTTTACAATATCTGCAAGCTCTCTTTTACCATGCTCATCTGGATGCCATTGATGTAAAACATTTGAATAAAAACTTTTGCAATGGTCACATAACCCATTGTCATCAAATGATATTCTAGAATCTGATGTGTCCATTACACAATTAGTACAAACACAATATTTCATAATTGCAAATATTTATTTTCTTTCTTTAATTAATTTTGCGGGAATCCCTGCTACTATCTGATTATTAAGGACATCTTTTGTTACAACACTGCCAGCAGCAATAATTGCTCCTTCTCCTATTGTGACACCAGCAGTTATTATACAATTAGCACCTATCCATACATCATTATATATTTTTATTGGTTTAAAAACATCTCCAGAAATTGGTATTCTCTCCCCTATTGAGGGAATGGAATGATTTGCAGATAATATTTGTGTTCTGTAACCAATTAATGTCCGTGCACCTATGAATACACCACCTTTAGTTGTGATAATAACATCCTTTGACACATCTACTCCATCTTCTATTATTAAATTTTTACCTGGGGTGATCCAAACGCCAGGGTATATTATTACACCTTTACCAATTTTTGCTCCCATTATCCTTAGTAAGGATTTTTTTAGAAACACAAAAAAAGTATACCTAGGTAAAGACATGAATATATTCATAATCATTTCATATGATACTACTAAGAATGATTTAGCTATATTTTTCATGAACATATTTTATAAAATCTATTTCTTGTTTAGTCTTTTCATTTATCGAAGGATATTCCTTTAAGTTTTCATCACCCTTAGCTATTAATTCTTCAAACAAGTGTTTATCATTTATAATTTTTATAACACTGTTAAATATATCTTCAGGATTATCCCTATCAACATATATAGCTGCATCTTTACACAACATTCTAGCCCAAGGTTCATTGGATACAACAATTGGCTTTTTGTAAAAATATGACTCTATAATATTGTTACTAAAACTTTCCAATTTACTTAAAAGAAATACAAAATCAATTTGTTTATATAAACTACATAATTGTTCTTTTTTAACATTTCCAACTATAGATATCATGTCTTGAACATTATAATATGCAGCTAACTTTAAAAATTTTTTATGAAACAATGAATTGTCCTCTGGTGCAGTTAAAATAAAGCGAAAGGGTATTTTATTATTCATAAACTCCTTTGCAAGAATTGGGATTATCATTATGTTTTTATTCAAATGCCATCCACATAGAAAAAGTCCTGTAAAACAGTGTTGATTATTGGTGGGGAGTTCGTAATTCTCATTGGTATATGCCTGAGAGACAGATGGGTAAATAGTGGTTGTGGGTTTGCTGCTATTGTATAATAATTTGTACCTTCTTTCAAGTTCTGGATTTTCAAAAATGATCCCTGTGCATTTTTTAAGTCCATATATACGATAGAAGTCAATATATATTTTTTTTAAACGAATAATTATACTATATTCTTTCCAAAATTTTATATCAGGATAATAAATATTAGAATCTACAGAGCCTGTTATTTGAATAAATTTCTTAGAGATATTTGCAAAACCAAAATATGAATATATTAAATCAACTTTATTCTTTTTTAAAAATGAATTCAAATAAAAAGTTTCATAAATAATTCTCTTCATTGGGTTTGAAGGAGAAAAAATGACTTGAGTGGGTTTGTATTTTTCTAATAAAAGATGTATGGGAGAATTCTTAACTGTGAGAAAGATATAGTCATCCTTATTCTGGATATTTTTATCTTCAAATAAAGATTTTATGAAATTTAATGCAACATTTTGACCTCCACCTTTTTTTATAGGTGAAAAATTAATTAGAATTCTCATTAATTATTAATAGAATTTAATATTTGTAATTTTATTCTATTTCCAATAATATCTAGTTCCTTTTGAAACGAGTTGCTAATTTTAATAAGTTTTTGTTGTTCAAAAATTCTATTTTTATATATTTTGTCAAAAGAATCTATACAACTCTCAATATTTGGTGTATTAAGATAAAATATATTATCACCTAAATTTGCCATTTCTTTTATCATTCCAGATACACGGTTATCTTTATTAGATGCAAAACAAAGAAATGGAGTATGTACACCAATTGCTCCAATAACAGAATGAACCCTTTCAGCTATCATTATTGAGCCCATTGAAATAATACCTTTTAATTGACAAGCATTTAAATCTTCTTCTAAGACATAACATCTGCCGTTTATACTATTTTTATGATTTGAGTGAGATATAATATCTTTTGCAATGATTCTATCATCTAAATCTTTAGTTGGGCCAATAGTATGTGGTAAAAAAAGAATATTAAAGTCGTAACTTTCTAACAAAACATTTAGAACTTTACCAAAAAATTCTCTATGAGCTTTAATTTTGGCAATTCTTCCAATCTGGCGGTCAAAAGAAAACCTTGATATTGGTGCAGGCTCAGCACAGGTGATCAATAATACATCCTTTTTAAAAAAATCTGATAACCCAAGCTTAGATATTAGTAAACTAGTATCTTGTTTTGTAATAGGAATTAGTCCAAAAGCAGGGTCTGGAGCTAAAGTTGGGTTTGTATCAAAAAAAAATTTTTCAGCCCATTTTAATCCAATAGGATTGCGTGCAATAACATTTTCAGACTTTTTAAATACCTCGTGATATAAGTTCAAATTATTTTTTTCCTTTATTTTTGGTTTCATGCAGCTACCAAAAATGGTATATTTTATCTGTAAAGAAGATGAAAATGCCAAAAGAACGTGGCATACATCTGAATTAAGGCCACCATTATGACCAGCAATTATGTAATCAACTTTTGCCAAATGAGATATTGAATCAATTAAAGAACTTGGTATTTTGTTAATTTTATCATTTTGGAAGTACTTAATATATGTTATCAGCTTTGATACAGTTCTTGGTTGAATACTAATCCATTTAGGATAGACTTTATCAAGTAGATGCCTCAATATAGAACAGAGCGAGGAATAAATTCTATCTATAGATAGCCCAATACCAAATTCTTTTGTTCTCCAAGATGAAATAAACAATCTTGTCGGATGCAAAAATAATCCAGATTTTATGGTCAATGTTTTTACAGATGGGTCTATAATATGATATTCACAGTTATCCTCTTTAAGCCCTAAAATGTCCATAACACCTTTAATAATTGCTTCTTCTCCTTTATTGTCCATTGGAACAATTTCTGGACATAATATTACTATTTTTCCATTATTCATAGTCTAATATTAAAAAAATTTATTATAAATTTTCTGGATATATATATATATGCCAATTAACTCACAATAATATTTAATTTTTTGATATACATATACTTTTACTTCAAAAATAAAGCTAGAGTTACCATCAATTGACCATCCGCCATCAAAAGTAGGTGTCTTTTTACCAATTAATTTAAGAAATCTTAATCGACTTAAATACCTCTCTTTTTTTGACAATAAGTTCCCTTTTTGAGATATTAAAATGTCTTCTAAACTCAACGAACTCTTGATTATAACCGAATTAGCCACCATATTATTAATAATTTGCTCTAATTCAATATTTCGAATAATAACTACAGACCAGTTTGAATCAGCCGTCTGATACCTGGGAAGCCATGCATCTCCACATGATATATCTGCAAGTTCTGCTGTTGCATCAACACAAACCCTACATCTATAATATTTCATATATCCAGTAAGCTTAGAATAGTCAGGATATGGGTATTCCCAATATTTCGAGTTTTTTGTCTCAAAAACCATTTTTCCCGGTTGACCTTCTCCTCTATATTGAAAATATGTTATATTTTCATTGTTTATATTAGCAATGCTTTTTATACGATAGATTTCTCTCATATCTCTAAAACCACCACAAAAATTCCCTATGGTGAATAAAATCTTTTCTTTAAATATAACATTGCTTTTCTGCAGTAATCTAATACTCGCTATTTGACAAGGTGTTCCAATAAAAGCAAGTTTTCCATCAAATTTTTCAATTTCATCTAAAATAATTAGGGCTGGCACAGGCATATATTTAGACCCCTGTGTTTCTAGTAATTCATGTGAATATCTATAAATTTTTGTTTGTGGCATAATTGAATCATGCCTATAAGTATAAGTTGTTGAAACAACACCTTGCACAATCATATTATCAAGTAGATATGAGGCTATGGCTGTCATTAAACCTCCTGAAGAAGCTTTTTTTAAAATTTTACTCGATGTGCTTTTGTAAGCAGCAAAAGATTTAAACCTCCCTAATCTATAATCATATTGTGTGGTTTTATCGTGAATCTGCTTGCCTAGTTCAATAATTGGATATCCCTCAGCGGGACAGCAGTTGGCTATAGATACTATTTCGGATTTGTTTAATTCCCTTTTTATTGTGGGAATATAAAGCCCTTTTTTTTTAACCTCTTTTAAATGTATTTTATCATGAGATAAATACTGACATGCACCACATGAAACACATAAATTATTTCTTACAATGTTACTCAGTTTCATTTTTAATTCTATTTATTGAATTTTCTATAGTTGATATATTGTCAATACTTAAAAAGAAATTCTCAGAGTTAGATTTATAAAAGCCATATTTAGATTCGATTTCTATAATCCCATTTTTTATACATTCAATGTCAGATACATCGACAATGATTCCAAAATTTGACTTTTCAAATAGGTATTTTAATCCAGGTATATCGTTACCTATCATAGGTAACCCATATGCTGCATACTCATTTATTTTATTAGGTGCACAATAAACATTATTTAACGAAGTTGGCTCATAACATACATATCCAATATGTGCAATTGTTGAAAAAATTAAGTAATCAGGGGCAGGAATATAAGGGATATGTATGACTTTATTATATATTTTTTTTATTTTCCTTACATAATCAAATTCTTGCTCTTTGCCAAGTAATAATAATATATATTCGTCATCTAAGTAACATAGTGCACTTGCAAGTTTGTCAAGCATTCTTACCCTGCTAATTCCTCCTTGATACAATATTACTTTTTTGTCATATAATGGTTTTAGTAACTGGTTATATTTTTCTTTGAGTAATGAAATCTCATTTTTTTGAGGTAAGAAATATGGCTTATTTGGTAGCACTATAGGTCTTTTCTTTAAATTAAACCAGATCTGATATAATATTGTGCGGTTGTATTCTGGCATAAAAACGGCTCGTGCATTATGTATTACTGAACCGATTGCATTTAGTTGATATCTTGCATCCTCGTGCAATTCTTGTATTTGAAGTATAAAATTATAGTTATTTAGTACATTCCCAATTGCTAAAATTGTCTGTACATCTGCTATCCATAAAAGAGAGGAATCTTTATAATATAGTTCTTTTAAAATACTTAATGACTTTCTTCTAAAATTATAATAATCAATTAATTTAAGAAAATTCCATTTGGTTTGAAAAGTTGGAATAACTATAACAGATATATTTTGTTCTTGCATGCTTTTTTTAAAAACTTCAGTAGCCTCACAAGTTATTAAGGTTACTTTATAATCCAATCTTGATAAAATATATAGAACACTAATAATTGGTGGTCGCTTATATGTTGACGACTTATTAATTAATATAATATTCATAATTTAACTTTCTTCCTTTGTGCTTTTATGTTAATTTTTAATATTATATACATAGGTAAAAAATATGTAAAAAACATACCTGACAAAATTCCTATACTATAACCTAAAGCAAAAGCGAAACGGATAGAAATATATAACCAAGCATACTTTATTGTTGCATCATTGCTTGATTTTGATTTGTTCTCAAAATAAAACATTAACAAAATTGAAAAGACAGTAAAAGCAGGACTAAATATCTCTCCCAGAAAAATATAACCCTGGAAAATCAATGGGGGGATGTAGGATCCCATTAGGTAGTTATTATAATATACACTTGTTCGATCTTGAGAAAGATTTGTATCAAATACCTTATATGATAACTGAGATAATATATTAGTATTGATAATTAAATCGTTGATTAGAGTTTTAATCGACCATTTATCTTGATATAAATCATGTACTTTCAAACCTACGGCAATACTAGACGGCCCAGATAAATACGCATCTAGTTGCAAAACAAGCCCCTCTCCCCAGAAGTCATTTTTAAATCCCAATGATTTTGCAATTGAAATAGATGTTGTATTATATTTTCTTAGAGTAGTTGAAGATAGTGTCAAAATAATAATAAGAAAAACAACTGTAACAACTGTAGTTTTTGTTTTTTGAGGGAATGATTTTATCATAACATACCCTAACGATAATGCTGTAACTACTATACTTGCCCTATTGGCAGACCATACAAAAGCAATATTCAGTATAATTATAAAAAAAAGAGGTAAGTATTTTAATAAATTATTACTTTTTAAATTTAATTTTGTATGTTTTAAAATAATGAAGAAAAGCATTATTTGGATGAACTTTACAAAATAAAATAAAACTCCATTATACCATCCACTAATAGGAATAAAATCAGGAGTCTCAGTGTTGAAAAAGTAAAGTCGTTCTATGAATGAGGGATTTATAAAAATACCAAAAAAGCCAATTATTATACTTACTTTAAGAAATAATGTTGGGTACTTATAAAAATCTAAGGTCCAAACTGTCTCATTTGGTGTTTTTAACTTTGAAAATAAAATTTCTAATACAACTATGCTAAATAATAACTCATAAATCATTAGTAGATAGGAGTTAAAAAGATATTCGCCTCCACCAGAATTTAATACATCATATGTGTTAAAAACTAGCATAAATAAAGGTGTAATAACATACCTTATAAATGCCAAGCATGTGTATATTAATAATGAAAAATAGTGTGCTATGTAGCGTTTTAAATTTCCAAAAAACAAGTAAGAGCTATAGATGAATGGTAGAAATAACAGCAATAAAGAATCATCTGGTATTTTTTTCCAATTTGCTAAAATAAAGCAAAATATAAAAAATGAAACAAATGATAAGAGAATAGTAAACTTATTTTTCATGTTTTGAAAATATATTCTTTCTTTGATTCTTAAAGAGGTTTAATTTTTGTGGATAAACAAAAAGGACATAATTCATGGGATTTAACTACAATCTTTTTAGATTTAATCTTTGTTCCATAACTATATGATATTGAGCAGTCCTCCTTACTTATGTTAAATAATGAGTCTGATTCAAATGATATCAATGTCTTTAAATGGTTACTGTTAACTTCTACTTTTTTTGAATGAATCATTGAAATTTCAAGCAAGTCTGAAAAATAAAAAAAGATTTCAAATAAATGTTTCCCAACACCTGTAAGCTTATCTATAATAGTTATTTCGTTATTAATTTTATCAAATTTTATAGTTCGTTCATGAATTACCGGATTGCTAAGTCTTGTGTAACCATTATGTTCAATCTGAATGATATCGATGAGGTCATTTGTTTTCCAGTCTTTTAATACAGATTTTGTATCGTATGACATCTTAAATATATTATTTGCATTAAAGGTGTGTTGGCTAAAACCATCTACAGTAACAGTATTGTGCATAGAAGTTTCTCTAAATTTAGTTCTCTCTATACTATTAGACGTATAAACAAATGAGCCCACATCAATTATAAGAGGTGTTTTCTCAATAAATAGTTCAAAAGAAAAGAGATCACTATGTGTATGGACATTCTCAGGATTGTTATCAATATACAGCCCATGATTTTCAACATTTAGTAATAAGAATATTCTTTTATTTCTCAGAACAAAAAACCCCGCATCTGAGAAGCCTTCAGAAATCAATGAGCTTTGGCTTAAATTGGGTATTTGAGAAAATTTTCTGAATGTATACTGTTTGCCAAGTAAGGCGCAGTATATATTATATCCATTACTATAATATTTAAAATCAGCACGATTAAAAAGAGAAGCTCCTACAGATAACAAGTATGAAAAATCATTTAATTTTTCAGTTCCAAAAGGTAGTAAACGCCCATTATCTTGATCCCCGATAATTGGACAAATTTTATCGGGTCTTATGGTTTTCATGATAAAGTCGAACATCTTCTCTAAACGATATAAAATATCCTGAGGAATATTTTCACCATTATTTTTCAAACAGAGAATAGCCCAAAAAACAATTTCAATAACAAGCCTGTTATAATGCGTAGAACGTTCATAGCTCATCCCTGATGGCAAAATTTGTAGTCTTATTTCACGAAATATCTCTCGTTTGCCATATTCTAACCATTTAGCCCCTTCCTTGTTATAAGAGAATAATTCGCCCAAATATATTAAACCCACTAAATTTGATAAATAGTGGTTATTACAATTTTTAAATAAATTCCCCTCTAGATTTCTGAATAAAAACCAACCATGCTCATATAAGCTTTGTATAACTAAATTAAGGTTATTAAGATAATGAGATTTAGAAAGTAAATTAATACACCATATCCAATTTATTGATCTTATGGCAACATCCATTGATGATCCCCAATTTATCGATCTCATTAATCTATTATTATCAATCCAATCAATAATCTGATAAATGCAGAATTTTGCATATTTTTCCTCACCGGTAAAATTATATGCTAACGATACCTGAAGCAAATGATGACTCCTACTTAATTCTCTGGGTATTTTAACATCGGCATCATTGTCTAAATCTACTTGTATATATTTCTTATAAAATAATCCAGGTTCCCACTGAAAATTAGTTTTAAAATCAGCATGCCAATTTATAGGTTTTAAGACGACATTTCCTGATCCCAATATATTATATATATTTGAACAAGTAAAATTTGCAGTTCTAATAATCTCAGTTTTCTCTTCATTTTTTAGATCTAAAAGATTATTCCCGTATTGAAATTTATTTTGGATATTATATTTAAAAGAAGAAATACTATTTTTCTTTAATATTTGCTTTTTAAGTTTGCGTTGTATAAAAAAACCAAAATATCTATATATGAAGTATGTGGATGGTAATTTGTATCCAATTAATGGCCAAAACAAATTAAATATATGTTTAAGTTTATTATTCACTTGTATGTAGCTTCTTATAAATTGCAAGAATTTGATTGTAATAAGTAAAGTCCAAATAATTTGGATGATTTCTTATTGCTTTAGCCTGCTTAATAGCTGTCTTAACTTTATTAGAAAAATCATCATTGTTACCATGTTGATATAATATTGTATTAATTGGACGAGTGGTGACATTGCTAGCTACAACTGAAACCCCCATGGATAATGCTTCTCTTATTGCAACAGAATCTCCATCATTAACGGTTGGCCTAACATATACTGTGGTTTGCTGCCATAACCTTTCCATTTCTTGAATAGGTCCTATTTGCCAATATATGTCTGAATCAATATTGTTTTTTTTTGAAAAAAACTTCAATTTTGCAACATCACAATCATCTTCACTTACATTAGTTATACAAAAAACTAAACCTGGTTTCCATTTTCTGAATTCACCAACATTTATTGATTTAAACATATTTAACACGTCATAACAGCCGTAAATATCAATGTAATCTATAAGCACTTTATATGCATAGAATACTATAATTGAAGAATGGTTATCAATAAATGTATTCATTTCTACAGGTAGATTATATGAATAATGCAAAGATTGTGAAAATGGTATGAAAGCAGGAATTATAGAAATATTTTGAATTTTTATTGGTATTTTTTTTAATTCAAGCATAGCTTTTTCGCTTACTGCAACCCATGTAATATTGTATCTTGCTAATATTTTTAAACATAATTTTGATATAAGATTTTGCTTTAAATAATTATTAAAAGCTCTATCATTATGTATTGTTACAACAATTTTCTTTTTATAAAAAAATACAAGTAATAAAAGGTATATTGAGTCACTAAACACAGAGTGAGAGTGAACTATTTCATATTTTCGGGTGTCTTTTGTTAGTCTAATAAAACTACTTAAAAATCTTTTCCTACTAAAACCTTTATATGGTGTGTATATTGAGGCGTCAATTTGATTTTCTGTCATTTCAGAACAGACATGATAAGCACCAGCAATATGCCCTTCATCGTTAAGTTTTTGGACCAATCTATAAACATATATTGATACTCCTCCATAAGGAGGAGGTATTGGGAAAATGTGCTTAACTAATGCCACTTGTAATTCTTTTTGTAATTGTATAAATTTTATTTATTAATCTGCCAAAAATCGGATATTTATATCCCATAACATCAACAACGGCAATGTCTTGAAATGTGTTAAATGTATGTATGCCCAAACCATATTTAATAGATTTATTATACAAACGACATATTTCCTCTACAACAAATCTCTCATTTTTTATTTTTATAGACTGAAAAACAATCCCACCACCATATGTTTTGTTACAATCTTGAGCTGGGCGAACAGTTAACCCCTCATATTTAAAAATATTACCAGCACTTCGTGCTGATTTGTCATTTAGCAATATGGAATAATCCAATGTATAATCACCATCCCAAGAATTTGCTTTATATATGTATAGTTCATTATTACTCGGATAGGGTTGTTTTGTTGTAAAAAGGTATGATTTGTTGTTTGTCTCATAAATAATTGAATCAGTTAAAGGTTCATTCACTAATGTTTTTATTAAGTCAAGTGTATTACTCCCTTTATTGTATTTATATAATTTCAGTTCGCCAGATTGGCAATTTTCAGGGTACACAAAAAAATTATCATTTGTGCGATAAATAGCAGGATAAGATAAGTGAGTTTCTAATTTAAGAAGCCTACATTTATTTATTATATTATAATTATGTCGATTAACTACTAATTTGGATATTATTCCAATATTTTCTCTCCTAATATATTCTTCTACTAATAATACAATTTCATTATCAGTTACATTTAGTATAAATGGATCTGCGAACCAGTTATCTTTCGAACGATGTTTCAAATAACATATTTTTAACTTATTAGAATTACAATACAAAGTAGAATGGTTTTCAATGAAGCCTATATTCCACTCTTTATAACTAAATTCATCAAAAATTTTTTTGAGAGTTTTAAACATCACTTATTCTACTATAAATTATTATATTTTCTAAAGTATTTATGAAATGTTGAAATGAAAATTTCTTTGAAAAAAGAAACATTAAAAAACCAGCAAATGCAAGCATATACAGAAAGCCCTAATATGCTGCCTATGAGTAATTTCAGTATGTTGCTGGAAATGATAGATGTCACAAGAAAAACAATTAATGCCATTATTAGAGATGCTAAGAATACACCTTTTAAAGACCATAATTGTTGAAATAGATTAATACCGATTTGCTTATTTGTAAAGTATGAATTAATAATTAATTCTACTAGAGAGGTTATAAGCTGGCTTATTATGATGGCTTTAAATCCAAATGGTATAGAAACTACAATAATGATAAGACAAACAATTTTTTTTATAATTTCATTTTTAAGAGCCAATCCAGTTTTTCCTGTGGCGTTAAAAATATTGAGATTAAATGTGTTGATAACAAAAAGTAGTCCAACAGGGCACAACCATCTTAGTATTGGCACAGCTGGAGCCCATTTATCAGTAAGCAATATATTTATTAAAGGATTAGCTAGAGTAAATAATCCAAAAAGTAATGGGTAAATAATTAAAGCTGATGACACTATGAATTTGATCATCATGTTGCCAAGAGCCTTTTTATCTGATTGAACTTCGCATAATAGAGGTGTTGATACTCTTTGTATTATTGCTGTAATGTTATTACTAGTTAAAGATTCAATGCTTTTTGCACGATTGAAAAATCCGAGTTGAGCAGTCGAAAAATACCTTCCGATAACTATTGAATATATTTGTGTGAAGATAGTATGTATTAAACGAGCTAGAATTAGTTTATATGCAAAATGAAAAAAAGGTTTAATTCGTACTACTGAAAAATTTAAATGGGGTCTCCATTTAGAAAAAAACCAGATTAATGATGTATTAATTAAGTTAGAAATAATAACTTGAATTACTAAAGCCCATGCATTGCAGTATGCTTTAGCAAATATAATAGCTATAATACCAGAAATGATATTTGAGGGAAAACTTGCCTTTGCTTGGCTTTTGAAGTCTACATTTATAATTAAAATTGTTCTTTGTACAACAGAAAAGGAGTTGATTATTAAAATTATTCCGAGTGTTCTTATTAAAATTTGTAATTGAGGTTGTTTGAAAAATATAGCGATATATGGAGAGACGATAAAAACAATAAGATATAATAATAAACCAAGAATAACGTTTAATATGAAAACGGTAGAAAAATCCAAATCATCACGATCTAATTTTTGCATTAGAGCTGCACCAAACCCTGTTTCATTAACTACAGAAAAAATATTAATAATAGCAAGTACAATTGCAATAAGACCAAATTCATTCGGAGACAGAATTCTCGCAATAATGACTGAAATAAAAAATTGTACAAATTGAACGCTAAATTTTTCAATACTACTCCAAATAATTCCATTTTGAGCACGTTTACTAGTGGATTGCATCTAATAAATTTTAATAGACAGTATTGAAGCGATTGTCTAACTTATTTTTATTAAAAGTAGTTATAGGAACTCCAAATATTTTCCCTAAGTAAAATGAACCAACGATTTGAAACCCACAATTTTCTTGTACTTTAACTGCTGGTATATTACCTTGTATAACAATCACAATAATTTGAGTTTTATTAGCTTCAAATAGTTTTGACATACGGTACTTATTCATTATTGTATGTAAGCCCAAACCCCTATATGCAGAATGACAGTAAGAGTCTTCTAGTAATCCTTCATTACTATCTAACTTTATTTTTGATTTAATCATGGGTAAATTTAAAGTTCTAAGATTAATCCATGTTGAATATATAAGGGTATTGTTTTCTATTATACCAAAACACTTTAAATAAGGGTCATGAAATTTCTCATTAATAATGCTTAGTTTTCTTTTATCAAATTCTTTTGTGTCACCAAGTAGGAAATCGTTAAACACCAACTCTTTTATATGATATTTTGAAAAGTCATTTTTTTTGCCAAATACATCTTTGCAATATTTGACTTTCATATAGAAAAATTTCACATAATATGTATGTAGTATATGAACAAAAAAATACCTAGATATATTTTTATAACCCTTTGTTCTCAATAATTTGATGAGTGCTTTATTCACAATTTCTTAAAGATTTATATATTGAAGTGGTAATATTTTTAAACAGATATACAGTTTGTATCAACTTGTTTCTATAAGTTGGAACGGCTAATTTATATAATGAGTTAAAAGTATTTGTCCATTCAAATTTCCATGGATATCTCCCAGCCCCCATATCGAAAATTTTCCATTTTGGGGAAGTCTGATTCTGTCTAAATATTAGATATATAAATATTTTCCCAACGGCAAGATCTTTATATTTCGGATTGTATGCTGTGTTGTATGAATGAAAAGTATCTTTAAAAATATAACCAGTATAATAACAAATTATGTCCTGTGTGTTGTTGTTAACAAGTAAGTATGTGAGAACATTTTTATTATCTGAATATATCTTTTTAAAAAAACGTCTTTTCAAAATATTTTCAAAAAGGGAATGCCTATATATATATTTGTTGGTGGAATTGAGATATTTCATTTCAGAAATATGTATTTCAGAAAGTTTATCAATAATATTATCATTGGTTGTAACTAGCGTGTAATCTAATTGTCGATCCAATCTATTCACATACTGTTTTATTTTTTTGGGTAAAAACAACTCAAAATATTCGTTGTAGTTGTTATATATTGAGAAATCGATGTACGGACTTTCAACAAGATGTTTAAAAAATGGATTATACTTACTAGTAAATAAGAAGTTTGATAGATTTGAAGAATGTTTGATGTTAACTAAACTAATGAAATCCCATTTTTTTCTATTATCTTCAATTGCTTTAAATACTTCACCAACAATTCTATTACTACTTAGTTCAGTTTTCTGTTCGATGATGAAATCAGAGTAATCTCCAGTAATAATGAATTCAAGTGTTTTTATACTAATAAAAAAATATTTTTTTGTCGAAATTTTTAAAGGCGCAATACCAACCAGTTTATTGTTATTGTATATAGTTATTAAGAATAATTCAAATAGATTAGAATCTAGTATCTGCCACCATGTATAATTATAACGGAATGTTGAAAAATAGCTTATTGTATAATTGCTATTTTCTATGGTTTCCCATTCAGTCTTTAAATTATAGAAGTCCTCAATTTTCTGGTGTATTGTATAATTCATATATTGAAAGTTACATATTGCCACAATTCTATGATGTGAAAATGATATATAAATTTAACGTGAGTAAATTTTATTATTAATCAAATAATAAAAGACAAACTCTAGATATATTGGGTATTAAATATCTTGTGCTTAGATTATTTGTGTACTCCGCAAAAATCATATTCTTCTTTTCCATGTGTTTGTTGGTAGCTAATGAATTCTCTATGCCTTACAAGCCAAACTACAATGTCTGCTTTTTGATAAGCTACTTTGTAGTTTATTAAATTGAAAGTTTTATGGATTTTTATGTTTGGTTCTACTACAAATACCTGTGCGCGAGCTTCGCTGATTATGCGACTTGTTATGTATTTGGCGGGTGATTCACGAAGATCGTCAATATCGGGCTTAAACGCAAGTCCCATACATGCAACTATTGGTTCGCGATTGTATTTTGCTTCAAATTGATTACAGGCCTCTATAACTTTGTTGGCACACCAATCAGCTTTGTAATCGTTCGTCTCACGTGCTCTTTTAATTATCTGAGATTGTTCAGGAAAGTCACTAACTATAAACCACGGATCAACTGCTATACAGTGACCTCCTACGCCACAACCGGGCTGTAAAATATTAACACGTGGATGTTTGTTTGCTAACTCTATCAGTTCCCATACATTAATGCCGGCTTTATTGCAGATTATGGAGAGTTCGTTGGCAAAAGCAATTTGGACATCTCTAGAGCTATTCTCGGTAAGTTTGCACATCTCTGCAGTACGAGCATTGGTTACATGGAGACTTCCTTTAACGAAGTGTTTGTAAAACTCAATTGCTTTTGTTGATGATTCTGCGTTTATTCCCCCGATTACTCGGTCATTGTGCTCCAGTTCATAGATAACATTCCCGGGAAGTACACGCTCCGGACAGTAGGCTATGTATATTTTGTCTCTAAGCTCCGGCCGCTTCTTAAATATAAGTTCAGCCATTTTCTCCGTAGTCATTACTGGAGAAGTGCTTTCAATTATAAAAAGATTACCAGCTTTAAGAAATGGAATAACAGCTTTTGTTGCACTCTCTACATAAGAAATGTCAGCCCTATGGTTCTGCTTAAAAGGTGTAGGTACAACTATCAGAAAAACATCTGATTCTTGGGGTTGTGTTTGTGCCTTAAGTTTCCCGGTTTTTACTACATCTTTTACAACATTCCCTAAGCCTGGTTCAATAATGTGAATTTCGCCTCTGTTGATAGTATTCACAACTTCGGGATTTATGTCAACACCAGTAACCTCTATTCCGTTTTTGGCAGCAATTGCTGCAGTAGGAAGGCCTATATAGCCCAGCCCCATGAAAAGTGCCTTCATCTAATATTTATAATTTAGCCAATTGTTCTATAATCCGTTTGCAAGCGAGACCATCACCATATGGGTTGTTGGCTCTGCTCATCTTATTGTAATACTCTGAATCAGTAAGAAGTTGATCAACTTGTTCAACAATCAAATCTTTATTAGTGCCAACAAGTTTCACTGTACCGGCCGAAAGTGCTTCAGGCCTCTCTGTTGTATTTCTCATTACTAGGACAGGTTTTCCGAGACCCGGTGCCTCCTCTTGAATTCCTCCACTGTCTGTTAGAACAAGTGTGCACAGATGCATTAAATAGACAAATGGCAAATATTCAAGAGGTTCAACAAATATTGTGTTGTCGTGCTGTCGTTTGTTCTCTCCAAATACTTCTCTTATTGCTTTTCTTACATTAGGATTGAGGTGCATTGGATATAGGAAATCTGTCTCAGGATGCATATCTGACAGCACTTTTATTGCGTTGCAAATATTTATAAACCCCTCTCCAAAATTCTCTCTTCTGTGTCCGGTTATAAGAACCATTCTTCTTTCACTTTCCTTCCATGACGAAATTTCCTCACTCGTTATACCGGAATTATTTAGTATAGTGTGAATATCTCCTTCTATGCCCTCTTTGTTCTTGATTTGATCTATAACGAGATGGAGAGCATCTATCACTGTGTTACCTGTAATAAATATATTTTGTTCAGGAGTATTCTCTCTTAATAAATTCTCTTTGCTTAGTGGAGTAGGGGCAAAATGAAGAGTTGATAATCTGCCGGTGATTCTTCTGTTCATCTCCTCCGGCCATGGACTGTAAATGTTATTTGTTCTTAACCCGGCTTCTATATGACCAACAGGTATCTGAGCATAAAAGGCTGCAAGTGCTGCGGCTGTTGAGGTGCTAGTATCTCCGTGTACTAATACTATGTCAGGCTTTGCCTCTTTAAGTACATCTCTCATTCCTAGCAGAACATTTGAGGTCACATCGTATAAATCCTGCCCTTGTTTCATAATGTTCAAATCGTAATCCGGTACTATTTTAAAAAGTGATAACACCTGATCAAGCATCTCTCTGTGTTGAGCTGTTACTGTAATAATAGTCTTAAATAGTGATAAGTGTTTTTGTAGCTCAATTATTAATGGCGCCATTTTTATTGCTTCAGGACGAGTCCCGAAAACAAGCATTATTTTCTTCATCTATTTACTTGATATAATTATAGCTATAATTTCCTCCACACCATCTTATTCACCACTCCGGTATAGCTCTGTATTATCTTCACAACCTTACCTGAAACGTTTTCGTCTCTATAGTCCGGTACCGGTATCCCATAATCCCCGTTCAGATTTGTCTGCACAGCAGTCTCCACTGCCTGAAGAAGTGATTTTTCATCTATGCCGGCAAGGATGAAGCAGCCTTTGTCCAGTGCTTCGGGACGTTCGGTGCTGGTGCGGATGCATACGGCAGGGAAGGGGTGTCCGGTCGATATGAAGTAGCTGCTCTCTTCCGGGAGTGTCCCGCTGTCAGACACCACTGCGAAGGCATTCATCTGCAAACAGTTGTAATCGTGAAAGCCGAGAGGTTCATGCTGAATCACCCTCTTGTCCAGTTTAAAGCCGCTTGCTTCAAGACGGTTTCTGGAGCGAGGGTGGCAGGAGTAGAGCACGGGCATATCATACTTTTCTGCCATTGCATTTATTGCATTGAAAAGTGAGAGAAAATTCTTTTCAGTATCTATATTCTCTTCACGGTGAGCCGACAGTAATATATATTTACCCTTCTCAAGCCCGAGACGTTTCTGAATATTCGATGAGCTAATTTCTTCAATATTTGCATGCAGCACCTCAGCCATAGGAGAGCCGGTCACGTATGTCCGCTCTTTAGGCAGGCCATTCTCAGCAAGGTAACGGCGTGCATGCTCGCTGTAGCACATATTCACATCTGAGATAATGTCCACAATCTTGCGATTGGTCTCTTCCGGCAGACACTCATCCTTGCACCTGTTCCCCGCCTCCATGTGGAATATAGGGATATGTAGTCTCTTTGCGGCAATGGCAGAGAGGCAACTATTTGTATCACCGAGGATCAGAAGTGCATCAGGTTCTGTCTGAGCCATCAGCTTGTAGCTGCAATTGATTATATTACCGACAGTTGCTCCAAGATCATCACCGACAGCATCCATATAAACCTCCGGAGCATCAATCTTGAGATCCTTGAAAAAGACCCCGTTGAGGTTGTAATCATAATTTTGCCCCGTATGAGCAAGAATCGTGTCGAAATAGAGCCTGCACTTATTGATCACCGAAGACAACCGTATGATCTCCGGCCTGGTCCCAACAATAATCAGCAGCTTAATCTTGCCACCATCCCCGAACCTAACATCTGAATAATCCGTTTTCATATCACTATTCACTTTTCACTATTCACTAATCACTTTCTCACTATTCACTCTTCACTAATCCCCCTAACCTTACATATCTTCAATCGATAATGCACGATACTCAATTTTATATCCTTGAAGTTCTTTATCCACAAGATTTTTTGCTTTTTCACGCAAAACATCCAAACTTATTTTCTCATTTTGCCGTTTTACTTCGGCAATTATTGCTCTCTTTTCGTATTCGTTAATTGCAACAATATCTATCTCATTCCTATTACCGGTTTCCCAATACGAACCTATTGCCGAAAGGTTCTCCTCTTTCATTATTTTTTCTCTGAAATAGCGCTCCAATATCTGCCCGCTGTATGTCGAATAATCGCGATTAAATATAGTTTTCAAATAATCAAAGCTTTCTGTCTCTACCGCACCGCTGTATTTGTAAACGAATCGAAACCAGAAATTCAGGAAATTGTCGTTTAGTCGGTATTTCACACTCTTTCCTGCCGGTTTGGAGAAAATTGGACGAATCTTGGTTATAATACCGTATTCATTTTCCACTTTATCAAGATATCCTCCTACATTCATGTTCAAAACAGATTCTATTTCCGGACGTGAGGTTTTGGACAAGGCAATAAGCGAAAGTATGGAGAAATAATTCCCGTAGTCTTTTCCAAATTCTTCTATCAACACATTTTTGCCTTCGTCGAGGAAGAGAGAGTTGTAAGAAAAAACTTCATTTACAATGCTTTCCAATGTGAATGCGTTTGCATCTGTCAGCAATTCAACATATTTTGCAACACCACCAGTAAATAGATAAAATGCGAGCAGATCCTCTTTGGAATATTCAGGGCGGTGGTCTCGAAGAATCTCCTTAATAGTATTGATGTCAAATGATTTAACTTGCATTCTTGCTGTAGCCCTGCCAAAAAGAGGTTCTTTTGAATTTTCAAATATCTGCTTCATCAAAGAGTATACAGAACCGCAAAGAATCAAATTGATTTTGCTGTTGTCTTTATTCGAATCCCAGATATTTTGCATTTCGCTGTAAATGGAAGGATTGATGTTGCGAAACTCCTGAAACTCATCTATTATCAGCGTAAAATGCTTGCTTTGAGAAAGTTCCATCAAATAGCCGAATACATCTTTAAAAGTGCGGTATTCGCCATAAATATTTGTGCCTAGTTTTTCACGAATTTCGGTTATAAATTCTTCACAAAGTAAAGCCTCGTTCTTTTTTTGTATAAAAAAATAGAGTGTCTGTTTTCCCCGAAATGTTTGCGTAAGTAAAGCAGTCTTTCCAATACGCCGCCGCCCGACAACAAACGTCATCTGTGCAGTTTCCAGAGATTTTTGCTCAGTGTTTGACAAAAGAGCTATCTCCTTTTCGCGGTTATAAAATTTCTGCATTTTTAAAGTTTTCTACAAACATACGAAATTAATTGCAACCTACGTTACGGTAATGGCGGTTACAATTGCACTTTGCCAAGGTTTTTATTTTCACCTCCTCACTCCTCACTTTTCACTCCTCACTTTTCACTTTTTACTTTTTCACTCTTCACTTCTCCCTATACACTCTCAAAGAAAGTATCCGGCCTCGCGGGATAAAACTTTTCATTCGCCCACATCAACGTAACCATATCCGTATCCCCCATGTTCTCGATATTATGAGTGTACCCCGCAGGAATATCAACCACCTCAATCTTCTCACCCGAAACAATATACTCAATCACCTCCGCCTCCGGCTCACCAATCTTCCTGAATCTAATCGCCCCCTTTCCACTAATCACTATAAACTTTTCACACTTAGTATGGTGCCAGTGGTTCCCTTTGGTTATGTGAGGCTTGCTTATGTTTACCGAAAACTGACCGCGCTCCGGCGTGCGAATAATCTCGGTGAAGCTGCCTCTTTCATCAACGTTCATCTTGAGAGGGTAGGAGAACTGATCTTCAGGTAGGTATGAGAGGTAGGTTGCATATAGCTTCTTTGTAAACGGGTTGCCCATATCCGGGACTTCAAGCGTTTTGCGACCCTCCCTGAAAGAGAAAAGCAGGTCAACGATCTCTCCTAAGGTGACATTGTAAACCTCCGGGACATAACAATAACTTCCTTCACGATGCTCTTGCCCCTTCAGAGCACCAACCATCTCATTTATAAGGTCGTCAATATACACAAGAGTTAAACTGTTATCCCGATTGCTGACAGCAATAGGCAAATCGTTTGCGATATTGTGGCAGAAAGTGGCAACAGCACTATTGTAATTGGGCCTGCACCACTTGCCAAATAGGTTCGGGAAACGATAAACAAGCACCTTGGCCCCGGTTTCCCTAGAATAACGGAACATTAACTCCTCTCCGGCTCTCTTTGACTGCCCGTAGGGGTTGTCAAGCTCTGCCTGTGTAGAAGAGCTTATCATCACAGGAGAGCTGTTTTTATATTTTTTCAGAGTATCAAGCAGTACCTCCGCAAATCCGAAATTCCCCTCCATAAACTCACTCTGCTCCTTAGGCCTGTTCACCCCTGCCAGATTGAAGACAAAATCCGCCCTCTGACAATATTCTTCAAGCAATCCCGGATCAGAGTCAACATCAAATTCAAAGATCTCATCGATCTTCAAATCTCCGAACGACCTATCCTTCCCCTCCCTGATATTTCCAAGTTCCGCACAAAGATTCCTTCCCACAAAACCCCTTGCCCCTGTTACTAAAATTCTCATTTTATCTAGTTAAAAACGTATAGTTTTAATTTGTTAATAACGTATAGTGAAAAGTGAATAGTTTATTTAGTGAATAACTAAAAGTTAATAGTGAAAAGTTATAAATTAGTGAATAACTATTAGTGAATTGTTAAAATTTGGGGCTATAATCTAATAAAGATGTAATTAGTCCAAGTGGTTGATATGCAAATAAATAAAAGTTGTAAATCTCACTCTTCCCTTTTCACTTTAATAAATCATTCCGAATAGCCAAAGCGGAATTTTATTTTTGTGCCCAACTTCGAGATCATCGGAAACCACAAAACTGTTTGGAACATTTTTTATCTGGTCAAAAGTTTTTCGTTTTCCTCCCACTTCAAAAGTATATTTATCTACAATAAAGTCGCCCTGATTTGCCAACGAAACTTTAGAGACAGCATTCAACTGATTAACAAAAAAAGTTTCTCTTGCACTTCCGATATTTGCGTTTTCACCAAAAATATATGACAAATTTGTGTTATTGAGCAGCACTTTATCCGGTTTTGTCAAATCTCCAATGGTTTTGTTCTTGTAAGATACGAGATTTAGAAGTTTTGCATTAGCAAGCAATGATAAATATTTGACAGTGAGGTTTCTGTTAGTATCAATCGCATCACTCAACTCTTTAATGTTTGGTGTATAGGGAACTAAAGAGGAAAGTATCGCCAACAACTTTTTCAATTTATGCCGTGAAGCAAATTCAATATTCTCGACAGCCGGAATATCAACATCAATTACATTGTTTATCGCTTCTTGCAATTTACTTTCGTATTTCCGGACTCCTTCTTTGTAAAATAAATAGTAGCCGTTTCTCAGATATTTTTTGAACAATGGCATTATTTTTATGCCATTAGTAATTTCCATTGCAACATTTTGATGATTTTCGACAATTTCTTCTAATGTAATAACAGGAAAATCACCGATATTCTCAAATTTTAAAAATTCTCTAAACGACAGTCCTTCCAGCGTTTCATAAACAACCCTTCGCGATAAATCTGCCGTTGATTTATAAATTTGCAAAAGCGATGAACCTGTAAATACAATTTTTAGTTTTGGAAAACTATCATAAATATTTTTGATTTCTATTGCCCAATTGGGGTAGTGGTGAATTTCGTCTAAAAACAGGTGTGTTCCACCATTCTTATAGAACTCATCGGCCAAATCAAAAATAGTATGATTGGCAAACCAGGTATTGTCTAAACTCGCAAAAAGTGCCTCGTCTTTATTAGCGAATGTTGTTTTAATATGTTGAAGCAACATCGTGGTTTTTCCAACACCCTTCGCTCCAATAATGGCAATGCAACGCTCATCCCAATCAATACTGTTATAGAGGTATCGAAACATTTTTGCATCTGTTTCCTGCAATAATCTAAGATAAATGTTTACCAACCTTTCCATAAAAAAAATTTCACAGTAAAGATATAAAAATGTTTTGTGTAAATAGCATATTTACCTAAATAATGCTCCTTCCAAGTATCACTCTTCACTTTCCACTCCTCACTATCTCACTTCTCACTCTTCACTAATCACTATCTCACTCCTCACTTATTACTAATCCCTACTCACTCCTTATCTCTTTACTCTTGTCTCTTTTCTGTAAACCCAGATCTTCCCTAACTATCCTTAAACTCAGAAGCAGCTCTTTCATCTCCTTTACATTTAACCTCTTGGTGTTATGAGAGTGATAATCCTCTATTTTTGACAGATTTTCATCACCCTCTACAAAATATTTATCATAGTTAAGATCTCGGGTGTCGCAAGGTATTCTGAAGTATCCTCCCAGATCTTTAGATTTTGACATCTCCTCTCGGGTTACAAGAGTTTCGTATAATTTCTCGCCATGGCGAGTACCAATCACTTTGACTTCAACACTCGATTTATACAACTCCTTAAGAGCATTTGCAAGCGTTTCAAGCGTTGCGGCCGGAGCCTTCTGTACAAAAAGATCTCCGTTTTCACCGTGTTCGAACGCATAGAGAACAAGATCTACAGCATCATCAAGAGTCATCATGAAACGGGTCATGTTAGGATCGGTAATTGTGATCGGTTTGTTGTTCTTTATCTGGTCTACCCAAAGAGGTATGACAGAACCACGCGAACCCATAACATTGCCGTATCTGGTACAGCAGATGGTTGTGGCGGCATCTTTGCCAAGCTGGCGCCCCTTTGCGATTGCCACCTTCTCCATCATCGCCTTGCTTATGCCCATTGCATTGATAGGGTAGGCGGCTTTTTCGGTGGAGAGTATGACTACATTTTTCACTCCGTGGCCTTTGCCGACTCTATGACATTATTTGTCCCTTCGACATTTGTGTGTACAGCCTCCATAGGAAAAAACTCGCAACTCGGTACCTGTTTGAGAGCTGCGGCAGAAAAGACGTAATCGACACCATTCATCACACCATCAACGGATTGGCGATTGCGTACATCTCCTATATAAAATTTCACCTTAGGATTCTGTAGGCGATGTCTCATGTCGTCCTGTTTTTTCTCATCGCGGCTGAATACTCGAATCTCTTTTATATCTGAATCGAGAAAACGACGCAAAACCGCATTCCCGAACGACCCGGTCCCACCCGTAATCAGCAAAGTCTTATCTTTAAAAATAGTCATAATATTTTAAATAAATCCCCGACAGATATAAAAAGAACAGACCCAATCGGGGAAAACTTTACACTATAAACTCTTCACTCTCTCACTTTTCACTTTACACTCTCCACTTTACACTTTTCACTATCTCACTCCCTCACTTTTCACTATTCACTAATCATTCCCTCCGCTCTCATACCCCTGGGCATACCCGTATCTGTATCTATACGAGTATTTGTATCCATACTTATACCTTCCCTGTGTCTTAGGTGTGACAGCCATATTGAGCACCACTGCAACATTGCGGAGCCTCTTGTCGTGTACAAGGTTGTTGATGAAGCTGACGGTATCCTTCTCCGAGTAGTTCTCTCTTACTACATATATGCAGGCGTCTGCATATTTGGAGAGCATGAATGTATCTGAAACCACTCCTACAGGTGCTGAGTCTATGACAACGTAGTCGAACTCCTTTTTAAGTTCGTGTATCAACTCCCCGGCTCTTCTCTTTGAGAGGAGCTCGTTCGGGTTAGGTGGTATAGGGCCGCTTTGCAATGCATAGAAATTACTCTCTATCTGTTCTATAATTTCGTTATGATCCTGAATCTGCCCTGCCAGGTAGGATGTGAAACCGACCTCTCTTTTAGGTATCCCGATAATATGTGAGAGTTTCGGGTTACGAATGTCTGCTCCGACAAGTATTGTCTTTTTATCCATGAGCGACAAGCTTCTTGCAAGGTTTGCGGCCAGGAACGATTTTCCCTCTTTTGCTATTGTGGAGGTGACAAGTATTACATTCTGCTCCTTTTCACTCAACATAAACAGAAGGTTATTTCTCATGGTTCTGAACATCTCGTTTACAACCGAGGTGTCATTCGGTTTAACTACAAGTTTCCCGTGGTCAGGGAAATCATCTATCTTCATTATGTCACCTATCACATTTATATCCTTAAGGTTGGCCATATCACCCATACCGGTAATTTTGGTCTGGAAGTAGTCAATAAGGAATAGAATAAGTGCGGGGATAGCAAGTCCGATAAGAAGGAAAACAAACATGACAATTACTCTTCTTGGAGACACAGGTCCTGCAGATGAATATGCTCTTGCAATAAGTTTTGCCTTTGGCGCCACTCCCGCCTGTGTCAGGTTGGTCTCTTCCCTCTTCTGCAGCAGGTAAGTGTACAGTGCGGATTTTACCTCTTGCTGTCTGAGTATATCTGTGTATTGGCGTGATACTGTAGGTATGCTGTGTATCTTGGAGGTGGTTATTGTGTTTTCGCGTTGAAGATCCCGGAGTGCAATTTCAGAGGCGTTTTTCTCGTTTGCAAGTGAGGCTCTGATGCTTTCGTGCATTGTTGCAATCTGACTGTTTAGCTGTTTTGAGGCCGGGTTCATCTCAGATGCTGAGGATTGAACTCTCTCTCTCTGCATCAAAAGCTCATTGTAACTCTGAATTACTGATATTAACCCGGGGTCTGTAATGCCGAGATTCGGCACGAGTTTGTTTTTATTTTCCGGGTTGGATATAAAGTTTTGAATATAGGTTATGAGATTGAGCTGAGTCTCTATCTCGAGAGACTGTGCATCGAAACTAGAGCTTTTGGTGAAGTATGAGGAGACCTGTGTCGGTAAATCTGTAACCTGATTCTGTTTACGGAAAGCCTCCACCTGATACTCCACATCACCAAGCTCCATTGCGATGTTCTTAAGCCGCTCCTCTATAAAGACTGCTGTATTATATGCTACTTTGTTCTTATCCTCTGCAGCCTGTCTGTTGTACTCCTCAACTAGCGCTGTCAGGAAATCCTCTCCCTTTGCTCTGACCTCAGTCTTGTATGAGATGTCAAGTTGGGTTGACTGCTTGCTTGTTGTGGCAATGTTCATATTGCCTATAATTCCCCTGGCTTTGGACATTGCATTTATTATTGTCACTTCGAGCGGGCGGTCTTCCATTGTGTAACCTTCATGCTTTGCAATGTAGAACTTACCTATTGGCAGAGAAATTATTGAAGGAAGCTTGTCGATAGTAAGAGTCTTTGATTCACCTCGGTACTCTGCCTCCAGCTTTATTTTTCCTCCGCTCTTCTGAGTGAAAGTGAGCTTAACTGCGCAAGGTATCTTTTCAGGCTCCATATCCTCCCACCTTACATAGATTGGCGTGTTCTTGTAGAGGTCCGGCTCGTAGAAACGGGTTTTGTGAACATATCGGTATGATGTGTAGAGTTCAAGATCTGTAACAATCTTGCAGATCATGTCAGGAGATTTGAAAGTTCCTATCTCATTGTCAATATTACTTTTGGCAAAACCTTTCATCCCCATGTCCTCAAGCAGGAAGCTCTCCTGCATGTTGTTCTGATCCTCTTTGATAAGTACGGCGGTTTTCACTTGATAGGCCGGGGTCTGAAACTTGAGGTATATGATGCCCAGAACAAGCAGTACAACGGCAGAGATTGTGAATAGGTACCATTTGTTCAGAAATATGAAAACTAATTGTTTGATGTCGATTTCGGGTGTCTCTTCGGTATTAACAACCTGGTTCGGATTCTGGTTATCTTGCATGGCTGTCTGCTTACTGGTTATATTTAAATACTGTGAAGATGAGTGTGGCTACTGACACAAGTGTAGATATTATTGAGATTGTGATTGTCTCGGATGCCCCGATTCCTGAGGCTTTTGCCCGAGTCTTGTTAGGCTCTACATAAAGAACGTCGTTCTGCTGGAGGTAGTAAAGGTCCAGATTTGTGAGCAGTGATGCGCTCTGGAGGTTTATTCTCGAGATGCTCTTCTTGCCTGTGGCATCTTCGCGTACCAGAAGCACGTTCTCCCTCTTTCCGTAAATAGTAAGATCTCCGGCCATTGCGAGTGCGTCAAATATCGTGCACTGCTCGTTCATAAGGGTGTAGGAGCCCGGTCTTGTAACCTCTCCCAAAACGGATATCTTGTAGTTTTTGAACCTTACATTTATGACAGGCACCTCAGTTATGTAACCGGGGTGTATTTTGTTTTTGATTAGCTCTTGCAGTTGAACTCTTGTCAATCCTAATACCTTCAGCCTGCCGATTACCGGATACTCAATGAAGCCTTGATTGTCCACAACGTATGTCTGCAGCTCTGCACCTTGGATTGAGCCTCCTGTAGCTGCTGTTATTCCGCTTCCTGCAGTCGAGCCGAGGTTGAACGGGGCTGCAGCTTCGGGGATGGTTGTGTTTACTGAGATTGTGAGTACATCCTTGGGCATTATCTTAGCTTCGTAGATTCTAGCTGTCTTTTCCAAGTCATACTGGCTGATGTGGTCGGCATCTTTCATGTAGGTGATGTGTTTGCCGGAGCCGCAGGCGGACAGGATTGTTATTCCTGCGGCCGCAGTGAGTAGGTGTCTGAGTTTCATTTATCTATAAATTTTTGTTCATTCGGTAATTGTTCTTTGTAACCGTTTTCCATATCCAGTTTTTCGTATTCAGGTGAGCATTGGCTGATAAACTCGGGTATAAGGTTTTTCAGCAATTTGACCACTTCAATTGGCTGTGTCCACTCTGCAGCTGTTGTAATTAGCTTGTGAATGCGGGGGCGTATGTAGTCGAAACGGTATTGACGCACTTTGGCAATGCGGAGTTTACGATGAGGGGTAGGGAGGGTGTTCTCGTCGGTTGCGAGGAGCTCTTCGTAGAGCTTCTCACCCGGGCGCAGGCCTGTCTCCACTATCTCTATGTCCTTTCCTGGTGTCTTGCCGGCTAATCTTATCATCTTCTCTGCAAGGTCGTATATCTTGACGGCCTCTCCCATGTCAAAGATATAAATTTGGCCGCCGTTTCCAATACATCCGGCCTCTAGAACAAGGCTGCATGCCTCGGGAATTGTCATGAAGTATCTGACAATATCTCTGTGTGTGACTGTTACAGGTCCTCCATCCTCGATCTGTCTTTTGAAGAGTGGAACTACTGATCCGTTGGAGCCGAGGACGTTGCCGAATCTTGTGGTCACAAAATGGGTCTTTATCTCAGGCCTTGTCTCTTTCAGATGGTGGAAAAGGGATTGTATGTATATCTCTGCTGCTCGTTTTGTTGCACCCATCACGTTTGTCGGGTTGACGGCCTTGTCGGTGGATATCATTACAAACCTTTCGATCCCGAATTCAATCGAGAGGTCGGCTACCACTTTTGTCCCGAGTACGTTTGTGATAACGGCGGCGGACGGGTGGCGTTCCGTCATAGGGACGTGTTTGTATGCGGCCGCGTGGAATACGATATCCGGCCGTGCGCATTCGAAAACCTGGCGCATTTTTGCCTCGTTGCTTACGGAGCCTATGACACTTTTTATTTTAATATCGCCCTTCAAAGGTGAAAGGGTAAGGAAGAGGTCGTTCAGAGGGGTCTCAGCTTGATCAAGCAGTGTGAGTCTCTTGCATTTGAAGTTTGTTAGTTGGGTGCAGATCTCGCTGCCGATTGAACCTGCTGCTCCTGTGATCAGGATGCTTTTCCCTTCAAAATAGGGGGCGAGAAGGTCTTTGTTTATATCTATTGCGTTTCTTCCGAGCAGGTCTTCGATCTTTATTTTGTTTATCTGCGGTGCTGTCGGGACATTTGTTTCGCTCTCTTCTCCTTTATATTTGCTGAATGATGTAACTGCAAGAAGTTCCAGCCCGTCTACGATGCATAGATCGTAGAACTCCTTAGGCATTATGTCTATCTGGTTTTTGTAGAGCAGCATTGATTGTACTTTGTACCGCTCCATGTGTCCCTTAATGCCTGATTTTGCTGAAAGCACAGGGATGCCGGCCAGTGACTTACCTACATGTGCCTCTTTGAGTGCTATAAAGGCGACCGGTTTATACGGATTTTGATTCTCATCTCTTATTGATTGTGCAAGAAGCACCGAGTCGTGCTCACTTCCTAGTATGAAAATGTTTTTCTTCTCTTTTGGGATATTGCTTTCTAAATATGAGAATACCGATCTTACGGTGAACCTCATTAGAAGTTGCATGGCTAATATAATTAGCCCTACCATCGGACCGAACCACAATTGGAACTTTACCGGACACTCCATTCCGTTTGTTGTGCTGTTTGCAAAAATTCCTAAAATAGTAAAGAGAACTATTGCCATTATGTTGGATAGCACTACTCTGTAGAGGTCTTTCCACGTTGAGAATCTGACCACTCCGTGGTGTGCACGGAAAACTATTGAGCTGAATATATATATCCCGGTGATGGTCACTATTTTCAGCAAAAAGTATGTGTAGTCGTGAGCTGAAAGCGTCTCTCTGAAGAACCAGAATGCAGTGAAGCACATAACTACGATGCCGATGTCCAGGATTAGTATGGACCATCTTGGCATGTAGTTACGCAAGAGGAGCTTTATGTTGAGGCGGAGTTTTTGAAGTAGTTTTCTCATAGAGGGTAGGCGCAGAGATACTGGTGAGTCACATATATAGTGCTCACAGTTTAAGTTCAGTAACTACAAAGTTAAAAAAATATCCCTCTTTCTCATCCTTTTTTATAATTATTTTATGCTAAATTTGAACCACTTAGAAAGATATAAAAACTTAATTTCAAAATGATAACAAAACGCGACTTTTTTGTAACTATTTTATTCCTTTTACTTTCGAATTTTTCTTTTGCTGAAAACAAAAGCGTAGAAGCCAAACCAACCACTTTACAAACAAAATTTAAAGTTGCCTCATCTGCCTCTTCTCATGAAGGTGTCAAATTCGCATACCTCGCAGATGTACACATTTCTGTCGGCACAACAAATGTTGAGGACCTTGAGAATTCTGTAAAGGACATCAACACCATGGGAGATATAGAATTTGTGATTCTCGGCGGGGATATAACCGAGTTCGGGAGTGATCAAGAGATTTTACTTGCTAAATCAATTCTCGACAAACTGACTTGTCCTTATTATATTCTTTCCGGTAACCATGATTCAAAGTGGAGTGAAAGCGGATGTAACACGTTCGCCAAGGTTTTCGGCTACGAGTCGTTTGATTTTGAGGTTGGCGGAATACGTTTTATAGGATGTAATTCGGGTCCTAATATGAGAATGGCTCCGGCCTTGGTGCCGCGCGAGAGCATTGTGTGGCTGGACTCCCTCACTAAGGCCATACCGCGCGGCACCCCTGTGATCTTTGTCAATCACTATCCATTGACTGACGAAATGCTCAACTACAAGGATGTGTTGACATTTCTCTCAAGGACTAATATTCAGCTCGCTCTTTGCGGTCACGGTCACAATAACCGCAAACTCTCATATCCGATTCCTGCTTCCCCGGCCGTTTCTGCCACACCTGTTCAGACTTCACCAGCCATTTCATCATCCACTACTCAGACTTCCTCATCTTCATCAGCTCAACTTACCACAACAATCAGAGGAGCGATGGGACGTTCAAACTTGCGTGCCGGCCGCGCCGGTTCAGGTTACAACATAATAACCATCGCAAATGGTATAATTACACTGTCCGAAAGGATGAACGGCACTACTCTTTCTCCTTGGAATACCTATAATATAATAGCTCAAAAACAACATGTTGCAGACGTTGATACTCCTGCAAGCACCATCCAAAGCTCTTCACAATCTACTGATAGTGCCACTTCAGTCTCTACTGCTCAACCTTCAGGCACCACATCAGCTTCTGCCTCATCAAGTGTTCGTTCTACCATTTCCACAGCCGCAGCCAAAGAGGCAAATTCCAACTCTTCAACGGAGAAAAAAGTCAAACCAAACCGGCAACTCAATTCAAACAAACGACACAACCCGGAAGGTCAAATCAATTCAGACGGGCAGCTCAAACTCGTGTGGGCCATTCAGGACAACACTGACATCGGTTCAGGTGCAACTTATTCCGCAGGAATTGTCTATTATGCAAATACAGCGGGCGTTGTCAAAGCTGTCGATGCAGAAAATGGCAATCTGATCTGGAGCTACAAGACCGGAGGTAAGATTTTTTCCACTCCTGCTATTTCCAAAGGTAAGTTAGTTGTTGGTTGCACAGATGGTTATATTTATTGTCTGGATGCAAAGGGTGAAAAAACTGCTGCTTATTGTGGGAAGCTGCTTTGGAAGGTGAAGGTGAACAAAAGTGTGCTGCCGGCTCCGGCCATTTACAAAGGAATTGTTTACATAGGCGCCTCTGACGGGATTTTCCGTGCGCTCAGACTTAAGGACGGTTCTGAGTTGTGGAGTTACAGCGGTATCAAGGGTTTTGTTGAGGCAAAGGCGTATGTTGATGATGAGGGTGTTTATATAGGCGACTGGAGGAATACTTTCTATGCGTTTAACCCTAAGAATGGTGCGCTTCTATGGACATGGACCAACAAAAAGTTGAACCGGATGCTCTCTCCTGCTGCTGTATGGCCTGTGAAGTCGCATGGTAAGGTTTTCATTGTGACACCTGAAAGGGTTGTGTATGCGTTGAATGCTGCTGATGGCAAGGAGTTGTGGAGTGCAAACGGTGGTAGGGAGGCGATTGGTCTCTCGTCTGACGGTAAGGCTATATATATTAAGACGATGCAGGATTCTGTCTTTGCCTGGTCTGCTGTTTCTGATGTGGCCAAGAGGGTTTGGTCTTCGTTTGCAGGCTACGGGTATGAGATTGCTCCATCGCCGATTACAACTCAGGATGGGTTACTCTTTATCCCGACAGATAAGGGGAACATTTTTGCGTTACGTGAGAGCGATGGCAAGGTCGCCTGGAGTTATAACTTTTCAATAGCATTAATCAACTACATCCAGCCATTGGGTCGCCACCGCATCCTCGTCAGCTCAATGGACGGCAAAGTCGGAATTATTAGTGGCACAGATTTTTCTAATTAGCTCTGTGTTAGGTATGTATAAATTATTGGTAGTCAAATATTAATTAATATGTGTGGCACTGATTTTTCTAAACTGCACGGACTCAAATGGTTGATAATGTACTGTATCTCAAGTAAATACTGTAGTACGCACAATGTTAACAATTTAGAAAAATCAGTGCCACAAAAAATAAAATGAGCAGAATCGTAATTGGTGTAACCGGGGCTAGTGGCCAGGTATATGCAAAAAGAGTAATAGAGAAAATAGCCAAAATTCCGGGAGTTGAATTGGATTTAGCCTTTACTGATACCGGAATTCAAGTCTTTATGGATGAAACTGGTGAAAATCTGGACAGTATCCAAGAACAGTCCAAAATTAAAATAATTGATAATCACGGGTATTATAATCGTAATGCTTCAGGTTCAAATGCGGCCGACGCAATGATAATTATTCCCTGTTCGATGGGAACCGTCGGCCGCATAGCAAATGGTGCGACAACTGATCTGATTTCAAGAATTGCAGAGGTGCAGCTAAAAGAGCGCCGTCGTTTGGTGATAGTCCCTCGGGAAACGCCTTTTTCTTTGATCCACTTACGAAATTTGACTACATTGACTGAAGCAGGTGCGATAGTAGCCCCAGCTTCTCCTTCGTTTTATGCAAATCCTTCAACTTTGGATGAACTTACTGACCAGTTTGCTGATAGAATTATTGCTATTGCAGGAATATCTGACATTGATCCATCAAATAAGTGGATGAGTAATTTGTGGCACTGATTTTTCTAAGTGTTTCATTTATAAGAATAATATCCTTAAATCCTAAGGAGTTAATTGTTTTTATTTTGCACAAGTCTATATTACAGCCACTTGGAAAAATCAGTGCCACAAATATCTAATTATTGAAATAGTTTTTCTGATATTAATCATCTTCCGCAATCAAAACAGCTAGATTTGTATAAATGGAGTTGATTATGAGAAAGAGATTGCAGGAGGGGGTATTCCACGTTTATAACATCAGTAATTACAGAACTACGATTTTTCTTAAGCCGGAAGACTATATAAGATTTCTTGAGTGTATCAATAACTCTGCGATTAAGCATGGTACAAAAATCCTGGAGTTTTGCTTAATGCCCAACCATTTTCATTTACAGGTTGAGAGCTATTGTCTGTCAGAATTTATGAGAAGAGCACTGATGGACTTTTCCAGGTATTATAATAAATCATATCAGATTCATGGGAAGCAGTTTACAAAACCTTTTGAATCAGCGCCAAAAAGGAATTTAAATTTTATTATAGAAAATTGTTTTTATATTCTAAACAATCCTGTTGTTGCCGGAATTTGCTCAAAACCAAATCAGTACGAGTGGAATTCATTCCACTTTCACCATAAAGGAGAAACTGATTTATCAAAATATATATTACTAGATACCAGTGCTTTAGATGTGTGTTATAAAGATGAAAATTCACTATTGACTGCCATTGTAAATTATAAAATGCCAGTGGTAGATCATTGTTATTCACGAGATAGTACAAATCCTAGAATTACAGATCCGGAGTTAATTACTATAATTAGAAAAATACTTAATGGCAGTTCTATTTATAACCTAGATAAAGAAGGTATTAAAAAAGTAATTCTCTATTTGAACCAATATACAAATGCCACATTTAAACAGATTGCGATGAATGTGCATGAAGAGTATTCATTTGTTAGAAAGGTTTGTGGCACAGAATTTTCTAAATATCAGATATTCAGAGATATGATCTTTTAACTGTGTTATGTAGATTATAATTTCTGTTTGTGTTGATTTGATATAATTAGTGGCACAGATTTTTCTAATTATCAGATAATCAGGAAAAAGATGATTGCTAGATGGTGTTAATATAACCCAAATATTAAGAGTGTTTATAATGGCAGCTTGTATGAGTTACTTTATGTGTTTAAATATTTCGAACCAAATGATTAAGAAGGCTAATTTTATATTAGGCATAAATTCAGTGAATTAGAAAAATCTGTGCCACTAAAAATAAAAATCCTTAAGCCACTTTTTGTATATAGGATCCTGGAAGCTCCATGACACTCCGTCATTGCAGAGTATCTCTTTTTTTAATGTTGCCTCCTTTAGGCGAACAACATTTGCGGACGAGTTGAAGTGGTAGTCTATCATAACCTGAGTCTCGCTGAATCTGGTGACACCATCAATTATAGCTTTCAGCAAATACAACTGGTACATGCTGAGACGACTGGTTTTCGCCTTGAATTCGTGGACATGACATTGAATGAGATCTTCAAATGATTCATGAAGTATTTGTTCTGTCATGAAGCCCTTTGTCTTATAAAAGGATATCTCTGCGAGTTGTTGTGTATAATAAGGGTGTCCTTCGGTGAACTCATAAAGTTGAGATACAAGCTCTCTAGAGACTACTCTGCCGGCTTTTAAAAAATTCTTTATAACGAATTCAGAAAACTGGAGCTCCGAAATCTGGTGCAGTTTTACTCTTTCGGCATATCTGTAAAGGTATTTATCTCTTTCAAAAATCTGCTTCATCGCATTAACCTCTGATCCGGTTATCAGGTATGTTGTACCTGTATGGTCTCTCCAAACCCGTTCTAAAAGCTTAAGCGTTTTGTCCGGCTGTTCGAAATTAAGCAACTCTTGAAACTCTATGAAATAAAGAATGATGTTAGTGTTGAACTTGCTTGCAAGAGCTTCAGAGAGGTTGAGAACCAGATCTCTGTACTCATTCATCTCATGTATGTATGAGATCATCAGCTCTTCCTCGAGCTTCTCCTTTGCATCTTCACTCTTGGCAAAGCATTCTACCAGAGAGGTTCTTATCGCTTTTAACAAATCTGCCTCAGACCTGACATTGAAAAGGTCTATTGTGCAGAGTTTGAATGAATAGTGATCTTGTTTCAACTTGTTGAAAACTTGCTGCATTAGCGAATTCTTGCCACTTTTGGGAGGTTCGTATACTAATACGTGTTTATTTCTAGTCAGGCGTTCGGTAATTGCATTAACTTCATTGATCCTCGGGATTGCGTCTGCAGCAGTTACAGGTTTGTTAAAAACAAAAGGTGATTCCATTTTTAAATTTAAGTAGGTTTGGTATCTAATGCTAAATTATATAAAGTTTGGTATCTAATGTAAAATTATGATAAGGTTTGGTATCTAAAGCTAAATTTTAATAAAGCTTTGTGTCTAATGTTAAATTCGAATATGGGCCTGCTTTTCGCATATACAAAAATAAAAATGTTTTGATTAATTAATAAATAATAATATCTTTGCGTTCCTGATTGAAAGATAAAAAGATTGTTAAGCCATTGAAAAAGAGCTATTTAATGTAGCCGCTTACAGTCAAAAATATAATTATATTTTTTATATGTACGCAATTGTAGACATTGCAGGACAGCAATTTAAAGTTGAGAAAGATAAGAAAATCTTTGTTAACCGTCTAAAGGCAGAACAAGGAGCTTCATTGTCCTTTGACAAGGTTTTACTTATCGATGAAGAAGGAAAGATAAAAGTTGGTTCTCCTTATGTGGAGGGTGCTTCGGTTAAGGCTAAAGTGCTTGAACATCTTAAAGGTGACAAGGTTATCGTTTTCAAGAAGATACGCCGTAAAGGCTTTGACAAGAAAAATGGTCATCGCCAGTACTTGACACAGATTTTAATCGAAGAGATCGCTTAATTAACAAAAAAGAAAATTTTAGATTATGGCACACAAAAAAGGTGTCGGTAGTTCAAAGAACGGCCGCGAATCACACAGTAAACGATTAGGCGTAAAATTATTCGGTGGACAGATAGCTAAAGCAGGCAACATCCTTGTACGTCAAAGGGGAACTGTTCACAATCCCGGTTTGAACGTCGGTATAGGCAAGGATCACACTCTTTATGCTCTTATTGACGGGGTTGTTACATTCAGAAAGAAAGCTGACAACAAATCATTTGTCTCTGTTTTGCCTAAAGCAGCAGAGGTAAACGCTCAGGCATAAAGATTTTCGAGATTGAACGTGCTCTTTTAAGCGCATTTGGATGTGCTCAATTGAGAGCATAAATTAATAAAACCGGGCATAATTGTCCGGTTTTATTATCTTTGCATAGATGGAAGGAAATAAGTTAAAAATACTGACTGTCGTCGGGGCACGCCCTCAGATTATCAAGGCTGCTGCCATATCAAGGGCTATACGAATTTCTTTTGCAGGAAGAATAACAGAGAAAATTCTACATACAGGACAACATTACGATACCAATATGTCTGAGGTTTTCTTCTCAGAATTAGGTATTCCGGCACCTGACTATAATCTTAATGTTGGTTCAGGTGCACACGGAAGCCAGACAGCACTTATGATTTCCGGTATTGAAAAGGTACTGATCGCTGAAAAGCCTGATCTTCTTGTCCTTTTTGGAGATACGAACTCCACCCTTGCAGGGGCAATTGCGGCTTCTAAGCTACATGTACCTGTTGCTCATATTGAGGCAGGGCTTCGATCTTTCAATAAAGCGATGCCTGAAGAGATAAACAGAATCATGTGTGATCATGCTTCGACATGGCTGTTTGTTCCTACAATAGCAGGTTTGACAAATCTTAAAAGAGAAGGCTTTAACGTTGACGATTCTAGAATTGCAAAAAAAAATGTTACAATTGACAATCCGGGAGTTTACCATACTGGAGATGTAATGTACGATAACTCTCTGTATTTCTCTGATGTGGCAGATGAAAAAGCCCCTTTAAGCGGAATATTGAGAAAGGTTTTTGAAGATGGTTTCAGACGGCTTTCTGCTGCAGACAGGGCTAGTGAATGGCGTTTAAAGAAAGGTGAGTACATATTAGCTACAATTCATCGTGACAACAATACTGACAATTCTGAGAGGCTTAACACCATTTTCAAGGCTTTGGCAGATATCGCCGAGGGTGTAACGGTTGTTGTTCCTCTGCATCCGCGTACCGAGAAGATGTTGGAGAAAGTCCTCGACCCATTGCTTTATGAGCGGGTTGTAAGACTCAGGGAGAGAATCGATTCGGGAGATTTTATGGGTGGTGCTTTGAGTGATAATCCGGGGATTTTGTTACTTCCGCCCGCATCTTTCTTTGAGATGATCTCTCTTGAAAAGGGTGCCCGACTGGTTATAACTGATTCAGGTGGTGTGCAGAAGGAGTCGTTCTTTTTCCGTAAACCATGTTTGATTCTCCGCCATGAGACTGAATGGATTGAGATTGTGGAATGCGGCGCGGCTAAGCTTGTTGATGCCGATTACAATTCAATAATTGATGGATATTCTGAGTTTTTAATGAAAAAAGTTGTTTACCCGGATATATTCGGCGACGGCCGCGCAGCCGAAAAAATTCTTAGTATTATTAGTGGCACTGATTTTTCTAAATAACAGAGAATCAATTCCACTAAGAAGCGCTTATAATCAATGTAAATGTGTGCACGTTGATAATGAGCGAATTAGAAAAATCAGTGCCACTAATAATATGCATTGATAATGAGTGAATTAGAAAAATCAGTGCCACTAAATTGGTTCGTGCTTTACACCGCAGCCCGCGCAGAGAAAAAGGTTGAAATGCGTATTCGGGAGATGGGCGTAGAGGTCTATCTTCCCATACACAGAATCAGACGTAAGTGGAGCGACAGGATGAAAATCGTGGAGCTTCCGTTGTTTAATTCGTATGTTTTTGTAAGATGCACGGAGTTCCAACTCAGAAAACTGCCTCTGGTATACGGAGTCGCAAGAATAGTATATTATCTGCAACGTCCTGCAGTTGTGAGAGATGAAGAGATTGTGGCAATCAGGGAGTTTCTTAAGATAGCTGAGGATAAAGAGGTTATTTATGAAGGTGACCATGTGGAAATCGTAGCCGGGGCATTGCGGGAAAAAAGCGGCAAGGTGCTTAAAGTGGACAAGAACCGAGTAACACTATTTTTAGAGGAACTTGGTGCTAAAATTTATGTATCTTTGTCAGAGGTAAACAAATTGAATAAAGATTAATATGGATTACAATACTCAGAGGTCTAAACTGATAATGCCGGAGTACGGCAGGCATGTACAGAAGATGATAGACCATGTCATGAACATTAAGGACAGAGAAAAGAGGAACGAGCAGATCCGAGCGGTTGTGGGGGTGATGGGTATTCTTAATCCTCAACTCAGAGACATCAGCGATTTTAAGCACAAGCTATGGGATCACGTTCAGATTATATCGGATTTTCAGATAGATATTGATTCTCCTTATCCGACTCCTACAAGAGAAACTTTCGTTAATAAACCAAATCCGATTCCATTGGAGAAGACTCCGTTGAAAGCTGCCCATTATGGCCGAAATATTCAGAATATGATTGATATGGTTGCTGAAAAAGAGGAGGGAGAGGTCAGAGACGGGATGATCCATGTCCTTGCAAACTATATGCGTCAGCAATATCTCATTTGGAATAAAGACACAGTTACGGAAGAGACAATTTTCAAGGATATTGTCGCACTTTCAGGAGGAAGACTTTCAATCCCTGCGGATATGCATCTGAGTACATCTGTCCCTCAGGGTAACAGCGGAAATATACACAACGCGGGTCATACGACCTCGCGTAATATGCATCGTAATTTCAGGCCGGGAAAGAAAAAGGGAAATAATATTATCAAGAGAAATAAATAAATCAAACAGCGAAATAAATCATGGCTGTATTTAAGGTAGAGGGCGGACATCGTCTCAAAGGGGATCTTGTTCCGCAAGGTGCTAAGAATGAAGCTTTACAAATTCTTTCAGCAGTATTGTTAACTGAAAAGAGGGTTGTGGTGCATAATCTTCCTGATATACTGGATGTTAACAAGCTGATTGGTTTATTGATTGATCTTGGGGTGGAAGTTGAAAAGCTTCCGGGAATTATTCCGGGCGCTCATAATGGTGCTCTCTCGGGCGCTATGTCATGCAGTTATGCGTTTTGTGCCAAAAATATAAATCTTGATTTTGTACGGTCTGCGGAGTTTTGCAAGCTTTCTGCCGCATTGCGGGGTTCGGTCATGCTTGTTGGTCCGTTGCTTGCGCGTTTTGGTTTTGCTTATATGCCTAAACCGGGCGGGGATAAAATAGGACGCAGGCGTCTTGATACTCACTTGATTGGTCTTGAGAAACTTGGGGCAAAGCTTGATTTTGAACAGGAGGGAAGCTTTTTCGAGCTGAAAACTAAGGGTTTGAAGGGTTGTTATATGCTTCTCGATGAGGCATCGGTTACTGGTACGGCTAATATTGTCATGGCTGCTGTTCTTGCTGAGGGTCAGACCACTATATACAATGCTGCTTGTGAACCATATCTGCAGCAGCTTTGTAAGATGCTTAACCGGATGGGGGCCAAGATTTCAGGAATAGGCTCCAACTTGCTTATCATTGATGGGGTGACCTCTTTGAATGGGACTGACCACACGATTCTTCCGGATATGGTTGAGATTGGCAGTTTCATCGGGCTTGCCGCAATGACTGCCAGTGAGATTACGATTAAGGATACAGCTTATGATGAGTTGGGGATTATTCCTGCTCAGTTCCGAAGACTAGGGATAACTGTTGAAAGAAGAGGAGATGATATTTTCATACCTTCTCATGAACACTATGAGATTGAGAGCTTTATGGATGGCTCTATTATGACTATCGCTGATGCTCCGTGGCCGGGTCTTACGCCGGATCTTTTGAGCGTTTTCCTTGTGGTTGCTGCGCAGGCAAAGGGCTCTGTGCTGATTCACCAGAAGATGTTTGAGAGCCGTCTCTTTTTTGTGGATAAGCTGATAGACATGGGGGCACAGATTATTCTTTGTGATCCGCACAGAGCTGTCGTGATTGGACACAATCGTGAGTTTGACCTGAGGGGTACTCGAATGTCCTCCCCGGATATCCGTGCCGGCATTGCTTTGTTGATAGCTGCAATGAGTGCTAAAGGAACAAGTATTATCGAGAATATTGAGCAGATTGACAGGGGTTACCAAAATGTTGATAGCCGCCTGAATGCTATTGGAGCAAGAATTGAGCGTTTTAGTTGACGGGGCGTTTCTGATTGAAGGATTGTTCTTGTTTGATTGGTTTTTTTATTAACTGAACGTTTCTGATTTTGGAAATTTTTGAATTTAAATTTTCTAGTTTTTTTAAATTTTTTTATACTGAGTTGTAAATGGCGAGCAAGGGTAAATCAAAGAGTAAGGAGGAGAATAAGTCAAAGAGTAAGGAGGAGAGTAAATCTGGTTCAAAAAGTAAAACTGGTGAAACTGCTCCACCTCCAAAAGGAATGGAGGCTTTTAAGCTGATCTCGGGTCTTTTTTTCCTGGCATTTGCCGTTTATACATTTATTTCACTCGGCTCGTACCTGTTTACTTGGGCTGAGGACCAATCTCTGCTTTCGAGAAGTGACGTGTGGTCAACTCTTGTTCCGGTTGAGAATGGAGGAGGCAAACTTGGTTTTTTCTGGGCAAATTTCCTTCTTTCTGAATTGTTTGGTCTTGGGGCTTTTGTAATACCTTTCTTTTTTCTGGGTATTTCTTTGTATTGCCTTAAGATTAAGAGGACAAGCTTGTTGAAGCTGTTTTTCATTACTGTTTTTGGAGCAATAATTTTTTCTATATTTTTCTCGTATGTTTTCGGATTTACAAAATTCGACACTTGGTTCGGGAATGGTGTAGGTGGCTCATATGGTTATTATGTGAATTTGTGGCTATTGGATATGCTCGGGGCCTCGGGCGCCGGTGCGTTGATAATTGTCCTGATGGTTTTCTGGCTTGCTTTGGTGAGTTTCAGGGTTGTTAAGTGGCTCAATAAGGTCATTGCAAATACTTTCCACCCTGAAAGGAGGGATGCTGCTGTCCTTGATGATGATGTTTCTGAGGAGGTTTCTGCCGAGGCCGAGTCTGCCTCTACTCTTGCTGCTGCTTATGCTGCAGGAAGTGAGGAAGCCGAGGCTGCTGATTTAAACTCTAAGTTCAAAACTCAGGAGACGATTTTTGAGGTGGCTGAAAGAGAAAATAATACGTTGACTGATTCAGATGGTCTTCCTGTTGCTCCTTTTACTCCAGGTGCAGTAGGGCAGGAAGAGATGCCTTTTGAGGTTATTAACGAGGAGCCCGGAGAGGAAGATTTTCTGAAAAATTTACCTCAGGGATCACTGGATACCTTGTTTGATCCAAGGTTGGATCTTTCTCATTACAAGTCGCCTTCGCTTACTTTGCTTGAAGAGTACAAGGATAAGGTTTATGATGTTTCACGGGAGGAGTTGGAGCTTAACAATAAGAAGATTGTTAAAACTCTGAGTGATTATAAGATTGGTATTGAGCGGATTTTTGCAAGGCCGGGTCCAACTGTAACCCTGTACGAGATTGTGCCTCAGGCCGGGGTTCGTATCTCTCAGATAAAGAGGTTGGAAGATGATATTGCTTTGCAGCTTGCTGCCAAGGGGGTCAGGATTATTGCTCCGATTCCGGGTACTAATTATGTCGGCATTGAGGTTGCCAACAATAAACCGAGTATAGTATCCATGCGTTCGGTGTTGGATGATGCCAAATTCAAGGCAAATTCCACAAGTTATGACTTGCCTATTGCTATCGGTCGCACTATTTCAAACGAAGTTCTAACACTTGACCTGGCAAAGATGCCACACTTGCTTGTCGCCGGTGCAACAGGGCAGGGTAAGTCTGTCGGGTTGAATGCAATTATCACATCTCTTCTTTATACTAAACACCCCTCAGAACTGAAGTTTGTGCTGGTTGACCCTAAGAAGGTTGAGCTTTCTCTCTATGAAAGGCTGGAACATCATTTTCTTGCAAAGTTGCCTGAAGGAGAGGATGCTATTATTACTGATACTCAAAAGGTTATATATACACTTAAATCTCTGTTGGTTGAGATGGAGAGTCGTTATGACCTCCTGACAATGGCAAGAGTACGTTCAATTAAGGAGTATAATGAAAAATTCCTTTCAAGGAAGTTGAATCCGTTGAAAGGTCACCGTTTCCTTCCGTTTATAGTTGTTATTATTGATGAGTTTGCTGACATGCTTATGACTGCAGGGCGTGAGGTGGAGGATCCTATTACAAGGTTGGCTCAAAAGGCTCGAGCGATAGGTATCCACCTTGTGATTGCAACTCAGCGTCCATCTGTTAATGTGATTACTGGTTTGATTAAGTCTAACTTCCCTGCGAGGATGGCATTTAAGGTTATTTCCAGCATTGACTCTCGTACAATTCTTGATACAACTGGTGCTAATCAGCTTATCGGACGGGGAGATATGCTTTTCTTGTCTAATATTGAGATAACTCGTGTGCAATGTGCTTTCATTGATACTAAGGAGATTGACAGGGTTGTTGATTTTATAAGTGGTCAGCAGGGCTATCCTACCGCTCATCTTCTTCCTGAATATGTTGGTGAGGATGGTGATGGAAGCAGTGCCGGTGACGTTGATCTCTCTAGGAGGGATAAAATGTTTGAGGAGGCTGCAAAGATGATTGTGCAATATCAGCAGGGATCTACTTCATTGATACAACGTAGGCTCAATCTTGGCTACAACAGAGCTGGCCGCATCATGGATCAACTTGAGGCTGCCGGCATTGTAGGCCCTTCTGAAGGCTCAAAGGCTCGCCAGGTACTTATCACTGATTATGACTCGCTGGATCGAATCCTGAATTCGCTCAATTAGTGGCACAGATTTTTGCATTTGTCTGATATCTAAGATTTTATAAATCGTTAGCTATTAGTTCATTCCTATTAATGCTGGACTGTTCTGTAATGATATTAAATACAGAAATTTGCGGGATTGTATCAATGAGACTATTAAATATAGTTTTCATCACTTTGATTATTAATTTAAGAATTATTTAAACGACATATAATATTTTGCTAAATATTCCAATAACAGACAAATACAAAAATCTGTGCCACTAATATTTCTGGAACGAAGATTGCTATGAGTATTGTAGGAAATATTAAATTTTAGTGATATGAAGAGACGGATAATAAACATTGCATTTTTAACTGTTCTGGCTTTGATTCTGACATCGTCAGGGATGGAGTTGAGAGGACAGGGTAAAGGGAAAAGTAGAGGTGAAAAAATTCAAAGAGATAAGGACAACACGGAATTCATAATATCTCAGTTCTCTAATCAGCTTATGACTCTCCCTGCTTTTGAAATGGGGTTTTCAATATTACTTGATGGCCAAAATCTTGTTGGTACAATTCAGGCTGAGAAGAATTCTTACAGGCTGGAAAATAAGGAGATGAATCTTTTCTGCGATGGTCAAACTAAGTGGATACATAATCGTGGAAATAATGAGGTTGTTATTCTAAAGAATGATCTTACTCAGGTTGACCTTGTTGAAAATCCAATGGCGTTCTTTACTTCGTTAAGTAAAGGGTATACATATGCCGATAAAGCTAAATCCTCAAATTATAATAACATACCTGTATGGTTGATTGATCTGTTTCCGATAAACAAAAGATTGGGATACAATAAGATTTCGTTGTTGGTTGACAAGAGAAATAACGCGCCTGTCCGAATCGTTTATGTTATGAAAAACGGCGAAAGCCTGGCTGTGAATATAACAAAGTTTGTAGAGCAGAAACCTTGGGGAAAAGATCATTTCAAATTTGATCCGGGTAAACACAAGGGCTTGAGAGTTAGTGATATGAGATAGTGTGTGGCACAGATTTTTCTATCTACCTGTAAGAGAATTGTTTGTATCAGTCAGATTATGTGGTAGATAGAAAAATCTGTGCCACAGAAAATACATCCAAAATTGAGAGGTAGGTATTGTTGAGATAATCAGAGAGTTCGGAGGGTTTCACCCATATTGCTTGTTCAATGTTTTCTTCTGTCTGTGGCTTGGTAGTCTTGTCTGTGCCGCGATACTCCATTTGATACCAGTAGGTGCTTTTTACTGTAAGCTTCCCCTCTTTGTTGACGTAGGTGTGGTAAGTCTTACAGATGATATCTTTGAGCTGTAGGTTGCTTATTCCGCACTCTTCCTCGACCTCTCTGACAGCAGTATTTTTAATGTCCTCTCCATTCTCCTGCTTGCCTTTCGGAAGATCCCAGTGGTTGTTGCGATAGATAAGGAGCACCTCTCCTTCGTCATTTATCACCACGCCACCACCGGCGTTAATTCTGGTAAGCTTTTTGCAAAGCTGATTAAAGGTGGCTTCTTCGTCAGAAGTAACGACAGAGAGCCAATTGATATTTGATAATTTTTCAAAGATAAAGGGAAGTTCTTCTATTCCTTGGTCATTTCCGGGGATGTAATGTACGGTTGAAGGCTCTTTTTGGAATTTGTCACTATTAGAACATACCGCAATGCGGCGATTGTTGAAAAATAAGCTGTACATTTATATAGATTGATTTTTTATCTTTGTGCAAAGATACTTTAATTATGGATTTAGTAGAAAAAATTGTAGCTAAACTGCTACTGGACATCAAAGCGGTACGTTTAAGCCCGGATGCTCCGTTTACATGGGCTTCAGGATGGAAATCCCCGATTTATTGTGATAATAGGAAGATTCTCTCTTTTCCTGAGCAGAGAAAGGTTATATATGATAATCTGGCAAAAATAGTTAAGGATAGCTATACAGATGTTCAAGTTATAGCAGGTGTTGCAACCGGTGCAATCTCGTGGGGAGCGCTGGTGGCTGAAAAACTAGGACTTCCTTTTGTGTATGTGCGTCCGAAGCCTAAGGATCATGGGACTGGAGCTCAAATTGAGGGTTATTTGCCGGAGGGAGCAGGTGTGGTTGTGGTTGAGGATTTGATTTCAACCGGGGCCAGCTCTCTTTCTGCCGTGGAATGTCTGAACAGGAGCGGCGCTAACGTGTTGGGTATGGTGGCTATTTTCTCATATAATTTTGATTTGGCGCGCCGCTCCTTCGAATACTCCAATTGTGAGCTGAGGACTCTTACAAATTATGATAAGCTTATCGAGGAGGCCCTTGTAAGCAAATACATAAAAGAGGAGGAGATGGAGACTCTTCGCCAGTGGAGGTATCGTCCGGAAATCTGGGGTAAATAGATTTATATGGGAAATACACAGATTAAAGGAAGGAGAGTTATTGTCAAATATCCGGCATATGCATTGTTTGAGTTGTTCTCAGACTTGACCAATTTTACAAAGAATCTTCCTCAGGATATGTTGAAAGGCAGCGAGGTAACTTCTACAAAGGATACACTTATTGCCAAGGTTCAGGGTTTCGAGATTGGCCTTGTTGTTGCAGAAAGGATTCAGTATTCATTTATTCGTTATGATCAGTACGGGAAAAATATTTTCCCTTATACTTTTTTTGTCCATCTTGATTCAAAAAGTGAGGCTGAGACTGAATTCATGATAGAAATGGATACGGAGCTTTCCGGTATGTTCAAGGTGATGGTCGGCGGGAAACTCCAGGAATTGGTTGATAAGGTTACAGACCAGATAGAAATGGCTTTTTTAAGGAATATATAAACATGAAAAAAATTGTAGGTTATCTTGCTATTGTTGTAATGGTTTTTATTAATCAGTCTGAGAATGCTTTATTGGCGCAAGTGCCGTCAAACAGCAAATATTTAAAAACTTCGGTTATTCCGGAACCTGTCAGGATTAATCCAGGCGATGCACTTTATCAGATAAACAAAAATACAGTGATTGTAGCGTCAGGCGAGGATCAGATGAGGTCTGCAAATTTTCTGCAAAGCTATATCAAGAGGTGTTACAACGTTGATGTCTTGATTATACCTGCAAAAGATGAGAAGGGTAAAGAGGTAAAGATTAAAGATAATAAGGATCCGGAATTAAAGCACATTGTTCTGGATGTAAAGCCCCTGGCATACGGGATAGCGGGATTCAGTCCCACGGATCTCAAAAGGGTTGGAGCATACTCAATAGATATGAAGGACGGAGTTCTTCATCTAACCGGGGCAAATCCGCAGGGCTTGTTCTATTCTGTCCAAACTCTGATTCAGCTTCTACCGTCAAAGGTACCATCACTCGGGCTTTTTGACAAAAACCTCCAGATTTCTGTCCCTGCTGTAGAGGTTGTGGATTATCCTAGATTTCAATATAGAGGTATGCATCTTGATGTTGTAAGACACATATTCACTGTCGATTATATTAAACAGTATATTGACTATCTTGCGCTTCACAAGATGAACTATTTCCATTGGCATCTTACAGATGACCAGGGTTGGAGAATGGAGAGCAAGGCTTATCCTAAGCTTAATGAGATTGGCTCTTGGAGGGCCGGCACAATCAAGGGAATCTTCCCCGGAACAGGTGTGGACAGCACCCGTTACGGCGGTTTTTATACATTTGAGCAGATGAAGGAGATTGTGAAGTATGCTGAAGAACGTTATATTACAATTGTGCCTGAAATAGATGTACCAGGTCACTCAATGGCAATCATTGCAGCTTATCCTGAGTTGAGCACAACTCCTGATGTTCCTAAACAACCTGCGATTACATGGGGTGTTTACAACAGACAAAACAATGTCCTACTGCCTTCTGAACAGACATTTAAATTTCTAAAGGATGTCTTCAACGAGTTGATGGACATCTTTCCCGGTGAATATATTCATATAGGTGCCGATGAATGCTCGAAGATCTGGTGGAAAGAGTCAAGGGAGACTCAGAATTTTATGAAGAATTATGGTCTTGAGGATGAAGATGCATTGCAGAGCTACTTTGTGAAGAGAATTCACGAGGTTGTAAAGGCTCGTGGTCGTAAGCTTGTGGGTTGGGACGAGATAATGGATGGCCCGATTGAGAAGGATGTTGTTGTTATGAGCTGGAGAGATAAAGATCATGCCTGGAAGGCAGCCGAGATGGGCAACAAAGCTATTCTAACCCCGATTCAGACGCACTATCTGAATGCAGCTCAGAAAAAGAACGAGACAGCACTGTGTCATCAGGATATATTTGCTCCTATAGATTCTGTTTATAATTTTGAACCGCTTCCGAACTCATACGATACAATTTATGAGGAAAATATTCTTGGTGGTCAGGGATGCATGTGGACTGAATATTTCCCTGACAAAGATGCCGTGGAATACGGAATATTTCCGAGAATGTCAGCATTATCAGAGGTTTACTGGTCTCAGAAAAAGAATAAAAACTGGCCGAGATTTATGCTTAAACTTGTAGAGCAGTTCAATCGCTATGATTTATGGGGTGCGAAATACTCAACTGAAATTTTTGAATCGGGGAATTATTCTAGATAGTGGAGAGTGATAAAGTGATAAGTGATAAGAGTGAAAAGTGAAGAGTGAGAGGAGTGAGTTAGAATTTTTTGATTGTGATTATTCCAGATTGTGAAGAGCAGTGAAATACCCGCTAAGTTTGTTGACTACCTCACTGAGGCGGCCGGAGAACGGATAGCCTCAATTGTGCTCGAAGCTGTCAGGAGCGGGACGCCTGAAGTCTCCATAAGAATAAACCCGATGAAGGTGAGCGACCCGGCCGCCCTGGATCTTCCTTTGGACGGTAATGTACCTTGGTGTAAAGAGGGGTTTTACTTGAGCAAAAGACCCAATTTCACTCTGGATCCCGCATTGCATGCCGGCGCATACTATGTGCAGGAGCCATCATCAATGAGCCTTTCAGTTCTCGAACCAATCTTCAGGGATCTCAGACCGCGGGAGATACTTGACCTTTGTGCCGCACCCGGAGGTAAGAGTACTCACATTATCTCCATGGCCATGCGGCATTCATCTGTTTATTCATCTGTTCACTCATCAGCTCATTCTTCAGTTGATTATTCAGCTCACTCGTCAGATCTCTTATCTGAAATTGCCGGCAACAAACTGTCTGCCGTCAATCATCCTCAAGATTTATATTTGCCTCGCATTACCTGCAACGAGGTGATTAAAAGCCGGGCCGCTATCCTCAACGAAAATGTTGCAAAATGGGGAGTCAACTCCGTCAATGTGACAAGCAAGGACCCGGAAAATTTCGCAAGGGAGGGCAGCACCTTCGACCTGATTCTTGTGGACGCCCCCTGTTCCGGAGAGGGAATGTTCAGAAAAGATCCCGACGCTATTTCCGAATGGTCAGAGGAGAATGTCAAACTGTGTGCTGCCCGTCAAAGGCGTATTTTGTCCGATATCTGGGAGGCATTGATCCCCGGAGGAATTCTAGTGTATTCAACATGCACCTTCAATAAATACGAGAATGATGGCAATCTTCGTTGGTTGAAGAGTGAGCTCGGAGCTTGTCCGTTTTCCTTTTTTAATTCACAGGATTTGGAAAAATGGGGTGTTGTAATTACCCCTGAGGGCGGATTTCAGTTCTTTCCCGGCGTAGTGAGAGGCGAAGGATTTTATTTTGCTGTTGTGAGAAAGCCTTTTGACAAAAATGATGAATTTACTGTTTTCCCGGAACGTGAATCTCAGTTAAAAGTTAAAAGTGAAGAGAAAAAAAGTGAAAAGAGTCAAAGAGAAGAGGTCAGAAAAGTTGAAAAACTCAATAAAAGCGTAACAAACTTAAGACCTGATAAAATCTCTAATAGTGATTACGAGAAAAACTTTAGGAATGAAAAAGACCCCAAGACAGAGAAAAGCATTAAAGGCAGAAAAAGCTGGAATAACGACAAAATAAATAGAATCGGCAAAAAGGATAAAGTATCAGATACACCTGAGCATCAGTTAGCACTCTCTGTTTATTATGAGTATGAGCACGAGTGGCCATCAGTAGAGCTTTCCAAAGAAGATTCCCTCATCTACCTCTCAAGAAATACTATTAATCTTGACCCCAATGCCCCCCTGGGTTATCTCAGGGTCACATATAAAGGATTAGGCCTCGGATTTGTTAAAAATCTAGGCTCCCGAGCCAACAATCTATATCCAATGAATTGGCGGATCAGGAAGATTTAATATTGGTGGCACAGATTTTTCTAATTAACAATAAATGTGCTATTTATAACGCACTGATTATTTGGTCGTTATTCCCCAAATAGTTGAATTTTTTTTAACATCTTAAATGTCTTCTAATTAGAAAAATCTGTGCCACTGAATTTTCCATATTGCAGATTGATAATGTTTTATAACACCCTCACTGAGAAATAATTAGAAAAATCTGTGCCACTGAAATTATTTTTATATATTTATAGTATTAATAATCAATAAAAAACGAAATGAAAAAAATTCTGCTTTTATTTGTTGTAATTCATATAACTATCACACTGTCAGCTCAAAGTGGATATTTTTATGGAATTAGATATGGAAAAATCAGTACTTGTATTGATGGCCAAACAGGTTATTGTACTGCAATACTTGGAGTTACACCTAGTTCTTCTGCGGATCAGGCGGGACTAAAACCCTTTGATCTGATATTGTCAATAAATGGAGTTAAGATTGATGAAAACAGTACGAGTTTGAATCTGTTTTCAGCACCTGTGGCAGAGTTTGAAATCTTGAGAATGGGCAACATTCATACACTAATAAAAGCTTATGGAATGAAAATTTCAAAAAGCAATCTTATTAGTGAAGCGGAGTGGGCTACAATTGGAATGAGTGATGGACAATATTCTCTTTATTCTACAATCAGAACCTTGGATATAGATCCAATACAGGTTTTTTCTGATCCTGAAGCATCATTATATCAATATTGTACATATGATTTTGATTTTTCTGAAAGCAATACACTCCAACAGAAAGAGATTGCATCATACCTGGAACCTGTCTTGGCGAAAAAAGGGCTGAAAAGAGATAGAACTAATCCCGAAATGATAATAATTATTGATTTTTATTCTGATAGACGAGATCAATATGTTCCTCCAACTCAGAGAATTGTTACCAGATATAAATATGGTTTTGAAATTGGATCTGGCTGGGGTACTCGTCAGTATGTTGAAACACAGAAATCAGGAGATTACACAAAAACTGAATTCTTGACTAAGTTGACAATCACCATGCTTGATGCCAAGAAAATGACTTCAGAACCGAATAAATCTGCAAATATTTGGGCTGCTAACTATGAGACTCTATCATCTGTGAAGGTGGATATAAAAACATTCACGGACGCTATAGGACTCGCAATGTTAAATTGTTTCCCTATAAAAAATATTGGCCTTATGGAGGTATCTTCTTATTGGGGCATCGGTTTATTATTTGACAATAATAATGAAGGTTTTGTTGTGGGTGTAATGCCCGGCTCTCCGGCAGAAAAAGCTGGAATAAAAATAGGAGATGAATTGGTCAGCACAAAACCAGGATCATCAAGATTTCCTTGTGAAATGGACTACGCACTTCAATACTTAGGAAAAAAATATCATAAAAATTTTAATAATTTCAACTTGTATCGTTCTTCAAATACTACTTATGAAAATGAAATTATAAGTCAGTATATAAACAGAATGTATACCTCTACAACTAACACTCCGGAGTATAATTCAAATCAACAGCTAGAAATAAAAATCAAAAGACCTGACAAAACAAAATTTGTTGTAAAGGTAAAACCGGTCTATCAGAAGTATTACAAGTATACTTTGAAGGATTAATATTGGTGGCACAGATTTTTCTAATTAACAATAAATGTGCTATTTATAACGCGCTGATTATTTGGTCGTTATTCTCCAGATAGTTGAATTTTTTTCAACATCTTAAATGTCTTCTAATTAGAAAAATCTGTGCCACTAATAAAAAAGGTTGCCTGAATCAGGCAACCCTTTTTACGTGATTTTGCAACGGGAAAGACTATCCGCCAAAATCATCGAAAGCTATATTCTCTGCAGGGACACCAAGGTTATCAAGCATCTTCACTACAGAACTGTTCATCATTGGAGGACCGCAAAGATAATACTCTACATCTTCCGGTGTATCATGATTCTTCAAATAATTATCAAAAAGTGCCTGATGGATGAATCCTGTTAATCCTGTCCAATTATCTTCCGGTTTTGCTTCACTCAAGGCTATGTGAAAGTTGAAATTAGGGAATTCTCTTTCAATTTCACGGAACTCCTCTTCGTAGAACACTTCACGGAGAGAACGGGCTCCATACCAGAAGCTTACTTTACGGGTTGTCTTCTCAGTCTTGAAGAGATGGAAAATGTGTGACCGCATAGGTGCCATACCGGCACCGCCACCTACGAAGATAATTTCATTCTGTGTGTCTTTTATGAAGAATTCACCGTAAGGGCCCGAAATTGTCACCTTATCGCCCGGTTTGCGTGAATATATGTATGACGAGCAAACTCCCGGATTAACGTTCATAAATGTTCCCTTGCTGCGATCCCATGGTGGTGTTGCAATACGGATGTTCAACATTATGATGTTGCCTTCAGCAGGGTGGTTGGCCATAGAGTAGGCACGGAATGTCTTTTCCTTATTCACCATCTTGAGATCCCATATCTTCATTCTGTCCCAGTCTTCATGATATTCAGGCTCGACATCGATATCCTTCTTGAAGTCAACCTCGCACGGTGGGATGTCAATCTGGATGTATCCACCCGATCTGAACTTGAGATGTTCTCCTTCAGGCAGCTTAACTACAAACTCTTTGATGAAGGTTGCTACGTTATGATTGCTCACAACTTCGCACTCCCATTTCTTGATTCCGAGAACCTCTTCCGGAATAACAATCTCCATGTCCTCTTTCACTTTAACTTGGCAACCGAGACGCCATTGATTGTTTTGTTGCTTCCTTGTGAAGAAACCTGTCTCGGTAGGGAGAATCTCTCCACCGCCTTTGGTAACTCTACATTTGCACATACCGCAGGTTCCGCCTCCACCGCAAGCAGAGGGAAGAAATATCTTCTCGTTTGAAAGTGTTGAAAGAAGTGATGAGCCGGGACTTACTGTAAGCTCTTTTTCTCCGTTGATTGTAACTTTAACCTTGCCGGAAGGTGTCAGCTTTGCTTTTGCATACAGCAGCATTGCTACCAGTAACAATGTCACTACCAGTATCGCAATCACTGCAACTGTTACTATTGTTGTAATATTCATGATTCTTCTTCTCTTACAGTTTAATACCCATAAAGCTCATAAAGGCCAAGCCCATGAGACCTACCATAATAAATGTTATTCCTAGTCCGCGAAGCGGTTTTGGTACATTGGAGTATTTGAGCTTTTCTCTTATCGCTGCCAGTGATATAATCGCAAGAGCCCAACCGATACCTGAACCCAGTGCATAGGTTGTTGCCTGTGCAAGTGTCTCGTATCCTCTCTCCTGCATGAAGAGTGAGCCTCCAAGGATGGCGCAGTTTACAGCTATCAAAGGAAGAAATATTCCGAGAGACGAGTAAAGTCCGGGTGTGAATTTCTCGACAATCATCTCAACAAGTTGGGTGATTGATGCTACAACAGCTATAAAGATAATGAAACTCAAAAAGCTCAGGTCAAGGGTTGCATATGACGGATCGAGCCACACAAGAGCTCCGGGCTTTAGAACGTATTCATACAGAATATAGTTGACAGGTAGTGTTACAACAAGCACGAAAATCACTGCTATTCCAAGACCTGTTGCTGTCTTTACGCTTTTGGAAACGGCCAGAAATGAACACATTCCCAAAAAATAGGCAAACACCATATTCTCTACGAATATGGATTTGACGAATATACTTATTAAATCTTGCATATTGGTATGTGTTTATTTTTCTTGTAAATCTTTATCAAAGCTCCTTTGTACCCAGATTATGAGACCAATGAGTATCAAGGCCATAGGTGGGAGGATCATAAGACCGTTATTGTAGTAAAATCCTCCGTTTTTTGCATACCAACTGAGTGGAATAATCTGGAGACCGTAGATGGTACCTGAGCCTAAGAGCTCTCTTACAATTGAAATGATCACAAGTATCATTCCGTATCCTGCTCCGTTGGCCAAACCGTCTACTAATGAAGGGAAAGGTTTGTTAGCAAGGGCAAAAGCCTCGATACGCCCCATTATGATACAGTTTGTAATTATCAGCCCGACAAAGACTGAAAGCTGCTTGCTCACCTCATATGAGTAGGCTTTCAGGATCTGGTCGACAAGTATGACGAGCATCGCTACAACTACAAGCTGGACTATGATACGGATTCTGTTAGGAATTGTATTGCGCAGGAGTGACATTATCAGGTTTGAGAACCCTGTGACAATTGTGACAGATAGTGCCATCACAATAGCTGGTTCTACCTTGACTGTAACCGCAAGTGAAGAGCAGATTCCGAGCACGAGTACTGTGACCGGATTCTTTCTAAATAGCGGATCGATATATATTTTCTTATCCATCGTTCAACTTATTTTTTAGGAGTTACTTGCTCTCCGGCAGCAGAAACGGCTGTAGAGTCTGTTATTGGAGTAGCAATTGCTGAAGAGTCGCTTTGTAATAGAAGCTTCTGTGCCGCTGCTTCCTTGAGTGTCTTGAAATATCCAAGATATTCGCCAACGCAGGTTTTAACCATACCCTCAAGGGCTTTACTGGTAATTGTTCCACCGGATATTGCATCAACCTGATGTGTATTCCCCTTTTCTGCTCCACCTTTCACGACTCCGATCGATACGAAGTTGTCTCCGTCGAAGATCTGTTTGTCTGCAAATTGAGCCTGGAATTGAGGCGTTGCAATCTCTGCACCTAACCCGGGAGTCTCGCCTTTGTGATCAAAAACGGCTCCATAGACTGTGTTTATATCTCCCTTTAGTGCTATGTAGCCCCATATAGGGCCCCAGAGACCGGCCCCGTGAAGGGGAACAATATAATATTTCTGGACAGAATCGATCCTGCAGATGTATAGCGGAAGAGATTCCCCACCTTCGGTAATCGTTGTGTCAGTTATATATTTTGCGTATTCACCCTCAATATAACCGGCTTTGTCTGCTGCCAGCTGTGTTGCATCCTCCCCGAGGTGAACAGCTTTAAGAACAAGCTGCTTTGTCTCGATGGATATATTTCTTTGCTGCGCATCCTTTAAAAGATAAGCAGCCAGGGCAAGAACCACTGCTACCAATACTACGAGCACTGTAGAGTAGATTATTGTGTACAGGTTTTTATTTGTATCCATTGTAATCCTCCTTATTTTTTAACAGTTACTGTAGCTCTTTTCAGTCTCTTCTTTATGTTCGACTGAACGACATAGTGGTCAATCATAGGTGCGAACGTGTTGAGAAGCAGTATCGCGAGCATCATTCCTTCAGGATAACCCGGGTTGAATGCGCGGATGACGATTACCATAAAACCAATCAGGAATCCGTAGATCCATTTTCCTTTCTCTGTCTGCGCACTTGTAACAGGGTCGGTTGCCATGAAAACGGCCCCGAATGCAAAACCTCCCATAACTAAGTGATCCCATGCTGGAATATTGAGGTATGAGGCCGGGTCTGCAGGGGCGACTGCGTTGAGTAATAGTCCTGTGAGCAATGCTCCTGCTACTGTCGAGAACATGATCTTCCAACTTGCAACGCCTGTTGCAATCAGGATGATTGCTCCCAATAATATTGCCAGGGCTGATGTCTCTCCGACACATCCGGGTATGAAACCGAAGAACATGTCTGAGAATGATGGTATCGGAGCTCCGGCCATTGCATTTGCAAGTGGTGTGGCACCTGAGAATCCGTCAATTACGCCTTGTCCTTCAGAAAGACCTGCAATCCAGATTTTATCTCCGGAAATCTGTGAAGGGTATGCGAAGAATACAAAGGCTCTTGCAAGAAGTGCAGGATTCCAGATGTTCATGCCTGTACCGCCGAAGACCTCTTTTCCTATGATAACAGCAAATGCGACAGCAAGTGCAAGTATCCAGAGAGGTACATCTACCGGCATTATAAGTGGAATTAGCATCCCTGACACAAGGAATCCCTCGTTGACCTCGTGTCCTCTTATCTGAGCAGCCGTGAACTCAATTCCGAGTCCTACAACATATGATACAATTATCAGAGGCAAAACCCTTATGAATCCGAACCAGAACATTCCCCAGAACTCCATTGAACCACCTGTCGAGAGGTTGTATTGATACCCGGTGTTCCACATTCCGAAAAGCATTGCCGGCATGAGGGCTATGATGACAAATGACATTGTCCTCTTGAGGTCAATAGAGTCTTTTATGTGAACACCGCTCTTTGTAACTGTGTTCGGTACAAAAAGGAATGTCTCAAACGCGTCAAAGGTCGAGTGCAGGAATCCGAGCCTGCCGCCTTTGCTGAATGTCGGCTTTATATTATCTACAATTTTTCTTAGCGCTTTCATCTCTATTTTATTAAGACATTTCTTTAATCATCAAATCTATTCCTTTTGACACAATCTCTTGTACATCTATTTTTGAAGGGCATACAAATTCACAAAGTGCCAGATCTTCCTCAATAACTTCATAGATGCCCAGAGCCTCCATGTTGTCAATATCTTCTGCAAGAATTGCCTTAAGAAGGTATGTCGGATAAATGTCCATAGGGAGCACTTTTTCATAAACTCCTGTCATGACAAAAGCTCTCTCTGCGCCGTTTGTATTGGTGTCCAACTCATAACTCTTCTTTGGGGTCAGCCATGAGAAATATGTGTGTGAAATGCTGAATTTCTTAGACCTGAATGGTTTGATCCATCCGAACATCTCGTAGTAGTTTCCTTCTGAAATGAGTGTGATTTGATTGTGGTAAAACCCTAAAAATCCTTCTTCTCCAACATTGGTTCCGGTAAGAACATTTCCGCTAATCCACCTGACCGGTAGTTCGTCACCGGCGCTTTCGGCAGTGTGGCCTGTATACTCTTTTATGTCACTCATGCACATACCCGGAAGGCACTCGACATAGCTTGGCTTAACGCATCTCGGACCGGTAATGGCAATTGTCTTTTTGATGTCGTAGATTCCTTTTGTAAAAAGTTTACCAATGGCAGCAACCCCATACAGGTCAATAGTCCATACAACTTCACCCTTATTTATCGGGTCGATGTTGTTGATCTGAACACCGACATTCCCGGCCGGATGAGGACCTTCTATTGTGTGGAAGATCACCTTTTCCAACCTGTGGAAAGGACTCCCTGCGTAGTTGTTGATGTGCAGGCTTAGGTGAATTCCTCCTTTTGTAAGCAGGTTGAGTACATCTATACCGGCCTGAAGAGACTCTTTTTCTCCTTTGAGGGAGAAGTCAAGGTCAGGGGCTAGTGGGGATGAGTCAAATCCTGAAATATAGATCGCTTTAGGCTCAATTGCAGGATTCGGAATAATACCGTATGGGCGTTGTTTGATTACGGGCCAGAGTCCGCTTTCTAGCAAAACCTCGGTTAACTCTTCTCTCTTTGCAGTTTTTAAGGTCGGAACGTTAAACTGGAGATGCTCATACTTTTTGTCATTCTGAATAAGTACTGCCAACAGTTTGCGTTTCTCACCACGAACAATCTCTTTTACAACCCCACTCACCGGTGAGCAGAATTGTATAGAAAGGTTCTTTTTGTCTGCCAAGATCGGTGAACCGGCTTTGACTACATCTCCTTCTTTCACAAGAAGTTTGGGGTTAAGAGTCCTGAAGTCAGCGGGTTTCACAGCAAGAATATCCGAAGAGATGATTTTAGTAGTTTGGTTTGAAGCAATTCCTTTTAAAGGAATGTCCAAACCTTTGCTTAATCGAATATGGTTTGACATTATTGTGAAAAATTTTGCGGCAAAGATACACAATATTTATAATTTTGTGCCAATGAAGACTGATTTTTCAACAATTTACGAAGGGCTGAATAGTGCTCAAAGACAAGCAGTTGAGCAATTTAACGGTCCCTCTTTGATAGTGGCGGGGGCGGGATCCGGAAAGACGAGAGTGCTTACCTGCAGGATTGCTAATATTCTGGATCATGGGCATAAAGCTAGCTCGGTACTGGCGCTGACATTCACAAACAAGGCATCTAAAGAGATGAAGGAGAGGATTGCCTCTCTTGTGGGGTATGATGTTGCAAGGAGCTTATGGATGGGTACTTTTCACTCTGTTTTTGTGAAATTTCTCAGGGAGGATGCGGAGTTGCTCGGGTTTCCGAAGAGCTTTACGATTTATGACACTTCTGACTCAAAAAGTGCAATAAGGGCTTGTGTTAAGGAGCTCTCCCTAGATGAAAAGGTTTATAAACCCAACGAGGTGCTGTCGAGAATCTCAATGGCCAAGAATAATCTGGTGACGCCGGCGGCTTATTTAAGTAATGCGACTCTTGCGCAAAATGATGCCGCGGCAAAAAAACCGAAGATAGGGGATATTTATGCTCTCTATCACAAGAAATGCAAGCAAGCCGGAGCAATGGATTTTGATGATATACTTGTATATACCAATATCTTGCTGCGGGATTTTCCTCAGGTTCTTGAGAAACTGAGGTCGAGGTTTTCATTTATTCTTGTAGATGAGTATCAGGATACTAACTACTCTCAATATTTGATAGTCAAGAAATTGGCCTCTGTTCACCGAAACCTTTGTGTAGTGGGTGATGATGCGCAAAGTATATACTCGTTTCGTGGAGCGAGGATAGAAAACATTCTGAATTTCAGGAAAGATTATCCTGAGGCCAAGGAGTTCCGTCTGGAGCAAAATTATCGTTCTACTCAGACTATTGTCAAGGCTGCAAACAGTCTTATCGCAAGAAATTCAATGCAGATAAAAAAGGAGTGTTTCTCTTCGGCGGCTGTGGGTGAGAAGATAAGTGTCATGAATGCATATACTGATCAGGAGGAGGCATTCATGCTTGCTTCATCTGTATTGGCCAGGATATATCAGGACAAGGCTTCTTATGGTGATTTTGCTGTTCTTTACAGAACCAATGCTCAGTCCCGGGCGGTTGAGGAGGCTTTGAGAAAACGCTCACTTCCGTACAAGATTTATGGCGGACACTCTTTTTATGAGAGGGCAGAGGTTAAAGATATGATTTCATACTTGAGGCTATTACTCAATAAAAAGGATGACGAGGCTTTCAGGAGGATTGTTAATGTGCCTCCGAGGGGGATTGGTGACACGACGGTCTCTTGTCTGACGGCGGCGGCCAACTCGGCGGGAGTATCTCTGTGGGAAGCTATGATGGAGGGGCAGATGAGTGCCATGGGCATTAAGCAGGCCGCCGCCGGCAAACTTTTCCAGTTTGCAAAGATGATTTCTGAGATTAGTGCAAAAGTTACGGTCTACAATGTCTATGATATTGCCATGGAGGTTCTTGTGAAATCCGGATATATGGACTACCTTAGATCTGATACATCGGTTGAGGGGCAAGCCCGTCTTGACAATGTCGAGGAGTTGATGAACAGTATCAAGGCATTTGTGGAGGAGGTCGAAGAGACCGGAGAGATAAACAGCGATCCTGAGGCTGATAAGCCTGCACCCGATAAGCGCAATGTCAGCAAAAATGATCCTGATAACTCTTTGCCCGACAAACATGCCTTGGCTGATAATGACTCTTTCACTTCGCCTCTTGTCTCTCTCTCCAACTATATCGAGAACATTGCCCTTTTGAGTGCAATTGATGAGAACAATGCACCTGAGGATTCAAACAAGATCAGCCTTATGACTGTCCATTCCGCGAAAGGGCTGGAATTTCCTTATGTATTCGTAGTAGGAATGGAGGAAAATTTATTTCCTTCAGGTAGTATGTCAGGAATAAAAGAGAATGAGCTTGAAGAGGAGAGAAGGCTGTTTTATGTTGCCCTGACGAGGGCGAAGTTGTTGGTTACTTTGTCTTATGCCCAATCTCGATTCAGATGGGGCTCTCATGTTAATTATCCTACAAGCAGGTTCTTAAGGGAGATTGATCCGAAATATCTTGACTGGCCTGATATGAAAAATGAGAACGGAGGAGAAGATTCCAATTTAATCTATATGAATGGGTTCACCAACAGCGGAGCTTCCCGTTCAGATGCCCAGTTCCGTGATAAATCAGGATTTGGTTCTAAATCAGGTTTGATATCAAAATCAGATTCTGGGTATAATTCCGGTTCAGGATCATGGAACAGCTCGTCCGGTACACAATACCGAGACCGTTCAGGACTCTCTACCGGTGACAAAAAATCATCTGATGATGTGAAAAATGTTTTTCGTCCTTCTCAAACATTCCGTAAAGCTGTTGATCCTGATTTCAAGGCGGATCCTGTTTCAAAACTTAAGGTTGGCTTGAAAGTTGAACATGACAGATTTGGCTTCGGAATACTGCTCGAGCTGGAGGGTGATGCCCTTAATGCAAAGGCAATTGTGGAATTCGAACAAGGGGGCAAAAAAACGTTACTCTTAAAGTTTGCAAAACTGAGGGTGGTAGAGTAAAGTGAAAAGGGTAAGGTGAATGAAAGAATTTTGTTAAAAGGATTATTCTGAAGAATTATTTATTAGTGGTTTTGTTTTAAAATTCTACCTCCCCCCTCAAATAATTCTAAAAAAATAAAACATTTTTTTAAATATGAAAGCTTTGGCACAAAATTTGTAATTTTTTAATCGAAGTTTTTCATAGTTTAAGTTTAGGTTAAGTAATGGGGCATTATTCCGGAAGGGGTGAGGCCCCATGAAGTTTTAATTTGTGGCACAGATTTTTCTATCAAAAATTGGTGGCACAGATTTTTCTAAACACCTGAATGTGAGAGTTTTATATGTAATTGCAGATCAATAAAATAGAAAAATCTGTGCCACTAAATTACTTAAACGCTTGCTCGCTGAGTCCCTTTCCACCGAGTCGCAATTCTTTGAAGTAATCAGGGACAGGCTTTCCAAGGAGGCTGTCTACATATACTTTTGCAAGATATTGAGAGAGCATGAAGCCGTGACCGCGCATTCCTACGAATAAACCTGCCTCCGGATCTATTATATAACGTGGCTCAGTATAATAACCCGACCATATTGCCTGGAATCCCACTCCAGAAAGCTGCGGGATCCAATCTGTAAACATTTCAGTTGCTACCTCAATAAAATCTTGTGTGTTAATCTTAAGGTTCTTTGCTGTCTCTTTTGCATCTATAGCCGGAGAAGCACATCCGATTATCTGACCTGTCTCGGCTAGCTGTTGTCCGTATACAGCCGAAAATCCCTTGTATTTTCTTCGGTCTATAATCATGTCAAGATTTGCTCCGTCTTTACCTAGCATAGGAAGCCTCTTTGTGATGAATGCCTGGTGTTTGACAGGGTAGAGGCCTGTTTCGATGCCGAGTTTCTTTGCAAATTTATCTGCATTTCCTCCGAGTGCATTTATAAATATCTCAGTTCTGAACTCAAGATACTCTCTGTTTGGTGTCTGTAATATCACATGGTAATCCTTGCCTTCTCTGCATACATCTACCAATTTGGTGTTCTCTAGAATGGTCCCTCCCAGACTCTGCCCGATATGCCTTACCGCATCAATTGTCAACCCGGGGTTTGCTTGCCAACAGTTGTCGGAAATCAATGCGTGGCTGTATGTAGACAATGATGTGTTAAAGTATGGTGAAATCTCCTTTTTGAAATCTTTTTTGTCAATCATATAGGCATCAGACCATGCTCGGGAAAGATCGAGAGATTGATAGGTCTCTTCGTCATGTGCCAGATTGATATATCTTGTTAGTTTGAAGTCAATACGGGTCTTTTCATTAAGAGCTTTGAAAATCTCGAGATTATGCATAGCTATATCGGCAAGAGCCGGTAATGAAAATGCAGGGCGTCCTCCGGCAATGTTTCTCCATGAGCTGCCAAGACCATTATTGACAAGGTATGGCTTGTATCCTGCCTCTGATAGATAGCGGAAAAGAGATGACCCGGCTATACCGCCTCCGGCAATTAATGCAGCCACCTTTTTAACCTCTCTTTTCCCTTTACTTGGAGAAACTTCCGGGAGAATCACCTTCTCCTCCCTGTTCTTGTTGACCATCTCGCCAAGGTTTACCAGATTGGACATTGGGCCTCTAGGTGTTGGTTCTCCGAGAACCTCTATCCCGTATGCTCTCAGCAAAGTCCTTGCTCTCGGGACACATCTGTTTCCGCGGCATGCGCCCATGCCTATTCTGGAGATATGTTTCAGCTCATCGGATGAGATAACTTTTCTGTCACCAATGACAGTCAGAAGTTTTTCAACTGTAACATCTTCGCAGTGACATATATATGATTTTGCGTCATGTGGTTGTCCAAGTTTTAAAAGCTTGAGCGGTTCAGGGTAGTTTTCTTTGACAATAAAACCCCTAACTTTTAAAAGTGCCTCTCCTTCGAGATCTGTTGCCTTGACTCTGGCTACATTTGTTTTGTTGTCACTTTTGAGAATCTTTTCAATTACTCCCTCTCCTACTTTTTCTCCGTTATTATTGACTAAGTAAACCTCAACTCCTTCACTGGCCTTATATTCAATCGGCAAGAACAGCCAGTTCTTGTTGAACTGGTAACCGAATATTGCAAGACCCGGACATTGGTGGACACATTGCATACAGCCGATGCACTTGTCAAAATCAATTCTCGGGACTGTCGAGGTTGAAGATTTGGTTATAGCTCCGTATTTGCAGGCAAAAGAGCACGGGTTACATGCAAAGCCATAGAGACAGTCGATCTGGACGAACCCTTTCGATTCCATCCTATCTTTTGTGGGTCTTAACGGCTCTTCAAGAATTCTCACAGGATGCTGTTGAGAGTCGATGTACTCTTTGGATATTGAAAGATAGTTGTCGTAGCTGAATTTTATTCCAAGATCCTGCATGATTTCGTATGCGCACTGGCGTCCCCTGAGGACGGCTGATGTCCCTTCTCCTATTTTGACAGAATCGCCGACACCGTGACACTTTCTTCCGAATACTTCTACTCCTTTTCTGAATAGTTGATTATCAGGAATTAAGCCTGTGCATATATTTATACAGTCAATATCCTCCACGAGTATCTCTGTTCCTGTTATTGGTTTGAAATTCTCGCATTTGGCAATGATTGCCCCGGTTATACCAGTCCGGTCTTCGTTTGGAATTGCTTCAAGAAGTATATGTGATGTCAGGATCGGAATTCCGAGCCTCCTTACTCTGTTTGCCTGAACAGGAAAACCTCCCTCAGACGGCATTGCCTCTATGATTGCCTTGACACTCGCTCCTGCCTGCATTGCCTGATAAGATGTGAGGTATCCGATATTACCGGCACCTACTGTAAGAATCTTTTTTCCCAAAAGTGTGAGTTCCTTGTTCATCATTCTCTGTACTACTGCGGCAGTGTATACTCCCGGAAGATCATCATTTTTAAATGCCGGCATAAAAGGAACTGCGCCGGTGGCGACTACTATCTGTTCGGTATCAATATAAAAGACTTCTTGCGTTGCTATATTTTTCGCAATCAGCCTTTTTCCCTCAACTATATCCCAGATCACTGAGTCAAGAATTATTCCGGTATGATCTTCCCCTGCCAGATTTGATGCGATGTCGAAACCTCTCATACCGCCGAATCTTTTCTCTTTCTCGAAAAAGAAAAACTGGTGAGTCTGCATCACAAATTGTCCGCCGATTTTGCTGTTATTATCAATAACGAGATTATCAACTCCGGCTTTGCACAACTCCTCCCTGACAGCAAGACCGGCCGGCCCAGCTCCTATAATAGCTACTGTAGTCTTGAAGACCTTGATAGCCGGTTTTAATGCACCTTGATGGAAAGGCTCCTGGGGCATGTAAGATTCGTCAATCCTTCTTACATCTTTCACTTCATCAACCTTGGTGATACATATTCGGCGGACTCTTCCGTCAACTAACATTTCGCAGGCTCCGCATTTTCCGATTCCACACTCCAATGTGCGTTCTCTATGTTCCAGACTGTGCTTGTGTACTACGAGTCCTGCCTGATGTAAGGCTGCTGCAATTGTAAATCCCCTCTGACCAACAACTTTTTGTCCTTCGAATGTAAATTCTACTCTATCTTCCACAGGAATCGGAAGAATAGGATGCTCAGTGATTTTGTACATGGTTTTAAAATAGTTTGAACAAATTTAATAAAAATCATATCGAACAATTTTAGATTTAGATATTTTTTGCAAAAATTTGACGATTTCGTTACTAAATTCTAATATATCGTAATAGATTTGATTATCTAACCAATTAAATCTGTGAGATATGAAGGGAAAATTTCTATTGGGTAAAAAGGAGCGTTCATTCAATGATGAACCGTTCCTTAAAGGTTTTACGGGGAGTGTGTCATCCTTATTCTCTGTGTGGGAGAGGATTCCCTTGCTGACGCTCTTTATAGGTGTTATTGTCATTGCTTTGTATTCATTTTTTCTCTCATCTTGTAAGGGGCTTACCTTTGAGGATGAGACTACAGGGGAACTTCGGTTTGTATTTAACAATCCTTTAGTGACAAAATCTGTTGTAAGGGAGTTCCCGGACAGTAATAATTTTATTTTAACAATTAAAAACATTTCGGGCAGTGTGGTTTATGATGGTTTGTACGGGGACAGACCGTCTAAACTTGAGCTTAGTGCCGGGAGCTATGAGATTTCTGTTGTCTCCAGGGTCTTCACAAAACCGGAATTTGATGCTCCTTGTTATGGAGACAATAAGACCGTGATTGTCAAATCCGGCGAGGTTTGCGTTATCTCTCTCACGGCTGTACAGTCCAACGTTGGTATAAGGCTTACTTTCACAACAGATTTTATTAAGAAGTTTCCGGGGTTTACAGCTGAATTGGCTGATAAGGTTGGGAAACTTATATATCCATTTACTGAAACGAGATTCGCCTACCTAAATCCTGGCCCTGTAACTCTCAACTTGATTGAGTTGCCTCCTTATGGAGCAGATGCAATACAGGATACTATTCCTGTAATTGCAAGGGATATGTCTCAGAAGGATATGCTCACCGTAAACCTTCACGCAAATCCGTCCGACACATCTTCTGCAACATCAGGTATAATAATAGATACTACTGCGAGATGGCTCTTTGAACAGATAGTAGTAGGAGCGGGAGACGGAAAGAGTAAGGAGACAGCATTTAATACGGGACAACTTTCATCAAATATCGGTGCAAAGGGTGTCTGGGTTACAGGATATATTGTAGGGGGAGATTTGACCTCAACGACCATAAGCTTTACTCCTCCGTTTACAAAGGAGACAAACCTTGCTATAGCATCATCTGCAAGTGAACGGACAAGAAGTAATTGTATATCGGTGTGTATTCCGAATGACGATTTGCGTGGAGTGCTGAACTTGTGTACAAATCCGGTTAATCTTGGCAAGCGGGTCTATCTTCAGGGAACTATTGTGGCTTCATACTTGGGACTTGTAGGTTTGAACCCTGTAACTGATGCTCAATTTTAAGGAGATTGTAGGTGTGAATTGCTATATTTGCATTTGTATATAAAAGATAGACTTATGCAAGAGACTGGATATTTTGCGCATGGGACAGCAGTGATTGATCCTGGGTGTACTATTGGAAAAGGTACAAAAATATGGCACTTCACACACATAATGAGCGAGTCTGTCATAGGAGAGGGGTGTAACATTGGTCAGAATGTTGTTGTCTCTCCTGAAGTGGTTCTTGGAAACAATGTGAAGGTTCAGAATAATGTTTCTATCTATACGGGTGTTATTTGTGAGGATGACGTTTTTCTCGGCCCGTCATGTGTATTCACAAATGTTATTAATCCCCGTAGTGTTATTGTTAGGAGGGAAAAATATCAGAAGACCCATGTCGGTAGAGGTGCTACCATAGGAGCAAATGCAACAATTGTGTGTGGACATGACATAGGAGAGTATGCTTTTATTGGTGCAGGTGCGGTTGTTATTGATGAGGTTAAACCCTACGCGCTTGTTGTAGGTAATCCAGCGAGGCAAATAGGATGGATGAGCCGCGCAGGACAAAGGTTGGTATTCGGCCAGGATGGTATAGCCGAGTGTTCTGAGACAAAGGAGAGGTATTCTCTTGTGGATGGAGAGGTGAAGTTGCTCAATATTTGACAGAGAGTTATGGATATTAAAGATGATCTGCTGCACAGAGTCCTGTACGCTACTGATGCTTCTGCATACCGTGAATTACCCTTAGGGGTCTATTATCCGCACAATAAAAAGGAACTTGCTGATATTGTAATATATGCAGCAGTGAAGGGAGTATCTTTAATTCCAAGGGCTGCCGGCACATCAATAGCAGGACAGGTTGTCGGAAACGGCTTGGTTGTGGATATCTCAAGGTATATGAACAGGATACTTGAGATTAATCCGGATGAAGGTTGGGCGCGAGTAGAGCCTGGAGTTGTCCTCGACCAATTGAACAAAGAGGTAGCCAGGTATGGTCTCTTTTTCGGACCGGAAACATCTACCTCTAACCGTTGTTGTATCGGAGGAATGGTCGGCAATAATTCGTGTGGTTCACACTCTCTTGTATACGGCAGCACCAGAGATCACCTGATTGAGGCAGAGGTTATTCTGTCTGACGGGACTGTCTCAGTTTTCAAAAAGCTAACAAAAGATGAGTTTAAGGCAAAATGCAACTCATCGAGTGAACGGGAGGCTGCTATTTATAATTTTGTCGATTCACTCCTCAATAACAGGAGAGCATTGATTGAGATTGAGGATAACTTTCCGGATCGGGAGCTTAGAAGAAGAAATACCGGTTATGCTCTTGATGAGTTGGTCGCTTCATCCAAAAATGATGATGAATATATAAATCTGGCACCTTTGCTTGCCGGTTCTGAGGGGACTCTGGCAATGGTATCGGAGATAAAGGTAAGGCTTGTGCCACAACCGTCTGCTAATAAATGTCTGGTTTGTGCACATTGTGCATCTCTTGAGGATATCTTTAAAGCAAACCTGATTGCTCTCAGACATTCTCCAAAGGCTGTAGAGATGATGGATGACAATATTCTAGAACTTAGTAAGAAAAATCTGTCTCAGCAGAAAAACCGTTTTTTTGTCAAGGGAGATCCTGCTGCAATCTTGATTGTGGAGTTGGCTGAGGATTCCGTTGAAAGGCTAGAAAAGGTAGTTGCAGCGGTTGAAAAGGATTTGCTTGATTTCGGGTTGAGTTACTATTGCTCGAAAGTTTACGGTTCTGGTATCTCTCGTGTCTGGGAGCTTAGGAAGTCCGGGCTTGGATTGCTGACCTCAATGGCCGGGGATGCAAAGCCGGTCTCTGTCATTGAGGATACTGCTGTTGCTCCGAAGAGGCTTCCGGATTATATGGCGGATTTTAGAGAGATGCTTGGCTCTTATGGTCTCTCGTGTGTATTTCATGCACATATCGGCACAGGTGAACTTCATCTCAGGCCTATTCTCAATCTTAAAAAGGCTGATGATGTGGACCTTTTCAGGACTGTCGCCAGGGAAACGGCTCTGTTGGTTAAGAAATACAAAGGCTCTCTGTCGGGTGAGCATGGTGACGGAAGATTGCGCGGAGAGTTTATTGAGTTGATGTACGGCTCTTATTTGTATGGGCTTATGAGGGACCTTAAGAGGACTTTTGATCCTGATTTCATATTCAACAAGAATAAGATTGTAGATACTCCGCCGATGAACACCTCACTGAGATATGAGGCTGATGCAAAGGCGCCGGAATATAAGACCTATTTTGATTACTCGGCACAGGGTGGGTGGCTTAGGGCAATAGAGCAGTGCAACGGCTCTGGCGACTGCCGGAAAGCATCTGTTTTTGGAGGAACCATGTGTCCAAGTTTCAGGGTCACCTGCAGAGAGCAGGATGTTACAAGGGGCAGGGCAAATACTCTTCGGGAACTTCTCACACATCCTTATAAGAGTAGGATCTTTTCTCAAAAGGAGATTCTCGAGACTCTGGACCTCTGTCTTTCGTGTAAGGCCTGTAAAAGTGAATGCCCCTCAAATGTGGATATGACAAGGTATAAGGCTGAGTTTATGCAACATCATTATGACTCCATCATATTGCCACCTTTCAGGTCTTTTATGGTTTCAAACATGGCCGGAGTGGAGAGATTCGGAGCATTAGCCCCGTCAATCTACAACTTTTTTGCGACTAACAAGATAACATCTTCATTCATAAAATTCTTTGTGAGTTTTTCTCAAAAAAGAGAACTTCCTGAGATAATGAAACATTCTGTCAAAAGGTATATCAGGAGTATTTCTATGCCATGTAAGGGAAGAAGAGTCTATCTGTTTCTTGACGAGTTTACTAAGTACAATGATGGTGAGACAGGTATCTTTTTTATTAAGTTACTGGTTTCTCTTGGTTATGAAGTCGTGATTCCTGAACATGTTGAAAGCGGAAGGGCAGCCCTTTCTAAGGGTATGCTTAAGAAAGCAAGGAAACTGGCAAGAAAAAATGTACTTCTTCTGAAAGATATTATCTCTGCCGAAACTCCTCTCGTCGGACTTGAGCCTTCTGCAATTCTCTCTTTCAGAGATGAATACCCTGATCTTGTCGGAGAGGATCTTAAGTCTCAGGCCACATTGTTGTCAGAGAATGTCTTTTTATATGATGAATTTATAATGAGAGAGGCTGACGAAGGAAAAATATCATCGGATCTCTTTTCTGAAGAGCCTCTTCAGATTAAGCTTCATGGCCATTGTCATCAGAAGGCAATAGTAACGACTGAATTTTCGAGAAGGATGCTCTCTTTGCCAAAGAATTACAAGGTCGAGGTTATTCCTTCCGGGTGCTGCGGCATGGCCGGCTCGTTCGGGTATGAAAAGGAGCATTATGATATCTCAATGAGTATCGGAGAACAGGTTCTTTTTCCCGCTGTCCGTAATTCCTCAGCCGATATTCAAATAGCTGCACCGGGTGTCTCTTGCCGTCAACAAATTAAAGACGGGACCGGCCGCAAAGCCACCCATCCAGTTGAGATTCTGTGCAGGGCACTAAAAAGTCAGATATAGTTCTGTTGAAGCATATCTGATGCGGAGGGGTCTATCTGCTCTCTTTTTCTAATATCATCGAACATGGCCAGAAGGTCTGGAGCCTTTATGACTCTCTTGTCGGCACCTTTAATGTCATAAACGATTTTGCCGTTATGCAGCATCAATATTCTGTCTCCTAGATTTACAGCCTGTTGCATCGAGTGTGTCACCATCATGGTGGAGAGTTTGTCCTTGCTGACGATGCTCTCGGTAAGCTGTATGACTTTGCTTGCAGTCTTGGGATCCAATGCTGCGGTATGCTCGTCCAGCAACAACAAGTCGGGTTTGATCCATGTAGACATAAGCAGGGTTAAAGCCTGTCTCTGACCACCCGAGAGTTTGCCGATAGGGCTTGCCAACCTTTCTTCAAGTCCCATATTCAGTGACTTGACCCGGTTTCTGAACTCCTTCATATCACCTCTGTTCAGTGCGACTCCAAGTCCTCTCTTCGCTCCGCGCTTGACAGCAAGAGCGAGATTCTCAGCAATGGACATGTCTGGAGCTGTCCCGCTACATGGATTCTGAAAAACTCTGCCGATATATTTTGCCCTCTGGTGCTCTTGCATATTTGTAATATCAGTCCCATTCAACTTGACTGTTCCGCTGTCAGGGAGAAATGTACCGGCAACTGCATTTAGAAGAGTGGATTTACCGGATCCGTTAGTCCCGAGAAGAATGACAAAACTTCCTGTCTCTATTGTGCACGATACATTGTCAAGTGCCAACACCTCATTTGGGGTGCCCGGGTTAAAGACCTTCGTAATATTGCTGATTTCTATCATTTTACCTCAACTCCTCTTTTTTTCATCTTTTTTGTGATATATGGAAGGACAAGTGCTATAAAGACAAACAGGGCTGTTATGAGTTTCAGGTCGTTCGGATTCATTCCGAGTCGCAGTGCTACCGCTACTAGCAAACGGAATATCACGGATCCCATAATGGAACCGATAATCAGCATTCCGACCGATCCTCCTCCTATGATTGCTTCTCCTATTATGACACTTGCGAGTCCCCATACCATCATACCTATACCCATCTGGACATCAGCGAAACCCTGGTATTGAGCCAATATTGCGCCAGAGAGGGCTATTAGGGCATTTGCCATACCCAATCCGAGTGTTATCATCAAGCCGGTATTTACACCAAGTGCTCTTATCATTTGAGGGTTGTTGCCAGTTGCTCTCATTGCTGTTCCAAGGTTGGTTTTGAAGAAAAGGTAAAGAGCGATTCCTATTAAAGCAACAAAGGCAAGTATGACCACCAGTACTGCTGTATCATTATCCGGGATAAAACTGATATTTCCGGCCAGTGAGACGAGTGTCTCTTGTGACATCAACGGGAGATTGCTTTTCCCCATTATGTGGAGATTGACTGAATAGAGTGCAGTCATCATAAGTATACCGGCAAGAAGCCCGTTGATATTGAATTTTGTATGAATTATACCTGTGAGAGTTCCGGCAACAAAACCTCCGGCCATTGCAATCAGTGTTGCTGAAAGCGGATTCATACCGGAGACAATCAAGGCTGCAGCTATTGAGGCCCCCAACGTGATAGATCCTTCAGCAGTAATATCTGCAAAGTTGTATATCTTGAAACTTATAAACATGCCAAGGGCAAGCAGCGACAAGATTAATCCTATTGTTAGTGCACCTATGAGTAATGACATTGTTTCAGTTATTAAATTTATCAATTTTCCCTATCCAACACACACCTTGTGTGAATTCGCTCTCTCCGGCACCTGTTGCCTCTCTCCGGTCATTGAGCAAATGCAGGATGCTCTCTAATCTCTCCTCTTCAAATAGCCCTTTCACTGCCTCTTCTACACTAATCTGAGATTTTGCGATAGGCTTGTACCCGAATATTGCAGTATGTGTGTGATGTCTTAATTTTTCGGAATTTTCCGGGTCAGGAGCTGACTCTCTTGTGAATCTGTAGAGTGGGCTCTCATCGCCTGATGTGATAATGCTGATACTTAGAGATATGTCTCCGGTATATTCCGGCTCAGTAGTCAGATTTAGATTGTCTTTAACTTGCGGAAATGAGAATAGTCCGTAATTATCGATTGTGACAGGTGATCTCTTTAGTGCAACCCCAACTACTCCGTTGCTCTCTGCCATCATGACCATGGCGAATTCCCTGAGCCCGGTATTTACTGCGACAGCCTTTATTATTTTACTTAATGGTATACTTTTCTTGTTCCCCGAAGGTGAAAATTTTATGAATTGGCTGAAGCTACCATCGAGTGATACTCCATACAACATATTGATTGAAGGTATCAGTTTGCCCTCTGTCAGCATGAAATCAGGGGTGTTCAGATCTCCTGATGGCATGAATGCAACAGCATCTCCGAAAGCGATATACTCTCCGAATCGGGATTGACAATCATCGAATCCTGAGCCGATAGCTCCAAGCCCTAGTCCGTATTTTCCGCTGCCGAATTGGGTTGAGATACAATCCTCTTTATTAAACCCCCTTTTAATTCCCTCCGGATCTCCGCTCAAAGAGCACTTGAATGTCCCTTTTTTTTCTCCTTTTATGTCAGTCGCCTTGAAGAGAAAGCCGTCAACTTGAAACTCGAGTGTGCTCTCTTCGGTTTTGTCTCCGGTTGTAACTGGAGCTTTCCATTCAAGCATGCCGGCAAGTCCGACCATCTCAAGAACTGCCTGTACCTCTTTTGAACGCGAAGAGATGCCAAAGACTCCATTTACACCTTTTGCTATCTTGGCATACTTGATGAGCGATCTTATGCCAAGAGAGCTCAGATATTCAATACTACTCATGTTAAGAGCTATATTGTACTCCCTCTCTCTGAAGGCATTGTCGAGAGCTTCATCCAGGTATTTTGACCAGTATGCATCGATCCGGCCTTCAAGTCTGAAAATGATGTAACCGGGTCTCTCTTCCCGAACTATGTTCAGTTTTCCGTCCATGTTCTCTCTAAATCTTTAGGGATATTTATTCCTGCAATTTTAGCAGCTTCCGTGTTTATTAATAAGTTTGTCTTGCTGACAAATTCAATTGGGATATCTTTTATTGGCTCACCGTCAAAATATCTTTTGGCCATCATCACTGCATCAACACCTGCTTGCTGATAGTCTCTCGAAACTACAATTACAGCACCCTTTTCAGACTGATCACTGACAAAGCCGAACAACGGAACCTTATTATTCTGAGCAATCTTAATAATATTGGATATTGATGATGATGTGAGATTGTCGACAACCTGGCAAATAATGTCAGGCTTTGCCTCTACCAGGGCAAGGGCTGCATCTGCTATCTCGGAGCTGGAGTTAACCGGAGTGGTTATAAGTTTTATTCCACTCTGTTCCGAATACATTTTGAGCGCATTCATGTTTTTTACTGAGTTGGCCTCTCCAGGTGTGAAGATTGTTCCTATAGTTTTTGTTTCGGGTAATATCTCTTTGATGATTCTGACCATGCCCTCATAATCTCCCATAGTCGATATGCCTGTTATGTTGTCTTGATGGTCAGTGAATGAGTTGCACACACCTGCTGCGGCAGGGTCTGCCACTACCGAGAATACAACAGGAAGATCCTTTATCTTCTGGGCAGCCAGCTGTAGCGTAGGTGTGGATGTGACAAATATTAGATCTGGTTTATCAGAGACAACTTTATCTATAATAATGTTCAGGGTCGAAATATCACCCTGTGCATTAAGCACATCGAGTGTGTAGTCAATTCCAGCCTTCATGCCAGTCCCGACCAGTCCGTGCATGATTCCTTGTTGTGAAAGTTCTGAAAGAGGGGAGTCGTTATACTGTATTAATGCCAGTTTTAAAATTTTGGTATCTTTTTTGTCGCTGCTATTGTCCATGAAAATCAATATTGCAGATAGAGCAGCTATGAGCAATAATGCTTTAAGGATGTTTAGAAGATTTGTTTTCATAGTTTGATTCCAAAATTACTAATTATATCATACGGCAGAACTTTTTTCTGCGATTTATGTTTTAAAACTTAAACCCTATTAAAAATGAGTTATAATCTGTTAAAAGGAAAAAGAGGACTGATATTCGGTGCTCTTAATGAAAATTCCATTGCGTGGAAAACAGCACTGAGGGCGCATGAGGAGGGAGCTACATTCGTGCTGACAAACACACCTGTTTCCATGAAGATGGGAACTATCGACAAACTTGCTGAACTTTGCAATACAATTGTAATACCGGCTGATGCAACAAATGTAGAAGATCTGGAGAATCTTGTAAAGCAGGGGACTGAATTTCTCGGGGGGAAATTTGACTTCGTCCTTCACTCAATCGGCATGTCTCCAAATGTAAGGAAGGGTAGGACATACGATAACCTTGACTATAAGTTCCTTCATCAGACACTGGACATATCAGCCCTCTCTTTTCACAAAGTGTTGCAGACTTGCCGTAAGTTCGACGCAATAAATGAGTGGGGCTCTGTTGTAGCACTCTCATATATTGCTGCTCAAAGGACTTTGTACGGATACAACGACATGGCCGATGCCAAAGCATTGCTTGAGTCGATTGCACGGAGTTTCGGCTATATTTATGGCCGTGAAAAATTCATACGAATCAATACCGTTTCACAATCTCCTACAATGACTACAGCCGGTGGCGGTATCATGGGTTTTGACAAGCTTATGGATTTTGCAGAGCGGATGTCACCATTAGGAAATGCGACAGCTGACGAGTGTGCCGATTATATAATCACACTCTTCTCCGACCTCACAAAGAAGGTTACCATGCAGAATCTCTATCACGACGGTGGTTATTCGAGTATGGGTATGAGCCGCGCCGCAATGAACGTGTATAATGAAGGTCTCGAGTATACTGACGTTGAGGTGGACCTTTCAAAACACAAGAAATAGCCTGTTTATAAAAGAGATCTTTATTATTTATTTTACTGAATAAACAATACTGTTAGATTATCCTAACAGTATTTGTTTTTGTAAATATTTAATAATAGCAAATTATCCTCTATTTTCATCTCTTGCACTCTGAAGCGACAAGGTGAAATGAATATGAAATCTTTTAATGTTGAGATATTTGAGACCCGGAATTTATAAGGTTAATCTCTTTTTTGTCATATCGTGACAGCGTGTTTGGAACATTTATTGTATGTTTTAACATCTTCAGTAAAACACAGTATATGTTCCAAAAATTAAGATATATAATTCCTTTCGTTTTTGTTTTATTCTATAATCCGGGATTAATCAAGGCACAAGCTCCCAAGACCGTTATAAGCGGAGTTGTTGTTGATTCGAAGAGCGGATCTCCCCTTTATCTGGCGGAGATATTGATTGAAGGTACAGTTCAGGGAACAACGACTGATCAAAATGGTATTTTCTCAATGACGACAGATCGCTCGAATGTGAGTCTGAGAGTATCAAGAATGGGGTATAATACTGAAACAGTTAAAATACTCAATAATAACACTGAAAATCTAAGAATTTCTCTGTCATCCGCTCTTGTGGAACTTAAGGAAGTGGTTTTAAAATCTGAAAAGGTAAGATACCGAAATAAAAACAATCCTGCAGTATCACTTATTGATAGTGTGGTTGCATATAGAAATCAGAACAGAATTGAGAGTTTTGATTTCCTTAAGTATGGAAAGTATGAGAAGACACAATTTGCTCTCAGTAACATCTCGCCGGAGTTTAAACAGAGCAAATCTCTCAAAAAGATCAATTTTATATTTGATAATGTGGACACAGTCAAGCAACCGGGAAAGGAACTCCTGCCACTTTATATAAAGGAAACCCTCTCAGATTGTTACTACAGGAAAAATCCGAAGGCATCTAATGAAATAGTGAAGGCAGACAAGATGGTGAACTTTGAAGGGTATCTTGATAATAACGGTATTACTGCCTATATGAAGCATCTATATCAGGATATCGATATTTATGATATGAACATAACATTCCTGACTAATCGTTTTTTAAGCCCTATAGCCAATTCGGCACCGGTATTCTACAGATATTATATAAAAGACACTCTTGATATAGACGGGACAAGGTGTGTGCGACTTTTCTTTACACCTAGAAGTAAGGCCGATATGCTTTTTCAAGGTTATATGTTTGTCTCTCTTGACGGTTCGTACGGTGTGAAAAAAATCGACATGGGGGTTAACAGAAATATTAATCTAAACTGGGTTAAGGATGTGAAGATAATTCAGGAATTCTCCAAAACAGAAAGTGGAAAATGGATTATATCGCTGGATGAGCTTTCGGTGGATTTCGGTTTCAATCAACAGGGGCTTGGAATTTTTGGCCAGAGGAGTGTCTCGTATAGAGATTATGTTGCCAATGTACCTTTTGATGAGGATAAATTCAAGAAGAGCATTCCGGTTGTTGATAGTATCAAGAAGAGTGATGAATACTGGCAGGAGAACAGATACACCGAACTTTCCGACAGTGAGGAGGCTATATATTCAAATCTTGACAGTCTTCAACGAGTGCCTGCATTCAGGAGAACCATGGATATCATGAGACTTGCATTTGCCGGGTTCCATGATTTCGGGAAATTCGAACTTGGACCTGTCGGCACATTTGCCAGTTACAATCCGATAGAGGGGGCAAGGGTTAAAATTGGTGGAAGGACAACTCCTAAGTTATTCAAGAAGCTTATTCTGGAAGGTTATCTGGCCTACGGGCTAAAGGATGAAAAATTTAAGTACAATGTTGGGGCGGCTTACTCATTCACAAAGAATTCAGTATATGATTTTCCCGTAAAAAGTTTTAAGGTTAATTATCAGGTTGATACAAAAGTCCCCGGACAGCAGCTCTATTATGTTCAGGAGGGAAATGCCCTTCTGTCATTTAAAAGAGGGGTGGATGACAAAATGTTTTACAACAAGACCTTCAAGGCAGAATTCCTTAATGAATTTGAAAATCACTTCTCTTATACACTCGGGTATAATTATACCAGACAATCTCCCGGCGGGGTTCTAGATTTCAACCCGATAGATATTTCTGAACTGAGCCTGAGGTTGAGATATGCTCCTAATGAACGTTTCTATCAGGGTAAATTGTACCGTGAATCGGTCTCAAGCAAATATCCTATAATCACGTTTGATTATATCTATGGCTCTAAAGCTCTGGGAGGTGACTATAGTTATAACACTCTTAAATTCAATCTCTATCAGATGCTTTATCCGGCTTTGATCGGTTATACGACAGTGAGGCTTGAGGGTGCTTCAACATTCGGCGAGATGCCTTATCCGCTTCTTGACATACATAATGCAAATCAGACGTATTATTATCAGTCAATAGCATATAACTTGATGAACTTTCTTGAGTTTGTATCTGACAGATATATATCTCTCAATATTGATCACTGCTTCAATGGGTTTATTTTTAATAAGATTCCTGTTGTAAAGAAGTTGGGCCTGAGGGAGGTGATTACTTTCAAGGTGCTGTATGGAGGGCTGAGTGATAAAAATAATCCGGAAACTAATATAAACCAAATGAAGTTTCCACGGAATTCAGATGGTGAGACAACTACTTTTGCTTTGGGCAAGGATCCTTATGTTGAGGTGGGTGTAGCTATAGCAAATATTTTCAAGTTTGTCAGAGTAGATTATATACACAGACTTACTTATCTGGATCACCCTAATGTGGCAAGATCCGGCATCAGGGTTATGTTTAAGTTTGATATATAGTTATGGTGTTTATTTTTATATCATACAGGGCAGCCTTGTATTCGAGCTTCTTCTTAAAGCCGTAGTAACTCCAATTACGAAGAATAAACTTACTTCTCTTTGCTTCTTTCTCCTTTTCCAGTTGATTAATCAGATTTATGGTGCCACAATTATTCTCGATTGCATAATTAATTAGCATCTTGGTATATGTGTGAATCTTGGTCTCAATATAATCTTTTTCTTTATTGTGATATCTATCAAGAGCCGCAAGTTTCTTTTTTCTGCCCCGCCCTCCCGTGCTATATCTGGCATTTATCTGTGTTCTTCGTATAGCTGCCTGGATTTGTAATCTTCTGTACAGAAACTCTTCTTTTGTGCCTATCATCTTATTAACACCATGATAGGATGCAATGATCGGGATCTCAATCGACAGGCTTGCATTAATACAAGACTCTCTGTCCAGATGCATACTGTATATTTGCGGCTCATAGTTCAATAACAGGAATATCTTATCATTCCTATCGTCAAACATTAGGGATGAGTCTCGTATTTTACAGATACCATCTATGCAATCCTGAACACACTTCCGGTTATTACTTCTGTCTCTTCCCAAATTGAGGGCGAGGCAAATTCCGAACAACGTAAAAATATATGTTCCGTTCTCTTCACTGTGAAGTTTTCTTATTGAATCTGCACTGAAAGGTACGGGTATATTGTTTTTGTATGTAAAGAGGCTTGCGTTTCCTTTAAATAGGGATTGACGGATATCCTGATATTTTTTTGTCACCGATTTCTGAAGACAACTTAGAATATCTGAAGGAACCTTACACCCCATTCTCTGTGAAAGTAGGACATACGGGGCAGAGTTCTCCTTCACGGCTTCTCCTCTTACCCCGATGATCCCTATTTCCAATTTTGTCTTCTCTGTTAAGAATTTATAGTATTTAAGCCTGTCGATACTGTATAAATATGACAAAACTTCATTTGCTCCATTTAGTACAAGATGTCTCCATTCATAAAGTTTTCTTATATGCTCTTGCCGGGTTTCACTGTTGGCCTGATATACGTAAACTTCGATTTTTCTTGTGAGTATCATCAATTTCAATATATTTGTACTAAAATTATTAACTGCTGCATCTGCACTGTCATGTTTCCGGGAAGAATCATTTTTTGCAGTTTGTGAGTGCCTTCAACCTCACATTGAGGGTTTACAGCAACCCCATACTTAACCATGTCCAGGTCTTTTTTATTCTATTAGATCGTTGTAATCAGTCTCTGCATTTGGAATAACCCATGTCCATTTATTCCCGAATTCCGGCCCTTGAGTTATTGCGTGGGCAGATATAAAATTGCCACCTTCAGCATAGCTTTTTCTACTGATACTGTCACCCCATCGTTTCAGGTCGAACCAGTCAAATCCTTCACCCCATAGTTCAATCGCCCTGTATAGCTTGATTTCCTCAAGAAGTGCAGCCCCTGTTTTTGTACAGTTGTATGCCGGATCTCTTCCGCTATCCTGGTTTAGTGCCTTGAGCGCATTTTGGGCACCTGTGTAGTCCGAAAGGAAATATTTTGCCTCAGCCTCAATCAGATACATCTCCGAAGATCTTATGTGGTTCAAGTTTCCTACACCAGGAAGATCAAGGGCTTTAAATTTGAAATTCATATGTGTGAAGATAAGTGCAGTAGGAAACAGATCCGGGTATTTCGCAAATGCATCTCTGTATAGTGCTTTGCCCGCAACTGCCTTGCCGTTTGATGTTATGTAATCAACTCCCGGTGTATAACCTGTAGGGTCAAGGAATAGGGTTTTTCTGATATCTGTCGCCGGTATTTTATTGAATAGCTCTTTGCTTATACATTTTGGAGTTGTCCTGACTGCATTTGCGTTTGAATTGTAACCGTGATATGCAAAGAATGAAGACCATTGTTGATTTTCGTCTGATGAGCTGAAGCTGCCCCATATCCACTCACTTGTAGGTGTGTTGAATCCGGATGTATAATCGGCATTACCCATGAGTGGATAATCTGCCTTAGCTTTCAGAGCCATTGTAAGTGCCTTTTCATAATCATGTTTGGTAATGGCTGTTCTGGCATAAATAGCGTACGCCACACTAATGTCAGGATCGTAGAAGAACTCTCTCTGCTTTCCGGATTCTGTGAAGAGGGTAATTGCGTCATCCAGATCCTTATAAATCTGGGTATATACTTGTTCCAAGGTAGACAAAGGCATTTCATCGGTTGATGTGTCTAATCGAAGTACGAGGCCTGAAGAGGAACCGTTATTTGAGTCGCTCCACCTGTAACAATATATCTGTGATAGCATAAAGTATGAATAGGCCCTGTATGTCAATGCCTGAGCTTTTAAAAACTGCTTTTCTGATTCAGCACCCTTGGCGTTGTCTACATTTACAACGATTGCATTGGCATTGGATATTATACTATAATAGAAATACCAAGGGTATGTAACGAATGCGCTGGTGTTTATCTCCCGCCATTCTCCATTTATAATAACACTCCATCCTGCAAGGTCTGCCTCATAGTGGTTGCCTGGATAGTTGCCAAATAACATCTTAATTCCACCTTCTCCGTACATCCATTGTCCGTATCCGTGATCATACATGTGATAACCTATCACAAACAGGCTGTTTATACCATTAAGTGCAAGGGTGACGTTATCTACTGTCTCAAATATGGTTGCAGTAGCAGTGGAAGCCGTCGGTACTGTATCCAGATAATCTTTGGAACATCCTTGAATAAGATTAAGAGAAATCAGTAAGAATAATATTTTATATATCTTGTTCATATTCTTGTGAATTATAGTTTTATGTTAATTCCAAATGAGTAAACGCGCGATGCTACAAATCCGTTATCTGCCACTCCGTTGAATGACTGTTGTGAGTCCATACCCCTGAGCTTGTTGAAGGTCGCCAAATTTTCAATTGAACAATTTAGAGATAAATCACTTAGGTCAAGTTTTTTCATAAGTCTGGTCGGTAACCTGTAACTTAATGATAAGTTTTTGATTACAAGATATGTGGCATCTTTTAAGTATTGTGTAGATGCTGCATTGTTATACTGACTGAGAGAGAAGTTGTTTACAGGTGTTCCATTTGGATTAATTCTGTCTGGAGATGTTTCTGTCATTCCTTCTGGTATTCCGTTCCACGCTTTGAGAGCATCTTTATGAATTGCATTTGGTGTAGATGTCACGCTTACAAGGTCGATATAGGAGTAGTCAAGAGTTTTCCCTCCCAGAGAATATGTGCACAGTGCGGATAGTGTAAGGTTCTTATAAGAAAAAGATGTTGAAAGGCTACCGTAAAGATCAGGTATGGCACTTCCACTCCAATCCCTGACGCTATATGTAGTATTGGTAGTATATGACTTGTTGTTTATGGTTGTAACCCATTGAGAAGGAATCTCTGTTTTTCCTTCTACAGGCTCACCTACATAATATTTGTCATAGTTGATTTTATACAATGAGTTTCCTGTCATCTGATCAACACCTACAAACTGATATATCCAGAAATTATAAATGTCGTGACCCTCCATCAGTTTTTTTGATCCACTTATGATTCCGTTCTCCCTGTTTTGTTTCGGGAGATTGATAATCTTGTTGTTTAGTCTTGTTGCCATCAATCCTACATTCCACCTGAAATCCCCCTTGTTTATTAGGTCGTAGTCAAATGTCAGCTCAACTCCGCTGTTGCTTACGGACCCCACATTCTGTTTTACGGTTGATTCAGCTCTGTCAGTTGTTGTCGCTCCGGCTGAAAGTGGAAGATATACATCAAACAAGAGGTTCTGAGATCTCTTATCAAAATATTCCACCATAAGATTTAGTCTGTCAAAAAATCTACCCTCAATACCTATTCCAAGTGATCCTGAAGTTTCCCAAATGAGATTGAGAGCTTCATTCTGAATTTTATAGGCAGCACCTCTATTCCCATTTTGGGTTATACCATATTGGGCCATATATGCTTGAAAATCTATGGCTTCATAACTGGTTCCTCCGTCGTTACCGACTTCACCATAAGATGCCCGTAATTTTAATGAATTTATCTGTTTGCTGAGTGATGCCATAAATGGTTCTTTTGAGATTGTCCAGCTTCCTCCTATTGACCAGAAATTACCCCACCTTTTTGAAGAGTAAAATTTTGATGTTCCGTCTCTTCTGAAAGAGGCATCAAAGAAATATTTATTGTCATAGTTATATCTGGCTCTGGACAAATAGCTCTCTGTGCGGTAATCTCTCTGGAAACCATCAATTGAGCTCAATTTTGTGAAATTCACGAACTCAGGTATCCCCATAAAAATCTCTGTTGTCTTGGTCGCGGAAGTATATGCCTGATTGTGGTAAAAATTCTCGTGAGCTGCCAACACATCTATATTGTGATTGCCAATCTGCTTTCTCCATGAAAGCAACTCTTGCATTGTATAACTCTTGTATCTGTTTATGGTTTTAGATGCCATGCCTGTTCCGGCACCGTCACCAATTATAATATTCCTGTACATCTGATTTTCACTGTTTCTGAGTGATAAATCACCTTTGACACTGAATGTGAAATCTTTCAGAAAATTGATGTCAATTGTTGCCTGGCTGCTCAGAGTGTTTCTTATGGTTAGGTTCTGGTTCAGTTCATACTCCCAAATTACATGTCTTCCTGCATATTGTGGTCTTGAGTACATTGCTCCTGAGTCATATTGTTTGTTCCCTTCCGAATCAAGAATATATTCACCGTTTTCCATATTGTGAAGGTAAACGGGATATATTGGTGCTATGGTTCTTGCGTACATGAAAGGATTAATAAATGAAGATGCGTTATCGACAGGCGAACCGTATGAGTTGTTGAATTTCTGGTGAGAACCCGAAATTGACAAACCGGCCTTTATCCATTTTTTGGGGGTAACAGAGATGTTTGCCCTTCCGGATAAACGGTTAAAGTCTGATGATTTCACATAACCCTTTTCATCAAGATACCCGAGAGAGAAGAAAAAGCTCTGCTTTTCTGAAGCCCCGTCTCCGCTGATATTGTACTCCTGTCTGTGTCCCATTCTTTCAATATACTTGAACCAATCAAGGTCATCATAACCCGGATAGATAGTTGCATCTTGCAATACCTTGCCATTGCTGTCAAACAATGCATTATCCGGTTTGTTGAATATGTTGTATTTCAGGTAATTGCTTATAAGAGACTTGCTTGCCTCGGCATTAGCCAACTCCTTGGTAGGGTATTTTGAGGGCTGAGAAGTTAAAAGACTGTTACGGTAACCTTGCCACATTACCTCCATAAACTCTCTGGAATTCACCTTCTCATACTCTTTGACGCCTCTTGTGAAAACACCCTGACTGATAGAGGCCCTGATAGATGTCTGATCACTTTTCCCCTTTTTTGTTGTGATCATTATGACTCCGTTGGATGCCCTGTTGCCGAACAGAGCTGAAGATGCTGCATCTTTGAGAATAGACATACTCTCAATGTCAGCAGGGTTTATATCAGTGATATTGCCGCCAAAAGGTACGCCATCTATAACATAAAGTGGTGCATTAGATCCGTTAATGGAGCTGAATCCCCTGATCCTGATTACCGGATCTGTACCCGGCTCCCCGTAGGTGTTGTTGACCTGAACTCCTGCAGCCTGCCCCTCGAGAGCTGCGAACAAGCTAGAAACCGGCCTTTTTTCTATGGACTTGGAGTTGACAGCCGAAATAGCTCCCGTGACCGACTCCTTTTTTGCGGTTCCGTATGCTATCATGACCACCTCATCAAGTGCTACTATTTCCGGCTCAAGCGCCACATCAAGCACATTTCTGTCACTTACGGTAACCTCGGTTGTCTTATAGCCGATAAAACTGAAAACAAGAATGTTTCCACTCCTTGCGTTTATGGTATACATTCCAAGTTCTGAAGTAGTGGATCCTGTTGTTGTTCCTTTGACCTGGACTGTTACATAAGGAAGTGGTGTCCTTGTCTTGGAATCAGTTACAGTTCCTGTTATCTGTCTGTTCTGCCCGAATAATGCGTTTACGGTGAACAACAGAAAGGCTGTAATTACAATGCTGAATCTTTTCATTTAGTTAAATTTTAGTTAATAATCGATTTCTTAAATCGAAAGCGAGTTTATTAACTAGATGTTAATTAATGAAAAGATTTCATCCGACTGGATAATAGGCCGATAAACCGCACTATAGACAGATGAAAGGTATTTTCTAAAGATATGTTTCTTTTAGATTCTTGTAATATGTCCGGCTCAGCGAGGTCGGCTCTTTTGTGTTTGTAAGGTATATTCTGGCGGTAGAGGTGGAATTTCTTACAATTCTTTCAATATAGTTTATATTGATTATAGATGAGCGGTGTATCCTGATGAAATGCTCTTTCGGGAGTCTACTTTCCCACTCATACATACTCCTCATTATTATATTTTTTTTGCCATCATTTGTCTCGATAAATGAGTAGTCTCTTGCTGCTGTGATTTTCATAATTGATTCGAGCGGAATGAATCTTATCTGATCTCTTTCTACAAAAAATATCCGGTCAGAGTATTTGTATTCGATGGAATCACCGGTTAATCTATGATAATTGAAATTTGAACTTCTTATCTTTTCAATCGTGTAGTCCATTCTCTCCTGTGAGACAGGTTTGAGAAGATAGTCCAGAGCATTGACCTCAAATGCACGGAATGCATATTTATCATACGCTGTTACGAATATAACCCTTCCGGAAAATCTGATATTATTGAGAAAGTCAAATCCGGAACCTTCTGCAAGTTGAATATCAAGAAAGAGAATATCGGGACAGAGAGCAGTCACCTCCTCCATAGCTTTGTTCATTCTGGTAGACTCTCCGGATATCTCAATCTCCGGGTGACTCTCAAGCCTCTTTTTTAATGAAATGATAGCAAGAGGCTCATCATCGAGTATGTAGGCTTTATACTTTTTCATGAGAAAATGTCTATATTAATGCGTACAGAGTTATCTCCTTTGTCAATATTTATACTATGCTTGCCGGGGTAGGCATTATTGAGACGATTGAATATATTTCGTATTCCTGTCCCGGTAGATTCTTTATTCTCCACCCATTTGCCGGTGTTTTCAATTTTTATTGAAAGTGTTCCATTTGAATAGGTACAGTCAATATTTATTATCAATTTTTCATTGAAAGACTTGAATCCGTGTTTTATTGCATTTTCAACAAACGGTTGGAGTAGAAATGCAATTACTTCTACCTGAGCTGCTTCTTCAGAAACATTTATATTGTATTGTAGCCTCTCTGGAAATCTGGTTTTTTCGATTGACAGATATTTTTCAGTATTCTGTATCTCATCCTGCAGTTTTAAAAACATTTTGTCGCTGTCATTCAGGGTGTACCTAAGAAAATCCGCAAGCTCGCTTATCATCTTGTCGGCATGTTCCGGATTGGAATAAATCAATGCCTGGATTGAATTAAGACAGTTAAACAGAAAATGAGGGTTTAGCTGGTAACGCAACATCTGTAGCTGGGATTTTTGAGCAAGCAATGACGCCTTCTCATAGTTTTCCTTCGTTTCCAGCAGATCGATCCAGAACTTTATGGCGAAATAAAGAAAACTCCAGGCCAGCAATACCCACGAGAAATTAAGTAATCTGAGTGTGAAGTTGTGTAACGTGTAGTTTTGCCTAAGCATATCGGGTATACATCCGAAACTTCCTCCTTGAATAAATACACTACCAATATCCTTGAATAAAATCCAGATGAAAGTGAAGAATAGTGTTGCAATTGGAATAAGAATCAAAAAATGAAAGTATGCGCTTTTTTTTTGGTTGTAAAAATAATGGTACAACTTCCTAAGGATGAGGGTGAGAGAGAAACATACAGATAGAGACAATATCCATATACAAACCTGGGCTGTTGTCTGAAGTTTTTCATACATCTGAATCACATCAGTAACGACCATGAATATCCAGCCTAAAGTCTGGAAGAACCAAAAACCGGGTTTTTGTGAAAAGTACTTTTCCAATCTTCTCATCTCTCTCATCCTGATTTTTTTAAATAAAATTAAAAATATTCTATTTAGAAACGATTTTTTATTCTGCGAATCACACTATATATCGACGAATGCTATAAACTATAAAAAGGTGTAAGTATAAATAAAATGAAATAAATCAAAATATTATCATACCTTTGTCAATAAGACAATCAAGTTTAGATTGACTAGTCCATGGCAATTCATTGTGTTGCTGAAGTATAGCAAACTTCCTCATCGTCAAAATCAAAATCAACTTTCTTGTTTTCATTATCTGGTCACAAAAGTGCTCAGTATATATTCGTGTACAGTATAATATTTTAATATGATAAAATCGTTTTTTATAGGGAATAAAGAGTTAAGAATCCCAATTATTCAAGGAGGGATGGGCGTAGGTGTTTCATTATCAGGATTAGCTTCAGCAGTTGCTAATGAAGGGGGAATAGGAGTTATTTCATGTGCCGGAATAGGCCTCTTATACAAGCAAACGCCTGCTGATTATCTGAAAGACAGTATATGGGGGTTAAAAGAAGAATTGCGCAAGGCGCGTGCAAAAACAAACGGAGTAGTTGGAGTGAATATTATGGTTGCATTGACCAACTTTGCAGATATGGTCCGTACATCTATAGAGGAGAAGGCTGATATCATATTTTCAGGCGCAGGCTTACCATTGGATTTACCTTCCTATCTTAAACCTGAGAGTAAAACACTTCTTGTACCAATAGTTTCATCTGCTAGGGCAGCCAAACTGATATGCTATAAATGGTCTACAAATTTCAATTACCTCCCTGATGCCATTGTGGTTGAGGGACCTAAAGCAGGAGGACATCTGGGTTTTAAAAGAGAGCAGATTGAAGACGATAATTATATGCTTGAGCAGATTGTTCCTGAAGTAGTAGAAATTGCCTCGCAATATGCGGCTGAGAAAAAAATACCGGTAATTGCCGCCGGAGGAATTAGTAATGGGGAGGATATGCTGAAGTTCATAAATCTTGGAGCTGACGCTGTTCAGTTGGGCAGTTTGTTTGTTCCGACTTATGAGTGTGACGCATCTGAAAAATTTAAAAATGTCTATATTGATTCATCAATAGAGGATCTCTCAATAATTCAAAGCCCTGTTGGTATGCCGGGCCGTGCATTTGGAGGCAAATTTATAAAGAGCGTAAGTATGGGAGAACAAAAGCCGAAAGGGTGTCCATATCACTGTATAAAAACCTGTGATTATTCCAATAGCCCTTACTGTATTATGAAAGCATTATTTAACGCAGCAAAAGGGAATATGAGCAAGGGATATGCATTTGCCGGAGCCAATGCTTATTTGGCAGTCAAAATGAGCAGTGTCAAAGAGGTAATTCAGAAGCTTAAGGACGAGATTGAGGTGTCGCAAGCAAGATTGGATGCGGTAATGCTCAATGCTGTAAAATAGATTAACATTAAAACAATAATAGATGGCAAGAACTTCATTTAACAAAAGAGAGCTGGAAAAGAAAAAACAACAAAAGAGAGAAGAGAAGCAGAAGCGTAAAGAGGTACGTAAAGGTGCCGGTGGTAGCGGATCATTCGAAGATATGATCGCTTACGTGGATGAGAATGGTGTAATAACAAGTACACCTCCGGATCCTTTTAATAAAAAAGAGGTTATAGCAGAAAGTATATCCGTTTCAACACCAAAGCAGGAGGATATAGTTATTCCTATTTTAATAGGTATCGTAGAGCACTTTAACACTGAGAAGGGATACGGTTTTATAAGAGAGACAGGAGGCGCATCGGAGAAATTCTTTTTTCATATAAGTGACACTGATGGCAATATCCAAGAGGGGGCTGCTGTCTCGTTTGAATTGGAAAGAGGCCAAAAGGGAATGGTTGCTGTTAGAATAAATGTCGTAAAATAGAGAGAAAGATCAAAAGATAATAAAAAAGCTAAATAACTTTATTACTGTTATTTAGCTTTTTTTGTTTGCGGTCTGGACGGGACTCGAACCCGCGACCCCATGCGTGACAGGCATGTATTCTAACCAACTGAACTACCAAACCTTATTTTGTTCCCCAAACCTAGTTCGTGATTGGGATTGCAAAGATATGCGGATTTTTAGTATTTGCAAAATTTATTGTCCATTTTTTTGAACTTCTTTAGAGAAAAATGAGAAGTGAACATTCCCATATTTTCTTTCTTTCAGAAAGTGAGGATTATCTCTAAAATTATAATCCCTCGGATGCTCAAAAACCAAGAGACCATTATCCGAGAGAATATCACTTTCAAGTATTTTTTCCGGGACATTGTTAAAACCAGATAGATCGTACGGGGGATCGGCGAATATCAGATTATACATTTTAGTGCATATCTTCAGGAAGTCAAAAACATTGTGGTGTACAACCTGAATTGAGGATTCCTTGCCAAGTAGTTTTACAGACTGCCCTTTTATAAAAGAGGCGTGTTGTGGATTCATCTCTACTGATGTAATGTCTTTACAACCTCTGGATGCGAATTCAAATGAGATGCTTCCTGTACCTGAAAAAAGATCCAGTACAGAGATATCCTGAAAATCATATTGATTAGACAGAATATTAAAAAGACCCTCTTTTGCGAAATCAGTAGTAGGTCTTGCTTTGAAATTGGCCGGAGGATTTATCTGTTTACCTCTGAGATCACCACCTACTATCCTCATAGGCTAAATGTAAGTAAGGCCAGTTGCATTTCAAAATTTGCATCTTGAAGCGGAATCTCTACATTTCTTAAATATCTGACTTTCGAAAAATATTTGGTGATATTCGATATTTCTGATTCCGGCATTGAACCACTTACAAATACGGTTGTCTGCTCCGGATTGAACTGAACCTGTTTGAGTGCCAGAAAAAGATAGTAGAGAGCTGTATTGAAATGTTGCGCAGGGAAATTGTTGCAGAAGGCAAGGCGTTTGTCTTCGTATATAATTATACTTGTCTCACCTTTATTGTATTTGAAAAAGATCTTGTTGATCTCGTTGAAATCGGAGGAGTGGACCATAACCGGATAAATGGCCGGAAAAATCCTGAAAGACGGCTGCACTTCCCGGATCTTTTGAAGGAATGTACTGTTAACTGCAAATATTATTACGATTTCTTCCGATGCTACTTCAACTATATCAATCTCTTCAAGGTCATCAAGAGTGTACAGTTTGGTCAGATATTGAAGCTCTTCTCCTTTCTTGTATAGTTGTCTTGGGATTAAAACATACTTATGAGTGTCGTATATAATATCAACCGAACTGTATTGTTTCTTCAATATGGGCTGTGATTTAATGCAATTATCCACATGTCTGAGGAAAATGTCAGTATGTCCTTTATCCCAATTGAAGTCAGACTTAAATAGGTAAAGAACCTTTTTGCGGGATTCCTCTGTTACGGAAAAAGAAAATCCATTCAAGTCAGCCTGAATGGATAATCTTTTTTCCGTAGTCTTTCCCAGCTCCGGCTGATTCGCGACAAGCACCGGCATATTATTCCCAGTTACCAGCGTTATTGTTTGGAGCATCGATACTACCCACTTTAAGACCAGGATATTTGTCAGCAGAAGTTCTCTCATAGTTGATGTTTACAACAAGCTGACGCTTAAGTCCATTCAGGAGAATATCGTAGGGAGCACATGCCTCGAATAGTGGAACGTCTACACCGGAAACCTTACCGATGATGGCTTTCATTTCGAATTTCTGTTTTCCACTGAAAGGAATGTACTGTATTGAATCTATGATAAACCCATTTCTCTTGAGGAGGGTGTCTTTAACAGCTAACTTGACACTGTCACGGAATACTCTTTTTTGTGCAACTGCCAGTGAGTCGTCAAGAGAACCTATCTGTTTGATAACAGTGATAATTCCGTTGTTGTAGAAATCTAACAGTGTGTCAAAACTGGCTGTATATCTGCCATGTTTTGTCTTATAGGCAACTTCTAAAGTACGGATGTCTTTAAGTCTTTCGATGGCAATCTTTTCACGGAACTCTTTAGCTTTATTGAACTCTACAGGTTCTTGTACGCTTCTGTAGATTAAATAGCCTAATAACACGATAATGATAGGCAGCACAATGTAAGTCAAGATATTTTTCATTGAGTTTATGGATTTTTTATATTACTTCTAAAAAATAAGTTCTACAAAAGTAAGACAAATATTTAGACTCCGCAATATATTTTCCTATTTTTGCATCAAGAATTATAGGATGAAAGATTTTTTCTCAAAAGAGCAGATAGGTAGGTTTTTAGATCTTATTTCAACTGCTAATGAGTTAGTTATATTAAGTCATACAAATCCGGACGGTGATGCAGTCGGTTCTGTAGTGGCAATGAAGCGTTTTCTCTCTCAGATAGGAAAGAGAGCAACTGTAATAATTCCAAACAGACATCCGGATTATCTCTCTTTCCTTGATCCGAATGGGGAAATATTTGTATACAAGGAAAATAGAAAGAGGGCTAAGAAGATTATCGCAAGCTGTGACCTTATATTAGCTCTGGATTTCAATCAATTGAGCAGAATTGATGAGCTAGAACAAATTGTAAGAGAATCTTCCTCCCGCAAGGTGTTGATTGATCACCACCCATCGCCTGAGAGAGAACCGTTTGATCTTGTTTTTTCTGAGACGGAAATCTCATCAAACTGCGAGCTTTTGTATTGGTTATTCAGTTCATTCAACGATGGAGGCATCTCGCTTGAAGTGGCTGAGCCTCTTTATGTGGGTATGATGACTGACACAAATAATTTCGCGAATTCAGTCTTAGCTTCAACATTCAGGATGGCATCAGATTTGATTGATGCAGGTGTCGATAAGGAGAAACTTCAACATCTTGTTTTTGGAGGTTTTAGTGAATTACGTATGAGGCTTATGGGTTACTTAGTGTCTGAGAAAATGACGATTTTACCTGATTTGGGGGCGGGTTATATAATGCTTTCCAAAAGAGATCAAGAGATGTTTGCTTTTGCTGAGGGGGATTCGGAGGGTTTTGTAAACATCCCGCTTTCTATAAAAGGGGTTGATATTTCCGCTCTTTTTACTGAAGCAGACGGAGTCGTGAGAGTCTCATTAAGGTCTGCAAATGACTTTTCTGTGAATAGGATGGCCAGAAGGTTTTTTAACGGAGGTGGGCATGAGAGGGCTTCCGGAGGAAAGTTGTTCATTCCATTTGACCAGGTTGCAGGCTACTTTGTTGATTCTCTAAGAATATGTATAGAGGAATATAGAAATGAAAAGGTGTAAGTTTTTTATAAAATGGTTATTGCCGGCTCTTACAGTTGGATTGCTTGCTGTATCCTGTGCTGATGATGAGGAACAGACAGCTTTGGAGGAAGAGGTGAATAAAATTGACACATATGTGGCAACCCTCAGTAATGCTGGAAAGAGTGTGGTAATCTCCGGTGGAGCAAGTAGGATAATTCAGGAGGAGGGGGAGGACTTTTCAGTGGAAAAAGGGGATTCGGTGTACTTCAATTATGCGGGATATATATTTTCGAGTGGTTTGGGCACAATTTTTGACACAAACGTAGATTCGTTGTCGTCTAAGTTTGGAATTGATATTTATAACAGAGGGCTTAATGCCGGTAAGGTTGTCGTGGGAAAGGGAGAATTACTGAAGGGTCTTGAGTTGGGACTTTTGGGAGCCAAGATTGGAGAGCACTCATATATAATCTTTCCCTCAACATTGGGATACGGCAATGATAGAAAGGGTGTGGTGCCAGCAATGTCACCTCTTGTTTTTGAAATTTGGATATTGAATATTGTAAAAAATTAAATAAGTTCTTTGCTAATGAATAAGTTTTTTAAATCAAGTTTATGGCTTCTTTCCTTTGCTTTTTTAATAACCTCTTGTGCTAAAGAGGTGACTGAGAGTAATGATGATATAGAGAAGAGATATATTGAGTCTCATGTGAAGGTCATCTATAAGGATACCTTGACAAAGACAGAATCCGGCCTATACATAATTAACCTTAATGAGGGGACCGGAAATTCTATTACAGATACATCTGGTGTATATGTCAGATATTCTGTAATGGATTTCAAGAATAATTATTCAAAGACTACTTACGCATCAATAGCAAAGGTAATAGGATCTTATGCCGATTCGACCTATTTCGGGCCACAGTTATTCCAAATGGGGGACTATACTCTTATGAGGGGTGTTGAAGAAGCTTTGAAAATGGTAAAAGAGGGTGGGAGAATCAAATTTATAATTCCTACATGGTTGTCGGATTATAATTATACAGGGAGCTCTTACGGGCTTTCAACCCCTGCCGTGTATGATATTGAAATTCTCAAGGTGGTTCCGAGTGTTGCGGAATTTCAGATAGACTCTCTGGAATCATATAGCAATAAATATTATGGTGGAATAGATTCACTCTCATATGGGTTTTATCATAAGAATCTGGAGGCAGGTATAGGTGACACTCTAGAAGTTGATGAGTATGTCTCTTTCTGGTATGTTGCCAGATTACTGGATGGATTTGTTGTTGATACCAATATCGAGGATACTGCAAGAAAATACAGAATATACAATTCTTCCGGGTCATATACGGCTCTTGGTCACACAATTGTAGATGTTGATTCGTCAACTGATAGCGACCTTATTCTGGGTATAGACAAGGCTCTCGTAAACATGAAACATGGCGGAGTCTCTGTTGCATTTTTCTCCTCGGATTGGGCTTACGGATCTACTTCAAAAACTTTTGGAAGATACCAACCAATGGTGTATTGGATAAAGGTTGTTACAGATAATGACGAGGATCTTGATGATGATGATGATGATGATGAATAACCTTAGGGTTTGACATTCATCGGAATTTCATAGAAATGGGTTGCCTGAAATGGTAGCCCTTTTTTATTGTATGAAATCATAAATTTGTGCGTTGCCATACAGACTCCAATCACGTCTGTTTTTTTAGTCATTTCCGAAGAAATTTTAGGGAAAAAAAGGTTGCCATAATTTTGGCAACCTTTTTTATTATATGCAAAACAGGTGTTATCCTATAAAGTGGTAATGAGGACCAAACCGTTCGAAGGCAGCCTTGTCAAGTTCCTCCCTGTGCTCAGGATGAGCTATGCTGATAATCAGTTTGGCCCTTTCCTGAAGAGCCTTTCCATATAAGTTCACAGCTCCGTACTCTGTTACGAACCAGTGAATGTGATTTCTGGAGGTAACAACACCTGCCCCGCTTGTCAGAACCGGAGCAATCTTGCTGATGCCTTTGTTGGTTACCGATGGCATGGCTATTATTGCTTTGCCTCTTTCTGAAAGAGATGCTCCATATATGAAGTCAACTTGTCCTCCAACTCCTGAGAAGAATTTGGTTCCGAGAGAATCAGCACAAACTTGTCCTGTGATATCTACCTGAAGGGCAGAATTGATTGCGGTCACTCTAGGGTTCTTTGCAATGATGAAAGGGTCGTTTGTATAAGCGACATCCATCATTCTTACCATAGGGTTGTCGTCAATAAAGTCGTAGCAAGTCTGTGAGCCCATTAGGAATGTCGAGACCATCTTACCTTTGTCTATTACCTTATTTGCTCCGTTAATAACACCTTTCTCAACTAGAGGGAGAACGCCGTCGGCAAACATTTCTGTGTGTATGCCCAGATTCTTGTGATTCCCTAATTGTGCAAGTACTGCGTTTGGAATAGCACCGATACCCATCTGCAGACAAGCACCGTCTTCTATTAAATCCGCACAATTTTTTCCTATTGCAGACTCAATCTCGTCAGGGTCGGTGAAGTGAGCCGGTTCAAGAAGTCCGTCGCATTCAACAAAATAATCTATCATGCTTGTTGGTATCATTGCATCGCCCCATGCTCTAGGAACATTTTTATTAACCACTGCTATAACATGCTCAGCGCATTCAATGGCTGCAAGTGTGGCATCGACCGATGTTCCAAGAGAGACAAAACCATGTTTGTCTGGAGGAGATACCTGAATCATGGCTACATTACAGGGTAGTGTACCGCTTCTGTAGAGTTTTTGGGTCTCACTTAGTAAGATTGGAATATAATCGGCATAGCCAGCCTGTACGCTTTTGCGCACATTACCTCCTACAAAGAAGGCCTGGTGAAAGAAGACCCCTTCATATCTCGCATCGGTGTATGGTGCTCCTCCCTCTGTGTGAAGGTGATGGATGCGTACATCTTTCAGTTCACCGGCATCGCCCCTGCGCATTAACGCGTCGATAAGGACTTTAGGAGCACTAGCCACACTGCTTAGATGGATGTGGTCTCCTGATTTGACAACTTTGACAGCCTCGTCGGCACTGATAAACTTAATGTTGTTTAGCATGATAAATTGTTAATATTTAATTGGTTTCAATATTTATGCACTTTTTCAATTAAGGGGCAAATGTATGAATTTTTTCTATCTTTGCACAATCATAAAAACCAGCTGATGACAATAATTACAATCACGAGCGACTGGAACAATGGTGACTACTACACCGCAGCTCTGAAGGGTATGCTATTGTCATTGAAAAGCGATATCACAGTTACTGAGATTACTAATTCAATTCCTTCATTTGATGTATTACAGGAGGTCTTTATATTGAAGAACACCTTCAGGTTTTTCCCAAATGGGACGATACATTTAATGGGTGTTATGAGTGAACCATCTCCCGAGTATGGAATGGTTGTGCTTTATGCTGAGGGGCATTACTTTGTGGGAATTAATGACGGTAGATTTTCACTTTTGCTCGATCCACTGCCGGCTATTGCTTTTGCATTGAATGAAGAGGAGTCCCGGGGATCTTTTTCTGCATTAAAACTATTTGTAAAAGGTGTAGATACAATAATCAACAACACTTTTAGCGCGAATACAGTTGCAACGGATGTGAAGGTTGAATCATCCCCGTTAGTTGTATATAATGATGATTCAATCACGGGTAGAGTTGTATATATAGACTCTTTCGGAAACGCTGTGACTAATATTGATAAATCTCTGTTTGACAGGGTTCACAGGGCAAGGAACTATACTATATATATTCAGGGGCCTTATTCAAAAATAAGATATATCTCATCAGGATATTCTTCTCACTATCCGGGACAGATCTTTGCTTTGTTCAACTCATTAGGATTACTTGAATTGGGAGTTTATCAGGGAAATATTGCAACTCTTGAGAATATAAATACAGCAACAGAAATAAAAATAAGATTTGATAAATAATGAAAAAAGGAAGAGAAGAGGAGATTCGTGCTTTTGTAAGGTTACTTGACATAATGGATGAATTGAGAGAGAAATGTCCCTGGGACAGGGAACAGACAACAGCATCTCTCAGACCGCTTACTATTGAAGAGACATATGAGCTTAGCGATGCAATAATGAATTCGGATGATTTTAATATAAGCAAGGAGTTGGGTGACATAATGCTTCATATAGTTTTTTATGCCAAGATTGGTTCGGAGAACGGAACATTTAACATTGTTGATGTTATGGACAGATGTTGTGACAAACTTGTCTACAGACACCCACACGTATTTGCAGAGACTCAGGTTTCAGGGGCAAGGGATGTGATTGAGAACTGGGAACAACTTAAGCGAAAGGAAAAGGATGGTAATAAGACTATTTTATCCGGAGTTCCTTATTCGTTGCCATCTATTGTGAAAGCATACAGGGTGCAGGATAAGGTACGTGCTGTCGGTTTTGATTGGGAAAAGAGAGAGCAGGTATGGAATAAGGTACGAGAGGAGATTGGTGAGTTTGAGGCAGAGATGAAAAGAAGGTTTCCTGACGGAAACGTAAATAAAAATGATACAGTTGGTGATGAGAAGCTTGAGGGAGAGTTTGGTGATTTGTTATTCTCTATCATCAATGCAGCAAGATTGTATAATATTAATCCGGATACAGCACTCGAGATGACAAACCGTAAGTTTATTAGAAGGTTTGGCTATCTGGAGAGTGAAGCCCAGAAACGAGGTCTCTCTTTGAAAAAAATGACCCTTCAGGAGATGGATGAGATATGGGACGAAGCTAAGAAACTGGAGGAGTCTTAATGGAGGAGTGGCTCATCAGAAGTGAACTTTTGCTCGGACAGAAAGTGCTTGAGAAAATGAAAAACTCCAGAGTAGCCGTGATTGGCCTTGGAGGAGTTGGGGCATATGCTGCAGAGATGATTGCAAGAGCCGGAATTGGTGCCATGCTGATCTTAGATTCGGACGTTGTTAACCCATCGAACAAGAACCGTCAATTACTGGCACTGGATAGCACTATGGGGAAAAAAAAGGTAGAGATAATGGCTGCCAGGTTGAAGGATATAAATCCTGATATTGAGTTGACCGTAGTCATGGAATATCTGACTGAGGAAAATGTCGGAAGATTGATGGGAGGTGACAGAATAGACTACATAGTTGATGCCATTGATACTCTATCTCCCAAGATTGCGTTGATCAAACATGCGCTAGGTAAAGGAATACCTCTTGTAAGTTCAATGGGCGCCGGAGCAAAACTTGATGTCACAAAGCTTGAGATTACAGATATCTCAAAATCCTACAATTGTCCATTGGCATACATGCTTAGGAAAAGGCTGAGAAAAGAGGGAATCAGCAAGGGATTCACGGTAGTTTTCTCAAAAGAGTTGCCGGACACCGATGCGATTGTTCCTATTGAGGAGCAGAACAAGAAATCGATGGCCGGAACAATATCTTATCTGCCAGCATCCTTCGGATTGCTTTGTGCCCAGGTAGTTATCCGCCATTTTGTAGAGAGCTGCAGTGAAAGTAAAAATTATTAATTACATTTGCTTTTGTAACCCTTAATTTAAACCTGTAATGAAAGTTGAAATCCGGGAGGCTGTAACTGATGCTCAAATCAAGGCGTTCGTCAGCTTTCCTCACAATCTGTACAAGAATTGCAAGCAATATGTTCCTGTTTTTGACAAAGGGGAGGTGCATTCGTTGACAAAGAGCCCTTCTCTGGAATATTGTCAGATTAAACTATGGCTTGCATATTCTGAGAGAAACGAGATTATCGGCCGTATAGCCGGGATATACAACCCAAAGGCAAATGAGTATCAGTCTAATAAAAGAGTAAGATTCGGGTGGTTTGATTTTATCAACAATCTTGAGGTTGCGTCATCACTTCTGGATAGCGTGGAGCAATGGGGTTTATCGTTGGGAATGACAGAGATACACGGACCATTGGGTTATAATACTTGGTACAGACAGGGCGTGTTGATAGAGGGTTTTGAGAATACACCACCTTCAAATTGTTTGTATAATTATCCTTACTACGGAGAGATGCTTGAACGTCTCGGATATGGCAAACAGCTTGACTGGATACAGATAAAACTGGAAGCAAATGTAGGAGTACCTGATAAACTCAGGAAAATAAACGAGATGTTGCTGGAAAAACATAAACTGAGGATTGTTGATGTTGAAAAGTTTAAAAAAGACAAAAAAATGCTCTTTGACTTCTTCGACAGCTATAATACAAGTTTCAGGAATATACCTAATTTTGTTCCTCTTAATAAGGCTGAGGTGGAGGAGATTGGTAAGGAGTATATGTCTCTCTTGAAAGATGAGCTGACATGTGTAATCCTTGATGAGAACGATAAAATCGCGGCATTTGCAGTATGCTTCCCTAGTTTTTCGGAAGCCATGAAGAAGGCTAAAGGTAAGATGTATCCATTCGGGTGGTTTCACATTTTGAAATGTTTCAGGAAGTATGACAGCATTGATCTTATGATTATGGGCGCAGCAAAGGAATGGCAGAATACGGGTATATCGTCTGTCTTACATACTTACCTTGCAACTCGTTTTAAAGATCTAAACTTAAAGTATGCCATAACCAATCCGCAAGCTGAGGAGAATTCCGTTTTTAAAGTATGGGAAAGGTATGCTTACACACCATACATGAAGAGACGGTGTTATATTAAAAATCTGTAACAGACATGAAAATCTCTGAAATCTGTTCTCTTATTGACGGAGTTGTTGTGATTGGGGAATCGCGGTTGGATGATGAAGTGGAGTTTGCCTTTGCTTCTGATCTTATGAGTGATGTGCTTACAGTAAAAATTCAGAATTTCATTTTATTGACAGGACTTTGCAATATTCAGTCCGTGAGAACCGCGGAGATGTCTGACGTTCCATATATGATTGTATGCCGGAACAAGCAGGTGACTCCTGATATGTTGGAAATTGCAGAGGAGAGTAATATAGTGATAATCTGCACACAGTATTCATTGTTCAGGTGTGCCGGGGTATTGTTTTCAAATGGATTAAAGCCTGTATACTAATATGCATTTGGAATTCAATATTGAAGGAGGAGATTTCTCTAATGCAGGAAGTGCTTCTTCGCAGATTAAGAGGGTGCTGAAACAACTTAACATCGACCCATCTGTGATTAAAAGGGTTGTTGTAGCTTTGTATGAAGCAGAGGTTAACATTGTGGCTCATGCATACAGAGGCAGGATTGATGCTGATATAAGCAGTTCCGGGATCGTGTTGAAGCTTGAGGACGAGGGGCCGGGAATTCCTGATGTTGAGAAGGCTATGACAAAAGGATTCTCCACAGCTTCGAAAGAGGTTCGAGAAATGGGATTTGGAGCCGGGATGGGTTTGCCGAACATAAGTGACAATTCTGACGTGTTTAAAATAGACACTGTAGTTGGAAAAGGGACTACCCTTAATATCGAAATCAAGTTCAGATGAAACTGGAGCAGACAACATACAACAGGGCGCTAGAAATAGTCAACGATATATGCATCGGTTGCTCTCATTGTATGAAGGTCTGCCCTACAGAGGCTCTTAGAGTGTCGGAAGGAAAAGCAAAGATTCATGTTGACTGGTGTATTGACTGTGGTGAGTGCTACAGAGAGTGCCCAACGCGAGCAATAAGGGTTATGGATGATGATTTTAGCAGGATTTTTAATTATACACACCGTGTCTTGCTTGTGCCTTCGGTATTTTATGCACAGTTCAGTGACAACATACCCAAGAAGAAGATTAATGATATAATAGGGGAGTTAGGTTTTACAGAGATATGTGCAGTTGAACAGAGTATCGACTCTTTGATAGAGGAGGAGAATGAATATGTCAGAAATGCAGAAAAACCTGTGATATCATCTTTTTGTCCAGCCGTTGTAAGACTTGTTCAGGTAAGGTTCCCGTCTCTTGTAGAGAATATAATGAGGTTGCTACCTCCAATAGAGATAACTGCCCAGTATTATAAACGAAAATATGTCGAAGAAGGAATTTCTGACAGTAAGCTTGGAATTTTCTATCTTACACCATGTATAGGTAAAATTGCAGCTGTTAAATCTCCTGTCGGAGGATACACCTCTCCGATTAATGGCGTTATTAATATGGATTACTTTTATAATAAGGTTTATCTTGCTTATAAACAGAGAATCCCTATTACTAAAGAGGTGATTGTGAATAATGCCATATCCTCAAAAGGTGTGTTATTTCCTACAACGGGGGGCGAGGCAAGGCTTATAGAGGGGAAAACTCTCTCAATAGACGGGATGAAGAATGTCATTGACTTTCTTGAGATGCTCGAGAACGAGGAGATTGAAGGAGTTGATTTTCTTGAACTGAGAGCTTGTGATCAATCTTGTGCTGGAGGTATTCTTTCACACAGAAACCGGTTTCTTATAGCTGAAAGTATGAGGAAGTACGCATCAACACTGGCAGATGTGCATGAGCTTGCTGCCGATTACAAGAAGCACTGCTCAGCAGTTATTCATATGGAAAAGATAGAGCCCCGTTCTATGGTAAAATATGACCGGGATCTGGATATCGCTATAGTAAAGATGGAAAAGGCCAGGGAGTTGAGAAGGCTCTTTCCTGGTATTGACTGCGGAGCTTGCGGAGCACCAAGCTGTGAGGCTTTGGCTGAAGATGTGGTGAAGGAACAGGCCGATATTAATGATTGTATATTCCTTAGAACTTTATATGAAAAGAGGGGTGAACTCTCTCTTGAGGAGGCTGTTAAAATAATGGAGAGTATTTGGGGAAAGGATCGTTTTGTAAAGAAAAATTATTAATTACCCGATATGATAGTAAAAGATATAATTGAAAAGTTAAATCTGGAAATCTTCTCAGCTCCGGAAGGAGTTGACAGGATTGTCAAGGGAGGATATACCTCAGACCTGCTCTCAGATGTTATGGGTCATGCAAGGGAGGGGCAGATATGGATTACACTGCAGACTCACAAGAATATAATGGCTGTTGCCACATTGAAAGATCTGGCAGCAATTATTCTTGTTAAAGGTTTTAAGCCGGAATCTGATACAATTGAAGCATCGTTGGCGGAAGGTATACCTATATTGGGTAGTGATCTGGAGGCATTTGAACTCTCCGGGGAACTGTTCAATATTCTCAAATGATAAAGGCAGACCTTCACATTCATACGATTCTCTCTCCATGCGGAGATATTGAGATGACTCCTTCTTTTATTATAAAACAAGCAAAGGAGAAGGGGATTAATATTATCGCAATTACTGACCATAACTCAACGAGGCAATGTGAGGAGGTTGTAAGGATAGGTAAGAGGGAGGGTGTTTCAGTCTTGTGCGGGGCAGAGATAACAACAAGAGAAGAGGTTCATGTGTTAGCCTTGGTTGACTACTCTGCCAGAACTCTCTTACAGGAGTGGATTGATGCTTATATTCCACAAATTCCCAATAATGAGGAGTATTTCGGATATCAATTAGTTGTTAATGAGATGGAGGAGGTTTTGTACCAAGAGCCTAATCTTTTGATAAGTGCACTAAACAGGTCGATAGATCAAACGGAGGAGTTCGTTCATTCAATCGGCGGGCTATTTATTCCGGCACATATAGATAAGCCGCAGAACTCACTTATCAGTCAACTTGGATTTGTACCTCCCGGTTTAAAGGCGGACGCTCTTGAACTATCTTCAAAATCGAATCCGCAGGAATTATTGAGGAAATGTGGCTGGTTAAAGGATTATTGTTTTTTACACTCTTCTGATGCTCATTACCCATCGGATTTTGGAGACGTATTTACCTTTTTTGATATTGAAGAACCAAACTTTGAGTCTCTTAAGAGAGCCTTGAAAAATAAAAAAGTGATGTTATGAATGATCTGGCTATGCATATCCTGGATATAATCCAGAACTCTCTGAGTGCCGGGGCAATCCTTGTTAAACTGACTGTAGAAGAGGATGAGCCTTCCGACAGGCTCGAGATAATAATTGAAGATAATGGTTGTGGTATGGACAAGGAACAGGTAGGGCGACTTACGGATCCGTTCTTCACTTCCAGAACAACAAGGAAGGTTGGAATGGGTATTCCTCTTCTTAAACAATCTGCTGAACAAAGCGACGGTGGAATCGAGATTAAATCTGAAATTGGTGTTGGTACATATGTCAGGGCTTGGTTCAAAATGTCACATATAGACCGGCCACCTTTGGGAGATGTCTCAAATGCGTTTATTCTAACTGTGTCGGCGAACCCGGAAAAAGATTTTATTCTTCGATACATTGTAGGCAAGCAAGAGTATGTTTTCGACACAATTGAAATAAAGGAGGCTCTTGAGGGGACTCCTCTCAATGATGCATCAGTTATTAGAATTCTTACTGATATGATTAAAGAGAATATTAAGGATCTGAGAAATGAATAAAGTTCATATTGTTGTGCTTTCGGGAGCCGGTGTCAGTGCGGACAGCGGACTGGAGACATTCCGTGATGAAGATGGTCTCTGGGCAAAACACAGGGTGGAAGATGTCTGTACACCGGAGGCTCTTAAGAGAAATCCGGAGTTAGTTCTTGACTTTTATAATAAAAGAAGGCAACAACTCAAATCTGCAGAACCTAATGACGGTCATAAGGCTCTAGCAAAACTTGAACAGTTCTTTGTTGTTGATATCATTACACAGAATGTGGACGACTTGCATGAAAGAGCAGGCAGTACCAGAGTTTTACATCTACACGGTGAACTGAATAAATGCAGGAGCATGAAAGATCCATCATATATAACTGATATAAAAGGAGACTTGCATGTGGGGGATCTTGCGCCTGACGGAGGTCAGCTAAGACCTCATATAGTATTTTTCGGAGAGTCTGTTCCTATGTTTGAAAAGGCTGAAGAAATAATATCAAAGGCTGACATATTGATAGTTGTCGGAACTTCTCTTGAAGTATATCCTGCCGCTTCACTTATCTATCATATTCATGATAATGTGCCAGTCTATCTTGTTGACCCTTCGCCCGTAAAAGTGAGATTGGGTGGTGTTCGATACATTTGCGAAAGAGCCGCTGTAGGCCTGCCAAAGTTATATGATGAGCTTGTTTTGAACAAAATGATTACAAATATTAACTAAAAAGTTAAAAACTATTTGTTTTTGATATTATTATTACTAATTTTATAGTTTATCACAACAGATTAACTTTCAAATAACCAATTATTTATGAACAAGATTAAATCAATTGACGATTTGCGCAAGATGAAGCAAGATCTTGAGAGCGGAATGAATATCCGTGAAAAGAGCAATTCGCCAGAGTCTTTAGTTCAGATACGCGTGGCTATGGCAACCTGTGGGATCGCTTCGGGAGCAAGAACAGTCATGAACACTCTTATCGAGAAGATTGAAAAAGACAAAGTACAGGCAGTAGTAACCCAAGGGGGATGTATGGGATATTGCTATGCAGAACCTACCGTTGAGGTCAGGATTCCCGGAAAGGATCCTGTAGTTTTTGGCTATGTTGACTCAAAGGTTGCAATTGACATCATTGAGAAGTATATCGGAAAGGGAGAACTCCTCGAAGGTATTATTCCTGTTAATTACCAGACCATAAATGAAAAAAAATAAAGGAGTATGGCACAATATAAAATGCATCTTTTAGTTTGCGGAGGAACAGGCTGCCGGGCTTCACAAAGTGAGAAAATTGCCGGGAATCTTAGAGAGGAGATTAAAAATCTCGGACTTGAGAATGAGGCACAAGTGGTCATAACAGGTTGTTTCGGTTTTTGTGAGAAAGGACCTATAGTAAAAATAGTTCCTGATAATACTTTTTACACTCAGGTTAAACCGGAGGATTGCAAAGAGATTGTCAGTGAGCATATTCTTAAGGGAAGGAAGGTGACAAGGCTGCTTTATGAGGACCCATCTACAAAAGAGCATATATCAGATTCAAAACACATGGGCTTCTACCAGAAGCAGATACGTATCGCTCTCAGGAATTGCGGATTTATAAATCCTGAAAATATTGACGAGTATATTGCACGCGACGGTTATGCAGCTCTTGGCAAGGCTTTGACAGAGATGACTCCTCAGCAGGTAATTGACCAAATAAAGAAGTCCGGTCTTAGAGGACGCGGTGGCGGAGGTTTTCCAACAGGTCTCAAATGGGAGATAGCTGCAGGAAACAAGGCCGATCAGAAATATGTGGTCTGCAATGCAGATGAGGGTGACCCGGGAGCATTCATGGACCGTTCAATACTTGAGGGTGACCCTCATTCGATTATTGAAGCGATGGCAATCTGCGGATACTGTATCGGAGCAACTAAAGGTATTGTATATATCCGTGCAGAGTATCCTCTGGCAATACAGCGCTTGAAAATTGCAGCAAGGCAATGCCGTGAATATGGTCTTCTTGGTGCTGACATCATGGGTTCAGGTTTCGATTTTGACATAGAGCTCAGATATGGTGCCGGAGCATTTGTATGCGGTGAGGAGACTGCATTGATTCATTCAATGGAAGGACTCAGAGGGGAGCCTACCGTAAAACCTCCATTCCCTGCTCAAAGCGGTTATATGGGAAAACCAACCAATGTAAACAATGTTGAAACATTTGCAAATGTTCCTGCTATTCTTCTCAAGGGGGCAGAGTGGTTTGCAAGCATTGGAACAGAGAAATCAAAGGGTACCAAAGTATTTGCACTCGCAGGAAAGATCAATAATGTCGGTCTTATTGAGGTGCCGATGGGAACAACTTTGAGAGAGGTTATTTTTGAAATAGGGGGTGGTATAAAAGACGGTAAAAAATTCAAGGCTGTCCAGACAGGTGGCCCTTCAGGTGGATGTCTGACAGAAAAACATCTAGATACACCTATTGACTTTGACAACTTGATTGCTGCCGGCTCTATGATGGGCTCCGGCGGCATGATAGTCATGGACGAGGACGATTGTATGGTCTCTGTTGCAAAATTCTATCTGGAGTTTACTGTTGACGAATCATGTGGAAAATGTGCCCCGTGCCGTATCGGCAATAAGAGGCTGCATGAGATGCTTGAGAAGATTTGCAGTGGTAAGGGAACTCTCGAAGATATTGAATATCTGAAAAACCTGGGTGCTGTAATCAAAGACACTGCTCTGTGTGGACTCGGTCAGACATCTCCAAACCCTGTTTTATCTACTATAGAGCATTTCTACGATGAGTACAAGGCTCACGTTACTGAGAGAATATGCCCGGCAGGTCAGTGCAAGGCTCTGAAACTTTATACTATTCTTGCTGATAAGTGTACAGGTTGTACAGCTTGTTCAAGATCATGCCCTGTCGGGGCAATTTCAGGCGAGAAGCGCCAACCTCACGTAATTGATGCGGATAAGTGTATCCGTTGCGGTGCATGTTACGACAAGTGTAAGTTCACTGCTATTCATGTTCAATAATGTATTCTCTGTTATGGAAAAAATAAAAATCACTATAGACAAGAAAGAGATAGAGGTTGCAAAAGGAACTACTATCTATAAGGCTGCAAAAGATAACGGAATACATATTCCGACACTCTGTTATCTTAACCTTGATCATCTGAAAATCGAGAACCGTCCGGGTGGTTGCAGGGTTTGTGTAGTTGAGGTTGAAGGAAGAAAAAATCTTGCTCCCTCATGTTCTACTGAATGTACAAACGGAATGGTTGTAAAAACACACACTGTACGGGTATTGAATGCAAGAAAGACTGTATTGGAGCTGATACTTTCTGATCACCCTAAGGACTGTCTTATATGTTCTTCTTCAGGACAATGCGATCTTCAAAAATTGTCTCAGACTCTTGGTATAAGAGAGATTCACGCTGTCGAGAACGCAGCTGTTTCAACATATAGAAAAGATGTATCTCCTGCTCTGAAAAGAGATATGGATAAATGTATAATGTGCCGTCGTTGTGAGACTATTTGCAATACTGTACAGACAGTTGGTGCGCTTAGCGCAATAAACCGCGGATTCATGTCAGTGGTTGCCCCGGCTTTTGAGCAGGATCTTATAGATTCACCATGTACATTCTGCGGACAGTGTGTCGCAGTATGTCCTACAGGTGCTCTTACACCATTTGATGATACAGGAAGAGTTATCAGGGCTCTCTCTGATCCTACAAAGACAGTTATCGTGCAGACAGCTCCTGCTGTGCGTGCTGCTCTTGGTGAGGAATTTGGCCTGGAACCGGGAATACTTGTTACTGGTAAAATGGTAGCTGCATTACGTACTCTTGGATTTGACAAAGTTTTTGATACAGATTTCGCAGCAGACCTCACAATTATGGAGGAGGGCACAGAATTGTTAGGAAGAATCTCAAAATTCCTGGAAGGAGACAAGGAGGTCAAACTTCCTATTTTGACATCTTGTTGCCCGGCTTGGGTCAATTTCTTTGAGAACAACTACCAGGATATGCTTGATGTGCCATCTACTGCAAGATCTCCTCAACAGATGTTCGGCTCCATTGCAAAGAATTATTATACAGAGCTTCTTGGTATAAAGAGAGAGGATCTGGTCGTTGTTTCAGTGATGCCTTGCCTGGCTAAAAAATATGAGTGCCAGAGAGATGAATTTAAGACTAACGGAAACCCGGATGTGGATTTCTCAATCTCTACAAGGGAACTGGCCAGTCTTATCAAAGCTGCCAATATTGATTTTAATACATTGGAAGATGAAGATTACGATTCTCCTCTTGGAGAATCAACCGGAGCTGCCGTGATTTTCGGTGCAACAGGTGGCGTAATCGAGGCAGCTGTCCGTACAGCCTACGAACTCTTTACCAAAAAGAAACTGGAGAAGATAGATTTTAACGAACTCAGAGGCCTTGAAGGTATAAGAACGGCTTCAATTGATTTCAATGGAACAATGATCAATATAGGAATTGCACACCAACTCGGAAACGCTCGCAAGCTTCTTGACGGAATCCGCGCAGGTCTTTACAATTTCCACGCTATTGAAATCATGGCTTGTCCCGGCGGATGTATCGGCGGTGCCGGTCAACCATTGCATCATGGTAATTCTGATATTATAAAAGCCCGTTTTGATGCTATATACAGAGAGGATGCCGGTAAGAAGATCCGTAAATCTCATGAGAATCCATATATAGTAAAACTGTACGAGGAGTATCTGGGTCATCCTTTAAGTGATAAGGCTCACCATTTGTTACATACTCACTACTTTGAAAAAAACAAAAACTAATTCATCATGGGCGCATTTAAATTACAAGATTGTCATAAAAAGACTATAGCAGATATTTGTACTTATTATAAGAATGAACCGGGGAACCTGATAAAAATTCTCTACAGCGCTCAGCGTGAGTTCGGATACCTTCCGGAGGATATACAGAGGGAGGTTGCTAGAATACTGAATATTTCCGTTGCCAAGGTGTACGGAGTTGTCTCTTTCTATTCTTTCTTCACCATGACACCAAAAGGTAAATATCCAATCTCTGTATGCATGGGGACTGCATGTTATGTCCGTGGTGCTGAGAAGGTGCTTGATGAGCTGAAAAGCCAGCTTAATATCAAAGTAGGAGGTGTAACAGAAGATGGAAAGTTCTCTCTTGACTGCCTGCGTTGTGTGGGGGCATGCGGACTTGCTCCTGTCATGCTGATAGGCGAAAAGGTTTATGGCCGTCTGGATGCATCCAAGATAAAGGAGATTCTTGACAGTTACGAATAGATTATCCACGGGCCTCCATCAGGCCTTTCAGGCTTCTGATGCGGACCGCTTTTTTATTGATTGAAATAAGGCCGTCTCTTGACATTTCGCTTAATGCACGTGCAAGAGACGGCCTTGTTACACCAAAATAGGCTGCAAGTTCTGTCTGGTTCTTATCCATAAACACTATGAAGGAGTCACCCTCTTTCTGTTGTGCCGACATATGCAACCCGAGTATGTAATGGGCCAGTTTTGCCTTTATTGTCTTAACCGAGAGCATCTGAATCTTATCAGACAGGAACTTCGTCTTGTCTGCATTGTAGCGTAAATATCTCATCAAGAGCTCGTGGTTCATCTGAAACATTTTTAATATCTGTTCTCTAGCCATAAAAAGTATCTTGCTCTTCTCCAAAGCTGTTACATCAACAGGAAAACAGTTGATTGTAGCAAAAATAAATGCTGAAGCTAATGGAGTTACTGCATAGATGGTTTCAATATGTAGAAGACCTCCGTTTTCAGCTATCATCTCGGTCTTCACACTTCCCTCAATAAGGATGTAGAGCCCTTTGCAGGAGTCTCCCTGCCTTGCAATTACTTCGTTTTTGTTGTACTCTTTTGTGGAGTATTCTATCCCTTCAGGTATGGCAGACTGATAGTTCTCGTAGAGTTCTCCGAAAAAATTGAACTTTGGAATACCTTGATTATTTTTTGTTTGCATGCCGGTTGGAATGTTCTTATCAAAAATACAACATTTTTATCTCTGTAACAATTATTACACTTTTTCGTAAAACAGATAGGTACCTTTGTACAAATTACAATTAAAATACTTATTATGAATAAGATGTTTTGTTTCCAATGTCAGGAAACAGCCAGAAATCAAGGCTGCACTATGCAAGGAGTCTGCGGTAAGACTGCAGACGTTGCAAACTTACAGGATTTGTTGGTTTTTCTCTGCAAGGGAATTTCTCATTTCTCGGTTCCTCTGAGGGAGATGGGAGTTGAGAGTGCTGAGGTGAATAAGTTCATCACAGATTCTCTGTTTATGACTATTACAAATGCCAATTTTAATAAGGATCGTTTTGTAAAAAGGGTAAGAGAGGCATTTGTCTTAAGGGATAATATCAGATCTCTCTATGTTTCAAAAGGCGGAGATATTGAGAAGATAAAGTTTGACGCTGCATTCTGGTTTTCAGACGATGTTGCTGTAATGGAGGAGAAGGCTGCTGAGGTTGGTGTACTGGCAACAAAGAATGAAGATGTACGTTCTCTACGGGAGCTTACCGTATATGGATTGAAGGGTATTGCTGCCTATGGCGAACATGCATTTAACCTCGGTATGGAAGATAACGAGATATATGCATTCATGCAGAAGGCACTTGTTGCTGTGACTGATGACTCACTCTCAGCCGACGCACTTGTGTCTCTTGTATTGGAGACAGGCAACCATGGTGTAAAAGTGATGGCGCTACTTGACAAGGCAAATACCACAAAATATGGCAATCCGGAGATAACGAAAGTTAATATCGGCGTCGGAAAAAATCCGGGAATTCTGATTTCCGGCCATGACCTGAGAGATATGGAGGACTTGCTCAAACAGACCGAAGGAACAGGTGTTGATGTTTACACTCATTCTGAAATGCTTCCGGCCAATTACTATCCTGCTTTCAAGAAGTACAAACATTTTGTCGGCAACTACGGAAGTTCTTGGTGGAAACAGGCACAGGACTTTGAAACCTTTAACGGGCCGGTGTTGTTTACTACAAACTGTATTGTGCCTCCAAGACCGAACGCTACGTACAAGGAGAGGGTTTATACCACCGGAGCATCAGGTTTCCCGGGGTTCAAGCATATCGCAGACAGGGTGAAGGAGGGACAGAAAGATTTTTCTGAAATTATAGAGTATGCGAAAAAATGTCAACCTCCTGTTGAGATTGAGAGTGGTGAAATAATAGGCGGATTTGCTCACGCTCAAGTATTTGCGCTTGCCGATAAAGTTGTTGAGGCTGTCAAGTCCGGGGCAATTCGCAAGTTTTTTGTGATGGCCGGTTGTGACGGAAGGATGAAAGACAGGAATTACTACACTGAGTTTGCTGCAGCACTTCCGAAAGATACAATAATACTTACTGCCGGTTGTGCAAAATACAGGTATAACAAACTCCCTCTAGGAGACATAGACGGTATTCCGCGTGTTTTGGATGCAGGTCAATGTAATGATTCTTACTCGCTTGCAGTAATAGCTCTTAAATTGAAGGAGATTTTCAATGCAAACAATATTAATGACCTCCCAATTGCATATAATATAGCATGGTATGAACAGAAGGCTGTTATTGTCCTACTGGCTCTTCTTGCCCTGGGTGTCAAGAATATACACCTTGGACCAACTTTGCCGGGCTTCCTTTCACCTAATGTTGCCAATCTCCTGGTAAAGAATTTCGGAATAGCTCCGATTGGAACAGTTGATGATGATATGAAACTTTTTCTCGGTAAATAGGTTATATATATGAATCGTGATGGAGAGTACCTGTCGGCAAGTAAGTAATAAGTAGATGGGCCCCTTCCTTTTCCGGAATAGTTAGATTGGTCAGTGTCCGGAGATAGTCAGCGGGAGGGTGGCGAACAAATGGTAGGGCCGACAGACAGAGGCGAGTAAGAGGGTGTCAGAAACTATTTTTGACCCCTCTTTTTTATGATTGGTATGTATCAACTAATTTGATTACTTTTGCAGGATATTAAATTTATATGAGCGATAACAGTTTATTGTCGAAGTTATTTGGACTTCGCGAAAAGTACGAGAGCATTTCAGCGCAGATATCAGATCCTGCCGTGATGGCGGATATGAAGAAATATGTCTCACTCAACAAGGAGTACAAAGAGCTTGAACCAATAGTAGAGGCAGGAGATAAGTATAGTAAGTTGATGAATGACTATGAGTCTGCAAAGGAGATACTTCTAACTGAAAAGGACGAGGAACTCAGGGATATGGCCAAGGAGGAGATAGCATCAATTGAAGAGATGCTTCCCAAGATGGAGGAGGAGATAAAGTTACTTCTGATACCTACAGATCCTCAGGATTCGAAAAATGCCATTCTTGAGATACGAGCCGGAGCAGGTGGGGATGAGGCATCTATTTTTGCCGGAGATTTATTCAGGATGTACTCAAAATATGCGGAGACAAAGGGGTGGAAACTGGAGATTACAAGTAAAAGCGAAGGATCTTCCGGTGGCTTCAAGGAGTTGATTTGTACTATTTCCGGAAATGGTGTATATGGAGTGCTGAAATATGAAAGCGGAGTGCACCGTGTTCAACGTGTCCCTCAGACAGAGACTCAGGGACGTGTACACACATCTGCTGCATCTGTGGCTGTACTACCGGAAGCGGATGAATTTGATATAGAATTAAACATAAACGATGTAAGAAAAGACACTTTCTGTTCTTCAGGTCCGGGGGGACAATCTGTAAACACCACTTATTCTGCAATACGTCTTACTCACATTCCTACCGGTATTGTTGTGCAATGTCAGGATGAAAAGTCTCAGCTTAAGAATTATGATAAGGCACTCATAGAACTAAGAACACGCCTCTATAATCTCGAGTATGAAAAATATCTGAACGAGATTTCGGCAAAGAGAAAGACAATGGTTTCGACAGGAGACAGATCGGCAAAAATCCGTACTTATAACTATCCGCAATCAAGAGTAACTGATCACAGAATAAACTACACAATGTACAACCTTCCTGTATTTATGGACGGATCCATTCAGGAGGTCATCGATTTACTACAGATTGCTGAGAATGCCGAGAGACTCAAAGCATCAGGAGAATGATATTGATTAAATAAATTGCCGCTGATATGACTTACCTTGAACTGTATAACAATATTATGAGGAAGAGAAGTTTCCTCTGTATAGGGCTCGATACTGACATAAATCAGATACCTGAACATTTAAAAGATCTTGAATACCCTCTTTTTAGCTTCAATAAGGCCATAGTCGATGCAACAATAAGTTATGCAGTGGCATACAAACCGAATCTGGCCTTCTACGAGGCAGAAGGGGCTGACGGTTGGAGGCAGCTGGAGATGACCGTTGAGTACATCCGTAAGAAAGAATCTTCGGTATTTATAATTGCTGACGCAAAAAGAGGTGATATCGGGAATACGGCAGAGCGTTATGCAAAGGCATTCTTCGTAAACATGGACTTTGATGCTGTAACACTATCTCCTTATATGGGTAAGGACTCTATAACACCTTTTCTAAAACATCAGGGTAAATGGGCAACAGTCCTTGCACTTACTTCAAACGTCTCGGCGGATGATTTTGAGACATTACCCTTGATGGGAAATATCCAGTTGATCGAGGACCTCTCTGTTATGTATGATAGCGAAGGTTTATATTACACACAGCCGTCACCTGTCGGAGCTCCGTTGTTCAAAAGTGTCATAGAGAAATCTATGAGGTGGGGGAACATTAATAATATAATGTTTGTTGTAGGTGCAACCAGACCGCAGAAACTGGCCGAAATAAGGATGTACTGTCCTAACAACTTCCTGCTCGTTCCCGGGGTAGGAGCACAAGGAGGCACTATTGCAGAGGTTGCAAGGTATGGTATGAACAAGAGTTGCGGATTGTTGGTAAATATTTCCAGGAGCATTATTTATGCCTCAAACGGGGAAAATTTTGCTGAAGCTGCCGCTGAAAAAGCAGAGGAAGCAGCAAAGGAGATGGCTTTATATCTTTAGTTATTCCGGAAGCCTGGCAATGACTGTCTCACACCCTCTGACACGTTGCCCTTTTGTAACCTGAATTCTTGATTCAATTGGCAAGAATAGGTCAACTCTTGAGCCGAACTTGATAAACCCTACTTCTGACCCTTTTTTTACCTCTTTCCCCTCTATGGCATAGCATACAATCCTTCTGGCCAGATATCCTGCAATTTGCCTGAAAAGCACCTTGTGGCCCATCTCTTCAACAACTATAGATGTCCTTTCATTCTTTTCAGACGATTTCGGGTGCATCGCCACGAGATAATTACCGGGATGGTATTTATAATATTTAATCTGTCCGGAAACAGGAAACCAGTTGACATGTACGTTTAGAAGGCTCATGAATACTGAAACCTGAATGCAGTTGCATTTAAGAAACTCACCCTCGTAGACCTCCTTCACAACGACTATTCTGCCATCTGCAGGTGAAATAACGGAACCATCCTCTATCAAGGGCACTCTTTTGGGAGACCTGAAAAAACGGACAATAATTATGAAAATAATTGCTATAGATATGGCCGCAATTACAAAAGCCGTTACAAGTCCAAGCAGGAAAAAAAGTATAACAGTAATGCCTGTAAGCAACAGAAAACTCTTTGTTATTATACCGTACCCCTCTTTGTGTATACCCATCGTTTTCTAAATTAAAGAAAATAGTTTAATATATGTTATTGCGAGAGGAAACGAGATCAGTGTTGCATCAAACCTGTCAAGCAGCCCTCCGTGTCCTGGCATAAGTTTCCCAGAATCTTTGGCGCCAAAATTACGTTTTAACTGTGACTCTACCAAATCACCGGTGACTCCGGTCAGACTTATGATAAGAGAAATGATAATATTATGTGAGAGTGAAAAATCAGTCAAAGAGAAGAGCCAGACTAGAACTCCGGCTAAAAGTCCACAGAAAAGACCGCCAAAGAATCCTTCCCAGGACTTTTTAGGAGATATAGAAGGGAAAAGTTTATGGCCACCTTTCTGTCCGAATAGCATTCCAAAAACATAGGCTCCCACATCGGATGCCCACATAATTATAAACATGGATAAAAGCAGGAGAGGTTTGTAGTTCAAATCGGAGTCAAAAAGAATAAACGATGTGAGGGAAAATGGCAATGCGATGTATATAAGAGATGTAAACAAAAAAGGATGCATTTTGTATATATCATCAGTGTTTGAGGTGCCATCCTCCGTTTCTCCCTTGTAATAGAGCAGGGAGATAAAGATTGAAGAGAGAGGTATTGTCATGAGATAAAACCATCTGGGATCGATATTGTATGCCTTGAAAAGGTATACAAGAATATATAACGTGACTCCTGCAGCTATAGTTAGACCTTGAGCCAACTTAAACCTCACATTCAGGGTCATAAACAGATACTCATATAACATCAATCCGACAGCAAATGCCATGACCGCGCCAAAAGCAATAGGGCTCAAAAACATAGAGCCCACCATTATTGCCAGGAAAATTATACCACTTATGCTTCTTAAAAGTGTAGCGTTTATTTTAGCACCCATCTCTATTCTGTTTTCTACTCCTTGTCTGCTTCAGGTAATAGGTTTGCAGATGAAGGTTCGTCACCTGTTCTTGAAGGAGGTTGACTACCGGCTCTTTTACCAAAAATGACTTCAAGGTCTTCGGAGAATATCACCTCTTTTTCTAACAGAAGCTCTGCAAGTTTTGTGAATCCCTCCATATGATCCTTCAGAATCTTTTTGGCAGTATCATAAGACTCGTCTATCAGCCTCTTTGCCTCCTTGTCGATAAGTTCTGCCGTTTTTTCACTGTATGGCTTGCCAATATTGAATCCGTTGGACTCTGTAGAGTCGTAGAAGGATATATTTCCGACACTCTTGCTCATACCGAGATATGAGACCATAGCGTATGCTTGTTTTGTAATCTTTTCAAGATCATTTAGGGCTCCTGTAGAAATCTTATTGTTAATTATCTCTTCGGCAGCGCGGCCACCTAATGTTGCGGCCATCTCGTCCATCATTTGCTCAGTGGTGGTTATCTGTCTCTCTTCAGGAAGATACCATGCAGCACCAAGTGCTCTGCCACGAGGAATTATTGTAACTTTTAGAAGCGGATTTGCATTTGGAAGAATCCAGCTCACTGTTGCGTGTCCTGCTTCATGAAATGCAATAGTCCTCTTTTCCTGAGGTGAGATAATCTTGCTTCTTTTTTCAAGCCCTCCGATAATTCTGTCAACAGCGTCAAGAAAGTCTTGTTTGTCAATTGCCTCCTTGTTTTTTCTTGCAGCAATCAATGCTGCCTCATTACAAACATTTGCTATGTCAGCACCTGAGAATCCGGGAGTTTGTTTTGCCAGAAACTCAATATTGAAGCCATCTACTAGTTTCAGGTTTCTAAGATGCACACCGAAAATTTCAACTCTCTCCTTTAGTTCCGGGAGGTCAACATGAATCTGCCTGTCGAAGCGGCCTGCCCTCATCAAGGCTTTGTCCAATATGTCAGCGCGGTTAGTTGCCGCAAGAATTATGACTCCGGAATTGGATCCGAATCCGTCCATCTCTGTCAAAAGCTGATTTAGAGTGTTCTCTCTCTCGTCATTTGAAGAGAATCCCGCATTTTTGCTCCTTGCTCGTCCTACGGCGTCAATTTCATCTATGAATACAATACAAGGGGCTTTCTCCTTGGCTTGTCTGAAAAGGTCCCTTACACGAGATGCACCTACTCCGACGAACATCTCAACAAAATCAGAACCTGATATAGAGAAAAACGGAACATTTGCCTCTCCTGCAACAGCTTTAGCAAGCAAGGTCTTACCTGTTCCCGGGGGGCCTACAAGTAGTGCCCCTTTTGGGATTTTACCGCCGAGGCTTGTGTATTTTTTCGGATTCTTGAGAAAATCCACGATTTCCATCACCTCAACCTTTGCCTCTTCAAGACCGGCAACATCCTTAAAAGTTATTTTTGTATTATTGTCCTTATCGAAAAGTTTAGCCTGAGATTTTCCTACAGAGAAGATTCCTCCACCGCCTTGGCTGCCACCGCCAATTCCTTTGTTCATCTTCCTGAACATGAAGAACCATAATGCAATTAACAGAATAGGGAAAAGGAGCCACTCCATAGCCTTTGCAAAGTAATTGGTTCGCTCTTCATTTTCTACGGAGAATCTGCTGCCATCAGGCAATTGTTGTCTGACCATATCAATCTGCTCTTCAGCATTGAAGTTATTAGAAACAACAAAGTAGAACTGAGGTGCGTATTTAGGCACTTTACCACCGAACTTGTTCTTATATTTTGTTATACTCTCCTTTTTAATGTATACTTCGGCACGGTTCATATTGGTGACAAAAATTATCTTTTCTATGTCACCGGCCGGAGCCATCTTTTCTTTAACTTCAGTCCATTCAGTCTTTACCGGATCCCCGCCGTCATATGTGGTCCACATATAGAATATGCCGCCGAGCATAATTACATAAATCCACAATACGTTGAATTTGGGAAGTTTAAGCTTGTTGCGCTCTTTATCTTTGTTTGGAATATCCATTATTATTGATTTTCAGATTATTTATCTTCGTATTTTGTTTTTGGTGCATCAGCCCATAAGTCTTCAAGACGGTAGAAAAGTCTGTACTCGGTTTGAAAGATATGGACGACAATGTTTGTATAATCAAGGATTACCCAGAAGGAGTTTTCCTTACCTTGCATGCGGACAACCTTTCTGCTGCAGTTTGTGTACATCATCTCTTCCACATAGTCTGCTATTGCACTTACCTGGGTTGATGAGTCGGCATTACAAACTATGAAAAAGTCTGTAATTGCAGTTCCTATCTCCTTTAGATTAAGTGAGCAAACCCCTTTACCCTTTTTTTCAAGAATTGCGTCAGCTATACACTGCACTTCCAATGCATCTGTCTCTTTTTTTGTTGTGTTCTTTTTTGTAGGCACTATACTAAGTGTTTATTTAATTGATTCATTTTTATATATCGCAAAATTACTGCAATTTTGTTTCCAATTACAACTTTATTATAATGGCAAAATGTATAAAATGGTTTAAAGTCTTGGATTCTACTAATTATGAGGCAAATAGACAGGTGAATCTTGTAGGAGACTTTTCTGTCTTTGCGGCACGATACCAGACAAATGGTCGTGGTCAGAAGGGAAACACATGGGAAAGTGCAGAAGGAGAGAATCTTACGTTTTCAATATTAATTAAACCCAAATTTATTAAAGCCGAAGATCAGTTCCTGATTTCACAAATTACTACTTTGGGAATTGTTAACTATCTCAAAAACAGAGGTATTAATTCGCTGATAAAGTGGCCCAATGATATATACGTCAACAACAGAAAGATATGCGGAATCCTCATAGAACACTATCTGGGAGGTGACAAACTGTCAGCATCCATTATTGGAATAGGATTAAATGTAAATCAGAGAGAATTCGCATCTGATGCTCCCAATCCGACATCCATGATTAATGAGACAGGTACCTCTTTTGTTATAGAAAAGGAGCTTGAATTACTCGTCTCTTCAATCGAGGTCTTGTATTATGCCGCTGATATTGAGTACTATGGTAAAATAATGAAAAAAACAGAAGAAGACTACCTCAATCATTTATATCATTTGAATGAGTACCAACTTTACGAAGTTACAGGTACAAATGAGAGGTTTGAGGCAAAAATAACAGGAATAGACAAATATGCCTGCCTTGTGCTGGAAAGAAGGAATGGAGTTGTGAAAAGCTATGCTTTCAAAGAGATCAGGTATATCTTAAATCTCTGATAGCCTTTACAGGGTCAGGTGCTCCAAAAACACTGTTCCCGGCAACTAATATATCGGCACCGGCTTTTGCCAACAATGAGGCGTTCTCCTTAGTCACACCGCCGTCAATCTCTATCAGGCACTTGGAGTCGTTCTCGCTGAGAATCTCCTTGATTCTGCCTAATTTTTGGTATGTGTTCTCTATAAAGCTTTGTCCGCCAAATCCGGGATTGACCGACATGACCAGAATAAAATCGGCTTCATGAGTGATCTCGGATAATAAATGCGCGGGTGTGTGAGGATTAAGAGCCACTCCTGCTTTCATTCCGAGACTCTTTATCCTCTGCAGCGACCTGTGAAGGTGGATGCAAGCTTCATAGTGCACACTCAGATACTTTACTCCCAGATCTTTGAAATTCTCAAAATATCTGTCTGGATCTATGATCATAAGATGAGCATCCAATGGCTTTTCGGCAGCCTTGGCTATAGCCTTGACTACCGGAAAACCATACGAGATGTTTGGTACGAAAACACCATCCATGATATCAAGGTGAATTAGGTCTGCATCGCTCTTGTTGACCATGTCAACTTGTTGCGCAAGATTTCCAAAATCCGCGGAGAGCATGGAAGGGGCTATCAATACTCCCATAACATTATGCTTTATTTAATATCTTTAAGTATCTGTATAAGAAGTTTCCAGAATTTATCCACGGTAGAAATCTCGAGTTTCTCACCAGGGGCATGAACTCCTCTAAGTGTGGGTCCAAAAGATATCATGTCAAGATTAGGGTATTTGTCAAGGAACAGACCGCACTCCAATCCTGCATGTATCGCTCTCACTATAGGTTCGTTACCGAATAGCTTGATATAGGCATCCTTACTCACGCTAAGAAGTTTGGAATCCATTTTTGGTTTCCATCCGGGGTATTCGCTTTCATGCGTTACATGAGCTCCTGCAAGCTTGAACAGTGATTCAATCCTACTTGCCGCTTGGTATCTTGCACTGTTCAAAGAACTTCTCTGACTTGTGCATATAATTATCTCTTCTTCAGGGGTCATCTTTACAGATGCAAGGTTGGTTGAGGTTTCCACGAAACCGGGTATCTCCTGACTCATGGCAAGAACACCATGGGGGCAAGCATTCAAAGAGTTTAACAATCGGTACGTGGTATCCGGATCCATGCACCACTCTTCCAGTTGTGTTGTCTCTATCTTTCCGAAAAGATCGGGGTCAGATATCATGTATTCATCTACTATCTCAGCCTCTGCCTTCTTGAACAGATTTAATATTTTATCCTTGTCTGCCGGGTTAAAGGCTATAGTAGCATACGCCTCGCGTGATATCGCATTACGTTTGTTTCCGCCGTCAATCTTGCAAATTGCAATTTTATATTTCTCAAATATCGGGAGGAGAAATCTTGTGAGAAGTTGATTGGCGTTCGCTCTGTTCTTATTAATGTCGTCTCCGCTATGTCCTCCGGCAGCTCCGTAAAAGCCGACTTTCATGAAATCCATTCCTGAAGGGACAGATTCTCTTTTATACTTAAACAGTGCTGTTGTATCCATTCCTCCTGCACAACCAATAAAAAGCTCCCCTTCGTCTTCTGAGTCAAGGTTTATAAGAAAGTTGCCAGTAATGAACCCGGGTTTAAGAGCTTTAGCTCCGGTGAGACCAGTCTCTTCGTCTGTTGTGAATAGAGCCTCGATTCTGCCATGTTCAATAGTCGAGTCGGTAAGGATTGCCATCTGGGCAGCCATACCTATTCCACAGTCAGCTCCGAGAGTAGTCTCTTTTGCAATAAGCCAGCCATTCTCTTCAACTACCTTTATGGGGTCTTTACTGAAGTCGTGTGTGCTGTTGCTGTTTTTCTCGCATACCATGTCGGAATGGCTCTGTAGAACAACTGTCGGAATGCTTTCCATCCCTGGTGTCGCTTCTTTTGAAATAACAATATTACCAGCTTCATCTATCTTGTATTCAAGGGAGTTCTCCCTCGCAAAATTTTCCAAGTATGCTACTATCATCTCTTCGTGACCTGACTCTCTTGGAATTTTGCAGATCTCTGAAAAGTATGATAGGACTTTTGGGGATTCCATGTTGTTTTATTGTGGTTTTAGTTTTTTCTCAATATCTGTGACATACTTGCGGAATGAACGGTCTGTATCTATAAGGTCACAGACTGTATTGTATGCGTGAAGTACTGTTGCATGATCTCTTCCTCCGGTAAGTGAACCGATTGTTGCAAGGGAATTGTTTGTAAGGTTCCTGCTGAGAAACATTGCAATCTGTCTTGCTTGTACCAATTCTCTCTTTCTCGATGAAGAGAGGAACAGTTCAGTGTTTATCTTGAAGTATTCGCATACTGTCTTCTGGATATCGTCAATTGTGAGCTCATTCCGGTTTCTACTGACAATCTTTTCTGTAAGGCTTTCAGCAAGGTCCATGTCAATAGTTTTATTGTTGAATATAGCCTGCGCCAGCAAAGAGTTTAATGTCCCTTCAATCTCCCTGATATTTGTGGTAACTCTGGATGCAAGGTATGATACAACCTCTTCCTGAAGGGTTACACCGTCATTATAGCATTTTGCCTTGATTATTGCCATTCTGGTCTGATAGTCAGGCTGACGAAGTTCGGCAAGTAAACCCCATTTGAATCTTGAGAGTAGTCTTTGTTCCAAATCCTGAAGATCTACCGGGGGTTTGTCTGAAGTCAGTATCAGTTGTTTTCCGAGATTATGCAGATGGCTGAAAATGTGAAAAAAAGCATTTTGAGTACCACTCTTTCCGGCAAATTCCTGAACATCGTCTATAATTAAAACATCTATCATCTGATAAAAATGGAGAAAGTCAGTAAGTTTGTTCTTGACGTTAACAGCATCCATGAACTGTGTCTGGAAGCGGTTTGCGCTTACATATAAAACTATCTTGTCTGGAAATTTCTCCTTTATATTAATCCCTATTGCCTGAGCAAGGTGTGTTTTTCCAAGTCCGGAACCGCCATATAGAAAAAGCGGATTGAAAGCACTTGACCCCGGGTTAGCCGCAATGGTAAGTCCGGCAGATCTGGCAAGCCTGTTGCACTCGCCTTCAATGAAGTTGTCAAAACTAAAGTGAGGGTTGAGTTGTGGATCAATCTTCAACTGTTGGAGTCCCGGAATGACGAACGGGTTCGCTATTTGTCTTGCCTGATTAGGAAAAGGTAAGGATTTATTTGTTATTTCGGCTGTTGACTGATGAGGTATCTGAACAGGTTTCTCATTTGATACAACCTTGACATTATATTCAAGTTTTGCCTCTCTGCCAAGCTCACGTTTTAAGGCCTTACTGATAAGGTCAATATAGTATTCTTCAAGAAATTCAATGAAGAAATGGGTTGGTACGGCTATTGTCAGTATGCTCCCGGTGAGTTTTACAGCCTTTATAGGTTCGAACCACGTCTTGAAACTCTGAGGCGGAATATTGTCCTTTACTATTTGGAGACAATTATTCCATACTGTTGTATATGAAGCTTCAGACATGTGTTAGGTTTTTGTTTTAGATTGTAAAACAAAAATGGGGATAAATTCTTTAAAAAAAAACAAATATTCACTTTGAAAATTCAAGAATTTTTCAAGAGTCTGTATTTCAGACGGAAAATTTTTTTAAAATTGACAATCTTAAAAATCAATAAAATAAAGAAAGGAATTTCTTTAAAATACGGAAATTTTTATGTATTTTTTGGGGTCATCTTGAATGTTTTTTATTAACACATCGATATCCCTTACCAATAAATCAATTGAGTTGTGTAACGAGTCTGTTTTAATCAATTTTCCGATTGAACCTTGAGGATTATTTATTTCTAAAAGTAAATCTTTAAGTGATTTTATTGTGCCGGAGAGGTCGGCTCTTTTGAGAGAGTCTGTAATCTCGGTTATATTGCCCAACCCTTTATCGAGTACAACCACACTTTTATTTAGAGATGAGGAGAGGTTGTCAAGGTTGCTTATCAAAGAGGATATTTCTGGACCGTTTTTATCAAGGTTTGATGCTATGTTCCTAATATTCTGCAATGTCTTGTCAAGGTTTAACAGTGATTGAGAAAGGTGTCTCTTTGCTTCAGGATCAAGAACATCATTTACATTCACAAATGTCTTATTGAGATTTGTAATCAGCTCTGATGCCTGATCCTTTAAAGGGAGAATTTGTGCCGATATATTCTCTATCAGCCCCGGTTCAATTTCTGAGCGAAGAGTATCCCGCTCCCCTATAATCTTGACCCCTTTGGCAATCTGTATCCGGATTGATTTTCCTCCCAGAAGATCCGAACTATATAGTTGGGCTATTGAACTATCAGGTATATTGTATTTTGAATCAACCTTCATCGTTACAAGAAAGTTATCACTCTTTTCCTGGTATTCGATCTTCTGGACTGTTCCCACTTTAAACCCTTTTATATATACGGGTCCCGTGGTGTTGAGACCATCCACGCTGTCATATACCGTGTAATATATGTTAGTGGTGCCGAATATATCCTTCCCTTTAAGGTAGTTTATTGTAATATACAGCGATGCTGCGATCAATATCGCAAACAACCCGATTTTCTGTTCTCTGTTTAAATTAATTATCATTTTCAACTTTTATAATGAATGCTTTTGGAAATTTCTTTTTAATGTGGGGGAGTTCTTTCTCGGCCTCCTCTTTTGTACTGAACTCTCCTATACTATATTTATAGAAATTTCCCACTTTTATATATTTTAGGTCTCTTTCTCCTTTGAAATCAGGGGCGTTTTCAGGCAGTATCCGTGTCACAGCGAGAATCTGTACCCTGAAACAAAGAGGTGAGGAGGATTTGCTGCCTGTATTTATTTTTTTTGTTGTGTCAATCTTTTGCTCAGAATCAACTTTTTTGTGTGTGTCGCTCTTTTTCTGCAAAGCTTTACGAATCTCCGCTAATGTATCCCTTTTTATCTTTTTACTCTCTTCACTTATCACTTTACCCTTTTCATTATCCTCACTTATCACTTTCCCCTTTTCACTATTTAATTTTTCACTACCCACCTTTTCACTATCCCCCTCTTTCCCCTCATAGGCTTTCTTATACCTACTAAAGGCTTTGTAGAGCGAATATGCGTATTTTTTATGGTTCTCCTCTCCAATCAATACAAGATAATCATTGGGATTTGACAAAAACCCGAGTTCAACGAGAATCGCTGGCATGGAACTTCTCCATAGAACCAGAAGACCGCCTTGCTTTATTCCCCTGTTTGTATGCACAGGCCCTTTTGCAAACTCTTCCTGAACCAGTTCAGCCATCTGAAGGCTTTGCTCCAGATGCGCGTTCTGAAGGAGGCTGAAAATAATATATGATTCAGGGTTGTTGGGGTCAAAACCTTCATAGACTGATTGATGGTCTCCTTCAAGTGCAATAACACTGTTTTCCATCATCGTTACTTCAAGGTTTGAACTGCTTTTACTCTCACCCATTACAAACGTCTCAGATCCTGAAGCAGACCGGGCTTTTGCAGAGTTGACGTGTATAGAGATGAAAAGGTCAGCCTGATTTTTGTTTGCTATCTCTGTGCGAGTGTTCAGCGGTATGAATACATCCGTTTTTCTAGTGTAAATCACCTTTATGTCCGGGTGTTTTTCTTCTATTATCTTTCCAAGCTTAAGCGCCACAGACAGGGTTATGTCCTTCTCTTTAACTCTTCTGTTTGGGCTGATTGCCCCAGGATCATGTCCGCCATGCCCAGCGTCAATAACCACTTTTTTAATTTTTACCGGGTCTGTAGCCCGGATAGCCGATGGAAATTGAGTCAGTAAACAAAAAAGTATTAAAAGTATCCTGTATGGCATTTTTGTTGCTTAAAAAAGATTTATCTTTGCAATTCACAAAAGTAGTAATAATTTTTTTTAAAACTTTTAACCCGGTTGGGCTTTCGATACAACATCAACAGAATCCTATGGGGCTCATTATTCACTCTCTTGGCAGGGTACATGTATTCCATACCCTCTCCCGGAAGAGTAGATTTCAAGTCTTTTGGACAGGATACACTGGTAAAACCGGTGGATACCACCCTGCTGAGAAAAGATACAATATTGATGAAGAAAGATTCTACTACATTAAAAGTTAAGGATTCAACAGACACTATACCGGATACTCTGGCTCCGAAAGGATCTATCACAATGCCTGTTTTCTCCGGCGCAAAAGACTCTATTATTGAGGACTTCAGTAATGGCAAGAAGATGGTTTACTATTATGGAGATGTCAAGGTCCAGTATGGTAATTTTGAACTTACATCTGACTATATGGAATATGACCTTGATTCAAAGACAATATTCGCAAAGGGAACAATAGATACTGCCGGAAATGTTGTCGGATTACCAAAGATGAAGGAGGGGAAGAGCGAGTATACCATGGAGACGGTATACTATAACTTCAATAGCAGGAAGGCTAAGATTAAGAATATGATAACTCAGGAATCTGAGGGCTTTCTTCACGGAGACGTAATTAAAAAGATGCCGGACAACACTATTAATATTAATAAAGGAATGTATACCACCTGCGAGCTGGATCATCCGCACTTCTACCTGCAATTGACAAGAGCCAAGGTTACAAACAATCCCCGGAATACAGTTTTCGGCCCGGCATATCTTGTTGTTGAGGATGTGCCTACTCCTTTTGCCCTACCGTTCGGCTTTGTGCCTAATCAGGTGAAAAGAGCAAGCGGTCTTCTTATTCCCTCATTTACCGAGGAGGCTGCCAGAGGTTTCGGTATGACAGGCCTGGGTTATTATTTTGTGTTGGGAGACCATCTGGACTTTACGGTGACTACGGATTTTTATACATTGGGATCATACAATGTCCAGGTTGAATCAAGATATAAGACACGGTATAAGTTTGACGGAGGATTCAGTTTCAACTATTCAAAGAACAAGGTTGGAGAAATTGGTACTGAAAGTTATTACACTACAAAAGACTTCTCTGTAAAGTGGACTCATTCTCAGGATTCAAAAGCACATCCCGGAACAACTTTCAGAGCTTCAGTCAATTTTTCGTCTCCATCAAATAACCGGTACAATTCATATGAAATACAACAGAGCCTACAGAACCAGATATCTTCTAGTGTTTCATATTCAAAGACATTTACTGGAACTCCGTTTAGCCTATCTGCCAACTTGTTGCATAGCCAGAACTCTTTGGACAGCTCCTATGCATTTACCCTTCCGAACATTACCCTAACAATGAACAGAATCTATCCTTTTAAGAGGAAAGAGGCGGCAGGTAAGGAGAAATTTTATGAAAAGATTCAATTTGCATATAATGCAGCAGTGGACAATAAAATTAATTTCCAGGCAAGTGAGTTTGGCGGTGAGGATTTTCTACAAAAATTCAAGGCAGGTGTTAAGCACAACTTCACTATTGGTCTTCCCACATTTACACTGCTCAAATACCTCCAATTCTCCCCGGGTGTTTCATATGGCATGAACTGGTATTTCCAGACAATGAACCAGTCATATAACTCGGAGACAAGTCAAGTTGTGACCGATACATCAGCACTCTTCAGCCATTTTGGTGCAACAAATGATTATTCCGGCTCTCTGTCAATGAGCACCCAAATATTCGGTATATTTAATTTTGGAGACAGGGGAAAGCTCCGGGCTATCAGACACATGATAAAACCTCAGATATCATTTAGTTACAGACCTGATCTTGGAACACGCGCTAATGGATACAGGACTCTGACCTATACTGATAATAGCGGCGTTGTAAGGACAAAAGAGTATAACATATATAATGGTCTTCTATATGGTTATCCGGCAGCCGGTGAGAGTGGGGGCATAAGCTTCTCGCTAGCGAACAATCTCGAAGCAAAGATAAAGAGTGACAAAGATACTACAAATGGTGGCATCATAAAGAAGAACTTGATTGACAATCTCAACTTTTCAGGTTCATACAACTTTCTTGCTGACTCAATGAAATTGTCGACTATCTCCTCTACTATGAGCACAACCATCTTTGGTTTGTTGGCATTCAATGCCAATGCGATTTTTGACCCGTATGCAATCAATGAGAGAGGGGAGAGAATAAATCAGTACAATATTGTCAAAGAGGGAGGCTTTAAGATAGCCAGAATGACAAATGCCAGTGTTTCACTATCTTATTCTTTTAAGGGAAATGGTACAAGGGGAGGCGGACAATCAGAAGCCAACAAGGTTAAGAATGCATCGGCAACTGTAGGAGGCCATCCTGATCCTGTATATTACAATAGGGTATATCAGAACCCTGTGACAGGGGAATATATCCCCGGAGGCTGGCTCTATTACCTGGATCCGGAAATTCCATGGTCGCTGAGTATGAATTATAATTACTCTTACAGCCGTTCATATACTTATGCGAGCAATCAGCTCTCCACAATCAATACTCATACTCAGACTCTTGGTTTGTCTGGACAGATTACCATGGACAAGCGACTTGCTTTTACGATGAATACCGGAATAGATGTAATGAAGATGAAACTTACAACGACTCAGTTGAGTGCAACATATGACCTTCACTGTTTTCAAATCTCTTTCTCTTGGGTGCCTACTGGTACATGGAAGAGTTGGAGTTTCAGGATAAATGCTAAAGCTTCGGCGCTTGCAGATCTCTTGCAGTATAAGAAGAGTGCAAGTTATTGGGACAATTAACTTTAAAAATTATATTATGAAAAATGTCTTATCTTCTGCCAAGGCCCCTAAGGCGGTGGGTCCTTATAGCCAGGCCACAGAGGCCAATGGTCTTATTTTTGTATCCGGTCAGCTTCCGATAGATCTCTCTACAGGTGAGTTCGTTGAAGGAGGAATTAGGGAGCAAACAGCTCAGTCTCTGAAAAATATTGGTTTTATTCTCGAAGAGGCGGGTTGTACTTATGACAATGTTCTTAAATCTACAGTGTATTTATCAGATATTAAAGATTTTGCGGCAATGAATGAGGTGTATGCCACATTTTTTAAAGAACCATATCCTGCAAGGGTTGCTTATTCCGTTGTAGCTTTACCTAAAGGTGCTTTGGTTGAAATTGATGTCATAGCAGCAAAATAATTGTTGACTGATATAATGCATTTTTTTTGTTTTTAAGAATATTAACTATAAATTTGCGCTCAATCACGATTATCTTTTCTGATTAATCAATACTCCCTACAACATCGAATGTACGATATAAAAGAATTAAGCAAGATGAGTCAGGATGACTTAATTGCTATTGCTCAAAAGCTGAATATCAGCAAAGCCAAAAATTTTTCCACAGATGAGCTTGTCTATGAAATATTAGATGAGCAAGCCAGACAAGGAAGTCTCTCAAATGAGCCGATTAAACGCCCATTAGTGCAACGACAGAAGAAGTTGCGTATAGAAAAGGCCAAAACAGTTGAGCCGGCAAAAGAGAAACCTGTTGTAATGGAAAATCCTGTAAAGAAAGAAACGGTCAAAGACGAGGTTCCTGCAGCGCCGAAGAAAAGAGGAAGAAAACCTCTGGCAGTTAAATTGGCTGAACAGGCAAAGAGTAACGATCAGCCGGCTGTTGTAGAAAGTAATGTTCTATTTGAGTTAGAAAAACCAAAGAACGAGATTAATGTTGAATCCCGACCTCAAAATATAAATCCTAAGCAACAACAAAATTTGCAGAAGGGGGGACAAAATCAAAAAGGGCCAAGAGTTCAGCCTCAACAGGGACAACCACAGCATTCGCAACAAGGGCATCCACAACCTCAATCTCAACAGGTTCAACAACTGGGTCAAACTCAGACTCAACAGACCGTTCTGCCAAACAACCCGCAGCAATCACAGCAGCAATCACAGCAGTCCAACCAGCAAGTCAATAAACAGCAGACGCAGGCGGGGCAACAGCAGCAAAACCGACTACGTCTTAATCAGCCGAAGGATAACAAAAAGCAACAACCCGGAGCAGACGAGATACTCTCTGTAGAGAGTGTTGAGAACAGCATGAAGGAGCAGTACAAAAAGGTAGAATTTGAAGGCACGGTAGAAGCAACAGGCGTTTTGGAGATAATGCCTGATGGTTACGGTTTCCTAAGATCATCTGACTATAACTACCTTAACTCCCCGGATGATATCTATCTTTCACAATCTCAGATTAAATTATATGGTCTTAAGACAGGAGATACTCTTGTTGGTGAGATCAGGCCACCAAGAGAGGGGGATAAATATTTTCCACTTATAAAGGTTAGTCAGATAAACGGAAGATCTCCTGAGTTTATCAGAGACCGCGTTCCATTCGATTTTCTTACACCTCTCTTCCCGGAAGAGAAATTCAATATAACATCAAATGGACACAATAATCTTTCAACCAGAGTCGTGGATCTTTTTGCCCCGATTGGAAAGGGACAACGCGGATTGATCGTAGCCCAGCCAAAAACTGGTAAGACCGTTTTGCTTAAAGATATAGCAAATGCGATAGCTGCAAATCACCCCGAGGTATATATGATTGTTTTGCTCATCGATGAGCGACCTGAAGAGGTTACCGACATGGCAAGAAGTGTTAAGGCTGAAGTTGTGGCATCCACTTTTGATGAACCAGCGGAGAGACATGTGAAAGTTGCGAACATTGTGTTGGAGAAAGCAAAGAGACTAGTAGAGTGCGGCCATGACGTGGTTATATTGCTTGACTCTATCACAAGGCTTGCTAGGGCTTTCAATACAGTTCAACCGGCTTCAGGAAAAGTTTTGAGTGGAGGTGTAGATGCCAACGCGCTGCACAAACCGAAAAGATTCTTCGGTGCTGCAAGGAACATTGAAAACGGAGGATCTTTGACCATACTTGCGACAGCTCTTACAGATACCGGATCAAAGATGGATGAGGTGATTTTTGAGGAATTCAAGGGGACTGGTAATATGGAGCTTCAACTTGACAGAAAGCTATCCAATAAGAGAATATTTCCTGCTGTTGACGTTACACTTAGTAGTACTAGAAGGGATGACCTTCTCTTTGACAAGGAGACTCTCAACAGAATATGGATACTCAGGAACTATCTTGCAGATATGAATTCCGTAGAGGCTATGGAATTTATGAAGACAAGACTTATGCGTACAGAAAATAATCAGGAGTTCCTGATTTCAATGAACGGGGAGTAAAATTTGTCTAGGGAATCCATTATATGCCCATTAGATGCAGAACTATCCCTAGTGATACACCTATGACAAAGTTTATGGCTTTTGCTTTAACGAAACTGCCTTTGCTCTCTGCGAGCAAGGGCAGTGCTGTATGTCCATCCTGCACCATAGAGCTTACAAACAGCACACTGAACGGAATAAGACCGCCCGCAAAGAGAGTTATGAAAACCATGTGAGGTCCTGACTCTGGTATCAAACCTATTGCTGCAGCGAGCAATATCATTAATACCACATTGTCCCTGACCCAATTTTCAATATGCATATACTGCATTCCAAAGTGAATTACCAGTAAAGCGCCGAATGTCCATAAGAATATGGACTTGAAGTGTTTCAATGCAACATGATTCCACAGATGTTCCTTTATAAAATGTTCTTTGGCCTTTAATGTAAGGAACAGTGTAAGAACGCTGATACCTGCGAAAAGCAGATTAATCCATCTCTCACTAAAGATATTTATTGCTCCGTGGAGATGCTCTTCATCATGGTGCCCGGATGCTCCGGCTTCCATATGTTCGTGTTCAAGAAGGCCCATAACGACAGCAATGGCAAATATCGCTATACCGATTATTATTATGAGTCTCTCTTTGCTGAAATGTCTGAGATTTTCCTTTATACTTGCCCCGAAAACAGGTGTCGATGCTATTGAATCACAATCATCATGTATTTTATACTCTTCGGGCGCAAAAGGACGTTTGTTCTGTCTGAACAGTTTGTCGACCACAATTCCTGTAAGGATTCCGGTAACTAGCAGTGAAATGAAGAGTATAATAGCTGTTTTTGGAACAGCCGCCATTAAAATAAAGGCTTCATCCCCGGAGGAGGAGATCATCATGGCTAAAAGAGCTCCGAAGCTTATTATATTGTGAGTGTATAGCGATACTACGGCAAATCCGCCCACACAACCTGGGATTAAGCCCAGTAAGGCTGCAAGCAGTACTTGCCTAACCGATGAGCCTCTTAGTTTCCTGAACGTGGAACCGTGTGTGTGTATGTTTACATATTCTATGAGTAGCATCATTATCATCACAAGACCTGTGATGAGGATGCTGTTTTTGAGGGCTTCTATGACTATGTTCATCGTTTGTTGTATATTTTCAGTAATTCTGAAGCTGCTGTGAAAGAACCAATCTTACCACTCGAGACTGAATCTTCATACTCTTTCAGTATTTCCTGTATCTTGGGATCTTCAAAGAATCTGTTCTTGAGCTCTTCGTTGATAGTTTCATACATCCAGAATTTTGCCTGTTCCCTTCTTTTGTGCTGGTAATAACCGTTTTCGGTGGTCAATTTAAAATATTCGTTGATTTTGTTCAAAATGTCAACCAATCCCTCTTTTGTTACGGCAGATGATGTCAGAGCTGTCGGTACCCAGCCTGATTCTGTGGGAGGAAAAAGATGAAGTGCGTTTGAGTAGAGGGCTTTTGCCAAAGTCGCCTTGTCGACGTTTGTCCCATCGGCTTTTGTAATAGCTATTAAATCGGACATCTCCATAATTCCTCTCTTTATACCCTGCAGTTCGTCTCCTGCTCCTGATAGCATAAGCAGAAGAAAGAAGTCGCTCATTGAATGTACCGCTGTCTCAGATTGCCCGACCCCGACAGTTTCAATAAAAATAACATCGAAACCGGCAGCTTCACAAAGGACTATACTCTCCCTGGTCTTCCTGGCAACTCCTCCCAGAGAGCCACTGCTTGGACTGGGCCTTATAAAGGCTTTAGGGTCAGAACAGAGTGTCTCCATTCGCGTTTTGTCGCCAAGTATGCTACCTTTACTCTTTTCGCTGCTCGGATCAATTGCCAATACTGCAAGTTTGTGATTGCCGGATGTGATAAGACCGCCAAAAGCCTCAATAAATGTACTTTTACCTGCTCCGGGAACACCGGTAATGCCGATTCTCATAGATTTGACGGCAAATGGTTGGCAGGTTTCAATAACTTGTTGGGCTATTATTCTGTGTTCCGGTTTGGAACTCTCTATCAATGTGATTGCTTGACTTAGAATTGTGGTGTTACCGGCAAGTATTCCCTCAACATACTCTTTGACGGAGAGGGGCTTAATCCGGTTTTTCTTGTAAAAATTAGTAATATAGGGATTTATAACAGGTGGCTGTTCTACGCCCTCATTGACAATGAGGGCACTATCCTTTACCATATTGTCCATAGGCATTATTTTATTATCTCTCCGGATATGATCAGATTTATTATAGGTCTTGTTGGCGAGTTTGTGATAAGAGTGATGATAAAGCTCTTTTCTCCTGATATACCTTTTGTATTAAATGTTGACACTATACTTGAGGCAACATTTGGAGGAGTATTCTCCTTATAGCTTGCTGTCATTCCATCCTCGCTATATTGAATCTGTCGGATTATCAGATCACTCCGTCCGACGTTTCTGTAATCAAAAGATGCTTTTACCAAAGTCCCGGATTTAACTTTACCGAAATTGAAAGAGCTTTTGGAAAAAAGAGGCAGGGGGGCTTTATCAAGTTCCTCTTTGGACATACGGGTAAAGTCCTCAAGGATTGTTGCCTTAACCTGAATTGATTTGTCCGCCTTCTTGCCATTTATGACGGGAGTAGCCGAGAGCACTGTTGTTCCCCATGTGTGGGCAGCTCTTGTGTCGATTGAGAATATAAGGTCGCTTCTTCCACCGGCACTGATAACTCCAGGATTGGCGTTAATGTAAAACCCCTTAGAAAAGTCAGTGAAGGTTACTTTGATAGGGCTGCCGGCAAGGTTAACCACTTCAATAGCACCTTTCGAGATTGAGCCGTAATGGGCTTGACCGTATTCAATTAAGTTTTTTTTTAGCCCTAAATGACCTATTTTCACCGGATACTGCTGTTTCATCGATTTCGGTTTTTGAGTGACAACACCTTTGATCCTTAGAACAATTGGTCTTGAACTTCCTGTAACATAAACTGTCAATGACTTGTCAAACGGGTACGCCCCTTGATCGTTTAGGAATGTTACATCAATTTTTCCCTTCTCTCCCGGTTTAATTGGTTCTTTTGTCCATTCCGGAGTGGTACAACCGCAGGAGGAGATCACAGTCTGTATAATTACCTGTTGTTTGCTTGTATTCTTGAAGTAGAAAGCATAGCTCCTCGGGCCGGAGTTGATGTCAATATCTCCGAAGTCATGTACAGTCTTGTTGAATTCAATACTCATTTCGGAAGCTTGCTGTGCAGATGCGTCAACAAGAGGATATACAGCCAATATGAGTGCAGCACAGAGATTATATATCATATTATGCATGTCATGAATTTTAAATTGGTTTTATTCTGCAAAGATACAATTACTATTTGTTCTTTTCCACCCAATTTTATACCTTTGCAAGAAATAACCAAATTAAATTTTATTGTAATGGCTTACAAAATTTCAGAAGACTGCACAGCTTGTGGAACATGTATCGACGAGTGCCCAGTTGAGGCTATCTCTCCCGGTGATATCTACAAAATTGACCCTAATATCTGTTCAGATTGCGGCACTTGCGCTGACGTATGCCCTGTTGGAGCAATCAGCCAGATGTAATTATTATTGCTGTACAGAGGATAAAGAGCCGGAACATGAGTCCGGCTCTCTTTTTTAGATAATGTAATGTATTTTTTTCTACCTTTGGAACTCATTTATTAAGATAAGATGTTAAATATAAAACTACTCCGGGAACAACCTCAATTTGTGGCAGAGAGGCTTGCTGTCAAGAATTTTGATGCAGCAGAGATAATTAAAAGTATTAATGATCTTGATCAACAGAGAAGAGATACTCAGACAGAACTGGATTCCATATTGGCAGAGCAGAACACTCTGGCTCGTGCAATCGGTTCTTTTATGAAAGAGGGTAAAAAATCCGAGGCTGAAGAGGCAAAATTCAAAGTTGCAGAGTTGAAAGAGAGATCCAAACAACTGGATATCCAGATGCAATCTATTACAAATGAGATGAATGAGAAGCTGGTTCTTCTTCCTAATTTACCACACTCCTCAGTACCGCAGGGCAAAACCGCAGAAGACAATGTAATTGTAAGGGAGGGAGGATCTTTTCCTGAGCTTAAAGATGCATTACCTCACTGGGAACTGGCAAAAAAATACGATATTATAGATTTTGATCTGGGGGTGAAGCTTACCGGAGCAGGATTCCCTGTCTATAAAGGGAAAGGTGCCAAGATTCAGAGAGCGCTCATATCTTATTTCCTTGATAAAAATATAAAGGCCGGATATGTTGAGTTTCAACCGCCACTTATGGTGAATGAAGCTTCAGGATTCGGAACAGGTCAACTCCCGGACAAAGGAGAGCAGATGTATCATGTAGGTTTGGATAATTTCTATCTTATTCCTACAGCTGAAGTTCCGGTAACTAATATTTTCAGGGATGTGATTTTAAACAACAATGAATTACCGGTTAAGTGTACTGCTTATACACCATGTTTCAGGAGAGAGGCAGGTTCATACGGCAAAGATGTAAGGGGGCTCAACAGATTACATCAGTTTGACAAGGTGGAGATAGTTCAGATATCGCATCCTGACACCTCATATGATGCACTTGAGGAGATGGTGAAACATGTTGAGGGTATTGTGCGTTCTCTAGGCCTTCCTTACAGAATAGTAAGACTTTGCGGCGGAGACATGAGTTTTACATCTGCTCTTACATATGATTTTGAAGTATACTCTGCAGCTCAGGGCAGATGGCTTGAAGTCAGCTCGGTGTCAAATTTTGAAACCTTTCAGGCAAACAGGCTTAAGCTGCGTTTCAAGGATGAAAACGGCAAAACCCAACTTGCCCATACTCTTAACGGCAGTTCTTTGGCCCTTCCGAGAATTCTGGCCGCAATTCTTGAGAACAATCAGACTGAGAGGGGCATTGAGGTTCCGTCTGTTCTCAGAGAGTATACAGGTTTCTCTTATATAGATTAAACCATATGATCTCAGATAAGATCATACTAGGTATTGATCCTGGGACAAGAATTCTTGGGTGGGGTGTAATAAAGGTTACCGGCAATAAGGCGTTTTTTTTAGAGATGGGAGTAATAGACTTGCATCTTGATAAAGATCACTATCATAAACTAAGGAGTATTTACAACGGTGTATTAGATCTTATCGCCAGGTTTAAACCTACAGAAATGGCTGTCGAGGCTCCATTTTACGGTAAGAATGTCCAGTCGATGTTTGTTCTTGGAAGGGCGCAGGGTGCAGCGATAACTGCTGCATTGTCAAGTGAAATTCAGGTAACGGAATATGCTCCAAGAAAGATAAAAATGGCAATAACAGGAAGAGGGGCAGCTTCAAAGGAGCAGGTTGCCTCTCTTCTCTGTAATATGCTCAAGATTGACAATTCTTCAGAATATCTTGATGCTACAGACGGAGTGGCTGTTGCCTATTGCCACTTCCTTGAATCTGCAAGACCTACTATTTCAAACGGCGGTAAATCAAATTGGAAGGAGTTCGTGAAAAACAATCCTGGCAGGGTTAAATAATTTTTCTCATAAATGATTTAACTTTTCACGTTTTTTGTAGTCAAAGCATGAAATTAAACATCACAGAGAAAATTTGACCTATATGAAGTATATCAACATATGCCTGCTTACTCTATCTCTTATTTTTTTCAGCACTTACAGATCATTTGCCGACACTGAAGCAAAGGATTTTAGAATTAAAATCGTACTTATCGACAGTATAAGGCAGAATCCTATTGAATTCGCAACGGTTTCTATAACATTAGAGGGTAAAAAAGAGGCCTTGAAATATGCACTGACTGACGCATCCGGATGGGCTGAAATACTAAAGGTACCTGAAGGATCGTACACATTGAAGGCAGAATGTATGGGATACATCCCTTATATAACCAAGTTCAACACAAAAGGGAAAGCCCTTATAGATTTCGGAAAAGTAAAGATGAAGGAGGAGCTTAATACTCTTTCTGCAATAACTGTCTCAGCTCTTGCCAATCCTATAATTGTCAAAAAAGATACTATAGAGTATAATGCATCCTCTTTTAAGGTAACTGATGGGGATATGCTTGAAACCCTGCTTAAGAAATTGCCGGGTATTGAGATTGCAAGTGATGGGTCCATAACAGCAAATGGTAAGACGATCAATAAAATTACAATAGACGGAAAAACATTCTTTCTTGACGATCCGCAATTGGCCACAAAGAATCTCCCTGCAAAAATAATTGACAAGGTAAAAGTGCTTGAGAAAAAATCAGAACAAGCCCTCTTTACTGGAATTGATGACGGAAATTCAGAAACAGTAATTGACCTTTCGATACGGCCGGGAATGATGAACGGATGGTTCGGAAACATGAGTGCCGGATATGGTACTGATGATAAATACCAGACTGCCGGTATGCTAGGTAATTTCACATCAAGAAGTCAATTGAGTGTGATTGCCAATGCTAACAATACAAATAACCGGGGATTTTTTGATGTTGCCGGAGAAGCCATGAGAGGAATGAGAAACTCTTTAGGCGGATCGAGCGGAGTACGCGTGGGCGGTGCAATAATGAATTTCGGAGGAAGCGGCATAACCTCATCGTGGATGGCCGGAGTGAATGCAAATACCGAGAGCAAGGATAAAAAACTTTCAATAGGAGGGAGTTATCTATATAGTGGTAATGAGACTGAAAACAAACAGACAGTTAATAAACAGACATTTCTGACAGACAGCAGCTTTATTTATAACAGTGATCAGTACTCCCTCTCAAGGTCAAATGCACATAGAGCATCTTTAAATCTGGAGTACAAGTTCAATGAAATGACATCTGTTCTTTTCCGTCCTAATATAAATGTTGGAAACGGATCGTTCAACGAGGGAAATCTCTATTCGACAAAGGGTTTGTTGGGAACATTAATAAATGACGGTAACAGTAAATCTTTCGGAGATAACGATACAAGATCCCTTGGTGGAGACCTCTTATTTCGTCAGAAATTTAACAAGACCGGCAGAACCTTCTCTGTTAGTATTACATACGGCTATGAGGACAATGACATCGTGGCGTTCAATGAGTCTCTGACAAGTAGTTACGGTAGTCACGAGATGACATCTGAGGTGAAACAGATGTACAAGACAGGACAGAGTAATTACTCTTTAGGTGCGCGAGCATCCTATACTGAACTATTGGGCAATAATTATTTCATGGAGCTCGCCTATTCATACAACTATAAAAAGACCAACTCAGACAAAGTAGCCAATAACTTCAACAATGCCACTCAAGAGTATGATCTTTATGACTCAACTTATTCTAACAGTTTTGAGAATATATTCATCAATCAAAGAGGGGAGATCAATATTAGAAAAGTGGGGGAGAAGTATAACTATACTGTCGGTATGAATGTACAACCTGCTTACACTCATAGTCTCACGACTGCCGACGGAGAGACAACAGATCTTGAGAGGAATGTGGTTAATTTTTCTCCAACAGCAATGCTTGAAATTAATTTCAGCGATACAAAGGCGCTAAGACTCAGGTACCGTGGAAATACAAGACAACCGTCTATTTCTCAGATGCAGCCTGTTAAAGATAATTCAAACCCACTTTATGTTTCCGAGGGAAATCCTGATCTGTTGCCCGAGTTTTCCCACAATCTTTCTGTAAATTACAGAAGTACTGACAGGACTACTTTCAGCACTGTGGACGCCAGATTAGAGGGTACATACACTCTTGACAAAATTGTAAATAAAACCTGGTATGAAGAGGGTGGCATTCAGCATACAAAACCAGTCAATGATCAGGCTGTATACTCTGTTTCTGTAAACATTATGTGGAGTGCTCCGGTTGCAAAGTCCAAATTCTATATAATGACCAACACCCGTACCGGTCTCAATAACGGAATAAATTACTCAAGCAGCACTGCTTCAGAGACAGGAGCCGTTAAGAATCTCACAACATCTTTATCCCTTTCTGAAATGCTGAGAGTTTCATACAGGGGGGAGAAACTTGAAACCGGCATAGGGGGGAGAGCTTCGTATGCAAAAGCCTGGTACACAGTTGGTAAGACGAAGGATGCGACATGGAGCAATGCAATTAATGCAAACATAAACTGGACATTACCTGCCGGTTTTGGTCTTGCCAGCGATATAGACTATCAATTCTATCTTGGTTACGGGGAGGGCTATAATGATCCGGCAACAGTCTGGAATGCGGAGGTTTCAAAGCTTTTGCTGAAAAATTCAGCAACTTTGAGATTTAGGGTGTTTGACATACTCGATCAATCAAAAAGTGTAAGAAGAACCACAACCGATAATTATATTCAGGATGTCAGCAGTATAACTCTCAAGCAATACTTCATGCTCTCATTTACGTGGAGATTCGGGAAGTTTGGAGAGAGTCAGGATCGTGGCAGGGACAGAGACCGGGGAATGAGAGGGCATGGGATGTACGGCCCTCCTCCTGGAGGCATCCCGAGGTAATTGTTTGAGATAATTATTTTGAGTAGTTGGAGTAAACTCTCCATTTCTCTATGACAGCAAGCATATCTGAAGGGACAGGACACTCAAAGAAGAGTCTTTTACCTGTCTTGGGATGAGTAAATCCAAGTGTTCTTGCGTGAAGAGCCTGGCGGGGCAGGAGTTCAAAGCAATTATCCACAAATTGTTTAAACTTGGCATAAAGTGTTCCCTTCAATATCTTATCTCCCCCGTATCTGTCATCGTTAAAGAGCGGATGACCGATATAATCCATATGAACCCTGATCTGATGTGTTCTTCCTGTCTCCAGTTTACATGAGACTAAGGTTGTATACCCAAATCTCTCAACAACCTTGTAATGAGTTACGGCATGCTTTCCGAGCGAACCGTCGGGAAAAACCTTGAAACGCATCCTGTCGTTGGGATCTCTTGCAATATGTCCTGTGATTGTTCCCTCATCTTCTTTGAGGTTACCCCAGACAAGTGCTATATATTCCCTGTCTATTGTGTGATCAAAAAATTGTTTTGCCAGAATAAGTTGGGCATCATCATTTTTTGCTACTAAAAGAAGTCCGGATGTGTTTTTGTCAATTCTGTGTACGAGTATGCCCATTCTCTCATCCGGAGCATCTTCGTCCTGGCTTATTCCCAGATGATAAGCCAAAGCATTTACCAATGTGCCTGAAAAATGTCCGTGTCCCGGATGGACAACCAATCCAGGAGGCTTGTTAATAAGAAGAAGATCTTCATCTTCGTATATAATGCTTAAAGGAATTTTTTCAGGTCTTACCTCCATTCCCCTTCGCTGGTATGGTAACTCAATGGTAACCACATCCAAAGGCTTTACAATATAACTTGCTTTGGCAGCCTTGCCGTTTACAAGAACATAACCGGCACCGACTGCAAGTTGTATCCTGTGTCTGGAGGTTTTCTCCATACGGCTTGTTATAAATTTGTCGACCCTCATTGGAGTCTGTCCTTTGTCAGAAATGAAACGGTAGTGTTCAAAACTTCCAGTCTCTTCATCTTCTTCATCTGACTCAGGTAGATCGATATCTTCTTCGAGCATCGGTCACTCCGTTTTTTTAGCTTTTATTTTTTCTTTATCGTTGGTGAAATAGAGCTCTACTTTAGTCCCCAGAGAAAAAGAGGTTGATCTTGAAGGAGCAGGCGTTTGTTTTATTACGACACTTGAGATTGAATCTGAGTAATTTTTTACGGAACTGTCATAGTGTACCTTGCCGAGATTAAGAGAGTTCTCTATAAGTATATCTTTTGCAAGGATTAGAGTCAAACCTGTAACATCAGGCACTGAGGTGTTTGTGTAGCCGTTATCTCCGAGTTCCAGATCAATCTCGCTGCCTGCCTCTATCATTTTACCGGGCGATATATATTTTCCGTTGAGTCTTTGAGACAGGACATTATCGGTTGCCATGTCATACACATATGTTAGTTTGCCAACCGTAAGCTGTTTAGCATCAAGCTCGGCTTTTGCCTGACGGAGAGAGTATCCTGTCAATGAAGGCATACTTACAAGTTTTGGCTGTATTGTGTTTATTGTTAGTAATACTCTGCGATTTTTCTTAACCATATTACCGGCTCTAGGGTTTTGCCTTAGAACCAGTCCCCTGCTTATTGTCGGTATAAATACAGAATCAGATACTTCCAGACGTAAATGATGCCTGTGAGCTACTTCGTCTGCCTCCTCCAATGTCATACCCGACAAGTCGGGAACTTCAAATTCCTGGTTGTGTCTTGTAATAATTCTGAGCAACAACGTCAAGACGATAAATAATAGTACCAGACAGCCTGCTGCCTTGTAAAGTTCTCTAAGTACGGGATTCTCCCACCTAACTTTACTTTTTACCTTTTCTGAGATATCTTTTCCTTTTGCCATGATACAAAAATACTATTTTTTCACTTCATTGTAGAAGCTGTCTCTCTCAATTGCCTGGAAACCGCACTCCTCAGCCATCATTTTCAGCTCTTGACTGCTCATTCCCGGGTTTTTCTGAGAGCCGGCCATGCTGTATATCTTTGTTGAATCGTTGATTGTACCGTCAATGTCATCTGCACCGTAGAGCAGAGCAAGCTGACTCAACTCTTTTCCCAGCATAGGCCAATAAGACTTGATATGTGTAATATTGTCCAGAACTATTCTGGAAATAGCAAATGTTTTAAGAATTTCTATAATTCCGACTTCTCCCAGATGAGATAACTGATTGTTTGAGGATCTGAAAAGGAGCGGAATGAATGCGTCAAAACCTCCGGTCTCTTCTTGCAAATTTTTTAATTGCAACATGTGATCGATTCTCTCCTCGCGTGTTTCTATATGACCGAATAGCATAGTTGCGTTACTTCTTATGCCTAATTTGTGTGCAATACGGTGTATTTCCAGCCATCTTGCTCCATCTGTCTTGTCCGGACAAATTTCACTCCGAACTCTTGGCGCAAAGATTTCCGCTCCACCTCCCGGAATTGCCGAAAGTCCGGCATCTTTCAACGTCTTTAGCACATATTCGATGCTTTTTCCGGCACTTTTTGACATATCATCTATCTCAACAGCTGAGTATGCCTTTATTGCCACTTCGGAAGGAAGCTCTCTTTTTAAAATTGAAATGATTGAGGTGTAATACTGGAAATCTCTTTCAGGATGAACGCTGCCAACAACATGTACCTCCGTCATACCTTCTTGGTATTTCTCACGACAATATTCTCTTATCTCCTCAAGAGTCATTGCCCAAGCCCCTTTTTGGGATGAGTCGTTTCTCCTGTACGAACAGAATTTGCACCTGTGAATGCATATGTTACTTGGTTCAATATGAAAGTTGTTATTGTAAAATACCTTATTGCCATTCTTCAACTCTCTGATATTCAGGGCAGCTGCGGAGAGTTTGTTTATCTCTGTGGTAGAGTACAGTTCAAGTGGATTGAGGTAATTAATAACGTTGTCCATAGAAATCATATTTCAGTTCCAAATATAACAAAAAAGACGCTCAAGGCGTCTTTGTGGTCTATAGTATATCTCTGTTAGTAAAGATCTTCAGATGATACTGTGAGTTTCTTGCGCCCACGACGACGACGGGCTGCCAGAACGCGACGTCCATTGGGAGTTGACATTCTCTCACGGAATCCGTGTTTATTGCGACGCTTGCGTTGTGATGGTTGGAATGTGCGTTTCATGATATATACCTGTTATTTTATTTCTTCAAAAGGGAGTGCAAAGATATGCAAAATTTTTTAATAGCAAATATTTATCTCAGCGTTTAATGTACAAAACTTGTTTTTCTTTAAAAAAAGGTTCCTCAAACCATGTGCTGATGTACTTTTTTGTTATTTTGTCAGGTGAAATTCTTAGCCGGGCACATGCCGCGGATATCTCTTCCTCCAATTCTCCCCCCTTAAGGTATAACACTCCTCTTGAAACATCCCCGCATACTCCCGGCGCAATATTTTTCCATATCCATGGAAGAAACTCTTTTAGTTCTGTTACGGCTCTTGATACAATGAAATCATATTGAGAGGAGATATCCTCCGCCCTGGTCTGTTCTGCCACAATATTTGTAATACCTGCACTTTTTGTAATCTCGTTTACAACCAATATTTTTTTCTTTATTGAGTCACAAAGGTGAAAAGTGGCCCCGGGAAACATGATGGCAAGAGGAATTCCGGGGAAACCGCCTCCTGTTCCTACATCCAGAACTTTTGCCCCTTCCGGGAACTTTATGAATTTTGCAATTGACAGAGAATGCAATATGTGGTGAAGATAAAGATTGCCGGCATCCTTGCGGGAAATCACATTTATCTTTGAATTCCATTCCATGTAGAGAGGGTAGAGGGCTTTGTATTTTTCTATCTGACTCTCTGTAAGTGCGGGAAAATATTTTAAGATCAGCTCTTCCATTTCTCTGCTAAAAGTTTTCTTGCTCTGTTTATGTGTGTTTTTACAGTGTTGACAGGTAAGTCAAGTTCCTTGGCAATCTCCTCATAGGCATAATCATTGATGAATCTGAGCTCAGCAACCTTGCGGTATTTGACATCCAGCCCCTTTATTGACTTTATCAACTGCTCAAATGTCTGCTGGGTAATCATATTGTCTTCGGGACTTCTTGTGGGTTCGAGAGGTTCGGTATTCTCTGAATAACCAATTGCAGATGTAGTGACAGAGGTCGACATGTTGGCTATTCTTTTTCTGTAAAAGTCAAATGCTGTGTTTTGTGCAATTTTGTAGAGCCATGTTGAAAATGCCCAATCTTCCCTATATGTGGAAATATTTTTGAAGGCTTTGTTAAAAGTCTCCTGACAAATGTCTTCAGCATCCTGCGGATGTGGAATAATACCCAGAATGAAAGTATATACTTGGTCGCTGTATCTTTCAAAGAGTCTGAAAAACGCTGATTGGTCGTTCTTGACAGCCAATCTTATGAGTTCTTTCTCGTACTTATGTGCGGATACCTTAGCCATAACTTCTCTATTAATGAGCTTCCAGCCAGTTTTTACCGGTATTGCAATCAACAGTAAGCGGCACGGAGAGCTGAGTTACATTTTCCATCTCTTCCTTCACTATGCGGCTTAGTTGTTCCTCCTCTCCATGGACTACATCAAATACAAGCTCGTCGTGTACTTGAAGTACCATTTTGCTTTTCAGCCTCTCCTTGGTAATTCTTCTGTCAACATTTATCATGGCGATCTTGATGATATCTGCAGCACTACCCTGTATAGGAGCGTTTACTGCATTTCTTTCGGCAAGACCACGTACTACCGCATTTTTAGAGGTGATGTCAGGTGTGAATCTTTTCCTTCCGTATAGTGTTTCCACATATCCGTTCTTGCGCGCTTGCTCAATCGTATTCTTCATATATGCATGTACTCCCGGGTATTTGTTGAAATACTCTTCAATAAGGCTCTTGGATTCGCTTCTTGATATGTGTAGCCTCTGGGAAAGTCCGAATGCTGATATGCCGTATATTATACCAAAATTAGCAACTTTTGCCTTGCTTCTCTGTTCCTTTGAAAGCATCTCTTCCGGGGTGTCGAAAATCCTTGATGCGGTTGCTGCATGGATGTCTTTGCCTGCCCGGAAAGCTTCAATGAAATTCTCATCTCCGCTTATATGGGCCATTAATCTTAGTTCAATCTGAGAATAATCTGATGACATAATACAACCATCAGGAGACGATGGTATAAATGCCTTGCGGATTTCCCTGCCTCTCTCTGTCCTGATAGGAATGTTCTGCAAGTTTGGTTTGATAGAGCTAAGCCTTCCGGTGGATGTCAGGGCTTGATTAAATGTGGTATGAAGTTTTCCGCTTTTTCTTGAGATCAGTAATGGCAGTGGGTCAGTATATGTTGATATAAGCTTCTTTATGTTTCTGAATTCAAGTATTAGGGGTATTACAGAATGTTCTCCCTCAAGCTCTGAGAGGGTCTCTTCGTCTGTGGAAAGATTTTTCTTTCCCTCTTTTCTGATTTTGTTTCCAAGCTTGAGCTTTTCATACAAAAGGACACTGAGTTGCTTTGGCGATGAGATGTTTAGTGTCGGGTCACATGCAATCTCACGGATTTTATCTTCTATTTCGGAAAGTTCGGCAGTTAATTTCTTACTATAATTCTTCAGCATCATGGTGTCGATTTTGACACCAGTCTGCTCCATCCCGGCTAATACGCTAATCAATGGCATCTCAATTTCATTATATAGCCTGTAGAGCGATTCTTGCTTGAGATCCATATCCAGTTTATGGTAGAGGGGCAGTAGTATTGCTGATTCCTTGAAAACAGTGTCGTTATTATTGACACTGGTTTCGGTATTCTGGAAAAGATCTGCCTGAATTACTTTACTCTCTCCACTAAGTGTGATATCAAGATAGGTGGAGGCCAGTATCTCTATCTTATGTGCTCTTTCTGGCATCAGAAGGTAATGCATCAGCTCGATGTCTGCCAGATACCCATTTAGGAATATGCCGGCAATTGTTAATTCATTGATAATAGATTTAAGGTCGTACCCGCATTTTAATATATCAGCATCTTCCAGTACATCTCTGAAAGCAGAAATTCCATCTCTTAAACAGAAATATACAGATTCGTAACAGCCGAGTATGTATCCACCCTCTGTTTGTTTTATGGAAAGCTCTCTCTTTGATTTTGCTTCTGTTGTAATCTCTTCAGGAGATGAGAACCGGTAAATGACATTTTTTGACTTGCACTCTTCAGCCTTTATGATCTGGTTATCTCCGGTAACTTCGAAAATATCTCCAAGTCTCTGTATTGAACGGATCAGGGAGCTGAACTCGTATTCAGAAAAAATTCTGTTCAAATCGTTAAAATGAGGAGTGGATAGTCTTAGAGAGCCTTCATCCCAAGCTACATCAACATTTGTATCTATTGTTATCAGTCGTTTGCTGAGTCCGATGTATTGCTCTGCATCTTGGAATGCTGATTGCTGTTTATCCGGCAATTCGGTAATCATTTTATAAATGTTCTCTACCGAACCATATTTCTGTATCAGCTTCTTCGATCCTACCTCTCCGACTCCCCTGACTCCTGGAACATTGTCGGAGGCGTCACCCCATATAGTAAGAATGTCGATAACTTGCTCAGGCCTTTCAATATTATAATAGTCGCAAACCTCTTTTACGCCGACAATTTCCATGTCAGTCCCGCTCTTCCCCGGTTTGTACTGGAATATCCTGTCTGAAACGAGTTGCCCGTAATCCTTGTCAGGCGTTACCATGTATACCTCAAAATCCTCTTTCTCAGCTCTTTTTGCGATTGTCCCTATAACATCATCAGCCTCAAAACCAGGCTTCATAATTACAGGTATTGATATCGCCTCCAGAATTTCCGATAGTGGCTCCAGTGCTTTTTTTATAAGTTCGGGTGTTTCACTTCTGTTGGCTTTATATTCAGGATATAACTCATGACGGAACGTTTTTGAAGGAGGATCGAATGCAACGGCAAGGTGTGTGGGCCTCTCCTTTATTATAAGATCGATGAGGGTCTTTGTAAAGCCAAAGAGAATTGAGGTGTCAACCCCTTTTGAGTTGAACATGGGTCTTCTGATAAATGCATAATATGACCTGAAAATCAATGCATGACCGTCAATAAGAAATAGTCTCTTCATAATCTGATAACGCTTTATCTGTTGTCATCAGCCATCCATTCCACATAGGAGGTGGGTGTCTCATACAACTTGATGCTTTGAAGTGTCACCTTGGCAGGAAGCCTCTCTTTGAGGATGTCATGTATGTACAGAACCAGGTTCTCACACGTAGGCTGAAAATCTACTATAACCACATTCCCATAGGCATCGGTAATCTCTGATGATAAAGCAGATCCTCGTTTGATGATCAAAGCATGATCAAATATGTCAATAATATTATCCGTTACTACCTTTTTCAGATCACTGAAATCGAGAACCATGCCGTTTTTTGGATTTGATGTTTCTGATATGGGATTTCCCTTTACAGTTATATATAATCCGTATGAATGTCCATGGATATGACGGCACTTTCCATCGTATCCGGTGAGGGCATGTGCCCCTTCGAACCGGAATTCTTTTGTAATGCGAAGTGTTGACATTATTTTTTTACAAAAGTATTAATAATTTTGTAAAATCTTTAATCTGTTCTATTCTATTAAAATGATTAAAAGTAAATAAGTTTTATTGAAATAATTAATTAAAGTTTTTATTTTTATTACAAATTCTTACTTTTGTAGAAAAATTTATAAGTCATGGCGATAAACATTCAAAACTTTCTATCTTCCAATGCAAAGAATATGAGAAGATCTGCAATCAGGGATCTTCTGAGCGTAGCAAACAGACCCGAGGTAATCTCTTTTGCCGGGGGGTTCCCTAATGCAGCTACATTTCCGATTGATGACCTTAAGGGAATAATGCAAGAGGTTCTGGAGACAGAAGGTACATCAGCCCTTCAGTACGGACCGACAGAGGGTAATCAGAAGTTGAGAGAGCTTATAGCAAAAAGATATTCAGAGAAAGGTTGTAAGGTGACAGCAAGTAATGTTCTGATAACAACATCTTCTCAACAGGCTATAGATTTAACAACAAAAATATTCATAAATCCGGGAGATACTATTGTCTGTGGGCTTCCATCATATTTGGGAGCACTTCAGGCTTTCTGGTCATATCAGGCAGAGCCTGTAGGCATAAAGTGTGACAATGATCTTGAAGATACTGTCAAGGAACTGATTGCTAAAGGAAAAAAACCGAAATTTGTCTATGCAATTCCTGATTTCCAAAATCCTTCAGGAGTGACAATGACTCTTGAACAAAGAAAATACGTACTTGATATAGTAAAGAGATATGACCTGCTTCTTATTGAGGATAGTCCATACAGAGAGCTCAGGTTTGACGGTGTTGAGCAACCGATGATGTATTCACTCGATGATGAACATAGAGTAATCTTGCTTGGTACATTCTCTAAGACTTTCCTTCCCGGCTTCCGTATCGGATGGATTATAGCTCCGGAAGAGATAATTGACAGACTGGTTGTTGCAAAACAATCTACAGACCTTTGTACTCCGGTTTTTGACCAGGCAGTTGCAGCAAAATATCTTGAGAAGGGTTTGTTTGAGAAAAACCTTCAGAAGACTATTGCCTTGTATCGTGAGAAGAGAGACCATATGTTGGCATGTTTTGAAAAATATATGCCTGAGGGAGTAACCTGGACACATCCTGAAGGCGGACTTTTCCTCTTTGTAAAGATGCCTGAAGGTTACGATTCCAGAGAACTTTTTGATATAGCAATGAAAGAAGATGTCGCTTTCGTGATAGGAGAGGCATTCCATTGCGACGGTTCAGGAAAGAATACCATGAGGATAAACTTCTCATTTATGAATGCTGAAAGAACCGAAGAGGGTGTTAAAAGACTTGCCCGTGCAATTGATAAAATGATTAATAACTAATAATCAGTTTTACTGAAAGATGGGGCCTTTGACAATGTCGTCTAAGGCCCCATTCTCATTTAAATTTTTCTATGACTTTTTTTATTTAGTATTTTTGTCGCCAAAGTTAAATACATAAAATTTTAGGATATGAGAAAGAAAATTGTTGCCGGAAACTGGAAAATGAATACTACAATCAAGGAGGCTGAGGTTCTTGTAAAAGACCTTACTTCTCTTGTAGATGAGTTTGATACAGAAGTTGAAATTATAGTATGTCCGCCTTTCACCCATCTTGATTCGGTTGCTAAATTGCTTGCCAAACAGTATGATGAGAATGAGAAAATCTCTCTTGGAGCTCAAAACTGTGCCGATCACGTATCCGGAGCATATACAGGCGAGGTGTCTGTAAATATGTTGAAATCTGTTAATTGTAAATATGTAATCCTTGGTCATTCAGAGAGAAGGGAGTATTATCATGAAAACAGTGCATCTTTATACGAGAAGATAGAATTAGCGCTTAATGCGGGTATCATTCCTATTTTCTGTGTAGGAGAGAAGCTTGAGGAGAGAGAGTCAAACAGACACTTTGAGGTTGTTGCAGAGCAAGTTAAAGATGTGTTACACAAGCTTAAAGGAGCAGAAATGAGCAAGATTATAATCGCTTATGAACCGGTTTGGGCTATTGGTACAGGCAAAACAGCCTCATCTGAACAAGCTGAGGAGATGCATGCGTTTATAAGAAAGGTTGTTGCAGACAAATTTGGAGACGTAGCTGAAATCGTTCCTATTTTATATGGAGGAAGCTGTAAGCCGTCAAATGCGAAGGAGATATTTTCAAAACCAAATGTGGACGGAGGTCTTATCGGTGGGGCATCATTAGTGGCTAAAGATTTTGTGGATATAGTAAAATCCTTCTAATGAATTATGTAGAGGTGGTTATTGAGATTGAGCCGTTTTCTGAAGATTATGCAGACCAGGTAATAGCTCAGATAGAAGAGCTCCCTTACGAAAGTTTTGCAACGGAAGATGGCTGTCTCAAGGCTTATATCCCTGAAGAGAAGTATTCTGCGGGTGATTTAAGAGCTCTGCTTTCAGCTTTTGCAAATTTCCCGGATTTCCGGGTAGTGAGCAGGGCCTCTCTTATTCATGAACAGAACTGGAATATTCTATGGGAGTCAAATTTCCCGCCTATTTCAATTGGAGGAAAATGTACGGTAAAGGCAAGCTTTCATAAGGGTCTTCCAAAAACTAAGTACACAATAACAATAGATCCCAAGATGGCCTTCGGAACAGGACACCATCAGACAACCTCTCTAATGGTTGAGACTTTGTTGGATGCCGGGGTGAAGGGTAAAAGATTGCTGGATGTAGGGTGCGGAACAGGAATCCTATCTATTTTGGCTGCAAAAATGGGGGCGGCGGCACCTGTACATGCAATAGATATTGATCATATAGCAGTATCTTCGACAGAAGAGAATGTGAGGAAGAACAGGGTACAGGGAAAGGTTGTCGCTCTTTGCGGAGATGCATCTTTGATACAAGCCGGGAGATATGATATTTTACTGGCCAATATCAACAGGAATATAATACTTCAGGATATAGGCACATACAGCAGGGCTCTTGCCACTTCAGGAAAACTTTACATAAGTGGCTTTTATAGTGAAGATCTGCCGATGATACTGGAAGAGGCAAAAAAATGCTCTTTAGAGTTTGTACGTGAGAGGAGACGTGATAATTGGGTGGCTGCGGAACTGAAAAAAGTTGATTAACGGTCGTTCAGATGTTGCAAAATTAGAAAATTATCGTACCTTTGCATCCCTCAAAGCGGGCATGGCGTAATTGGTAGCCGCGCCAGACTTAGGATCTGGTGCCGTAAGGCGTGGGGGTTCGAGTCCCTTTGCCCGCACAAAAAAGCAGATAGCCTTTGGGGTATCTGCTTTTTAGCTATTAGGCTGATAGATAATAATAATAGGATATATGAAAGTAACACAAAAAAACATTGATGATCTGAATCTCACAGTTACTCTTAACATTGAGCAGGGAGACTATAGTGATAAGCAGAAGAAAATTCTTAACGATTATCGCAGAAAAGCTGATATCAAAGGATTCCGTAAAGGAATGGCCCCAATGAGTCTTATTGAAAAGATGCATGGAAGGTCTGCTATGCTTGATGCTGTAAATAATCTCATTTCCGAAGGTTTGAATAACTATATTGCTGAAAATAAACTTAATATTTTAGGAGAACCACTACCTAACGAGACAGAACAAAAGCAGGTTGACTGGGACAATGATACAGAATTTGAGTTTGTGTTCGATCTGGCTCTTGCCCCTAAAGTAGAGCTACAGTTGAGCAAGGATGATAAAATCCCATACTATGAAGTAGAGATTTCAAAAGAAGAGAAAGAGAAGTATACCGGTAATATCAAGAAGCAATTCGGGCAACTTGGTGTTGCAGATAAAATAGAGGAGGAGGATTTCATCATTGCAGATCTTGTTCAGGGCGAGATGAAAGTTGAGGGGACATATATAGCAATGAGATCTATTGAAGACGTAAAGATTAAGAAGGCATTCATCGGGAAGAAATCTGGTGATGAGTTTGAAATCGATGTAAATAAGGCTTTTGCCAACGAAACTGATAGAGCAGCTTTACTTAAGGTGAAAAAAGAGGAGTTGGCTACAATCGAACCAATTTTCAAGGTAATTGTTAAGGAGGTAAAGAGATTTGTTGATGCAGAGGTTAATCAGGATCTTTTCGACAAGGTTTTTGGAGTAGGTGTTATAACCACTCAAGAAGAGTTTGAAGCTAAACTGATAGAGAGGATGAAGGGAGAGTTTGCACAGGAGAGTGATTATCGTTATATGCTGGATGCAAGGGATTACCTTATTGAAAAGAGTGCTTTGAGATTACCTGAGGATTTCCTTAAAAGGTGGTTGTTTACTGCCAATGACGGAAAATTCACAATGGAGGAGATAGAGAAGGATTTTACCCTGTTCCTTAAGGACTTCCGTTGGCAGATGATACGTCAGACAATAATGAAGGAGCAGAAACTTGAGGTTACAAAGGAGATACTCATTGAGAATGCAAAGAAAATTGCGAGCTACCAGTTTGCAATGTATGGACTGACAAATGCTCCTGAAGAGCAGGTAGAGAAGTATGCTCAGTCACTGTTGTCAAATGAGAAAGAGGGTAGGAGAATATATGAAAAGGCTGAAGAGGATATGACTATAGAATATGTCAAGAGCGTTACATCTGTTGATAATAGGTCGATATCTCTTGATGAACTACATAAAATGACCAACTAATTTTAAAAAAATATGGCTACTGAATTTGAAAAATTTGCCAGGTTGCACCAAGGCGTCAGCAGTCTGTCTATGCACAGGTTCCAGTCCCTTTATGGTGCATATATCAACCCGACAATTATAGAGGAGAGACAGTTGAATGTAGCTGCCATGGATGTCTTCTCAAGGTTGATGATGGACAGGATCATATTCTTGGGAGTGCCAATCAATGATGATGTTGCCAACATTATTCAGGCGCAATTGTTATATCTCGACTCGGTCGACTCTAAAGCTGACATACAGCTTTATATCAATTCTCCGGGAGGTTCGGTATATGCAGGTTTGGGAATTTATGACACAATGCAGCTTGTTGGATCTGATGTTGCAACAATTTGTACAGGGATGGCCGCATCGATGTCTGCAATACTTTTGACAGCCGGAGCTACCGGTAAGAGATCTGCACTTCCTCATTCCAGAGTAATGATTCATCAGCCTATGGGAGGAGCTGAAGGTCAGGCAGTTGATATAGAAATTACTGCAAGAGAAATAATGAAAATAAAGAAAGAGTTGTATGAGATTATCTCTCTTCACTCGGGAAAACCGTTGGATATCATTGAGAAAGATGCGGACAGGGATTATTGGATGACCGCAACTGAAGCCAAAGCATATGGTATGATTGACGAAATCCTGATTAAATCTAAAAAATAGTTGCATCAATATGGCATCCAAGTATAACGACTATTGTTCATTTTGCGGACGGGGAAAGGACGAAGTAGAAGTTCTTATAGCCGGAGAAGTAGCATGTATTTGTAACGAATGTGCTCAACAAGCTGTGGATTACTCCAAGGAGGCGATGAGGGCAAAGAGATCAAAAGGGCGTAAGAGTGAGGATTCTGAGAAGAAACTCATGAAACCTGTTGAGATTACACAGTTTCTTGACCAGTATGTAATAGGCCAGGAGGAGGCTAAGAAGCACCTGGCTGTTGCCGTTTACAACCATTATAAAAGGATATCAAATCCCGGCAATGATGATCTGGACCTTGAGAAATCGAATATAATGCTTATCGGTCAAACAGGAACCGGAAAGACACTTTTGGCAAAAACCATAGCCAAGATGCTGGATGTCCCATTTACAATTGTGGATGCTACAGTACTTACAGAGGCAGGTTATGTGGGAGAGGATGTAGAGAGTATTCTGACAAGATTGCTTCAGGAAGCTGATTATGATGTTGAAAGAGCTCAGAGAGGTATTGTATTTATTGATGAGATTGACAAAATTGCAAGAAAAAGCGATAATCCTTCTATAACAAGAGATGTTTCAGGTGAAGGTGTACAACAGGCTATGTTGAAACTTCTGGAAGGGAGCATTGTAAATGTACCTCCTCAGGGGGGACGTAAGCACCCTGAACAAAGAATGATAGCTGTCGATACAAAGAACATCCTTTTTATTTGTGGAGGAGCATTTGAAGGTATTGAAAGAAAGATTTCCCAAAGACTAAATACACAAGTGGTAGGATATGGGGCAGATAAGAAACGAAGTAAAATTGACAAGGAAAATCTTATCAGATATGTATCGCCACAAGATTTACGTTCATACGGACTTATTCCGGAGATAATTGGAAGATTGCCTGTTCTGACTTATCTTCACCCGTTAGATAGAAAGGCTTTAAGAACTATATTGACTGAACCGAAAAATGCTTTGGTTAAACAATATCATAAACTTTTCGATCTTGACGGAGTAAAGTTGAAAATTGAAGATGAGGTTTTGGATTACATTGTTGACACTTCAATAGAATATAAACTTGGTGCTAGAGGCTTGCGCTCAATTTGTGAGGCAATTATGGTTGATGCTATGTATGAGACTCCTTCCCAGGCAAAGAAAAGTCTTGTTATCAAGCTTGACTATGCAAAAAAGAAGATTGACAAATTTACAGGTATACTGGCGGCTTCTGCTTAGGAACAATTATTTACGCGGCAATATTTCATAACCGGCGGCAGTAAGGATTTCTGCTGCTGCGTCATATTGTTCTTCCGGAACCTGAAGTTTTACATTTGAGGTAGGATATATATTGATAACGGCATTATAAAACTCATCTTTAAGGAAGGTTTGTATCCCGTTAGCTTCTAGGTTCGATCTAGGAATAAGTATATCCTGAGGATAGGCTGAAGTAAGTATGGTAATCCATTTATCCATAATGATTCATTTATTTTCATAAAGATAGTGAATTATCAGGTATGTGTGTCAAAATGTACTCCTTCTTATTAATCTGAAGTTGCAATGTATTTTACGGAATGGTTTTTCAAGAATCATCAGGGCGGCAAGTTCTCCCATCTGTATGAAGTCTGTGGACATTACCGTAAGACCGTCAAGAATTATTTCGTTTATTGGAGACTCATTATAAGAAATTATACCAATATCCTTTCCAATACTGCATCCCTTCATCTTTGCTATTCTTACCAGTTCTATCAGTTCTGAGTCCAGTTGGCTGTTAAGTATTAGAAAGATCTCTCCTTTTTCAATTTTTCCTGGATTAATTGTATGATGGAACTCATATTGAATTTTGTTTTCATCACAAAAACGCTTTATACCTATCTCAATAATGGGCGAGTAAAGAGAGCCTTTCATCGATACAATGTTCAATTTCCTGAATTTAAGGATATCCTCTTTCCCTTGACATAGCCCATCGTATATATCGCGCTCGAAGTCCTGGTATACCGATCCGAAATTTCCTTTAAGCTCATCAATATATCTGTCGAGAAGAATAAGTTTCCTGTTCGGTATTCTCTTGAGGGTTCTTACAACTCTGGTCTGGATATCCGCTTGTAGCGAGAAGTGAGGGGTAACGATATAATAGTCAAACTTGTCAAGATTCTCATCTACGAATTGTTCGAAAAGATCTACATCCTGATTGTGTAAGCGGATTGTTATCTCAGAAAGTTCTCCTATATGATTCATAAATGATGAGAAAAGAACCTGTTTATATGTACTTAGCTTGTCAAACAATACAAGAATCTTTATTTTATTTCCGTTTTTATTAGTAATGTAAAATCCTTTACCCTGGGCAGAACCGATAAGCTCTTCGTCTCGTAGCAATGCATAGGCTTTTTTTACAGTCTCCTTGGAGATATTCAACTCAGCAGACAACTCGTTCATGGATGGCAAAAAATCTCCAACCTCATAATCTCCCGAAATTACCAAATCTCTTATTGATTGCATCACCTGCTTATAAACAGGAATCTGAGATGCGGAATCTACTTTTATTTTTGAATTCATATTCAGATTTTATATAAAAGTACAAACTTTCTATTGTATATTAAAAAACAAATTTTAAATTTGTACCACACTACACAACACATAAATTAATCTCAATTAACTTAGCTGTGGTGTGGTTGTGGGTGCAAATTTAAACAACAAACGCTAATTTAAACTTGATTTAATGAAAAAAAATGTTGGATCAAATGATTTAATGCAGTTATTCCAAAAATATTGGACTGCAACTTTAATGATGCTGTTAGGGTGTATTTTGTCTACTGACCTGATAGCTCAAAACTTGTCCGTATCGGGAACTGTCAGATTTTCAACCGGAGAGGTTGTTCCCGGGGCAAATGTCTCAGTGAAGGGCACTGCAAATGGAACTATGACAAATGCAGATGGTGCCTATAATCTGACAAATGTGGCGGCAAACTCTGTTCTTCAGTTTTCATTTATAGGTATGGAGACTCAGGAGGTGAGCTTAAATGGAAGAAAAGAGATAAATGTCGTACTTAAAGAGAGTGCCATTGTACTTGATGAGGTGGTGGCAATTGGTTACGGAACTGCAAAGAAGAAAGATCTGACAGGTTCGGTTGCGGCAGTAGGCGGAGAAAGGCTTCTCTCTCGTCAGAACAATCAGGTTATAACAGCGCTTCAAGGTGCTATGGCCGGTGTCACTGTTACAAGATCAAGTTCTGCTCCGGGTGCCGGTGGTACAATCCGTGTCAGAGGTATAACCTCAATTCAGGAGAGTGATCCTTTGATTATTATTGACGGTGTGCCTGCAAACAGCATTAATGATGTGAATCCTGCAGATGTTGAGAATATCTCAGTACTTAAAGATGCGGCATCAGCCTCTATTTATGGAGCAAGAGCTGCTGCAGGAGTTATCCTTATTACAACAAAAAGAGGTTCCAGGGATGGAATGAATATAGATTATAACTACAGTATGTCATTGGATGTACCTACGAAAATGCCGGAATATGCCAATGCGGTTACCTATATGAAGGTGCTCAATGAGAGAAACTGGAATGATAATAATGCAGGAGGTGAGTACTCTGTATACGAGAAGGATCTTATTGATAATTATTGGACTCTGAATAAACAGAATCCTGATCTTTATCCAAATACAGACTGGGTTAAATTATGTATGGAAGATTTTGGTGTAAAGAACAGCCATCAGTTAGGTATTTCAAGCGGAAATGAAAAATCCAGGACAAAAGTGAGTCTCGGATATGATAAAGTGGATGGTTTGTATGTTGCAAACAACTCATGGAAGAGAATAACAGCCAGGGTTAACAATGACATAAAGCTGAAGAAATGGCTTTCTACATCAATTGACCTGGCTCTCAAGCACAGTGAAACAATAGAACCGGCTTTCAGTCCTTCTTTGAGAATGAGATATGCTGCTCCAGTTTATCCTGCAATATTTTCTGATGGTCGTCTTGCAGGGGGAAAGGATGGCGAGAATCCATACGGCAAACTTGTATATGGTGGAAACGAAAACACTAAAGGATATCAGGTAAGCGGTAAAGTTTCTGTTGATCTGAAACCTTTTGAGGACCTTACAATTACCGGTGTCTTTGCACCTATCTATAATTTTTCAAAAGTAAAACGCTTCAATAAGCAGGTTGAGTATTACACAGCTTGGGATGATATGGAGAGTACAGATTTTATGGATGATACAAATACAACAGACCTTAAGGAGACAAGAACTGACAGTTATTCAATAACTTCCCAGATTTATGCTAACTACAATAAAACTATAAACAAGCATAATGTTAGTGCTACTTTAGGTTATGAGACATTCCACTATTTTTACGAGAATCTTTGGACTTCACGCGGTGAATATGACATCCCATATTATCCATATCTCGCAGCCGGTCCTTCTACATTGATTGATAACAATGGTGACGCTTATGAGAATGCATACAACTCATATATCGGAAGGTTGATGTATAACTGGGGTTATAAATATTATGTACAGGCAAACTTCCGATATGATGGTTCTAGCCGCTTTCATAAGGATCATAGATGGGCTTTCTTCCCTTCAGCATCTCTTGGTTGGGTTCTCTCTAAAGAGAACTTTATGCAGAATCTTGACTGGGTTTCATATGCAAAATTACGACTTTCATATGGGCAGCTTGGTAATGAGAGGATAGGTAATTATCCTTATCAGTCTTCGATTGAGTTCAATACCGGGACTCTGTATCAAGGGAGTACAATTATCCCGTCACAGGGCGCATCGGCCTACCAGTACGCTATACAGGACATATCATGGGAGACAACAGAGACAATTGACCTTGGCCTTGATCTCAGTTTCCTTGGTGAGAGGTTGAAATTTACCGGAGACTATTATCAAAAAAAGACAATGGATATGCTGTTGCAACTGCAGATTCCGAATTATATGGGTTATACTGATCCGGATCAGAATGCAGGTACTATGTCTACTAAAGGTTGGGAGATAGATTTGGGATGGTCAGACAAAATTGGAGATTTCTCTTATGGAGTTAATTTTAATCTATATGATTCAAAGACTGTTATGGGAGATCTAAAGGATACCCAGGTGCTCTCGGGAGGCCTTATTATCAAGGAGGGAAGTGAATACAATGAGTGGTACGGATACAAGAGTGATGGAATTTTCCAGACTGCTGAGGAGATTGCTTCTTCTCCCGTTACTTCAGGCTCGGTGAAGGTGGGAGATATTAAGTACAAGGATATAAGCGGTCCCGAGGGAGTTCCTGATGGTAAGATTGATGCCGTTTATGACAGGGTTCTTCTAGGCGGATCTTTGCCAAGATTCAATTACGGTGGCAATATTAACCTGGGATATAAGGGTTTCGATTTCTTGTTGGCCTTCCAGGGGGTAGGAAAAAGAAACTCGATGATAACTGAAGAGATGGTTGAACCAATCCGGGGTGACTGGTACAATGTTCCACAGATAATCGTCGGTAAGTATTGGAGCAACTACAATACAGAGGAACAGAATGCAAATGCAAAGTATCCGAGGGTTTCCAGAACCGGAAATACCAATAACTATGCTGTCTCCGATTTCTGGATGATCGACGGGTCATATTTCCGTATAAAAAATATAACACTAGGCTATACAATTCCTTCTAAGCTTTTAAGAAAGATCTCTATTCAGAATGTGAGACTCTATGCCTCCCTGCAGGATTTCTTTACTGTCAGCAACTATCCTCAGGGATGGGATCCGGAGGTAAGTTCAACAGGCTACCCTATAACCAAATCCGTAATATTCGGAGTTTCAGTTAAATTTTAAAGTGTTAATAAACAACATAGAAAAATGAAAAAAAGGAATTTTATATTATCGGCAATGGCGATTGTTGCTCTCTATTCATGCAATAATCTTGATCTTCAGCCGCTTTCAAAGGCATCCAATGAGAGTTGGTTTAAAGACCGTACTCAGGTGGAGATGAGCCTTAACACTCTCTATCTGCACCAGTTCTGGCCAATTCATAAGACAGATTTCGGAAGTAACATAATGTCTCTGGATGAGCCTACTGATGACTGGACAAACAGAACCACTCTTATTGTCTTTACAAACGGAACTTTAACCGGGAGTAACTCTTCTTTTCTCAATAATACATGGACATACAGCTACAGGGCAATCAGCCGTGCAAATACAATCATAAACAACATCCATAAGGCAAAGGACAATCTCTCTACAGAACTATATGAGAGGTTTATTGCAGATGCCAGGTTTGTAAGAGCTTGCCAGTATTCAAGGATAATAGAGTATTGGGGTGATGCTGTCTATTTTACTGATGATATTGACATAGAAAAGGCATATTCTCTGACAAGGGTTAGTAAGGATACTATTCTTGCACACATTTATGAGGATTTCGATTATGCTATTGAGAAACTGCCTGTTGCTTATGAGAGCACTGAGATAAAAAGGGCAACAAAGGGTGCTGCTTATGCAATGAAAGCGAGAGTCGCACTGTTCTTCAATGATTATACAACAGCACGTGATGCTGCAAAGGGGTGTATGGATCTCGGCGTTTATCAGCTTTATCCTGATTTTGGGGAACTATTCCTAAGCAAAACAAAGAATTCTGTGGAAACAGTCTTCGGTATTCCTCGTTCAACTCAATATGGTACTGCTCTCACAGGAGGTTCTGTTACAGCATATCTTAGCAGAAACATAACATCTCCATCTGCAACAGCATCTCCTTCATGGGATCTTCTATGTTCATTCCTCTGCACTGATGGCAAGCCGATTGATGAATCTCCGTTGTACGATCGCAAGAATCCGTTTACGAATCGTGATCCAAGATGCGCATATACTATTGTAGGGTTCAATTCGAATTATTTCGGTTTTAATTATACTCCTCATCCAGATTCATCTAAATGCTGGAATTACAATACTAGAACTTTTGTTACAAATAAGGACTCTAAAGCGGGCGATCAATATGCTTCCTATAATGGTTTGATTCTTAGAAAAGGCATTGATGAGGACTGGAATGATAACCTTGAGGCTGAAAATGATAAGTTAATCATGCGCTACGCTGATGTGTTGCTTATGTATGCCGAGTCTAAGATTGAGCTTAATCAGATCGATCAGTCTGTCATTGATGCGATGAATATGGTAAGGGCCAGGGCGTATAAAGCAGATTTCAGGACAGGGAACTATCCTAAGATAACAATGACATCACAGGCGGCCCTGAGAACAATTCTAAGGACAGAACGAAGAATGGAGTTTGCTTTCGAGGGTCTTCGCTATAATGACATACTTCGTTGGAGAATTGCGGAAAAAGTTATGAACTACCCGAACTATGGTCTTCCGACAAGTGTGGCTCTCTGTAAAACTTATTATAAGAGTGGTTACTGGTTTATCCCCGGAGTTCCTGAAATAGATGAAAATGGTTGCCCAAACTTATCGACTATGGCGAATATTTCACAGGCACGCGTATTGAGCACAAGGGTATTTGACAAGAACAAGCACTATCTATGGCCGATACCTACGGCAGATATGCAGATTAATCCTAACTTGGTAAATAATCCTAATTACTAATATCTGTATATATATGAGAAGTTTTTTTTCAACAATACATCTGCTGGTTATAGTTATATTTACCTGTCATTTTTCTGTGGCGGAAGCTAAGGATTCCGTTTCTTCTGTAAGTGTCTCCAACTCATCCGGAAAATTGATATTTTCAAAATATGGCATAAAGATTGAAACCGATGGGATTGCTCCCGGATCTGACTCGCAAAGCGAGGCTGTGTGGTCACTCAAGATACAGAACCTGTCAGATAACAACAGTGAAATTGTTTTCAGTGAGAGAGATAATAAACCAAATATCTCTTCATCTGAACATGGTTTTGTGTTGTCTTATAACGATCTCATATTTAATGGAAAACGTTGGGATATAGATTTAAGTCTCTTTTTTTCCAACCAAGGTGAGGCATTTTCTGTCAAGGGTGAAATTAAAAACAATGTCCAAGGCTGGGCTGTTGTTGGCTTCACAGGTCCAGTTATTAGCGGCATCAAGGCAGAGCTTGCCGAATATCCTCTGATCATGCCTTGCGGTCTTGGTCAGAAATTTACAATGGCTCCATCGAGCAAAGATTCAATTAATAAAGTTAGTTTTAAAGGAGGTTTGGCCTGGACATACGACCGGGCCAACTCTGCCTTTATTCTGAAATCAGATTACCCGTCGAGGTTCGCCACAATGCAGTGGTGTGCTTTCGCGGGAGACAAGGGCGGTTTGTATTACGGCAGTCACGACAAGAGACACGGATCAAAACATTTCAAAGTTTTATATAAACCTTCCAACAATACTCTTGGTGTGGCTTTTGAGCACGATCTGGTCTGTGCCCCGGGTTCAAAGTGGCAAATTCCGGAACAGATAATCTATCCTTATAAAGGCTCATGGCACAAGGGAGCAGATCTTTACAGGGAGTGGTTCAAGACTTCTGTCGGATTTCAACAGGTACCGGAGTGGTTGAAGAGTTCTTCAGGATGGATGTTGACTATAATGAAGCAGCAAAACAACGAAGTGATGTGGAATTATGCTGATCTTTCTGGGCTAGCTGATATCTCACTTGAGAGAGGTCTTGACATAATTGGACTTTTCGGATGGACAAAAGGTGGTCACGATAAATTTTATCCCTATTATGAACCTGATCCTGATATGGGAGGAAAAGAGGTGCTTATAAAAGTTTTGAAGGAGATAAAACAGAAGGGTGTACGTTCGATAATCTATGCAAACGGACAACTTATAGACCAAAATGGAACAGATTATTGGGAACGTGAGGGGAAGAGGATATCTGTACTGAAAAAAAACGGCAATGTTGATTATCAGAAGTGGCATAAATATTATGACGCACCTGCACGTTTTCACGGAATGGCTTGTCTTGGATGCAACGAATGGTATGATATTATGCTCAATCTTGCGCTGCAGGCAAATGAACTTGGGGCAGATGGTATTTTATATGATCAGCTTGCCGTGACTGCTCCTAAATTTTGCTATTCTCCGAATCACGGACATGCAGTTCCAGCAGTTGTTTATGCCGAAGACAGGTATCTGTTTCTAAGAAAGATATCTGAATATATGAAGACAATAAACAAGGATTTTGTTGTTATGACAGAGGGGCTGAATGATGTGGAAATGGAGTCTGTATCTATGTTTCATGGATATGAAAATGGTGCCTATGTCCCGCTTATTGAGGAGTTTGCCGCAAGATTGAACGGTAGTGCTCCAACTTATATTTTCCCCGAGATGTTTAAGTATACATTCCCGGAAATGATTACCACAACAAGAAATCCAGCCCCGGTAAACAACAGGCTCATTCTTAACTATGCAACACTGTATGGACTGAGGTCTGAGCTTGAGACCCGCTATGCGGCCGATGTACGTTATCTTAAAGAAAACAGGATTCCGGTACCTGAGGATTACTCCAATGTTATAAGCAAACCAAACATCGATCTTGTTACTTCAGAGGACCCTGTCGCCATGAAGATTTATACAAAAGAGGTTATAGATTTCCAAAGAGAGAATTCAGGCTTGCTTTGGAGGGGTGTATACAATGATGACAAGGATTTTTCAATAAAATGCAACGCTAATACGGTCATTGCCAAGTCTTTTATTTCTGCTAACAGGGTTGGTATTGTTGTATGGAATACCGGAAAAGAGAAGGAGTCTTTTGAGGTGAATGTGCCGGGATACATTTTAGAATATGCAACTGAGCCAGGGAAAGGGACAATCAATGTATCTGAAAAGCTTTCTGCCGAAAGTATCCGATTACTAGTATGGAAAAAAGACAATAAATAGATATGAATTATATTAAAGTTCTGGTATTCTTATTTACCATGTCAATCTTTACTGCCTCGTGCGGTAAGGCGAGCAATCCTTCAGGAGATGGGGGAGATGATGATAACTCAATAAATATTGTAAAGGCCGGAAAGGTTCTTTGCGACTCAAAAGGAGTTCCAGGGGTTGTTGTTACAGACGGGACAAATTTTACCCTGACTGCTGCAGACGGGGCTTATGAATTACCTTATAACCCATCCGCAACACATATATATATATCATCCCCAGCCGGGTATACTGTACCTGTAGAGAGGAGTGTCCCCAAGTTTTGGATAGCGTTGAAGAATGCTCCAGACAAAAAAAATATAAACTTTCTCCTGAACCAGATGGAACAATCTGACTTTAAGCACTATTTCATTGCTGTCGGGGATCCTCAGGTGAGGAATGAGACTGAACTAAAAAAATTAGAACCGATTCTTAATTACATGAGACATGAGATTGCAACAGCTTCTCTTAACCCTGTCCATCTCATGATCACGGGTGATATCGTGTTTAACAAACCGCTAATGAATGACCTTAGCAAGAGTTATTTTTCGGCAGTGAATCAACCAGTATATTACTCTATAGGTAATCATGATCATGTTTTCAGTACCTCTCAGACACCATCTGTAAATTATGATAAAGTTGCAGATTCTGTTTATATACGCCATTATGGACCTACATATTACTCTTTCAACCGGGGTATGGTACACTATATTATACTGGACAATATCTATTTTAAAGGTGGACCTGATGCAGAGTATACAATCAATTTCACAGAGGCACAGCTTAATTGGGTAAAGAAGGATTTATCATATGTAACTAAGGATAAAGCTCTGGTTCTTATGTTTCATGCACCTTCTAAGTCAAGATATGCCTCTTCATACGGGAACAGTGAAACATTACATGCTCTTTTGCAGGGATATGCAAATGTTCAGATAATCTGTGGGCACACTCATTATAACTCAATGATGGTAGATAATACGGGTATAACAGAGCATATTGTCGGTGCTGCTTGTGGCGGGTTCTGGGAAGGCCCGGTGTGTCTTGACGGAGCTGAATTGGGATATAAGGTGTTTGAGGTAAACGGGACAGAATTTAAATGGATATACAGATCGTATATTAATCCTGAGTCTCAGTTTTCTGTTTATAAACCGGAAAACAGGGCACCGGTTCTGCGGCCGTCTGAAGAATTGCTAGTCAATGTTTGGGACTGGGATCCGAGCTGGAAAGTTATGTGGTCTGATAATAACGGAGCTACTTATCAGGAAATGGTAAGAATCTCTGACAAGACAATGGATCCTACGGCATACTCATGGTTCGGGGCTGATGGCGATAATAAAATTTCAGGAAGGAGTTGGATAAATGCGGTAACTACAGATCATATCTTTAATTGTATTCCGGGGGTCGGCGTTAAGGAGGTGAAGATAAAGGTGACAAATTCATTTGGAGTTGATTTTATCCGCCAGGTAAATTGGTGATTCTAACGTTTAAAATAGATGTATATGAATACTACTATAAGGGGAAAGGGAGATAACTACAAATGGGAAGTGCTTGTGCTGCTCTGGATAGCTTTTTTTGTAAATCAGGCAGACAGGCAGGTTTTTAATGTTGTCCTTCCATTAATAAAAGATGATCTCTCTCTCTCTGATGTGCAAATCGGAACAATTGCCACAGCATTCAATCTTGTATATGCGCTTCTTGTACCTATGGCTGGGTATATTGGAGATCTCTTCAGCAGGAAGTGGATAGTCTCTCTAAGTATACTTTTTTGGAGCGTCGCCACTATGTTCACAGGATTGAGTAACGGCATGATCATGCTGATTGTGATGAGAAGTGTTGCAACAGGTGGAGGGGAAGCTTTTTTCGGACCTTCAAATTATGCTTTGCTTGCAAGCTACCATAAGGATACCAGGTCTTTTGCAATGTCCATACATCAGACATCATATTATGTAGGTGTTATTCTTAGTGGGTTCGTGGCTGGTTATATTGGTCAGCATTATGGTTGGCGCAGTGCTTTTCTGGTATTCGGTGCTGTCGGTGTGGTTCACGCGGTTGTTATGATATTCAGACTAAAAGATAAAAGAGAAAAAGGTATTGAAGATAAGAGTGAAAAGAGAAAAGTGAAGAATGAAAAAGTGAATAGTGGGGGAGTGGAGAGTGAAAAGGGGATAATAAAGGGTGAAAAGATTTCGCTTTTTGAAGGGTTCAGAGTTCTTCTTACAACGCCGACAGCTGTGATGCTGACAATCGGATTCAGCGGACTGATCTTTGTCCTGACAGGATATCTTACCTGGATGCCGACATACCTTTTTGAGGAGTTCAATATGTCTTTGGCTGAAGCCGGGTTTCATTCAATGTTCTATACACACCTGTTCGCCTTCTTTGGGGTGATGATTGCAGGAAAACTTTCAGATAAGCTTGCAGGAAAAAATCCGGCCAACAGGATACTGCTTCAGGCTGGAGGTCTTTTGTTTGCAGTGCCTTTTATAGTTTTAATGGGTAATTCAGGTACACTGGCAGCTATATATATCGGTTTTGCCGGATTTGGGTTCGCCAGGGCATTTTTCGATGCAAATACATATACAGTGCTTTACGATGTAATTCCGGAAAAATATCACTCATCGGCTTCCGGCGTGATGATTATGCTTGGTTTTGCCGTAGGATCACTGTCTCCGGTTATTTTAGGATTGATGAAACCAGTATTGGGGCTATCTTTCTCTATATCCAGCCTTGCAGTAATATGGCTGGTCTGCGGATTATTGATGATTATTGCATATAAATTCTTCTACAACAGGGATTATGCTAGGATACACAACATATAAAGGTTGGAATGCACTATCATTGAGCAATGACCTGGTCGAGGGCCATGTAGTTCCTGCTTTGGGTGGGAGACTAATGCAGTTCACCTTACAGGGATTTGACTTTCTGTTTGTAAATAGTACATTGGAGTCATTATATCCGGAACGGCTTCCAGATAAAAAGTGGATGAATTTCGGCGGGGAAAAGGTTTGGCCGGCTCCACAAGGTTGGGATGGTGGCGGATATTGGCCCGGGCCACCTGATCATATACTCGATGAAGGAATTTATGAATATAGTACCACACAGAATTCTATAACTCTTGTAAGTCCGCCGGACATCAGAACCGGTTTGCAGATAAAGAGGCAGTTGACCATGGAACAAGATGAGGCCTCAATAAGAATCATAGCAACATTTGTCAACAAAAGCGACAGGGATATTCGTTGGTCGATATGGCCTGTATGTCAAGTGGCGGTTGACGGGCAGGATGAGAATCAATGCCAGGTGGTGTGCCCGATGAAAAAGGAAGCTAAATACAATTCACAATATAAAATAATACATGGCTTGGTCAATAACCCTCAGTATAAATGTGATGAATCAGATAATCTGGTAATTACATACAACTATATTGTCGGTAAAGTGGGGACTGATTCTGACAAGGGGTGGATTGCTTATGTTAATAAGGGTAAGGGTAAAGTGTTGGTAATGAGTTTTGACGTTGAAGATGGTGCCGATTATCCCGACAATACAACTATTCAGGTATGGACACAAGGAGAAGGGGCTACTTATTCAAGAGGGAGGGTGAACATTCACAAATCAGATAGAATAGCAAATCCTCCATATATGGAACTGGAGATATTATCTCCAATAGTAAAGTTGACCCCGGAAGAGAGTTACAGCTTCTCATACTCTATATCTGCATGTACAATTGAAATCGGAATGTCTGTCAGTTCAGTATTCAAACACGGTGTAACCGTATCGCCTGTTCATTCACACCCAATACACGGAGGGAGTCGTATAAAAGGAGCCTTTGGCTTTTTTAACAAAGGAGTCTTACAGGTGATTCTGGAGAATAAAACAGAAGATAAAAGAAATAGAGAAGCAGTCTTACTCGAAACTGAAGTCTCTCCGCTTGTCTGTACGGTGATCGACATTCCGGTTGATACATCATGGGATATGGGCGAGGAGGAAATGGCGTTATCGTTAAGATTAAATAATTACAATGGTGAATTTTTAGAGGAGATTGATAAAATAATAATTGGAAAGTGATGAATGAATTAAAAAAATTCCAGAAAGCAAAAGCGGGACTCTTACTGATAGCCTCGCCTAGATTCAGGAATATGGGAGTCGAGCTTGAAGAGGGCTCTTATGATGAAAGGAAGAGATCTGTAGTAAAAGCTATAGAGGGAAGCTTACTTGGAACCATTGATTTGGTAAATCCGGGAATTGTATATGAAAGGGAGGATCTCTCTAATGCTATGGATATCTTTTCCGTGAAGAAGGTAGATTTTGTTATAGCCGAATTTCTCTCATGGGCTGAGGATTTTGCATGGATTAGATTTTTGAGGGATATGCCGGATATGCCTGTAATTTTCGTGAACACCGTAAAGGATAGAATGACCTTTGAAAATACCAACAGTGAGAATGATTTTGTGGAGTTTCTCTGTAATGGTACCCTTGTAGGTTCATTAGAGGCTTCAGGTTCAATTACAAGATTAGGTAGGAAGAATCTTAAGATAGTCATGGGAAGCAGAGAAGAGATGATAAATGAGATTATCTCATTTTCAAAGGCAGCAAAGGTTAGAAGTGTTCTGAGGGAGTCCACATTTGGCATTCTTGCAAGTTACAATGAACTGATGTGGTCAACATATATGGATCCGTATAATATGTTCACTAAGATTGGGCCGGAGATACGATTTATATCATACTCTACACTTCTTGATGAGATAAATTCACTATCAGAGGCAGATTGTGAGGAGTATTATAATTACCTGAAATCAAAGTACAGTGTGACAGATGATGTAGAAGAGGATAAGTTCATGGCTTCTGTCAGAGCTTCTCTTGCTACAGCCCGTATCGCAGAAAAAATGGGGATTGATGCTATGATTTATAATGATGTTGATCCTGCCATGTTTCAACAAATAGGACTTCGTCCGGGATTTTATCACCCCTCTTTCGGCAAGAATCTATCGGTTATGGTTCCTGAAGCAGATATGGGGGCCGGTACTATGACATTTATACTTAAGCTTATCAGCGGGAAGTATGTCAACTTTATCGAACCTTTCCACATTGAATCTGCCGACAATACATTCGCCGCCGGACATGCAGGTCCTAACGATCATACAGATCCTGAACATGTCGGAAATGTAAGAATAGCGAGGGATGTTCGTTTTGCTAAAACAAAATACAAGTATGCAGGGGCACCGTTTGCATGGTACAGGATTCCTGCCGGAAGAAAAACCATGGCTCAGTTCATTGAAGAGAACGGGAAATATAAAATTGTATGCACGTTAGTGGATGCAATAGACGGAGAGCACATTTTTGCCAGTTATTCGCACGGCATTTTTAAACCATTGATGCCAGTCAAGGATCTTTTTGAGAAGATATTAAAAATCGGGACCACACAACATTTTGCCCTTGTTGAGGGAGATTACAGGAAAGAGCTAGCCTCCCTGTCACAGATTATGAATTTTGAATATTTTGAGATTAATTAACATAAAATAAAGGAGATTTTACAAATGAGTTTCATGTTTAACCCACACCCTTATGACGATCCTAATGCTATTAACAAATTGAAAGTGGAGAAGGATTTTCTCGATTCAATAGTAACAGGGACTAAAGAGTCAGCAGGTCATATTAGTGAGTTGATTTTAAAAAAGTTGGAGAGAGAGCCGAAAAAGAGTGTTATTGTTGCTTTTGACGGATACGTTGGTGCAAAGTTTAATCAGTTTATCAACCTGATATCACAAAATATGGGATTAGATTCGGTGGTTGTAAAGGTTATTGATTTTGCTTCAGTTTATAAAACCTCTCAGGAGCTGGATCAACTACTCTCTGATAATCTTGCCATTGACAAAGAAAAAGATCCTGTCCAACTTTTCGGAAAGTTATATAAAGGAACTTATGAAGATATGCTTAATCCGGAAAAATTATCAGAAATCGAAGCTACATTGAAAAATGTAAAGAATTCTGATAAAGCCGAGGTGATGATTTTAGCCGGATGTGGAGCAGCAATTGCTCGTTTGAGACCATATTATGATACGATCGTCTATCTTGATGTTACACCTAAAAAAGCAATTCTTAGAGCAAAGGCAGGCGAGTATGCAAATATAGGCGACTCATCAGCAAGACCTGTAAAGGCAATGTTAAGAAGATGCTATTATGTGGACTTTGAGGTTGCAGGTCACCTGCGTTGGGAACTCCTTAAAAAGGATCTGATAGACTTCTATGTTGCAAGTGACGACCCTGAAGCAGTTAAAATGTTACCAAAAAGAACGTTCAACAGAATTATGTCTGGCTTGGTAAAGCAGCCGTTCCGTTGCAGACCGGTTTATATAGAGGGTGTCTGGGGTGGTCACTATGTCACAAAACTTAGGAATCTGCCCAAGACTATGAAAAATTGCGCATGGGTATTTGATTTGATTCCTCTTGAGGTAAGCGTTGTAGTAGAAACGTCGGGCCATATTATAGAGTTTCCTTACTTCACTTTTGTACAGAAAGAGGGTGAATCACTTATGGGCAAGGATTGCGTTAAAAAGTACGGCGGATACTTCCCTATAAGGTTTAATTATGACGACACATATCACAGTTCCGGAAACATGTCAATACAGGTACATTCCGGTCATGATTACAATATAAACAACTTCGGGGAGTATGGCAGGCAGGATGAGAGCTACTATATAGTAGAGACAGCGCATAATGCCAAAACATATGTGGGTTTTACTGAAACAGCAGATCCAAAGGAATTCATCAAGGAGGCTAAGATTTCTGAGAAAAAATATACCGAGATCGATTATGAGAAGTATATCAACTATATCGATTCAAAACCGGGGGTACAGGTAATGCTCCCTGCCGGGACAATTCATTCTTCAGGACGTAATCAGCTTATTCTTGAGATCGGTAGTCTTACTGTCGGTTCATATACATACAAGATGTATGATTATCTGAGGGCGGACCTGGACGGAAACCCAAGACCTATTCATACATATCACGGCGAGAATGTGCTTGCTCTTGAAAGAAAAACAAATTGGGTCAATGATAATATAGTCCAGAAGCCAAGAGTAGCTGTAAAAGGTGAAAGTTGGACAGAATATATAGTCGGAGAGCACGATCTTCTATACTTCACTCTCAGAAGGCTGGAATTTGAAAAAGAGGCATATGGAGACACTGCAGGTAAGTTTCATGTCCTCACTTTGGTTGACGGAGAAAAGGTTTGCGTTCAGTCTCTTGAGAATCCGGATTTCTGCTATTATCAGAATTACCTTGATGTTGTAGTAATACCTGCAAATGTCGGTAAATATGTGGTTAAGAATCTTGGAAATCAACCTGTTTGCATTCACAAGACAATGCTAAAAGACGGCTTTGTAAATGACTGATAAAAAGGCGTATATAGTTGCGGATGTCGGTGGTACCTACCTGAAAACCGCAGTAATGAACCCGGACGGAGAACTCTTCCCTGGTTCCTCTAGTATGACTGAAGCTCATTCAGAGGGATCAAGGGAGGAGATACTGGAAGCTATGAGATATGCAATAGTAAAGGAGAAGCAGATACTTGAACAGAATGGTGCAAGACTCTCTGGAATAGCAATGACCTTTCCCGGCCCTTTTAACTATTTTAAAGGAATATCTTTGATGGAGCATAAATTCAAAGAACTTAAAAACATAGATTTGAAAGAAAGCATATCAAAAATGCCTGAGATTGGAGAGAAGATTCCGGTCGTTTTCAGGCATGATGCAAACTCTTTACTGGCTGGTGAGTTATGGAGAGGGAATGCTGTAGGATATAGAAATGCCGCAGCGGTTACACTTGGAACAGGTCTTGGTTTTGCATTCTCTCGTGATGGCGTTGTGCAACAGAACGAGATTGGTGGGCCTCTTATTACTATTTTCCGTATACCATACAATGATGGAATATTGGAGGATTATACCTCAAAGCGAGGCTTCCTGTCTCTCTATAAAAATCTGAGCGGGAAGGAATCAATTGAGGGAGTTGAGGTTTCAGACATAGGCAGATGGGCTTCGGAAGGAGATCCCACGTCTCAACGTGTTTTTGAGGAGGTTGGTGTGATCCTTGCTCGATCATTAAAACCATTGCTAAAAGAGTTGGAAATTGAGTGTCTGTTGTTTGGCGGACAGATATCCAGATCTTTTCACTGTATGGAATCAAAAGTCAAGGACGAGCTTAAAGATATGAAGACTCTGAAACTTATTTCAGTTGTAAGAAGTATTGAAAATGCCCCGTTATGGGGAGCTCTTCAGTCAATAGAAAACAATGTAATTGTATGAAAAATAAATTAGTCCTCTTTTTATTCGGTTTGACGATGAATAGTTTAATTTCTGCTCAAGTTCAGAATAACCCAAAGTTGGTTTTATTTGATGCATCTCAATCCATAAGCGGATCTATTTCAGCAACAAACGGAGCATCTTTCAAACTGAACGACGGACTGTTGAAAATCAGTACTGTCGGGAACAATGAATATCCGGCTGTTCGTATTGAGGGAAATTGGAACATAGCTGACTTTAATCAAATTGAGATAGAGTTGGTAAATTTCTCTCAGTCATCTCTTCCTGTGATGGTAAGACTGGAGAATATAAATGCTGACCCTGACAAGGAGAAGGGAATACTTTTGGACAGAGTTACTATAGCCGGAAGTGCAGATAAATGTCTTACATTTCCGATACCTCCAAAGCCACCATATCCGGATGTCAAAGAGAAACTTTTTGGAATGAGATACACCCCTTACAAATTGTCAGGTCTTGTAGAGGATCTCGACAAAAGTGATGTGAAAGCTATCACGGTTTATCTCAGAAAACCAAAAAATGACTGGGAATGGGCAGTGAAAAGCATCTCTGCAACAAAAGGCGAGCCTGAGAAACTGCTCTCATGGATGAACCTTCCTGCAGACAAGTTCTTCCCTTTTATTGACAAGTACGGTCAATTCATTCATAAAGACTGGCCGGGAAAAACGAAAAATGATGGAGATCTTGCGGAATCCCATAAGAGAGAATTAATGGATCTCGCAGCTAATAAGGGGCCTGAGGATAGAAGTAAATTCGGAGGCTGGAAAACCGGACCGAAGGAGAAGGCTACCGGTCATTTCTATGTGAAAAAAATTGATGGTAAATGGTGGATGGTAGATCCGGAGGGGTATCTTTTCTGGTCTCATGGCGTTGTAAGAGTAACCCCGTCAACAGGTGTGACACCATTGGACGGCAGGGATATATATTTTACAGATCTTCCTAGAGAAAATGATCCTTTTGCTGAGTTTTATAAGACTCGCGATGAGCTTCTCTATCCATACTACGTAGCCAGAGGTATAAAACGGACCTATGATTTTTCGGCAGCAAACATTAAGAGAAAATATGGGGAAAACTGGCGGGAAGAGTTTGCAAAGATTTCTCATATCCGTCTTAAAAGCTGGGGACTTAATACGATAGCAAACAGTTCTGATAAGGATATCTGCTTGATGGACATTACACCGTACACTGATAGAATTGAATTGAAATCGCCTGATATTGAGGGAAGCAAGCAAGATTGGTGGAAGTTTAAAGATCCATTTCATCCGGAATTCAGAACAAATTTTAGAAAACAGTTATTAGAGAGGAAAAAAGAACTGGATGATCCTTGGTGTTTCGGTTTCTTTGTTGACAATGAGATTGCATGGGGAAGCTCTACTGCCTTGGCTGAATGGACAATGCAATCACCTGCCACTCAGCCTGCGAAGATTGAAATGGTAAAATTTTTGAAGAAAAAGTATGGCTTAATAAAAAAACTGAACTCTGTCTGGAAAACCAATTATGTTGGATGGAATGAACTCCTTAGTTATCAGGGACGGCTTCCTGTAGAATCATCGGATGATTGCAAATCATTTACAGAGATAATTACTGAGGCATATTTCAAATTTGTAAGAGAGGAGTTCAAAAAAATAGCACCGAACAAACTATACCTTGGTTGCCGCTTTGCCAGATCAAATCCGGTCGTACTGAAAATTGCCGCAAAGTATTGTGACGTTTTAAGCTTTAACATCTATTCACGATCTCTTTCCAATTTCACCCTTCCTGAAGGTGTAGATAAACCAGTAATGATAGGAGAGTTTCATTTCGGAGCCCTTGACAGAGGTCTGTTTCATCCCGGGCTAGTTGAAACAGCAAATCAACAGAAAAGGGGAGAGGCTTACAAAGTGTATGTGGAGTCGGCTCTCCGTCATCCAAATATTATAGGAACACATTGGCATCAATTCTCAGATCAGGCGACAACAGGCAGGTTTGACGGTGAAAATTTCCAGGTCGGATTTACTGATGTTTGCGACAACCCTTATTCTGAAACAATTGATAATATCAGGAAGGTGGGGTATAAAATGTATGAAATAAGAGCAGAAAAGTGAAACCGGCAGGGAAATACAAAATAGGGCTCTTTATACCCTGCTATATTGACCAGTTTTATCCACAGGTTGGTATAGCCACACTCGAATTATTAAGGAAATTGGGACAGGATGTACATTATCCCCTGGAGCAGACATGTTGCGGACAACCTCTGGCAAACAGCGGGGCTGAGGATGATGCAAAGGAGGTATACAGAAATTTTGTCAGAAATTTCTCTGAATTCGATTATGTTGTCACCCCATCCGGGAGTTGTGCCTATCATGTCAAAGAGCATTATGATATTTTGGAGCAGAGTGAAGATGTTGTTAAGGTTAGGCGATGTACTTATGAGTTGTGTGAATTCATCGTCGATGTTCTGAAGGTTGACAATCTTAAGATAATCTATCCTCACAGGGTTGGTGTCCACCAGAGCTGTCATGGGTTACGTGGTCTTAAGCTTGGCAACCCTTCGGAACTTATCTCAGCTAGCTATTCAAAAGTGATCTCTTTGTTGGAGAAGGCAGAGGGAATAGAGTTGATAAAACTTGACAGAGAGGATGAGTGTTGTGGCTTCGGCGGTACATTCTCAATATTTGAACCTGCTGTTTCCTCAAGAATGGGACGGGACCGAGTTGATGACCATATGAGGAACAATGCAGAGGTGATTACTGCAACCGATATGTCCTGTCTGATGCACATGGAGGGGATAATCAAGAGAAACAACCGGGATATAAAAGTTATTCACATTGCTGAAATATTAAACAATAATCGGTTATGACAAGCCATTCAGAAAGAGCTGCTGTTTTTCTCAAAGACCAGAAGAGGGTGAGCTGGCATGATGAGACACTCTGGATTGTTAGAAAAAAAAGAGACAAGGCCGCTGCTTCGGTAAAGGATTGGGAGGAACTTAGAAACATGGCCTCTCAGGTGAAGGATTACGTGCTTTCAAATTTAGCCGGGCTATTGATGGAATTTGAAAGAAATGCAACCTTAAACGGGGCTGTTGTCCATTGGGCTGCTGATGCAGATGAGTTTAACAGGATTGTGTTGGAGATTATAAAGAGCAAGAATGCACATAATATTGTCAAGAGCAAGTCAATGCTTACCGAGGAGTGTGGATTGAACCATTATCTGGAGGAGCGTGGGGTTGAAATTGTAGACACAGATCTCGGAGAGCGCATAATTCAATTCAGGAACGAACCACCTAGTCACATAGTACTTCCGGCGATACACCTGAAGAAAGAGGATATTGGAGAGTTGTTCCATGAAAAGTTGGGTACGGAGAAAGGTGCCACAGATCCTCAGTATCTAACCGGAGCAGCCAGGGTTCATCTTAGGGAGAAGTTTGTAAATGCTCAGGTTGCACTCACAGGAGTAAATTTTGCAGTTGCTGAAAATGGTTCAGTAGTGGTTTGTACAAACGAGGGCAATGCAGATATGGGTGTTCATTCCGCTCCGGTACAGATTCACTGTATGGGTATAGAGAAGATAATCCCCAAAATGGAGCATCTAGGCATATTTACAAGACTATTGGCCAGGAATGCCACCGGGCAGGCTGTCACCACATATACTTCGCATTATAGGTCTCCAAAAGAGAATGGTGAGATGCATGTAATTATCGTTGATAATGGCCGTACAGAGAGGCTTGGAAACCGTAATTACAGGGATGCACTCAAATGTATCAGATGTGGGGCATGCATGAACACATGTCCGGTTTACAGAAGGAGTGGAGGTCACAGTTACGGCTTTATAATACCGGGGCCGATAGGTACAATACTGGCACCACATTCAACACCGGGAAAGATTTTATACAAAGATCTTCCCTCAGCATCCTCATTGTGTATGTCTTGTTCAAACGTTTGCCCTGTTAAGATTGGCATTCACGAGCAGATTTATAAATTAAGGCAGGAGTTGATTAGAAAGGGTTATGGCTCGTTCGTCAAAAGGGTGATTTTAAAGATATCAGGGTTTGTTTTTGCAAAACCGGTCTTATACGATATTTCTGGAAAAATGGTAAGGATAGCATTGAGAATTTTTCCCAGATTTTTGATATACAGTCGCGTAAATACATGGGGCTTGGAGAGGGAATTGCCGGCGGTTCCGACACAATCATTTAAAGAGTGGTACAGACGAAATGGAAGCAATCAATAGAAGCAGACAAAAGATAGCTGATAATATCAGAAAAGCTACAATGGCCGATGGCTTAAACTGTGGATTGCCACAACTGTCATTAATTAATACAAAAAATCACACAAAAGAGGATAACTATGATAGATTCTCTGAATCTCTCAAAATAGCCGGTGCAGAAGTTGTAATGCTAAAGCATTCTGAATTGGATGACTACATTAATAAAAAATTCCTTGGGGCGATAGATTTTCGAAGCATGAGTGTATGGGATAGTTACAAGAGAATACAACCGGTGGAACTTGCCGCAAGAACGGAGTGTGTTCTGTTGTGCGGGAAGATGGGCGTTGCCGAGAATGGAGCAATATGGGTTGATGACACTTGTTTCCCCGAGAGGTTACTCCCGTTTATTGCCGGGAAGTTGATATTGTTAGTTGATTGTAATACAATTGTCTCAGATATGCATGCAGCATATGCATCTATTGCTTCAAAACTGGAAGGTTTTGGAGTTTTTATATCAGGTCCTTCCAAGACTGCGGATATCGAACAGAGTCTGGTTTACGGGGCACATGGTGCAATTTCAGTCGATGTAATAATTCTGAAAGGCTGAACTCTCTGTTTTGCGTTATTTTATTAGCTTTTTAGAGCATTTTGCTACTCTTTTTTTATATATTTGTTAACTCTTATAAATTAACAGCTAATAAAAAATTAAAATGTATACTAAAGACAACAGAATTGTAGTTACACTGGATGCCGGAGGAACTAATTTCGTCTTCAGCGCCATTCAGAGTAATGAATATGTTATAAGACCAATAACTCTTCCTTCAAATGCTTCAAATCTTGATAACTGCCTTGCAACTTTGGTAAAGGGTTTTGAGGCTATAATCAAATCGTTGGGAAACAGTCCTGTGGCAATAAGTTTTGCTTTTCCCGGTCCCGCAGATTACAAAAACGGCATTATAGGAGGGTATCTTCCAAATTTTCCATCTTTCAGGGATGGTGTGGCTTTAGGTCCGTTTCTAGAGGATAAATTTGGTCTGCCGGTATACATTAATAATGATGCTGATCTTTTTACCTACGGGGAAGCTCTCGCAGGAGCCCTGCCTGAAATAAACAAGCGATTGAGGGAGGCAGGCAGTCACAAACAATATAATAATCTAATTGGTTATACCTGGGGTACAGGTTTTGGATACGGCTTATCAATCAATGGAAAGCTTCATATAGGAGATAACTCTTGCACGGAGACATTTTGCCTTAGACATAAGTTAATGCCGGATATTATTGTTGAGGATGGAGTTTCTATACGTGCAATTAAAAGAGTTTATGGAGAGTTGGCACACAACCCGGATCACAATCTGGAACCTGTCGATATATATAGAGTTGCAACAGAGGCGATGGCTGGGGATAAAATGGCTGCCATAAAAGCGTTTGAGATGTTTGGAGAAATAGCCGGAGACGCAATAGCTACTGCTACGTCCCTAGTAGACGGGATAGTTGTGATTGGAGGCGGGATCACAGCTGCAAGCAAGTTTATTATTCCTTCAATGTTAAATGAAATGAGGAGTGAGTTGAAAACTCTCGGAGGTGAGAGTGTTGGCCGTCTCCAGATGAATGTTTATAATCTGGATTCAAAGGAAGAGTTTGAAAAGTTTGCTAAGGGAGAGAGCAGGGAACTCAATGTATTCGGTAGCGATAAAAAGGTAATATATGACCCCGAGAAGAGGACCGGTGTCATGATCTCAAAACTGGGAGCAAGTAAGGCAATAGCTATTGGAGCATATTGTTATGCGCTTCATAATATTGATGCAAAATAACATAATATCTGCTAGTCAACATGTAGGATAATAGGGGAAGCAGATGCCAGATTGATTTTGAAAATCATATTCTTATCAATTTGGCACCACTCTTTTATTATCTCTCTTAATGAGTTGCCATGAGCAACAACCATTATACAACCATAGATATTAAGTGCAGGGAGAATATTCTCTTTCCAACATGGGATTACTCTCGCTGATAAGTCAGAGTACGATTCGCTTAGAGGTAGATTCTCTTTAGCTATGTTTGAATAAACAGGATTATTACAAGGATTTCTCGTGTCGTAAGGCTCTATAGGCGGAGGCGCAATTTCATAGGAGGAAAACCAGCGCTCAGCCCTCTCTTTGCCGTATATCTGGTATACATCTTTTTTTAGCATTCCCTGTAGTTGCCCGTAATGGTTCTCATTAAGCTGCCAATATCTCTCAACGGGAATGCCATCAAGATTGTAAGTGCTGAGCATTATCTCTAGGGTTCTGTAACTTCTATCCAAGTATGAGCAGAATGCTTTTTCGGGAATGTAGCCATTAATGATTAGCTTAGTGGCTGCTGAAATTGCCTCCTTTTCACCTTGAGGAGTTAATCCTATATTTGTCCATCCCGTCAGCCGTCCTTCCCTGTTCCACCAACTTTCACCATGTCTGACAAGTATAATGCTTTTCATCTTATGCTAGAAATATTTTGTCACTTCAATCTTATTGAAAGAATTCATTTCATTTATCATTCTTACAGCAGAATCCAAAATGGGGTAAGCACAAACCGCTCCGGTACCCTCTCCCAATCTGAGGTTAAGGTTGAGCAGAGCCTTTACATTCATATAATCAAGGAGTATCTTGTGACCGGATTCATCTCCCTGATGTCCGAATATGGCATACTCTTTTACATCCGGGTATAATGATATGGCTGCAAGCATACAATTTGTCATGATGAAACCATCGACAAGGATAATCATGCCAAGTTCAGCGGCACGTAACATACCACCTACAGCCATCACCATTTCATAACCTCCAAAGTACCTCATAATGTCGAAAGTGGAAAAATCTCCTCTGTAGTTTTTCAATGCTCTATTCAAAACATTGAATTTATGAGAAATCCCGTTTTCATCAAGGCCACAACCGGCTCCCACACATTTTTTCAGAGATATGCCGGCAATTGTACTCATCCACATTGCCGAGGCAGAGGTGTTGGCAATTCCCATTTCACCAAAGCTTATCACATTACATCCTTCATCAAAGCAATCAGACACAACTCCGGCACCTCTGAATAATGCAAGTTCCATTTCCTGCATTGTCATTGCTGCCTCATGAAGGAAATTCCGGGTACCTTTTCTGATTTTCAAATCAATAAGTCCTGGTGTAGGAGGAAAATCATAATTAACACCTGCATCAACAACCTTAAGTTTGAAGTTGTGCTGTCTTGCAAGAAAGTTTATTCCTGCGCCACCACAAAGAAAGTTGGAAATCATCTGGAAAGTCACCTCTTGTGGAGAGAGGCTTACTCCCTCTACTGCAATTCCGTGATCTGCCGCAAATATTACATTATATGGAGATGATAGTTTCGGTTCAAGACTATGTTGGACAATACCCGCCCGGATAGCCAACTCTTCCAATATACCCAAAGAACCCTTCGGTTTTGTCAAGTTATCAATCTTAGCCTCTAAAAGACTCTTTATTGTGTAGTCAGGTTTTTTTATGTGAAATTCTATCATTTGTAATTTATTTTATTTTTAAAGGAATACCGGAAATCATCAAATATATTTCGTCTGCTTTTTCTGCCAGAAATTGATTGAGCCACCCAAGTAGGTCTGTGAATTTTCTTTGTATAGTGTTTTCGGATACACCCCCAAGTCCGATTTCGTTTGTTACAAATAAAAATGTGGCATTCTGAGAGGCCAGAAGGGTAAACTCATTCTTTATCTCATATAGTGATTTTTCTATGTCTGAGTCATTATCATAGAAAAAATTGGTAGCCCACAATGTCACACAGTCAATAACTACAACCCGGCCCTCTACCTTATGTGAGCTTAGAAATTTCTCTTCTTCAATGTTAATCCACATTGATCCCCTCTCTTTCCTATGTCTCTCTACCCGGGCCTTGAATTCATCATCCCATATTCTTGATGTGGCAATATATACAGGTGATGTATCATGAGAAAGAGCAAATTTTTGGGCAAATGAGCTTTTGCCGGATCGCTGTCCGCCGGTTATTAATATAATTCTGGACATATTATGTAAATTATTGTTGTGATTAATACCAACATTAAGAGTTCTGAAATGATATTGATTCTTACTGCCTTGCAGAGATCATTATTATTGAACTCTCTATTGTTTACCCCAATAAACGGCTTCTCGTTTATCTGGCCGGAGTAGCTTGACGGACCTCCAAATCTGCAATCCAGTATAGCAGCAAGTGCCGCTTCAGGATAACCAGAATTCGGGCTGCTATGACATTTCCCGTATTTAAACAGAAAAGAGATCTTACTAATTCTTCCTGAAACTATAATCATAATAACCGCACACACTCTGGAAGGTATGAAATTGGCTATATCGTCCACTCTTGCTGCACACTTGCCGAATAACAAATATTTTTCATTTTTGTATCCAATCATTGAATCCAGTGTATTAACCATTTTATATGCCAACATACCCGCTGCTCCGAGTAGCATATACCAGAAAAGTGGGGCTATCACTCCGTCATTAAGATTCTCGGAAAGTGTTTCCAGGGCTGCTTTTCTTATTTGATTAGCAGACAGATTATCAGTGTCCCGGCCGACAATTCTTGATAATTGCACTCTACCGTCTTCGATTGAACTCTCAACACTCTTAAATACAAGTTTAACCTCTTTAATTAATCCCTTTCCTGAGAGTGAGAAAAAAACTATGATTGCAGACATAAATGGAGAAAGAGAACCGCTGTAAATAAGCAAGCATTTAGTTGCGAAATAAGTGGTTAAAACAAGCATGAGGGTAACCAATGCTCCTTTCAATACCCTGCCCCTTCCTTTGTTCAGGTACCTTTCTGCAAAAGTTATTGCTTTTCCGAAGATAACTACCGGATGAAGAAGCCACTCAGGATCTCCAAGTAATCTGTCAAGCAGCCAGCCGCATATTAGAGGTATAATTAAATATTGACACTCTTCCAACATTTCAGTGCATTTATTAATAAATTATTCTCTTCCGGGAGTTGCGCCGCTATTCTGAAGTATTTATCATCAAGGCCCCTGAAATTTGATGCATCTCTTATCAGAAGGCCGTGTTCGGCTAATAGCCACTCTTTCAGTTCAGATGCTTTTGTAGAATCATGTTTACATAGGAAATAATTAGTTCTGGTGTCAAATGTTAAAAATCCGGGGATGTCGGCAATTTCTCGCATAAATCGTTGTGTCTCTTCAAGTAGAGCATCAACATTAAATCCGGGATCTCCTTCAGTTATAAGATATTTAGCTGCCTCAGAAGCTAATATATTTACCGACCATGGCAAACAACGGGTATTAATCATTGAACAAAGTCTTTTGTCAGAGGCAATATATCCGACTCTTAATCCTGGTATCCCATACTCTTTTGTCAGAGATTTAATTATAATCAGGTTATTATCCCTGTTTACAGTGGATATGGGTAGGGTTGCATCTTTTGTGAGTTCCCCGTATGACTGATCAATTACAAAAATCTTGTCCGTCATCTCCCAGATCAGGTTTTGAAGATCAGTTGCCGGAATAACAGTTCCGGTAGGGTTATTGGGATTGCATATCCATAATATATCATCTTCTTTCGTGATTCCGGACAACGAGTTAATTAACCTTATTTTGTGCTCATATAGAGTGCATGCATCATTGTATTCGGCGAATGTGGGGGAGAGGATTGCACTCTGCTTTCCCCTGAATGTGGATGCCACCAGATAAATAGCCTCAGTTGCTCCGTTTGTCACAATTATACCCTCCCTTCTTGTTCCTGTTTTTTCTGCTATCAGATTAGCCAGAGTCCCACTGTCAGGTTCCGGATACGAATTTATTTTATGGAAAGAGTCCTGAAGATGCTTGAATAAATTGGAATGATCAATATGCCTGTAAACATTAGAGCTGAAATTTACCTTTATCTCTCTCTCTTGGATATATGTGTCATCCCCGTGCCCCTGTATCATCTCAAAAGCATTTTTAAGATTCTGTCTATATCAGAGTGTTTCCTTACATGGTCTGCAAGCTTGTCAAACTGTTCTTCGCGATGGCTTTTCAAACAAAATGGTGTTTTATTCTTTTGTGATAAATATGGGGAGAGGATGTAATCTATTACAACGGGATTGTCAAAAATTCCATGAATATAGCTGCCCATACACTTTACTGAATTGTGATATCCCTCTATTGTCCCATCTTCCTTGGTTATAAGAGGCTCTATATGAGATTTGTCAGAGTAGGTACTTTTTCCCATATGAATCTCATAACCGTGACATACTTCAGAATGATTTAAAAATTTAAAATTAACCTCTTTAGTGATTTTTTCAGTTTCGATTACAGATGTTATAGGAAGAATTCCTAATCCATTTTGCTCGACTATATCTCCTTCAATGTGAGTCGGATCATATATACATTCACCCATCATTTGATATCCGCCACAAATACCTAATACTGATTTGCCGTTTTTATATGCACAGACTATTGTTTCTGCAACACCACTCTCTTTTATTGATTTAAGGTCTGCTATTGTATTCTTGCTCCCCGGAATTATTATTATATCAGCTTTGGTTATTTCCTCTATATCGTTGCTGTAAAAAAGGTTAATGTCCTGAATTTTTTCAATAGAATCAAAATCGGTGAAATTTGATATATGCGGAAGAAGAATAACCGCAATATTCACCTTACCGGCGTCTGACACTTTTCGCTTTCTTTTTAGTGAGACAGAGTCTTCCTCTTCTATATCAATATCGTCGAAAAACGGAATAACACCTAATACCGGAACGCCGCATAGCTCCTCAATTTTTTTTATTCCCGGTTCAAACAGTGCAAGATCTCCTCGGAACTTGTTTATTATTATGCCCTTTATCATTTGTCTCTCGTTTGGATCAAGAAGCATTATAGTTCCATAAAGAGAGGCAAAAATACCACCCCTGTCTATATCCCCAATTAATATAACATCAGCTCCCGCATATTCAGCCATTTTCAGATTTATAAAATCTCTCTCTTTAAGATTTATCTCGCTTATACTTCCGGCTCCCTCAAGAAGAATGGGGGAGTATCGCTTGTTGAGTCTGTCGTATGCGTTTCGGACCTCCTGGATGAGCTTTTCTCTTGCCGGGAATTCATAATAAGTTTTGGCATCAATGTTTCCATAAACCTTACCATTTAGTACTATTTGAGAGGAGTTATCACCACTTGGTTTCAACAGGACAGGATTCATATCTGTATGACATTCGATTCCGGCAGCCCATGCCTGTACTGCCTGAGCTCGCCCTATTTCAAGACCGTCCGGGGTGGCATAGGAGTTCAGGGCCATATTCTGAGCCTTGAAGGGTGCAGGAGAAAAACCTTCTTGCAGAAGTATCCTGCAAAAGGCAGTCGTAATGACGCTTTTACCTACGTCGCTCCCTGTTCCTGCGAACATGAGAGAATGCATATTTCTGTGCATAACAAATGAATTCGTTCTTTGCAGGTCTTCTGACTTACCTCCGTTACCGTGCGCCTTCCCATCTAATAAAAGACAGTGGCTAAGAATGCTCGGAACGACAATTGAGGCTTACAGCAGTTTGTCTCTGTCCGGGATTTTCACCCGATTCCCTTTTAATCCGCATGAAGTTTTCAATATGGAACAAAGTCGCGCAAAGATAAATATTTTTTTTCTCAAAAAAATCGCAATATATTTGCCTTGTCAGAATAGGTGGTGACTAATCCGTCCAGTACGGTAATGTCATAATAGGGAATCCGGTAAGATTCATGTAATTAAATCCGGAGCTGTTCCCGCAGCTGTATGCCTTACAAAAATGTCCGACAATTCTGAAGTCACTGTCAGATTATATGATGGGAAGACCGTTGGACAAAAGGCGAGCCAGAAGACCTGCCATTTATTCAAGTTTATGTAATGCTTCGGGTAAAAAGCAAAAATGGACAGGTTCAGATGTGTATGCGTCACACTATTCCAGATTCTATCCTTATTTACTTTTTATTCATTTTATCAATTTTTAAACTTTTATAAAATGAAGAAAAATCTTTTTTTCGTGTTGTTACTGCTCATTATTGCAGCGTGTAGCAAAGATGATGTAGTTACTCCCGGTCAGCTGAAGCTTGACGGAGTGTCAGGGAATGAACTAAAACTTACTGGTGATGAAAAAGCGGACTCTACTGTTACTTTAGACGGGATTACAGGTGAGGTTAGTGCAGAGGTTGATTATGGTTCAAAAGAGTGGTGTTCTGTTGAGGTAATTGAAAAATCTCAGAGCAAAGACAAGAAAAACAGACTGGTTATTAATGTTAAAGCTTATGAGGGGAATGAAGATAGAACTGCATATGTGACCATTAGCAGCGGTGTTGATAAGGTAATACTATCTGTAATACAGAGTGGAAGAGGCGAAAAAGTAAGAATGGTTGTAGTCAGTGAGGGGCAGTTTACAAAGGGGACAGCAACCCTTACATCAGTTACATATAATGGGACAGCTGTATGGGATATTTTCCAGGATGTGAATAATAAACCTCTCGGAGATGTCGCTCAAAGTCTGACTTATCTGGATGGCAAATATTTTGTTGTCCTTAACAATTCAAAGCAGATAAAGGTAATAGAACCTCAAACATTCAAGCTTTTAGGAACTGTTGATTATGAGCAGGCAGCAAGCCCTCGCTTTATGGTACCAATCAGCTCAACAGAGGCAATAGTCTCGGATCTGATGTCTCAGCTGACCAGAATAAACTATAAGACATACCAAGTTGTTGAACATATTTCACTCACAGGAGCTTTAGCAACAAGCATGGAAAAGCTTGTAAGGGTAGGCAACAAAGTATTCGGGGCATCCTCTTCCAAAGGGGTGGCAGTATTTGATACAGATAATATCACTCCGGGATCTATAAGATTGGTAAGTGGATTTAGCGGAAGAATCATAACAACTGCGAAAATGATTGTGGACAAGAATGGTAAACTATGGGCTTTTGCAACGTCTAGCGGAAAATCTGTCTTGAATTGTATTGATCCTGCAACGGAGACAGTCGTTAAAACCATAGAGATTCCGTATGCTGTAAGTGGTACAGATGCATATGTGGAAGGGGCTATAACAGGTACTTCCGGTTATACAAGAATGGATACTGACAGGTCAAAGGGTAAACTCTATTTTTATATGACCATGTTGGTAAATCCGACAAGAAAGACATCGATAGGTGCAATTTTCACACTGGATGTGGACAAGGATGCCATATCAACAACTCCCTACCGTGAACTACCGGGCCTTGGCATGATGTACGGAATGAATATCTCTCCTGATGGAGATGTCTTTTTGTGTGACTGCCTTGATTATACTGCTCAGCGAGGTTTCTTGAGAGAGTACAAGGCTGATGGCAGTGTCATTAGCCAGAGAGTTGGTATTTATCCAAGAATGGTGCATTTTACAGAGTATGATAATTAGTTCTCATGTATAAAACTATGGCCTTTTTTATGCTTTTGATCTTTTTTAACAGATCATTTGCACAGAATGAGGGTACTGTAAGGGGATATAGTCTGGATTCCGTTGTCGTAAGAGAGAGAGTACGGAATAAGATAGATGAAGTTACAGTTGGGACGCGAATAAGTTTAATCAACACAACCGTACTACAGGGAAACCAGACTAAGTCTCTTGCAGAATTGCTGTCCGACAACTCAATGGTATATATAAAGAGTCTTGGGCAAGGAGCGCTTTCGACCTCGTCATTTAGAGGAACAAGCTCCGGACATACACAGGTTAACTGGAATGGTATAAATATCAATCCCGTAATGTCCGGAAGTTTTGACTTTTCTCAGATACCGGTTTTTTTTGCTGATCAGGTGTCACTCTATCATGGCAGTGGACACCTTAAAGGGGGAACCGGAGCTCTTGGCGGAAGCATCAATATAGGCAACAAAATGGATTGGAGGGACACTAACCGTATAAACGCTTTTGTGGAGGCTGCATCCTACGATACGTACACCGCCGCGGCATCTGCATCTTTGAGGGGACGGAATACTCTCTGCAAAACCAGGTTCTATTATCAAGAATCAGATAATGATTACAGATATCTGAATAAGGTATTAAAACTTGAAGATTTTTACGAAAACAGGAAAGAGGCAGACTATAAAATTGCCGGGTTCATGCAGGAGGGTTATCTTAAAATGTCTGCAAATGCCACATTGTCAGCTATATTCTGGATTCAGGGTGGGGAGAGACGCTTACCACAACCGATTATAGTTAATGTGACCCAACACGAGAAACAGAGGGATGTCAGTATTAAATCCCTTGTTGAATATAAAAGAGAGCGAGAGATAGATGAAGTATCTATTAAAGCAGCATATATCTCCACTCTTCTTGACTACGAAAAATGGTTCGACAGTGATTATTTTCCGGCAGAAGAGAGTATGAACAGGGCTAAATCCATACATCTGACAGCGGATTATATTACCCGGATATCTAAAAAGGTAGAGATTTGCGGTTCAGCAAGATATACACACGACTGGGTCAAAGCAAACAGTTATTCCGATAATTCCGTAGTGAGAGATGTTTTCTCTTTTCAGGCTGTATGTTCTTGGAAAGTAGCAGAATGGCTCAATACAGACCTGCATACTATGATTGAGCTTAATGATGCAAAGGTTGCTCCCACTTTTTCTGCCGGACTTAATTCAAACATAATTAAAGGATGCTTAGATGCAAAAGTTTCAATGTCATATAATTATAGATTTCCGACACTGAATGATCTTTACTGGCAACCGGGTGGAAATAAAAATCTTGTTCCTGAACATGGATTTTCTTACGATGCAACACTTCTATACAAAAAGAGTCTGGGTGATTTCACAAATTTTAAAACCGAGTTAACCGCATATGTGATGAACATTAACGATTGGATAATGTGGCTACCGACTATGAACTGGTATTGGGAGCCGCGAAATGTCCAGAATGTATTATCGTATGGTGTGGAATCGTTTACTGAATGTAATGTGACTATCGATAAATTCAGTGCAAGACTTGCATTTAACTATACATATTCACCATCGGTAAACAGAGAGAGAAATTTTGAAGAGGATGATACATATTACAAACAATTACCATATGTCCCTATAAATAAATCTAATTTGAGACTGGCCATGAGTTGGAGAAAATTATTTCTGACATATCAGGTATGCTATACGGGAAAAAGATATACCTCTGCGGATGAGTCATATAGCACGAAGGCCTATACTGTACATGACATGGAGTTGAAATTGGAACTTCTACACAGACGAGGCTATAAAATAACTCCCAAATTACGTGTAGATAATATTTTTAACGCTTACTATGAGTCGACTCAATATTATCCGATGCCTTTACGAATTGTCTCTGCAAGTATTATGATAAATATATAAAGTTATTTTTCACTCTTTCTTAATCAACCTTAATTTTCTTAAAACTTATCCTCTCATAAGCCTCTTTTTCACCATTCTCGAATAGTATTCCAACATTGCCCTCCTCAAGAAGAACCATGTCAGAATATGCAGATTTCCCTTTATATATACTCTTTAGCTTTTTCCAATTTTTGCCATTGTCAGAGCTAATACCAATTGTAAGGTCTATTCTCTTGCTCTTGTGATGAGGGTTTGAAAACAGAAGTGTATCAGAAATCCCTCCAATTTTCGAAAAGTTAAGTATGCTTCCTTGGCATAATGGCTCAATCAGTTGACTTGCATATCTTTTCTTCCCGAAGGTCTCACCCCCATCTTTACTGATAACGTATGTACGGCAAGAGTCCTTTTCCCTATTGTAGTTCCTCATATTCTGAATCACTTTGCCTCCTGAAAGTTCGGCTACAGTACTCTCATTCCCGTCAGGAATATTAGAATTGCCAAGACTCCAACTCTTCCCATGGTCATCTGAAAATATAATGTGTGAATAGGTTTTACCGTCAATTCCCCTGTGATTTGCCGGAATTATAAGCCTTCCTTTATATGGAGACTCTCTCTTCTGGATTCCGTGACAAGGACCGGTCGCATACCATGTCCAATCCCGGAGTTTAAGCTTGGATGTGAGCTCTTCCGGCTTGCTCCAGGTATTTCCATTATCATTTGAAGAGAGAATAAAAACACGTCTGGAATTGTCTCCAATACCTTCCGATGTCTCTTTTTCCTGGATATCACCTCTGTTCCAGCAGACAAAAAGGAAGATGCTCCCGCTTATTTCGTTTGTTACAGGAGTGGGATTCCCGCATGTGTTCAATGAATCATCCCATATTATTTTCATCTCTTCCCAGCTTTTACCTGAATCAGTTGATCGTCTCATAACGAGATCTATGTCTCCACTGTCGGCCCGACTGTTTTTTCTTGCTTCGCAGAAAGCCAGGAGTGAATTATCCGGAGCGCGTATAATGGCAGGTATCCGGTAATAACTGTATCCCATATATCCTTTATAAAAAGGGATACTATTTTCTTCCTGAGCTGATATTGCGGAGATGAATGAAAAGCAAATTGCCAATACAGATATGATTTTTTTTGTCATTTGATCTCAATTCGTTTAAAAAAATTTATTTCCCGGAGTTCTTCTTTAATCTGGTTATATTCTTCCTGCGTAAACGGAGTGATAGGGGAACGGCAATCACCACAGTTAATACCGAGTGTTTTCATTATTGCCTTACCGCCTCTTACTCCACCGCCATGTTTAATTAGAATCTTTACAATCTCTACAGAATATTGTTGCAACGCTCGGGCTCTGGAGATATCTCCCTTCATGAAGGCCTCAATAAGCTCATTATATACAGGCGCAGCATAGTTGTATGTGCTACCAACTGCGGCAGTGATACCCAAAGCCAGCCCACATATGAGAATTTCATCATAACCGTGTAGTACCTCGAATTCACCATTATTTAGAGCAATACATTGATTCATCTCCATTAGGTTGTTATGTGTGAATTTCACCCCGGTAAGTGAAGGCATCACTTTTTTCCCCTCAAGGAGAAATTTATCTACCGGCAGGTCCACTCCTGTCATTGATGGCATATTGTAGTAATAAAACGGCAAATCCGGGGCGCTATTGGCAATCGGGGAGAAGAACCTTACCAAATCTCCCACAGTGGAAGGTTTGAAGAAATATGGAGCGATAGATGCAATTGCATCAGCACCTATTGACTGGGCATGCCTTGAAAGTTCCATGCTGTCGCTCTGGCAAGTAGACCCCACATGAACGATAATCTTTAGTTTTCCCTTTGCCTCTTTCACCCACTTCTCGGCCACACATTTTCTTTCTTTTATTGTCAATGAGGAACCTTCGCCTGTTGTGCCGCATATAAAAGCTCCTTGAACTCCGGAGCGTATAAGCCATGACGCATATTGTTCAACAACCTCAATCCTCACCGCTCCATCCTGATCCATCGGTGTGAAAGGAGCAGCGATTAACCCACTTAATCTTTTACTTGTGTTCATTTTATATATGTTAAAAAAACTAATTTCTATATATTGTCAAGTGCTTGATCTCTTTCTGCTTTTTGCCGACTGTGAAGAGACTGCACAAATATCCTACAAGAAAACATGTGACAAAGCCGGTAGAAGAGTAGAGCAGGAGATTGACAGCCTGGGTGTTGATAACGATCATCTGGACAGCAATACTTGCAATTATCCCGCAAAGAGCCCCTGTGCTGTTGGCTCTTCTTGTCGTCAAACCGAGAAGAAAGAGTCCTCCCAAACCTCCGAGTAGAATGCCTAAAATTTTGGAAAACTCGTCCCATAGAGACTTTATATCCCAAGTAGCCATAAGAAGTGCAAACAGAATTCCTATCACTCCTATTATCAGAGTAGCAATCCTTGCACCTTTCAATCCATTATGTTCTTTTATTGAAGAAATTTTGGAATGGATATCAACGAAATATGCAGTGGCAGCTGAATTCATGCTACTGCTCAATGTAGACATAGCGGCAGCAAATATTCCTGAAATCACCAGCCCAAGAACCCCGGAAGGCATCTGTGTACTGACATACCAAGGAAGTATTGCATCACCGTCAGATATAGATAGACTGAGCTCTGTCGGGAAAAATTTATAAAAAACATAAATCGAAGTTCCCAAAAAGAAGAATATCAATGTTGAAGGGATTGTAAGGAGAGCGTTTGTATATACACCCTTTCTTGCCTGTTTCTCTGTTTCTGTGCTAATATATCTCTGGACTATGGTCTGATCTGTCCCGTATGTGGTTATATTGGTGAAAAATGTTGCTATCAGTACTGTCCATAATGCGGGCTGTCTTAAATCAAGTGCCGTAGATCCAAGATTGAACTTGTGATCAGCCGCTGCAGTAGTGAATACACTATTGATACCATCCGGGAGCTGGGCGCAAATAACAAATACAACAGCAATAGCTGCCCCAAGCAGAACAATCACCTGCATTGCATCAGTCCAAGCAACGGCCTCAATTCCTCCCATCATTGTGTAAGCAAGGCTAAGGATACCCATTAACGATATACAGAGAAATATATCAAAACCGGTTACAACATTAAGGGCTATTGAAGGCAAGAGCAATACAACCCCCATTCTTCCAACCTGAAAGAGTATAAAAGCTATACTACATATAACTCTTATAAGAGGATTGAATCTTTTTTCCAGATATTCGTAGGCAGTTGTAACATTAAGCCTTCTGTAAAACGGAATGAACAGGAGTGTTATGATAGGTACTACCATGATTATTCCGGCGTTGAAGAGCATGTAGCTCCAGTCCGTAGCATACGCCTTTGCCGGAATTGACATGAAAGTTATAGCACTAAGGCTTGTTCCAAAGATGCTCAATCCTATTATTATCCAAGGAATCCTTCCACCTCCCCTGAAATAGTCCTCGGTATTTTTCTGTTTTTTTGAGAAGTGCCATCCCATTAGTGATAATACAAGGAAATAGAGAACAATTACTGTTATGTCCAGTGCACTTAAGTGTTTTATACTGCTATTAATTTCTCCTTTGGTAAGGTCGGGAGTTCTCACTCCCGGGCTAATTTCTCCGCTTACAATCATAAATCCTTTGCCATCCTTGACTGAAACGGCTGTAACAGGTATGGTGCCATTAACAACTGCTGCATCAATAATTGTATTTGTGACTGTATGATATAATCTAAGTCTGTTCCCGTTAAAATCAGGTGCTTCCGAGTGTCCTCCAATCAGCAGTATGTGGTTTGCCCCATACGGAATGGCTGCTCCTGCCATTACCGGGAAATGGTTGTATATTTTTGTCCATCTATCTATCCTCGGATTGTAGCAATAACCATCCGACAGGACATCCCATGGAGAGCCCCCTTTATAATTTCTCCCGCTGAATAGATAAAAACAGTTTTCGTAACCATTGCTCTGTGTTGCTGCAACGGCAAAACTCCTTGCGGGACCGTTCCAACTTTTTAACCTTTTCCAACCGGCAGAAAGATTCTCAAGATCAATCATGAGAAAATTTTTACTTGCCTCAGGAGAGAGCATTGACTCCTGACCGCCTGCAATATATACCTTTCCTCCTATGATGGCTCCGGCAGAATTGGAGAGCGGAACAGGAAGAGAGGGCAGCATGTTGATTACAGGATTACCATCTTTAAGGGAGATAATAAATACATCCCTCATGCATTCACTAGAATTACAACCTCCTATACAAAGCAGACCTTCACTTGTCTCGATTGAGACTCCGTAGGCAACACTTTTTTTCAGGGCGCCTTTAAATACCTTCCATCCATCAACACTGTCAAAAGTATAGAGATCATTCCACCAAACCTTTTTTCCTCCATTAACAGGCAATCCGTTTGGAAAATTTGCACCTCCGGCAACAATGTATTTCCCGTCGACTTTTCCCGAGAAAACTCCGGCAAGACCGATATTGGCAGTATCCATATCTTTAGCCGGAGGCAGGACAGATACATTTTTTAATATCACATAATCCCAGTTTGTCAGCCGGGTGGTATCGCAGGATTCGGCGTGAAGATATATGACGCTGAATGTCAGCGTGAGTATAATTAGGAAGAGTCGTCTCATTTGTCAGTGCTCTTTTATTTCCTGGATGAAAGATAGATTGTGTATAGCTTGAAGTGTTTCTTGATTGCGTCAAGATAGCCATCTTCGTCTCTTTTCTTTATGAATTCCAATAGGTCATGGTGTGTGACCACCTCTTTATTTTTTATTAACTGTTCGCTGATTGGTTCAAATAGAGCCTTATGCTTGTCTTTTATGAAATTAAGGACAGGATGGATGATCTCCTGAAATTCCATAATTGTCTTGTTCCCTGTTATTTCATAGAGTTTCGTGTGAAACTGGTATTCGCTGATCGGTGCATACTTGTTGTTGCCTAAAGCAATCCCCATATTAACGATGCTCTCGAGTTCACTGATGTGTTCATCTGTGATATTTCTCATTATATTGCCGGTAATGCCTATCTCGAGGGCTATCCTGAATTCTAGAATGTCAAATATAGTGGATTCATTCATCAATAAGGGATTAACGCTTCGTTTCATGCCTCCCAGTATGGATGGTTCAGCCATAATCATTCCCCGTTTCGTACGGGTTTCAATCATGCCGCTCATCTTGAAGCGACTGAGAGCTTCCCTCAGTACAGAACGTGCAACACCAAGGGCTGATGAGAGCTCCATCTCATTTGGAATAGGACTGCCCGGGCGAAGGCCTTTTTCTTTGAAATAGAGGATAAGCTTCTCCTCCACTTGATCCACAAGGGTGACTTTTTGAGAGTTTATTTTAAGTGAGTCCATTATTTATTTTGTAATATTTGTCTGATAAAGTTAATAATATTTAAGGATCAGAATATTATTGCCTCATCGTAATTGTTGTGAATATTTTTTTCCAAAACGATCGGTTATCTCAATTCTCACAGATGAAGAGGCATAAGTTGTCACAGTTGAGAACAAATGTGTTGAAGTCGCAGCGGAGCCGGAACTTCCTGTTGCTCCGGTAGGTAAGTATACAACCTTGGAAAATTTTATAAAATCGGGATCTTTCCTTACCTCTCTTATTACATTCAAAGGAGTGTTGCTTTCATATATTTTCACATCCCAGAGGGGATCCCAATTCCAAACATTAACCAATATTTCATTTACAATATTTTTATCTTTATAATTCTTATCTATTGTATTCATGTCGTATGCTTTGAACTGAACGTCAGATGAGAGGCCGGACCCTTTATAGTGCCAAACCATATTTTTTCCGTTGAATTCATATATTGTATAACCCATAGGAGATCCGTCACGGCAAGCTCCAAAACTTCCTGTGCCGTTATACCCTTTTATGTTGTACCATAAAGAGCCGGAAACAGCCGCGCAGTTGTGTTCCATGATATTGCTCCTGCCAGGGTACTGGGAATTGTGGTTTGTATGCAGATGTCCTGATAATATTGTTACGTTACTGAATCCGTCAAAAAGTGTAACAACATCGTCGGCATTCTCAAACTCACTGTATTTTGCAGGAGAGAGAGAAGAACTCTCTGTCAGAGGCGCATGCATTGCAACCACTATAGGAGTACTCCTGTCTATAACAGTAGCAAGGTCACTTCTTACCCACTCGAGTTGTGAGGAAGTTACTCCACAGCTATAGTCCATGGCTCCTTCGAGACCAATTGTGCCACCAATGTTAATGTACTTAATATTATCCATTACAATATAGTGAGTAGATCCAATATTGAAAGAGTAATATGTCGGTCCAAGCTCCTTTCTGTATGTGGATTCAGCGGCAATGTCACCGCTTATATACGGGTCATTGTCATGATTCCCCATAACATGGAAAACAGGACAACCAAAATCGGAAATCATATTTTTATACTGAGGAATGCCCCATTGAGTGGCACTTTCATACCACCATGTATCATGTGTCATATCACCCAAGGAGAGAGAGTATACTCTGTATCCGGTCATGGTTGGTATTATAGAGTCGATATCTGCCTGAAAGCTCTCCTTATAGAGCAAAGATGTTCTTTTCCTTGGATTTATTGTTCCAGGCGTTGAGTTGCCAACCTGTATGTCAGCCGAGACAATCATAATATATTTATTATTGTTCACCTTGCTCAGTGTAAAATCATACTCTTTCACCCCATCATTGAGCGGTTTCCAGAATTGGGGCAGAGATTTATCAACAGGGACCTCATAGCCTGAAGGGATTATGATGAAAACATACCCCGATTTCCTTGATGATGATATGGTGTAGATACCATTCCTGTCACTTTTAACTATCTTTTCACCATCTGAAACATAGACTCCCTCAACGCCTACACCCTGGCACTTTACGGAGCCATAAATATTGACATCTTTCGGAAGAGTGTCAATAGTAAACCTGGCCCAACCAAGCAGTTGTTCCTTGCTCTTCCTGACGCATAAGATATTCCAGTATCCGGAAGGCATTGTCTGAGGGATTGTTACGCTTATACTGCTGTTATTAAAAGAAAGGACACTACCTTTATATAATTCACTATCATTATCCTTTCTCCTGAACACTATCTCATCACTTGCACTGAATCCGATGCCTTTGATTATAAATGAGTCTCCTCTGGATAACGAGTAGTCACTTCCTATCACAACGGAAGAGATGAAACGTTCAGAAGAACCATTATCTCCACTATTGCCGTTTTCTTTGCTGCACCCTGCCATAATGCAGAGTGCAGCAATTACCAACCATAAATATACTAACTCATTATTCAAAAATTTCATCTCAGATATCTTATTTGATTTCGCTAATTTCTACTGTTCCGAGTCTGTTTGTTCCTCCAGAAGTCAGGTCACTACCGTTGAAATTGGAGTTTTCTTTATTTCTTGCGCGGAATCGGATTACAACGTTTGCTTTTCCCTTCATTGCAGCCGGAAGCTTGATGTTAACCTGTCTGTATTGTGCACTTATTTCGTAACCGGTTGAGTTGTAATCTGCGATGGTCTGCCAATTGTCTGAATTTTCATCCTCTGCCCATTCGAGGTACATGTGTGCAGGACCTCCAAGAGAGCTTGCAGTGGTGAATGATATGTATAGATCACCATTTTTGGCATCTTTCAGTGATTTTGTGGTAAGGATAAATGCTTCATAGGGGTTCTCTGAGGTAGAGACGAGCGAGTTCGTATTAGCTGACCCATACCAGCTTTTTGCATTAATTGCTCCGTAACCCTTTGCAATTGAACTTGCCGGCTCGTCAGCATTTACACGTACTCCGTAAAGCCAATACATATAATACCCTGATGAGCTTATACCGCATGTAAATGAGCCGTTACTGTTGGGAACGGAGTAAATTATTGATCCATTGCCAATAGTGGCTGTAATATCTCTTGCTATATAATAAGGGCTGCTTTCAGAATTGAGATATGGACCGAACTTGACCAATGTGTTGGAAATGCGGGAAGAGTTCTCATTATTGATTTGAATGTCGTCAAGACTTCTGATAACCAATACGTCACTCTTTTTAGACTTGGTCACAATGGCTGTGATTGATCCGGACCCTTCCGGAACCAGGGAATTCCACTTTTGAGTAAACCCGTAATTGAAATTCATGTCAGCACTATTGCCGGATTTGTCTCGTAAAATGTGAGTATATACATAATAGTGATTGTTGAGCCTTTTGTAATCATCAGATGCTGAGAGCCATCTTTTATCAGCTGAGGTTGTAGAACCTGTCAGAGCCTTGCTCTGATCGCTGATATTGACATATGTGCCGACTGGTACTACAAATTCTACAGAACTTATCTTGACTAGTGTGTTTTCATAATTATTCAGATTGGACAGAGATGAGATCTCTGCTGCCAGTCCGGAAGATATTGGTATTGCTGCACTAGACTTCACGGATGTAGGGGTAAAATCGATTACTTGCAGGGCACCATCTTCATTTCTCTTGAATTTAAGGCCAATAGCATGGATTGAAAGTTTTCTCCCGAAATCATAAAATCCTGTTTCTGAAGGATTCTTTAATTGGTCGGGATCCTTGAAATCAAGCATTATTCCTCTACCACTTGCATCCTGAATATAAAGAGTGGTGTCTGGGAAATTCCCCTTTGACATATCGCTTGTAATCCATGCATCTATCCTGTAGTTCTCCTCGATTTCGGCAATGCCCTCTGCATCGAATACTAAAGAGGAGAGGAGGGTTGAAATATTTATATTTCTTGATGTTTCATAAGTAGTGGCTCCCATCTGCTTTATATTTACATCTACATAATACTCCTCTTCGCCTCCTACCATACTGAATCTGATTATGGCCTTACGGCTTAATGGATTGCCTGAATTATCCGAAAATGATATTACCTGAGTTGTGTCTGTCTTTGTTCCAAGAGTAATCCAATTGACATTTTCTCCGTTAATTCCTATCACAGTGGCCTCCCAGATTACATTTGACCTTATTTTTATTGTCATATCGCCTGCCTCCATTGGAATGTTCTGATTCAGACTGGTTAGAGTCGGAATAATATAGGCCGGTTTGCCGGTCTGCTTAACAGTATATGTGGCTATTATCTTATTATCGGAAACAAGATTGATAGTGCAACTTCTTGGGTAGGCACTATCATATGAGCCGACTGTAAAGGTCACATTACCATCATCATCGCCATCCAATGGCCATATCTTTATCCATTTCTGAGTAGTGTCTTCGGGGACGAGTTCCCAATCGGTTATATTTGAGAAAATTGTTATTGTCTTGCTTCCACCATTGGCATTACATGTGAATAGATTCTCACCGTCCTTGAATGTCATGTATCCCTCTGCGGGCTTATCGGTCTTTGTACAGCCCACTAAAGCCGTTAGCAATAAAAAAAACGCTGTTTTGAATGATTTCATCTCTTTCTGCTTTTACATTATTAATTAATGGATACTTCAAGTTCAACTGCTCTTTTACTCCACCATACAGGCGTTTTCATGTTGTCCCCTCCAGCACTAGTCGTGCTGACAGTCGGATATGCAAGTCTCATACGGGTAACCTGCTCATCATAGTTTGCCTTGTTTGTACTTATGATTGTCTGGGGGTAAAGAAATCTTGTGGGAAAAATTCTTTCATTATCGCAGTCTATGCCTATTGGAAGTTCAGGATATCCTGTACGTCTGTAATCACACCATGATTCAAATCCCATAAAAAATAGAGAGATGTATTTCTGTTCAATGATTCTTTGCAGAGAACCGTTATAAGCAACACCGGAAGATGGACCGTTTATGAATATCTGGATTCTATCTGTGGTATACTCGGGATTCCATTGTTGGACAGATGCTGTTACACCATTTTCATAGTATGTTTTGGCATCTCCTCCAATCATCCCTCTTTGAGCTGCCTCAGCCAGGATAAACTGTACCTCGGAAAAGGTCATAAACCAGAAAGGAGATGTGTATGTCTTCAATACAGAGACATTCATATACGCCTTGTCCGATGCATCGGCATCAATAACCCCGCTTATTACACCAAAGTAGTCATCTGCTGTGCTTGGCTTTTTGCAGAAGATAGAGATTCTTGGATCCTGAGTTCTTCTCATTATCTCAAGAAAAAATTCTCCCATTTTTCTTGAAGCTGTAGTGAAAGAGGCATCGGTCATATCGGCAAACTGGTTAACAAATGGGGCAGAACCGGTGAACTGGATTTTGGCATTATCGGCATTGCTTTGGAAAATCGGATAAATTGCAGAATTGCTCACAATCTCCTGAATTTTGTCCTGAATACCCATTTCCGGCCTATTACTCAGTCTCATTAAAAGTCGCAAATGAAGTGAATTTGTGAACTTTCTCCATTTTGTCATATCACCGCCATACAAAAGGTCTTTATTACTGTTACTTATGCTTTTTGTCTCGTCATATAATATGTTTGCACTATCCAGATCTGCAAGCATGGCTTCATATACCTCTTTTTGTGTGTCGAATTTTGGTTGGGAAATATTATCATCTATTCTCCAAGCTTCGTTATACGGAATATCCCCGTATAGGTCAGTTAGAAGTGAGACAAAAAGAGATTTAAGTGTCAATGCAATCGCTTTGGCGTTGTCATCATTGCATTTGTCAGCCAATTCAACCATGTGGTTTGCATTTGCAGCCCATTTCTGATAATAGTCCCAGGGCGCCTGGTAATCAGCCGTTGTAAATATATATCTGTAAAATTTAGTAGAGGCACCTGTTTCAACGGTATACTGCATTAAGTCATTGTTGATTCTCCAGGATCTTTGCTGGATATTCCATGAACCACCGAAAATCAGTTGTTCCAGAAGATTGGAAGGATCGACATTCCATAGCTCATATCTATTAGGATCAGTGTTGTACTCTTTGAAATTTTTTGTGCAAGAACTTGCAAGCAATATTGAGACGAGTAGTGTAAATATAATTCTTGATATATTTTTCATGATAGTATAGGTCTTTAGAACTGTAATTTAAGATCAAGGCCAAAAGTCCTTGTCATAGGAAAAGCGGCAGTTTCAAATCCTCTTGTAATAGAAGAGCCGTTCATGGTTGCAATCTCCGGGTCGTATTGTGGAAAATTTGTGATGCAAAACAGATTGGTGGCGAAGAATGCTAGTGATGCCCCTTGAAGCACTTTACTCCTCTGCAATACGAATTTCGGAACAGAATATTCAAGCCTGAGTTCTTTAAATTTCAGGAAGGATGTGTCAAAAGTGTTGTTTAACGCATTGTTCATTGAATAAACCCTTTCGTTATAATATGTTATAATAGATTCTGTTACTGTATTGTTTTTTGTGTATATATTATTTCCCTCTGAATCCATTCCTGACAGCACGACCCCTTCGTGTATAAGTCCGTCATACCTTCCGTAGATAGTGTTTTTTAGCTTTCCTTGAGAGGCAAGCTGCGCATGTGTCAAAGAGTATGCGAGACCTCCCCATTGTGCAGAAAAAGACATATTCAGCTTAAAATTCCTGAATGAGATTGAGTGTGTCATTCCGGCTCTCCAGTCAGGTTGCGTATTTCCCATCTTATAATACTCTGTTGAGAGAATAGGATAACCATGAGAGTCAATTACAGTCTGACCTGATACATCAACCTTGTTGCCATCCTGGTCGAGTATATACGATCCTTTCGGTGCAAGTTCATAACCATTACCGTAAAAATCTCCAAGAGTACCACCTACTGTAGCCCTTACCTCTCCTCTGGGACCAGAAGATATGAGCCATGTATCTACACCGGGTGCAAGTGCCACAACTTTATTCCAGTTTTTAGACCATGTGAAGCCGATTTCCCAGTTAAGCCCACTCTTATTTTTAAATGGCATAAACTCTGCTCCCAACTCAATCCCCTTGTTATTAATTTTACCGGCATTTATATATTTTGCGCTCACCCCGGTGCTATAATCAACAGGAGCCTCAATAATCTGATCTGTTGTGTTGGAATTATACAAGGCAAAGTCAATCTTTATCCTGTTCTTTAACACTCTTGCATCGAATCCGACCTCATAGCTTGAAGTATTCTCCGGCTTGAGATTGTATGTCGCCCATGTTGTCGGATACACTGACCCGCTTGTGAAGTCTGTAATGCCATAATAGTTAAGAAGCTGATAGGCTTTTGTGTCATTGCCGACATTTGCCCAGGATGCCCTTATTTTCAAAAAGTTAAACCAAGGAATGCTCTCTTCGAACTTTAATATCTCTGCAAGTGCCACACTTGCGCTTATTGACGGATAAAAATACGAGCAATTTTCCGGGGCTAGAGTGCTGGACCAGTCATTCCTTCCTGTAATGTCCAAGAAGAGATAATTTCTGTATCCTATCTGGAAACGTCCGTATAGACTATTAATAGCTTTTGTGGATCTGTAAGATCTGGCAATATGTCCGAATTTCGCATTCTGAAGATTATATACATTGTCAGCTTGCAGTTGCTCTGCAGTTATGGTTGAAGAGTTTGATTTCCTCAACATATTGTTCCCTCCGAAAGATGCCTCTATTGAGAAATTTTTGATTTTCTTATTATAATTCAAAAGAAAATCGGTGTTATTCTCATAATCATACACACTCTGTTCTCTGTAGAAACCCTCTTGTGCAAGCAGTGAACCTTTTGGCTTCTGTTGTGTCCTGAATTCCTTGTTTAGATCAATTCCGGAGCGTATGATAAGTGAAAGATCCTTAGTTATCTTTGCTGTAATATTGAAATTTCCGAAAACTCTGTCTCTGTCTAGCGAGTTTAATTGTTCGTAAGCCTGCATATAGGGATTGTCAGAAAGGGCATTAAGACTCATTGATTGTCCGTGTCTATTGTTCTTCCATTCATCGTAATACCAATCTATGTCAACATTGTTTCTGCTCCACATAAGTGTATATGTCGGAGATGACGTGCTGTAACCCGTCATTGGAAGATTATCGCTCTCTTTGCTATAATAATTAACTTTAGTTGAGAGTTCTATATACTTATTTATTTCCTGATTAAATGCTACTGAAAAAGATTTTCGCTTGTAACCGGTATTTGGAACAATCCAATCATTGTCCATATTAGTAAAGGATGCCCTTATTGAACTTCCTTTTCCGTTATTTCCGGATATAGTAACTGTGTTGGTTTTTGTCACTCCTGTTTCAAAGAAACCTTTGTACCAATCGCGGGGCACAAATGGTAGTTTTGTATACATGCCGGTATCAAAATTTTTAGAGGCATACTGATAAAACTTTTGACCATTATATTTCGGGCCCCACGTGAAGCGACTGTAATACCTCTTTGCTGACTCGCCACTGGTTGATTCCTCCGCTGTGACATTATAAAATGAATAGACCTCCTGATTGTTGTTGCCCGGACCATAAATGGTTTGAAAATCAGGCCAAAAGCCGGCTTTTTCAAAGGATATGCCAGAGTTGAAAGAAATTCCTAACCCTTTAACCTTCATACCAGATTTTGTAGTTATAATTATGGCTCCATTAGCCGCTCTGGACCCGTAAAGAGCTGTTGCCGAGGGACCTTTTAGAACTGTCACAGTTTCCACATCTTCCGGGTTAATGTCAGATGCCCCGTTGCCATAATCGATAGGGGCATCACCGTTGTTATAGGCACTTCCTCCTATTGCTGTCATTCCGCTGAATATGGGAATCCCGTCTACAACAAAAAGGGCGCCGTTATTATCCAGATTAATTGATGACTCTCCTCGGAGTGTAACTCTTATTGATCCTCCCGGACCTGTAGAGGCTTGGTCAAAGTTCAATCCTGCCACTTTTCCTGCCATTCCGTTAAGCCAGTTTCCGGACATTGCGTTTGTAATTTCCTCATTGCTGACTTTAGAAATCGCATATCCAAGAGCCTTCTCTTCTCTCTTCATGCCAAGAGCTGTTACTACAACCTCATCCAGATGTTGTGCCTTTTCATTAAGTATAATCCGGATATCCTTTTTCCCGTTTATACTTATTTCTGCTGTTTCATAACCAAGACTTTGACAGACAATAATAGATGTGGCTTTTGTCTGAATCTTGAATTGTCCATTAAAATCTGTTGTGACGCCGCCTTTTTCTCCCTTAACTGAGATAGCAGCACCAATTACCGGCGATTGATCTTTTTCATCCTGAACAACTCCTGAAACAGAGATTGCCTGTCCCATCAACTGGAGCGCACAAACCTGCATAAACACTGTAAATACAATGAACTTCAGGTATTTTGTCATATTCATATAAATTAAGATTAGATTTATCGTATTATTAATAATAATTGTCAGACAAATCTAATTAAAATATTTCTATTACAAAATATATTTGCAAAAATGTAAATTAGGATTGTTAGTTATGAATGGTCAATTTTATCAATTTCAAACCGGAAGCAGCTAACCATATAAGGATCAAAAACAGGGCAGGTGCGGCAATTGAGAAAACAATCAAAGGAAAGTTGGGAAAAAATGTTACGCCGGTGAAATATACAATTAAGAGAAGGTTGCCTATAAATCCAAGTATTGAAAAAAAATTATTGAATACTTTTCCTTTGAACATGACTCTGGAGATAAGTAAGCCGGCGAAACTTATTAAAAGGTAAGCTAAGAAATAGCTGCCTGACCCTATGCCTCCTTTTGCAAGTATTGCTTCACCTGCGGCGAGGCAAGACAATCGTCCAGTGTCATTGACAGCAATCCCAAACTTGTTGCTTAATTCTAAAAAAGGTAAAGCCGGGTTTTGTGATATGAAAACAGATGTACCTATAATGAAAAACAGAAGTGCCAGAAATGAGTCACCACCGACTTTGGAATGTCTGTGGGCAGCATAAAATGCAAAAAAAACCGGAATTAAAACAATCTGTAAAATTAGATTTTGAAATCCCAGATTGTATAATCCCAGTAACAGATTATTCTTTATTTCACCGAAAATACCCGCTGCATTCAATGCAATAGTATCTGTCCTGTTTATTGTAACTATTATGTTAAAAACAATTTCGGTAATGATTATGATTACACATAAATATGCTGCGACTCCTCCGGCCTTATATACTGATGACCATCGATGTGATAGATTCTTATTTTCCATAGTAATTTAAAAATATAAAATTATTACTATTTTATTTAAATTTATCACTTGTTGGTAAATTATTTAGATCCGCCGGCTCCTGTCGTGTCGTTTTTGATATCCTTACTGTCAACTATCGGAGTTCCGCCACCAACTGTAGGCTCAAGCATCTTTTCAGTTTTTCTCATCATTGATGCAGAAACTGGTTTTTCCGGGGGGCAAGGCTTTATCATACCGAAAGAGTATTTAGTGTCTTTTGTGTATATCCTGTAAAAGCCGATGTAATCCTTTGAGGATTGGAATGTGCCGGACTGAGAACCGGTGAAACCGTCGTGACAATCAACAAATAGAGTCGCAGATGTAAGTTTTCCGTTTGGGGAGAACTGAGATTCATATAATTTTATCTCTATGTTGTACTTCTTGAGCTCTTTCTGATAAGACTCTATGGTTGCAGCAGTTGTGTTCCTGTCAATTGTCAGAGTAACAACATCTTTGTTCGCTGATAGTCCTCTCTTGCATATCTGTGATGTTGCAGGTATAGCCATTACGACCAACAACATAGTGATAAATAATTGTTTCATGGTATATGAGTTGTTAAAATTCGATTGGCAAAGTTATATTATCTCTGCTGACATTATTCATTTTTTTTAGTAAAGTAACCGGGCCAGTTCAGCATGGTTCTCTCTCGTCTCTCCTTGGTATGTTGAAAAAGAGTTCTTACAGTCTGCGGAAAAGTAGATCTGATAACTTTTGTCCCTTCTTCTGTAATACCTCCCTTGGTAGCAACCCTCTCTACAATTTTGTCAAAAGGCATCTTTTGGTCGACACAAAGTTTTGAAGTGCCGAGAATAGTGGTGATTATCATGTTGTGAATCTCCTCTTTGCTCAAATTTGAGCGAGACAATGCCTCCTCAACAATTATGCTGAATATTGAGGCTATAAACCCCGGCATGCAGCTTGTCAGATCCGTACATATACCTAACTCGTTTTCTGGTATTATTACAACAGAACTGAAGGTACCCATGAGCGATTTGATGTTGGATATCTCCCGTTCAGAGGCAAATTGATTGAATGCGGCTAAAGTCACAGACTTGTCAACCTCGCCGGTGACACTAGGAATGACTATGGAGCAGGAGTGATTCGGGAAAATTGAATTTAACTGGTTGAATCTTATACAAGCATTCACTGCGCATATATGTTGTCCTTCTCTTACAACTTCCTTTGTAGCTTCTGCAACCTCCCTCATATCTGAAGGTTTTACACAGTAGAAAATTATATCAGATAAAGAGACAACCTCAGCATTATTGTCACATATATTGACTTTAGGGTATTTTTGATTGATTTCTACCAATTTCTCTTTGGTGCGATTTGAAATAAAAAAATCTTCCTGTAATACAGTCCCTGCTTCTAAAAACTTGTGCATGAGCATGCTGCCCATGCTGCCAAAACCTATAATACCTACTTTCATAACTGTTTGAAATATAATATAAAAAGTCGTATGCCTCCATGAATCAGAGGCATACGGTAAATAATGCATTGCAAATATATAAATTTAAATTTGCTGACAATTTATTCTGTGCAATATAATCTGCATAATAAAAGTTAGATAATTAAGAAGAATCTGTTAAAACATGTCTGTTGTGCCTTTCACAGGCTGATTCTTTTTTACTTAACTGAAATACTGTATTTAACTATTCGTAATTGTTATGCAAAGTGCGAGATGTAATTATTTAACCTAGTAAATACTCAAAATTCTGAGTTTCTCATTTGCAGATACAATAACCATGAAATCTCTTCTTAATTAATCTAACTTAAGTAAATCCAATGAACTAAATGATTCATGTGAATCATGTTTGATTTATTATTAAAATTTTATTGTGCTTAAATTTTAATGAGCATTGCTTACTTCGGATCCATACATACCTCAATTATATTCTTTTGTGAGAATATCTTTCTTGCAAAATCTTGAATCATTGTCGGTGTCACATCTGATACAATTTTATCATAATTAGTATGAAAATCAACTCCATTAGATTCAAGAGCTAATATCATGTGTGACCAATATCCATTATTAATTAATTGTTCCTGATGTTTCTTAAGTAAAAATTCCTTGACTTTATTTACATTTTCATTACTGGGAGATTTGGATAATAAATTGTTGATTTCATTATAGGCTATTTCTATCAATTTGCTTTTCTTGGCGGAATCTGTATCAAACTGTATCTGGAAATTAAAGCGTTCATCAGGAATTTTATTGATAGCGCCTCTTACAGAGACACCATATGTGCCACCTTCTTTCTCTCTGATACTCTCAGTATAGAGTATGTTAAGTATACTCTTAATATAATCCATCAATATCCCATTTTGCAGTGTGGCTTGAACTTTTCCTGTGTATACAATATAAACAGTGGATTTTGGTGTCAGCATTTTTTTCTTAAAATGTTTTTTTATAACACCTTTTGGGGGATAAACACCATTATCCTTAATTTTTTCATGCCGTCCGGTAGAAGGTAACCCGCCCAGATATCTCTCAACCATTTTTTTAACATTATTTTCCTTAATATTGCCTGTTATATAAAAGGTAAAGTCTTCCGCATCAGCAAAACGTTCTTTATATAGTTTTATTGCCTTTCTATAATCAACTTTGTCAAGCATATCACTATTAAATATCATACCTCTTGGGTTATTCATAGTAATAATCTTGTTTAGTGTATCCTGTAAATCATTCATCGGATCCAATTTCTTGTTTTCGAGATCAACTGCAACTTTATTTTTCCAGTTATTAAAAAGTTCAATATCCATTTTCGGTTTAGTGAAAAATAAATAAGTAAGTTGTAAAAACGTTTCAAAATCATCAGGAGAGGCCATTCCAGTTATTCCTTCACTAAGTGAATTTACAAAGGGTGAAATCTGCACAGTTTTCCCGGTAAGAGCCCTTGACAGATCTACTTCGCTTAGCTCTCCTATCCCGCCAAGTGGTACGAGATCATTTATAGCCAAAGCAGACGGCAGGTCAGTATCACCAATAAGAGAAAATCCTCCAGGACTATATGCTGTAATAATTACTTGATCTTTTTTGTAATCAGTATTTTTAAACATAACTTTTACACCGTTTGAAAGTGTCCACTGTTTATATCCAAACGATTTTTGGTCAGTCTTTACTATTTTTCCACCGACTGGTTTCTCGTTAATAATTTGTTTTTCTTTCCACTCCTCCAAATTAGGCTGAATATCAGATTTGATAATATCATTCCACATATTAAGAACACATTCCTTGTCAGGAAGCGGCATATTCTCTTTTTGGGGGCCGGTAATAACAAAAACGACATTAGTGTCGGAAACAAGCTCTTTTGCCTTTTGGTTGATGCTCTTTAATGTTATGTGCGGTAAAATATTTTTAATATAGTCAAATTCCCAGCCTATACCTGGAATGGGCTCATTTTTGAGAAAATGAGCTATATAAGATTTTACATAACCGGAATTTGGCTTCCTATCTCTTTCATTATAAACAGATTCAGCACTACGTATAATATCGGATTTTGCCCTTTCTAATTCTGCCTTTGTAAATCCATACCTTCTCATACGCTCATTTTCCGATAATAGGATGCGTAGTGCTTTCTCTGTTTGTTTATTATCTATTGGGGTGACACCAATAGACCAAGAATCCATTGTTCTTGCATTAAAGAATGTTGAGACTCCTCCACTGACGGAAGAAAATGGAGCGTCCGGTTTATGCTTGATTTCATACATACGTTGTGTGAACATCATCCCAATCAAGTTTGTACGAATTCTGTCAGAATAAAAATCAGTCCAGATTTTCATAGAACTCGGTACAGGACTCTTTTTAAATAACACAGAAATTCCTGAGGTCTGAGTTTCCGGGTCGCTAACGATAGACACAATTGGTTCTTTATTATCGGGAACAATAAATTCTTCTCTTTTAGCCGGATTCACAGGAGCAGGAATATCTGCAAACAACTTTTTAATTTTTGCTTCAATGTCATCTACTTCAATATCTCCAACAACAATGATAGCCTGCAAATCTGGTCGATACCATTTTTTATAAAAATCCCGGATCCTCTGATAAGGAAACGTTTTTATAACATCTATCAGACCAATAGGCATGCGTTCTGCATAACGTGAGCCTGGAAAAACATTCATGTATGTTTTCTCCAGCACCCTGCTATCGCCAATATTATTAGTACGCCACTCCTCACTTATTACACCACGTTCATCATCTATATCCTTATCATTTAGAGAGACAAATCCAGACCAGTCATGAAGAACCAATAACGCAGTATCAATAATTCCATCATTTAAAACGGGGATGTTAGATAAATTGTAAATAGTCTCATCCATAGCTGTTACGGCATTTACATTTTCGCCAAACTTAATGCCTCTTTTTTCCAGCTCTCTAACAAGTGAATTCCCGGGGAAATTCTTAGTCCCGTTAAAACACATATGTTCCAGAAAGTGCGCCAATCCGCGTTGGGTTTCATCTTCAAGTATAGAACCCACTTTTTGTACAATAAAAAAATCAGCACGTTTGGATGGTAATTCGTTATGACGTATATAGTAAGTAAGTCCATTACTTAGTTTTCCTATTTTTACTTTTAAATCAACGGGAATTTGTGTTTTTGACTCTTTGTTGACAAAAGAAGGTTTAATTAGTATTGCTATAACAATTGATATTACAAGCACTGCTAATACTATTCTTTTTAATATTTTCTTATTTTGAATATGTTTCATATATTAACCATTTATAATTTCCAGTATTTTTTCATTTCTAATAATTATCATTCCATGGTGGTCATCAGTAATTCCATCTTCCAGTTTATACGGATATGTGGGGATATGACCATTCATAATGGTTGGTAAATATTTGAAAAACATTTTTTTGCTGCTCTTTCTCAATATCTCGCCAGCCTCCATGATGTGAGTAGATATAATATAGCTGCCGTTTCTGTGAGAAAGAGCTTCTACTATAGCAACTGTCCCGTCATAAGCGTCTTTTACATTTGTCCCTTTAAACAGCTCGTCAAATATGACAACAAGCTGTTTTCCAGTGGCAATCTCTTGTGCAACATGTTTTACTCTTAATACCTCTGCGTAGAAATGGCTGTATCCCATTGTCAAATCATCTGATACATTTATCGAAGTATATATACCATCGTGAAGTGAGAACGTCATACCTTTAGCTGCGATTGGGAAACCCATGTGCCCAAGATATACAGATATGGCAAATGATTTCATAAAAGTAGATTTGCCAGCCATATTTGCCCCTGTCAGGAATAATATATGCTTCTGCTTTCCAATATATATATCATTGGCAACAGCATGAGGAATGCATGGGTGATAAACCCCTTGTATATCTATATACATCTCGCTCCTGTCAACAGCTGTAGCATAGACAAATCCTTTTTCACGGGAAACATTTGAAACAGTAATGTAAACATCTAAATCATATATCTCTTTTATAATTCTACTAATCCTATCTTTAATAAGTTTCCTGAAAATATAATCCAGTTTTAATACACTATAAAAAGATAAGGGATAATTCTGCACATACCCCCATACGGTTTCAAAAGAGATATCATTAAATATATTACATATCTCCGATATCTTTCTATGAAAAACTGTATTATATGACTCTTCTGATATTTTATTAACGAATTCTTTAACCCTGGAGAATACCATAACGGTTTTTTCAACCTCCTCTCGTAGTTTAGAATAACCTTTGTCGTTGAGTAAATAATGTAAACACCTTAGTTTAGCGACATTAAATAATGCTTCAAATCTGCTGCTGTAACCAAAATTCTGAGTATAGTTCTCAACTATTTCAAATTCCTCTTTATTAAAAGGAAGGGTAACTGTGATCTTTTCAAATAAGGCAAAAGTGGCAGAACGTCTGTTAATTGACTCTATTTCACACAGGGGTGTGTTAAACATTTTTTCCAGTAACCTACTGCCACCATTGGTTACAGTATGGTTAAACAAACCGAAAATTGAGTTCGCCTTATATCTTCCTAAAATGTTTAAATCATCCAGAGTCTGTTTATCTGTTGTAAATTCCATTCTTAAATCATATTTAATTATTTGACACCTCAACTATCCTTTAAAATATCGAGAATCTTCTCATTACGAATTATTAGCATACCATGACGGTCGTTAGTAATTCCTTCTTGAAGTTTATAAGTGTATTCAGGTGTATTACCCTTCATAACTGTAGGAAGATAGAGAAATCTAATATTGTTTCTAAGAGTTTTAAGTGACTCACCTGCCTCTATTATATGTGATGAGATGATAAAGCTACACTTACTCTTACCTGCAAAGGCATTAGCCACTGCAACTGTTGCCTCATATGCATCCTTTACATTTGTTCCTCGGAAAAGCTCGTCAAAAACCACGACCAAGTGTTCACTGTTATGAACACTCTCCGCGACCTTTTTTACCCTTAATACCTCTGCATAAAAATGGCTAAAACCTAAATTGATATTATCTGAAAGGTTTATTGTCGTATACATACCATTCTGTACACTGAATCTCATTGCTTTGGCAGGAACCGGGAAGCCAATATGTGCAAGATAAAGAGCAATACTGAATGTTTTCATAAAGGTTGACTTGCCTGCCATGTTAGCTCCGGTCAAAAAAATCATATTATTTTTCTCTGTGATAGTGATGTCGTTGGGAACTGCTTTCTGGACTAATGGATGCCAGACAGAATACATCTCTATCCTGTTATCTTCTCCTTCAATAACCTCTGCAAATGAAAAATCTAACTCTTTGGATACTTGTGCTACTGTTACAAATACATCTATCGAATATGCACATCGAAGTATCGTAAGAATATCCTTATGAATAGTGAACCGAAATAGTTGATCATATTTCGCTATCTGGCTATATGACAAATTTGTAATTTCCAACTTTTTAAAAAAAGAGATCTCTTCTTTGTCTAATATGTTCAATATTCTTAAAATATCTTTATTAAAATCTACATCTCTGAATACATCATTTGTTTTATTTATAAACTCATTAAAATCAATCAGAAGTTGCAATATACCTGTAACCCCTTTTTTTATCTGTTTATAATCCGTATCCGATCCTATAAGACTATTTATCTTTCTTTGTAACGTATTGTCATGTGCAACAAGTCTGGTGCGTTCATCCGTGTTGCTCAAGTAATATTCAATAGAATCAAAAATATGAGTCTTGAACGGAAAAGAGATATTGTTATCTATTAAGTACTTAATTGTTATTGTCCTCTTAAGAATCTCATCTGCTTGTGAAAGCGGGTATAGGAACATTTCTTTTAGAAGACTTGCTCCACCTCTTGTTGCCGTCTTATTGAAAAGGCTATATATATCATTGCCCTTGTTATCAATAATAATCCTGAGATCATTGAGTGTCTGACTATCAGTTTTAAATGCCATATATAAGTGTTTTTTAGCGTACCTTACGACGCAGCAATATTAGCAGTGAACATATTAGCAATATTATCGGCATTACTATTTCACATATATTCTTAAGTAATGACATACCACTCTTTTCAATCAGTATTGTATCGTCAGGCGGATTGATCCGACGAACATCAATTGGAAGCTCATTGTATGATAACCAGTAGAACAAACCATCAACCATTTGGAAATTTCGGGAAATTATTTTTATTCTTTGCGTATTAAATTCACCATTACTAAAGCAATCTGCGTCTCCTAATATCATAATACGCTGCTCTCTATTCCCAATATTACGTGTAACAGCCAGTGCTGTAATAAATGCCCCTGGAATTTCACCCTGATTCGAATCATATTTTGGCACATCATCTATAAAATCGATAGTATTCAACTCATTCCACGAGCCGATTGTGTCCAGCTGGTTTATATTTTTTACTGAATCCGACACTAATACAGGAATATATTTGAAATTATTATCTCTTCTGTTATATGAAATAGCAACTGTTCCCGGCATAGTAACGGCAAATACCCCATTGAAAGGGTCTTCTCTCATGGTTTTAAATTGATATGCCAGACTTTTACCTTCTTCTGTTGATACTGATGTAACTAAATCCATAGAATTACCATTATTATATTCCACGATCTGGCCGGGAAGAAAATTAACACCTAAATGCTCTACAAGAGGATTCATGACATTTTGCCGCTTAATATCACAGGCTATAACCAAGTTACCTCCACGATCGATATAATCGTTTAAATTGCTAATCTCCTCCTTAGTATATGCAATCTTTGCATCAGCAATTATAAGGATGTCAATAGTTGTATCTACCGGGGCGGATAAATCACACTCTTTAAAATCAAAACCGTTATTGATCATAGAGTATCTGAATGTCTTATTTTTAGCCAATCCAAAATAGCCTCGGAAACCAGGATCATTTACACTTCTTTCTTCATGTCCTTTAACAAAAGCAACCAACGGAGACTTCATGACCAGCCTTTTAAATGCAGCAGTAATTTGTGATTCGTCAGGAAATGTCCCAGCATCTTCATAATAACGTAAATATGAGGTTTTACCGTCTTCTGTACGGATCTCTCTTACAACTCTATTAAGCTCTGTTCTCAGATCTATAGTCTGATAATAACAACCGGGTTTAAAAATATTAGGATTGACATCTCCAACTTCACATATTTTGTTTACGGCATCTTCGTCTGTCATGCCAGCATATATGGCTTTGTGTACCTTTAAAGCATTTATGTCAACAGGTGCATCATAATAGTATTTATAATTGAACTTAATATCCGGATGGAATCTGCTATAGTAACTAAATCTGTCAATATCAAGCTTTCTGGAAGCAGGTAGCCCATATGTAAAATTTCTTCTATCAAAAATATTTACATATGTGGTAATGTCAACCTTACCTTTCAATCTTGAGATTACATTCTGACTGTTTTCCGTAAGAGTATTTGTCTTAGTACGTGTCGAGTCATAATATTTCATTAAGAAAGGGATTGTACTTATATACCCGAGAATAGAAATAATTATAAACACAGATGTATATCTGGCTATGGAAACAAAAGCACTACTCTTTTCCCGAATACTTTTTAGCCTCAAGACAGTAAACGTGATAAACAAAGCCGGAACAAGTATAAAATACAGAACATCCTCACTGCATATCATTCCATTTATAAATGTATCCGCTCTGCCATATATGCAGAACCAATATGTAATATCTCTTACAAAATCAATCCCTTGCCCGATATTACTAATTTGCTGTAGTACAAATAGAGTGGCAAATGTCCCGATAGCGGAAACGATCTGATAAGAGCTAAGTGAAGACATAAAGAGTCCTACTGCAGAAAATGCACAGATTAGTAAAAAAATACCGAAAATTCCAGTCAACACAACGGGGAAATCAAAATCCTTGATTACAACAAACCCACAAAGCGATATAAGAAAAAGTATAAAGACCATTACCAGACCAAAAACCATCATAGTCAAGAATTTTCCTAAGACAATTTGTACGTTTGAAATCGGAGACGAATAAAGCAATTTCACAGATCCCGAACTGAATTCCCTGCTTAACAATCCCATTGTAAGCAACGGTATATATAGGAATATTGTTGACTGAATACTTAAAAAACCCTTTACAAAGATTTTATATGTTAAATTGGAGGTACTGAAGGACATCGCAGAAAGATGGACCATCTCCTTGGCCAATTGCATTATTATCATGCTTGATTGAAACGTAAATATTATCAAAATCAACCAAGCTATCGGCGAATAGAACATCTTCTGAAGTTCCATTCTGGCTATTCTTAATGTTATTTTCATCTTTTATTTTTTAATCTTGTGACAATGCTGAGAATATATCATTGAGAGAGCTTTTCTCAATCCTGATCTCTTCCATACGCCAGTTATTTTTTACACTTTCCTTAACAATGAGCTCAGCGGCCCCGTTAATATCTTTAAAATTAAAACGATAATCAGGCCCGCCTAGTTCTTCAATGTTGTCAATACCTTTAATTTTTTTCATCAAATCTTCTACTGAAGGCATATCAAGCATACGCACAAAAATGCTACTTGGAGTTATATAGTTATCAAATTCTTCAATCTTCCCGGAAAAGACAAGTTTGCCATGTTCGATCATAATAATGTGGTCACATATTGCATTTACCTCTGTTAGGATATGAGTGGAAAGTAAAACTGCCCGTTCTGAAGCAATATCCTTGACAAGCTTCCTGATTTCAATAATCTGATTAGGATCAAGCCCGTTAGTAGGTTCGTCAAGAATAATAAATGCCGGTTTATGGATAATAGCTTGGGCAATGCCAACTCTTTGTCTGTATCCCCCGGAGAGATTTCGTATCAACCTTTTTTTAAAATTTAATATGGCACACTTCTCCAATACCTCATCAACAGCAGATTTGACGAGTTTTTCATCTATCATGCGTAAATGTGCGCAATTGGTAAGATATTCTTCAACTGTCATATCTGTATACAATGGTGGTTCTTGTGGCAGAAAACCTATCTGTTTTTTTGCTTCAATAGGATTTTTTGATGTATCAAATCCATTAATTACTACATGACCATGAGTCTGCTTTAAGACTCCACTCATAATGTTCATGGTTGTCGATTTCCCTGCTCCGTTTGAGCCAAGTAACCCGTAAATACCATTCTCTGGTATCTCAAAATTGATATCTTTAACCGCCCATTGAACACTGTAGCGATGGGATAAATTTTCAACTCTTACTAAAGATTCTTTCATAAATATTATAATTTCATAGAGATTATATGGCCAACACGCCATGTCAATTGCAAACAGAGGCTGTCAAGACTGTGGTAGACAGCCTCTGAAAATTAATTATCAGGTATTTTCCTAAATAAAATTCTGGTATTGTTTACTCTTCCCAGGAATTTTGCGGCCAGTCCGAATTAAAATAGAGTACTTGCAATGGTATTTGCAATGTATATTTAGGACTGTCAGCAGAAAGAGTGGATAACACATTATTAGAAGCATCATATCTTTTTATGGTCTGCATACGGCCTTCGGCAGCCAATCTCCGCATGTCAAACCAACGCATACCGTTGAAGGAAAACTCAAAAGATCTTTCAGCCAAAACTTTATTTATCACGTTTTCTTGGTCAGAAGATTCGTATTTTACATAATAATTGGCCGGGAAACGTTTTTTTCTAAGTACATCCAACTCGTTGCAGGCAGTAATAAGATCATTTCTTCTTGCGGCAGCTTCTGCAAGAATCAGATGCATCTCTGCTACAGATGTTCCGCAATTAAGATATCCTGTGCTTGAAGAGGTTGCACCAGAAGAGAAAAACATTACCTCTCCTCTTTTATTGAAAGAGTAATCTCCCAAATTAGGAGATACATATGATTTTGTATAATAGAATTTCAGCCTTAAATCCTTGATGTCAAAAGATTGAAGAAAAGATAAAGAGGGATTCATCATTATACTGATCGATTTGCCATAACGAGCATAAATTTCGTCTGGTCTCTTAAGAAGATTGGGAATATCTTTTGAACTTGACATGACAGAATAATCAAGTATTGTATCGGTGCAATTATCCAAAGCCAGTTGAGCATTCTGTGCAGCTTTAGTATAATCGGCCATATACAGATATGTTCTTGCAAGTACACTGTATGCTGCAGCCACACATCCCCGACTGCGATAACTATTATTGTCTTCCGGCAAATCAGGAACAGCTTCAGAAATATCTGATATTATACGATCATATATTTGTTTCACAGAACTCCTTGCAGGAGTTGGATCCGTTAAATCAATTGATGACACAAAGGGTACCGCTAAATCTTCGCTTGCTGTACTTGAATTATAGGGTTTACCGTATAGATTTACCAGATAGAGATATTCAAAAGCCCTTCCAAGTAAGGCTTCCGCTCTTAAACTTTTTTTCTCTTGTTCAGTACCGTCTTTTGCACTGTTTATACCTTCCAGAATAGTATTGTAATAATATATTGATTGGTAATATATGTTCCAAAATATAGGGATTGTTGCAATGTCATCAGAGAACTGCGCCTTCCAGGTATAAATTCTTTGACTGCTGTTTGTTGAAAGCACCTGCTGAAGAGTAGGATAATCTGTAATATCTGCGAGATCATCCAGTTCCGTCATTGGGCATGAAAGCAAGAGATCCTGACTTTTCATCCATAAATCATAATCTGCCACAGTTTTAAGCAACTTGACTCCTTTAGGTTGAATATCCAGAAACTTGTTACAGGATATTAATATCGTTGTAAAGAAAAGGGCCGGAATAAAATATTTATATATAAACTTCTTCATTGTCTTTGAATCTTGTTATTAAAAATTAATATAAAGGCCCACAGTATAGGTTGGGGTTATATAAGATTTTGCATAGCTGCTTGTTGCCATGCTGTAATTATACTTGTTAAAAGCAACAGTGTAAATATTAGAAGCCTGTACTCTTATTTCAAAAGAGTTGATTTTAGCCGCCTTAACGAGTCTGCTGTTGCGGAAACTATATGCTGCAGTAATATCTCCGATTGTAAGATATGCACCGTTTACCGTATATTTGTCTGTGTATCCTAATACTGTATAACTATATAAATTGCTAGGATTAGGCAAAACATCCGGGTTCGTTTCATCTCCGGTCTGTTTCCAGTAATTCGTGGCACCTTTCAATGGCCTTATGCTTGATGGATTTGGAACGGGAACACGAACCTTAAATCCACCATAAAAATTTGCCATGCAATAAAGATAAAAATTTCCTATATCAAACCGGTTACTTAAGCCAATGCTGATTGATGGGATTGAACTACCTACATAATCTACATCACTCTTATTCGTTGAATATAAATTACTTTTAGCGACACCATCTTTGTCATATATTAAAATATTACCATTTGTGGAGTTTAATCCGGCATAGCGATAATTAAATATTGCCCCTATTGGGTATCCTTTTACATAATTAGCATAGCTGCCATTAACGTAATATGAAGCAGCGCTTGTCGATGTGAGGTTACTGTTGTATACGTTTATCACAGTACTCTTGTTATGAGAAAAAACGAATCCGGTATTCCAGTTGAAATTTTTATGTGTAATCCAGTCCGCAGTAATATTTAGTTCAAAGCCGGAGTTGCGAATGGATGCTTGATTTACAATCGCATAAGACCCACCTTTGGAGGCATCAATCTGATTGTTTGCCAATACATCTTTACTCTTTTTTATATAATAATCAATATTTCCGGAAAGTTTTTTTGATAAAGAAAAATCAAGGCCAATATTAAAATTATTAGTCTGTTCCCAACGCAAACCACTGTTGGCAAAAGATAAAAGTTTCAGAGTCTCGATAGTTTCAGAAGGAATAACGTTACGAGTACTATATTGAGCTATAACCTGCGGTAAGGCATTTTTAGCAACATTCCCGTTAAATCCATAAGCCATCCTTAGTTTTAAGGATTTTACAATATCCAAGGATTGCATGAATTTCTCTTTATGAATATTCCACGCTGCCCCAATTGACCACAATGGTTTGTATCTATATTTTGGATCTGTACCAAATAAGTTGGATTGGTCAACCCTTATGCTTCCGGTTACAGAATACTTCCCCTTATATGCATATACAATATTGGAATAAGCTGAAACATACCGATTTTCGCTATATAATTGCCCGAAAAGGCTTGAATAATAAATCGATGAGTTATTAGCTGCAAAGCTTGGCCTGTATGTTGTCAACATGGTATAATTTACTGGTTGACTCTGTAATGTCTGATCGTTATATCCAAAATAGGTAGCAGAGTTTGAATTATTAAGGACATCTCTGACTTCACTTCCCAATATGAGATTTATTGAGTGTTCATCATTAAGCTGCTTGTCATAATTAAGCTGAGCGCGTAATGTATAGCTTTTTGTACTAGTCTTGCTCTGTTTCAGGACACTGCCTTTTGGTATGTTATAGACAAGCTCTCCATTATTAATTTGAGTATAATAATTTATGTATTGACGAGCTTCTGACGAGCTTTCACTTGCAAGATGTTTGGTATCACTACTGGATTTTTCATAGATACCGCCAAAATTTATATTAATTCCGTCACCTATTTTGTAATGAAAATTTGCAGTGATACTATTGCTGCTAACATTGGTGTGATTTTTTATCTCATTGATATCCTGCAGGGGATAATACATATTATCCAGCAATCCAAGGCTTTGTATTGCTTCATTATAATACGGATTTGCGTGGGATTTATATTGAATCGGAAGAGCGTTTCCATCACCATCCTGAAAATGCTCATATGGATAAACACTATTTATATCAGGGAGCGGTACTGAAGTTTCTGTTCGATTCTTGAAGTCCATAGCCAGATCCATTGATAATCTGTTGGAAAATTTTATGGAACTGCGACCGGTAAGCTTAAACTGATTATTATTATCCCTTATATTTGATAAATCATTATTATAGTAGTTTGCTGTAAAATAATACAAAGCATTGTCAGTCCCTCCTGAAATATCCATATTATAAGTTTGTGTGACGGCTGTACGTAAAAATAACTTGCCGTAATCCTTTGTATTATTATATGAGCCTAAAGCAACTAATTCCCGGTTAGCTTCATCAGATGTAATTACTCCTGCAGCTTGCCTCATTCTTATAAAATCCGGAGTTGTATAATTACTATACGCAAAGGATGATCCAAAAGTTGGATTCTTTGCAAGATCCCAATATGCTGATGTAAAGGTTTTGTGGACGATTTTAGAATAATCAATGGTCGTATTTGAACCGTCTTTGTCCCAGCGGTAACGATCATAATTTTCTTTAGGAGTGAAACCAAAAGTAGTACGAAAGTTAACCATTGGTTTACCTATCTGGGCCTTTTTTCTCTCAATAATTATCACTCCGTTGGAGGCTCTTACTCCATAAACCGTCGCGGCAGCTGCATCCTTCAAAACAGTTACCGATTCTATTTCATTCGGATTTATCATATTGAGGGAAAGCTCTGTGGGAAAACCATCAATAACAATTAACGGTTGTCTGTCTCCGTTAATTGTAGAAATCCCTCTTATTTGAAAAAGACTGTTCCCCTCAAATTGAATATCATTGTTTATTAAAAGTCCCGGTACTTTATTCTGAAGCCCGATTAGGAAGTCTGTTGTATTTACTCTGGTGTCAAACTCTTTTGCCTTAATAGTTGTAAGGCTGCCAGTGCTCTGTTCTGGCTTGATCTTCTGGTAACCAGTGCTTATAAATGCAATTTCCTGCAACTCGGCAGCCTCTTCAATCATAGTTATATTGAGGCGTGTGTTTCCGGCAACATATATTTCAAGTTTTTTATATCCTATAAAGCCAATTACCAGAATTGCATTCTCTGGTGCCTTAATAGAATAATTTCCTGACAAATCAGAAGTAGTACCTTTTGTGGTACCTTTAATCTGAATATTTGCTCCTGTTAAAGGTGTGCCATTTTTATCACATATCTTACCTGATATTGTAATCTCTTGAATTTGTTTGGATTTTGGTGTTACAACAATTGTCTTTCCTTCTATAACATAGCTAAAAGGTTGTTCTTTAAAACAGGCATCCAAAGCTTCAATAATAGTGACTTTTTCTAATTTTATACTGACTGGATGAGCTTTTTCAAGCATTTGTGAATTATAAATGAACTCATAACCAGTCTGACGGTTTATTTCCTTGAAGATTGTTTTTAAAGAAACTTTTTCAAAAGAAAGAGTAACAGTTTGGGTATTAATTCCAGCTCGTAATGGTTGAATAAAAATGACACTTATGATAATTATTAATTGCATAATTGTCAAATTCCTGATAAACGTACACCTCTTACTTCCGATTTCACCAGAAGCATTGCAGAGTGATTTTAATTTCATAATTTTGTTTTGGTTTTGGTGAATACTTACGTTTTCTTTTTTCACCTTATATCCCCGGGGTCCGTCTCCAGCGGAGCCCGGGTTTTTTATATATAGGTGAACCTGATTTTTACAATTTTAGCTGTTCATAATCGCCTCCTTTATTTTTTTATTGTTCGTTTAGAAATTCTTTTACTATTATTTTTTTCCCGTTAACTTCAAAATTTATAGTCTCTGTCATAGCTAGAAATTTAAGAATTGATGATATGTTCGATCTCCTGGATATTATACCTCCGAAAATTAAATTTTTTAACTCTCTATTTCTAAATTCAACATCTACATCATACCACCTTGAGAGGTTTCTCATTATGGATTCCAAATCCATGTCTGTGAAGTTAAACACACCATCCTTCCATGAAATAGATTCTGAAATATCTACTTTTCGTATAGAAAAAAATCCTTCGTCTGAAAGTGAGGCCTGTTGTCCAGGATAGAGCATAAAGCTATGTTCTTTTGAATTTGTTATGTTTTGAGAAACCTGTACGGAGCCTTCAACTAATGTCGTCCTGATTGTAGGTTCATCCTTATATGCATTAATATTAAATTCAGTCCCAAAAACTTTAACTTCAAACTTATTATTTATATTCACAATAAATGGTACATCTTTATTCTTAGCCACATCAAAATATGCTTCTCCGCTCAGTATCACTTTGCGCTCTTGCGAATTGAAAGATGTTGGGTATGTAATGTATGAATCGGCGTTTAATGAGACTATTGTGCCGTCTGCTAAAGTTATGGAAACCACATCACTCCCTCTGGGATTTGTTAATGTGTTATAGGTTACTATAGCCGATGATCCTTTATATTGAAGTCTATTATCGTCTAATTTGATAATGTCAATCCCTTTTTGTTGGGATAATTTGCCATTCTCAAGACTGTCCAGATATAAAACCTTCCCGTCAGCTAAAGTAATCCTCGCTTTAGTCATATCCGGGGCAGGAACATCTTTTATTACCTTAACAACCTCAGCAACATTCGTTACCACTGATTTATGCTCGTTATTAATCCAGAAGACGGTAAAAATAAGCCCAGCAACAATTACCGCGGCTGTTGTAATTATTATCCGGCTGAATGTGTAATACCTATTTTTCTTAATATTTGGAAGAATTTTCTCCTTAATCTCACCGTAAATTTGTTCTGACTGCTCAATAGATAATAGCTCTGGCAAATTTCCTTTATCCCAACAATCAGAGATCCATTGTTTCACTGTCTCAGAAGATGCAGGATCAGCCATAGCCTGGAGAAGCTCTTGCTGTTCTTCTTTGGTTATAGATTGCATTTTATATGCATCTAATAATTTGTATAATTGGTCGAAATCCATCTCCTTTTTCTTTTTCTATAATCTCATTTTTATATAAGACTAACAAAGAAGAAAAAAGGATGAGTCGTTGTTTAAAAAATTAATCCTTAAACAAATTTTTACCAAAAACAGTGAATATAATGAGGGCTTGGCTGCCCAAAGATAGACGAATATTCTTCAGGGCAGCTTTAATATGACTTTTTACAGTATTAATACTTAGCCCCATCTTGATTGCTATCTCATCAAGTCTCATTCCATCAATACGACTAAATAAAAAGACCTTTTTTTGTTGCTCAGATAAGTGGTCTACAGCTTGTCGTAAAAGAGTGATATACTCTTCTGATATATACTTTTCTTCAGTACTGCTTGATACTTGAATCCCTTGATTATTTATATTCTGGAATATAAGACGTTCTTTCGCAAGGCGATTTAAAAAAGTATAACACTGGTTACGCACCAACGTTTTAACCCATGCTTCAAATACTTTTATTTCAGAAAGCTCGGCACGATGATTCCAAATTTTTATAAATATTTCTTGAGTTACCTCTTCCGCAAGAAGATCGGAAGAGGTAAGAAAAAACGCAAAAGAATAAATACGCTGATGATGAAGTCTATATAATTGATGGAAAGCAGCTTCGTTTCCGTTAGCTACCAGTGAAAGTAATTTGTTATCATCATATATTCCGCTGCGATTCATCAAGTGAGAGTTGCATTTATTGCGTAAAGATATGCTAAAGTTTAAAAATCATTAATGTTTATTGTTGTCTATAGTAATATTTTTGTCTAGTCTAAGACAAAATACTTTATTACAATGAGAATTGAAAATCATTGATAAAGTTCAAAAATGGCAAGTTGGCTAATCTTGTTAAAAATCTGTATCTGTATTGATGTAAAGTATATATTGGGTTATATGTATATATTAAATTTATTCGGTATAATATCTGTAAAAAAGAGCTATTGACTCAATTCCTTTATAGAATTGACTTAAAAGATAGCTCTCGTTAGGTGAGTGAATTACATCTCTTTCAAGTCCAAAACCCATAAGAAGAGGATTTGCTCCAAGAATCTGCTGTAAATCGGCCAAAACAGGGATGCTTCCACCACCTCTGTTCGGAACCGGTTCAATACCGTATACTTCTGTTATAGCGCGAGAAGCAGACTTGTAAACCTTTGAAGATATAGGACACAAAAATCCCTGTCCTCCATGGTGTGAGGTGACTTTAACCTTTACTCCTTTGGGTGCCAGCTTCATAAAATAGGCCTGAAATAATTCGGCAATCTTTTTATTGTCCTGGTTAGGAACAAGTCTCATGGAGATTTTGGCAAAGGCTTTTGAAGGAATAACAGTTTTTGCTCCCTCACCCGTGTATCCTCCCCAGATGCCGTTTACATCTAGACATGGTCTTATTCCTGTTCTCTCCATTGTTGTGTATCCTGTCTCACCGGCAACATCGTCAATGTCAAGAAACTTCTTGTACTCTTCGATGTCAAATGGGGCCATTCCCAACATTTTACGCTCTTGAGCCGAGAGTTCTACCACGTCATCATAAAAACTTTCAATTGTAATTCTGCCGTTTTTGTCAATCAGTTTGTCTATCATACTACACAAAGTGTTGATTGGGTTGAGAATTGCTCCGCCGTAATGGCCTGAATGCAGATCTTTATTAGGTCCTGTGACTTCAACCTCCATATAGGCAAGACCTCTCATGCCCACATTTAGTGATGGTATTTTTTCGTCAATCATTGTGGTATCAGAAACCAGGATATCATCACAAGCGAGTAGATCCTTGTGTTCTATGGCCCATTCTGCAAGGCTCGGAGAGCCGATTTCCTCCTCGCCGTCAATAATGAACTTTACATTACATTTCAGCTGATTGGTTTTTATAAGATATTCCAGGGCTTTTACATGCATGAACCCCTGACCTTTGTCATCGTTTGCTCCTCTTGCGTATATCGCTCCATCCCGTATTTGAGGGTCAAACGGAGGTGTAGTCCACTTTTCGATAGGGTCTGCGGGTTGTACATCATAGTGGGCATATACCAATATCGTAGGTAGCGACATATTAACAATCTTCTCACCAAAAACCACAGGGTGACCTTTAGTGGGATATACGGAAGCCCTGTCTGCTCCTGCTTCAACAAGAAGCTGTACATACTTTTCCGCAGCCTTATGCATATCTCCGTTGTGCACGGCCATAGAACTTACGGATGGAATTCTCAGTAATTCAAATAATTCTGAGATAAAACGCTCGCTGTTTTCCTTAATGTAATTTTTCATGATAAGTATTGCTAAAATGTATATCTGAGGCTAAGACCAAAATTTGCGGGTTTTATACCGGCGTTTGTCACCATCTGAAATTGCGGATTCCAATCAAAGGCCAATATAAAAGGGTAATCAGGGAGCTTATACTCAATACCGCTGATTAGGTCGATAGACAGTACTGCCCCGTCCTTATATTTACCCGCCACATAAAGTCCAAAAGATGCGCCGGGACCGCCGAAAACAGATAGACCGTCCACTCCTAAATTATAATGGTACTCACCATAAGCAGACAGAGTCATTTTACGGTCGTCTTTGCCTATTATATCTATGGATCCCATAGCTTCAAAAGCAGCCCCGGCTGTCAGAAACTGTTTGTAGGATGCTCCAATGCTTGTCCCGAGACGTGCGCTGACTGCTCTTTCATAATCCTGTCCTTTGGCACTCAATGTAATTAAGAGTGCGGAAATTATAATCAAAACTCTTTTCATCTTTGGTGGGTTTAAAAGTAATTAATAGTTTTCCCTTCAATTTCTGTAAGCAAGTTATTTGCCAAACGGCTTGCACCTATTCTGAAAAGTTGTGGATTTAGCCAATCTTTGCCAAGGATATCCTCTACAATAGCATAGTAGAGGGATGCCTCCCCGGGGGTTGATATCCCGCCTGCCGGTTTGAATCCAACCCGTTTGCCTGTTTTGTTGTAATGCTCCTTAATCTTGTTACACATTATATATGCCGCTTCAGGAGTAGCCGCCGGCTCCATTTTACCGGTCGAAGTCTTTATAAAATCGGCACCGGCCTCTATGGCAAGTGATGATGCTTCAGCTATCTTATCATAGTTTTTCAGGGCTCCTGTCTCCAGAATTACTTTTAGATGTTTGTTCCCTATGGCTTCTTTTATGCTTTTAATCTCCTTGAATGCGCCATCCTTGTCGTTGTCAAGAAATTTGCTCAATGCAAGCACTATGTCAACTTCATCAGCACCGTTTTCTACCGCCATCCTACATTCGGCAATTTTTATCTCAGGAAAACTCTGTGAAGATGGGAACACTCCCGCAACGACAGCAATCTTGACACCGTCAATTCTAAGTTGTGATCTTACCTGCCCGGCGAAGTTAGGATATACACAAATTGCGGCAACAGATGGATAAGACGGATATATCATATGGAATCCGTTAACCTTCTCTATCATGCCGGCAACCTTAGACGGAGTGTCCGTCGAATTCAGGGTGGTCAAATCGATCAAACTCAAACATGTTTTGTATATTTCAGATATTCTGTCTCTGTTTTCAAAACCTTTTTTTATTCTTGATAATTCATTCTCGATATTTTTCATGATTCTATTGTGTTAATCAGCTTTTGTATCTATCCATATAGTAACAGGGCCGTCGTTTATGAGGGAAACCTTCATCTCAGCTCCGAAAATTCCTGTCTCTACCTTTTTCCCGAGAGCAGATTCAAGCTCTTTCTTAAAATTTTCATACAAAGGAATAGCCTTCTCCGGTCTCGCTGCTTTTATATATGATGGTCTGTTGCCTTTTCTTGTCTGAGCGTAGAGTGTAAATTGACTTACCAGAAGTATAGAACCTCTCTTTTCAATGACAGAATGGTTCATAACGCCGTTTACATCATCAAAAATCCGGAGATTTACAACCTTCTTTACAGCATAAGCTATGTCTGACTCACTGTCCTCGTCTTCAAAACCTGCAAAAATCAAGAGCCCTCCGCCAATTTTACCAGTATAAGAGCCGTCGACCATAACTGACGCTTCTGTTACTCTCTGAACCACAAGTCTCATATCTTAACCGCTTATTTTAACCATATAACCTTTCTCCCTGAGTGGAGCCGCAATTTTTTCCATCTCTTGAATCGTAACCTTGCTAAGATGTTTTGCAGGAGTCTCCCGGTCTATCGTATATATCATAATCTCTCTCGGTTCAAGCTCTGTTGCAAGTGCCTGCCACGCAGCAATCTCTTCAGGTGTTGTGTTATCTATAATCTCACCTTCGAACACACCCCTTAGAAACATTGTCTGAAGTACAAAGCGGCCTTTGAGAGGTTCCATTTCTCTCTTTAGCTTTCTGATAGAGTATGCGTAAGCGGGGCGGTTGATCAGAATCGTCGTTCTGTCAAATGCAGAGTCTACCTTAAGAATTGCATTATCTACTTTTAAAAGAGCTTCAGATGTCTCCTTCTTCGAGATTCCGCTGCCATTTGACAATACTGATACCTTCGCATCAGGAACATATTTGTCTCTGAGGGTTAAGGTGTCATCTATAATAGCTGAAAAATCAGGATGCATAGTGGGCTCCCCGTTTCCTGAGAATGTTATTGTGTCTATCTTCTCTCCTGATCCGGCATAGTGCGCCAGAACTCTTTCAAGGCTTATTCGTACATCCTCTTTTTTTGGTAGTTTCCTGTCATCCTTGCCGTCTTTGTTAAACCCGCATTCGCAGTACAGACAATCAAAGTTGCACCACTTTCCGTTTTTCGGAAGCAAGTTTACTCCAAGTGATGTTCCAAGTCGGCGACTCTTTATAGGCCCGAATATTATTTCATTAAACAAAATTGTTGACATAGTAGTTGAATTTTAAACCAGCCTCCTGGAACGGCTGTGATTGTTAAGTTGCATCTTTTCCCAATCAATACCCTCAATAAGGACCACTCCGGGTTTTTTCCCGACAGATAAAGATCCTAGTGTGTCATCTTTTCCAAGGAATTTAGCTCCGTTTAAAGTAGCCCATTGAAGTATCTCATTCAGAGGAATTGTAGGGAAATATCTGTGCAGTAATTTAATCTCTTCCACAATCGAAAGAACATTGTTGCTCGAGAGGCTGTCTGTACCCAATGTGATTGTGCACCCTTTGCGTCGCATAAGTTCAAGCGGCGGAAGGGATCTATGGATAAACATATTTGATAACGGGCAGATTGCCCAATATAGGTTTTCGGCTATCGCCATCGCGTAGTCAATGCTCTCTTCATTTGTCGCAGTATTGTGTACAAGCAGGAGATGCTCCTGTATTCTGTTTTTGTCAGACTTCCATATTTCAGATATGTTATCCATAAAATAGATAAGGGCACTTTTTCCTGTAACAGGAGGGGTACTCAAACCTCTTCCCTTATAGTCGTCAGCAAGAGGACCGGTTCCTGTTTTGATAAGCTCTTCCTCTTCCCAACTCTCCTGATTGTGGTAAGAGAGGTATCCCTCTTTTAGAGCCTCTCTGCTTGATGCTTTATTCAATTCCGGGCTCATGGTATAGCAGGAGTGTGGAGTAGGCGCGGCATCAATTCCGTATGATTTTGCAGTTTCATGTAATTTTTCAACACTTTGCATCACACCTTCACAATCCTTTGGCTCAGAGCCGAAGACCTCAAGAAATGTGCGAGTGTACATAGGAGATTTTGCTTTCTTACTGAAACTTTCATCACAATTGCTGATATCTGCCATTGCCGATACGCCACTTTCATACAGTTGATCCATTTCATGTTCCAGGGCGCTGATGCGTTCCACCGCTCCGACACTCCCCCTGAGAGCATTTATCTGACGGATGAAACCGGCCATACCGCTATCCTCAACAAATGCACCTTTTAGGTGTGAAAGTTCAATATGACAGTGTGAATTTACAAAACCGGGGCAAATAATCCCATTATAAAATTCGGTGCTTTCACTCTCTTCACCATCCTTCAGTTGCCCGATTTCTAGTATTTCACCATTAGTGTTCAGGCAAAGATAGCCTCTCCGGATTGGGTTCCGGTCTATTGGAAATAGATATTGCGCCGCGATTTTTCTCATACTGGTAAAAATTTTTTCCTTCGTTCTTAAAATTGTTTAGCCACCATATCAACATCATAGGATGTTCATATCTGGTTACCAATGAATCAGGCATATATATACGCCTGTTAGGAAAGAGTTCCGGTGCAAAAATCCATCTCAGAGCTCTCTCTCTGGAATCCATAAATTTCAATGAGTCTGCCTCTTTGATGAGTTTGCGGATTGGGGCGAAAGTTGAGTCACTTCCTTGACTTGCCGAGATCTCTTTTCTAACTTCCTCGAGCCTTTGTTCAAGTATCACCCTTGCGGCCATAAATGAGCTTTTAAGCTTTAATGGTGTGGGTAAATAATAATTGAAAGTATTAATGAGCTCTTTTGTGCTGTACCCGTGTTTTTTCAATACAGGCTCGTAGATAAGTATGCTGTCTGTTTTTGACATCTTCATAGGATCATTCATGACAGACCGGTCTGCCATATAAATGTCTGCCAGTATCTGAGGAAGCTCACTTCTTGGAATAATATCCTTCTTGCTGCATGATACGGTAATTATGAGAAGTAGTGGAAGTATACGGTAAAAACGACTCATTGCTATATTTTTCAATCTACAAAGTTAATTTATTATTATTATTTTTGCCCCATCAAAAAAGAGAAAATTAAAAATAGCCGTAATGAGAGTTTTAATAATAGGATCGGGGGGGAGAGAGTCCGCTTTTGCATGGAGTATCAGTAAAAGCCGGAAACTGGAAGCGCTCTACTGTGCTCCCGGTAATCCGGGAACAGCAACTCTTGCAGAGAATCTGGACATAAACATAAAGGATTTTGGAACAATTAAAAGAGCTGTCTTGGAATATCGGATCGGATTGGTGATCGTAGGTCCTGAAGAACCACTTGTTAAGGGCCTGGGAGACTTTTTCAGGTCAGACGATCAACTTAAGGATATTCTTTTTATCGGACCTGACGGACAAGGGGCACAACTTGAGGGAAGTAAGGAGTTTGCAAAAGGTTTTATGCAAAAATGGTCAATTCCTACTGCATCATATAAAAGTTTTAACAAATCCACAATTGAAGAGGGTGAAAAGTTTCTTGAAACACTCAGTGCTCCTTATGTACTTAAGGCTGATGGACTTGCTGCCGGAAAAGGTGTGGTTATACTGGATGATATTCAAGATGCATGTAAAGAACTGCGTTCAATGTTGGGCGGTAAGTTCGGAACTGCCGGCGATAAGGTTGTAATAGAGGAGTACCTTCATGGGATAGAGCTTTCTGTTTTTATTCTTACCGATGGTACGGATTATCTGATATTGCCTGAAGCGAAGGATTATAAAAGAATTGGCGAAGGAGACAGTGGTCTCAATACAGGCGGAATGGGAGCCGTCAGTCCTGTTCCGTTTGCAGATGAAATATTCATGAAAAAGGTAGAGGAGCGGATTATAAAACCGACTATTGATGGACTTAAGAAAGATGGAATAAAATATACCGGATTCATATTTATCGGACTGATGAACTGCAAAGGGGAGCCCTATGTGATAGAGTACAATGTGAGGATGGGGGATCCTGAGACAGAGGCAGTATTACCAAGAATCAAGAGTGACATGCTTTTGCACCTTATAGCTGCAGCAAAGGGAGAGCTTGGAGGAGAGACCATTATTAAAGATAAGAGACAGGCAGTAACACTAGTTACCGTTTCAGGCGGATATCCGGAGGAGTATGGAAAAGGATTCACAATCAATGGTCTGGAAAAATTGAAGGAGGTCTATCTTTTCCATGCAGGGACAAGATTTATTGATGGAAAGCCTGTGACTGCAGGCGGACGAGTCCTTGCAATGACAGCTTTAGGTTCTGATATAGAGGAGTGTAGAGATATACTGTATAGGGAGGTCTCTTCAATTAATTACAATGGTATTTATTATAGAAAGGATATAGGATTGGATCTTCTAGACTATTGAAAATTTTCATAAATGCAGTATAATCGTAAATATAACTTCTCAATATCAATACCATATTTGATATTGTTATTTGTGTTTATGTCAACAACTGCATGGATACTGCCTGTTGAAAATATTCACAGATGGGTTCCTTTAATGGCAGGCTTTGTCGATATAGAGGATATTCCTTTACTGGATTCTCATATTATAGCAGCCCTTTTTCTAATAATCTCCTCCGTCTCGTTGTATGCATTCAATGAAAGATATATAATGACCGGACGAGTAAGTGTGACTTTACCCTTGGTCTTTTTAACACTGGCCCTTTCATCTCCTTTCAGCTTGATTTTTTCCGGGACATCTGTAGCCACTCTTTTTCTATTGTGGTCGTTATACTATACTCTTAACCAGAAGAAAAATGACCAGAACTCATTCTTGTCAGTTTTTCTTGCAACAACATCGGCTTTGTTTGAACCATTGTCAGTTTTCATGATTCCTGCAATTATGTTTTTCTCACTCAGAGATACAACCGTCTCTTTGAGAAAGATTGTCCTAATAATACTTGCACTTATTATTCCGTTTATCTTTATAATTTCTCTGCGATTCATCTTTTTTGACGATGCCCTGATTTTTGCAGAAGAGTATTTAACACATCTCAAATTTGGAGCAGTATTAGAACCAAACGTCAGAAGTGTCTCAAACATTCTTTTTCTTATAGTGTTTATTGTCCTGCTTCTTGTATCTATCATGGATATTTACAGGAGGATAAACAGTTTCAAAATTGTAAAAAGTGCATCATTTGTGCGGTTTACAACAATGATTGTGTTCCTCGCAGTGTTAGTGATACTATATCCTGACTCAAGCGGCTGGCTTATGCAGATAGTATCAGTTCCGGCAGCCGTACTGATAGTGGAATCAACAGGTGAAAATGAAGATAGTCATAAGAGGAAACTCAGTTTCCTTCTTATGACTATCTTTATGGTACTTGGCAGGATTGCCTGCTTTATTTGATTGTTCTTCCGGGGTATTGCTTAAGGGCAACTTCCAGACATTTCATCGCCTCTTTTAAATCTTCGATCTTCAACACATAAGCTATTCTTACTTCGTTTGTACCCTTTCCCTTTGTTGCATAGAACCCGGCAGCAGGTGCAACCATAACGGTTTTTCCTTCATGTTGGAAATCTTCAAGGAGCCATTGAGCAAACTTGTCACTGTCATCAACAGGTAGACTGGCTATTGTATAGAAAGCTCCCATTGGCATAGGGGTGTATACCCCTTCAATCTTGTTGAGTGATTCGATAAGGAAGTCCCGTCTCTTGATATACTCTGCACGAACTGCATCAAAATATGACTGAGGAGTTGCAAGAGCTCCTTCAGCAGCAATCTGACCATATGCAGGAGAGCAAAGGCGAGCTTGAGAGAAGCGAAGCACGGCATTCATAACTTCCGGGTTTTTTGATACGATTGCACCGATACGCACACCGCACAAGCTGTATCTTTTTGAAACAGAGTCGATAAGTATCACGTTCTTTTCCAATCCCGGAATATGCATTGCTGAAAAGTGTGGCTGGTCGGTGTAGCAGAACTCTCTGTATACCTCATCAGCAAAGATAAAGAGTTCATGTTTCTTTGCAATCTCCCCAAGCTTAAGCATAGAATCCTTTGAATATAATGTCCCTGTAGGATTACCCGGATTGCAGATGATGATTCCTTTGGTCTTAGGGGTGATCATTTTCTCAAATTCAGATGGGTCAGGAAGGGCAAAACCATCCTTAATGCTTGTTGAGATAGGTTTCAAGACTACATTGTTCTGAGCTGCAAAAGAGTTATAGTTTGTGTAGAAAGGTTCCATTACGATAACCTCATCCTCAGGATTGCATGTAACAGCAAGGGCGATTTGTAGAGCCTCGCTTCCACCGGTTGTGATATTAATGTCTTTCTCTGTTACATCAATATTGATGCTCTGATAGTATTTGACAAGTCCCTTTCTGTAGGATTCATTACCTTTTGAATCAGGATACTCAACGAGGGCAAGGGTGTTGTTCTTAACTGCATCAAGAGCCTCTTTGGGAGATTCAATATCGGGCTGGCCGATGTTTAGGTGATAAACTTTGACACCTCTCTTTTTAGCTTCGTTAGCATACGGTACCAGCTTTCTTATCGGAGAAGCCGGCATGATCTCTGCCTTTTTGGATAATGTAAGCATTATTGATAATTTTTTATGATGTTGTTACTGTTTTTTCATTTTTACATTTACAAGTGCTCCCAGAAATTTCTCTACTCCTACTTGCATTTCTGATGTCCTTGCCGGATAGTTGTTGGTCAGAATCGCAAAATAGTAGTAATCTCCACCTTTTCTCTCAACATAACCTGCATAGCACCTGACATTGGATAATGATCCGCTTTTTGCGTGAATCCGTGATTTAGTGCTACTCTCCACATCTTTAAGTACATTTCTTAATGTGCCCGGGCCTCCCGGTTGTGGGAGAGTTCCGATGAATTCGGCAAAGTTATTCATTTCTTTCATCCTCGCGAAATATTTGCAGAAAAATCTTGCAGATACATAATTCTGTCTGGATAACCCACTTCCGTCTACCTGTGTGTATCCCCTCAACGATAATCCCATGTTTGCAAGTAACCTCTTCGCCGCAACCATGGATGAGTCATATGAACCTACTCCAGTTATCTGTTTGCCTATCATCTTGAAAAGAGTCTCTGCGTAAAAGTTGTTGCTTATTCTGTTGGTCACATTGATTATAGAGATAAGCCTTGGAGAGTATGTTTCCCCAATGATTACAAGCTGATCCTGAGATGGGGCAGAAATATCTGATATCTCCCGTATTCCGCAGGAACACTCCATTCCCTTGGAAGCAAGAAACTGTCTGAACTCCTCTGCACACATCAGTGGGGCAAACTTACTCGACCCCGTCAAAATATAACTCTCCTTGCCTGCACCGAGACTCCCTTTGAAAACCCCTACCTTTGAAAGATCTGAAATATAGTAAGAACTTCTGTCTCCTGTCCCGTTGCCTTCTGTAATCAATTTATTTTTGTATACCATGCCTGGTAATGAGGGGTATATACTTTTTAACTCTACAGCTTCACCCTTCTCTTTTCCAGGCACAAAAGTGAAATATTGGAGATTTTCACAAAAAGAGAGTCCTGAAGCGGTGCTTCCGTAATAAGGGCCCAAATTACTCCATGACCAACTATCAGGTATTGCTTCATTTTCAAAAAAACGATCATCACCAATGATGCTTCCGGATATTATTTTGATTCCGGCAGCTTGAATGGCATCATACCAAAGTGTAAATATCTTTTCGATGGGTGTTGCCACCGTATCTTTTGATCCAAGTGTTGGGTCACCTCCTCCGATAATATAAAGATCACCTTCCAGCACACCGTCTACAATTTTACCTGAATACCCTATTCTTGTCTTGAAACGATAGTCCGGACCGAGAATCTGTAATGCAAGTCCGGTGGATATGGTCTTCATGGTAGATGCTGTCAGTAGTGGAGCATCCGGGTTCCATGATGCAACCCCTCTTCCCTTGCTGTCCATAACCATTATTCCCACGACAGAATTGCTGAACAAAGTATCTTTTTTCATTTGATTTACATGCCTTTGGATATTTCTGTCCTTAGCTAACGAATTGTAAGATGTTGCCAATGTTAAGATAATCAGCAGTAATGAGGCTTTGTTTTTCATTTCTGAGAGGTTGGTTATTTAAGCAAAAGTAAGAATTTTAATTAATGCATTACGAAATTTTATCTACATTTGCCAGTCAATAAATTCAAAAAAAAATTCATCAGGATGAGTAGTTTTAGAAAAAGAGCACTGGACGAATTCGCAAGCCACAGAGCTGAACGTTTTTATGTAGAAGAGAGACCTGTATCCGAGTACTTTGGTCAAAAAGTATTTGATGTAGAAAAAATGAGACGTTATTTATCAGCAGAAGCGTTTGAGGCAGTCCAGCAGGCAATAGGGGAGGGAATGAAGATAGATAGAAGCATTGCCAATCAGATAGCATCCGGGATGAAGTCATGGGCAGTTGAAAATGGAGCTACACACTACACGCATTGGTTCCACCCTCTGACAGATGCAACTGCAGAAAAACATGAGGCATTTGTTGATCCTTCAAAGAATGGGGGAGTATTCGAAAATTTCAAGGGAGATGCACTTGTACAACAGGAACCTGATGCTTCAAGTTTCCCTAACGGAGGATTGAGAAATACTTTTGAGGCTAGAGGTTATACAGCATGGGACCCGACCTCTCCTGCATTCATAATGGATCAGACTCTATGTATTCCTACCGTATTTGTCTCTTATACAGGAGAGGCGCTTGATCATAAAGCACCTCATCTCAAATCTCTTCAGGTTTTGGACAAAGCTGCCACAGATCTGTGTCGTCTTTTTGATCATAAGACCAATAGAGTAAATGTAATGCTTGGTATTGAGCAAGAATATTTTCTTGTAGATGAGGCTCTCTACAGGGCTAGACCGGATCTTATGTTGTGTAACCGAACACTTATAGGACATACCTCTGCAAAGGATCAGCAACTTGAAGACCATTATTTCGGTGCCATTCCATCAAGGGTTATGGCCTTTATGAAGGATTTTGAAACAGAAGCTTATAAACTTGGAGTGGTGCTTAAAACAAGACATAATGAGGTGGCTCCCAATCAGTTCGAGTTTGCTCCGTATTTTGCTGAGGCCAATCTTTCTGTTGATCACAACCTCATGATGATGATCCTTATGAGGAAGATCGCCAAAAAACATAAATTAAAAGTAATATTTCATGAGAAACCATTTGCGGGTGTGAATGGGTCAGGTAAGCACTGCAATTGGTCAATGTTTACTAATAACGGTGTCAACCTATTGTCTCCGGGCAAGACTCCAAGGACAAACCTGCAGTTTCTCTCATTTTTCGTTTCTGTTATTAGAGCCGTCTATGAGCACCATCCACTTCTGATGGCTGGTGTGGCAACTCTCAACAACTCATACAGACTTGGCGGTAACGAGGCACCTCCGGCTGTTATGTCGGTTTTTGCAGGAAAACTTTTGACCTCGGTACTTGACTCAATAGAGAAAATGTCAGAAGATGAAGGGGCTTCACAGGATCAAACACACCATAAACTAGATATTGTCAACAAGATTCCTGAAATACTTCCTGATAATACAGACAGAAACAGAACCTCTCCGTTTGCCTTTACTGGAAACAGATTTGAATTCCGTGCAGTAGGTTCATCAGCAAATGTTGCAGCTGCACTCTATCCGTTGAATGCCGCCGTAGCCCAGCAGTTAAAGAGATTCAAGGGATTGGTAGAGGATCTGATAAAAGAAGGTGTGGATAAAGAGGAGGCATTCCTCAGGGTTATAAGGCAGTTCATAATTGAATCAAAATATATAATGTTTGAAGGGAACGGATATAGTCCTGAATGGCATAAAGAAGCCGAGAGAAGAGGCTTGAGAGGAATCAAGGATCTTCCGTCTGCATTCAAGACTTATCTGGAAGAGAACAGTATAAAACTTTTTGAAGAGACAAATGTTCTGACCAGCAGAGAGGTAGAGGCACGATATGAAGTTATGAATGAGACATTCATAAAGAAACTTCAGATTGAGGCAAGGGTTCTCGGGGATCTTACACTAAACCATATAATACCGACAGCAATCAAGTTCCAGAATACATTGATAGACAATGTAAAAGGTATTAAGGAGCTCTTTGAGGAGGATGAGTATAAGACAATGTCTGAGAGACAGTTGGTTACAATTCGTAAAATTTCAGGTTACATCGAAAGTCTGAGAAAAGAGACAAAGGATCTGATAGAGGCAAGAAAAGTTGCGAATCAGATTGAGGAGTGTGAAGAGAAAGCAATGCTTTATTCGAACACAGTTCTTCCGATAATGTCAAGCATAAGAACTGTTGCTGACAAACTGGAGATGTTGGTGGATGATGAACTTTGGCCACTTCCTAAATACAGAGAATTGCTATTCTGGAGATAAATAATTATGGATACTAACACTGATGCTCAAAGGTATGCACAACGCGGTGTATCATCTTCAAAGGAAGATGTTCACTGTGCAATCAGGAATATTGACAAGGGGTTGTTCCCAAATGCTTTTTGCAAGATAGTTCCGGATTTTTTCACAAAAGATCCGGAATACTGTATCGTAATGCACGCAGATGGGGCAGGTACAAAATCTTCACTTGCGTATGCCTACTGGAAAGAAACCGGGGATATGAGTGTCTGGAAAGGTATTGCACAGGATGCAATTGTGATGAACACCGATGATCTTATTTGTGTGGGAGCATGCGACGATATACTGCTCTCCTCGACAATTGGCAGAAACAAGCATCGTATTGGAGGAGATGTGATATCAGCAGTTATTGAAGGTTCACACTTATTTGCAGAAAAGATGAGACGATATGGAATTGACATAATTTTGACCGGTGGCGAGACAGCAGATGTAGGAGACCTTGTGCAGACAATTATAGTTGACAGCACTGTATGTGCAAGGATGAAGAGGTCAGATGTCATAGATAATTCCAATATTAAGCCAGGGGATGTGATAGTAGGTCTCGCGTCGTTTGGCAAGGCTGTATATGAGGATGAGTATAATGGCGGTACTGGCAGTAATGGCTTGACCTCTGCAAGACACGATCTCTTTTCATCTTACATAGGTCAAAAGTATCCTGAAACATACAACAATCAGATACCAAAAGATCTGGCATATACTGGAACAAAGAGATTGGATGAAATTGAGCCTGAGACCGGTGTTACATACGGTAAACTGCTTCTCTCACCTACAAGGACTTATGCACCGGTTGTCAAAGAGATACTATCCGCTCACAGAAAAAAAATACACGGAATGGTTCACTGTTCAGGAGGATCTCAGACAAAAATCCTGAACTTTATCAATAAATATCGGGTGATTAAGGATAATCTCTTCCCTGTTCCCCCTCTTTTCAAGGCGATACAATTTGAGTCAAAAACGCCATGGCATGAAATGTACAAGGTGTTCAACATGGGTCACAGATTTGAAATATATACAGATATAAACACGGCAGGAGAGGTAATCAGAATTTCCGAGAGTTTCGGAATTGAGGCTAAGGTTATCGGAAGGGTTGAATCTGCAAAGGTTACATCCGTTGATCTTTTTACTGAATTTGGAGAGTTCACATATGAGAAATAATAGAGGAATTGTAATAGTTGCCTTATTTTGCTTGTTAACGGCATGTTCACCAAAGGATGGCATAAAAAAGTCATACCAGAGCATACCTGTAGTGACTAAAGCATTAGAAGACTCAACATCTGTATATTATGCTGATTATAAAACTTATCCGAAGGATCTGACAACTCTTCCAATAGGAGTGTTTGACTCCGGTACAGGTGGTCTTACCGTCCTTGAAGCATTGCTTCAGATGGATAATTTTGACAACAGGACAGGAGAGGAAAAATCAGACGGAATTCCGGATTTCGCTTCTGAACAATTTACATATTTAGCTGATCAGGCAAACATGCCTTACGGTAATTATGCATCAGCAGGTAAATTGGATTATTTCAGGGAGTTGGTCGTAAAAGACGCACTGTTCTTGACAAAAGAACCGAACCGTTCAAAAATTGTAGTAATTGCCTGCAATACGGCTACAGCGTACGGTTTACCGGATGTCCGGGATTTACTTGCAAAAGGAATTCCTGCTGTATCGGTTATAGGGGTTATCGAAGCCGGAACCAAGGCTTCTCTGGATATGATTGATCCGGACGAGAAATCAGCTATAGGTGTCCTTGCAACCATTGGCACCATATCCTCTGGAGGATACCAGAAAACTATCTCTTCAATAGCTTCAGAAAGAGGATATAAGGGAGACATTCATGTTGTGTGTCAACCGGGGTTGGGTTTTGCCGAAGCTGTAGATATGGAGAAGGATTTTGTTGACATGAAGGCATCGGTTGTGAGGGATAATTACAGAGGACCATCAATTGGGAAAGATTCTCTGTCAATTGATACAAATTTGCTTGATCGTTATAATTTCAGCTTTGCCGGAAATGCACTCTTGTATGAAAGAGAAAGAGACACCTATACAAAAATCCAGCTGAACTCCGCTGCAAATTATGCCCGATTACATCTTGTAAATCTTATTGAGAGACACAGGGTAAAAAATGGGGATCTTCCATTAAGGAATATCATTCTTGGTTGCACACACTACCCCTTCTTTCTGGATACTTTGAAAAAGGTGGCCAATGAGCTTCGTGCATACAAGAAAGATGGTGTCAGGATTTATGAGAAGATACTTCCGGAAGATCTGGAATTTATTGACCCTTCAATTTACACGGCTAAAGAGGTATATACAAAGCTTAGAGAGCAGGGTATCATTGCAACTGCGCCTGCCTTAGACAGGCTTAATGCATATATTTCAATTCCTGCTGCAGGTTTGGATGCAAAAAAGCTTGACAAGGACGGTAATTTGTCATATGAATTCAAGTATGGCAGAGAAATCGGTAAAGAGGAGCAAAGTGTCGATATTGTACCATTTTCAAGAAACAATATTAATCCATACAACCTTCAAAGAATCAGCCAGAGACTCCCTCAAACGTGGAATCTGCTTGAAAAGGAACTAAAATGATAAAATAGATGGCATATTCTTCAAACATATCTCATGAGGAGCTAGATATCCTTCCGCAAGCTTCATTTGATGGGGATATTCATGTGATTGATACATTAGGGGAAGAATATGACAAAGCAATCTCATATCTTTCTTCTCAGAAAATTATTGGATTTGACACAGAGACAAAGCCAACATTCCAAGCGAATGTGAAGAGAAACAATGTTTCACTCCTACAGTTGGCCGGAAGGGATCAGGCCTTCATATTCAGACTTATAAAACTTGGTTTGACTGAAGAACTCTGTGTAATTCTTGGGTCAAAGAGAATAGCTAAAATTGGAGCGGCGGTACATGATGACATACGCGGACTTCAAAGGTTGACCAAATTCACTCCAAGGGGTTTTGTCGATCTTCAGGTTATTGGCAGTAACTGGGGTATCAAGGAGAAGAGTGTGCGAAAAATGGCTGCAATAATTCTAGGCATAAAGGTTTCAAAGTCGCAGCAACTCTCAAATTGGGAGGCGGATATGCTTTCGCATGCACAAGTTTTATATGCGGCAACCGATGCATGGGTATGCCAAAGGATGTACCTTAAACTCTTGAGCACTCCTAAGTTACCCTTAATCGAAAAAGAGACCGGAACGGAATCATGATAAAAGTCTATTTAAAGAGATCAAGAGAGGAGTCTGTAAAACGCTTTCACCCTTGGATATTCTCTGGGGCAATCCAAAAAATTGAAGGAGTTGCAGAGGATGGAGCGATGGCTGCTCTTTATTCGTCTGAGGGAAAGGTACTGGGTGTCGGTCATTATCAAATTGGCTCAATAGCTGTCAGAGTATTGGAATTTCAAACTGATTCTCTTCCTGAAAATTTCTGGGAAAAGAGGATTGAAGCAGCATATAGACTCAGAAGCATTTTGGGTTTGACGGGAAACAATTCTACAACTGCATACAGGTTGGTTCATGGTGAGGGAGACATGCTTCCCGGGCTTATCATTGACATATATAATGGAACAGCTGTCATACAGGCACACTCTGCCGGAATGTTCCTGGCCAGAGAGGAAATAGCTACAGCCTTAAAAAAGGTGTACGGAAAAAAGCTTGATGCGGTCTACGATAAAAGTGCTTTAACAGCACCTTTTAAAGCCGGACTTCAGCTGTCAGACGGCTATATTTTTGGCAAAGAGACTCATCCTGCTTCAATAATAGAGAATGGGGTACGGTTTCTTGTGGATTGGTGCAGTGGACAGAAGACCGGTTTTTTTCTCGATCAGAGAGATAACAGGGAATTGGTAGGAAAGTATTCTAATGGTAAAAATCTGCTCAATTTATTCTGTTATACTGGAGGTTTCTCGTTGTATGCACTTACATCCGGTGCTGCTTCCGTAACATCGGTGGACAGTTCCCGGACAGCCATGGAAATGCTTGAAAAGAACATTGGGCTTAACATAGAGTCAGGTATTGTGAGAAAAGATGCACGGCATAACTCCGTTTGTGATGACGCAATCGAATATTTAAAAAGAGGTGAAAAGGGGCAATATGATGTTATTGTCGTAGATCCACCTGCTTTTGCAAAACACAGAGCCGCTATACCCAATGCCTTGAGAGCCTATCAGAGGCTTAACGCTGCAGCTCTTGATAAAGTTGCATTCGGAGGTATTGTATTTACATTCAGCTGCTCACAATCCGTAGACAAGACGGCATTTGCCGAGGCAATTTTCTCTGCAGCAGCCCAGACCGGACGAAAGGTGAGAATACTTCATAGGCTCACACAGCCAGCGGATCATCCTGTAAACATATATCACCCCGAAGGAGAATACCTTAAAGGGTTGGTCCTTTATGTGGAGTAATTGCATATATTTGTAATTATCACACATAAATTCTGAGACTGCGATGGAATCACTCGATGTATGCACTGGAAGCAAGAGAGAAAAATATAAGGTTCTACTTCCACAGATAATTTCACTTTTAGCGGGTGAAAACGACATTATTGCCAATATGGCAAATATCTCTTCAGCAATACATTTTACGTTCGATAATTTATGGACCGGATTTTATATTGTACGTCCTGACTCATTATCGTCAAGCGAATCTCTTGTACTGGGCCCGTTCCAGGGGCCTCTCGCATGTACAAGAATTGCATATGGAAAAGGTGTTTGCGGAACATCCTGGAAAGAGAAGAAAACAATCATTGTCCCGGATGTTGAGGAGTTCCCTGGTCATATAGCTTGTAGCTCACTTTCACGTTCCGAGATAGTAGTTCCTCTTATTAGAGACGGAAAGGTTATTGCCGTTCTTGATATAGACAGCCGTGAGACTGGCTCATATGATGACATTGACAGGGAGTTTCTTGAGATAATAATAGATACTATTTAGTGAAATATATGAGAATTGTGAGTGTGAAAATTAGCACGATAATTATAATCGTGGCAACTCTTCTTTCTCTGACATCCGGGTGTTCGAAAAAAATACCGGAAATGTACGTTGATGGAGTAGGAAAAAAACTTGCAGAATCAAGGTATGAGAATATCTCGGATGTTAAATACTCCCTTTTGTTTGAGATCCCTGCTGACATATCAGAGACTGTTGAGGGTATGGTGGCACTATCCTTTAAAATGAAGGAACGAATGTCGATTGTCCTTGATTTTGTGCAATCCGACACCTCTCTTATCAGTATTTCTGTAAATGGGAAACAAGCCCGTTACACTTTCCGGAACGAACATATCGTAATCCCGGCATCATTTTCAATGAGAGGAGATAATCACCTCTCTATACAGTTTCATGCCGGTAATCAATCATTAAACAGAAGGGAGGATCTTCTTTACACATTGTTAGTTCCGGACAGAGCCAGAACTCTTTTCCCATGCTTCGACCAACCGGATATCAAAAGCCGTTATTCACTCTCTTTGGAGATTCCTATGGATTGGGAAGCTGTGGCTAACGGCAAAATTTTACAAAACGATACTATTGAACAGTCACATCGGAGGTTTATACACTTTTCAGAGACCGAGCCAATTCCGACCTATCTCTTTTCTTTCGTTGCAGGGAAATTGAAAAAAGTTTTCGGAAAGAAGAGCGGTAGAGAAATTACAATTTATCACAGAGAGTCTGATCCAGAGAAAATATCTCAATGTGGAGAAATATTTTCGCAGGTTTACACTTCTCTGGAGTGGATGGAAAAGTATACAGGCGTTAAATATCCTTTTACTAAATATGATATTGTAATAATTCCGGGGTTTCAGTATGGAGGGATGGAACATATGGGTGCGACGCTTTACTCTGACAGAACCATGTTCTTGAGCGAGAATCCTACTCTAAATGACCGGCTTTCACGGGCGGAGCTTATTGCCCACGAAACGGCTCATATGTGGTTCGGAGATTATGTCACTATGAAGTGGTTTGATGAGGTATGGACAAAAGAGGTTTTTGCCAACTGGTTTGCCAAGAGGATGGTTGAGCCACTATTCCCGGACGTGAATCATCGTCTTAATTTCCTCAATTCATACTTCCCGGCAGCATATTCTGAAGACAGAACAGCAGGAGCCACGCCCGTCAGACAGGATCTGGACAATCTCAATAATGCAGGGTTGGTATATGGCAATATAATTTACAACAAGGCGCCGATTGTTATGGATAAACTTGTGGCACTTATAGGAGAGGAGAATTTCCAAAAAGGGATACGTGTTTACTTAACTAAATTTGGATACCGCAATGCGACTTGGGATGATTTGATCGGGATATTGGATCAATATACAGAAAAAGATTTGAAGAGTTGGAGCAACTCTTGGATTAATAAGTCAGGTATGGCTGAAATACACGCCTCTTTGTCCGGAGACACTGTGATTACAGATGTCTTTTCCAATTCAGTAAAAGAGGATATATGGGATCAACCCTTGGTTTACATAGTTGAGAACGGAATTCCGATACCAAATATTGATGGGAGAGGGTATGGATACTTTTTCCTTGATAAAAAATCTTCCGATTATATACTTAAATCATTTTCAGAGTACACCGGATCTCATGAATGTTCTGGTTCTTCGGTTATTTATAACGATATAACAAGATGCTCGTTATTGATAACATTATACGAAAACTTGAAGAGAGGAAACCTGGAGCCTCAATCCTTCTGTAATACTCTTGCTGATTACCTCCCTCATGAAGATAATTCCCTGATCCTATCTAGGGGACTGTTTTATCTTGCAGATGCGTATTGTTCTAATATTTATAATGTTAAAATTGTAAATACACAATTACAGGAGAAGTTAGAGAACACACTCATGCAAATTGCGGAGAAATCTTTAAAGGCACAGGATCGTTCCCTGGCTTTCAGGACTTTGTCAAATATTATCAATTCTTCGAAAGGATTGGACAGACTCTATTCTATATGGAGAAATCCCGGGAGTTTTACTTCTCTTAAGCTTGGAGAGAGAGAGGTAATTAGTCTGGCATACCTGCTTGCATTGCACTTCCCTGACAGGTATTATGAAATAAAGAGAGTGCAAATAGAGAGGATAACAAATCCTGACAGACTGGCGGAATTCAAATATATTTTCCCCTCTGTTTCAGGTTCAAAAGAGGTGAGAGATTCTGTCTTCAACTCTTTTAAAGAGGAGAAAAACCGTTCTGTTGAACCGTGGACAATTGCCTCTCTCGGATATCTTAACCATTACACACGGGAAGATTCATCGATTGATTACATCATCCCGGCATTGGAAATGGTGGAAGAGGTTCAGAGAACAGGAGATATCTTTTTTCCTGTTAATTGGTTAAAAGCCCTATTGTCAGGACATCATTCACGTGAAGCTGAGTCTGTGATTACAGCTTTTTGGGTAAAGAATAAAAAATATCCGCCAATGCTTCGGAATAAAATACTTCAGCAATCAGATCATCTATCAGGTAGCAGGAGATGAACAAGCATAATCGGTCACTCTATATGGGAGGGTTGGTTGTCATCTTTTGGGCAACTGTTGCCACTGCATTTAAGATTGCACTGTCAGAGATGTGTTATGTGCAGCTTTTGCTCATTTCATCAATAACAGCACTTATTATATGCACTTTTGAATTATTCAGGACAGGTAAAGCCGGAATGGTAATTCACACAGCTATTGATAATGGAGCAAGGAGGCTTCCACTGCTTATGCTCCAGGCGCTGCTTACCCCATTCCTTTACTATCTTGTGCTATTCAAGGCATACTCTCTCCTTCCAGCACAGATTGCACAACCACTAAACTATTCCTGGCAGGTTGTACTTATTCTGATGATGTCTGTTCTTTATAAACAGCATCTTAAGTTGAGTCAAATATTCGGTGTATTAATCTGCTTCGCAGGAGTTGTCTCTCTCTCGCTCAACGAAAAAGCCGATTTATCCGGGAATCTTTCTATTGAAGGAATCTTCTGGGCTCTTGGCAGTTCTGTAATATGGGCCTCATACTGGATTTCTAAGTTAAAGAATGAAATTGATCCGATAGTTGAGTTATTCTATAATTTTCTTTTCGGTACAATCTACCTTGCAATTCTCTCTCTGTTCTATCCTTTGGAGTGGACTTCAACAAGAGGATTACTGGCAGGAATATATGTGGGAATTTTCGAAATGGGCCTTACATTCATTCTTTGGACAAAAGCTCTCAGACTTGCGGAGAATAAAATTGTCCTGACTCAGATTACCTACCTTTCGCCCCTTCTGTCACTTATTTTTATTCACTATGTATTGGGTGAGTCAATAACTCCCTTGACTTTTTCCGGGTTAATTCTGGTAATTGGGGGAATATATATAGGCAATAGAAAAGGAATATCAGGCAAAAGCACATAATCCTTTATACAGTCTGAATTTTGGAAGGAAAGGATTTTTTAATATCTTTGCACTCCCAACAGGGTACCCTGGCCGAGTGGTTAGGCAACGGTCTGCAAAACCGTGTACAGCAGTTCGATTCTGCTGGGTACCTCTATAAAAGTCCATTTGTGAATACACAGATGGACTTTTTGCTTTAATAGATTTCTTTTTTATATCTTTAAAGATCAAATAAATCTGAAATCACCAATGAAAAAGCTATTAGTTTTTTTTCTGCTTATTTTCTCAACAATTGCAATAACAGCTAAAGAAAAATGCACCAGAATCGTACATTGTTACGATATACAGATCCAGTTTCCAAATCCTGATAAAAGGTTCTATTACGCCAGCAAAGGGTATATTGAACAATTACAACTGAATTCTGTGGCAGAAAACGATTTTTTCAAAGTTGGCATACAACCGATGAGAATACTGGCAGAACCGTGGGAGCACCCTGCCTATTTTGGCCCTGATAGTCCTAATGAATATGTAATATGGGGCAAGATGACATCCATCGGGGACAACCGGTTCCGGATAGAGTTGTTTATGGTGGCACCTAAAACAAGGTTGGTGATTGCAAAGGGCTCTACAGTATTTGAAGGAGCAGAGGAGGCACAATTCGGCGGCTCTGTGGCTGCTCTTATGTTGGGATCTACTGAAAGAGGCTCGAAACCGCTGATTGATGTTATAACCGACTTTGAAAAAAAAGAGAGGGCGAAAGATCCAGAGAAATATAAACCAATATGTCCCGAGATGTCAATGAAGGATATGAAGAATCCTGTTATACTTAAACCGGGAGAGGTGAGAAAATTCATGATAGAGGTAAAGGATGCCGATGGAGAACCGATAAAAGGGCTAGAGATAGAGCTTTCCGGATATAAGGGAAAGATGCATCAGACAACAATCAAGACTGATTACAAAGGTATTGGTTATATCGTCCATACAGCTCCTGATGAAGAACAGGAATACGAGATTCTTGGAATTTCAAATTACGAGACCCCGGGTGAAAAGCATCAACAACTACTATTATACCCTTCTCCGCGGATATTGGTCAAGAAGCCGGTGAAAGAGCTCTCCGGATTATTGCGTATAAGTTATAGCAATACAAGTGTAACATGCGGAACAAGAGAGGATCCCGAACAAAAATCTATTGAAAGAAGTATGCTCTCAACTACTGTCTACTTGAAGATTATTCCGGAAAGGATCGAATATCTGCAACAAAAAATGGAGAACTTTAACAGGGCAATATCTGAGTTCAGTTATTTCAGTATAGCATCGGGTAATAATGTGAATTTTTTGACTGGTGAACCTGTGCAAATCCATGAGTCAATGGACTTTTCAATGTACAATAAGCATGAGGGGAAATTACGTCTTGACGAGAAGGAGACATCAGAGGTAAGCTCTAACGGTTGCGATCTTACAGTTGAGATTACCACTCTTTCATATCAGGGAGCAGATGGTTTGCCATTACCGGCTATCGCCAGAAGTTACTGCCTTGTTGTTAAGATGGGAAGTAATGCCAGAGCTCTTTTCAATTCATCAAAATACCCCACAACAGGGAAAAGAAAACGGCAACAACGAAACGAATACGGAGAGATGGAGTCGGTTGATGCGGAGGTATCTCCAAAACAGAGTGTTGGTATCAGATTTGATTATTCAAAAAGTCTCTCTTCTGCAGATAAATTTATAGCTCCAATGAAGATACCTGATGTTGAAGCTCTTGAACGTTATCTTTTAAATCCCAATGGAGTATATACTTTGAGTCTGAAAGGAAGTGCTTTCAATAATTCAGGGTCTCCCCTAAATGATGAAAAGATTGGTATAACATTAACTCTTACTCCTTTCAAGTAATGACAATCTGTCCTGTCATCAGTTGAAAATACTTCATTTTTTAATATTGTTTACAGCTCCAGAAGGATTTTATCATTTATTTTTTTTGTATAAAAAGTATAATTTATTTTACAACACGTAAAAGAAATTTTACAAGTTGAATTTTTGAATTTTTTATTAGAAAAGTTTTCCAAAAAAAATCAACATTTCTATATGCTTCTTATTCTGATATTTATAGGGAGATAATTTCCTGATTTAACTCTTTTATGAATATTTTTTCAAAGTCGGTGGCACACTTTCTGTCTTAATAAAGGAGGTAACGCGGAGTGAAGTGTGAAAAGTGGAGAGTGAAGTGTTAAAAAATAATAAACAGATAATAGTACAAA
>JAYFOS010000009.1:0-42928 GCA_034928745.1 Rikenellaceae bacterium
AATTGAAACATTTTTCATTTTATTTAATTTTTTAGAACTTTAATGCCTTTAATCGCACCATATTGGAATTGAAACTCGAGGCTAAAGGTTAATCACCCTTTACTAGGTACGCCTTTAATCGCACCATATTGGAATTGAAACAGCAGTCATCCCTTTTACATACAACTTTGAATTGTCCCTTTAATCGCACCATATTGGAATTGAAACGATAATGAAGTGGGAATCCTTATTTTCAGGACGGTTTACCTTTAATCGCACCATATTGGAATTGAAACGACGAGGATAACATGTGGATAGTTCTAAGAGAATCCTTTAATCGCACCATATTGGAATTGAAACTATCTTACAATCTCTTGGCATTGTTTGGTTTTATCGCCTTTAATCGCACCATATTGGAATTGAAACACGAGTGAGGTTTAACGTAAGTAAAAAATAAGGAACCTTTAATCGCACCATATTGGAATTGAAACAGTTGTTTTCCATTATTCTTATACTTTTCGCACCTAACCTTTAATCGCACCATATTGGAATTGAAACAAGACCTTTAAAAACGATGTTGCCGTGCCGCTAAGTCCTTTAATCGCACCATATTGGAATTGAAACGCGCAAGCTGGGATATGTTCCGCAAGGCTGCCAAGTCCTTTAATCGCACCATATTGGAATTGAAACTTGATACAATCATTGGATCAACTTCTTCAATTAAGCCCTTTAATCGCACCATATTGGAATTGAAACGAACATCATAGAAAAATGAACAATGGCTTTTAGACCTTTAATCGCACCATATTGGAATTGAAACATACATTAAACACACCTTGCGGGGATTGATTCCTCCTTTAATCGCACCATATTGGAATTGAAACTGAAATGGCAAACAGGAAAAAGAAGTATACAGTAACCTTTAATCGCACCATATTGGAATTGAAACTGGTCTCTCCGCTCTCAATAGCCTCCTTGAGGTATTCCCTTTAATCGCACCATATTGGAATTGAAACATCTGCTGGATAGGCAAGCGTATAGGGAGCTCCAACCTTTAATCGCACCATATTGGAATTGAAACTTTACCCCGTCATCAACAAACTCAACCGCTCCAAGCCTTTAATCGCACCATATTGGAATTGAAACTATCAACTCTCTGGCCCGAGAAGCTTATTTACAAGGCACCTTTAATCGCACCATATTGGAATTGAAACTTATTAGTTATAGATGCAGGATAATTGGTATGTTTCCTTTAATCGCACCATATTGGAATTGAAACCTTGGACAACTGCAACCGATTGGGAGGTTGTGCCGCCTTTAATCGCACCATATTGGAATTGAAACATTCTTGCACGGAGATATAGCACTACAGCGGAAAACCTTTAATCGCACCATATTGGAATTGAAACAGAAAAGAAAATTCACCCTACTCAAAAACCCGTTAAACCTTTAATCGCACCATATTGGAATTGAAACGGAGAGAATTAACCTTAACGCAGGATTATGGCCTCCTTTAATCGCACCATATTGGAATTGAAACCTCAGGCACAAGGATGTGCTGAGAGCGTGGGCTGTCTCCTTTAATCGCACCATATTGGAATTGAAACCTGCTAAGTATGCCTCTGTATATAGCATCATATATGCCTTTAATCGCACCATATTGGAATTGAAACGACCCTCAAAGTTGTTTCGCTGAGATTATGCTTCTCCTTTAATCGCACCATATTGGAATTGAAACGTATTTGCTAATTCTCACGACGGGAAGGTTCGGGTCCTTTAATCGCACCATATTGGAATTGAAACTTAATGGTTTGCCCCATCTTTTCCATCATTCCGTACCTTTAATCGCACCATATTGGAATTGAAACCTTAGACACAAAGATGTGCTGAGAGCGTGGGCGGTACCTTTAATCGCACCATATTGGAATTGAAACATAATTGAGGCAGTAAATTCAAAATTCCCAACCCACTCCTTTAATCGCACCATATTGGAATTGAAACAATACAAAGTCAAAAGGAATTTCTTTTTGGAATACCTTTAATCGCACCATATTGGAATTGAAACTATGGTGTTAATTCTATTTTTCATAATAGATTGTATCCTTTAATCGCACCATATTGGAATTGAAACAGATATACGCCAACGCCTCTCTTTCAGGAACGGCAAACCTTTAATCGCACCATATTGGAATTGAAACCGCCCTACCCTTACTTTCTCCAGCACGAAGGCCCCCTTTAATCGCACCATATTGGAATTGAAACTCGGTAGCAACAAAGGTTGAACCTGAACGGAGGATCCTTTAATCGCACCATATTGGAATTGAAACAAAATTAAAAGTTGCTTTTATTGAAAAAGCAGTTGCCTTTAATCGCACCATATTGGAATTGAAACGTCGTTCTCTGCCTCTCTGCAATAGAAAAGGCCGTCCTTTAATCGCACCATATTGGAATTGAACCCAATCACTATTAAAGTAAGGTGGATCTAGGTAATGCCTTTAATCGCACCATATTGGAATTGAAACCACACGGACACGCTTACTAATGGGGCTTTCGACTTTCCCTTTAATCGCACCATATTGGAATTGAAACTTTAGAAAGTCAATCACCTCTTGTACATCACGCATCCTTTAATCGCACCATATTGGAATTGAAACATCGTTGAGCCAAATAACTATGATGATGTCGTGGCTCCTTTAATCGCACCATATTGGAATTGAAACCCTTAATGCTTCGTATTTTTTATTTCCTTTTTTCCACCTTTAATCGCACCATATTGGAATTGAAACTTAAGGTGGGCCATCACAGCGAGAGAAGACATAGACCTTTAATCGCACCATATTGGAATTGAAACGAAAGAAGAGCTACTTTAGCATTAGGAGTTAAAAGAGGCCTTTAATCGCGCCATATTGGAATTGAAACAGGAGAAAATCCCTTCTTACAATCTTCTTATTATTCCTTTAATCGCACCATATTGGAATTGAAACAAAACTGGTTGCGATATTTACCTGTTGTTTTTGAGTCCTTTAATCGCACCATATTGGAATTGAAACACATCACCTGTATCTCCTTTAAGTCCCTGTGGACCCTTTAATCGCACCATATTGGAATTGAAACGACTCTACAGCAATAAAGGCAGCAAGGGTTTTCCAACCTTTAATCGCACCATATTGGAATTTAAACATTTGCACACCTGGATCAATATCAATGTTTGTGTCCACTTCTATAATTACATCATCCTTGAGTCGAAAAATTTCATTAACTGGTAAATATGATTGTTTATAAATAAACCTTTTTGTTTAGTCACAAAATTCAATCCGCCTAATCACCTCAAACTATCTCTCTGACTTTAGGCTAATTACAAAGGCTAGTCTAACTTTTGTATTAGATTAAACTACAATCACAGGCGTCATCTCCTTGTTTTTCAACGTTTTAATAGTTGCTCAAAATCAACAAATTAGAAAAATCAGTGCCACATATTTTAATCTATCAAGGGGTTCGGGGGGCGTTGGCGGCGGGGCGAGGGGTTGCGCCGACAGCATTTATTAGCAAAATGCGTCTGTTTGAGCCGAAGGCGAGTTAGCATTTTGATTAGAAATGCTTAGGCAAGCAACAGCCCTTCCGCCACTGTCCCCCTCACCCCTTGACAGATATTTTATGTGGTAGAAATTATTTTCATTACATTTGTGAACTGATATTAGGACTTTTTCCTATTTTCAGTTCACATATGACGAAAAACGATTTCATATTAGAGATTTATAAAGATAGCCGAACTGTCTTTAGATTGTCTGATATTGCAATGCTTTTCTCGCAAGAGGACATTATTTTTCTAAGCGATCGTTTAAATTATTATGTACATACAAACAAACTATTAAATCCCCGGAAAGGCATTTATGCCAAGTCAGGATATAATCCACTGGAGCTTGCTAATATCCTTTACACCCCTTCCTACGTTTCTCTAGAATATGTATTACAACGGTCTGGAATTGTTTTTCAATATAACTCAAGTTACACAAGCATAAGTTATCTTTCCCGCAGTATCGGAATAAATGGAAAAACATTTAGTTATCGAAGAATTAAGGAGGAGATTATAATGGATACTACAGGAATAATCCGGGATCAAAATATAAATATTGCCATTCCGGAAAGGGCATTTCTTGACATTCTCTATCTTAATAAGGATTTCTATGTTGATAATATTAATCCTCTTGACAAACAGTTGATAGAAAACATTCTGCCAATTTACAAATCAGTTGCGTTAGAAAAAAGGGTTGCTAATCTCATACAAAATGGTTGACATTAATAAGCATAAGTTTTTCCTTTTTAAAATCTTGAAGGATATATACGAGGATAAAGAGCTGGCCGGAATCCTTGGATTCAAGGGTGGCACGGCTTTGATGTTTTTTTATAATCTCCCGCGGTTTTCTGTAGACCTGGATTTCAATCTGTTAAAGCCAGAGAAAGAGGAGATGGTATATGAGAAAGTAAAAGGCATAATACAGAAGCATGGTACAATTCATAATGAAGCAAAAAAATTCTACGGGATTATCTGTGTTTTAGATTATGGTATAGGTGAGAGGAAATTGAAGGTAGAAATTTCAAATCGCAATTACCATGATGTTTACGAGATTAAAAATCTATTGGGAATAAATATGCAAGTTATGACCATTCCGTATATGTTCTCTCACAAACTCTGTGCATTGCTTGATCGTACCGCAATCACAAACAGAGATATATTTGACTGTTGGTTTTTCATGAACAATAAGACCGCATTGAATCAAGAAATCATAGAGACACGCATGAAGATGCCTCTTTCTGATTATCTTCAAAAATGTATTGATATGTTAGAAGGAATGAGTGATAAGGGAATTTTGAATGGTCTCGGCGAACTGATGGATGATGATATGAAAAGATTTGTAAAAACAAAACTGAGATTAGAAACTATAACTCTTCTAAAGTTCTATAAGGAATATCCTATATTGTGTGGCACAGATTTTTCCAATAGCCACATATAGATTATTTTACAAAACCACAAGAGAAGAAGCACCATGTCACTCTAAATCTGTAAGTGCTAAAATTCATACAATTAGAAAAATCTGTGCCACATATTCAAGGAGTGAGGGGTTGCGCCGACAGCATTTATTAGCAAAATGCGTCTGTTTGAGCCGAAGGCGAGTCAGCATTTTGATTAGAAATGCTTAGGCAAGCAACAGCCCCGCCGCCACTGCCCCATCACCCCTTGACAGATGAATAAAGAAAAGAGCAGAAACAATTCGTGAACTGATATTAGGACTCATTCCTAATTCCAGTTCATGGATTTTAAGAAGTAATTTATTTTTAATTTTTCTTCAGCACAATCTTGCCTTTATACGCCGTGTTGACAACCTCGAAGAACTTGAGGAAATCGCCGTATTGGCCGAGCGGATATCTGCCCGAAGGCAGGTAAAACGAGTGAATGATCTTAATAGTCTGACCATCTATGAGGCAATTCGACCTGAAACAACCGAAAGAGGTTTTGACCTCAACCCCCGAGGGCATTGACTCAATAACATAACCCACAGGAATATTGATAACAATCGTGTCAACATCCTTGAAGCCCCTTTGAATGTCAATACCATGCGTCCTATCACTCACCTTCATCGACTCAAAGGTACTCCTGTAAGGATTAACCGGAATAAACAATCTGGTCCCGCTTTTACTTCCATACTGGCGAGTGTTCCATGTATAAGAGATATCGATATATGGCAAAGGAAGCTTTGACTCATTTACCGTAATCTTCTCCATCACTACATTAGGAATTTTAATAATTCCGGTCAGATGCTCCGCCTGGTCAGAAAATTTCAGCTTTGAGAAACCGGCGTAGTCGTCATAAATCTTTACAAAACAACTCTTTTGGGCATCAATCTTCGCTCCGCCTTCTGCAGTGAGGGAGACATTCACAAAATTAGACTCCACATTCAGGGAGTCAGAGTAGTCAGGAAGTCTCACGACTTTCCCTCCATCTTCAGATACAATCAAAGCCTCATGGCCTGATATATCATTGTGGACAAAACCTAACGGGAACTCGGGATTTGTGCACTCCAACCACAATGTGTCCTTCTGCAAAGGAACCATCAGAATCACATGGTTGAACTGATGGAAACTCGGAAAATCCTTAAAAAGGTCTCTGTTTTCATAGTCCAGACTAATCAGAGTGTAGAATGACTGAATGCCGGCAGCTGCCAACAATGATTTCATGTAGTTTGAAAGGGCCTTGCAATCTCCGAATCCTGTTTTATACACCTCGGCTGCCGGCATCGGTTTATACCCGCCGATTCCAAGCTGTATGCTGACATATCTTGTAGTTGAACCAAGATATTTATACAATGCCTCGACTTTCTCCCGGTCACTGTTCGCACCTGATATCAGTTCCAAAACTTTTGCCTTTGCATTTTCAGGCAACTCACCTTGATCTTTGATAAGAGAGTAGCTCCACTGCCCCATCTCATTCCAGCCGGAAATATTGCCACTCACCCCGTCATACACAAAATCCAAAGGTTTAATGTAAAGGCGAGGGACATAGTTTACCAGACTTCCGTCCAGTGTTTCATTCTTCACTGCTCTCAACCCGTTCAGTTCCCACGTGTATTTTATCTTGCTCTTCTCAGTGGATACTTTCGGATCATCTGCCATATTGAAGCTAATGTGTGCTATTTTTGTTCCCTCAGGTACAATAAGGAAATAGCAAGATTTCTCCACAGACAGGTCGTAACCGATTTGAGGAAAAAAAACGGGAAATGAGTTTATTCCGTTATTCCAGTCAATTTCGTATTCAAAAACAATGGTAAAGGGATATGTGGGGATATCCGGACTTAGCCAATATGTCTTGTTGTCTGAGGCAAGTGATTCTGAATACTCGGTTGTCCTGACGTCCTGCATTTTGTACTTTTTGAGCTCTGCTCCTTGTGAGTTGTAGATTTTTGCGGAAAAACCTGTAAGTTTCTGGAATTTGTCTCCATTGTATTCGAATTCTGCATAATCTTTCCCGCTCTCCTTCAATACGGTTAATACCAACTTGTGCAGCTCCTTCCCGCTTTCGGGTGAATCATATCTGAATGTTACCTCTTCGTAACGAATTACTGCACTTGCGTTTTTAATAAGGGTATCGGGAATGGCTGAGACAATAAGCTGTTGCGGATCTGCTGTTTTTGACTGTGCCGGTGCGTTTGCTCCTACGGATAGAAGGGAGAGGAGCGCTGTCAGATGTATAAAAATTCTTTTCACTACTTTTCTTTTAAAGTTTAGATCTTTTTCAACACTATCATCTCACTGTTCTTGGTTGCAATCAATCCGAAATAGTTTTTCAGAGCCTCATAATCTGTAAAAGGATATAGAATCTGGCTCATGTCGAATATGTAGCCAAGGTTGATAGTCCTGTCTGAGACATTTACCGCATAAGTGCATTTACCACCGTTATCCAGCAGTGACACTCTTACCCCTTTTGGAACCTCCTCTATTGTATAGCCCTCCGGGATCATTATTATACAATTTACCCTGTACAGATAGGGAAAGTTGAATTCTATCGGCAATTTACGTTCAGACTGTGTAAACGGGTTCTCAGTGATATGAGGGAAGACCATAGGATTGAAGTAAATATAATCTCCTGAACTCTCCAGGTTTTTAGTAAATGTAAATGTCTCCTTGACGTTACCCTCTTCGGATGTTTTTCCTTCTATCTTTATGTTCTCGATTTTTGTCTGAGTGTTGTTCTGTATTGCATCAACAATCTTTAACGAATCTTTTCCCGCAACTGATGCTCTGTATGTGTACGCATACTGATTAAGGTAGTTTGAGGTTCTCTCCCCTTTTAGAGTCCCGTCTTTTTCAAGTGTTGCAACTACTTTGGATACAAATTGGTTCTTCATGAGGTTTGTCAGGTCAACCCATTTTTCCGGATTTTTGGGGTCATAGACTATTGCTTTGTCCACCAACAAGTCTGTGGGTAATATGTTTAATCCGCCATAATTAGAGGAGCCGTCCATGTAGATCATCTTGCCATCCTTGAGCTCTGCTGCGACAATAAAGGTGCTTATTTTATCGGTAGATGGATTTGTTATTGGAAACCTGCCGTTTGACCGTCTGCTGATCAATACCGGATATGTTTTAATTCCGGCATCTCTGAGAGCACTCATCAGGACGAAATTGATCTGGGCATTGTTGCCTACACCCTCTTTGGCTGCGGTTTTAGGATTTCCTCTATAGAATGAGTAAACATCGTTCCATTTGATTTTCTTCTTGATGAAAAAGTAGATTTTACTTACTTTCTCCTGTTCGTCTGTCACTCCGTTTATCAAACTGTCTGTTTCTTTCTTAAATGGATTGGACATTCTGTTGTTGGAACTGAAGGAATTGTCCTTCTCAAGCCTTTCCATAATATCTTTCCATGTTGATGTATAAGATTTATACATCTGGTAGGGATATTGCGTTCCCCTCAACTCAAACACTACTGCAGATTTGTATTCGTTCACACACCAAACGTTTTCCTCACTCTTCATTGCCGGCACATCGGTTGCTGTGTATGTCATGATCTTGCTAGACACAGCCATCATCTCTTTGGCTCCTACCCGGAGTTGCCCTGATTCATCCTTTTCTGAGACAACTATGTGTTCATACCCTTTGGTTCTGATATTGAAGTTGAAATACTCAAGGATGTTAATCCCGAATTTGCTGTTCATTACAGGGATATCAGACTGAAAATACCACTCAGGCACATCTGTCACATATCTTGAAACAAGTGTATACTTGAATTCTATTACGCTCCCGATTTTGACGTTAGGTATAGAGAATTTGATCCTTTTTGTGGTTTCTGTCAATGCCTCTTCAAAGATGTATTTTTTCTCAAGTTTGGTCTTGACAACCTTCCCATCCTCAAGATTATATGAGATTGCCTCAAGGTTGTTTATATAATCCCTGTCAGAACCGTCCCCATAATAGTAGGGTATGTTTATGTCAGCCCTGTCAACACCCTCAGGCTTCAATATCTTGATTTTTTGCTTGAACTCAGTTTGCAGGACAAAGCCGTTTTCCGGGGTATAAACATAATATGAATAACCATCATCATAAAGAACAACCGCCTCTGCTGTCGTGTCTTTTGCATAGACCTTCATTGAGAGCTCGTCATTTGTGATTTTTCCGTACTTGAAACTTATCTCCTGACCGTATGAAATCATACTTCCCGCCAAGAGCAACAGCAAGGCTGAGCACATTTTTTTCATCTGATTGATATTTATTTGATTATTAACAAATATACGATATTTTTTAGTGGCACAGATTTTTCTAATCCACTAATTTTAAAACATATAGCAAATAAATACGCTAATCAACTGTCCCACAGCGCATTTCAAGCCCCTAAGTGCCAAGAGATTAGAAAAATCTGTGCCACATATTCAAGGAGTGAGGGGTTGCGCCGACAGCATTTATTAGCAAAATGCGTCTGTTTGAGCCGAATGCGAGTTAGCATTTTGATTAAAAATGCTTAGGCAAGCAACAGCCTTGCCGCTACTGCCTCGCGAATCCCTTGATTGATATTTTTGTGTGTTTTTGTGTGGCACAGATTTTAAACAGAATTTAATTCTGTGTTGTATCTCTGTCGGCGGTTCTTTGTTGAAGAATCCGGAGTGATTCCCCTGAAATCCTGAGTATCGGCTTTATTTCTGCCTCCTCAGACTCAGTGATAAGACCTTTGACCCGCAACCTGCCGGCAAGAAGTCTGTAGTATCCGTCCATTCTCTCTGAAATCAGTTGCCCGTCAGGAGTAAAGTTGTTTAGGGATCTCTTTGGAGAAGGGATTATACCTGCAAGGAAAATTGATTCGTTTACTGTAAGGTCACGTACATCTTTGTTAAAATAGAACCTTGCAGCTTCATTCGCCCCATAAACCATAGGCCCCCATTCTATGATGTTCATATAGACCTCGAACATCCTCTGCTTACTTGAAAGTCTGTTGTTCTCTATCAACCAGACTATAAGCATCTCTTCAAACTTGCGGGCAAGAGTCTTGTGTCTGCTCAAAAAAACATTTTTTACAAGCTGCATGCTTATGGTGCTTCCTCCACGCCTGAAACGTTTGTCTCTGATATTGGTTGCAAGTGCCTCCCTTATTGCTTCAGGTAAAAAACCGTTATGGTAGAAGAAACCTCCATCTTCTGACTGCATCACTGTCATCTGCAGTATCGGGGATATCTGATCCAGACTTCTGAAGTTTGGATTTGAAGGGCCAACGGCAAATGTCCGAACCGGAACTCCATTCTCATATGCCGTATATTCAAACTCTCCATTCATTCGTCTTAAATCAGTCTTTCCATATTTTATAATCCGGAAATGGTCAGGACGCATAAGCGATTCAAGTTTAAGACTGTCAACGTTGGCAAAATCAATGTTAAGATAGAAGTGATAATCTATGCTGCCTGAAACCTCTATGCCTTCAAGGTTTCTGAACAGTCCTGCAGGAAGAGAGGAGAAGAGTTGTTGTGCCGGAAATTTCGATTTGTTTACAGAAGCAGTTAAAATCCATTTATCTCTCTTTTGAGCTTTGAAATAGGGTGAAAATGTGAGGTCGTTTATTCTAAAAACAGATGAGGAGTCCAGTTCAAAATAGTCCTCTCCGATGTTTACCTTGTAGTTAAAATGTGCGTTCTTTAAAACCACATTTTCAGGAGATACCTTTTCATGATAAAACGCAACTCCCGCAACCGCGGAATTCCCGTTAATGGTTATTACTCCGTTATCTCTTTCAGTGCTTGAAAAATCAAGTGAAAGAGTATCAAACTGCATTGTCGCACTCCATCGGAAATTTATAAAAGGCATTGAGAAAAATCTCTTTTCTCCTCCGCTGTATATTTTTGCCGCTATATTCCGCTTACTGTCATTCAGTTTGCCATCCAGAACAAGTTGTTCTGAGTGACCACACTCTTCCGTGAATATTTTTACTACAAAGAGATCTTTATTAACCTTAAAATCAGGCACGTTCACCTTTAGATAGTACTCATCATATTTGTAATTGACAGAGAGTTGTTGTATCCGTGCATTTTTTGGAAGCATCCTGAAAACCATTGAGAGCAGATTATCCAGATGCCTGGAGTAGTTTAGTCTTGTAACTGTCTTTCTTCCCGTTGTATCCGGATTTTTACTCCCCTTGAACAGAAATTCATAGTTTGAAGTGGAATCCTCTTTGACAAAATTGAATGAAAGTCTGTCAATGTTAAGACTTCGTGTGTCGATTTTCAACATAAGTAATTTGAACGGATTCAGCCTTACCGTGATTTCGTCCGATGAGATCAATGTGTCATGACCGGTCTGATAAACTGAGAGTCCCTTCAAGGTTATTCCCGCAATACCGTTAATCTCGAGCTTGTCGTAATTTATCTCTAATGAGTACTTCTTTTCTGCACTCTCTACTTTCCCGGAAATATAGCTTTTAACAATAACCCCTCTTAAAAGTAAAAGAACGAGCAAAAGCAGAAAGAGAACAATCCCTGCCGCAATCCTCTTATCTTTTAGCATTTTCTTCAAGAGACACCTTTTAAATTGCGGCAAAGCTAATAATTATAAACCAAGGAACGATACAAAAGATTATATTTGTGGAAATGTACACTCTATATATGAATTCTACAACTAAACGCCTTACTCTCCTGACAATTGCAATACTTTCACTTCTATGTTGCAAACCGGACCCAAGACTATCTGTTTCGATATCCACACTGACTGTTCCGGACGTTCAGTCAGAGACGATGTTTTTAATTGCATCAAATACTGAATGGTCAATTTCCGGCACTACAGATTGGTGCACCGTAACCCAAAGCTCTGGAGACGGAAGCGAAAATGTGGGAATTACTGTCTCTGCAAATACAACCAAGTTAGAGCGCTCTACAACTCTTACCATAATTGCAGGTCCTCTTTCGAGCACAATAGTTGTAACACAGAAGCAGGATGATGCCCTGATTCTTACCAAAAGCACGGAGAATCTTGACTATACAGCCCATACTATAGCTGTTACTCTTAAGAGCAATATAGTCTATGATGTTATTATACCGTCTGATGTAGATTGGATAACAGAGATAAAGTCCAAATCCTTTGACACTTATACACACAATTTTCTTATAGCAGCAAATAAAGACTACGATCCTCGCACAGCCATCATTATATTCAAAGACAAAAACGGGTTTCTCTCTGACACATTAACAATCAATCAGGCCAAACTTAATGGAATTATTATTTCGAACCCCGATGTCTCTCTGGGAAATGATGGCGGCAGTATAACAGTGGAGCTCAGAGCTAATGTGGATTATGAGATAGCCATCCCGTTGGCTACAGCTGAGTGGATATCGTTATTGACTACAAAGGGACTGCAAACATACAACCACACTCTTACTGTAGAGAAGAACGACTCATTTGACGAGAGAACAGGGTATGTGATATTCAAGGATAAACAGACCGCCCTTGCCGATACTCTTGTAGTACATCAAGGAGCCACAAGCAGTCTTATTCTGAGTGAAAAAACATCCAACATAGGTAGTGATGGTGGAGTTGTATCAGTAGAGCTCATGTCAAATGTATCCTATGACATTATCATGGAACAAGAGACAAACTGGGTGACAAAAGTTGACAGTAAATCACTGACGCTTTACAAACACGATTTTGCCGTATCTGCCAACAGTACTTATGACCAAAGGAGTATGCGTATAATCTTTAAAGATAAAAACTCATCTCTTTCTGACACTCTTGTTATAAATCAGGCACAGAAAAACGGGCTGATACTGACAGATAACAAGATCAGCATCGAGGCTGCAGGTGGAATAATAGACGTAGAATTAAAAAGCAATGTCTCATATGACATAATTCTCCCGGCCGGTATCGGTTGGTTTACTCAACTCAATACAAAAGGGCTCACCACATATAATTATCAGTTTAACGTGGCGGCCAACACCACATACGACCAGAGGAGCACCATGGTCATTTTTAAAGACAAAAACAGCACACTTGCCGACACTCTTACCGTAAACCAGGCACAAATGAGAACACTGGTTCTCTCAAATAAAAGCCAGACAATGACCGATACCGGCGGGACATTCTCAGTTCAGCTCAGTTCAAGTGTAAGCTACGAGACAACAATAGCCGAAGGAGCATTATGGATAACAGACATCACTACAAAATCCGTAAATAGCTACACTCATGAGTTTAGTGTCAGCCAAAACAATACGCTTGAAGAGAGGATCGGAAAAATCATATTCAAGGATAAAGGCAGCTCTCTCGCAGATACAGTTACAGTAACTCAGTCAAAAGCAGGGGTCTTGCTTTTCAGTGAAGACAAATTCTATGTTCCCCGGGTTGGAGGAACATGCAATTTCACACTCTTTACTAACGTAGAATATAATGTCACCATAAAAAACGGGACAGGATGGATTACTCAATTGACTACAAAAAGCTTTAACTCAAAACAGTACAGCTTTGTAATTACTTCCAACACTACTACATCAGACCGCTTCGGCCAGATTATTTTTTCAGCTCAGAATGGCAGTGGAGCAGATACTATTGATGTCAAGCAATCCGCATACGAAGGCGGTTTTATACACATAAACCAATCTCAGACAGCCGGATCTCTTATTCCTGAGACCGACCGGTCAACACTTCGGAAATTGAAGATAGAGGGGTTTGTCAAAGCTGCCGATTTCACATTTTTCAGAGACTCACTTCCTGTCCTGGAAGAACTTGACCTTGGTGAGGCAACTATTGAAGACGATGCAATACCAGCAGGTGCTTTCAAGACTATATCACCGGCCGTAAGGAGTCTAAAGGTATTCGTAATGCCTTCTACAGTAAAATCCATAGGCGCAGAGGCTTTCTATGATTGTACAAACCTTGAGAGGGCTTCTTTACCTACAGCATTGACCTCAATTGGCAATTACGCTTTTTCAGGGTGTTCTAAAATAACCACCGTTTCGATTCCGGCAACAGTGACTTCAATAGGCGGCTATGCCTTCAGCAACTGTCCGCTTCTTGCCTATGTGAAAAGTATGATAACCGAACCGTTCGAGATTAATAATGTATTCCTTGGTATTAATGCCAACGCTGATCTTGAGGTTCCCGAAGGAAAACTTTCACTATATGAAAGCACTACAGGATGGGGTTATACATTTTTCAAACGGATTTATGAGACAGGTGCAGATCCTGAGGCTTCAGTAGTACTTAGCACTACATCACTAAAAGCAATCGGCAAGGCATCGTCCGGGAGTGTAAGTGTAACCTCTTCGTCCCCATGGACTGTTTACAGCCGTCCTGACTGGATTTCCACATCTGTCACAGGCGCTTCAGGCAATGCAACTGTAAATCTTGAGTTTGCAGCCAATACTGCCGAGGGAGCCTCAGTAAGGATTGGAAAGATTATATTCAAGGTCACTGGTTCCGGCAATAAAGACACTCTGGAAGTTACGCAATACACCAACAAATATGCCGATAAGGACTTTGATACCCGACAAACCCACACTTTGGGAGGGGGAATAAACGTGGTCTTTGTTGGTGATGGCTTTATACTTGACGAAATTGTCTCTGGGGAATATGATCAGGTGATAGATCAGGCAGTAACCCATTTCTTTGACATAGAACCTTACACTACATACAAAAATTACTTTAACGTACATGTTGTTTATGCTTACTCTCAGGAAAGCGGATGCAGCAACTTGCTGACTACAAAAAACACTGCAATGAGTGTCAAGTACACCGGTGCAGGATCGAGCACAAGTATGAGTGCAGACAACGATGCCTGCTTCGATTATGGTGAGGCTGTACCCGGTGTTGACCTGAAGAAGACACTAATAGTTGTTGTTCCAAATAGCACACGTTACGGTGGCACTTGCTGGATGTGGTCAACGGGAGAATCTATTGCACTGTGTCCTATCTCCGGTAATGCATTCCCATACGATTTCCGTGGCGTGATACAGCATGAAGCATGCGGGCACGGCTTTGGAGGCCTTGCAGATGAATATGTCAACTACGACACTGCAACCATTACTGACGAAGAGAAGCTTTCTGCCCAGAACTGGCAGGCAAACGGATTTTTCGGGAACATCGACTTTACAAATGATTTGGCCACTATTAGATGGAAACACTTTATAGGAGTGACCGGTTATTCATACGTTGGGGCTTACGAGGGTGCATATTATTACGGGCACGGTGTCTGGAGGCCGGAAAGTTCAAGTTGTATGATAACCAACATTCGTTATTTCAATGCGCCAAGCCGTGAGCAGATTGTCAAAAGGATCATGACCCGCTCAGGTGGAACTTATTCTTTCAGCGATTTTCAGAGCAAGGATGTAATGCAATATACTCCTCCTACAAAGGGTGGGTTAATTCCATTTGACAAGAGTAAGGCTCTTGCAAGGCCTGTTCTTGTGAAGGGCTCTCCTAAAAGGAAATAGTGACTTTAGTGCGGTTTTATGCAAGCTCCTTAATGACATATAAATAATTAACCCCGAAAATCTGCTTAAGACTTTCGGGGTTTTACTCATCGCCATTTCTTGCCGGTTTTCTTAAATGGCCTCATAAAATCACTAAAAAAACAAGGTCTTTTTCGGCTTTAAAAATGACTTTGGCGCAGTTTAAGGTAAGTGCCTCAATGATAATTATATAAATATTGACTTTTTTGAAACATAAAAATCATTTTTTAGAACACCTCAAAATAAAGCATATACCTCAAACTGCGTCAAAGTTTTAAATATACTGCTCATACGCTCCGAGATCGAGGAATCCGTGACCTGAGAGGTTAAAGAGTATAACCTCACTCTTGCCACTCTCCTTGGCTTTGATTGCCTCTCTTATTGTTGCAGCTATTGCATGGGTAGACTCGGGTGCAGGAATAATACCCTCACTTCTTGCAAAAAGGATCCCTGCATCAAAAGCCTCTTTTTGCTCAATCGCATAACTGTCAAGATATCCGTCCTGCTTAAGCTGACTCACGATTCTTCCGCCGCCGTGGTAACGCAGACCGGCAGCATGTATCTGCTCAGGCTGGAAATCATGGCCTAGTGTGTACATCGGAATCAGCGGTGTCATCCCGGCTGAATCTCCAAAGTCATATTCAAGCTTACCCTTAGTGAGCTTCGGACATGCTGCCGGCTCAGCTGCAATAAGTTTCACTTCACGCCCCTCTGTGAATTTGTGCCTGAGGAAAGGGAATGATATTCCCGAGAAATTCGAGCCACCTCCGAAACATGCAATTACCTTGTCCGGATACTCTCCCGCCATCGCCATCTGCTTCTCTGCCTCGAGGCCGATGATGGTCTGGTGCATCAACACGTGACTCAGCACACTTCCCAGTGTATATCTTGTATTAGGTCGTGTCACGGCTCTTTCAACAGCTTCCGAAATGGCAATCCCGAGACTTCCTCCGTTATCGGGATCCTCTGCCAACACCTTTTTCCCGTACTGCGTGATATCACAAGGTGAAGCGTAAACATCCGCCCCATATGTCTTCATCACAACCTTACGGTATGGTTTTGCATTATAACTGTTCTTCACCATGAAGACCTCCAGTTTCATACCGAAGTGACTGCACGCGATACTCATCGCTGAACCCCACTGTCCTGCTCCGGTTTCTGTTGTTATGCCTGTTATTCCCTGAATGTGGTTATAATATGCCTGAGGCAAGGCCGAGTTTAGCTTGTGAGATCCGACCGGACTTACACTCTCGTTCTTGAAATAGATTCTTGCCGGTGTGTCCAGTGCCTTCTCAAGACCGTATGCCCTTACAAGAGGTGTCGGCCTGTAGCTTTTATACAACTCTCTAACCTCATCAGGGATATCATGCCATCGTTTCTGAGAAAACTCCTGTTCAACCAGACCCTTTGCAAATAGACCCTCCATCTCTTCCGGGAGCAGAGGCTTTCTGGTCTGTGGGTTCAACATTGGTTGCGGCTGTACCGGCATGTCGGCTACAATGTTATACCATTGTCTCGGCATTTCGTTCTCCGGCAGCATGATCATCTTTGGTGTCTTCATCTCTGATTAGATTAACTGATTATTGAATTGTTATATAAAAAAAAAGCCCGATGCGTGAGCATCGGGCCTGGTATATATTAAAATTTACTATATCCTAACTATACACAAAAAGCAGCGCTCACAGACATTTCTGTACTGTGCCACCACCAATTTTGTGTAAACATTGTTTTCATATGCTGCAAATATAGAAATATATCTTCTTAAAAAGCAAAAAAATTGTTATGTTTTTTTAACAAACTTTTACTCCTCCACCATAACCTCCACAACAACAGGCCCTTTAATTGATTGCGATTTCACTTCAATTTTAAACATCTTAGCAATCTCATCATAAAAAAACCTAAACTTTTCACTCTTCACTCCCTCACTTTTAACTTTCACTCCCTTCCATTTTTCACTTTTCACTTTTATACTTTTCACCCCTTTTATGGCCGGAAGCTCAAATGTGTATGAGCGCTCCTTTGGCTGTCCTTTATACTCGCCGTTTACAGGGGAGACCATCATAGTAACTAGATTCCCATCACGTTTGTATCTTAAAGCGGTTGTTGCATATTTGCCTTTTGTATATTCAAGGCTCTCCCCGTCATCTTCATAAAGGGTATAAAGATTGTCAGCACCATCTTTTCCGGGATATACTCTAAGCACGAGATGCGAAAGTGGTGTAGAGGCCGGTCTCATTGTGTAAGGTTGCATAGGCAATATCCATCCTCCCTTGACAAAGAGCGGGAATGAGTATATGTCTTTTTTCACGACAGCTTCTGTTCCTCCTTCGTATTCGGTTGCATCAAAAAAGTCAAACCATCTCTCCCCTTTCGGAAACCACACCTTCTGTGATGCAACAAAGTCTTTACCTTCCCCCTGGCTGGCTATCGGGGCTGCCAGCAGAAGGTCTCCAAACATGAATTGCTGAGGATTGTTGTAAGACTCTTCGTATTTATTGTAATCTATATACATTGCCCTGTTCAGTGGAATCATTGTCTCATGTGTCTGCCATATACAAGTGTATAGATATGGCATTATCTGCGAACGGAAATGGTACGCAATTCTTGTTGCATTCTTCGCCTGCTCTCCCCAAATCCAGGGCCTGCGGTCAAGATTTGCAGCTCTCTGTGAATGGACCCTGAGTGACGAGCTCAATGCCCCGAACTGAGTCCAGCGAGTCATCATCTCCGGATTGTCACCTCCGTAGAAACCGCCTATGTCATGGGCCCAAAAGTAGCAACCTGCATTGCCGCTTGTAGCCGTCAGCTCAATTTCAAATGCAAGTGTACCCCAGTTGGCATGAAGGTCTCCCGAAAACTGAATCGGATGCCTGTGGTCTCCCCAACCTGCCCATCGGCTGTATCCGGCGCCTCTAAGACCGTCTCTTTGAGACTCTTCATAATAAAGTTTGTTTAGCCATGTCAGGTGGTTCATACTTGTTCCTCTCACATACGGGTAAAGATAGTCCTGCTGCCAGTCAAGCCACCAGAATGAAACACCCATGTCCCAACTCTCCTTATGTGCGTATTTAAGGAAGTTTTCCATATATCTCTTATCAGAAGCGTCAAACAGGATTGTCTCCCCATTAGGTTCGCGCCCCATCGCTTTCATGAAATCTGCATACATGCTCTCATTTGGCCTGATGCCGTCATGAGGATGCTCGTTAAGTGACACATGTATATTTTCTGCCTTGAGCATTCCGACAAGCCCCTGCGGGTCAGGAATCAGTCTCTTGTTCCATGTATAACCTGTCCATCCGCGATTGCTTGCATGACCGGTTCCTGTCTTTGCATCAACCGTATGCCAGTCCATATCAAAAACGAGATTGTCCAACGGGAAATCGTTGTCTTTGTACTCCCGGACTATCTGTTCAAACTCGGTTGCAGTATATGGCCAATATCTGCAATACCAGACTCCGTGAACATATTTGCGGGTCATTGGCGCATGTCCTGATATTGCACCTAGATCCAACAAGGCAGCCTTGTAATCGTTTCCGTAAACGAAGCAATATAGATCCTGTACATGAGATTTATCTCTCTGTGCTATCCAGTTATTGACAAGTATCTCCTTACCTGTATCATTTATTATGTACCAACCGTCTGTGCTTAGAAGACCGTCATTGAGCGGCACTCTCTTGTCCACCCTGTCAAGTGTTGAAATTGCCCCACCCAGATTGTTCTTGTGAATGTTGCGGATTGTGAATTTCTTCTCCTCTCCGTTCAGCTTGAAATACGCAGTAAAATTATGTATTCCGAACGGGAAACCGTCATTCTCATATACCATTCTGAGACAGGATGTCTCTATCTGATACCTTTTTCCGTCAAGTCTCACAACTTTAAAATCTGACAATAGATTCTCCCTTGTATAGGCAAACATTGTGGTTGAATCCAGAAATTTTCCGTCCTCTGCATATTCAAGGCGGAAAAGTGTCGGGGTAATCAGCGTTATACGATTGTTGCCGAAAACTATCGGATTCTTGAACGAGGATTGTTTGCTCTCATCAAGCTGGCCGGCAGCTGAAATACTTGTACAAATCATGCCGACAAATAGAATGGCGTACAGAAGATACGCCGCCGTGATTCTTTTCATCCGGAAAATATTTTGAGTTAAATGAGCCCAAATATAACCCAAATATTTTTATCTCAATAGCTCCAATGCTTCGATACACATTCGGCTGTTGTGATACGGGCACTTCCAGAAACCGGCCTTGTCATCTGCTTTATTGACACTTCCATCTTCCCTGACACTCCAGAACCATTCGCCGTTTGTTTTGTCAACAAGATTTCCGGTTATATAACTCAGTGTTTTTGAAGCTAGTGTTAAAGCGCTGCTATAATTGTGGTATCTGCCCAGATATAGAAGACCTACCAAGGTTTCTGCCTGTACCCACCAGTGTCGGTCGCGGTCTGCCTCTCCGTTGTTTTTAACCTCATAAATCATACTTCCGTCTTTCTGGTAGCCCTCAAGAGATGCAATTGCAATCCGTGCTGTTGCATCTGTAACACTGCCTGTCAGAATTTCGTCTGCAAGAACTTGTGCTGCCTCAAGGATCAACCACGAAGCCTCAATATCATGGCCGTATGATATCTCATTCCCGTGTCGTTGCCAAGTTTTATCAAAAAAGAGTCCAAGGTGAGAGGTGTTCTTATCAAGAATCTTGCTCAGAAAGATATCTATAAGGTTTCTGATTCGCCCTGCGAGTTTCTCGTCCTTCCACACTCTGTAAAGGTTCGTATAAGGTTCAAGAATGTGGAGATGCGTGTTCATCGTCATCTGCAAATTTTCATCCTTGTCGCTGAGACGCATATCCTCAATCTCTTTCCACTCCCTTGTCGTTGCCTCAATGTAACCGTTAGCTTCCGGATCGTATGAATGATTCTCAATGTCCCAAAAAAACGACTTTGCATATTCTAGAGCCTCTGTGTCTCCTGTTGCTCGGTGAAACTCGCTTAAACCATAAATTGCAAATCCAAGTGCATAGAATTGCTTCTTTGTGGCTAAAGGTTCACCTTTATAGTTTAGCGACCAGTAGACTCCTCCATAATTGTTGTCGTAGAAATAATCTATCAGATAACGTTTTGCACGGGTTGCGCACTGGAGACATTTTATCTCTGCCTTCTCTATCTGCTCTATTTTGTCAGGAAAATCCATCTTGACATATTCATGAGCAAGAAGTCTGTATGAGGCCGAAAAAAACCACAATAACCGTGCATTCAAGACTGCCCCCTTCTCTGCTTCCGGAAACAATGTTTCATCACCGGATACTTTTCCGTAAAACCCCCCATTCTGATGGTCTACCATCTTTCCCGACCAGTATGGGATTATATTCGTAAGCAAAAGGTCAAGCAGTTTTTCTCTCATTATCTGTTCTCTTTACGAAGTTTATTCAATTCAACCGTTACCTCTTTCATCTTTTTCTCTCCCAACGGATAAAGTGACACGGCAACAACAGCTAATACACATCCGATTGCGGGGAGCAGGCTCATCATAAGCCTTACACCGTAAATCGCACTTTCACTCTGTACTGTTACATCCTGGTTGTAACCGAATGCTGCAAGCAACCATCCTGTAATAGCGCCCCCAATTGCCCATCCGAATTTCTGAGACATTGATGAAGAAGAGAGGATTAGCCCAGTTGCCCTCCTTCCTGTCTTGAGCTCCTGATAATCAACAATGTCTGCATACATACTCCATAGTAAAGGGAATATTATTCCTGCACTGATACTTATCATAACCTGAAATATAAGTATCACTGCTATCTGATCTGGTCCAAGCCTGAAGAAAACAATACTGAGCAGGGCTGCAATAGCCATTGCTCCCATATATGTAAACTTTTTGCCTATTTTGTTTGCAACCGGAGCTGCCAAGGCAACACCTATCATATTTGAAGCCTGACCCACCAAAAGGTATATTGTACCAATTGTCCATCCTATGGATGAAGAGCTGTATGTATCAGTCACATAATCTGTAAAATAGAACAAAGCCACACCGTCTCTTATTGAGTTGAACAGCAATGCGGCAACTCCTGATGCAAGAAGTATCCACCAAGGTCCGTTCCCGAAAAGATGTTTCAAATCTTCCAACACCGAAGCCTTATCCTTTGATTCATCGGCAGCTTTTACTCTCTCCTTTGTCCATTTGAAACAGAAGAAAAATAAGACTGCACACAAAGCGCCTATAACAGCTACTGCCAGAGTCCATGCTATGGGATGCGTGGAGATTCCTCCCTCTACAGTGGCCTTTACAGCTTTCCCGTTCTCCAGAATAGAGGCAAACAGGTTTACAAGAGGTTGCAACAGCATGAAGGTTATGAAGCTTCCGGCATAGGCAAAGAACATTCTGAAAGAGGAGAGTATGTTCCTATCTTTAATTTCCGAGGAAATTACCCCTAAAAGTGAGGCATATGGCACATTCACCACAGTGTATATCATCATCATGAGCGTATATGTGATATATGCATAAATCAATTTTCCGCTTTCAGTCCAGTCTGGCGTGAAAAATGTTATGACTCCAATGAGGGCAAACGGTAAACCTCCCCATAGAAGATAGGGCCGGTATTTTCCCCAGCGGCTGTGTGTCCTGTCTGCAATTAGCCCCATCACCGGGTCTATTGCAGCATCCCATATCCTTGTTACCAAAAACATTGTTCCGGCCGCTGCCGGAGATATTCCGAAGACTTTTGTATAGAAAAAGAGAAGATACATTCCGAATATTTTCCAGAACATGCTTGAGGCCATGTCCCCGAATCCGTATGCCAGCTTCTCTCTGAATCTGAGCACAGAGGTATTATTGCCCATTGCTATTTAGTGTTAGATTCTTGTCAATAATCAAATTTAGTGTTTTTACGGAATTTTCAGATGTAAGTCCGTCCTGAGGTGTGTTGAGACAATAATCAAGAAGTATCTCCACCGACGAGACTGCCACATGCATTCTCGTGTCACTTGAGGCATAATAGATATATAACGTTCCATCGTCATCACAAATCCACCCGTTGGAGAATAATACATTTGAGACATCCCCCAGCCTCTCCTCACCTTGAGGTGCCATAAAATAACCTGAAGGCTCGGCAATAACTCTCCATGGTTCCTCCAAGTCAGTCAGATATAGATATAGTACATATCTCAACCCTGCGGCACAACCTCTTACTCCGTGCGCCAAATGGAGCCATCCTTTTTCTGTTTTTATAGGATGAGGCCCTTCACCGTTTTTCATCTCCTTGATTGTATGGTAATACCGCTTATTCACAAGCAGCTCGTCTGTAACCCTGGCATTAGCCATATTGTCCACAAGTGTCCAACATATGCCGCCACCATTACCGGCATCAATGAATCCGTCCTGTGGCCTTGTGTAAAGTGCATATTTCCCGTTTACAAACTCCGGGTGCAGAACTACATTTCTCTGATGACTTTTAGAATCGAGATCAGGAAGTCTCTCCCATTTTACAAGATCCTTGGTCCTTGCAATGCCGGCAGAGGCTACAGCACTTGAGAGATCTCCTGCAGGAGCATCAGGATTTTTTCTCTCGACACAGAATATGCCGTAAATCCACCCATCCTGATGTGCAGTCAGCCTCATGTCATATATATTTGTTGCCGGTTCTCCCATCTCCGGCATCGTTACCGGACGATCCCAAAATCTGAAATTATCTATTCCGTTAGGGCTCTCTGCAACGGCAAAGAAGGATTTTCTGTCGTACCCCTCCACTCTCACCATAAGCAGGTATTTCCCTTTCCATTTGATGGCTCCTGCATTGAATGCCGCATTTATTCCGAAACGCTGCAACAGGTACGGATTTGTCTCCGGATTAAGATCGTATCTCCAGATTAGTGGAGTGTGATCAGCAGTAACAACAGGATACGCATATCTTTTAAAAAGGTTATGGTCACATTCAACCGGAACGTTTTTCCTGGATACAAGCTCATTGTGTTTCTCATTCAACTTTTTTAATCTTTCTGCAAATAACATGGTAAGCTTATTTATTTTTTAATTCATTTAAGAAAAGTGTCTCCGGTAAATCATAGAATTTTATAAAATCTTCAGAAGATTGCTCCCCGGGGAACGGAGCATAATAGTGTCTCTCCTTATCATGGGCATTTCTCCAGACAAGCACATAGCATATTCCTGATCCTTTGATTCCGTCCAATAGAGTCTTTGTCCACCAATTCCTGTCAGGAATTGTCTCATAACCGGTCTCTGTAACGGCAATAGGTTTTTTGTGTTTCATACCCAACTCTTTCAACATGGCCATATCACTCTTGAGTGCTTTCAGGTAACTCTCTCTTGCAGCTCCTTCTCCAAATTGGTATCCGTCATATCCGAGAATATCAACATAGTCATCTCCCGGATAGTTACGCATATATCCGTCTCTGTCTGTACCGAGGTTAGGGGAATAGGCCCAAATCATATTTAACAGTCCTTTTGAAGTAAGGTATTTATATGTCATTCTCCACATTTGTTTGTAATCATCCGGGCTTGAATCCTTGACTCCCCACCAGAACCAATTTCCTGTATGTTCATGGTATGGCCGGAAAATCACAGGAATTGGATTGCCGTTGTCATCTTTAAGCTCCAGAATATATTCAGCTATTTTGTCCAACCATTTTAGATACCCAATGTGCCCTGAGTGACCGGGAAGTACATATCTCACAACCGAATCCCGGGTATTGTCCCATGAGGTGCCGCCTGTGAGAGGATTACGTTGATGCCAGCTGAGTGTGACTATTCCTCCCATTCTGTGATGAGCCTTTATAGCCTCTCTCATTATGTCAAATGGTACTCCGTCAAGATTGGCGGCATCTCCCATCTCTATTCCTCCAAGGTCACATCCGAGAACCGAAGGAAAATCTCCGCAGACATCCTTAATGTCACTTTTCCAGGGAGCTTTATTATCTTCCTTTGTCCTTACCCAGTGCTTCCCGTAGAAATAACTGTCCTGGTGGCCGAAATAGAACTCTCCTTTGGCTGCAACCGCGAATAGCTTATTAATCACACTTTCCCTTGTCTGGTGCGGCCCTGCTTTAACACACGCCTGAACAGAAAAAAAGGAAATGGATATGATAAATGCTGAAATTATAACTATTCCAAAGCTTCTCATATTCTTATTCAATTACATTAAAACTCTTTTTGAGGAGATCCTCATCTTTGGACGAAGGTCCGACCATTATCACAAACTCTCCCGGTTCAATAACCGGGTTGTTGTCCTTGTCAAGCATCATCAGCTTGTCCGGTGTGACCGTGAACTTCACTCTCTTTGTCTCTCCTGCCTTGATTTTTACTCTTGCGAAATCTTTCAACTCCTTGACAGGTCTGGTAAATGTGCTGAATCTGTCACGAATATAGAGTTGGACTATCTCAACTCCATCCATGCTACCTGAATTCCGGACATCCAACTCAACCTCAACCGGTTGCCCCGATTTAATCTCTGTAGTTGAAAGTTTCAAATCGGAGTATTCATATTTTGTGTATGAAAGTCCGAAACCAAATGGATATAACGGGGTACTCGGAGTTAGCACATACGGATGAAAGTATTGAGATGGCTTGTGATTGTATATCATCTGAATCTGCCCTGTGCTTCTTGGTATTGTAATGGCTAATTTTGCCGAAGGATTAACCTTTCCGAACAAAATTTCTGCTACGGCATCCCCTCCGCACATTCCGGGTTCCCATGCATTTATTATTGCGGGGAGATTCTCTTCAGCCCACTCAAAAGCCAAAGGTCTGCCTGTAACATAAATCAGAATTGTAGGCTTTCCGGATGCAGCCACTCGTTTAATAAGCTCCTCCTGAAGCCCTGCAAGTTGATTGTCCGAACGATCTGCATCCTCACCTCCTGTACGCTCTGTCCAACGGGATCTTACCATATATTCACCTGCCACAACTATATTGAGATCACTTTTTCGAGCCTCCTTCTCCGCCTCTAAAACCTTTACCGGGTCCATATTTCTCGGGTCCCAACCCTGATCAACAAATGAAATCTTGGTCTCCCCCGCTATTTTTTTTATTCCCTCCAATATGGTGGTTACATTCTCCGGTTTTTGAGGGGCCGACCAGTCTCCGAGAATATTCATATCGTCTGCGTTTATGCCGGTGACCATAATTCTCTTGTACTTGTCGGCTGAGAGAGGAAGTAACCCGGTGTTTTTTAAAAGCACTATGGAGTTCTCTGCCGCCTCAAGAGCCGTAGCTCGATGTTCCTCACAAAGTCTTGTCTTCATAGATTGTTCCTTATCTGCATAAGGTTGTTCAAATAATCCGAGACGGAATTTGAGTGCAAGTATCTTCCTCACTGACTTGTCAATCCGAGCCTCAGTTATCCTTCCCTCGCGCACCAGTTCGCATACATATTCGTTCCAATGGATTCCGTGCATATGCATATCAACTCCTGCCATAATTGACTGATAAAAAGCCTCTTTAATATCTGAAGCGACACCATGTACATCATATAAATGCTCTATATCCATCCAATCACTTATGACTAGTCCGTCAAAACCCCACTCCTTCTCCAGCACATCTGTTAAAAGCCAACTGTTTGCGTGGCATGGCATTCCGTTCAGTTCATTATGAGAGGGCATTAGAGTAAGCACCCCGGCATCCACTCCTGCTTTAAAAGGGGGAAAGAAAACCTCCCTGACAGTTCTTTCTGACAGGTCAGCAGGAGACCCATTCGTACCGTTTACCGGTTGACTCCCCCCCACAAAATGTTTAATACATGCAAGTACATCATCATAATTACTAAGGTCTCCTTGGTAACCTTTCACACTCTGTATTCCCATCATTGTTACCAGGTACGGATCTTCTCCATAAGTCTCACCAACCCTTCCCCATCTTGGATCACGAGCTACTTCCACGTTGGGATTAAAGGTCCAGTGCATATTCATGACTCTCATCTCTTTTGCAGTCTGCCTGGCTATTCTGTATGCCATGGCGGTGTCAAAGGATGAGGCAAGGCCTATATTTGTCGGATAAACTGTATTATCCGGAGCATTGGCATTTCCGTGTATGGCATCTATTCCGAAAAGAATAGGTATCTGCAGTCTGCTTTTCATAGCAAGTGACTGCAGGTAGTTTGCCTCCTCAATTGTAAGAACATGAAGGAAAGAACCGATTAATCCCTCCTCTGTCCACTTCTCAATCACCGGAGCAGGAAACCCCGGATAGAATGCCAATGCTGTATTTGTTTTTAGTTGTTCCTCCGTGAGGTTCTTTTCGTTTGTCTTTATATGCTCCACTCCTACAAACTGGTTCATCTGCCCGACCTTTTCCTCCAAGGTCATTCTTTTAAGCAGGTCTTCAACTCTTTTACCGACAGGAGCATCAGGATCCTTGTATATCTCCCTCGATGTCCCTCCACATGAACAAGTTACCATAACAATAATTATCAGTGTAATATATTTAATTTTCATATTATCAATTCTTAAAATCAGGAAGTTCATCCCGTGTGATTATGAAACTGCTCTGGAAAGTATAATTCCAATACTCTCCGTTATATGATGCCTTTCTGGTATAATCTCCATACCAAGGCATGAAATATGACCATTTGTCTCCGTTTGACTGCATCTGAGCAGGATCCGGGATATGTCCGCATTCAGACAAGGCAACGATTTTGCGGCTTCCGGCTATCAATGCCGTTTTCTTGAAAAAATCCACATGAGAGCCATGAGCTACTGCATCATCATATATGTCAATCCCAATGATGTCTACATACTCTCTTCCGGGATACCAGCTTGTAGCATCTGCATACCACAGATAATCGTAGTTATCCAGATTGACAGTCCATACCCAGATTAAATTGTTCAACCCATGATAGGTAACAAGCCTTTCATACATTGTTTTCCAAAGTTGGACACATGCCTCGGCACCTTTTGAACCCCACCAGAACCAGTCTCCGTATCTGTATGAGCCCTCCGCCTCATGTAACGGCCTCCAGATAACAGGAACACCTGCGTTCTTTAGTTTTTTAAGAAATACTGCAACACTGTCTATATCCTTGATCATGGCCTTGTATTGTGACGAATTAACATCAGAAATCTTAGAGATATCAAAGTTTGTCTTGTCTGAGTAAAACTGATCAGTTGCACGTGAAGGGTCAAGCCAATGCCACATTATTGCCACCAATCCGCCGTTATTCCAATAGTTTATTGCATTTGTCACCATGGCATCATAATCAACCCATGTGTCAAAACTTGTCCCTTTCCGGGTATAATGGATAAAGTCAAAACAGGTTATTGCAGGCCATTTGCCCGTCTGGTCATGCACCCATGTTGCGTTGTCTATGTTCCAGTTTACCTCGGCCATAGTTCCGGAGAGACATTTGCTTCCAAAACTGCTCCTGAGGTAATTATATACATTTTTCGCCTGAGCTGATGCATTCGCATTAACAAGATTTGCATCGATATTCCATGTGATTGTCTGAGGTATTTCAGGGTTGGCAACAACCTCCTTCTCTGTCTGGAAACTTAGTGTATATGTCACTGCCGGGGTATTATCGTTTTTATTCAGAATGCTCCCTGAAGGTATGGTAAGAATATAGGTCTTATCATACTCCAGTGTTCCGAACTTGATGGCAACGCTTTTATTTGTAGCTGTGGCTGTTGCCTTAAGAGAGCCGACAGTTATGGCTGCGGTTGACGAGATTTTTACAGGCACAGAGTAAACCAATGTTATAACTCCAATATTAACACCCACAGTTTCGCTTTCGGAGAGAGATGACATCTCGACCACAGGCGTTACTCCGGATGTTACAGGAGGTTCGTTTTTGCTGCAAGCGCTGAGTAAAATGAGGAGAAACAGAGCTGCTAAACATGGAAATCGGTTCATATTGTATAAGTAAGCGGTCTGCTGGTGTGTAAAACCGGTCAGACCGCAATTTATCATTATTTATGCTGGTATCTGAAATTGTCGAGGCAAACATTGGCCCAATTGAAAGCAGATGAGTTTATGAACATACCTGTGTCAAACTTACCTGTTGCCGGCGCAGAAGATATACCCAAAGTAGGAAAATCAACGGTCATGGTCATCCAACCACCTCCGGTAGAACATGTCACCCCATCGGAGGCCAAAGGGAAGAATCCACTTGTACACCATCCCCAATTGCCGGCAAGTGCCATTTGTACTGCATAAGCTCCTAATACAAAATCGCTGGTTACTTTTATATCATATTTTAACACATAATCATTTGTATTAGGACATCCAGGGAGCACTATATTATTATTTGCCCAGATCCAGACACCACTCAGGGCTCCTGTTGCCGATCCTTTGTAGTATCTGTTGCCATCCTCACTGACAATACTTCCGACACCTCCCCATAGGCCCCACTCCCAACTTACATCCTCAAAATCGGCAAATACCAGTGTTGGATCAACTATAGGCTCCTGGCCGGTAAGTGATATGGTATTTGTAGTGAGAACCTCACTGCCCTCATAAGGAACCAACTTTATATGCTGAGCTCCGAGAGGAGCTGTCTTAGGAATTGTGAATGTCAGTGTAGAGTATGTTCTTGTGGAATAGGTAGTCACTTTCACTGTCCCAAAGTAAACGCTTTCGACATTGTTTAAATTCATACCTGTAAGAGTAATCTCTTCACCCGGTCTTGCCTTGGCCGGCATGGTCAAAACTGTAGGTTTTGTGGCAGGAGTGACTGTCACCTGCGAAGCCGATGTTACACTAGTTCCGTTAGGAAGTGAGATTACAAGGTCACCGCTTGTTGCTGTCAACGGGACCGATATAAGTATGGCTGTAAGACTCTGTGAGACAATAGTACATACTGTGCCGTTGATCTTGACACCCTCTACAAGATCCAGATTTGTACCTGCCACAGTAATTTGCTCTCCTGCAATGATTGACAATGGAGTTATTGATGCTATCTGCGGCTTGACAAGTGTAATCGCAGGAGTAACAACGTTCTTTCCTGCAGCAGTTGTGAGTGTTATAACACCGTCTACAGCTGTTGCCGGTATTGTAGTAGTGAGCGAAGTTGTAGTTTTTGTAAATGAGGCATCTACTGCTGTTGAGAAAGAGAGAGATGTCACCAGATCGAGATCGTCTCCTGTTATGGTTATTATGTTTCCTGCCTTGAACACTGTTCCTGCAGCAAAACCAAGAGACGAAGGAACGACAAGTGTTATTGACTGGGCACTTGTAACATCCAATCCGGACAAAGAGGTGAGAGTAACAGGACCGTCTTTTGCGCTAGATGGTACAGTAACCTCTATTTTTGTGCTTGCCAGTGATTTGAATTCTGTCTTGTCCAATTTAGCTCCGCCTGTAAAGGTAACGCTCTTCACAACACCTAGGTTTGTTCCTGTTATTGTCAGGGTTTGACCTGTCTTGACAGGAGTTACAGGAGAGACAGATGCAATTGCATGTTGGCTGATTGTAAGCTGTTGATCAGAGTAAAGTTCATTCCCATCTGCATCCTTAATTATAATCTTGCCTGTTTTGGCAGCAAGCGGCACATTCACCTCAATCTTGGTCCGAGACCTTGAGATAAAGTCCTCTTCCCCAACTTCTGCTCCGCTGTTGAAAACAACAGAGACTATATTATTCAGATAATCACCGTTGATTGTGACAACATCTCCAGCTTTTATTGCTGTCAGGGGTGCTATGGATGATATAGAATATGGTTCCGAGTATGAGAGCAGAGCTTTGGATGTTATTGTCCCGTCGGGATAGTTGATTATTATTGGCCCAACCTCTGCATTCTGAGGTACCATTACGGATATCTTATCCGAGCTGATAACATTGATGTCTGTTATGGTGATTCCTGAAGGAATAACCACACTCTCAACCTTATCCATGTTTGTCCCTATCAATGTAAGTTCTGTTCCACGAAGAATGGGACACGGCCCGAAAGCCTCGAGCATAACGCTTCCTGTCCCCTCATCTTTCTGGCAACCGGTAAGGAGCGAGAATGCCCCCACAAAAGACAGGACAATCAATATTAGATTGTTATATATATTTCTCTTCATATTATTTACTCTATTTGATTTTTACAATACGCATGTTATCTATCCACATCTTTACAGGATAAGTGCCGTCTGCAGCTCCGAAGAACATACCGTGGAGATCCACCAAGTCATTCAGACTTGAAATAACTCTAGAGTTTTCCGATTCATCCTTACTGTAAATAAAGTCTTTCAATGGCAATGTAACTGTTACCCAACCGTTAGTGACGTAATTTGTCTTTACCCCGTTGACAAGGTACGGTTTCCAGTGGTACTGTGCATCTGCTCCGTCAACATTGTGAGTTCCTGCAGTTTTTGTAAACCAGAGTAAGAACGGAGTATCATGCCACTCCTGACAGTTACATTCGAATCTGAGAGCGTAATCGGCAACCTCTCCGGTTGTCACAATAGGGGTTCTATCAGGCCTTGCATAATAAAGTTGTATTGAGTTAGAAGGCCAGGCCCACGAACCGGTTGTACCTTCGAATTTAATATACTGACCATCAAGTGCTCCTGTTGTTCCAAAGTCACTTAATCCCCAGGCATTCCATAGAGAGGTATTCTCTCCGTTTATGAATAACCCTTGAGAATCCCTGAATGTGAATTGTGAGCGACCCTTTCCATAGAGTGATGTCACCACGATTGTTCCCGGAAGGGCTCCCGAAGGAACCACGCAGATTATGCTTTCAGTTGTGAAGCTTGTAACTTCAGCATGGAGATTTCCGGGGAAAAGCACATCGATCTTATTGTCCTGGTCTTTGAAGAAGTAGTTTCCGGAAATTGTTACTTCAGATCCGTCTTTTGCCCACTCACAGCTTATTGATGTAACAGATGGAGATGGTATTACAACAGCGAATGAGTATTCGCACTCTTTTCCCTTTTTTGTCTTCAGCACCATTTTGTTGGTAACCTCTCCGGGCATTGATCCCGGGACAGTTACAATAATGGATTTATCTGTGATATAGCAAGGATTCAATTTGGCTTTCTGGTCATTGAACCATATTTCGTTTACTCCGGAGAATCCTTCACCTATAATTGCAATCGTACTACCCATAGCTGCACTAACAACCAATGAGTCTGCAACGGCAGCCTCGGTGGGCCGAACATATTTGACTACCGGTGTCGCATTGCTTTCCAACCCCTCCTCTTTTTGGCAAGAGGCCAGGAGAAGTATTGCAGAGGCAACGACTAATAATATATATCCTAATTTTGTTCTCATAATCGTTTATGGTTTATTTACTTGCATAATAATCTACGGCCGGCTCGTTAAGAATCGGAGCCTTTGTTGTTACTGCCGCAGGTAAAGGAATATACATTGATGTCTGATTAAAGACAATGTTATTTACCCTGGAGTCATAGTCATTGACATCTGAAAGTGTCTGCCAGGAGAGTTTATAGTTTTGCTTGTTATTCTCAAAAACATACTTGTCTGCAGTGCTCATCTCATTGTATCCTGTAGTGAAATCAAGCCTGTAGATCTGATCCCTGTTCATGCTGTTCAGATAAGCATAAGCAGCATTGGCATCTCTGTAATAATAGCGTTTGATATCCATCCAGTTGATACCCTCGAATGCAAATTCCTTACGGCGTTCCTGAATCAGCCTTTCAAATGTAAGCGGTGACTGAATAGAGGCTAATTTGGCACGGGTTCTAATTGCATTAACATATTCAATAGCTTTTGCATCACTTGTCGAAGAGGCAGTACCTATGCAAGCCTCAGCGTATACCATATATACATCCGAGAGTCTGAGAAGATAGATATTATTTCCGGCATCCTGGTTAAGGCCTACTTGATTGTCGCAATCAGCAGCTTTTCCTATAACATACTTCTTGATATGGGCAAGCACCTCGTTTGCAGACTCTACTTTTGTATCGATAGCATTAGGGTCACGGTAAGTAAATTTGTATGTATAACCTCCGTTTGCCTTGTCAAGGTTTGCGTAGTAGTCCCCGTTTGTCATGAAGACAGCCTTTCGGCGGACATCTCCCTGTTCGTATAGATTTTGAAGCGACAGAGTTGGACCTTTACCGGCTCCCCATGTTTGATCAGCTATACGTGAACTTCTTGAGAAATTGACATTACGCGAACTGCCGTCTCCATATTCTCCTGTCATACACTGTATTGCAATTAAAGACTCACTATTATTATTGGCTGCAACATCAAACATAGTGCTATAATCGCTCCACAGTTGAAGTCCGCTAGTCTCTATTACATCTCCAGCCAACTCCTTAGCCTCAACATAATACTCTGCTGAGTTCTCATAGGCTGCCCTTGTAAGGTATACCTTTGCAAGCATTCCCTTTGCACTCCATTTTGTCACACGTCCGGGCTCATCTGTTGCCGGAAGGTACTGTATAGCATATTCAAGGTCTTCGCATATAAAGCGATAGAGGTTTGATTGTAAATTCTTATGTACATATATTGCAGTCGGATCACTTGATGTTATGAGTTCTGTGGAATTCTCTATGATAGGAACCTCTCCCCAGTACTCTGCAAGAAAGTAGTAAGCGGTTGCCCTCATACATTTTGCCTCGGCAATTGCACGGTTGATTGCATCCTCTGATACTCCGTTGCTTCTTGCAGGAGCCGGCATATCATTGATTATAGAATTTGCAAACGAGACCACCCTGTAAAGCCCTGTCCAACCGGTGTTGTTGTATGTGTTACCTGCCCCGACTTTATTGTAATAGTAGTGTCCCTCCTGATCATATGTGTAGTATAGATCTCCTGCCAGCTCATCACCTGCAAGCCACATGAATTGGCTGTGAAAATCCCACCATACTTTTCCATAAAGAGAGGCTGTGTTTGCTCTCAATGCAGTTTCACTAGTATAGTAATTGTCGGCAACTAATGAATCTTGCGGAGTAACTGTCAGGAAATCCTCACATGAAGTGAAGAGGACTACTGACATTATTATAATAAATATTTTTTTCATTTGTCTGCTTTTTAATAGATTAGAAACCAACATTAATACCCAGCGTATACATACGTGGTGTAGGATATCGCCCACGGTCTATGTTTTGAAGCAATGAGCTTTGGTTATATGCTCCAATCTCAGGATCATAGCCGGAATACTTAGTGAATGTGTGCAGGTTTTGTCCATTGAGATATATTTTAAGATTCTTGAGATGAATCTTCTTTGCAAATTGCTCAGGGACAATGTAAGATATAGATAGGTTTTGTACACGAAGATAAGAGCCGTCCTCTATAAATCTTGTAGACATCCTGTTATTTCTGTTGAAATCGTTTGTTGAAGGTCGAGGAACTGTCGTACCCGGGTTGATAAGATATGCCTTCCCGTTACCATCGGTACCAATCTGGGCACGATCGCTTACAGCTGAGCTCTGATTGTCCCACAATGAGGTCATGCTCTCTGTGCGTGATCTTACAAAATTCAATATATCAGCTCCATATGAGCCGGTCAGTACTAACCCAATCTCCCAATTCTTGTATAAAGTAAATGTATTAGAAAAACCAAATGTGAAATCAGGATTTGGATCTCCTATCTTGCGTTGGTCTTTGTCGTCAATAGTACCGCTATTGTCAAGATCTTTAAACTTTATATCACCTACATACACACCGGTATTCTTATTTATCAGGTTAGTGCCCGGATTGGAAGGATCCTCCACCTGGACCGGACTGTCGAGAATATCCTGCTCACTCTCAAAGAGTCTGTCAACAACATAACCGTAAAATACTCCGATAGGCTGTCCTACCTTTATCATTGTAGCATTCTGAAATTCGGACAACCAGTCTATACTGCCGTATAGTATCTGCGAATTGTCATTCAATGATATTACTTTATTTCTGTTTATTGATACTGTCAGATTACTGGTCCAATTAAAGTTATCCCTGTCAAAGTTCACAGTGTTGAGAGCTATGTCAATACCTTTATTCCTGGTTTTACCGATATTGACCATAGGAGTGGCTATATCGTTATAAGTTGTCGTACCACCAAGATATGACGGGACAGACACCTGAAGCAGTAAATCTTTTGTGTCTTTCTGGTATACATCCAGTACAAGAGATATTCTTCCCTTGAAGAGTGAGAGATCGATACCTGCATTTATCTGCTCTGAAGCCTCCCATCTCAGGTCAGGATTAGCGATGTTCTCCATACGGTATGCTGTGCCCATAGGGGTTGTCAATGTAAACATACCCGATCCGTACAGATAAGTACCGATGTTTGAACTTCCGACCTGCCCGTATCCGGCACGTATCTTTAGATTCGAGATTGTTGTGTTGTCTTTCAGGAATCCTTCGTTGCTCATTCTCCATGCAACAGCCACTGACGGAAAGTATCCCCATTTGTGGTTTGCACCGAATTTTGATGATGCATCTGCACGTAGCGTTGTTGTCAGTAAGTAGCGCTCATCATAATTATAGTTCAAACGGCCGAAAACCGACATCGTTGTTACTCTGTCCTTCCATCCGCTGTTTGATACAAAATCTCCGTCAGTTGTTGCAATATGAATATTGTTACTTGACAGATTCTGCTTTATTATCCTGTGACCGGACCAGTCGTTTGCAGAAGCCTCGACACCTGCCATAAACGTAACATGATTCTTGACTCCAATGTTTTTGTCATATGTGGCATAATTTTTCCAAATCCAATATGTAGACTGGTCATTTCTTTGCATCAGTTGATTGATATCATTGGAAATCACACCGAATGAATAGGTAGGAACGAAACAGTAGTTATTGTTGTTTGAGAAATCATATCCGTATTCTGAGCGAAGTGTCAAGTCTTTGAGAATGGTTGCATTGAGATAGAAATTACCCATAACCCTGTTTCGGATATACTCGTTGTTCTTCATAAGAGCCAGCCATACAGGATTATATTGAGATGCTCCGTTCACATCGTTAGGACCTGCCCAGGTGCCGTCAAAGTTGTAGACAGGAATGTTAGGCTGCATGGTAAGAGCCTGAAGTATTACTCCATCTACTCCGTCATTATTTGTGATTGTCTCCTCTGTATGGGTGAATGCCAATGATCCTCCAATTTTGAGCCACTTGTAAGGATTTCCGTCTACGTTGAGGCGGGAGTTGAACCTGTCAAATGCAGAGCCGAGCACAACCCCTTCCTGAGACATATAACCGCCACTTGCAGCAAACTGGACCATATCATTACCTCCGGTCAGGGAGATCTGATGAGAACTCATTACAGCTGTCCGGAATATTTCGTCCTGCCAATCAGTACCGGATCCGAGAATTGACGGATCTTTATATGCATCATCCGGCTGTTGTTGGATAAACTCTCCCAGTTCGACCTGATATTTGGCATACTCACTGAGATTCATCATGTCAAGCTTTTTACCAATCTGCTGTATGGCAGCATATCCGTCGTATGAAATTGTAACAGCGCCTGCTTTTCCTCTTTTGGTTGTTACAAGTATAACACCATTGGCCCCATTGGCACCATATATAGCAGTTGCCGATGCATCTTTCAATACGTCTATTGATACAATGTCAGAAGGAGCTATCGTAGATAGCGGATTAACATACTTCTGACCGTTTGAACCTCCTGCCCATGAAAATCCGCCAATCTCCTTGCCTTCTCCTGAGAAAGGAATACCGTCAATTATGTAAAGAGGCTCGTTTGAGTTGTTAATGGAACTCGCACCTCTAATACGAATAGAAGCAGCAGCTCCCGGTGCTCCCGAGTTCTGCGTAATCTGAACTCCAGCCACCTTGCCTTGTAGCATCTGGTCAACATTAGTGACGATGCTCTCCCTGAGTTTTCCTCCGCTCACATTGGCAACGGAGCCTGTCAGGTCAGATTTTTTCATTGAACCATATCCGACTACGACCACCTGGTCCAGTTCAGCTATAGCCTCCTTTAATGTCACGTTCAGAATATTTTTTCCGGCAAGAGGCACGGATAGTTCCTGAAACCCGAGACTTTTAAAAGTCAATGTTGCATTGGAAGGCACATTTTTCAATGTATACCTTCCATCCATATCCGTTGTGGCCCAAATGGAAGTGCTACCTTTAACGGCAACAAGTACACCTATTACAGGTTTTTCGTCTGTTGCAGAAATTACAGTACCACTAACACTACCTGTCTGGGCTGACAACTTCATACTCACCAGGAGTATAGACATGATAAGAATTAGTCTTTTTATTTTCATGTTTTGTTAAGTTTAGTTTAAATGACTAATATCGAGTACTATTTATTTAAAAAATTAGAGAAGAACTCCATCCTCTTCTGCCACCAGTCACTCTCTACATCATGTCCTTTCAGAGGATAGCAGATATATGACTTTTGAGAGGTAATCTGGTTATAGCCGGCAAAATTGGTATGGGGAGGACAAACTTCATCTTGCAGTCCGAATGCCATTAGAACAGGGGCTTTTATCCATCCCGCAAGATTTTTTATATCGAAATATGAAAGTGTTTTATAAAGCTCTTCATCGGATATACCAAGCCTTTTCTGCTCGTCAAGCACAGGTTCGGCAGGCCAGTGGACAATCCGGAAATAGTCAGGAAAATCAGAAAGAAACGGAATGAAAGGAGCAGCGGCACAAATACGGTGATCCAGAGCACAGGCTGCAAGAGTGAACGCTCCACCCTGGCTTCCCCCTTCAGCAAAAACATGCAAGGTGTCAACCTCCGGACGTGAGGTGACAAAATCTACAGCTCTCACGAGATCCATGTAAGCACCCCGGTAATAATACTTCTCCTTGTCCTGTAAGTTCCAACGAATCCAATCACCATACTTATTGTTCGGTTCATTGAGAGCCTGCCCCCTTACAGAGAGTACAAACTCAACAAAACCGGGGTTGGAATCCGGATCCGGGCACCACGGTTTTGATCCGTAGCCCATATAACCTATTAAAGCTGGGTATTTTCCGGGTTTCACCGGTGTAACATAGTATCCGGATATAACAGCACTGTCGAGTGAAAACATCTTAACCAGAAAGACTTTTCTTTTATCTGAGGACTTATCTTCAAGCAGTGTAAGACTGTAATCAGGGTCAATCTTTGCCAGATCTGACTTTGCCCTGTCCCAAAACTCCTTTATATCAGCCTGAGCATCAACCGGAGAGATTATTCTCTCGGGCTCATACCCGATATTGAATCTCTTTTCCCAGCCAGCGGACGCAGATAGTGTGATTCTGTAAAAACCCGGTTTTACTCTAAAACTGAATATTACCTCAGAGCTATCACGCGGCGCTACTCGTACTCTCCTTACAAACTTGCCTGCATCTTCTCTTTTATCTGTTGTAAGATTAAGTATTATATCCTCAAAAACAGGTTTATCAGAATTATTTAATACCACGACCTTGATTTCAGGTTTATGTGCGCCATACCATAACCAACCCTGATGAAGCGGGACGTTTACGGAAATAGCGGATTTGTCTCTGCCGTCATACAATCTGTATAGCAATACATCATGTCCGTTGACTGTTATTGTTCTGTTATCTTCGGTTGTACCTGCCTCGCTCTTAGCCCACAAATCCTTTACTTTGTAAATCTTTTTGTCGAAAGAGGTACTCAATCCCGAAAGAGTATCCAATAAACAGAATTTGTTCCAATCAATCGTATAGGATTTGTCCTCTGTACTTCTGTTCAGGATGCAGAATGCCCACTCTTTTCCGGCAAGTGGTTTTAACCAGAACTCCAGACCTTCCGATGATGAAACTTTAAAGCCCTGAACACCCAGAGTATCCTGATCTATCGCTATCACCTCCTTATTTGTAATGATATCGAGTGTCTGCTGGCTCATAGTTGTAAGATCGTTCCCTAAAATCAAAGGTGCTGCCAGCATACACCACATGGTAAAATGAGCCCTGTCCTCATTGACACTCATCCCGTTTCCAACCTCAAGCATATCAGGATCGTTCCAGTGACCAGGCCCGGCATATTTCCTCAACCCATCCTGCTTGTCCAATATCTGCAATACGCCGAAGGATTTCCAGGTACCGTGGTCCTTTACACAATCAAAACAGTTATATATGTCTCCGGTGGTTCTCCATGAGTGACCCACCTCTTGTGCCCAAAGCCAAGGTTTATTGTCGCCCCACTCACATATGCTGAAAAAGACAGGACGGCCGGCAAACCGGAGGGCGTCACGCATAAGTTTATATGCTCCTACAGGATTTATATCTTTGGTGTTGCACCAGTCATATTTAAGATAGTCAACACCCCATCGCGCATATGTGATAGCATCCTGATACTCGTGCCCAAGGCTTCCGGGATGGCCTCCGCATGTTTTACATCCGGCATCACTATATATACCGAACTTTAGCCCTTTTGAATGAATATACTCTCCTAGAGCCTTCATTCCTGAAGGGAAATTCTCTCTGTTCTCCATGATAAAACCTAGGGAATCCCTTTCACCATGCCAGCAATCGTCAAGATTGAGATAAATATATCCGGCATCAAGAAGTCCCTTTGAGATCATCAGGTCGGCTGTCTCTTTTATGAGGCTCTCGTTTATATTTGAAGCAAATTTATTCCACGTGTTCCACCCCATCTGTGGAGTCTTCCCCAGATTCTCATACTTCTGCCCCTTGAGTGGCAGGGAGAGGGAGAATACTGCCAAGAGCAGTATAATTCTCAGATGTACCATTATTATAGTTCAGTTTTGATTTTTTTATTATAATCCTTAATCAACAGGACAGTTGTGCTGTCAATTGCAAAGACGGAATTAAGCCCTTGAGGTTCCTGCGCCGGATCCCCGCAGTAATCATCACCTCTTTGCCAAAAAGAGTTTGCCGGGTTAGGACTAGCAAAACCACTCCATCCCCAGAAGTTGCAACCGGCTAAATATCCATTATCGGCGGCACTTTCAAGTACTTTTTCAAAAACAGATTTATAGTATGAATCCCTGGATTTTACAGACGATCCGGGTGTGAAAAGAAAACTGTCACGAGGAAAGCCAAACTCCTCAATTACCATAGGCTTGTCTAGTTTTTCTGCAACAGCTATATGTGCATTTATATATTTTTCTGTGTTCTCTAGAGCAATATCAAGTTTTTGCGATACACTGTCCTTGGTTATCCAAGTCCAGTTATATGGCCAGATATGAAGATTTATGTAATCGATCTCAGGATATGAATGAATTTTTTCAAGCAGCAGGGTATCACCCTCACAACCATATAGCCCCTCGCTTCCAGTCGACACCATATGGTTAGGGTCAATAGATTTTATAAGTTTTGCCACATCTCCTATCCATACAGCAAACTTATCCTTGTTATAATCACTGAAAGCTCTCGGCTCATTCCCAACCTGCCATGAGAAGATTGCTGGATCATCCTTGTAGGCAAAGCCTGTTATACTGTTTTTCCTAGATACTATATCTTTAACATAGTTTGCAAAAAGCACCTTACAAGTATCACTTTGCTGGAACTGAACCACATACTCTTTATATGCCTCCCAACCGTCAATGTTCGGTATAGGAGCCTTACCATATCCGGCCCATTGAAGGTATTGCGAATAGCCGCCTGACCACTCCCAAGAATTGTTTAGGTAAAGCACGGCTTTCATGTCCCTTTTTCCTAACTCGGCAAGAAGCCTGTCAAGACCTTTTAGAATTGTGTCATTGTAAACTCCCGGAGATACCTGAAGCGTCGGCTCAACCTTGGAATTCACACCTCTCTCGCCGTCAGACCCAACTAAAACCCTCAGATTGTCAATACCAATCTCCTTAAGAAAGTCCAGTTCCCTTGCAAGACGGAGAGTGTCTCCCCCTTGACCTTCCGAGGCAAGGATTGCCCCATACCAAAAATTAGTACCTATATAATAATAAGGTTTGCCATCTTTGACGAAATGGCCGTCTTTTACAGCTACAAAGCTATTTTTTAACGTGTTGCCGGCGCACGAAGTCAGTGCGGCAACAAGGAGCAGAGTCAGGGTGCGAAGTTTCATATAAAGGGCGAATTATTTAATGTAAAATTAAGAGCCCTTAGAACGACATACAAATATTATTTTATCAAACAATAATACTATTTTGCACACAGAAAACCGGAGTTTCTACCACTTATCTGTCCTGAAAGGAATCACAGGCAACCCTCTCGTATTGTATAATTTTACTGTGTCCAGATTATGGAAGCAAAATCTGACGGCAACTATATCCTTCACCTTATCGCTTGACACATAGATATTTTTATCTTTCATTGAAGCATATGCCTTAGCCGGATAAAAGAGTTTATCATCTCCCGCCACTTCAAACCCTTCTATATTTTCGAAGGGTGTGAATCCATCAGGGGCATATTTGAAATATAGTACCGCTTCATCTCCTTTTAGCTCAATTTTATCATACTCCGGGCTCTTATACCATATACCGGTTACTCCGTAAGTTGCCGCAAGGGCAGTCATGGCAAACCTTTCAGCAACAGTGGATTTGTTTGAAGGATGTATACAGTTGTGCTCATGAGGCTTTATAAGATCTCCAGTAGATATCATCGAGCTATTCGGTATGATGTGTTGCGCCAATGCTTGCTGCTCCCTCAGATACGCACCCTGATCATTCTTAGCGTACTTATTGTAAGGAGCAATCTCTGCAAAGTAAAACGGGAGTTCTCCCAGCCCCCACTCCGCCCTCCAGAGTGCAACCATCTCGGCCATTCTTTGTGAATAACTCTGCCACGAACCCACATTCGACTCCCCCTGATACCAAAGGAACCCTTTTATCGTGTACCTCTGCAAAGGCTTAAGCATCCCATTATACATAATCATCGGTCTGAGATACTCTTTTACTTTTGGATCAACAGCCTCATCAGGGTGAACATCGGGATACCCCTTTATTTTCCATTCCGGAAGCCACCCTTCAACGCGGGAACCTCCCCAGCTGCAATTGATTATTCCAATGGGCACATTCAAAAACCTGAACAATTGAATGCCATATAAATATGAAACGGCCCCAAACCACGGAGCATTTTCCGGAGTGCTGACTTTCCAGTTTCCGCCAACCCTCCTCTGCGGGATAAAAGCTTTTACATTAGGAATAGTTGCTACTCTCACATATTTATACAACCCTGCTTCAAGAATATATCTGTTTGCATTTTCAACAGGCTGATTCTGAAATCCGTTCAACGGCATCTGCATGTTCGACTGTCCGGAGCAAAACCAAACCTCACCTATCAGTACATTCCTGATCAACAATTTTTCGCTGCCCGATTTTATTTCTATCATGTACTCTCTCAAATCAGCAGCAGGTGTTTCAAGAGCAACTTCCCACGTACTGTCCGCTAAAGCCTTTGCACTATACTTTTTTTCACCCCATGAAGCCTTAATCTCAACAATAGAGCCAGGATCACCCCATCCCCATATCCTTGCCTTTGTGGATTGTTGTAACACCATACCATCACCTACTATTTCAGGCAATATGATTTTTGCACTTGCCAGTTGCGAAATATAAAGCAGAACAAGGCACAGAAAAAATCTCTCTCTCATTTTTAATAATATTTGGTTAATATAGTACCAGTATAACTATTTTTTGTTTTAAATTGTAAGTTTGTTCTTTCTGTAGTGAGAACGGAATATTTTTGGAGTCATCCCTTTTTTCTTTTTAAAAATGCGGTTGAAGTAGGAAAGATTATTAAAACCACACTCAAAACATATTTCCGATATTGACTTTGTGGTATCCACAAGCATCCTTGACGAAAAGCCCAATCTTATGTCAATAATGTAGTCCGAAAGATTCTTGCCCGTCCTAAGTTTGAAGAAACGGCTGAAGGAAGCCGGAGTCATTCCCACCATATCTGCAAGCATCGCCAACCGGATGTCCTTTTGATAGTTTTGGTTGATATACTCTTTAACCTTTCTCACTCTCCTGCTTTCCGTGTTTCTCTCCGCACATGCAAAAGAGCTGCTGGCCAGACTTCTGGCGCTGCATTGCGAAAGGTCGTTAAGAAGATTAAGCAGTTTAAGAAATTGCGTAAAACCCTGCCTTTCTGACGCTATGGTATCAATTTGAGAATAGACCTTCATTATTGCCGGCAAAGGAAAGCAGATACCATGCTCCGCCTGTTTGAACATCTTTCTGATAGAAGAAAACTGGTTCTTTTCTAAAAGACTAGTAGGAAAAAGATTTGAAGAAAATTGTATTGTAATCTCTCTCATCATCTTTGACCCACAATTTCCTTGCTCCCAGACATGCTCGAGGCTTTCGCCGGTAATCAGGATCAATTCGTAGTCTTCTGTGTATTCCATTGAATCACCCACAATCCTTCTCAAACCCGCTCCGTTCTCTATAAAATTGAGCTCGAACTCCTTGTGTTGATGAAGAGGAAATGTAAACTCCGTCTTATACCTTTCAATCACATGAAAGCAATCTTTTTCTGACAAAGGTGGAATTTCATTTAAAATATGTTCATTCATCTTAAAAAAAGATAAGATTTATGTAGTAAAGATCATTAGTGTCCACTAAAAATTAAAGCTTAATTGAAGATAATCCTCATCAGATATATCACATGCTGGGTCTGCCCTTTCGAAGAGCTCTCTTATAGGAGCCTTGTCGAAAAGAGACATACTAAGTATCCGGAGCACATCA
>JAYFOS010000024.1:0-1500 GCA_034928745.1 Rikenellaceae bacterium
GTAGCAGTTGATAGGCAAAGTGGAAAGTGAGGAGTGGAAAAAGGGGGGACCTTGCCACAGTTTGTGGTATGTGCATGATTTTAAGGTGTTCTAGAAACGCATTTTTTAGATTTTCAAAAGATGTTCAAAAAATGCGATTTGCATGCAGTTGTCATTGAGATACATACCTCAAACTGCGCCAAAGTGCCGGACAATTTTCAGCCGAAGCAGGATTAAGGAGCACATGAAGACATAAAGCTGAAAAAGACCTTGGTTTTTTAGCGATTTTATGAGTGTTTTACCATAAACAGGAATCGCAAATTTGACTCATAAGTCGCTTACAAGTTAATTGAGATATGCCTAATCAGGGAAATTTTCAGCCGGAGCGAATGAAATGAGTGAGGATGGACTTCCCTGATTAGGCATACCTCAAATATAAAAAGCGGCCATCGAGAACAAATTAATAAACCAGTGTCTTTAAGGCTTATGGCTTCAATGCTAAAATTATGATAATAAACCCTTCATTTTAAATAAAGATATATCTTTATCAAAATATTTATTACAAATGAAAAGAGTTATTTTAATCATTTTTGCTGTTTTTAGTTTTGGAAATATCCATGCTCAAAGAGTAGCAGACAAACCAGATACAGATGCATTATTATCTAAATATATGGCAGATAGCCTGGAAGTGATTGCCGGCCGGGTGGAAAAACAGATTATCCCTACCAGATATATGGAGCAGGAGCTGATAGGCAAGACCGATACACTCAAAGGGTGGGAAGGGATTGAGGTCTCTTTGTATTACTACAAGGTACATGGCACTGATATTATTGCCAAGGTTTACCTTGCCGATGCAGATTCAAGGAAAATAGCATCATGGATAATCTCCACCTGTATAATTGTTACCGGGAAACTAGACAAGAGTGATAGCGACAAACTGATCAAAGATATACGTTTCGCTTCAGGAGGTCAATTTCCGGTTTTAGGAATGGTATATGAGGATATGTACGGGACAGGGCAAAAGTGCTATCTTTTCAAGGATGGTGTCACTGTATATCTTGCCGACGGCAATATCAGGGAGCTTTCTGAGATCAACGACAGCACAATCGTTAGGGTTGGTAAATATGCGAGAATCATCAGCACAAACCGGGAAGAGTACATCAACGCGTTCGGAGCGGCAGATCTTGAAGGAAAGAAATGGCTTGAGGTAGTAAAAAACGAATACAAGAAGGCTCTTCTTTCCAATCGCAATAATCTTATGATTGCTAAAATGAGTGGCACAGAAAATAATAATCAGGACAATTGAAGACATAAAGCCGACAAAGACCTTGGTTTTTTATGTTCTCGGTAGCCGCTGAAAAATTAGTGGAAAAATACAGAATCAGGGCATTTCAGCCGGAGGGAACGGAGTTTTTAGATTTACACCATGATTTTCAATATGAGGATTGTGGTGTATTTTTGTTTTTATAACAAGTTAACCGGAAAGAGAAAGTGAACTAAGAACGAAGTCAGGTTATTAAC
>JAYFOS010000020.1:0-176778 GCA_034928745.1 Rikenellaceae bacterium
GATCAGATTTCCATCCATTGTCCAATATTCCTCACTGCTGCCTCCCGTAGGAGTCTGGACCGTGTCTCAGTTCCAGTGTGGGGGACCTTCCTCTCAGAACCCCTAGACATCGTAGCCATGGTAGGCCGTTACCCTACCATCCAGCTAATGTCACGCGAGCCAATCCGTATCCATCGAAATTTTAAATCATCCAAGATGCCCCAAATGATTATTATGCGGTATTAGACCAAGTTTCCCTGGATTATCCCCCTGATACGGGCATGTTGCTCACGCGTTACGCACCCTTGCGCCGGTCGCCGGCAAGTATTGCTACTCCCGCTGCCCCTCGACTTGCATGTGTTAAGCCTGCCGCTAGCGTTCATCCTGAGCCAGGATCAAACTCTTCATTGTAAAAATTTTTAAACTTTTAGCTTGTCCCAACTAAGATTTTTGTTGACGAGATTTTAAAAAAACCTCTACCTTATTACTCTTTATAAATGCTATCAAAGAACTTTCTATTCAGCGTTTCATTTTCGAAACGGGCTGCAAAGATATGCGACTTTTTTAATCTTACAAAATTATTCTTCCAAAAATTTACAAAATTTCATTCAAAATTAAAGTACTCCTTTTACAGTTAGAAATACAAGATCCGGATTGGCATCATTCTGACGGGTTACATAATCTATCAAATCAACATCATACTGCCTCTTGAGCACGATTTTTTTCTGGCTCATTGAAAATTGAACTATTTTTGTATTGTCATGAATATTTACCTTGAGATATTTTCCACCTTTGCCAAAATCGGTGCATTCACAATCGGTGGAGGGTATGCCATGCTACCCCTGATTAAGTCGGAGGTAGTCAACAAAAAAAAGTGGCTTGACGAAAATGAGTTTCTCGATGTCCTTGCCATCTCGCAATCTGCACCAGGTGTTTTTGTAATAAACATGTCTGTTTTTATCGGTCTTCGGGTTAGAGGCAAGGCCGGAAGTGTCATTGCTGCCTTAGGTAGCGCATTGCCGTCGTTTGTTGCAATACTACTGATTGCAATGTTTTTCGACTCATTTAAAGAAAATGAGATTGTACAAAGTGTCTTTAAAGGCATAAGACCGGCTGTTGTGGCTCTGATTGCCGTTCCACTTATAGGTATGTCAAAGGGGATGAATCTTAACAGATACACCTCTCTGATACCGGTAATCACTCTCCTTCTCATAGTTGCTTTCCGGATATCTCCGATATACATTCTTATGGCAGGCGCCCTTTTAGGAATCTTCTACCATTATTTGATTAAAAGATGATCTATATCCAGCTGTTTATAACATTCTTCAAGATAGGTCTTTTCACCTTTGGTGGAGGGTATGCAATGATTTCCCTTATACAGAATGAAGTTGTAGTCAAACATCAGTGGGTGGATGCTTCCAGCTTTACAGACATGATTGCTATATCTCAGATGACACCCGGCCCTATCGGCATCAATAGCGCCACATATGTAGGATATTCAGTAACAGGAAATGCCTTTGGATCTGCAATAGCAACCTTTGCGGTTTCGCTGCCATCGTTTATAATAATTTTTCTGATAGCTTACCTTTATACTCAGTTTAAAAAGAATAAATGGTTTGATGCGGCATTGTCCGGGATTAAGCCTGTGGTTCTTGGATTGATAGGCGCTGCCGCAACTCTGTTGGTTACTGAAGAAAACTTTATTGACTGGACTAGCTGGTTAATATTTGGTGCGGCTTTTGCTATAACGCAGTGGGGTAAAGTAAATCCCATATATGTTATAATTCTTGCCGGAATAGCAGGATATCTGATATACTGATATATAAAAGTTTAACTTCAACAAAAAATGAAAAAATTATTACTGACCGCAACCATGATATTTGGCATGGCTTGCATGATGTGGGGACAGGAGGCAAAATACACTCCTCTGTACTACCACCGGGCATCACTTTTTGAGGTGCTTCCTATCGAGAAATCTGACATCGTCTTTCTTGGCAACAGCATAATACACTACTGCGAATGGGCTGAGTTATTCAATGACAGTCACATCAAGAACCGCGGCATAAGCGGGGATATAGTGCAAGGTGTCTACGACAGGCTTGACCCGATAATCAAGGGGCAACCTAAAAAGATTTTTTTGATGATAGGAGTTAACAATCTGTCAAGAGATTATACCGTTGATTCTACATACAGGGGGCTTGTGAAGATTGTGGACAAACTTACAAAAGAGTGCCCTACAACAAAACTTTATATACAGAGCGGGCTTCCTGTCAACAGCACCTTTACCAATTATCCTAAACACAGGACAAGGGGTGAGGAGATCAAACTTTACAATTCAATGATTGAGAAGATGTGCAATGAAAAGGGGATAACATTCATAAATCTTTATCCTCTTTTCAAATGCAAGGATAGTGACGAGCTTGACCCGAAATACACCAAAGACGGGCTACACCTTTCCGGAGAGGCTTATCTGATATGGAGAGATGCGATAAAGAAGTATGTTAAATAAATTAAATTAATCCGGTTTTAAGCGAGAAGTTGGTCATTTTGACCAACTTTTTTTTATCTTTATATAAAACCTCTCTAAACATTGTATGAATATGAAAAATTTTCTTTTGACCGGTGTTTTTACTCTTATTATTTGTTTGTTCTGTGGTTTTATAATTTCTGCTCAACAACAGGACAAGGGTAAAGCTCTTACTAAAGATGTTAGTCAGATAATCAACCGAAGCTGTGTTGCCTGTCACTCTGACAAGGGCAGCGGAATGGCCAAAATGAAGGTAAACTTTGACAAATGGCAAAGTTACTCAGACGAAAAACAGGTGAAACTTGCTCAAAAATGCTATCAGGAGGTTTCTAAGGGCGGTATGCCTCCTAAAGGGTTTATTAAAAGTAATCCCGGTGCGGCTTTGAGTCCTGAGGAGATTGATGTTTTCCGAAATTGGTAGTTGGAAGGTCTAGATGGAATCTAATGGCAACCTTCGCTGCTCAAGCAAGCTTGGCAGGGTGGGTTGTCTTGCTGACGTAAGACACCAGGAATTTAGCTTAAATGGTCATTTTTATTGTCTTAGGCTTATACTCGGCTTTGTTAATCAATAAAAATTGATTTAACTTTATGTACAATTAGTGAAAGAGATGGAAGGGAAGAAAAAAGTATTCGGGAGAAAAGCTCGCATTCAGTCGGGAAATATTCATGTTTATTTGAGAGGGAACTGCAGGTATAATGTTTTCTACGATGACAGGGATCGTATTGAATTTCTAATCAGATGCAATAATGTGGCGTATAAGTATGATACAAAGATACTTGCATTTGTATTAATGGATAACCATGTGCATCTACAATTAGTAACAACCAACCTGACGAACTTTGTAAGTGACCTGTTAAAGGGTTATGTTCAATGGTATAACAGGAAGAATGGTCTATCAGACAAATTGTTCAAGACACCCTTTAGCAGTGCATGCAAACATTCTGACAAATGGATAGAGAATAGTATCCTATATATTTTAAATAACCCTATTAAGTCAGGTATGTGTAAGTGCCCGTCTGAATATTTATGGAGCTCCTATCACTTTCATTTAAACAACAAGAATCCTTTAAGAAAGTATATTAAAATTGACACTGAATTCTTAACAAAGATTTATCCTAACAGAAAATCATTAGATCAAGCAATAATGTATTACAAATCTGATCTTGATGATATAAGAGATAAAAGACATGATATCTGGACTCGTGTAACTGACGGATTTGTAATCAAATGTCTAAACACTTTACTGAAAGGACGGAATATATTTCAGATCAGCGAAGGTGAGATGGAAGAGCTGATTATCTCTTTGAGAAAAGAATCAGGAGCTTCTTACAGACAAATCGCATCGGTTACACATGAAAGTTATGAGTTTGTGAGAAGGACACTTTGGCGCAGTTTGAGGTAAATGCCAGATATTGAATGTGTTAAAAATCGATAACTTTTGAGTTTTAAAAGAAGTCAAAATATAAACAACAAACATTTAGGTACTTACCTCAAACTGCGCCAAAGTGCCTCCCGGCGATCCCCGGGCGGTGGCCCTTCAAAGAAAAAGCCTTCTGACAGGCGTTGGGGGATTCTGCCTGTCGGGTGTTTTTTATTGCCCTTCGCTGCTCAAGCAAGCTTGGCAGAGCCGGATTGCCTCGCATGCGCCAGGCAACCCCCGGATGAATCGCTGATTGGATTGCCTCGCTAACGCCAGGCAACCCTCACTTCATCTTGAGCCGGATTGCCTCGCATGCGCTCGGCGATCCCCGGGCGGGGGTACCTTCAAAGAAAAAGCCTTCCGACAGGCGTTGGGGGATTCTGCCTGTCGGGTGTTTTTTTATTACCCTTCTCTGCTCAAGCGAGCTTGGCAGAGGGGCAATAAAAAAACCGGCGCTTTTCTGCGCCGGCTTTTTCTTTGGGTGGAAGATGGGATTCGAACCCACGACCCCTAGTGCCACAAACTAGTGCTCTAACCAACTGAGCTACAACCACCGTAATTCCGAACAATTCGGGCTGCAAAAGTAGTCATTTTTTTGAATAAAAATACAATTAACCTTAAAAAAAGTTAAGATTTCAATTCCTAAGCAAAATGTTTCAATTCGATACCTATATTCTCTAAATATTTCTTACTTTTGCGGTCCAAAGTTGTTTATAAGATTAAATTAATGATATATGGCTCGCGAAATTAAATTCTCTCTGTTATACAGAGACATGTGGCAATCATCAGGAAAATATGTTCCGATGGTTCACCAGTTAAAACAGATTGCTCCTGTCATTATTGACATGGGTTGCTTCGACCGCGTTGAAACAAACGGTGGTGCTTTTGAACAGGTAAACCTTCTTTTTGGAGAAAATCCAAACAAGGCCGTAAGAGAGTGGACAGCACCTTTCAACAAAGTGGGTATTCAGACCCACATGCTCGAAAGAGGTCTTAATGCACTGCGTATGAATCCGGTGCCGGCTGACGTTCGCGAACTCATGTACAAAGTTAAGGCAAAACAGGGAACAAACATTTCCCGCTCCTTCTGCGGTCTGAATGACCCAAGAAATCTTGAGCTTTCTGCAAAGTATGCGAAGAAAGGCGGCATGATATCACAGATTGCGCTGAGTATCACATCCTCTCCTGTTCACACTGTTGAATATTACATGAGCCTTGTTGACAAGGTTGTTGCATTCGGAGCTGATGAGATTTGTCTTAAGGATATGGCCGGTATTGGCCGTCCTGCATTCCTCGGAAGACTTACAAAAGCAATAAAGGATAAATATCCGCATATCGTTGTTGAGTATCACGGTCACAGCGGTCCCGGTTTCTCAGTTGCTTCAATGCTTGAAGTTGCCCGCGCAGGTGCTGACTACATTGATGTTGCCATGGAGCCTATCGCGTGGGGCATGGTTCACCCGGACGTGATAACTATTCAGGCAATGCTTAAAGATGCAGGTTTCCTTGTTAAGGATATCAACATGGACGCTTACATGGAGGCAAGAAGTCTTACTCAATCATTCATGGATGACTACCTCGGATATTTCATGGATCCGAGCAACAAAGTCAGCACCTCTCTTCTTGTAGGTTGCGGCCTTCCCGGAGGTATGATGGGATCAATGATGGCAGACCTGAAGGGCTTCCACGGCGCTATAAACTCATCTCTAAGAAACCAGGGCAAAAAAGAGCTCAAACTTGACGAGCTGGTTGTAATGCTCTTCCAGGAGGTTGAGTATGTATGGCCTAGACTCGGCTACCCTCCTTTAGTTACTCCATTCAGCCAGTATGTGAAGAATACAGCTCTCATGAACCTGATGCATACGCTCAAGGGAGAACCAAGATGGTCAACCATTGACAAAGATACATGGAACATGATTCTCGGCAAGACCGGTAAGCTTCCGGGCGAACTTGCACCTGAGATCATACAGCTTGCTAAAGAGAAAGGAATGGAGTTCTACAATGGAAATCCACAGGATGCATTCCCTAATGAACTGGACCGCTTCAGGAAAGAGATGAAGGAGAACAACTGGGATCTCGGAGAGGACGAAGAGGAATTGTTCGAGTTTGCAATGCACGAAAGACAGTATCGTGACTACAAGAGCGGTGTTGCCAAACAACGTTTCACAGCAGAGCTTGAGGCTGCCAAGGCAAAGGCAAATGCTCCTATAGTAATTACAAGACCTGTAGTTGAAATGCCTAAGGTTGACGTTGAGAAGATCATAGCAGCCAACCCTAATGCAAAACCTGTACAGTCAACAGTTAAAGGACAACTTATCTGGCAATACGATATTATCGACAAATCATCTGCTCCAAACATAGGTGAAAAGGTTGAGGCTAACAAGCCGATGTGCTTTGTTCAGGCTTTTTACGGACTTGAAGAGATCAAGCCTGCCTTTGAAGGCAAGATTGTTGCAATCTGCGCAAAACACGGAGAGATAGTACAAAAAGGTGAGATAATTGCTTTTGTTGAGTAATCTCAGTTTTTTAGAAATCGATAAAAAGACTTAAAAGGGAAAATTTATAAAATTTTCCCTTTTTTGATGCAACGAAACATCTGCCTCGTGCATCTATTATGTGATTGGCAAATCAAGTAATTTTATTTTAACAAGATTTAAGTTCTTATTCATACTGTGGCTTATTGGTCGTATTGAATTCAATGTTCTAAGATTCAAATGTTTGGGGTAGCAGCAAACAGGAGACTCCGAAAACAGGGAATCTCCGTACAACCGAAAAGTTATAGTCTTTGAATTATCGCCCCTTGATTAAAGAGCTTAATTTTGAGCAAATTGCAGTGACCTAGGAGGGATTCAAACCCCCGACTTTCAGAACCGGAATCTGACGTTCTATTCAACTGAACTACTAGGCCTTGTATTGAGCAGCAAAGGTACAATTTTAATATTGATTAAAAAATGTATCTTTGCTGCTTAATATTTTATATCATATGAAAGCATTTGTTTTCCCCGGTCAAGGGGCACAGTTCAGTGGTATGGGAAAAGAGCTTTACGACTCATATCCTCAAGCCAGAGAACTATTTGAGAAAGCTGATGATATCCTCGGATTCCGAATAACAGATACAATGTTCGAGGGGAGTGACGAGGAGCTCAAACAAACAAAGGTGACTCAACCTGCAATTTTCATCCACTCTGTTATACTATCAATCTGCCACAATGATTTTAGCCCACAAATGGTTGCCGGTCACTCGCTCGGCGAGTTTTCGGCTCTCGTTGCGGCAAGGGCATTAAGCTTCGAAGACGGCCTGCGCCTTGTTTCTGCAAGAGCCAAAGCAATGCAAAAAGCTTGTGAGCTTGAACCGTCGACTATGGCTGCCATACTCGGACTGGATGACTCTACAGTAGAAAAAGTGTGTGCCGAAACACCCGGAGTAGTTGTCCCTGCAAACTACAATACAAGTGGGCAACTTGTCATATCCGGCTCTGTTTCCGCAATAACCCAAGCCTGTGAATCTCTCAAGGCAGCAGGAGCAAAAAGAGCAATCATACTGGCTGTTGGTGGTGCCTTCCACTCGCCACTCATGGAACCTGCAAGACAGGAACTCGAGACTGCAATTGACTCGACCATTTTTAACACCCCTATCTGCCCAATATATCAAAATGTGGATGCAAAACCTCATACTCTTCCGGATGAGATTAAGAAAAACCTTATCCTACAGCTTACTGCCCCAGTTAGATGGAGACAGAGTGTGGAAAATATGTGGAATGACGGAGGAAGGGAATTTATCGAGCTCGGCCCGGGTAATGTTCTTCAGAACATGATTAAGAAAATTCAACCCGAAAGCATAACCAACGGATATCAATAGGAGATAATCCTTAGCGAATTATGAACTTATAGAGCAGAGACGCGTCCTCCCTTTTAGAGATGTCCAGTTTCTGCTCTTTTATATATTTCTCTATATCTGCAACCTTCCCGGGAAAGAATTTCTTAAGAGTTAATTTTGTGAACGGATAAAGTCTTCCCTTATTTACAATATAGACAATCTCTCTATAGTTGAACGGAACAGAGCCTGACCATAGACCTTTTTCTATCTGATAATAAAAATTATCTTCTGTAGAGACAACATTATCCATCATAGCCACGTCATCAGTCATTCCGAATGCCCCGGTAAGTGCCTTTCTCCCGAAAGTCACCTGCTTTGTAAGACCTAGGCTGCATTGTCCGTCGGTGTCCAGAATTTGTACATATCTGTTCTTAATCTTATAAAAAAGATAGCTTCCGGCACTCATGGATACTACAAGGCTTTCAGAAGCGACTGTCAGCGTGTCCCCATTTTCATCCAACATCCTTAAAGTCTGAGAACAATTATCGATGTTGAATTTTCCGTTATATGTCATTTTATCCTTTAAGATGATTTTCCCGTTACCGAACATTGGCATGGCATACCTGTGCTTCAAGAAAGAATCACTGTCAAAAATCTTACCGTCCTTGGCTTTTAACACGCCATCCTGAGCAAAAAGAGGGAGTTGGATTGTGATCAAAAGTAGAAGCAACCACCTTTTTTTTATCTTCATTTTTTAGTTGTTTTAATGGCATGAAATTAGCTAAAATAAACTTTAATATCTTAATTTTTTTGATTATTTTTGTAAAAGTATATAAAATGCTAAAACCTATTCAAACCATAAAGGAGTTCGAGCTTGAGACAGAGCTCATATCGGTAAAGTCCTCTGGAAGGGACTTTACCGCAATTAAAATGTTAAAGATATAACCTTGGTCTGTAATACAATTGTGTTACCGGCCATTTTGATTTTTTACACCACAATCTTATTGAAATTCATTTAAATTAAAAATCATTATAAATTAAATAAAAGAGCTATGGCAAAGGAAAAAAAATTCATTACCTGTGATGGTAACTACGCCGCAGCACACGTTGCCTACCTTTTCAGCGAACTTGCAGCAATCTACCCGATTACTCCCTCATCTACAATGGCGGAGTATGTGGACGAGTGGAATGCCTTCGGTAAGAAGAACCTTTTCGGAGAAAATGTAAAAGTCGTTGAAATGCAAAGTGAGGGCGGAGCAGCAGGTGCTCTGCACGGAGCACTCCAGGCAGGTGTGCTGGCCACAACATTTACAGCATCTCAAGGTTTACTCCTGATGATTCCAAACATGTACAAAATAGCAGGAGAGATGCTTCCGACAGTTTTTCACGTATCTGCCAGGACTTTAGCTGCTCAGGCGTTATCCATCTTCGGAGACCATTCCGATGTAATGGCTACCAGACAGACAGGCTTTTCTATGATAGCCTCAAGCAGTGTACAGGAAGCAATGGATTTAGGTGCCGTTGCACATCTGTCAACACTCAAATCAAGAATTCCTTTTGTACACTTCTTTGATGGTTTCAGAACTTCTCACGAAATACAAAAGATAGAGACCCTCGACCCTGATGCTCTTAAGGAGATGATCAGTGACAAATCTCTTGCTTCATTCAGGAACAGAGCGCTTAATCCAAATAAACCCGTGACAAAGGGTACTGCACAGAACCCGGATGTATTCTTCCAAGCAAGGGAGGCTTGCAATCCTTTCTACGATGCGGTTCCTGATATCGTAGCAAGATACATGGGTGAGATCAGCGAACTGACAGGCCGTCACTACTTGCCTTTTGACTATTACGGAGATGCTGAAGCCGAGAATATAATCATTGCTATGGGCTCTGTTTGTGAAACAATCAAAGAGACAATAGACTATCTTAAAGAAAAGGGAGAGAAAGTCGGACTTCTTACAGTCCGTCTCTACAGACCTTTCTCTGCTAAATACTTCTTCAGGGTTTTACCTAAGAGCGTTAAGAGAATTGCGGTTCTAGACAGGACAAAAGAGCCAGGTTCTACCGGAGAGCCTCTCTACCTCGATGTTAAATCAGTCATTGCCGACAAGGGTGGAAAGATGCCTCTGATTGTAGGCGGACGTTATGGTCTCTCATCAAAAGATACAAGCCCTGCACAAATTATATCTGTTTTTGAAAACCTCAAGCTTAAAGAACCAAAAAATGGTTTTACTATTGGGATAGTTGACGATATCAGTTTTAAATCCCTCCCGATAAAAGAGGAGATAAGTCTTGCAAGACCAGGTGTTAAGGAGTGTAAATTCTATGGGCTTGGCTCTGACGGCACTGTAGGTGCAAATAAGAATACAATCAAGATTATTGGTGAAACCACTCCTAAATATGTTCAGGCGTATTTTGACTACGACTCTAAGAAATCAGGAGGATACACCTGTTCTCACCTGAGATTCGGAGATTCCCCGATTCAATCTCCATATCTGGTTTCAACTCCGGATTTTGTTGCATGTCATGTTACATCTTATCTGCATAAATACGACATCTTAAAGGGTATAAAAAGGGGGGGTACACTACTTCTCAACACACTTTGGTCTGCAGAGGAGACAAAAGAGAAGTTGCCTGATTTTATAAAAGCCACAATAGCAAAAAAAGAGCTCAAACTATACATTATAAATGCGACAAGCATTGCCGAGGAGATAGGTCTTGGAAACAGGACAAATACCATACTTCAATCAGCCTTCTTCAAAATAACCGATATTATTCCTTATGAGCAGGCTGTAAAGGAGATGAAGAAAGCCGCCGAGAAATCATATGGTAGAAAAGGTGAAAGTATTCTTAAGATGAACTTTGCTGCCATCGAAAGGGGCGCTGAGTATGTTCAGGTTGATGTTCCGTGCGAATGGAAGAACCTCTCTGCTAAATACCGTCCTTCAAACTTCGACAGGCTCGCACCGGATTGGGTAAGAAATGTCGCCGACCCTGTGAATGCACAGAATGGTAACGATCTTCCTGTAAGTGCATTCTTACATCTTGAAGACGGAACAATACCTTCAGGAACTGCCGCTTATGAAAAGCGAGGTATTGCCGTCCATATTCCTGAATGGCAGAGCGAAAACTGTATTCAGTGTAACCAATGTGCTTATGTTTGTCCTCACGCAGCTATTCGTCCGTTCCTGATGACTGCTGATGAACAGGCATCTGCACCTGCCGGCATCAAGAGAGTAACCGGAAACGGAGCTTTCAAAGAGCATAGCTTTACTATACAGGTTTCAGTAATGGATTGTACCGGTTGCGGAAACTGTGCAGATGTATGTCCTGCAAAGACAAAAGCCCTTGTTATGAAGCCTATTGAGACACAACTTCACGAGCAAGAGAACTTTGATTATCTACACTCTGTTATCGGGTATAAAGACACCGTTCAACCTAAAACTCAGAATGTCAAGAACCTTATGTTCTCACAGCCATTGTTTGAGTTCTCCGGTGCATGTGCAGGTTGCGGTGAGACTCCTTATGTAAAAGCTGTAACCCAACTGTTCGGAGATCACATGATGATAGCCAATGCCACCGGGTGCTCATCTATATACGGTGGTTCTTTCCCTGCATCTCCATATACAACAAATAAAGACGGATACGGACCATCATGGGCCAACTCGCTTTTTGAAGACAATGCCGAATTTGGTTTAGGAATGTATCTGGGAGCCGAAAGAGTACGTGACAGGGTTGCCAAACTTATGGCTGACGGCCTCGAATGCGACTCATGTTCTGCCGAAATGAAAGTTTTGTTTGGTGAATGGCTTTCTAAGAGAGATGATGCAACCAGAAGCAGAGAGATTGCCGATAAGCTTTTACCACTGATTTCATCATGCAAATGCAACATTTGCAAAGAACTCACATCTCTGAAAGATTTCATGGTAACCCGTTCTCAATGGATCTTCGGTGGTGACGGTTGGGCATATGATATCGGATACGGTGGACTTGACCACGTTCTTGCATCCGGAGAGAATGTCAATGTACTTGTACTTGACACCGAAGTGTACTCAAACACCGGAGGACAATCTTCAAAATCAACACCTGCAGGTGCTGTTGCCAAATTTGCAACCTCTGGAAAGAGAGTCCGCAAGAAAGACCTTGGAATGATGGCAATGAGTTACGGCTATGTATACGTTGCACAGGTTGCAATGGGTGCAAGCCATAACCAGCTTTTCAACGTATTGAAAGAGGCTGAAGCGTATAACGGACCATCTCTGATCATCGCTTACTCTCCTTGTATCAACCATGGTCTTAAACATGGTATGGGAGCTTCACAGAAAGAGGAAAAGATGGCTGTTGAATGTGGTTACTGGCATCTTTACAGGTTTAACCCTGCTCTTGAGGCAGAAGGTAAAAATCCTTTCACACTCGACAGCAAAGAGCCTGATTGGACTAAATTCCAGGAATTCCTCAAAGGGGAGGTACGTTACAGCTCTCTTGCCAAGACTTTCCCTCAGGAATCAGAGGAGTTGTTCAGACTCACTGAAGAGTTTGCAAAATGGAGGTACAACTCTTACAAGAAGTTGGCCGGAGTATAATCTGGCCTATTATATAGCAAAAAGGCTGCCTGTAAATCAGACAGCCTTTTTCATATCTTCTATGTCCGTTATATTATATCTTGTCCCAAACTTGGCTCAGATGTAACAGCACCCATGCCTGAGCTTGCTGCACTACCGAATTTATCTTCAAAATAGTCGATGTGAACCAGTTTTGTGACAAAACCGCTGTTATTGTTATCCATCATCCCTAATATTGTGAGTTAAAAAAGCATCGCTTTCTTTTGCTCTTCCGGAATGTCGCCAGATTCAGTAATTGCATCCTTAATTTTGGACCTTCTTGCTCTGACGCTAGAGTACTGAATTGAAAGGACCTGTGCAATCTCCTTAGATGTCAGGCCACTCTTTATCAACACAAGCATCAGTATATCAATAGGCGAGCAAATCGGTTTAAGATAATTAACATAAGGAAATGCAAATACAAACCGCTGATCATCCACAATCAGGGAATATTGAGCCTTCATCTCATCCCTCGCAGATTTTACTGATTTCTGGATCTTATCTGCAAACTCGGGATTGTGACGACGGAACCTCTCGGACTCATCAAAAACTTCCTCTATAAAACGAGGCATTGCAGAAGAATTTGCCTTGCTGATCTCGGCTATAAGCCAATCTTTACTTTCGATATCTGCTGTACTGATGTTTGAATTTTTAAGGAATCTGTTCCTGAAAAGCAGATAGATAATTACAAGAAAAAGAATAACTGCCAGTGATAGCATATACATATAAAACTTCGCCGCCTTTTCCAGTTTTGAAGAGAGATTGATCAGCTCGCTCTTATTGTCAATCTCAAGGAGTTTTTGGTGGGTATTTCTAGCCGAGTACTTCCGCAGTCTGTCATACCCCTCCCTTTGATATTTATAAGCTAGCTCATATTGGCCATTTTTCTCAAGGTAAGAGGCATACTTTGAAAAATATGTCGGGCCTTGACTGGTGAGAGAGTCATTTGTCTCATCTAATGCCTTCAGATAAAAGGTATTGGTACTATCCTTAGGACCGTGCAGTTCATAATATATTGCAAGTCTGTAGTTCAAGTTTGCATAATCGATATCCTTGAGATCATTTTTTCTGGCAATTTCAATCATTCTTTTCAGGTAGGTGATAGCCATCTCTGTATCCCTTGCACTACTGTAGAACAAATAAAAAGCGTTGTTTAACTCGTATTGAATCAATGGGGATGTGTTCTGTTCAAACTGGAATTCAGAAATATTCTGGAATGCCTTGGATAGCTTACCCATAGAGAGGTATAATCTGAAAAGCTTTGTCTTTAACCTTAATATACCTATAGAATCATTTAAGTCTGTCGTTGCCTTCAGCGCTTTCCCAAGATATATCTCTGCAAGAGGGTATGCATTCTGGGCCTTAAGGATCCTGCTCTTGTACTCATAACATTTGGCAAGTGTGTACTTATCGTTTACCTGCTTCTCCTGATAAACCGAATCAGCTTTTAATATATAATCATAAGCCAGCGTATCTCTTTTATTGCTGTTTGATACAATAACTATCCCGTTATATAAAAGAGCCTTGCAATAATTCTCGCCATCTTTATCATGAACCTTGTACCACTGCAGTGTTTTTGTTATATTCTCCTCATCTTTATCCCTGAAGGATACTCCGCTCCGCTCCTTAGCCATGCTGGTCAATAAGTAGTAATAGGCTTCATTATCTGATGATAATGAAGCCTTATCTATAGTTTTAAGGCTATCAAGCAAGGCATCAGAATCTAATATAACTAATCTCTCCCAAGATTGCATCTGAGAGTTTAGCTTATCATTCTCATTTTTCGCTGAATTGCAAGACATTACGAAAATCAAGAACAATAACACAAAGATTTTTTGCATATAACTTCTGTTAATCCGCCATAAAGATATCACTCAAATTTCAATTTCGAGTCATTTATCGGCGAGATTTTAATTTTTTAAGAAGAGATTCTGTAATACTGTTTTCCCTTTCTCGTGTCTGTTCAAAAATCGACTGAGCCTCCCCTACAAGTTTTTCAGAAACCTTAACATCCTTAAGGTCTGCCGAGTTTATCAAGACATTCATATAAGCTCCGTAAACCGCGGATCTGATTGCCAGTGCTCCGACTCCTGCATCAGAGAGAGAGTTCGGATTGCCATCCTTTACCATAGTCTCCAGAAGGTCAAATGCAGAATAGGCCACTCTCATTGTCCGTAACGGCACCTCTGTGGCATACTGGGTTGCTGCTTGAATTGACTCAGTTCTCACAGCCTTTTCTGCATCGGAACTTTTCGGCATTGCGAAAGCCTCAAGAATACGGTTAAAGGCATTTGTATCCTCATCAACCAGAAACAGCAGCTCGGCAAGTATCTCCTGTCCCTTGGCTGCCCATTGGGAAAAAAATTCCCATCTGTCATCCCAGCCCGGCTTATGTGCCGACAGATTTGCGACCATTGTCCCTAGGGCTGCTCCAAGCGACCCCATATAGGCAGAGACTGATCCTCCTCCCGGAGCAGGTGACTCTGAGGCTGTCTCAGAGGCAAATCCTGCTGCAGTTAAATCTACAAGTCTCTTTTTTGCATTATCTTCTATCAGATACTCTATAACCTTCTCATTTGGATTAAAAGGCTTGAGGTCATCAAGTCCCATTGACTTAACGGCAATCTTGATTATCTCGTCTTCAGAAATACCAAGTGAACGTTGCTGTTTTGCCAAATAGAATTTACCCGCCTCAATAAGTACCTTTTTAGGAATTAGCCCCACAATCTCGGAGCCGGTAACTCTGACACCTCTTGCAGCGGCCTTAGCCACAACCTCTTCAAACGCCACATGAACAGGTGTCTGAGTAATATTTGTAACATTCATGGATACCTGGGCAATTCCGTATTCTTCTATATACCAGCCTATTGCCTTGCACCCCTTAAGAGTTCCGGGAATCCACACATCTTTACCATTTTCGTCTTTAACAACCTTTCCAGTAATTGGATTTCCTTCTCTTAATTTACGCCCCTTCTCTCTCACATCATAAGCAATTGCATTGGCCCTCCTGGTAGATGTTGTATTGAGATTGTAGTTTATTGCCACAAGGAAGTCCCTTGCACCTATTGCAGATGCTCCTGTGTGAACAACACTTCCCTCGAATTTATCGGGACCAAAATCAGGTTTCCATTGAGGATCTGCAAATTTTCTTGACAACCCTTCGTATTCTCCGGAACGGCAATTAGCAAGGTTTCTGCGTTCAGGTTTGAAAGCAGAGCTTTCATAGCAATATACCGGTATTGACAACTCTTCCCCAACTCTTTTTGCAAGTGTTCTTGCCATCTCTGCGCACTCCTCCATTGATACACCTGCAATAGGTATAAGAGGGCAAACATCAGTGGCCCCCATCCTTGGATGTTCTCCGTGATGATGGCTCATATCTATAACCTCAGACGCTTTCCTGATTGCTCTGAAAGCAGCTTCCACGACCAACTCAGGTTCACCGACAAATGTAACAACTGTCCTGTTGGTTGCATTTCCGGGATCAACATTTAAAAGCTTTACACCTTCAACACTTTCCACTGCATCGGTAATCTGCTTTATCACCTGCATATTCTTCCCCTCGCTGAAGTTAGGGACACACTCTATTAATCTTCTTACCATTTTATATGATTCTATTTAATAAACATTTTTACACCTTCGGGCATTCTCCTCTCCAACCCTTCCACGTCAAGCTGGAAGAAATGATACGGGCATACATTGCAGGGTTTTATAATATCTACCGCCTCTATGAACATATCATCACTCATGGTGAAAGGCAGGTTCTTGGGAAGAAATGCAACATCAATCGGGCCAAGTTCTCTCATCTCTGGTATAAGCTCAGTATCGCCGGCAAAGTATAGCCTGAACCCTCCAAAATCGAGTAAGTAGCCGTTTCCTACCCCTTTCGGATGAAACGGCGTTCCGTTCTCATTCCTGTGCTCAATATTGTAAGCATATGTGGCTGTTATATGTAACTCTTTATAAGTATAACTCTCTCCCTGTCTCAATGGCTTGACATTTGGAATGAGTCTGGCCACCGTAGGAGTGGATATTATTATTGTATCTTTCCCGGTAACTGGTTTGAGGGCATTTGTATCAAGATGATCGTAGTGATCATGGGTGATCAGTATCAGGTCTGCTACAGGCTGCCTGGTGTAATCCGCTATTTCACTGTACGGGTCTGTCATTATCTTGCGACCGTTCCATTCAATCAATACAGAAGCGTGTCCGATAATGGTGACATCAATTTTGCCGAGTGGCGTTACAAATTTTGCCATAATCTTCCGTTTAAATATATTTTATCTATCCAAGGCGAGGTAAACGCATATGGAATAAAATTAATAGAAGGTATTGGTGCCGATATAATGAAATTTGCCCTTTTCCCCACAGCTATTGTGCCATGAGTCTCCTCCAGCCCCATAGCATAAGCTCCGTTGAGCGTTGTTGCATTAATCAGTTCAGGGGGAGTCATCCTCATTTTAAGAGCCCCAAGGAACATCATATAGCGCATATCGCCCGAAGGACAAGATCCGGGATTATAATTTGTCGCTATTGCAACCGAGAGTCCGTTGTCAATCATCTCTCTTGCCGGAGCATAATCCATATCCAGAAACTGGGTTGCCCCCGGCAGAAGTGTAGCCATTGTCTCAGAGTCTCTCAGAATCCGGAACTCCTCCTTGCCTGTAAATTCAAGATGATCGACTGATATCGCATTGTACTTGACACCGACTTGAACACCTCCGGAAAAACTCATCTGATTTGCATGAACTTTTGGTCTGAGTCCGTATTTCATACCTGCATTCAGGATCCTGTCCGTATCCTCAACCGAGAAGAACCCCTCCTCTGTAAAGACATCAATATAATCAGCCAATTCCTCAGTTGCGATAACTGGAATCATCTCGCTTATTATTTCATCAACATATTCTTCTCTTCGGCCTATATATCTTTCAGGAACTGCGTGCGCTCCAAGGAATGTCGTTTTTACCGTAAGTGGCGTAAATTCACCAATCCTACGCGCCACTCTCAGCATTTTCAACTCATCTTCCAGAGAGAGCCCGTATCCGCTTTTAATCTCAACGGCTCCTGTTCCGAAGGAAATTATCTCTCTTGCCCTTAAGAGGGCCTGTTTGAGAAGATCATCCTCGGCGGCCTCGTGCAGCAGCTTTGCAGAGTTGAGTATTCCGCCGCCTCTCGCCGCTATTTCACTATATGAAAGCCCTTTAAGCTTGTCAAAAAATTCAGTCTCCCTGCTCCCGGCATAAACAAGATGTGTATGAGAATCGCAAAATGAGGGAAGGACCATCCGCCCGCACACATCAATCGTCTCATCCGTCATCATATGTTTCAGTTTCTCATCTGTCAAAAGAGACATTTTTCCAAAATCGGAGATTAAGTCATCTTCTGTCAACATATAGGCATTCTCAATCATTCCGAGCGAAGACATCTCTTTTCCGCAACGACGCGGGATAAGTTCTCCTTGCTCCACTTGTATCAGCTTGCCTATATTTATAAATAACCGTTTCATTTTGTGTGCTCTCTAATAAATCTGATAGAATTGTGAATGTGAGTGTACATGACCTCATCCTCTGCAATAAAAGGTACTGTATTGCGGTAGTCGGCAACCAACGCCTCTACTATCGGAGAACTTTTTAAAGGTCTTCTGAACTCCAGAGCCTGAGCCCCGTTCATCAGCTCTATTGCAAGTATCTTCTCAAGATTCTCAACTACCCTGTAACATTTTGTCGCAGCATTGGCACCCATACTGACATGATCTTCCTGCCCCTGTGATGAGTCTATTGTATCAACGCATGCAGGCGTTGCCAGCTGTTTATTCTCACTAACCACTGAGGCCTGTGCATACTGAGGTATCATAAAGCCGGAGTTGAGCCCGGGGTGAGCGACTAAGAAAGATGGAAGACCTCTCTTCCCCCCTATAAGCTGATATGTTCTCCTCTCTGAAATACTTCCTAATTCAGCCAAGGCAATTGACAAAAGGTCCAGAGGAATGGCCAGAGGTTCTCCGTGGAAATTTCCACCCGAAATGATAAGATCCTCATCCGGAACAACGGACGGATTATCTGTTGCACTGTTCAGCTCTGTTGTAAATGCCTTTTCAATATAGTCCAGGGCATCCCTGACGGCACCGTGCACCTGAGGGACACAGCGGAATGAATATGGATCCTGGACATGTTGCTTCTCTCTAAAGGCAATTTCACTTCCTTCCAGATATTTCCTCATATTAGAAGCTGTTTCAAGCTGTCCCTTGTGAGGTCTTATTAAATGCACAGCCTCTGTAAATGGTTCAACCCTACCGTCAAATGCATCAAGTGAAAGTGCCGCAATCTTGTCTGCGAGTGAAACCATATTTTTTGCCCGTCTGAGATTCCAGAGACTATACGCAAGCATGAACTGTGTCCCGTTAAGAAGGGCCAATCCCTCTTTTGATCCCAGCACCAGAGGGCTCCAGTTAAATATTCTGTTTACCTCTTCTGAACTGCATCTTTTTCCGTTATAATTAACCTCTCCAAGACCCAGAAGCGGCAAAGACATATTTGCCAAAGGGGCAAGGTCTCCTGACGCTCCCAGGGAACCCTGCCTGTATACAACCGGATAAACCTTGTTGTTGAACATATCCACCAGACGCTCTACTGTTTCGAGCCTTACTCCGGAATATCCGAATGAGAGTGACCTTACTTTCAGCAACATCATCAATCTCACAATTTCTACGGGCACCTCCTCTCCTATCCCGCAAGAGTGAGATACAACAAGATTTCTTTGTAACTGAGAGAGTTGATCCTTATCAATAGATATGTTGCACAACGATCCGAATCCTGTAGTTATTCCATATATCGGACTCTTCTGCTCTTTCATCTTTCTCTCAAGATAATCCCGGCATTTGGTTATCCTCCCTATTGCATCTTCTGATAATCTGATTTTTACTTCGGGATTGAAAAGCGGTTCTATGTCGCCTAGTCTTTGTTCGTTGAGAGTTATATGAAAATAGTCCATATTAATTAGATATTGTAATTTTTTTATTCGAAATGAATACAAATATAAATAAAATTAAACATTTCAAATATAAAAAAGAGGCCGGTATAAACCGGCCTCCTTGAATCATTCTTAATCTCTACTTTATTGCGCATAGCCCGGATTCTGCTGTGATGCCAATGCCGGATTTGCATCTATCTCAGTTTTTGGAATCGGAAGAATAGCCTTGTAGAAAGTCCTGTCAATTGTTTTATCTCTGTGAATGATAATAACTGCAGGAGAGATAAAATCATCGTTAAATGTTATAGACTCGTTCCAACGTATCCTGTCGAAATATCTCTGACCCTCTGCAAAAAACTCCTTGCTCTTCTCATCCTTAATCATCTGCATAGTAATATTTGTAGCTGTCGGTACTGCAAGGTTCGGAGATCTCTTACGGATCTCTTTCAGATAGTCGGCTGCCAGCTGCTTGTCTGTCGGGAAAGCTGCCTCGGCTGCAATCAGATACATCTCTGAAAGACGAATAACCTTGATATTAACAGCTGTTGTAGAACCCTTGTCACCAAGAAGATCCACTCCTGAATATTTGCGGCATGAGCCATATCTCTTGACACCTGTATCTGTATATGTTTCATCGTAATCCATTATTCCCCAGCGAACATCCGCAGGATCTTGATTAAGTCTTGCCAGGAATTCATCACTTGCCATAAACCATCCCATAGCATTTTTTAGGGTACCGGCGCGGAGAAGATAAAAGCCGAGGGATGCTGTTCCAAGATCTGCCTCACTAAGGTATACCCCAAGTTCAAATATAGACTCTGAACCATTCTCTGCAGACCAAGAACTAACCCAGTTTGCGTTTGAATAGAGTGAATATTTATCGCTTGTAATCACCGCCTGGGCAGCTGTAAGGGCAGCAGCGTTGTTGCCCATGTTCAGATATACCCTTGCCTGTATGGCTTGGTTTGCATAGTAGTTCAGGTAGCCGAGTACCTTTGTCTTGCCCATCAAAGGAGCCGCTGTTGTAAGATCTGTAAGGATCTGCTCGTATACCTGAGCAACCGTTGCCCTTGTAGGTTGAGCAGATGCATCCAGTGTCTCAAGAATCAGAGGAACGCCCAATGATGTGTTATCCATATTGTAAGGTTTACCATACAAGCGAACAAGGTCAAAATAGATGAGAGCCCTTGCTGTAAGAGCCTGTCCCTTATAGTCACTGAGCGCTTCTGAGCCTTTTCCTGCAGCTTCAATCTTATCAATGTTCTGAAGAAGGTTGTTGATCTGAAGTATGCAGTGGTACATCTGTGACCAGTAACCTGAATATGAGTTTGAAGAGGCAGAGTGGTTGAAGACATAAAGCGCATCCAAGCCGCGTCCCTGAGAACGAATGGCAAAGTCACCACCTTTGGCATCTCCGTACATGAAGAAGTTTCTTCCGTAATAGTTAGATGAGACCATCTTGCTCATCAATCCGCTTATGATTACCTTGGCATCGGCCGCTGTTGTAATAGATGTCGAGGCATCAGCAGAGTTTGTCGGCTTAACATCAAGAAAACCTTCGCATGATGAAAGCAGTACAATGCCTAGTATTGTGAAAAGTATATTTATCTTTTTCATTGTAGAGTCTTTTTATTTTAGAAAGTAAATTCAACACCGAAAGTATATGTCTTGCATATAGGAGTTTCCCAACCTCTTGTGCCATATTCATTGACTTCAGGGTCGTATACATCATATGCCGCCATTGTCCATAGGTTTGAACCGTTAAAGTATACCCTGACATTAGAGACATTAATCTTGCTGATCAGATTTTTAGGAAGATTGTACCCTATATTGATCGTCTTCAACCTCAAGAAATCTGCCTTATGCATATGACGGCTGCTCTTCTGGTTTACATCTTCCATATCAATAGCTGTGCGCATTGGAAGAGAGGCGGTCTTGTTTTCAGGTGTCCATCTGTTTTCATATTGGTCTTTTGACATGATTCTCTCCCAATAGTAACCATCGTCAGCTACATCCTTGCCGGCACCGTCATAGGTATAACCGCCAATCTTATATGTAAAGTTGAGCCCTGCTGTAAAATTGTTCCATTTAACATCAGTATGGATTCCTCCGAAGAGTTTCGGATGGATGTTGCCGATAATTTTCTCACTGGCTTTTGTATAGTCATATGTTGCGGCACGGCCGTTGACTGTAAGATCGGGAGTCTCATCGTTGTTAAGATACCAGAGGTTCTTTCCTGTCTCATCCTCTACCCCTGCCCACTCAAGGCCGTAAAGTGCAAGTGTTGATTGACCCTCTTTGTAGATATATTTAGCCCTATCATCTCCACCTGTCGGATCATACCAGATGATATCCTGTCCGCCATAAAGCTTTTCAACTGTTGACTTCACTGTCGATGCTGTCAGACCTGCACTCCAGGTAAGTGTCTTGTTTCTGATAATATCGCCGTTAAGTTCTATTTCGATACCGCGGTTTCTGATCTCTCCGATATTCTTTAGTGTTGAGCCAAAGCCTGTAACAAGTGAGATTGGAACATCCTGAAGCAGATCTTTTGATGCTCTGTTGAAGTATTCAACCGAACCGGTAAGTCTCTGGTCAAAGAGGCCAAATTCGAGGGCAAAATTTGAGGTATAACTTGTCTCCCAAGAGAGGTTGGCATCTGCGATAGTGCTGACACCACCCCCCGGGTTTGCCATATAGTTGTTATTGTATGATGTTAGTGAACGCCATCCGTTAAGTGATGAAGGCAATGTTCCGTTAACACCATATGAAGCTCTAAGACGCAGGCTACTTATGAAATCGATGTTATCCATGAATTTCTCACTGTCAATCTTCCAAGAACCTGCAACAGACCAGAAGTTACCCCAACGTGTAGTCTCACCTAGTCTTGAAGAACCGTCACGACGCATAGATGCAGAGAAATAGTACTTATTTAGATAATTGTATTCGAGACGAGAGAGAGCCGACATCATACTGCTGCCCCAGTTGTATCCCGATGCATCAAGCTCACCTGCTGTAGAGACTGTATGAAGTGCGCTGGTAGGAAGGTTTGTACCTGTAGAGCGATGGAAGTATGTTCTGTTGTCCTCTGCTTCCCAACCAACCAAAACTCCTAAAGTATGCTTCTCTGCAAATACTTTGTTATAGTTCAAGGTTGTAGAAGAGACCAGTTTTGTCTCATTTGTGGTCATCTCGGTAACAGAACCTGAAGTAGAAGAGCCATTGAAGTGTAGGGCACTGTAGTAGAGATGATCCATAGTATTTGTGTTATCATAAGCGAAAACACTCTTTAAAACAAGTTCAGGAAGAAGCTTAACAGTAAGTGTCTCATTGGCACTTATCTTAAGCATCTTTGACCAGTTTTCCCACTCATTGTTGTAGTAAACAGAGTTGTATGCATAACTTCCGTATCGTGCTGTCCAAGGATCACCTGTCAGGTAATCAGTAGGCCAGTAGAGACCCCATAATAAGTTGCGAGATTGCATGAAATAGTTGGCACCTGTTGAACGTGTATCGTTGTATCCGCTCTTCTCACTCTTTGCTATATTGATATTTGTTGCAAACTCAATACTGTTGTTGATTTTCTGATTCAGGTTAACCCTGCCGGAAATACGGTCGAAATCGTTTATTGTAACACGACCCTGCTCTTTTGTGTAAGAGAGAGATGAGTAGTAGTTTGATTTATCTGACGCACCGCTTACTGACATGTCATATGTCTGGTAAACTGCTGTGCGGAAAAGTTCCTTATTCCAGTCATAGTATTGACCAGCCCTGTCACCACCTATGGTTAGTGACTTAACAGTGTTATCAGGGGCTGTAAATATATAACCATGCTTTTTAAATCTTTTATTAAGTTGAGCCAGTGCTGATGTACTAGCTTCGGCTTCAGTCTTATTGTTAGAATACACTCCTGCATTCCAAAAGTTCTCATAGTACATCTCAACCTGTTGTTCTGTAGTCGCTGCTTCATAGTTATCGGTCGCCCAAGATGGTGAAATACCGACAGATGCCTTGAAACTAACAACCGGTTTACCCTCTTTTCCTCTCTTGGTTGTAACTACAATCACACCATTTGCAGCACGTGAACCATAGAGAGCAGATGCAGCAGCATCTTTCAACACTGTAATAGACTCAATATCATTAGGATTAAGGGAGCTCATCACATTATTAGAAGTGTAAAGATAATCTCCCATCTGTCCGGAGTTTCCTGATACAACAGGAACACCGTCAATAACATAAAGTGGTTCGTTTGATGCGTTCATGGACCCGATACCACGAATTCGGATTGAAGAAGTTGAACCGGCCTGACCTGACGTTGTGGTAATCTGCATACCTGCAACTTTACCATTGAGGGCATTTTCAAAAGAGAGGCTTGGGACATCTTTTATTGCATCTGCCTTTACAAGGCTGGCAGCGCCGGTAAAAGTACCCTTCTTAACGGTACCGTAGGCAACAACCATTACCTCTTCAAGATTCAGCGCATCAGAGATAAGCGCAATATTTACTTCGCTTCTTCCCTGTACCGGAACCTCCTGAGTGGTGAACCCGATATAGGTGACAATAAGGATGGCATCTTTCGAGATATTCTCGAAAGTGAATTTACCATCGAGATCAGTGGTTGCTCCGATATTCCTGACACCCTTTACCTGGATGTTAGCATAAGGAATAGGAGAACCGTCTTCTGATGAAGTTACTTTACCTGTAACTTTCATCTGAGCCATAGCTACGTTGCAAAGCAACAAAACAACGACAAACAAGATCGTTTTCTTCATAGATTAAGATAGTTTAATAAGTTATAGATGGTGACGAATTCGAATTTATAATTTTATTTTCTGTTTAGCAAATAAATCTTAAGGGATGCAAGAACTGTTGCGGGATACAGAAAATCTGACAAAATAACGGTTTGTAAACAAAAAGGCCGTTATGCTACACATAACGACCTTTTTGTAATAAAAATGTTATATTTTGTTAGTATTTCTTCGGGCCTTTAAAAGGCTTCCTTTCGCCCTCTTTTCTTGGTTTTCTTTCCGGCTCAACATAACCTTCCGGTTTTGGAAGTAGTGCCTTACGTGAAAGTCTCATTTTTCCGGTCTTAGAGTCGATTTCAAGAAGTTTTACCTCTACCTCGTCTCCAACTTTAACCTCATCCTCTACCTTATCTACCTTTTTCCAGTCAAGTTCCGAAATATGAAGAAGCCCTTCCTTGCCCGGAAGAATCTGCACAAAAGCACCGAATTCAAGAATTGAGACAACCTTACCTTTATATACTTCTCCCGCTTCAGGAACTGTGGTTATATTCTTGATCCATGTAAGAGCCTTATCCATGCTCTCCTTGTCCTCTCCGAATATATCAACAACACCTGTCTCATTCTCCTCTGTAATGGTGATGGTAGTTCCGGTTGTGCGCTGTATCTCCTGAATAACCTTGCCGCCGGTACCGATAACTGCACCGATGAACTCCTGAGGAATAACAATCTGTATAATTCTTGGAACATGTGGCTTGTAATCCTCACGTGGTTCACTAATACACTTCATCATCTCGCCCATTATATGCAAACGTCCCTGACGAGCCTGTTCCAGAGCCTGCTCGAGTATCTCGTATGACAATCCGTCAACCTTGATATCCATCTGTGTAGCGGTAATACCATCTTTAGTTCCGGTAACCTTGAAATCCATATCTCCGAGGTGATCCTCGTCACCAAGAATATCTGAAAGGATTGCAAACTTTCCGTTCTTTGTAATAAGCCCCATTGCAATGCCGGAAACAGGTTTTTTTATCTTTACACCTGCATCCATTAAAGCCAGAGTACCGGCACAAACAGTAGCCATTGATGATGAACCGTTTGATTCAAGAATGTCTGAGACAACACGTACTGCGTAAGGGTTATCCTCCCCCTTAGGCACAACAAATTTGAGGGCTCTAAGAGCAAGGTTTCCATGTCCTATCTCTCTTCGGCCGGTTCCTCTGTACGGTTTTGCCTCACCTGTAGAGAATGGGGGGAAGTTATAATGAAGCACAAATTGCTCTGTACCTTCAACCAGCACTTCATCAATCGCCTTCATGTCAAGCTTAGTACCCAATGTGACTGTTGTAAGAGACTGTGTCTCTCCTCTTGTAAACACAGCAGATCCGTGTGTTGCCGGCAGATAATCAACCTCGCACCAGATTGGCCTGATTTGTTTAGTGTTTCTGCCATCAAGACGAATCCCCTCATCGAGAATCATATTGCGCATTGCCTCTTTTTCAACTGCATGATAATATCTGTCGATCATTATCTTCTTAGCTGCGGCATCTTCCTCCGAAAGTGTTGCTACAAACTCTGCCTTAAGAGCATCAAATGCATCTGTTCTCTCGTGCTTGCCTGAACCTGATTTTGCTATAGCATAGCATTTATCATAGCAGAATTTCTGAATGGCTTCACGAAGTTCTTCATCTTGTGTCTCATGGCAGTATACTCTTTTAACGGTCTTACCGACCTCTTCCATCAACTCTACCTGTGCCTGACACTGTATCTTTATCTCCTCGTGTGCAAATTTTATAGCCTCCAGCATATCCTTCTCACTAACCTCCTTCATCTCTCCCTCAACCATCATAATATTGTCAAGAGTAGCTGCCACCATAATATCAATATCAGCATCCTTCAATTCTGTAAAAGATGGATTTATGACAAGATTGCCTCCTATTCTTGCAACTCTGACTTCAGAGATAGGCCCGTTAAAAGGGATATCGCTGACTGCGAGTGCTGCTGAAGCAGCAAGACCTGCCAGTGCATCCGGCATTATCTCCTTCTCTGCAGAAATCAAATTTACATTTACAAATACCTCAGCATGAAAATCATCCGGGAAAAGTGGCCTGAGAGCACGGTCAATTAAACGGGATACTAAAATTTCCGAGTCGTTTGCACGGCCTTCTCGTTTTAAAAATCCCCCGGGATAACGGCCTGCTGAAGCATATTTCTCTTTATACTCAACAGAAAGAGGCATAAAGTCTACATCCTCCTTGGCATCTTTTGCTGCCACAACTGTTGCCAGCAACATTGTCTTGCCAAGTTTGACAACCACAGAACCGTCTGCCTGTTTTGCAAGTTTTCCTGTTTCAATTTCAATTACTCTGCCATCTCTTAACTGGATGGTCTTTTTTACTACATTCATATAATCTTTTGCGCAACCCGCTCTCCCTATGAGAGTTAATTATTAATTGTTTATTACAGCTATACATTATGCCACGGGGTGCCTTATTTTGGCATAATGTATATAAAATCTTACAAATGTAATCAGTTATGGCGGAATTGTCAAAAATAAAAAAGGGTGCCGTTTATGCACCCTATTTTTTGCTTTATTTACGAAGGTTCAAGGCCTTGACGATATTCCTGTATCTCTCAATGTCTGTCGCCTTTAGATAATCAAGGAGACGGCGTCTCTTACCAACCATCTTCAAGAGAGAGCGCTGAGTAGCATAATCTTTCTTGTTACTTTTCAAATGGTTTGTAAGGTGAGCGATACGGTAGGAAAATAAAGCTACCTGACTCTCCGGTGAGCCGGTATCAGCATTAGACTTTCCGTATTGTCCGAAAATCTCTTGCTTTTTTTCTGATGTTAAATAATTCATAATTTTAAAAGCAATTGAATTTATTTTTCCCATTATTTGGGGTTGCAAAGATATATAAATAATTTCAGCCGACAACATTTTTAGGTATTTTTGCAAACCGACTGCAATAACAGCATTAAAATCTGACGTGTTAACAAGAAAATACTACCATCATCTCTTTGGAGAGATTGTCATTACAAAGAAGAGTGGCAATAAGAATATAAGATTGACAGTGAGCCCATCCAAAGGGATAAGAGTCTCTATCCCGTTTTTCACCAGCTTCTCCCGTGCAGGTGATTTTGTGACGGAAAAGGAGGAGTGGATAAAAGCAACTCTTGATAAACACTATGAAAAGATGCAATCAAGGATAATACCTCTAGGTGAGGGCAATGATCTTTTCCTTATTGGCAACAAGGTTATCTATCGAAAAATCAGTAGAACAGAAAAAAAAGAGAGAATCAATATTAAATACTACCCGGGACACACAGAGATAAATTTTCCCGAAGGGTGCAACAAAGAGGCGATAATGAAAGCCACTTTAATAGTTATGCGAAAAAGGGCTTCGCTATATCTTCCGGCAAGATGTCTGGAGCTTGCCTCTGCCCATGGATTCAGTTTCAACAGACTATTCCTGAAAAACAATAAGACAAATTGGGGCAGCTGCTCAAACAAAGGGAATATAAACCTCAACATTCAACTAATGCGATTAAGCCCGGAGCTGGCTGACTACGTTATCCTTCACGAATTATGCCACTTGAAATACCATAACCACGGAGCATCTTTCCACAAATTGCTCAATACACTTTGTGAAGGCAAAGAAAAGGAGCTGGCAAGCCAGCTCCGTAAAAATAACACCTCTTCTCTTACTGTTATTTAGCCTCAGTAAGCTTGCTGATACGAACAAAAAGCTCGTCAACACCCTTGAGAAGGTCCATGTTTATCTCTTTGAATACCTTACGGGCATTACTCTTATCATAGTGATTCACCCTTCCGTAGAGATTGTTCCTGAAGTCAACGGCTGAGGTTATGATTTCAACAGCCTTATCCTCTTTTTTACCTTGATTGAAATACATAAATGTCCAACAATCAGAGATAACCTCTGTGAGAAGGTAATCAATATCTTTCTTTATTACTCTTAAACTTGCCATATATATACTTGTTAAATTAAAGTTTCTCTATTCCTATTCCCGGCTTGTCACTTAGCGTTATCTTCCCGTCAACGATTGTCATACCTTTGAACACATCATTTGCGATGAGGAGATTGCCGTCAAGATCTGCCCACTCTGTCTCTGGTGCAATCTGAGCAGCAGCAGATATAGCGCAGGATGTCTCTGTCATACACCCGACCATAAGTCTCATATGCAATGCCTTGGCAAGAGAAACCATCTCTCTGGCCTCTCTCATACCAGTACATTTCATAAGCTTTATATTTATTCCGTGATATGCTCCCTTGAGTTTAGGTATGTCAGTCAGTCTCTGACAAGCCTCGTCGGCAATTATCGGCAGCGGACTTCTCTCTGAAAGCCAAGCGGTCTCATCAAGCAGATATTTCGACATAGGCTGTTCAATCATACTGACGTTTCTTTCATTGAGCCAGTTTATCATATCCAGGGCATAGTATTTATCTTTCCATCCCTGATTTGCATCAACACAAATAGTTGTATCGGTAACAGAGCGGATGGTGTTGACCATCATCTTGTCCGTTGCCTCGTCTCTTCCAAGTTTTACCTTAATAACCTTATAAGGAGATGCCTCCTTTGTCTTTTCTTTAACCACATCCTCCTTGTCAAGTCCGACAGTAAAAGATGTACAAGGAGCAGTTGAAGAATTGAAACCCCAAATCTTCCACCACGGCTGGCCCATAATCTTGCCGACCAAGTCATGAAGTGCAATATCTACGGAGGCTTTGGCAGCAGTGTTGTTTGTTGTTATTGAGTCGACATAGGTCAGTATATCCTGTAACTCAAACGGAGAGTTGAACCGTGAAAGATCCACTCTCTTCAGGAACTCAATAACAGAAGCCTGGGTCTCACCGAGATATGGGGGCATAGCTGCTTCTCCGTAACCAACAAACCCGTCATATGAAATCTCCGTAAGAACAATAGGAGTGGTGGTTCTTGAACTGTTTGCAATAGTAAAGACATGTCTCATCTGGGCATCAAATGTCCTGAATGTCAACTCCATCTTCTTGCTTGAACCCCGCTTCTGGCTTCCAGTTTTTGCCAACAGGTCAAAAGGGTTTATAACAGCTGCGGCAGCGGTAATAATGCCCGCTTTTTTGAGGAAATCTCTTCTTGAGCTTGTAATAGTCTCTTTCATTTGAGTTTAGTTTATTTTTTTGGAAAATACCATGGATGATTCATAATAGTCAGAATACCGTCTCCCTCAATCTTGTCTATCTGAGTGATAATCCTTCTTGCCCTTACCAACCGGGTGGAACCCTCATAATAATTTGCAGCTTCAGGCAGCAAAGAGTTTATCCTCACAGATGTGGCAGAATGAATAAATTCACCTTTACCTATGTATATACCGACATGAGATATTCTCTCTTTCTTGTCCTTTGTCGCTTTTGAACCGAAGAACAACAGATCCCCGGCCTGTAATGCGGCAAAATTATTAGCCAGGCTGATACTGTCACCGAATTTTGCCTGTTGAGAGGCATCTCTTTCAAGAATAACTCCGTTCAGGTAATATGTTGTCTTTGTAAATCCGGAACAATCCATGGCTTTGATTGAGGTGCCTGCCCACATGTAAGGGAATCCGACAAACTGTCTTGCAGTATTTATTATGTTTGACTGAGTCGGGTTTCTCCCGTCAATCCACTTCTCAAAACATGTTGCATGATTCTTAGGGACAAATGCAGACTTTCCGTTAGGAAGAATTACCTTATAATAATCTCCGGACTCACCGTCAGCCCTTACTATGTTTCCCATAACTCCATCCATGACTACCGCAGCACTCTCTGACGGTGTTTCACGGAACAGGGTGTAATAGGTTGTTATAACCAATCTTGGAGATGTACTCCAAGTCATATACTCCTCTTTGCTCATCGGCTGTATGCTCCCTGATGTCACCCATGCAATATATCCCTCAGGTGTGACGGCTCTTGTCCAGCCACCCTTTCTTTCCAGAATTCTCAAAGGTGTTCCCATAACGGTTTGGGTTGCAGATTCTGCATCGTAATCAGGTCCATATCTGAAATTGATAACAGATAATGCTGTGACACCGTATATTTTATTCCCGAGCGCCGGACCAGGCAACACTGTCATGCTGTCGACAACATTCAGATTATTATCCGCAATGGCTTTCAAGAGTGCTTTTTTTGCCTCAGGCTCAGTAGTCGAACCTCTCAGTATAATTCCGTCTTTTGTAAATTCGAGAAACGGCTCATATGTCTTGACTCTTCTGTCAGGAGCATACTGTGCCTTGATCTCTGATGAGATCTTGTCGAACAGTTGTTTCACCTTGTCTGACTTCTCGTCACCTTTGCAAACAGATGCAAAGAAAAATGCCAGAACAACAAAAAGCACCTTTTTCATTTTTCAGGGGTTTAATTAAAATTACATAGACAAAGATAACTATATTTGCATCAAAATTTACATTATGATACTTGATTCATTGAGAGGTTTCGAAAGATATCTCAATCTTCACTCCAAGTTTGAAAAAGTTTTCAGCTACATTATAAAGCACAATCTTCACGAAATGGAACCCGGTGAATATCCGGTGGTGGGAAAGGATATATATTTCACTATCTGGGAGGGCGAGGGAAAAGGCATGGAGATACCTAAGCTTGAGGTACACGATACATATATTGACATTCACATTCTTCTGGAAGGAAGCGAAACTATCGGAATCCGCGACAGAAGCAGATGCGATGGGGAGAATATCTCGTATAATCCTGAAAAAGATATTGCTTTCCTTGAGGAGATGCCGGAAAACTTCATCAGCCTCGCACCAGATAACCTTGCTGTGATATTCCCGCATGATGCCCACGCACCATTAATTGGAGAAGGAAAGATAAAAAAGGCCGTTTTTAAGGTAAAAATGTAGTGGAAAAACGTTACAACTCCTATGTAGGATATTTTAAGGAGAGGTACGGTGAGAGACTACAGAAAATTGTAATTGATGCCGGATTCTCCTGCCCCAACAGAGACGGCAGCCTGGGCACAGGAGGTTGTACCTATTGCGACAATGCGGCTTTCCATCCGGCGTATAGCTCTCCTGACAAGAGCATTAAATGGCAGATTGAGGAGGGTATTGAATTTCACAGAAGAAGATACCGCACAGCAAGCCGATATCTTGCTTATTTTCAACCATATTCAAATACGCACGCTCCTCTGTCAGATCTGAAAAGGTTATACGGGGAGGCACTGTCCCACCCTGATATTGCAGGCATTGTCATCGGGACCAGACCCGATTGTGTGGATGATGAGAAGTTGGACTATCTGGCCGGATTGTCAAGGGATAAAATCGTCATTGTAGAGTACGGCATTGAATCAGTATATAACCGGACACTAAAGAGAATTAACCGTTGTCATACATACGGACAGTCTGTCGAATCTATAAGAAAAAGCGCAGAAAGAGGACTTATGACCGGAGCCCATTTTATTTTCGGTCTTCCGGGAGAGAGTAAAGAGGAGATGATGGCTGTCGCTCACGAAGTCAACAAATTGCCTATCCACTCGGCAAAATTCCATCAGCTGCAGATTATCAAAGGGACACCGATGGAAAAAGAGTTCAGAGAACAGCCGGAAGATTTCGTCAATTTCTCTCTTGAAGAGTACATCGATTTCTTCGTCGATTTTCTGGAACTGCTCAGACCGGATATCTATATAGAGAGGTTTGCCGGTGAAGTCCCGCCACGATTTATAAAAGAGAGCCCCTGGGGCTCCGTGAGAAACACAGAACTCCTGAGGCTTCTTGAAAAACGTCTTGAAGAGCGGGGAACAAGACAGTCCGCCCGCTTTACTCCCGGAGCATAGCCTTTGTCGAGATTCTCTCGCCGACAGCCTGAACCATCCACTCCTGCGGTGCTAAATTGCCCAGAGAATAAATTCTCATTATCTCCTTCGCCAGATTCTTCCCTTTGTAGAATTGTTCCAATTGGTACTCTATTATATGTCCCAGCGGGTAATTCGCAAGGTAAAGCGGCGAGTTGATCATATGTGAGTATATGGCCAGAATTGGTGAATCCTTTCCACCCAGAACCGGCTCGTAGTATTTATTCCATACATCCTTGGCAGCAGCGATCACGGCATCCTTGAGCTGCGAGGCATTGCACTGCGGATGAGCATACATCCATTTCCAAACATTTATATCAACAAGAGCCACGCCCATAATCTCGTAGGCACCCCAGAAAATATCCAGCTCATTCATCTTCACCTGTGCTTCGTTTGTCTTGCCATAGCCAAGAAGCTGAAGGTCCCTTTTCTGGAAAACGAATGCATTTGCCTCGGTGAAGGCCGTATTTGGCACACCGTTCATTATATAAAAATCCACATCCCTCATGCTGATAGTCTGCTCCACATTGTGCCCCATCTCATGCACAGCGATGTTGAATCCTTTATAGTCCATGCCTTTTGCAGAGAGCCTTGTTCTCAATCTTGCATAATCATCCCTGCTCATGGCACCCCATGCATGGCCTGAACCTCTTGCCGGCTCTACTACAATTGCATCACCCAAAGAGGCAGCCGTTTCCTGTGGAAATCCCAATTTCACAAGCATTGAAGGGATGGCTTTGTCATAAGCCTCTGCATTTGGATATAGTCGTTGTGTCTTTTGTGTCAGTTCATCCTCATTTATGGAACTCCTGGTCTTGAATCCGTCATACCATATATCAAAAGGTTCAAGCGGCCGGCCCAGCCTCTCCTTAATCATACCTGCAATCTTTTTAACCTTTGGAGAGCTGATATACTCAATAAACATATTCTCGATATCCTCCTGCTTGATCTGCATGCTCTGGTCAAACGCCCTCAGAAGCGCATTTGGATAAGCTGTTGCATATTTATCCACAGCCTGTTGTGCCCTGAACTGCTCGAGAAGCATCTCATAGCGTCTTGTTCCTTCAGGATTGGCCTTTGTCTCCTTTCCATCCTTATAAACAACATTTGTATACGGATTCCAGTCATATTCAGGATTATTAATAACCTCCAGAGGAATTGTCTGCTCAACAATATCCAGCATCACCCTGTAAATCATCTTCTGCTTCTCGAAATTATCTGCCCCGGGGGCGTAGTTTGACTTGAGTTCATCCCTTAAATTCCAGTGGCTAAGCAACTTCATATCTGCAGGAAACATCTTTTTACCTTCATTATTGACCAGATGACCCATCATAATATTGTAGTCTGCAATATAACTCTCCCCTTTCATCTCGGCGTCAGCCACAAGCTGAAGCACTGCCGCAGATGCTTTAGGAATAAAGATATCGCCCATCCTTGCATAGGCCCAATCCAGCCTTGTCCACTGCCCTGCATTTTTCTCCTTCTCCTCAAGAGTATAGAAAGGGAAATTCAAGATAGTCAGATAGGCTATCTTATTGTCATAAAAATCTTCCGACAGGTGGCTTGAAGGATCATAAGCCCCAAGGATATAATCAACATGTGTCAGGGTGTCCCCTACAAGATGCATTGGTTTTTTCAGTTCCACACCAATCTTGTTGAATCCGCCCCATAAGGCCTCCAATGCCACTGAAAGTTTGTTGAAAAGTTCTCTCCTCTTTTCAGGAGTCTCTGCATAATTCTCTATACAAAATTTCTTAAACACATCTGAGTCGCCAAATTCAATCTTCCATTGCATTGCGGCTTGCCTGACACCGGCTCTCAATCTATCCGGAGAATCCAGATTTGGGTTATGTTTAGAAATTGTATCAACTATTGAGTTAATAGCTGCCTCGGTTATTATCTCTGCCTTTGTCTCTTGTCCGGTCTTTTGTTTACACGAAGAAACAGGTATAATCATAAGTAACAGTGTAAGAAATGCTATGTTTTTCATCGTTGTGGATTTGACCTCGAAGATAACCATTTTTTGTATACCTTTGTAGACCCTTCATAAAGATTAGACCTGTCGTAAATTATGGCAGGGTCTTTGTTTATCTGTGGTAATGGCTCAAATTTCAAGATAAATTACTGATAAAATGAAAAAATATCTGCTTTTGACAATTCTGATTCCCACGCTTATGTCATGCAAGTATATCAACTTCTCATCAGACAAGGTAGTAGCCGAGGTAGGCGGACAAAAGCTGCTTGAATCAGACGTACGTGAGCTCATTCCTGAAGGTACAAATCCGGAGGACAGTATAAGGATGCTTGAACAATATATAAACAATTGGGCTACCAAACATCTGTTGCTAAAAAAGGCTGAAAGCGAGCTGTCAAAAAGCGAGAAAGATGTTGAGCAGGAGCTGGAGGATTACAGGAATTCTCTCCTTGTATACAGATACGAGAATCTATTTATCGAATCCCGCCTTGACACAACAATAACCGATGAGGAGTGCCGGGAGTATTATGCCAAACATTCGTCAAACTTTACCTCAAACAGTTCTGTGGTGAAAGCAAGGGTTATCAAAATATCCCAGAATTCACCAAACATTGCGGCCATCAAAAACTTGTTCAAGGCAAACGGAATTGAGGAGATTGACGAGTTGGAGAGACTGTGTTACAACTCTGCGGACAAATACGATAATTTCGGGAATAATTGGGTGGACATTTCAGCTGTTGCCAGCATGATCCCATATGACGTACAGTCCTGTGAAAGGGCGGCAAGCAACAGTTCATACATAGAGACGAGTGACACTCTTTATAACTATTTTGTATATTTTCTCGACAAGATTGCACCCGGCGAGATACCTCCGTTTGAATATTATTTACCGCGCATAAAAGAGATAATACTCATCAAACGGAAACAGGAGCTTATTTCCGAACTTGAAAAGAGTCTTTTAAAAGAAGCCCTTGAGAATAACACATTGAAAACAAATATCAATAAATGACAACTATAAAGAAAGAGTGGTCCAGACTACTCGCAATAACCATTATCCTTTTTAGCTTTACCCATACCCCTGTGTCAGCCCAGACATACAAGGGAGGACTTATAGACAAGACTGTAGCACTGATCGGAAATGACATGATCCAGCTCTCTACAATAGAGGCAGAAGCTCAAATGATGCTGTTTCAAGGAGTCCCTTCAGACAAAAACCTCAGGTGTCAGGTACTTGAAAAAATGTTGGTACAAAAGCTTTTTCTGACACAGGCAAGACTTGACAGCCTTACTGCCAGTCAGGAGATGGTGGAACAGAATCTTAACCAAAGGTTACAGGAGGTTATGACTAAACTCGGCGGAGAAAAAGCCACTGAAGAGTACTTCAAAAAGCCCCTGTACAAAATACGTGAAGAGTGGCGTGAAACACTTACAGACCTATCGCTCGTAAATAATATGCAGGCGGAGGTGGCAAAGAAAGCTCCGGAATTCACACCATCGGATATTGAGAAGTATTACAAAAAACTCCCAAAAGACAGCCTCCCTATTATTTCAACTCAGTATCAATACAGCCAGATTGTATTATATCCCGAAAAAGAGGCTGCAATAATGGCTGTAAAGGAGAGACTGATTGAATTCAGAGAGAGAATAATGAAGGGTACAAAATTCAGCACTCTGGCGACAATGTACTCTCAAGATCCAGGTAGTGCCTCAAGAGGCGGAGAGCTTGGCATGGCCTCAAAACAGCTGTACTGGTCTCAATTTTCGGATGCTGCCATGGCTCTTAAAGTAGGCCAGGTATCACAGATTGTCGAGACCCCTGACGGATTTCACATAATCCAACTTATAAAAAAAGAGGGCGATATGTTCAACGCAAGACATATCCTTTTGAAACCGATGTATACTACAACCGATAAGGACAAAGCATTCAAGACACTTGACAGTCTTAAAAATCTCATAACTTTGGACAGTCTCAAATTTGATCAGGCGGCCAGGAGATATTCTCAGGATCCAAAGAGTTTTGTAAACGGGGGAGTTGTTGCTGACGAGAACACCGGCTCGGTATATTTTGAAATTGACCAGTTAAAACCTGCTGACCACGCTGTCTTGAAAGCACTTGAAATCGGAGAGATATCAGCTCCTTTTGAGTCAAGAGACAATGAGGGTCGCGAAGGAAATGTCGTGTACAAGATTATCCGCCTTGACAAAATAATTCCATCACATACAGCTTCATTCAAAGAGGATTTCTCCGTACTTCAGGAGATGGCTAAAAGTGAGAATATCAACAAGGCTCTTGATGCATTTATCAAACAAAAGCAGGCCACAACCTATATTAAGATTGATCCCATGTTCGAAAACTGTCCCTTCGAGAGAGAGGGTTGGATTAAAAAATAATGTACAGACTTTTTTTCACAGTAGCACTATCGCTGCTTTCTCCCTATCTTTTCGCCCAACAACAGAAACAGAGACCGGAAGAGAGCCTCGTAAGGCTGATAGATGCAAAATCAGCCATTCTTACGACATTTATGGGCAGAGAATTCCGCAAGGTTTCAGGACCTGCGCAGTTTCTCCACAACAACGCCCTAATACTTTGTGATTCTGCTATTTGGGACACCCAGGCCAATATTGTGGATGCCATCGGGAATGTAAAAATCATACAGAAAAATACAACTCTAATCAGCGATAACATAAAATACATTGCTGACCAATCTGTGGCGCAAGTACGCGGACAGCTAGTGGAACTGATTGACAAGGAGGGAGGAAGACTGCGTACTCACTATATAGATTATTATACAAAAGACAGCATCGGCATGTTTTATAATGGTGGTTGCCTTATGAATAAGGACAGCAGTACCATTGAGAGCATGAACGGATATTACTACTCCAAGGATAATCGCTTTCTCTTCCAGATGAAGGTTGAGATGCAATCCGACTCAGTATTAATGAGTACCGATTCTCTTGCATATCTTTCAAAGGAGAACAAGGCTGTTTTTCTCACAAAAACATATGCCTGGCAGGGGGATGGCTTTTTAATTGCAAATGGAGGTTGGTATGACAGGAACAATGAGTATCTCCATTTTGACAAAGATGTTTATATCAAAACAAAGAACGATGAGATTTGGGCAAATGAACTCGACTATAACCGGAAAACCGGAAATGCGATACTACAAAAGAACGTACAGATTCTGGATACAGCCCAGTCAGCCCTTTTCTTTGCGGACAAGTTAACGTACAACAGTAAGCCTGAGAAAATAATCCTCGAACAAAACCCGAGTGTAGGGACCTATTCTGTAGAGAACGGGGTCAGTGACACTCTTTTCTTTGCAGCGGACACAATAACATACAATGTGCTTCTTCACAAAGAGGTGGACTCATCTGCCGTTGCAAGGGCCTCGCAAAGATATGACCTTAGCCGGAGAGACCCCATACTGGAGATGTACGCCGCAAAAAAGTTGAAAAACAATAATAACCCGACCAAAGGTGAGACTCAGGGATCAGGTCCTGCCAATATGCCGGCAAGACCCGGGGAAAAACCATCAGGAAAGGCTTTAAAACCACCGGCATCAACCTATCAAGTGAAAGACTCTCTCCGGGACACGAAAAAACAGGGAGAAAGAACTATGAAGGAGACAAAACGAAGATCCAAAAAGAGCAAAGCTTCTGCTGATACTTTAGTATTGAAAAACGCAGACTCTCTCTTGATAAAAAATACCGATTCACTTTTGCTGAAAAAGAGTGATTCACTCTTGCGAAAGAGAGATATTGACACCACAATTCGCAAGGAATCATTAATCCCCTCAACTAAGGATTCACTACTCACTTCCAAAACTGACTCACTACTCACTTCCAAGGCAGACTCCACTGCCATAAACCCGATTGACACAGTTAAGGTTAAGTTCTTGACAGCATTGAAGAATGTACGTTTTCACAGAAAAAGCCTCCAAGGGGCATGCGACTCACTCCAATTCAACACCCTAGACTCACTGATAAGATTATATAAAGATCCGTTACTCTGGAATGAGAACAAGCAGCTATCTGCAGACAGCATACAGATTGTGCTTTCAGGGCGTTCCCTACGTAAAGCTGAGTTGAACTCCTCCGCCTTTGTGGCTGTGAAGGAGGACTCCCTTCATTTCGACCAGATCAAAGGTGCAGATATTATTATTTTCTTTGAAAAGGGGGAATTGAGCCGATTTGATGCACTTGGAAGCACCTCCATGCTTTTCTTCTTTGCAGAAGACAGCATCTTGACAACAATGAACGAGAAGGAGTGCAAAGCCATGAGTGCAAGGCTTAACGATAAAAAAATTGAGCGAATCCGTTATTTCGAACTTATTAAAAGCAACGCATATCCGCTCTTTAATCTTGAGAAGGAGAAGCAAAAACTTAAGGGTTTCAACTGGCAGGAAAATAAAAGACCCAAGAACCGTTATGATGTCTGCAACCGCATAATCAAAAGCTCTCAGGCCCAGATTAAAGACTTGACAGAAAAACCTCTCTTCATCCAAAACGGGATATATTTCCCGAAGAAGAAAAATATTTCTGATTCTTAATTTCTACCAGATATTTAATGGCAATCCGTGCATTTTCTTGCGTGCTGATTCTTTAACTTCGGCAATTACTGTTGCATTGTCCGGATTAGAAAGAACCCTGTCAATCAGCTCAACAATATAAGGCATATCCTTTTCGAGCAGACCTCTTGAAGTAATTGCAGGTGTTCCCACTCTTATACCTGAAGTCTGGAATGGAGAACGGCTGTCAAAAGGGACCATGTTCTTGTTTACAGTAATATCTGCCGATACAAGTACTTTTTCTGCAACTTTTCCTGTAAGATCCGGGAACTTGCTTCTTAAATCTATAAGCATAAGGTGGTTGTCAGTACCACCTGACACTACCTTGTATCCTCTTTCGATAAATGATGAGGCCATAGCTGCCGCATTGTTCTTCACCTGCAGCTGATATGCCTTGAATTCCGGTTGGAGAGCCTCAAAGAAAGAGACAGCCTTGGCAGCGATACAGTGTTCCAGTGGTCCGCCCTGTATGCCGGGGAAAACGCTAGAGTTGATAACTGCAGACATCATCTTCACTTCACCCTTAGGAGTGAGAATTCCGAATGGATTTGGGAAATCCTTTCCAATAAGTATAATGCCACCACGAGGCCCTCTGAGAGTTTTGTGAGTGGTAGATGTTACAATATGTGCGTATTTTACAGGATTGTCAAGGAGTCCGGCAGCAATCAGACCTGCAGGGTGTGCCATGTCTACCATCAGGATGGCTCCTACCTTATCTGCAATGGCTCTCATCCTGGCCCAATCCCACTCTCTTGAGTACGCAGAAGCACCACCTACTATTAACTTAGGTTTGTGTTCAAGAGCTTTTCTCTCCATCTCGTCATAATCAACCAATCCGGTCTCTTCGTTAAGTTGATAGGAAATGGCATTGTACCATATACCCGAAACATTCACCGGTGAACCATGTGTCAGGTGTCCTCCATGAGCCAGATCAAGTCCCATGAAAGTATCTCCGGGTTTCAGGCAAGCCATGAATACAGCCATGTTGGCCTGGGCTCCGGAGTGTGGCTGAACGTTTGCATATTCAGCTCCAAAGAGTTGGCAAATCCTGTCAATTGCAAGTTGCTCTACCTGATCCACAACTTCACATCCGCCATAATATCTTGCACCCGGATACCCCTCTGCATATTTGTTTGTGAGCACAGAACCAAGTGCTGAGAGCACCTGTGGGCTGACAAAATTTTCTGAGGCAATGAGTTCTATACCGTGAAGCTGGCGGTTCTCCTCTTTTTTGATCAATTCTGAAATCTGAAGATCTTGTTTCATTGTGTTATATTTAAACTATAAATTGTTACAAAACAGACTTCAAAGGTAATAATTTTTTTCTGTTAATCTCTTTAATTTTATATTCAAACTTCTTCATAAGTTATCTGCAAGTCGTGGCTACAAGCACATTACTGACATTTTTTTAGTGAAGAGAGGAGAATAAGTTAATAGTGAAGAGTGAAAAGTTAACAGTGTCTGGCATAATCAAGTCGAAAGTCCAAGGTCAAAAGAGAAGTTTAACGCGCGTCAAAATTCACATTTAATTTATTGTGTGAACCATACGAACATTCAATTTGCAAGATCATGCAAATTCAAATAGCCTATTTAGCTGAATTACTGCACATTGATAATTTTGACGCGCGTCAACAGCATAATACAAAAGCATGTTTGAACTTGCGCTAACTTGCAGTGGCAAGTATATATTTCAACCCCTCACTTTAACTATGATTAATCAGTTGTCGCCTGCACAAAATTTTGGACAGTGCCCGATGAGATATGAGATATTCACCTGAATCAACAATATGACATTATAATTACAATGAGAGTTTTATTTATAGTAAAATACAAGTAACAAAACGGCAAACGTTATTCAGGCATTGTCAACTCTTCACTTTTAACTCTCTTTATATACGGATCCTCATTTTTCAAGAACTCATTAGTATATGGATTTGTCTTGAGCAATATTATTTCGTCAAGATTGAGATTGACATCAAGTTCTGGCTTATCATGAAAGATATCCTTATATGTATTACATTCTGTTATATCCAGTATAGGCTCGATACGGTAACCAATCTTTGTGTTCGGTAATCGGAATTCATACGGATTCGTGCCGAATCCCAAAATCCGTCCTGTAGGAACACCAACTGCAACTAAATTATCTGAATAGTAACAGGCACTTACCAAGCTGCCTGCTGCTGAAAAAGACAATTCGTCATACAAAACATATATCTTCCCCTTATAATTTAATACAGATTTGTTCCCTCCAATGCCTCTATTGGCCCATTTATACACCAGGTTCAAATCTCTGAAATTTTCTGCAGGAGTGAATGTAGTATCACTTTTTTTCAAATCACTGTTGTATGAATATTTTGTTTTAAAAAAGGTCTTACCGCACATGATTGAGGACAATGTTTTGTTCCAGACATTATCAGACCCACCCGGATTTCCACGAATGTCAATAATTACTTTCTCTATATTCTCTTTATCATATCGGGCAATCTCTTTTGGATAAAACTCCTCATTTACCATCTTAGGTATCCGGATATACAATGTTCTGGAATCACCCCAGTACTCTACAAAACCATTGTCGTTTGCCAGCGTGGGTCTTGATTTAAATCCCATTTTCAAATTCACGTCAAGGCGTTGTTTTTTCTTATTTGCCAAAAATGTGAGCCGCAAAGTGGTGTCATTGGCTATGCTATTTTGCAGCAGACTTTCTGAATAAAAGCAATTATTGACAAAATCCCATGACAGAAAACCTTTTTTGTCAAGATTTGTGAGAAGATATTTTGTAGGGCTCATGCCGTTTACCGAAATGAGCTCTGCCTTTTTCGGAACAGTCGTGTTACTGTATTGATATTCTGTACGGGTATAATATTTACCTTTATAGTACACCAATTCAGGCAGATTGTCATCCATCACCATTACCGAATTGAAATACTTCTGGTAATTTCCAATTGAGGCACACTCCTCCATAGGCATGCCATCGCTCAAAAGTTTAAGCGGGTTTGTACGGCTGATGCTGGTATGCCCATCCTGGCAAACCAATAAAACCCTGTATATGAGCATGGCAAATCGCTCAGAAGAGTCGCAACTCTCAATCTCCTTCCTCAGACCTTTGAATTGTTTTTCGTAGTCAATACCACACACATGATGGCGTACTTTTATATGCGGACTATATAGGACTATATTCTTCACAAGAGTGTCAAAGTCACTATACATTTGTTCCTTTGAAAGTTTTTGGAAACTGACATTTTCTGCATATTTATAAAACGCGGTAATTCTATTATCCATCTTTTCCATCAACCCTTTCCACTCAGCGTTTCCATAATACTTACTAAATTCTGGAAATTCATCCAGAATATAACTTTTATTAATATATCCGGCATCTACCATTTTGAATAGATTTTCAAATGCCTTCTCTTCATTGTCTGCCATGGCCCACGATGAAGCTGCATTAAGATATACACCCGGCCAGGTTTTCCCGGCTTTAATGCTCTTTTCAAACAGTTCTCCGGCCTCTGTATAGTTATTCGCATTATACTTCTTCCAGGCAAGTAAGTAAATACTCTCGGCATCTGTTTGTGCGACTGCTTCCAGAGTAAGGAACAAAGAGATAAAAAACAAAATTCTTTTCATGGATATTTATAATAAATTAGATTTTACACATTTACTCGTAAGGCAAAAATAGTGCCCATCTATATTCATTATCAATAATTATTTACATTTTGAAAAAAGTTATAAAAGAGGGACTTTGTTAATAAAAAACGATTTGCAAATTTGTGCAAATCGTTTTGGGGTTCTTTTTTTATAAAGCTTCAATCACTATTTAAGTGTAATCTCTATAACGCCTTTCTTAACCTTATCCCCATATTTTTCCTTTGCCTTATCTCCCTTGAGAATTGAGATTGACTTAATCTGGTCCGGGTTGATTGCGTTAGCATCTTTCGGACCTGTAATCTTACCGTTTACAACATAAGTTGGCTGATCTTCCTCCGGCAAATCTGCAATTCCTCTGATTCGTATAGTCGTTTTGTGTTTATTGTTTTCTTCATCCAAATTTCCGGAATCCGGATCCTTTAGAGTAATTACGATAACCCCGTTCTTACCTTTTTCGCCGTACAGTGCAATTGCAGACTTATCTTTAAGCACACTGACAGATTCTATGGCTTTCGTGTCAATTGCTTTCATCAGCTTTGCATTCACCTCTTTTCCGTCAACGATGATGATTGGTTGGGCATCTTTATTATTATCATTCATATAAGTCACAAATGTGCGCACAGTGTCCTTACTATCCGGGTCGCTTATGCTTATAACATCATGCCTGAAACCCTTTTTTGTAGAATCGTACCCGACGATGCTCACGTTTACTGTATCCCTGACTATATAGGTTATAACCTTTTTAGTTGAGGTTTGCCCCTGGTTTTCATCATTTATCGTTATACTATAAGTCTTCTCACTCTTCCCTTTACCCTCTTTACTATTCACAATTTTTTCACTCTTCCCTAACTTTTCACTTTTCACTTTTACTTTAGCCTCCTTTTTAATAGTGTCCTGTGCAAAAATTTCAGTAATTTTAGCGTTTGAAATCACCTCCATTCCAGAGGTCATTTTCTCTGAAGCAAAGGCAACTACTGCCAATGCTGACAACGGCAGCACGAACAAAGCCTTGATAGCTGCCAAACGATTTGATTTTTTCTTTGAGATCATGGTAATCCTGTTTTTTAATTTACTGTGATTAAAGCTGTTGGCCATAGAGTAGAGCCTGTCGCCAACAGCTTTTTTAATTAATAATAGTTGATATTGTTTTGCATCGATGCCTTTGTCAATAACGGCCTCATCGGCCTGATACTCGTGTATGTTCCTGAGTTCCTGCTTCAGAAGATAAACTGCCGGATTAAACCAGTGAATAATAGTGATAACCTCGGCAAGTATAAGATCCAGAGAATGCCTTCCCTCAATATGGGCAAGTTCATGTGTAATGATCTCTCTGCTACTCTCTTTATAATCATTCTCGGAAATTACTATATATTTCATCCAAGAGAACGGTGCCATCTCTTTTTTATGAATAATCAATCTTACTCCTTCAATTGGTATTCTCTGAGTATCTGCGGATTTTACCATCATTATAATCCTGACCAGAGAAACAGCCATTCTTCCCAGAAAGAATAGGGCTCCTGCTATGTAGAGTATAAATATTCCGAGTATCCATACATCAACATTACCATTTGCCGCAACTGTAACACTATTTTCACTCGCAGCCATAGCTATCAGTTGGTCAATATTCAGTGCCAGTCCCGAATATGGGACATCTTTGGCAAAAGAGATATGAATAAAAGGTATTACAAGAGCTATGGCAAAGAGAGATAGCAATACCACCCTGTTAAATTTATAGAGTGTCTCCCTGCTGAGCATAAGCTTGAAGAAGAGGTAAAACGCCGCAAGGCAAAGAGAGGACTTCAAAATATATACAAATAACTCTCCCATTTCTTTTATTTTTTAGATGATTCCTCAACCTGCCTGATAAGCTTCTTAAGATCGTCCAGCGAAACCTCCTCCTCTTCGATAAGTGAAGATACAACTCCGAGATATGAGCTTTTGAAGTACTTTTTAACAACATTATCCAAGGCCCCTTTCTTATAGTCATCCCTGGAAATTACGGGAAAATACTGGTATGTGTTACCAAAAGAGTGATGACTGAGAAATCCCTTTTCTTCCAATCCTCTCACAATTGTAGATAAAGTGTTGAAATGAGGCTTGTTATCTGTATAGAAATCAAGAAGCTCTCTTACAAAAAGAGCATCTTTTTCCCAGAAGCGAGACATTATCTCCTCCTCTTTTGCTGTTAATTTATGTATTGTTGCCATAGTCTGATGGATTACAATACAAATATAACTATATATTTTAGTTGTGCAACTATTTTTTATAGTTATACAACTAATACCTCTAGTTTTGTCGCCTTTATATCGTAAGAGAAGTTATTCAAATATTACGGCTCTGCCGATTATTGTATTATCCAGATTCTTGCCGGGCTCTGGTTTTTCTACAATTTCAAGTTGTTTAGGATTTACTCCACACTTATACACTAGTGCTTCGTAAACGGCGCTTGCACGTTCTTCACTAAGCTTTTTATTTGAATTTGGATTTCCTGTAAGTTTGTCCGGAGATCCTAAAATCTTGAAGACCTTTCCCGATTTCTTTATGATTTCAGCATAGTTATTCAGGTTGAACAGATCTTCATGCGGCACTTTTGAACTACCCACAGCAAAATATACTGACAGAGGATACGAGAGATACTCTATCGTTTTAACAGTCTCAGGCGCTTTGCTTCTTTCCTGGTTTAGCTCGTCCAGAATAGCCCTCTTTTGGATCTTTTCCTCATTTATCTGTTTTTCCAGGTCCGATATCTTATTTGTATATGGAGAGTAATCCGGAATAAATTTCTCAGGTTTCTGTTCAAAAGTTCTCTTTCCAAACTTGTAAGAAAATCCGACTGTCGCAGAAGCCATACCTTCAGCCCTTGTTCCACCTTCAACACCGTCAAGCCGTTGATTTGCCAACATACCCCTCAATTCAAGATTAAAATCAACTGCTTTTGATATCCTGAACTTGTTAAGTAATCCTGCCGATGCTGCAAGCTCGTTACTCTTATTGTCAACACCAGATTTCGTAGCTTGTGCCCAACCAAAACCAAAGAAAGGTATTAATTCCCATGTCCTGTCTGCTCTATATCCGAAAAATGCATTATTAATATTAAACATATAATCCGCATGCAGATTCATAATATTGAACTCTTCATTTCCCTGAGCATCAGCAAACATTGAATTTGCAGGTGCTTTTCCCTTAGCTTTCAATCCTGCATATTGAACACGTAAACCCATTGAAGGAGTAAGCCACTTACCTGCTGTTATATCAATGGCTGTAGCAATACGATCACCCAAACCCAGTTCGCTGTCATTCTCTCCTGCATAAATATTCCCGCCAAAACCGACTGAGGCAAACCAATTATCACCAAATTCGTTTGTCACGAAAGGACCCTTGCTCACCTCTTTTTGAGCAAATAAAGCACAGGTAATCATCAATAAAACGAGTGTCAATAATTCTTTTTTCATAATATTTAGCTATTTACAATGTAAAGTAAGAAATAATTATTGAACCGACAATAGATAGTTATGAAAATAAAAAGAGGGTCCGGAAATTCCGGACCCTCTAATATTGAAGCTCATATACCTATTCAATAACAACGACCCTGTTAAGTACCGGTTTGTTGTATGGCTCGTCTGTGTCACCCTTTGCAATTATCTCCAGTTGAGAAGGGTTTACACCAAATTTATTTACCAAAGCGTCATATACATTTTTTGCACGTTGTTCACTCAGCTTCTGGTTAATTTTCTTGTTACCTGTCTCTTTATCAGCTGAACCCATAATCTTATAATTAAGCCCGGATTTCTTTATCATTTCTGCATAGTAACCAATGTTAATCATATCTACAGTAGATATCTTTGAATTGTTAATCGGGAACCATACAGACATTTTACCTGCAAGATACTCAGTATTAGTAACCACTTTCGGAGCTTTGTTCTTTTCTGCATTCAAGTCTGAAGCCAGTTGTTTTGCTTTAGCGTCAGCATTGGCAATTTTTTGTTCAAGATCTGAAATCTTTGTAGTATAAGGAGTGTAGTCGCAAGGTACCGGTTCGACATATTTTGTGAAATCACGTCTGTTGAATTTATATGAGAGTCCGACAGTCGCTGAAGCCATACCCTCACCACGTCTTCCTCCAACTACTCCTTCAAAACGCTGGTTTACATAAAGTGCTCTTAATTCAAGATTTGCATCAATTGCGTCAGAAAGTCGTAATTTATTTACCAGACCCCACGCAAAACCAACTTCGTTGTACTGAGGATCAACATCCTTCTTCCAAGATTTTGCCCATCCGGCACCAACGTATGGTACAAACTGCCAGAATCTGTTCTCTTTATATCCTCCGATAACATTTGAGAGGTTTAGCATATAATCGGCATGAAGATTCATCACATTAAAAGATTCATTTCCGTTATTGTCTGCATAGAGTGCATTTGGACCATAGCCTTTTGCATCTATCCCGGCATACTGGAATCTGAGACCTGAATATGGTGTGAACCATTTACCAAGCGATATATCTACTGCTGTTGAGATTCTGTCACCTAATGAGATTTGATCATCATTCTCTCCAACGTATAAATTTCCACCGACTCCTGCAGATATGAACCAGTTGTCCCAGAACCCGTTAGTCAGAAATGGCCCTCTTTTTGCCTGTTCCTGGGCAAATATTGCTCCTGCTAACATTAAAAACGCCAAGGTTAAAATACTTTTTTTCATAATCATCCAGTTTATTTTGTGAAAGTTAACTATTTTTTGTAATACTGGCAAGAATTAATTATAAAAAAAAAGCCCATCTTTCGGATGAGCTTCATTTTTAGCCACTTGCAATTATTCAATAACTACAACACGGTTAAGTAGTGGCTTATCGTAAGGTTGTTGCAGATCTCCATTAGCAACTTTCTCCAATTTCGCAGGATCTACACCGAACTTATTCACTAGAGCATCGTAAACTCTATTTGCACGTTGCTCGCTGAGCTTCTGGTTAACTTTCTTGCTTCCGGTCTGTTTATCAGCATATCCAGAAATCTTGTAAGTCAAACCTGATTTCTTGATTACCTCAGCATAATCACCCAAGTTGATAAGATCTTTGTCTGTAAGTTTTGTTCCGTTAATAGGGAACCAAACAGCCATCTTGCCTGCAAGATATTCTGTATTTGTTATGATCTTAGGCCCTTTTGCCTTTTCAGCATCAAGATCATTTGCTAATTTAGCTGCTTTTGCATCAGCATCGGCAATTTTCTTCTCAAGATCAGAAATTTTGCTTGTATAAGGAGTGTAGTCACATGGAACAGGCTTCACATATTTTGTGAAATCACGTTTCATGAAGTTATACGCAAATCCCACAGTCGCAGTTGCAAGCTCCTCAATACCCTGTCCTACTTCATAACCGTCAAATCTGTCGTTTACAAGAAGGGCTTTAAGTTCGATATTGAAATCTACTGCATCTGAAAGACGGATCTTATTGATAAGACCAAGTGATGCACCAACCTCGTTGTATTGTGGATTGACATCTTTCTTCCATGACTTGGCCCATCCAAGACCCAGATAAGGGATGAACGACCATGTACGGTCTGTTCTGTAACCGCCAAGAGTGTTAGAAAGATTCCACAGGAAATCACCGTGGAGGTTGAACATGTTGAACTTCTCTGTATAGCAGTCGGCGCAACCGTCATATTGCTCCTCAATAAAATGTCCTCTGTTCTGTGTCATGCCGCCTTTAACTCCGATGCCGGAAAATTGACCGCGTAGTCCGAACAACGGTGTAACCCACTTACCGAATGTAATGTCAAATGCAGGAGCAATACGGTCTCCGAAGTCAATTGCACCGTCATGCTCACCAAAATAAACCTGAGCTCCGCCGCCTACACCAACAAACCAATTGTCCCAAAAACCATTTGTAAGGTATTGGTTATACTTTACGTCGGTTTTTGTCTCTTGCTGTTGCGCATATACTGACACAACCGCGAGCATCATGACTAAAGTAAGAATCTTCTTCATATAAATTTTGTTTAAAAGTTTAATAATCCTAACATAGTTATAACAAAGATATAACGAAAAAAGTGATCAAACAAATATTTAAACACAAATGAAATATAAAAGAAGAGAGGATTTTACTCCTCTCCTACTACTTCAATTTTAATATTTGCCTTGATTTCACGATGACACTTGACAACAGCATCGTAAATTCCGACCTCCTTGACATTTTCTTCACCGACTATTGTGATATTCCTTCGATCTATCTCATAGCCCTGGCTTGCTAGAGCCTCGGCAACCTGAATATTATTTATTGATCCAAATATCTTACCGGTAGAACTTACTTTTGTAGCAAGCTTCACTTGTAGTCCTTCGAGCTTAGCAGCCAGTGCAGCAGCCTCTTCTCTAATCTTCGCCTCTTTATGAGCTCTTTGTCTGAGATTCTCAGCATGTACCTTTTTTGCAGAAGCAGTTGCCATAACAGCAAATCCCTGAGGAATAAGGTAGTTGGCAGCATAACCGTTACGCACGGTTACTATATCGTCTTTATGACCCAGATTGGGAACATCTTGTTTCAGTATAATTTCCATAACAATTCTCCTAAGCTTATTTCAATAAATCTGTTACATAAGGCAATAAAGCAAGATGCCTTGCGCGCTTGACTGCCTGAGACACCTTCTTCTGGAATTTCAGAGAAGTTCCGGTAAGGCGTCTAGGTAAAATCTTACCCTGCTCGTTAAGGAATCTCTTTAGAAACTCAGCGTCTTTGTAGTCCACGTACTTGATGCCGGCTTTTTTGAAGCGGCAGTACTTCTTTTTCTTAACTTCCACAGTGGGTGGGTTCAGATAGCGTATTTCATTGTTTTGACTTGACATGACTCCTCCTCCTTAGTTTTTAGTTTCTGCCTTGTTTGCACGTTTTTTCTCTGCATAAGCTACAGAATGCTTGTCCATAGCGAATGTAAGGAAACGGATAATGCGCTCATCGCGACGATACTGAATCTCGAGCTTTGCGATCAATGAAGGATCTGCCTTGAACTCGATCAAGTGATAAAAACCAGTGGTTTTCTTTTGGATAGGGTAAGCCAGCTTTCTGAGGCCCCAGTCTTCTTCGTAAACGATCTCACCTTGATTGTCGGTGATAAAGTCACGAAACTTCTTTACCGCTTCCTTTATCTGAACCTCAGATAAAACGGGAGTTGCAATGAAAACGGTTTCGTACTGTTTTAACATACTCTTTGTAAATTAATATTATTATAAAAGGGCTGCAAAGATATAAAATAATTACACTTCAGCAAATTATTTTTTTAACGGAGCATCTTTAAGAACAGCAACTATGTAGTTCCACCACTTCTCGACAGTGTTGATGTTAACCCTTTCATCCGGTGAGTGAGGAGATCTGATAGTCGGGCCGCATGATATCATATCCCAGTTAGGATATGTACCGCCGAGAATACCGCACTCCAGACCTGCATGGATAGCCTTCACCTCAGGTTCCTTACTGTAAAGTTTCTTGTAAATAGTCTTCATCGTTGCAAGAATGTCGGAATCCATATTTGGTTTCCATCCCGGATATCCGCCTGTAAGCTTAACCTCTGCTCCGGCAAGGTCAAATACAGACTTGAGAGAGCTTGCATAAACATCTTTTGCAGAATCAACAGAGCTTCTCATAAGACATTTGACATCTATCTTTCCGTTACCACTTTTAACAATCGCAAGATTATTGGAGGTTTCAACCAGACCCGGCATAGCGTCACTCATACGCTCCACTCCGTTAGGGCAAGCATAGATCGCCTTCACAGCCTTTGTTGCAACAACAGGATCGATTGCTTTGGCCGGTTTCTTGGCAGCTTTAATCTCCACATTGAGGGTTGGCTCGTGGGCAGAAAGCTCCGATTTCATCTCATTGAAATGTTTGCTGACAATCTTCTTGGCTATCGCGACCTTTGATGCAGGAACAGCTATAGTTGCAAAAGACTCTCTCGGAATTGCATTTCTTAAAGAACCACCTTCAAACGAAGATATCATTGCATCAACCTTTTCGATAAGCGGGAGTAAAATTCTCACTAAAGCCTTGTTTGCATTTCCGCGGCCCAGTACTATATCCATTCCGGAGTGCCCACCCTTCATGCCTGTTATAGCTAAATCAAGACCTACGTAGTCTGTAGGTACGGCAACTGTTGTATATTTGAAAGTTGCAGTAGCGTCAAGTCCGCCGGCACAACCTACATAAAGTTCACCCTCATCTTCCGAATCAAGGTTTATCAGAATATCACCTTTGAGAATCCCGTGTTTCAGCCCTCTTGCGCCGGTCATTCCGGTCTCTTCATCAACTGTGATAAGAACCTCTATCGGACCGTGTGTAAGATCCTTAGCCTCAAGGACAGCCATTGCAACTGCAACACCCAGACCATTGTCCGCGCCCAGTGTTGTACCTGTGGCATATACCCACTCGTCAACTATTCTCGGTTGTATGGGGTCTTTCTCAAAATCGTGAACCTTGTCGCTGTTTTTTTGAGGAACCATGTCTATATGAGCCTGAAGAATTATACCTTTTCGGTTCTCCATTCCTTTTGTAGCAGGTTTGCGGATAATAATGTTTCCCAATTCATCCTTGATTGTTTCAAGACCAAGACTTTTTCCGTAGTTTTCAAGAAAAGCGACTGCTTTAGCCTCTTTCTTTGAAGGACGAGGAATCTGGGTTAAGGATTCAAAATGTTTCCAGACTCTTGTCGGATTTAATTTAGCAATACTCATTTCAGTAAATATTTATAGATGTTTATTTTATTTTGCAGTAGCAACTTCAATAGGAAAAGAGAGCAGTGTTCCCAGTTGATAGACCGGAATTCTTGTCTGCATAAGAGTTATCTGCCCATCCAGTACCTTTGCCACCATTGCTGCCGGTCTTCTGTATATAACCCTTCCCTTTGAATTGGTAAGATCCATTTTTGGTGCGGAGGCAACTTTGTCTTCATTGGAAAGTTCGAGAACCACAGGTCTTCCTGCAATGTTTGTGGCGGGAAGCAGTCCTTGTGTCTCGGATATTCTGAAAGCTATGTATATCTGTTTTTGATTATCCGGAGACGGGACTATGTCAAAGCTCATTTTCTGTATATCTGATGTGCTTTTTCCGAGGAAGAGTGTCATATAGTCGTTCTCCAGTCGGTTAATCTCGCTTATCGCAGCCTTGAGTGCCTCTCCGCTGAAAGTTGCATCTGTTTCACCGGTAATTATTTCAACACGCTTTGCCCTTAATTTGAAAATCAAGGATGCTGTCTCTTCCGCCCTTCTCTCAAGGCTTTTTTCTACAACCTGATTTTGTTGTACTGCAACTCTTTCAAGCCCTCCGGCTGTCTGAACAGTTTTATAAAGTGTTGTCTTCTCGCTGGTTAGATTCTGAGTTGTCTGGATCTGATTGAATTCCAGATCCTTCTTTGTGTTCTGGAAACGCATTTTCTCATTTTTGCCGGCATATGAGTCTGACCAGACAATTAGTCCCTGACTCATGAATTCCAGAAAATTTGCTGAGGCGTTTTTTGAATTACCGAGATTAACTGCATAGTTTGCGGAGTAGTCAGCTTCAATATATGGAGTCATCTCTACAGATTTCAATTTATATGTCTCGGCACTCTCCTCTCTGGCCTGTACTCCGAGGTACTTCTGTGCAAATTTTGCATAAGGTCCGGCTACAAAAGACTCATGATCCGCAATTACATCAAAATGTATAGTCGTACTTGGGAGAGAGTATACAATCGCTCCAAGCGGAATTTTTTCATCTGGTCTTACTGTCTGTGATACAGCTTCTCCGGCTGTTATGACAGATGCTGTAAGTAAAATGCATTTTAATAAATTGTTCATTTTTTAGGTAACTTTAATTTATATTCTAATTATCTCTTTTCCAACGCCTGTGTGTCCATAGCCAGTCTGATGGAGACTTAATAATTCCCTCCTCCAACAATGAAGCAAAACGTTGCGATATCTCACCGTCTCTCAACGAAGAGGGATGATCGGTGATGGTGGTTAGGCCGGCCCTGTATTTACCTCGTTCAACTCTTTCAATATTGAGGTAAAGCACAGGAATTTCCAACTTTCTTGAAAGTTGCTCAGGACCGCTGAAGAACCTTGTTTTCTGGTTGAGAAACCTTGTCACATATTTTGACCCGGGTAACGGGGCCTGATCTGCAATGAATATGTAGCAAAGCTGCTCGTCTTTATGTTTAAACATATATCTTGCTATATCGTTCATCTCAACCAATGTGCCGCTCGAATGTCTACTTCTGATCCAATGTATCAGAAGATCTGAGAGTTTACTGTTCATCTTCTTGTAAACCATCCTCATATCCTCGTTACGGTAACCGGATGGAGAGATATCTACTGCAAGCATCTGCTCCCAATTTGCCTGATGTCCCAATACTATCATTGCTGAACCACCTAATTTGAAGGCAGATGTGAGGGCCTCCAGGTTTTCGGCAGATACATTCGCGCTGATTTTCTCAACCGACTTTGAAACAGACCAAAGCATTTCAAAGAAGTTATCTGTAAAATTAATATAAAACTTCCTTACTATAGCTTTTATCTCTTTATATTTCTTTTCCGGGAATGATCTTGCAATATTTGTCACCACTACATCCACTCTGTATTTGAAAAGATCCCTGAGCAACCAAGCCGATATATCCGAAAACAGATAGTGCACTTTTTTGGGAATAAGAGAAAACAGATAGATAAATAGCAGAATCGGATAAAAAAGTACTTTAGACATCTGGCTTGGTTTACATTTTTAACAAAGTTATCCATTTTTTAGTATTTTTGTAAACTTGTGAGGAATTTTTAACTTATCTAAATAGTACACTCTATGTTTAAATCACATCCGAAAGGACTGCTCTCCGCGGCTCTCGCAAATATGGGAGAACGCTTTGGCTTCTACATCATGATGGCAATCCTGACATTGTTCATCTCGGCCAAATTTGGTCTGTCTGAAACAACGACAGGTTATATCTATTCTGCGTTTTACGCATCAATCTATGTTCTTGCCTTAGTAGGAGGTCTTATTGCCGATAAGACCCGCAATTACAAAAGGACAATTCTTTGGGGCCTTATATTGATGGCTGTCGGCTACTTTATAATTGCAATCCCAACACCAACTCCGGTACCAAGCCTACCTCTTTACCTTAGTCTCACTTGTGCAGGTTTGCTGGTAATAGCATTTGGTAACGGGCTGTTCAAAGGTAACCTTCAGGCTTTGGTCGGCCAGATGTATGACAAACAAGAGTATAAAGATTATATTACAGCAAAATACGGACTTGACAGTAACGGTAAGCCGAAAGATATGAGAGATGCCGGATTCCAGCTTTTCTACATGTTTATTAATATTGGAGGTTTCTTTGCTCCATTCATTGCAATTGCTGTGAGGAACTGGTGGTTGAAGCACAACGGCTTTGACTACAACGCACAGCTTCCTGAGCTATGTCACAAATTCCTGGCAAATCCGGGTGCAATGAACACAGAACAGATGGCAAACCTTCAGACATACTCATCTGAGGTTATGCTTAACGGGGCTCCTGTATCCGACCTCACTGCTTTCAGCAACCAGTATCTGGACGTGTTCAACAAAGGATTCCACTTCGCATTCTTTGCAACAATATTTGCAATAATTATCTCTTTGGTCATTTATGTGACTAATAAAAATAAATTCCCTGATCCTGCAGCAAATAAAGCGGCTAAAGAGAAGGGCAGCAAGGTTGAGAAAGCTGAGATTACAATGGCTGCAACAGAGATAAAACAAAGAATTTATGCTCTTTTTGCAGTTTTCGGAGTTGTTATATTCTTCTGGTTCTCTTTCCACCAAAATGGTTATTCTTTAACCTATTTTGCGAGAGACTACATCAATCTTGACGTAATTAATTTTGACCTGGGGTTTACATCAATTAAAGGTGCCGAGATATTTCAGTCTGTCAACCCATTCTTTGTAGTTGTTCTGACTCCTCTTGTTATGTGGTTTTTCGGATCGCTCAAGAAAAAAGGGAAAGAGCCGTCTACTCCTAGAAAAATCGGTATAGGAATGGGTATCGCTGCATTTGCATATGTTTTCATGCTTACAGTATCAATGGCTCTCCCTGACAAATCTGCTCTTGCAACTATGTCAGCAACGAATCTTGATGCCATGAAACTCACTCCTTGGGTTATGGTTGGAATGTACTTCATACTCACATGTGCAGAGCTGTTTATATCGCCTCTGGGACTCTCATTTGTATCAAAAGTTGCTCCTCCTCATCTTCAGGGATTGATGCAGGGAGCATGGCTTGCCGCAACTGCCGTAGGTAATCTTCTTCTGTTCATCGGCGGTCTCTTATATACATCGGTTCCACTATGGACATGCTGGATGGTATTCGCAATCGCCTGCGGACTCTCAATGCTCGCGATGCTCTCAATGGTCAAATGGCTTGAGCGTGTAGCAAAATAGTCATACAATAAAACAAATATATCAAGGTGTCAAAATTAATTTTGACACCTTTTTGTTTAAAATCTATTTTTTAGACTCCGAACTCCCTGATATTGTATTCACTATTAACTATTAACTATCCACTTTTCACTCTTCCCTTCAAATATTTGTATCTTTGTGTTATATTTGATTTATATGTTAAAAGACAAAATAAAACTGATTGCCTTTGATGCAGATGACACATTGTGGGCCAACGAGAAAAACTACAGAAGGGCTGAACAGAGATTCGGGAAGATGATGGAGAGATTCTGCTCTCCCGAAGAGGCCAACTCAAAATTGCTAGCTGTGGAGAAACGGAACCTCCCGTTATTGGGATACGGCTCCAAACCTTTTATAATATCACTTGTGGAGTGCGGGATTGAGATTAGTAGCGGAACTCTTACAAACAACGAGATACTTCAGCTCATAGAGATAGGGAAAGATACTATCGGACAGAAACTGGAGCTCTACCCTGACACCGAACACGTTCTGAGCTCTCTATCGGCGAAATATCCTCTCTCCCTGTTCACAAAAGGAGATTTGCTGGAACAAGAGTCGAAGATTGAACGTTCCGGGTTAGGCAGGTACTTCAACTCTATCGAGGTTATGAGTGAGAAGGATAAAGGCACATACAGCAAACTGATCAAGGAGCACGATGTGGAACCTCATGAAATGGTGATGATAGGCAACTCTTTTAAATCGGATATTCTACCGATACTGGAGCTGGGAGGGTGGGCTGTATATATCCCGTCAGACATTATATGGGCTCACGAAGTGACAGAGGAGAGAGCACATCCGAGACTGATTAAAGCCAATAAATTATCCGAGCTGCTTTCAATCTTTTAAATGACAGACAACAAACGGTTAAATTAAAACAGACAATATGATACCCTTTGCCAATAACAGAAGTTACAGAAGATTCTATCAAGAAATAGAAATCAGTGAGCCGGAACTTATCAAGATGGTCAATGCCGCAAGACTTTCACCTTCATCCAGAAATGCCCAGCCGATAAAATTTTTTATCTCAAACGATAGAAACATGAACGGTTCTATTTTTCCGAACCTTGCCTGGGCCGGCTATCTTAAAGAATGGAACGGACCGGAAGAAGGAGAGAGACCTTCAGCCTATATTATACTGCTTCATGATAGAAACATATCTTCGACCTATTCCTGCGACAACGGAATCTTTGCGCAAAGCATACTTTTACAGGCAGTGGATATGGGATTCGGAGGATGTATGATTGCTTCATTTAAGAAAGAGAGTCTTACAGAACTCCTCAGGCTTCCTGAACATCTTGAACCTATAATGGTGATTGCACTTGGGAAACCTAAAGAAACAGTAATAGTAGATGACATAAAAGATGGTGACATAAAGTATTGGAGGGACGCAAACCAAAATCACCATGTTCCCAAAAGAACACTTGACGAGCTTATTTACAAGATTAAATAAAATGGAAATCAAAAATCCCGAAAGACCTTTTGTGATAGCCGGACCTTGCAGTGCAGAGAGTGAGGAGCAAGTATTATCGACAGCTATAGAACTGAAGAAGATCGGGATTAAATTTTTCAGGGCCGGCCTATGGAAACCTCGCACCAAACCCGGATCGTTTGAGGGAGTAGGTGCAGTTGGTCTGCAATGGTTATCACGAGTCAAAAAAGAGACAGGGATGCTCACTTGTGTAGAGGTGGCCAACTCTTCTCACGTTAAAGCCTCTCTGAAAGCCGGCATAGATATTTTATGGATTGGCGCGAGGACAAGCGCGAATCCATTTGCCGTTCAGGAGATAGCCGATACATTAAAGGGTTGTGACATCCCGGTACTTGTCAAGAATCCCGTGAATCCGGACGTGGATCTGTGGATTGGAGCAATCGAGAGGTTCCGGAACAGTGGCATTAGTCGTATATATGCAGTACACAGGGGGTTCAGCACATATGAGAGAGGTCTTTTCAGAAATATTCCTCACTGGTACATTCCAATTGAACTTAAAAGAAGGCTCCCTGAAGTTCCCATTTTATGCGATCCAAGCCATATAGCGGGAAGACGCGACCTTATATTTCAAATAGCCCAACAATCGATGGATCTCGGTTTTAACGGACTGATGATAGAATCTCACATCAATCCTGAGTCTGCTTTGAGTGATAAGGAACAACAAGTAACGCCGGCTGAACTCAAGACAATCCTATCTTCCATTGTAATCAGGAATTATGATGGGACTCCTGGATTATTGAATGAACTGCGAAGGGAGATTGATGAAATAGATGACAGGCTTCTTACATTGATTTCAAGAAGGATGCATGTTGCCAGAGAGATAGGACGATGCAAGAGAAACAACAATATCCCGATTTTACAACCGACACGCTACGAACACCTTGTAACTCAAAAGGTGTCAAGTGCGGAGTCCCTTCAGTTAGATCCGGATTTTATCAAAAGGATACTTGAGGCGATGCATGAAGAGTCGGTCAGGCAACAGTTGACAATAATAAACAACAGCTAGAAAGTTTAAATTGTTAGTATCTGTTTTTTTGTAAATTTACAGTATATTCATAATCCAATAAACTCGACAGCATGAGGAAACTATTTAAAATTCTTGGAGTTGCCCTGCTTCTTCTCTCCGCCTGCATCTCCTGCAAGCAAAATGTCAAGGAAAATCCATATAAACTGGACATTGTTGACACAAAAGAGGCTTATCTCGAAAGTATAAAAGCGGACAGTACAAATGTGCTGATAGACCTTGAAAAGCATATACCGGGCATTGTGCTTGATATAAGATATGCGGACACAAACAATTTCACCAAGACAAAAATATATACCCGGTCTAAGGCTTACTTAAGGAAGCCTGCTGCCGACTCACTGTTGAAAATACAGCAAATCCTGGCAGAAAAAGGTCTTGGTATTAAGATTTATGATGCTTACAGGCCATATGCCGCAACTCTATATTTCTACAAGGTGTATCCGGACACTACATTTGTCGCTGCTCCATGGAAAGGGTCAATTCATAACAGAGGCTGTGCAGTGGATCTTTCAATAATAAATCTTGCGGACAGCTCTGAGTTGAAAATGCCGACACCATTCGACAGCTTCACAGAACAGGCTTCGCATAAGTATAACGATCTTGACTCTACGGCTCTGGCAAACAGAGCTCTTCTCAAAGATGTAATGTTAAGTCACGGCTTCACACTTTACGATGCCGAATGGTGGCATTACAATCTCAAGCAGAGGGATAATTACAAGCTGATGAATCTCTCTTTCGAGGAACTTGAATCTATTAGATAATCACATCCACACATTACGCAATGATTAGATCAAACAAAAAAGTAATTCATCTGCTCCTGCTTTCTCTCCTTGTGTCAGGCAGCATAAATGCTCAAGAGGTTATTAACCGCACCTCTGCAGAATCGTGGAATCCGAATAAGGTTAATTTTCCTGCCTATATGACAAGTTACAGGGAAAATATAACTCTTCCTAAGATCAAGGAATATGAAGTCATATCATGTGATTTTCATGTGCACACTATGTTCTCGGATGGTCTTGTATGGCCCTCTTTCAGGGTTCTTGAAGCTTGGAAACAGGGTCTCGACTGCTTTGCAATAACCGATCACGTTGAATACAGGCCACATAAGGAGAATCTTAAGTCAGACCTTAATACATCTTATAACATTGCCAAGGAGGATGCAGAAAAGATTGGCTTTATGCTTATCCAAGGCACTGAAATCACACGAAAACCGAAAACATGGGGGCACTTCAATGCTCTATTCATAAATGATGCTAATCCCATTGAGGTGGATGACCCGAAAGAGTCTATCCTTGCCGCAAAAAAGCAAAATGCATTCATTATATGGAACCATCCCGGCTGGGCTGTCGACTCAACACTCATCAACCCATTTGTAGAGGATCTGTTTAATAATGGTATCATACAAGGCATTGAAGTATATAACAGCAGTGAATTTTATCCTCGAGCAATGGCTTGGGCTGTTGACAAGAAACTTGCTATAATTGCTGCAACGGATGTTCATGGAGTTGTTGAACAAGGCTCTCTTGAAAAAGAGGGGAAATTGCGGCCAATGACTCTTGTTCTTGCAAAGGATCGCTCGATCAACGGAATAAGAGAGGCTCTTGAGGCCGGAAGGACAATTGCATTTTTCCAAGGTTACATTGCCGCCAGGGAGGAGATTGCAATATGGCTAGCCGAGGAGTATCTGAGTGTTAAAAAGGTTTTCAGCAACGAAAAAACCGATTTTTACACCATGGCAAACTGTTCATCAATTCCGTTTAAAATAGTGTTCAACAATAAGAGGTTTGTCTTACCGGCACTCTCTACCATCTCTTTCAACGTACCCAAAGGAAGCACCAAAATTTCAGTGAAATTTGAGAATTTTATTATCTATGAAAATAAAGTTTTGGCACATGATTTGCAATTATTTTAATCGAGAAGTTTTTTCATAGTTTAAGTTTTAGGTTAAGTGTAAAATGAGAAAGGGTGTCAAGAAAGAATTGGCATCCTTTTTCATTTAAATATGGTTTCCCGAGTATTTGTGAAATTTTTGCCGGTTTAATATTTTGTTGTACATTTGCGAGCCTTTTCTCGAGAAGATTAGGAAGTTATATAATAAAAACTTTAAAACCACAGTATTATGGCTGTAAAAATTCGTCTTGCCAGACATGGCAAAAAAAACTTTTCCTATTTTCATATTGTTATAGCTGATAGCCGCTCACCACGCGACGGTCGTTTCATTGAGCGTATCGGCACATACAATCCCAATACCAACCCTGCCACTATAGAGCTTGATGCCAACCAGGCACTTGACTGGCTTGTTAAAGGTGCACAACCAACAGAAACATGCCGCAGGATACTCTCTTACAAAGGAGTACTTCTAAAAAAACACCTTCTGGAAGGAGTTAAAAAGGGAGCACTTACTCAAGAGGTTGCAGATCAGAAATGGAATGCTTGGGTTATTGAGAAAGAGTCTAAAGTTTCTAAAAAGAAATCGGATCTAGAACTCAATGGCCGCTCCGCAAAGAAGAGCGCTCTCGAGGCAGAAGCCAAAGTAAATGCAGCTCGCGCTGAGGAGTTAGCCAAGAAGAAAGCAGAGGAAGAGGCAGCAAAGAAAGCTGCTGAAGCAGCTGCAGCTGCCGAAGTTTCTGAAAAAGAAGCACCGAGCGCAGAAGAGGCACCAGCTTCAACAGAGGCCTAGATAATGCAAAAGCCAGCAAATATTTTGCTGCCTGTTGCCAAGGTTCTTAAATCATTCGGGACAGATGGCGGAGTGATACTCCGATATAACAATCAGACTCCCGATGGTTTCAGTTTAAAGGAACCGGCTTTCATCTACTTCGATGGATTGTCGGTTCCTTTCTTTATTTCGCAGCTTCAGGAGAGGGGAAACGACCAGTTATTTATAAAGTTTGAAACAATAGATACTCAGAAGTTCGCCGAGGAGATTGTCGGTGAAATCGTCTATATAAACAGAAAAAAAGGCCGGAGGAGTAAAACAAGTGAAGGAGTGAAAAATGAAATTCCTGATATTATCGGTTTTACAACTTATGAGGCTGACGGAAGTCTTATTGGCTCTATATCTGCTGTTTATCCCTATCCGGATAATCTATGCATAGGTGTAATGCTTGCAAATGGAAAGGAATCTGAAGTCCTTATTCCTCTTAATGAGGATTTTATTATTGATGTAGACATAGAAAATGAGAAAATAGTATTAGATTTGCCAAAAGGAATACTTGAACTCTGAACTATATGAACAGGAAGTTTTTACTTGTTTTAGCAGCTAATCTTTTATGTGTTTTCTCACTATTCGGGCAATCCGGAAAGAGAGAAGTTGACACGAGATTTGGATATGGAATATATCCTCTGACATATGACCTTTTTGACGGTCATTTTCTGGGATGTGAATGGGATGTCGGCTATCCATCCGTAAAAGAAGATTATCACAACGCATTGGAATTCGCCGGAGACCGGGTCTCTTCCGGATGTTTCAGTTTTGGCAGATATTATAAGGTATTGCGCTGGATGGATTTAGGCGCGTCTGTCTCCTATGCCGGCACATATCAGACTATATATAGTTCTGTAAACACAAGAATGACAAGACGTGATGATTATCATTCACTATTTTTCACACCTACCATAAGGTTTGCTTGGTTTAACAGGGAGTATGTAAGAATGTACTCTTCGGTGGGATTCGGTCTGGGGATGATGTTAAGCAGTGATGACGCAAGCAAGAACGAGGCAGGGCCATCTATTCAACTTACCGGATTTGGGATATCTGTCGGAAAGAGGTTGTACGGCTTTTCAGAGGTGCAATCTGTCGGCACACTCGGTTTAATTACTTTCGGATTCGGATATAGGTTCAATGTTACGACATATTCAAAAAAACAATAGGGTTATGAAAAGAGCATTATTATCAATATCTCTCCTTTTTTGCATTTTTTCATTATCATCCTGTGTAATAATTGATGAAGGGGACAGTGTAAAAAGAAAGACAGAGGCAGCAAAGATTATCTTTGACAATGTTGAGGATAACATCTCTGCGATGGTAGATTTGTGTGATATGGCTGTTAAGTTAAGCAGATGGATAGATGCACCTGAAAGCAGCAAAGCAGCTATGGAAGACTTGTGGTTTCCTGATTACAAATTAAGATATGAAGGCGGGAAGTGGATCTTCAGGGATATTTCATATTATTTCACAACCGGGGGAAAATCTCTTGACTCCCTGGATAGTGAATGGATTGTCGGGTACGGAACAGCACAACGAATGACTATAAAATGTACAGGCAAACAGACATGGAACGTAACATGTAATGGGAGTCTATTCACATACAACTATCATCTGAGCAAGGCAAACATAACTCTGACAGGCAGGAGCCCTCTTTTATCAGGATCCGATATTCTGTTTGACTATGATGTAAGCGGGGAAGGATCTTTTATTACGAATGCCGCTTATAGCTATGACTATTCTGAGCAAGACATGAATCTCGACAACAGCCTTACCATCTCATACAAAATCGATGATAAGGTGAGATTTGTGACATGTCCTGACTCAAACACCTATTATTCCGGTTACGACTACCCCAGATACAAGGAGTTCAGAGCCTCAGAGGGAGAGATGGATATCACGATAGAGGATGAGGTGACAGAGACAATTCACGCCGAGATGATCTCCTACACTCAGTACGGAGTTGTTAAATATCTCACTTTTAAGGGGAACAAAGAGGTCTGGACCTATTAACTCTTAGAATATATAATTCAAACCGATATTAATCCCGTTCTTCCCGTCTCTTATATCGAAAGGTTTACCCCATTCGGCAGAGATGATGAAGTTTCGGTTCATGACTGCTTTTACTCCGATCCCGGCAGAAAAGTGAAAATTCTCCTCTGATCCCGAGTTGATGTAATAGCTGTTAATCAACTGGTCTCCAGGCAGAAAATCCAAATGTGAAGACCATGAAGTAAGACTTTCCATCAGGCTTTTCTTGTGATATTGCACAACCCTGCCTGCATCCAGGAAAGGGTTTGTAGCCAGATACCACTCCTGTCCCAGAAATCTGAAATCCAGAAAACGATATCTGATTTCAAAGTTACTCCATACCACACCATCACCCACAACACTGTTTCTCAGAACTCCCCTTATTGAATTCAATCCTCCAAGACCTTCATTTGTCAGTTGCTTCATATAAAGAGTTGAAATATTCTGAAGCATATAGAATGGTATCTCTCCTGCAATCTTTCCCTGCCACCCTAATCGATAAGCAAATGTTACCCTCTCCTTGTATACAGGCAAATATCCCCGATGAATCAGTGCAAATCTGAGATAATCGAGAGAGCCGAACACAACAGCTTCGCTCCGGAAACCTCTTGTAGGATCCGCTTCATGATCTCTTGTATCATGCACAATACCAGCTTTTATCTCTACTTGTGTGCCGCCCTCAGCCTCATCCTCCTCTATCAGTCCGTAATCTCTGTATAAGTTATAAAGGTTGTCTTTTCCTGCATATTTGTCTAATTTAACTTCACCTGTTTTATATCCATAAACTGCCACACCGGCTGCCCAGCCAATGTTCTTAGTCAGCTTTCCCTGAAAATCCACAATGAATCTCATAAGTTTGCGATCCATCTTATAGAAGGAAGCGCCATAATCCTCGTTATGATATGACATATAACCGTTATACCCGTAAAAATCCTTCATCTTATCGGTAAGATAGCTGATATCCATAGTTGTGCGGATATTTCCCAACAAATGCTTAGAGTCATAAAAGAGATGATAGACGCCCGATCCCTTTGTGTATTGAGATACCTCGACATTGAACTTATGTATGTATTCAGGATATGTTGACCCGTCACCATAATAGTATATGTCACAAAGTGCCCCGTACTGGAAACCCACGTCGCTATTATAGGAAATAGCAGGAAGCGGCCCGAAGTTCCACCCGCTCCTGTTTTTGGATTCCTTTTTGGATTTTTGGTCCTGAGCAAATAGCGAAGATGACAACAACAAGGCCATCATCAATAAGAATACTTTATCAGCTTTCATATTATAAGACAGGTTTTAAAATATTTGCTATTATAAATCCCATATAGTTACCTATGGCATATCCCACAAGGCCTATCGTTAGGCCGGAAATAATGACCGACTTGTTCTTCATTGCCGCAGCCATCATAGGGACAAATGGCGCTGAATTTATCAGGGCTACTGATGCTATCACGACTGTGTCAGAGTCCAGTTTGAATATTTTGGCAAGGAGTAAATGAAGGAAAAGCGATCCGAATATTGCAAAAACAATGTATAGAAAAATATAAAATCCTCCCACCAGATCCAGTTTTGTAACATCAGCCATTGATGCAACAACTATACTGAATATGTAAATTAAATACATACCTGCATCAAAACTCTTTTTTACTCTTCTGACCGGATTTATAAAGGAGGCTGCAATTCCAAGAGTTGTGATTCCCAGTATGATTACTACTATTTGAGTATTAGCAGGAAATAATAGAGAAAGAGCACCTGATATGGCAAATATAATGGCAGCCACTCCCATTGCCCCAAGAAGTGGCACAAAGTTTTTACGGGTAAAAAAATCTCTGTAAGGATGTTCATCGAGCTCTGTTTCAGAAACCGGCATAAGAGGATCTGGTTTTTCTGCTTTTCTCGTTTTCTTGTTACCTATCACTTTCCTGAAGAATGTCACCCCTACGGAAAGGAGGAAAATCATATATATAAAGCTTATAAGCATATCATACGAATGAACCATTATGTATGTCTCATTGGGAACTTGAAGCATTATCTTTATTGCTGCCATGTTCGGGGTTCCTCCGGTATAAACACCGGCCATAAGCCCTGCTATATTATTGAATTGTTGCCCAATAACGGTTGAAGAATCAATGTGAGGTTTAAAAATAAAATATCCTGCTATAATAGTTACAACTACAGCAAACACTCCGGTAAGAAGTGTCAGAAGAGCTCCCCGGATATCCCACCTTCTGAAATCGCACGAAAAAAGCATAAGAGGTATCGCTATAGGAATAATGACCGTCATCATTATGTCCTGAATCTTAGCGGCAGACTCAGGCATAAGTCCGGTATTGCCTATAATCGCACCTACAATGTATAGAAGTAGAATCGGCCCTAATTTGTTGAGTATTGTAAATTTTTCACACAGCCAGATCACCAGAGCCGGCATAAGTATATAAATCAGTATAAGAATCATAAATCCTTCTCTGTTTCTGTTTCATAAAGTATGTCACCGTTACGTCCGCGTCTCAAATGAATTATCGGATTATCAAGTGTTCCGGTGACAGTAACCGGTATGCCTATTATACCGAGAGGCGGCAATCCCAGCCTGAACCTTATGTTAAGTTTTCCGTCAAACGACGTCTGACCTTCAAACCTTGGACGAAATCCCAACACCTTCATCTTTGTCCTTTCAATGGTGATGATGTTGTTTTTAATATGACTCTTGATGATTACTCCCTTAAGCTCCGGATTATTGATACTGTCACGCCCGGTTGCCTTGCTTATCTCTCCAAGCACCTTAAGTCCCTTAACCTTGACATCTTCGAGTTTTATATATCCCCCACCCTTGATTGAAGGATAAATAGGGGACATCTCCGAGTCAAGCGCCCCATTTACTGAGTATTTAAGTGATATCTTTCCGTAAATACTTGCAGCCGTACTCATCATATCCCTGAACATGGGAATTTCTTTATAAGCCCTTTGTATATCGAAAGAGTCTCCCGATACATTCATGCTAAAAGCAGCCTTTTGCTGTGACAATGGTTTATATGTGGCATCCAAAACGAATTTGGCTCCGGCAATTGCAAGAGTTGTATTTGTAAGCGCGACGGCAGAGTTTTTTATTTTCACGCCTCCATTGATACTTTTAATCTTTGTCCCGGAAAAGAGAACCTCTTTAATATCCGCATTAAGTGAGAGGTTGAGGTTGTCAGGCAACATCACCACTCCGGAGTTTTCCACAACAGTAGTGTCATCCTCACCCTCCATCAGGAACCTGAAATCATCCAGATTAAATGAATCTGAATAGACAGACAAACTTCCCTGAAGATCTCCCCCCTCAAAATAATAACCCATGAAGTTCGATGTGTAGCCGTCAAGTCTGATAAGGTTATCTCTGTATCTGACCTCTGTATTTTTCAGCCAAGCCTTGTCCTTGTCTATAATAATCAGCCCTTGAGGAATAACAAAAGGAGACGGGTAATCATCACTCATAAACTCAAAATTGCGGAATTCGATTGTTCCGCTGTTGTCAAGTTTATTGTAACGTCCGGCTTTTGCATCCTTCTGATTACCCTTAAGTTTTATATCAGGGATTATCTCACCCTTCAGGGTGATTCCCTCAAGGACAAACAGCTTGTATAGGTTGTCAAGATTAAGGTCTCCCTGTGAGGAGATATCATATTTCAGATTGTCAAAATCCTCCATCTTTGCAATGAAATTAAACGGTTTCCCGTCAAATATAAAGGAGAAAGGGTCTGCGACAATATTCAGATCTGAATAGCCTCCACTCTTGTCTGTGATTGTTACCTCGGCATTAAAATCATGAAGAGTCCCGGGATAACGGGTTGTAGAAACCATGCCATTTTTAAGACTGACTTTCATGTCCATCACCGGCAGCACCCTCTTTTGAGTGTTGTATATACCATCGATTTTTGCTTTATATTGTAGCAAGCCGCCTACCCTCAATGAGGTAAATCCCAGAGCCTTGGTTAACAAGTCCAAGTCTAACGATCCCTTGAGGTCTGCTTTGTAGTATGGCTCTGTAATTCCCCTCATCTCAAATGAAACATCTGTTTCACCTCCTCCAAGCTTAAAGTTCATCTTCTCTATATTTACAGCCATCAGCTCAGGATCAAGTGCGGGGAGTGCAAATTTCCCTTTTAAATCTATTTTTTCAAGAGGGACCGGTGTTTTAGCATAAGTAATCCTGCCGTTGTCTATATTAAAATCAACATAGAGATTCGGAGAAAGATTAAGAGAGTCATTTTCAGAACCTCTAAGCTCTATTCCGACAGAGGCTTTTCCCGTGATCTTCGTCTCCGCAAACCATACCGAATAGTCTGACGGCATAAGTGAGAAAAGATTTCTGAAATCCATTCTATCTGTCTTGAGTGCAAAGTCTACATCATATCCGGCTGCTGTAATGGTAAAGTCTCCGCTGAAGCCAGCATTCACCTCGGCAAGGGAGATCTTGTTCCTTACCAGATGTATAGCCATGCTGTCCAAGTTTATATTTGTAAGCATGTTAGCCTTAAGAGGTTTTTTGTCGATATAGGCAGTTTTGTCCAAAATAAATGAGAGCTCATCTATATTAAGTACGGATGAAAGAGAGAACTCTCCATCCTGAAGTTTTCCTCTCCCCTTATAATTCAGTCCTTCAATAATTGCTAAAGTCCCTGATACAGAATCAATATAGACTAAACGGCTGTCAGCGATCCGAATACGGTCGAGAGTTATATTCCCGCCGGTTGTTGATTCGGAGGTGGCAACACTATCCTCTTCTGTAGATTTAAAGATATCGTAATTACTATTACCATTGCAATCTGTAATTATGTTGACAAACACTTCGTCAAGGTAAATTCCATCTATCTGCACCTCTCCTTTTATCAATGATGAAATGTCTAAACCGGCAGAGATGCTTCCGGAAACAAGTGTATCATTTTGAAATGGAGACGGGCCTTTAAGCAGAACTTCGTCCAGATAAAAAGTCAAGTGTGGAAAGTGTCTGAAAAACGAGAGTCCTGTATCCTTGTATTCAATCGATCCCTCTATATAACTGCACGCCACGTTCTTTACCCGTTCCTTCAGAGAGGAGGGAAATAGAAACGGAAGGGCAATCATCAGTAATAATACGGAGAGGATTAATATCAGTAAGGCCTTTATAAATTTTTTGAAAATTTTCATTTTACGCCCTCCAAAAAATCTTTTTTTCCGACATCAGTGCAACCAGAGACATGGTAAGCAATACTGCCAGGCATGCCCTTACCACTCCGATCCAAGGATAACCCTCCGGATAGGCCGCCTGGTATACCATAATCAATCCTGTAAGTTGCATGAACGGCATTACAAGATTTCCAAATGTGATGTAACTCATAAGAGGGTTGCTTCCGGCCCCGGCAAAAATCCTCATTACCAAACCAATACCCGGATATTTTTTGAATTGTACTTTATAGTCAATAATGACTAGCAAAAGGATGCTGATTGAAGTCGTAATAAAACAATATGAAGCTGTGCACGGGCTCTTTGTTATTGACCCTTCCACCAGCAACGAGATAAGTCCAGCCATAAGCAGGACAACTGCCGGTAGAACAATCTGCCAATATATTGGCATGTATTTCTTCACACTTAGCAGCAGTAATCCTCCCAAAACTATTGAAACAATAAAGTTTGCTGCAAGCCATCCGTTATAAAGAGCAACCATTTCCCATATTACTACAATGCCACACAGAGTGACAACAAGCAGGGGTTTAACAGCATCTTTCATAGGTTCGTAACCCTCAGGTGAAGCCAGTCTTCTCTGCAATATGTCACCAATGTATGTCGCAGGAATAAGGATAAGCAAGAAATAGAAATATTCAAGATTGACAAACCACCTTATCTCCTTGATTGCATATAATTTTGGTTGAAGGTCAAACGGGACAGTGAGAGCAAAGAAAAGAAGTATCACAAAGAAGATCCCTGCCCTGGCCTTGAGGTTCTCTCTTGTGAAATACCAGATTAGTGCTCCGAATAGATATAGGAATGCAAGTAGGAAAATAATTATACCACCGCGGTGAATGCTAATCTCCTCCTTAAAAAGTATGCTTCCCATTATTATCAATGCAGAGACCATTGCAACTCCGGCAAATCTTACAAGAATCTTTTGTTTGAAATCATTTCTTATTACTACCAACAGAGGAAAGAGTGCAAGGTATCCTGCGATTGTAAACAAATGAGGCAACCACCCTTCTGCCTGGCTGAAATTGAGTAAAACATAGAGATATGAGAATAGCCACAACATCAGAAATCTCTCGAAGACCTCAAGCACATAAGCCTTAGTGCCATTTTGAACACGCCTTTTACCCGCTATAGGTATCGCAGCCCCCATACAAAAGATAAATATAGGAAAGACCAGATCTACCCAGCTTATTCCTGAAACCAAGGGATTGAACGCATGTGAAGGAGGCGGGTTTTGTATATGATACATCCATGCAGGCAAAACGCCAAAAGGAATAATTGCGGAGAACACCATTCCAAAAATTGAGAGTCCACGCAGTAAGTCCAGTGAGAGATATCGTTTCATCGTATTATATTTTACAACCAAATATACACTAATTAAATGTGAATTTAATCAATGAAGGAGCTGTAGCAGCGATTTCCCCAGAATCGGTATCCTCTCTCCTCGTACCCCGTACCAAACAACAGTGAGGCTACAAATCCATTCTTTTCCACAAGTATTGTATGATATATCTTTCCAAGCGGGTTCTCCTTTATAAGAATCTGAACCCTGTCCTTTAGGGTGTAGCTGCAGAAAGTGCTGTCTGATGCATATTTCATCTTAATGCCCCGCGAGATGAGGTCATATGCCATTTTCTTGCTTCTGTACCCTGTTCCGCCGGTTGGACTTACTATATGTCTCCCGTTGAGAACTACGGTTGAATCTATATAGCTGTAGGCAACAAGAGCATTTTCTTCTGAGAGTACCAGCCACTTACGGATTTTTTCCGAATGCAGCCCCTCTTCGTATCCGTATACGCTATCAAGAAAAACAATCCTACTTATGTAATCTGGGATGGTTTCACCTCCCTCAATAAAGTTGAATATAAACCTCCCTCCCCCGCTATGGCTGCTCAGGACAATCCTTTGCCTCTCCATGCCGGCCTTGCCGCAACTTTTATCGACAATAATGGACCTGACAGTATCTATCAACCTCCTGTACATCCGGGGTGACTCCCCATACTTTAATGCATGAGTAGTCCATGCCTTGAGTGTCGACTCAAGATATACGACTATATAGGTCGATGTTTGGTCTTTATGCCTTACAAAACGTGTCTGCGCTGCGATATGTTGTATATCATACCGCCAGTTATCCTTTTCTCCGGAAACCATATCCGGCTTTTTCCCTTTAGTCTGCTCTATGGTATTGCCGTTAGGAAGTGCGTAAAATACAACTATGGTTGGCTTTGCCGGGTCAATATGTATTGGGTCGGGCATATTTATAACAACACGACTCTCCGGCATCAGATCCCTGTATTCAAACTCAATCTCGCGCCCATCAGATACATATCCGGCTTCCCTTGAGAAAACCACAGAGGGTAACAGAATGGTTATAAGCAGACTGTATAAGATTAGTCTCATAAAGCCACTCCTTAAAGGCCGGAAATCAGCTCCTTAACTTTAGAAACTTTGGCATCAAGAAGCTCTTCTGTTGTAGCCTCTGCAATAAATCTTAGATAAGGCTCTGTATTTGAGGGTCTTATATTGAACCACCAATGCGGAAACTCAACTCTGTATCCGTCAAAATCAAATGAAGCAACAGGTTTCTCAATGGATGTGAAATAATCCCTGACAATATCCATTGCTTTCTGTTTCTGTTCTATCCTGAAGTTTATCTCTCCTGAGTTTTTGTAACGCTCTATGTTTCCAATCAACCGAGACAGAGATATCCCTTGAGCCTTCATTTTTGAAATTATACCTAAAATAATCAGTGAAGCCATAATACCGGAATCACTATAGAAGAAATCACGGAAATAGTAGTGACCGGCAAGCTCTCCGCCAAATATACCGTCTATCTCCCGTAATTTATGTGCGGCATACGCCCGGCCTACCTTCCATGTAACCATCTCCCCTCCCATTGGTAAGAGATATTCTCCAACAGCCTTGGAACTTCTTATATCTTGGAGAACCTTTCCTTTCTCGCCTCTCTCTTCGAGGAAGTAATGGCCTAAAAGGGCAATCATCAAGTCGGGCGAGATAAACCGCCCGGTTTCGTCTACAAACATCACCCTGTCGGCATCTCCGTCAAATATAACACCTACATCACACCGCATCTCAATGACTTTTTCCTTAAGGGCTTTTACATTTTCAGGAATCAGCGGATTTGCCTCATGATTCGGAAAAGTTCCGTCAAGCTCGTCGAAAATATAGTGGAGTTTATCGCTATCCATGCCCAGAACATCTTTTATAAGAAGTGCGGCCATACCGTTGGAAACATCCACGGCTATATTGAGATTGTCCAAATCTTTTTTATACTTCAGAAGAAACTCTATATATTCTCCCTTTATGTCAAGATTTTCAACATTTCCTTTTTTTTGCGCAACAGGAGTCGGTTTATTCTCGTCAATCCACTGCTTGATAGTGCCGAGGCCTGAATCAAGACCTACCGGCAATGCATTCTCGCGTGAGACTTTAATACCGTTGTATTCTTTAGGATTGTGTGACGCAGTAATCTGTGCAGAAGCCTTAAATCCATACTTGCCTGTTGCATAGTAAACCATCGGGGTTGTAGAGAGACCAAGATCAACCACATCCGCACCATAATCGGTTATCCCGGCAATGAGCGCACTGTGAATCTCCGGTGATGAGCTTCTGGCATCCCTACCCACAAGAACCTTGTCACTGTTCAAAAGTTCAGGAATAAAGTATCCTACTTTGTATGCCACATCTTTATCAAAATCCTTGTTGTATATTCCTCTGATATCGTATGCGTGAAAAGCTCCCATCGTAATTTGATTTTATTTTTGAACGACTGTTTTGTAAAATGTCCTGACCTTCCCTAACTTGATGTTATTCAGCCTTCCCTGAATCATTTTTTTTCTAATAGGAGCGGTAAGGTCAGTGAAAAGAACCCCGTCAAGGTGACTCATCTCATGTTGTACCATCCTACAGGCAAAATTGTCAAAGGTCTCCTCATGTTTTACAAAATCGGTATCATAATATGCAACCTTTATCCTTTTTGGTCTGACAACATCGGCATGAATCTCCGGAATGCTCAGACATCCCTCACTATACTCTATTGTCTCCTTGCTCTCTTCCAACAAGACCGGATTTATCATTGTTCTCTTGAAATCTGCGAGTTCAGGAGAGTCTTCTCCCATAAGAGACCCATCAACAATGAGCAATCTGATAGATTTACCTACCTGAGGTGCTGCCAACCCGACACCGTCTGCCTTGGACATAGTTTCCCACATGTCCTCTGCAAGTTTCTTGATCTCATCTTTTAATTGGACTTGTGAAATATCAATCTCCTCCGCCTTCTCTCTAAGAACATCATTACCATATAAATAAATCGGAAGTACCATAATAACTTTATCTATTGTTTATTTCTGTCTAAATAACTTTGCAGGATGATTGCCGCACTTATTTTGTCAACCATCCCTTTGTCCCTGCGATCCATCTTCTTCACACCACCGTCAATCATAGTCCTGAACGCAAGTTGTGAAGTGAAACGCTCATCTTCCAATTTAACAGGTATCGAGGGAAATTGTTTTTTCAGCCTGTTTAGAAATTGGTCTACATACTGAGCTGCTTCAGATGGTTTGTTGTTGAGATTCATGGGATAACCTACGACAAAGAGTATTACATGTTCCTTTTCAATATAGCCTTTCAGATATTCTATTACAGAAGCAGACGATACCGTGTCTAGTGCTGAGGCAAAAATACCGAGGGGATCACTCACTGCCACCCCCACTCTCTTTTTTCCATAATCTATCCCTATAATTCTCTCCATAGGGCAAAGTTAGTTATTTTTTTAGTACTTTTGAGGCTTATAAATTTCATTATGCCAAGATTATTCACATACACGGATTTCGCAAATGGAAGCGACAAAGTAAGGGAATATGCCGACAAACACACTCCGGTAATAATCTGTGGTATGGAAGCTGAAAGAGACAACTCTTTTCAGGTGAAGGTCAGGATAGGTATGAATATTAAACACCCGAACACTTCAGAGCACCATTTCGAATACATTCAGTTATGGAATCTGGAGACACTAATCGGTGAGGTTAAACTTCTATGCGGCAGCTATGGCGATAATCCTATACAGATTGAGACCATTTTCACTTTTATCCCCAAGACAAGCATGAGACTTACAGCTTTGGCTTATTGCAACAAGCACGGGTTATGGAAAAGCGAAGAGATATTTATTAAAGTTTATGACAAGAGTTAAAAAGGAGAAAATCAAGATACTCCACAGCAAGTTCCGTTTTTCGGTGTTTAATGATACCTCCCATGAAGAGCTTTTTGTCTTCAGGGCCAAGGGGCTCATGTTTATACTCAGCATTTGCCTTGCTGTTATTTTTATTATCATTTCAGTTACAATCCTGATATCATACACCCCTCTCAGGGAGTTCATACCTGGGTATCCAAATGCACAGACAAGACGTGCAATTGTCCAGAATGCCCTTAAAGTGGATTCTCTCGAACATGTCTTGAAGCTTTCAGAATATCAACTGACAAATATACAACGCATTGTTACAGGGCAGAAACCGGAAGAGATGGAACTGAGCACAAGTCCGGCCACATCAACAGATACTTCAATTATCAAAGGTGAAAAGATAAAAGAGGATTCAATGTTGCGGGAGGAGGTTATACGCCAGGAACAGTTCAACCTTGGCAAAAGAAGGGGTATAGACCAGATAGAAGGGCTCCACTTTTTCCCACCGGTAAAAGGTGTAATATCTGACGGATACAATGCGGCATTGAACCATCCGTATCTTGATATAGCCACACCATCAAACTCTGTCGTATGTGCCATTCTTGACGGAACTGTCATACAGGCTAACTGGACAGATGAAACCGGGTTTATAATCCAGATACAACACAGTAATGATTTGGTCTCAATATACAAGCATAACTCCAAATTACTTAAGAAACCAGGAGAGAAAGTAACTGCAGGTACAGCAATTGCGCTAAGCGGAAATACCGGGAGTCTGACTACAGGCTCACATCTGCACTTTGAATTGTGGCATAAAGGTGTTGCCATAGATCCTTCAAAATATATTAAATTCTAGTAGAGACGAATGAAGCGAAGAGTTGCCATTTTAGGATCAACAGGCTCTATCGGCAGTCAGGCTCTTGATGTAATCTCAAGGCACTCTGAATTGTTTGAGGTTGTCACACTGACAGCAAACACAAATGCACAATTACTTATAAGACAGGCAAAAGAATTTGACTCGGACTCAGTTGTTATAGCAGACGAATCTAAATACGAAGAGGTTTTCAAAGCACTAGACCCGCTAGGGATAAAAGTGTTTACAGGAGAGGAATCCTTATCGGAAATAGTTAAAAGCAGCACTATTGATATTGTTCTGACGGCTATGGTAGGTTTCAGCGGATTAAAGCCTACAGTGGAGGCAATAAAAGCCGGGAAGGCAATAGCCTTGGCAAACAAAGAGACTTTGGTCTCAGCCGGTGAGTTAATTACAAAATTGGCAGCAACACACAATATCCCAATAATACCTGTAGACTCCGAACATTCGGCAATATTTCAATGTCTTCAAGGGCACAGGGGAGAGATTGAGAAAATATTACTAACCTCTTCCGGAGGACCGTTTTTCACAAAAAGTACTGAAGAGATTGCCAATGCAACTGTTGAACAGGCATTAAACCATCCCAGATGGAGTATGGGTGCGAAAATCACCATAGATTCAGCCAGCATGATGAACAAGGGATTGGAACTGATTGAAGCAAAATGGCTTTTCAATGTCAAACCTTCTGATATCGAGATTATAGTACACCCTCAGTCTATTGTTCACTCTATGGTGCAATTCAGGGACGGTGCAGTAATTGCACAGCTCAGCCACCCTGACATGAGATTGCCGATTCTCTATGCCTTATCATACCCTTACAGAATGGACCTAAACACAAAAAGGCTGAATTTTGCAGAGATAAGGAATCTCGATTTTTTCAAACCCGATTATAATAAGTTTCCATGTCTCAGAATAGCAACAGAGGCTATAAGCAAGGGCGGAAACCTCCCGTGTTCCATGAATGCCGCAAATGAAGTGGCTGTTCACCATTACCTCAAAGGTGGTATGAAATTTTCAGCTATTCCAAAAGTAATTGAAAATGTGCTTTCTGGAACAAAATTTGTTGCTGAGCCAACTCTGGAAGAGATATTTGACACAGACATGCTTGCAAGAGAGCAGGCTAATATTGAAAAAAGAAAATTTAACTAGAAAATGATAATTTTAATTAAAATCGTACAAGTTATTGCCGCTCTGTCGCTGCTTGTTATAATTCATGAATTCGGTCATTTTTTCTTTGCACGGCTCTTTAAGATACGTGTTGAAAAATTCTATCTTTTCTTTGATCCATGGTTCTCATTATTCAAGTTCAAGCCCAAAGGCAGTGATACCGAATATGGTATAGGCTGGCTTCCGCTTGGTGGTTATTGCAAGATTTCCGGAATGATAGATGAATCTATGGACAAAGAAGCCCTCAAAGAGGAGCCCAAACCATGGGAATTCAGGAGCAAACCTGCATGGCAAAGGTTTTTCGTCATGTTTGGAGGTGTTTTCTTCAACTTTATTCTGGCTATTCTTATTTACTCCTCTACTCTTTTCACATGGGGAGAAGAGTATTTGAAGAATAAAGATGCTGTTTACGGCGTACAGTGTAACGATCTTGCCAAGGAGATCGGATTCAGGAACGGAGACCGTATCGTATCAATAGAAGGAATGCCTGTGGATCGTTTTCAGGATATACAATTGAACATCGCTCGCAATCAGGCAACAACAGCTGTTGTAATAAGAGACAGTGCCGAGGTATCCGTGAATATAGATCCTGATTATATTCCCGCCATACTCAATACACCCGGGATGTTCACTCTTCGTGTCCCATACGAGGTGCTTTCGGTTCCGGACAGCTCTCTTAACTATAACTCAGGGTTAATGCCTGGAGACCGTGTTGCAGAGGTTGACTCACAAAAAGTATTCATTATTCAGGATATCCAGGCAATCTTAATGGAGCACAAGGGGGATTCTGTCAACTTCCTGATTAATCGCGGCGGCACACTAATACCTAAATTACTGGCAGTGGACACAGCCGGCAGGATCGGTGTCTTTCTGAACAGTGACATGCACAAATTCTTTAATGTAACACAAGTAAACTACTCTCTACTGTCAGCCATACCGGCCGGAGCCGACAAGACAATCTCCACAATCTCCAATTACATAAAAGAGTTGGGATTGATCTTTTCTCCAAAAACGGAAGCATACAAGTCTGTCGGAAGTTTCATAGCAATCGGCAATATATTTCCAAGCTCATGGGAATGGGAGATATTCTGGAATATTACTGCATGGCTATCAATCATGCTTGCTGTCATAAACCTTATCCCGATTCCTGCGCTTGACGGCGGACATATACTCTTCCTTCTTTACGAGATAATAACCCGCAGAAAACCAAGTGACAAGTTCCTTGAAATTGCGCAAGTCATAGGGATGCTGTTTTTACTTGCCATAATGTTCCTTGCTTTCGGAAACGATATTTATAGACTTTTTAAATAACAAGAACATGAAAAAAATAAATCTGGTACTATTCCTTATTTTAGGATCACTTCTGGCTTCATGTAAAGGAGGCCCGAAGCTAATGCCAAGCATCAGCGGAAAAGCCGGTGAAGTGATTGTAGTAATCAGCAAAGGAGACTGGGAGTCAGATCCCGGTATAGCCCTTCGTTCAGTCCTTGCATCAGAACATCCTTATCTGCCCCAGATAGAACCGCTTTTCAACCTCGTAAATGTTCCTGAAAATGCTTTTTCAAATATTTTCCAGACACACAGGAATATAATAATAGTACATACCGGTGTCAATGTTCAACAACCGACAATTGCCTATCAGGAAAATGTATGGGCCGCACCTCAGACTGTCGTGACCATATCCACCGCCAATGCCAAGGATGCTGCCGACCTGGTTATGAAAGAGAGTGACAAGCTAACAAATGTTTTCTTACAAGCTGAAAGAAACAGGAATATTTCCAACTCCAAGAAATATGAGGAAAAAGCCCTCAGAGACTTGGTTACAGCAACCTTCGGAGGTTCTCCATATTTCCCGAAAGGCTATACTCTTAAAAAGAAAACTACCGATTTTATATGGATATCCTACGAGACAACCTACACAAATCTCGGAATATTCGTATACAGCTATCCATTCAAAGACAGCACCGATTTCACTCCGGCTAAGCTGCTGGCTATGAGGAACGATGTCCTTTTCCGCAATGTTCCCGGCGAGTTGGAGAACACTTATATGACAACCAATATGTCAATAGATCCCGGATTCAGATGGGTAAGATACAATAAAAGAAGCTTTGTCGAGTTGAGAAGTTTGTGGGAAGTACAGAATGATTTTATGGGCGGACCATTTGTAGATCACATCTTTCTGGATAAGGACAAGCAGAAGCTGATTGTGCTTGAGGCATTCGTTTATGCACCTAGATACGACAAAAGAAATTACCTCAGACAGGTGGAATCTATAATATATTCCTTTGAATTTTTCTAAAATTTTTTGGAACTAATTAGATAATTTCTACCTTTGCACTCCCTAATCCTGAATAGGGTGCACGGTCGGTTCGTCTAACGGTTAGGACTCAAGATTTTCATTCTTGCAATAGGGGTTCGATTCCCCTACCGACTACCAAAAAATAAAAAAGAACAGAAATGGCAAATCACGCATCAGCAGAAAAGCGCGCTCGCCAAAGCGAAAAACGCAGAGTGCATAATAAATATTATGCAAAAACAACACGCAATGCCATTAAAGCATTACGTAACACTACAGATAAATCGGCAGCAGAGGCTCTTCTTCCAAAGGTATCCTCTATGCTTGACAAATTAGCCAAAGTTAAAATCATCCACGCAAACAAAGCAGCAAATCTAAAAAGCGGTATTGCTGCATATGTTAGCAAACTGGCGTAATTTTTACTTGTTGGCATCTAGTTTAAAAAAAGCTTTCCAAACTTTGGGAAGCTTTTTTTATAAACTATACCGACATGAACAAAAGATTATCCATCAAAGAGTGGCAAGAGGAAGAGAGACCAAGGGAGAAGCTTGTTGCAAAAAGTGCAACTGCTCTTGATGACAGTGAATTAATTGCAATTATTCTCGGTAGCGGAACAAAAGGAGTAACTGCAGTAGACCTGGCAAGGGAACTTCTATCATCCTGCAATAACAGCCTTAGAGAGCTTTCCAGGCAAAGTATAGATAAGCTCACAACGCGATGCGGGATAGGTCCTGCAAAGGCAATCACAGTCTCCGCTCTTTTTGAAATTGCCAGAAGATACTCTCTTACAGAAAACAGGGTACAGGCACAGATCCAATCCTCATCAAGCGCGGCCGGATTAATAAGTCCGATTCTGAGAGATCTCTCTCACGAAGAGTGTTGGGTAATGTATCTCAACAGGGCAAACAAGTTGATATCAAAAGAGCGTCTTAGTGTCGGAGGGGTATCGGCCACCGTTGTTGATATCAAGATAGTTATAAAGAATGCTCTCGAAAAGTTGGCTAGCTCGTTGATATTGGTACATAATCACCCTTCCGGCAATGCAAAACCGGGAGAGAACGATAAAGTCCAGACACGGCTGCTCAAAGAGGCTGCAGCTCTTTTCGATATATCCCTTCTTGACCATCTTATCATAGCAGGTGATGAATATTTTAGCTTTGCCGACGACGGATTAATCTGATATTTTCATACCTTTGAATGATATTCAGAAAACAATCAAACAATGAAAATCATAAACCTTGGAGAGAAGAATTCTGTCCTCAATAATTTCATAGCTGAAATACGTGATTATATAGTTCAAAAGGATAGTCTTCGCTTTCGAAGGAATCTCGAGAGAATCGGAGAGATATTTGCCTATGAGATAAGTAAAGAACTTGAATATTCTGCAAAAAACATCCAAACACCTCTTGGCATTGCTTCCTGCAATACAATTGACGATTCTGTGGTTCTGGCGAGCATAATGAGAGCAGGATTACCTTTGCACAACGGGTTGTTGTCTCTTCTTGACAAATCTCAAAATGCCTTTATTGCAGCATATAGAAAATATGGCAAAGACAATAAATTCACAATACAGATAGAGTATGCCAGCACACCCTCTGTCGAAGATAAGGTTCTGATTCTGGCTGATACTATGCTTGCAACAGGCTCTTCGTTGGTACTCGCCTACAACAAACTCTGTGAGCATGGGAATCCTAAATTAAGTCATATTGTCTGCCCTATTGCAAGTGTAGACGGCATAGAGTATCTGTCGAAACACCTTCCTCATAAAGGTACAACACTTTGGGTCGGAGCCATTGATGAGGAGCTCACCATCAAGTCATACATAGTTCCCGGCTTGGGAGATGCGGGGGATCTGGCTTACGGAAGTAAACTGTAGACGACTTCGCCTCCTACAATTGTCATCAGCACTCTGGTTGAGGGAATTTCATAATCAGGAACACTCATAATATCTCTGTCCAACAACACGAAATCTGCATATTTCCCTTTTTCTATACTACCCTTGACACTCTCTTCAAAAGAGGCTTTAGCTGCCCATATTGTCATCGATTTTAAAGCCTCCTCTTTTGTCAGGGCATTCTCAGTCTGAAATCCTGTATCCGGCTCAAATCCAAGATTTTTCCTATATACTGCAGCAAAGAAAGTATAAATAGGGCTAACTTTCTCAATCGGAAAATCAGTTCCCGAAGGCAACCATCCTAACTGTGAAAGAAGAGCCTTATATACATAAGCATTCTTAATCCTGCTCCCTAGCCTCTCATCTGCCCAAAACATATCAGAAGTGGCATGAGTTGGTTGAATTGAAGGTATTATGGAATATTTTCTGAAAAGGTGAATATCTGAAGGATCAACTACCTGAGCATGCTCTATTCTCCATCTGAGATCATTTTCCGACTTCAAGAGAGCGCCATAGACACGCAAAGCCTCATGATTTGCGAGATCGCCAATACAATGTGTAGCTACCTGAAAACCGCTTTTCATGGCCCAGGCACACTCTTTCATGAACACCCCCTCGCTGCCGATCCTTATCCCCGAGGTCGAAGGGTCATCTGAATAGGGATACTTCAGCAAAGCGCCTCTTGATCCGAGAGCTCCGTCTATATATAGCTTCAGTGTGCCGACCCTTAATCTGCCGTTTCTGTATGGAGCTTTGAAATGATTCATATTCTCCTCACTTGCAGTCATCCAAACATCGGATCTTATCTTCAACTTTCCCTTTGTATAAAGAGTGTCAATAGCCAATATTCTTGACAGCCCCTCTTCTGCATCAGAGATAGAGGTGAGACCGTTTTTAAAACACTCCTTCTCTGCAGTCAAGATGACCTTTTCCAGTGACTTGCCTGTCGGTTTGGATACGGAATTCTTGAATCTCTCAGCTGTGCTTTCAAGAAAAACACCTATAAAACGTCTGTTTTTAATTATAGCTTCACCTGGCGGGATGGAAGGGTCTCCGGGTTTAAGTCCGACTCTATCTATTGCCGCGTTATTAACTATTACTGCATGAAAGTCTATTCTGGTAAGGATTACCGGAATCTTGGGAAATAACTCATTCAGTCTCTCATTTGAAGGAAAAGATTTGTCTTCCCATAAGTTCTGATCCCAGCCCTCTCCAAGAATAAATGAGACTGGTTTATCCTCACTGAACTCTTTCAATCTGGCTAAAACCTCTTCAAAAGATCCTGCTCCGCGAAGATCACATGTCATAAGCCCCTCACCCAGACTTATAAAATGGCAATGAGCATCGTTAAAGCCGGGATAGAGACTGCCTCCCTTTAAATCTATATAGTTATCAGACCTATATGTATTGAGTATCTTTTCATCTCCTCCTGTGTCAACTATTATTCCGTTTCTTACAGCAACAGCTGTACATTTAGAAAAGGTCGAGTCAACAGTATACACATCACCGTTGTATAGTATCAGGTCTGCTTTCTCTTTCATCTCACAAGACAGGGTTATAAAAGCCATGAATAGCAATATAGAGAGTTTCTGTATCATCTTAATATATATTAAAGCTCCTTTCTGAGTCTGGCAATAGGAATGCTCAGCTGCTCCCGGTACTTGGCAACAGTCCTTCTTGCAACTTTATATCCTTTATCTGCCAGAACGCTTACAAGCTCCTCATCTGTAAGTGGCCGCTTCTTATCTTCCTGGTCTATGCTTTCTGCAAGTATGTTTTTTATCTCACGGGTAGAGACCTCCTCTCCGTTCTCTGTCATAAGACCTTCAGAGAAGAAATACTTAAGCGGGTAAATGCCGAAATGTGTCTGTATATATTTACAGTTGACCACTCTGGAGATTGTAGATATGTCAAGTTTTGTCTTTTCGGCAATGTTCTTTAACACCATCGGTTTTAGTTTCGTCTCGTCTCCGTCGATGAAATAGTCATGCTGAAACTCAATTATGGCATTCATAGTGTTCTGCAATGTGTTGTGTCTTTGCTTGATCGCCTCTATGAACCACTTTGCCGAGTCAAGCTTCTGTTTGACAAATGTGACTGCCTCTTTACCGGATTTACTGGCCGATTTTGAAGACGACAGGAGTAGATCTGCATATCGTTTGTTGACTTTAAGTTCAGGGACAGAAAATCTTGGCATGGTCATTATGAGTTCACCGTCCTTGAACTCCAGTACAAAATCAGGAATCACCTGCTGCGACTGCTCATTATAGGAGTCATCAACCTGCCCACCCGGCCTGGGATTGAGCCTTACAATCTCATCGATCGCATCTTTAAGCTGATCTTCGTTGATTGAAAGCTTGGACATAATTTTCTGATAGTGCTTTTTGGTAAACTCACTAAAATGATCCGCAAGTATTTTCTCTGCAAGCTTTTGTTCCGCAGTCTTATTATTTGACTTTATTTGCAAAAGGAGGCACTCCTGGAGATTCCTGGCACCAATGCCCACAGGCTCAAATTCCTGAATCTTGAGCAAGATTTGCTCTAGCTCCCTCTCTGTTGTGTTTATTCCAAGCCTGAAAGATATATCGTCCGACAATGAGTCAAGATCCCTGCGTAGATATCCGTCATCGTCAAGACTGCCGATTATAAAACGGGCAATATTTTTCTCCCGGGGATCCATCAGACTGTAACCTAATTGAGATATAAGACTCTGATGGAAACTCTCCTTTACTGAAAATATATTATACTGAGGTTTCAGATCCTTACCCTGATTGTTTGCATAGAGCTTGTAAGATGGAATCTGGTCATCCGAGCCGTATTCGCTCAGAGAGACATTCCCCTCACCTCTCTCCTCACCATCATCACTTTCAGACACCTCATCCAGCACTGGATTCTCCTCGAGCTCCTTCTTAACCCTCTGTTCTAGTTCCAGAGTAGGCAACTCCAGCAACTTAATCGTCTGTATCTGTAATGGTGAGAGCTTTTGTACTAATTTCTGCTGTAAACCCTGTTTTAACATATTAACGGAGCATTTATGCAAAGATATGATTTTTATTTAACTTCGTGTCCTGAAAATCCTTGTATCTATGGCAGCAGAGAACACCGGACTGAGAGTTGATGTCAGGTCCGTTATTAAATCTAAAAACCCCGGCCTTCTGAAATTTATCCCGGGATTTGTCATCCGATGGATAGAGAAACTCATCTGTCAGGATGACATCAATGACATACTGAGCAAACACGGAAATCTCCGGGGTGTGGAGTTTGCCTCGGCCAGTGTCAAGTATCTCAAGGCAAGCTACAAGATTGAAGGAGTTGAGAAGCTTGTTCCCGGTAAAAGATACATCATCGTCTCCAATCACCCACTCGGAGGTTTCGACGGTATAATTCTTATGGATATTCTCGGAACCCATTTTAACAATAATATACGTTTTGTTGTTAATGACCTTTTAACGGCAATTGAGCCTCTCAAACCAATTTTTGTGCCAGTTAACAAATATGGTAGACAAAGTGTTGAGATTGCTGCCAAGATACAGCAAGAGTATAAGTCAGACAATCAAATAATCACTTTCCCTGCAGGGCTTTGTTCCAGATTGATAGGAAATAATATAACCGATCTGGAGTGGAAAAAAGGATTTATCAATCAAGCTGTCAAATATGAACGTGACATTGTCCCAATTTATTTCAACGGAAAAAATTCTGCATTTTTCTATAAATTTGCAAATTTCCGTAAGTGGTTGGGTTTGAAATTCAATTATGAACTTATTTTATTGCCGCGGGAAATGTTCAAGCAGCGTGGCGGGAATTTTGAAGTATACATAGGCAATCCTATCCCATGGACAGAGATTGCACAAAATGGAACACCTACTACGTGGACCGAAAAAATCAGAAATATTGTTTATTCACTAAAACCCTAACAATGGAACCAGTTATACCTCCTATTGACCGTAAGCTTATAATGAAAGAGCTTACAAGTGACAAGTTTATACGTCACACACGTAAAGGAGACAACAAATTATATGAGATAACAGCTCACGATTCCCCGCATACGATGAATGAGATAGGACGCCTTAGAGAGATCTCTTTCAGACTCTCCGGGGGTGGAACGGGAAAACCAGTAGATATTGACGAATTCGATATTGACCCACACGCACCATACAAGCAGCTTGTGGTCTGGGATCCGAAAGATCAGGAGATAATCGGAGGATATAGGTACATACAGTGCACCGGTCTGGACATCAACAAGATGGCAACTCACGAATTGTTTGAATTCTCAGACGCATTTATCAAAGATTACCTCCCTTTTACAATTGAATTAGGCCGCTCCTTCATCCAGCCAAATTACCAGGGAACAAATATCAAACATAAAGGTTTATACTCACTTGACAACCTATGGGACGGACTTGGCGCTCTTGTGGTAAAATATCCGAAGATCAAATATTTCTTCGGGAAAGTCACAATGTACACATTGTATAATTTACGTGCGAGAAATATTCTGCTTAACTTCCTAAACACATTCTTCCCTGACAAGGATCATCTTGTAACGCCTTTCGATCCTCTCGACTTTGATTCTTCTAACCCATACTACAATGAGCTCTTCAACGTAAATGACTATAAGGAGTCGTACAAAACTTTGTCGAAAGAGGTAAGGTCACTGGGAGAGAATATACCGCCGCTTATCAACTCATATATGAATCTCAGCCCGTCAATGAAAGTATTCGGAACATCAATAAACGGAGGCTTCGGTGGCGTTGAGGAGACTGGAATACTGGTAAATATCAGTCATATTTATCCTGAAAAAATCGAGAGACACATATCTCCTATACTTCAACTTGCCAACAAATTTAGACCTAAGTGGTGGACATCTACAAAACCACAGAAACCTAAAGACGTAAAAGCTCAGGATAAAATTATGGAGAAACTTCCTCCAAGGATAAAAAAGGTGGTCAAGAAAAAAGGAGACGATTCTAAATCGCTGGATAGTTGATTGTCTCTTTTACGAGAAAGACAGATCTATATTCACCCTCTATTTTTCTCAACAGTTGCATTGCTTCGGACTTGGTTCTGAAGTCTCCTACCGTAACTTTAAAAAAGGGTTTCTCATAAGTAGAGTAGACTCTGATCTCCGGAAACTGTGATGCAAATTGTCCGGCAACAGCTTCTGAACGGTTACGTGCATCCTGTTTGTTATCAAAGAAAATCCTGACACGGTAACCGGTAATCTTTCTCCCGGCAGAGTTTGTGACATGCCTATGAAGGAGAGCCTCAATGTTGCTGCTTTGCTCTATAGTAACCCTATTCATTGAAGGGCCAGCCTCTTTAAGAATTGAGAATATATTCCTGTTCAACAGTGTTGAATCAAGCAGAGGCGGTTTGATCGAAATCACAGTTGTATCCTTGGTTGTCTCAATTTCCTGGGAATAAACAAGTAGAGAACTTGTTATGAAAAGCAAAATTGAGAGTATAATTTTTTTCATAGCTAAAACTTGTTAATCAAATCCTTGAGAGGAATATTTTTATGTCTCAAAGTCCTTTTGTATCCGGAAGTCGTCCTAAAAACCATTTTTGTATTCACATGAAAATCCTCAGCTTTCCAGCTTGATATATTCAGCCCCATGGAGAGCAGAGAGATTGGGTCGAGCAAAACTGCGTCAAAGACTAATTTTCCGCTCTTTATGCTTCTTGGAGGAAGAGTGTCCGGCTTCTGGACTTCCAATTGTGCAAAATCTAAACCTTTTTTTGTAATAATCCCCTCTCCTGAGGAGAGAATAATGGTAGTACCTGTCGGATTGTTTATTATGTAATCAAGTTCTATAGAAGCCCTGGATGTACTTACCAACTTGAAGCTATTCAATTTGACAGAACGCACTTCAATTTTTTTGTAGTTTGTACAGGCCGCAGCCAACAGTAGAATAATTATCGCAAGAGGAATAGATCTTTTCATCTTTACTTTGATTATCTGCAAAGGTATAAAAAAGGCTATATTTGCAGAATAATTTGAAATCATGATCAACAAATATCATTCCGTAAAACCTGTATTCAACAATAAGCTACCACAGCTATTCATAGAGACATACGGTTGTCAGATGAATGTCAATGACAGCGAGGTTGTACTCTCGATATTGCAAAATGCAGGCTACGCTCTTTGTGAGAAGATTGAAGAGGCCGACCTTATCCTTGTAAACACATGCTCTATCCGCGATAATGCTGAACAGCGAATCTGGGGAAGGCTCGATTTTTTTAAAGTTCTAAAGAAAAAAAAATCCGGCTTGACAGTCGGAATACTAGGTTGTATGGCGGAAAGGCTCAAAGGAGAACTTTTAAATCACGCAGCAGTGGACCTCGTAGCCGGGCCTGATTCCTATAGGGATCTTCCAAGACTCCTGACACAAATACGGGGAGGAGACAAACAGATAAACACAATGCTATCCCAGGAGGAGACATATGCAGACATCTCTCCGGTAAGACTTGACAAAAACGGGGTGAGTGCATTCATATCCATAATGCGCGGATGCAATAATATGTGCACATATTGCGTTGTCCCGTACGTAAGAGGCGGAGAGAGAAGCAGGGATCCGGAAAGCATTCTCAGAGAGGCCGCGGAGTTATTTGAAAACGGCTACAGGGAGGTGACGCTTTTAGGGCAGAATGTTGATTCTTATCATTGGTTTGAAGAGTCAAATCCCACAAAAACAACAAACTTTGCCCAACTGCTCGAAAGAGTCGCCCTGATAAGCCCGCAGTTAAGAGTGCGTTTCTCCACCTCGCACCCCAAGGATATGGGAGATTCAGTAATACACACAATGGCTATGTACGAGAATATTTGCAAGCACATACACCTTCCTGTGCAATCCGGAAGTGACAACATGCTTGCAAAAATGAACAGAAAGTATACAAGGAAAGAATATCTGGAAAGAGTGAAGAAAATTCATGAGATAATTCCCGGATGTTCTATCAGTACAGATATAATTACCGGATTCTGCGGGGAGACAGATGAAGACCATATGCAAACACTCTCTATAATGCGGGAGGTTGGATATTACACCGCTTTTATGTTCCAGTATTCCGAAAGGCCAAACACAAAAGCAGCTAGGCACTATCCCGATGATGTACCGGCAGAGGTAAAAACACGAAGGCTCAATGAGGTAATCACCCTACAGAATGAGTTGTCCCTATTAAGCAATCAGGCAGATCTTGGAAAGGAGTTCGAGGTGCTTGTTGAAGGCTCTTCGAAAAAATCTGATAAAGAACTTTGCGGGAGGACCCAGCAAAACAAAATGTGTGTTTTTGCTGCAGGTGAACACAAGACCGGCGATTTTGTCAAAATACGGGTCACCTCATGTACCTCCGCAACACTTAAGGGAATAGAGATAAAATAATTACATAAACACATTATGACAAAGTTCAGCACCACCTACATTGGCAATCTTCAGACAGAGGCCATTCATCTTAAATCAGGCAGCAAGATAATAACAGAGGCTCCGGAAGACAATAACGGAAAAGGTTCTATGTTTTCTCCTACAGATATGTTTGCCGCCTCTCTGGCATCTTGTATGATGACAATTATGGCAATCTCTGCTCAGGCCCATGGCTTTTCGATCGACGGAATGCGGATTGAGACAGAGAAAATAATGGCTGCCAACCCGAGAAGAGTAGCCGAGTTGAAACTGGATATTTTCCTGCCTAAAAAAGATTATACCGAGAGGGAGATGCGGTTTATCGAGACATCTGTAAAGACCTGTCCTGTTGCAAACAGTATCCATCCCGACATTGTGAAGACAATCACATATCACCTCCCGGAATAATTATTTATCAGAAGAAAAGGTAGCGGCAAGTACCAATGCCGGCAGTCGCTGAGTTTCTGATCGTTCCATCGGACGATGCCACTACCTTCAATACCGAGTTTGACGTAAAGCTCACTTCAGAAGTGAAAACATTTCCTGTTACAGGGCTTACTCCAACTCCGTAGAAATATGTCCCTGTAAATAGCTTATCATAGCTGTTATTAGACACATTGACCTTGTATATATCAGCCTCTTCAGGATTATAAGTTGCATCGAATGTTGTGCAATATGTATAAATATAATCCCCATCTCTGTCAGTGGTGATATATCCGTCCATTCCGTCAACAGGAACACTTAGGGTCGAGATGATTTCATTATTGGCAGGATTCACTCTCATCAGTCCGTCTCCCGGGAATGACACCCACAATCTATTATTACCATCGAGTACAATATGTCTCGCACCATTTGTAAAATTTGAGGGCTTCACAGTTGCCTCAAGGACAATATTATCTCCGTCAATATCATACACTCTAAGCCCCTGTTTTACTGCAACATACAGCTTTTCTTTATAAATCAGCAAACCCTCAGCATCAGAGCCTATAAGCACCTTCTTCTTAAGAGATAGGTTGTTGCTTGAATATATCGCAACATAGGATTTTGTAAACTCCCAAGTCCCTGATGGCAAAACAGTATGATCAGAATCCCAGTTTGTTATATATATATAGTTATCTGATAAGACCATATTTCTAGGAGAGACCAATCCCTCGGTTATTGAATATCCCTTATCTTTTCCTGTCTCAGGGTCAACAAATACCACCTTGTCAGGATAGTTGCATACAAGAGCAGCCTCACCTGATGGAGTAATATATCCTGAATTTATGGTTGCACCTATTGATACTCCGTTTGCCTCCTCATAAAAGCGGTTTTGTATCTGATTTGTGTTCTCATCGTATAGCGATATGCTCGAAGACTGTTCAGTATAGTTACCCTGGTTAATAACCAACACCTTTCCCTTATTGTCTTCATTATCCGGACCATTATCTTTTGTACAGGATACCGACATAAGAGCAATAGCCGGTATTGCTAAGAATAGTTTAAAAAGATTCTTTTTCATAAGTATATCTAAAATTTATATTGAATTGACATTTGAAAGTTTCTTCCAGGCATAGCATAAAACTTCACACTCTGGTACATCTCGTCTGTTATGTTCTTTATTACACCATTGATTGTAAAATGTGCCCCGGATATTTTGAAATCGTAAGATACACCAAAGTCCGTAAGCAAATACGCAGGCAAAATATCATAGATATCCAATGTGCTTCTTTCGCCTGTATAGCCAAGATTTACATATAGTGAAGCCCCGGACATGCTCAGGCGCAAACCTGACCTCCAGGAGATCTTCGGTTGATATGCCAGTTGTTGCCCTATAGCCGGATCCTCTGCTCTCAATCCCTCCTTCATCTTTATATCTGTATATGCCATACTGAAATTCAGTAAGAGCTTAGCCTTTGAGAAATTACCACTTAATTTGACACCTGCCTCCGCCCCCCGAGTAACAACGAGAGGTATATTCTGCGGCCTCCAGACTGTACCTGCCGGCAGCCATCGTATCCAATCATTTACACGACTTGTATACAGAGTCCCGAAAAAGTCGACTGTATACCTTTCAGAGAACCAACTATAATCAAGGCCTCCCTCGATAGTCTTTGAACTTTCGCTCTTCAGGTATAGGTACTCACCGCCCCAATAACGGTCATTTAAAGATGGGATTTTGCTGTTTCCCGAGAACGCCCCTCTAAAAGAGAGAGAATTATTGTTTCTACTGATTAAATTATACCTTGCCTCAAGAGATGGCATTATCGGAACAAAAATATCCGTTGCCCCTGCATACCTTGCTCCGCCTGAAACCACAATCCTGTTATTCAGCGAATAACGGGCAAGTACAAATACATTATATCTGCTTTCACGTATTGAGTCGGCATAAGAATTTACCTGCGGAATTGTATGTTCTGCATATACTCCGCATTTTATGGTAAGGTTTTTGAATTTACGCTCGACATCAGCCGAGAGTGAGAGGCGATTTGCTGCAATAATATCGTCCTCATATAATTGTTTATCGTATGCATAGGAGATGCGCGCTCCGTAACTCAACTCTCCCTCCCGGCTGTTATATCCGAGATTTACCTTGAGGTTTTCATCATATATAGAGCGGTACGATTCCTGATTGTCATTAAGAGAGACGGATGGCTGGATCTGTTTGTCAAAATCCATATAAAGAAGAGTTGCAGAGATTATTGAGGAATCCTTGAGCTTTCTGAATAACTCCTGTAGGAAACCGACATTGTTTCCGGCAGCATTGTTCAGTCGTTCTTCCGGTTTTCCGATCTTGGTGTTATTGACGAACATATAGTCATTCTTTGCAGCTGAGTATAGCAAGGATGTCCTCGATTCCAGCTTCCCGTTGGAATATCTCAACGTTCCCCCCGAAAAATATGAATTAAAACTGCCGGCTGATAAAAGAATATCGCCATGAGTACCTTTTTCCCATTTAGGAGCGGTTGTAAGTCTTATGCTCCCGCCTATTGCACCGTCACCGTATAGCGCAGAGCTTCCTCCGACATGCATCTCCATTCCGTCAAACAAGTAGAGAGGAATATGAGAAAAATCGGTCTGCCCCATTGTCGGAACAGCAAGGTTCATTCCGTTCCAGGCAACAGTGGTATGAGAAGAGGAAGAACCCCTTACAGAAATATAGGCATTCATACCCTTACCATACTCCTTGATATAAGCAGCACTCTCCTGACGTATAAAATCAGAGAGCGAGGCCATCTTCATAGGGGAGAGTCTCTCTTCGGTAAATCTTATTAAATTAGTCCCGACAGAATACTTGTAATTTGACTGGGATCTGGCTGATCTGGCTCCTTTGACCTTAATTGAATCAAGTTTGCGGCTTTTCAGTGTGTCAGCCTGAGGTGCATTGACCTCTTTAATGCGTAAATCCCGGGACGATGCTACGGGAACGGTAGCACAGACCAAAAAAAAATTAAGAAAAAATAGACGGACAAATTTTACTTGCATCGTTCTCTATCTCCCGAAAGCTCGATTAATATGTTTTGTCCAAAAGCAGGTTTTCTGACTTAGCTTTTATATCTCTCGCCTTCCCACCAATTGGCAGTGGCTTACGGAAGATAACCCATTCGGGCTAGCATTACAGCAGCGGGTACTGTCCCCGATTTTCACGAGGTTCCCTTTCTAATGAACGCGACAAAGGTATGAGATTTATTTATGAAAGAAAAAATTAATTATTTTTATACAACTAAATAATTTAACATGAAAAAGTTACTCATAGCAATCATCTTTATTTGCCTAACGATTCAGGCAACAGCACAGATATCACCGTTTCTTGAAAAGGGACAAAGCGGAGCGGGAATGAATGCTGGCATTGAGAAAGGGTATGGATTCAACTCTTTTACTGCCGGTATAGGAGCCTCTTTTGGCGGGAAAATCGATTTTGAAGCGGGATCTTACAATACAAGCTATGATAGTGAAAAAGTCGGATTGCTGGACGATAAGGCAAAATCCAGATATATAGAAGTCCATCTCACCTGGTGGCTGCTTAAGGCAGAACTGCTGCCTAATCTCAACCTGAATATCGGCGCAAATCCAGTCTTTTTCAACAGTGATTACACAAATTACAGATACGTCGACGAAACAAATGTAGTTACCTATGATGGCTACACCGGTGGAGCTCTTGGATTGGTAACAAACATAGTGTACCGGTCCGATAAGGGATGGATCTTTATACCATCATACAGATGCCATTACCAGATAAACAGATCTCATAAATCTGTCGCGCTTACAGACAATTCCGATACCTACACAGGCCTGACCAGCTCATTCAGTGCAGCAATAGGCAAGTCTTTAGGAAAATCGGGCACAGTTTATCTCTCTTTGAGACAATTCGACGACACCTACAAATCAGGAGCATATTACGACATTACAGTAGGGTATGTAATACCGTTCTAGAGAACAGAATATGAAATCACACCTATCTCAATATTTGGCTGATTAAATTTTTTACTTACCTTTGTCACCCTTGTTTACCGAAACAGCAGACTGCTCAATGAAGCTGTCTGAAAAAGAGGCCCGGATGGCGGAATCGGTAGACGCGCTGGTCTCAAACACCAGTGGCCGCAAGGCTGTGCCGGTTCGATCCCGGCTCCGGGTACGAAAAAAGCAGGTAGAGATACCTGCTTTTTTAATGTCCTGAATAAAGACTTACCCTGTCCTTCTCACCTTAAACAACAACAGATTATTTTGATTATCCGTAAACAACATCTCATCATCTTTAAGCGCTCTGCCATCGGCAGTAGTTGCTTTAAGGATAATTTTGCACGTATCTAAAGGGGCTGACATTAGATAATTCTAAAAGAGAAAGCGGATTTACGTTTGTATAAATGTAATATTATGCATTTTTTCGTTTGTTTTTATGTAATATATTCCATATATTCGTTATGTATTTTGCGTTATTGTTTCTTAAATATCAATTATATGTATAGAAAAGCTTACGAAAAGCAAAATCACTTAAGAGTTTCAGAGATAAGTTTCATCCCGAATTGTCTTTAAGGACATCAATGTCTGACTTTAGAAAGGAGGAAACTATGACCAACTTACCTTTATATGGAATATCATTGATCAATAGTATAATTTCTTCCGCAAGCATATTAAATTCTGCATTGATAACCGAATAGTATTCTGTTTTGTGTGCAAATATTAATAACTTTCGTGCTTTCGTTTCCATATCCTCGTCAATCTCGCGATAGAGGGCGAAGGCTTTATGATTATAATTAACAAATGCAGATTTGTTTTCACTGCAAGATTGAAAGATTATACAGGCTATAAAAAACTTTGAAATATATCATTTTCTATAACAATAAAAAGTGGTTATTAGACTGCTTAAGAATCCAATAACCACTTGATTTAAGTTCTCCACACTCCTCCGTTAACAATAACCATTTCACAATCTCCGATGCGATATCCTACACTAACTGAATTATTAGCAACATTTAATTGTTTTTCTAATCAATTGCTTCTAAAAACTTCGCTCCGGAAATTAGTGAATCAAAGTTCTACCGTAACTGAAATAAAATCTCTAAAGCAAAATCAAGATTATTGTTTTTCCACTCAGGGCTTTCAATTTGAGATAAAAGTTCGCTTACACGAATAAGTTCGTTTTTAATAGCTGTATTGCCCTTTATTTGTTGTTCTTCGACTATATTGCTGTCACTTTTAGAATACGCAACTAAAATAATCTTATTAAGCAACGGAACATTAAGGTCATCATCTTTTTCAACAATTCTGGCACTCTTCACTACACCTTTTTCAGTGCTAATCTTAACAATGAATGTCCCTTGTGAACCCGCTGATTTTGCTTCTTCTGGATAAATAATTCTTGAAAAGAGAAATTTTCCAATCTGACGTTCAAGAGTCAATGGAAAAACCTTAATATCTGACTTTTGAGTTTCAGAGGAATTGGATAATATGGGTATATTCTCTTTATTAAGAATTTCCTTTATTAGACTTACTGACTCATAAGGTGTATTGAGAGAGGTCTGAATCTCGGCCATTATTGGTTCGCTTGAAACTGATTTTAGTTTTTCTATTTGTTTTTTAATCAACAATTCTAAGTTCTTATCGCTAGTAACTATTCCATCATTTACCAAAAAAACCCCATTGTCATTAATTTTTATTGATAATGTGTTTTTTTTCTGAATCGGATTCACTAAACGCTGTTCAGAAAAATTTTTTATTCCATTATTTTTTAAAGCATCTAGAAGTGTATTGTGATGACTTATATTTACAGTAAGCACATCACCCTCCTCAAACTTAATTACAAAATGAATTGAATCTTTGGGATATTTCATTTTTGAGACTATATCTTTGATTACTTGTTCAATGTTATTTTGGTTTGCCTCATTAATATTTTTATTACTTGTATAAGAGGACCATTGACCCAGACTATATGTGCCGTTTTTTAATATTGTTACCGGCACAACCTGGTCTCTATTAACTTTTGTCTCTTTTTGCTGTTCCTTTACCGTTGCAGATGTTGATGAAACATCCGGAGGAGATGCCACAATAGCATTTTGCAATGACACATCCGGAGGAGATATTACATACTCAGTTTCAGCAAATACCGCTACAGCTACTGCAACCATTGGCAATATCAACAATGCCCTGATTGCTTTATTTGGACTAGATCGTTTTTTAAGCATCATTTTAATTCTTTTTTGAAAGTTCCCGCTGCACAAGTGATTCACTACCGGTATGGAAAAACTCTGCTGGGTTCCTTTCGAGATTAGTAAATATTGATATTTTCTTGCATCGATGCCATTTTTGAGAACACAACTATCAGCCTGATATTCGTGTATGGTGATAAGCTCTTTTCTTAATAGCCAGAATATGGGATTAAACCATTGAAATATTGCCACAGTATTAATAAAGAGCAAATCATAATTATGTTTAAGTTGAATGTGAGCTTTTTCATGATCAATAATTATCTCTTTATTAGATTTATAATCCTCTTCTGAGATAATTATATTTTTAAACCAGCTGAATGGGATAATTTGTTTATTACTGATATATAATTTTTCATCTGAATTTGCCTCTTGGCTTGAGTTCCTCATTATCCTGTAAATCTGAAAAATACCATAGATATTTTTGCCAAGTAAACATAAGGCACCTATTATATAGACACAGATAGCAATTATTTGAATCACTGAAAACCAATCATTATCATTGATTTGTTGATTAAACACTGGAGGATTTGATGAATCTGCAATAAAAACCTCTTGATTGGGCTCAACAGGAGAAGTGATCTCTTTCAATATCGTAATTGTCCATACAGGTAAAATAATTGATAATAACACTATAGTTAGGATAATTACTCTGTTAAGCCCGAATAGCGTCTCACCTGATAATGTATATTTATATACAAAGTATAGCACGGCTATGCATATGCCAACCTTAATAAGATATATAATGAGTGCCGTCATCAATTTTTAATATTTGCCTGTTCTATCTCTTCAATTAATCTCTTTAACTCATCGAGTTGGATTTTATCTTTTTTAACAAAAGTTGATACAACATCCAGATATGAATTTTCAAAATACTTGCTGATAACACCCGTAATTTTTCCTTCTCCAAATTCTTCCGGAGTAATTACTGGATAGTACTGATATGTATAGCCAAATTTTTTATGAGCCAGAAAACCTTTCGCTTCCAGCGCCCTGACCATCGTTGAAATTGTATTGAAATGAGGCTTAGGATCCGGATAAAGTTCAATCAGCTCCTTTACATGCATAGCCCCTCTTTCCCAAAAAAAAGCCATTATTTCATCCTCTTTAGCTGTAAGTTTTATCATTGTAGTAATTTTGAATTTAACCTTAGACAAATTTAAACTAATATTTTTAGTTTGCAAACTATTTTTATTAGTTTAAATAATAAATTCAAAATAATCATAAAATTGAGTTCAAATCCCTCATAAAAAGTTCAGAAATTACAAAACCATAGCAAAATGTTTCGTCTGTTTGAGGCCGTAGGCCGAGTTAGAATTTCACTAAGTAAAGCGAGGGACGAAACAGACTTTTCGAATCGCCTCCCCTCTCCGCTTAGCCCTTTTCACAAATCGACAATGATTTTCATTGGAAGGAGACTTTAGCGCAGGAGAATTTCTTAAGTTTGCACTGTGAAAACTCAAACCTTAACAGTTGACCTGCATATTGAAAAGATTGCCAGGGCATACCGCAGCTTTACTCCGGCCGATTCTTTGATTTATCAGCTGGAGGTGTTTGAACGCACATTGCAGGCAAACAGATTAAAGAAGGGGTACAAAATCGATTTTGTACACGGCAGCGGAACAGGAACGCTGAGGTCAGAACTCATAAAAATCCTGTATCAGAAATTTCCCGAATTCACATATGAAGATGCCCCCTTCAACACATATGGTTTTCAGGGGGCAATAAGGGTAACTGTCAGATAAGTTTGTCCGGAGTCTTTCAGCGGATTATCATTTTTTTAATACAGGTTACTTAACAACTTTAATAAGACCACCGGATACTTTAGTCTCATTTAGAAACCACTCTTGGCTGATTTCGGATTCTCCGTTGCGTTTAATCTTGTATTTTCTGTTGAATTTCATATTGTCATAGGTACCGTCTCCCCAGGATATTATTACCTCCTCATTTGAGTAACTTTTTGTTCCGTCAAACTGTCCAAATTGTAATCTATACATTTCGCGATCGGGATATTTGAACACATTCAAGCCAAAAAAGTCTACCGAACAAACTTTTGTATGAAACAAGGACAAGTCATTCTGGCACTGATATTCAATTCCCTTATACAAAGCTCTGATTCCACTATATGGAATTGAATTACTATTTTCCGGATTGAGCAAGTCTACCCCATTGGCATCTAAAACACTCACGTTGAACGCAATCGGCATTGTACCCCCATCAATGTCAATATCTTCATTTTTTTCACATGATAACAGCCCTAGTGCCATTATTCCTAAAAGCAAATATTTTACTCTCATGTCGTCAGTTTTATATTAAATTTATTATAAGATGCTTCTCATAGTCAAATCGTTGCATTGATAGAATAAATTTTATATGTGTTGAAGGCGGGAGATGTCATTGATGGTTGCGTTTATCATAATGCTATAGCCGATTTCAGCTATTGAGACCAAAAATATTTTAAAATTTGTTTGCTATTTAATTATTCAATATTTAAATTTATATCCATTAATCCTTGAATTTAAAGAATTTAGACATGAAAAGAATCTTGAAATTATTCGCTGTTCTGTTTATGCTAACAACACTCAGCGTATCGTGCAACAAGGAGATTATCCTGACCAACAATGATGGTGACGACAATAGCATCACTAAAACTATCGGGTCAACCGATTATTACTGGTATCAAGGAAAAAAAATATTTTTAAAACAGGTAGAAACCCGGTCGTTTATTATCTTTCGCGTCTCTGACAAGCAATCTCTGATATCATCTCTCAAAAAAAGAGGGGTTGTTTTAGACTCTTCCAATATGCATCCGTATACTGTCAGCCCGATGAATTTTAACGAAGGTGCCTCAAAGATTTTCTCTGATTGTGAATGGGCAGAAGTAAATATAAATCACAAGACGGCACTTTTGATTCCTGAGGTGATTTATGCTTCACCTTATTACTCTGATAACGGATGGGAATTCCCCCTGACAAACCTGGTTTATGTCCATTTCAACGGTTATAGTGAGTTATTTCTTCTTGAAAAGTTCGCAAAAGAGTGCAATGCAATAATACTTGGCCAATACCCTATACCAAGTAATGTTTTCATTATGTATATTGTTTTATGTACAAAAGATTCGAAAGGGAATGCCCTGGATGTAAGCAACTGGTTATATGATAAAAAATGTTTCCGTGCTGTAGAGCCGGGCTTTATTGCAGCAAGAGGAGCAAGCGGTTCTTAGCTGAGTGCTTATCATTTATTCAAAATATTCGGAAGGAGTCTTACCCGTATACTGTTTAAAGTTACGAAGTGCTGTGGACCGAGAACGGAATCCGGCATTATAAAAGGCATCCTGATAATTGTCTGACTCCTTGCTCCTTATTCGACGGATAAAATCTTCTATGCGTAAAGTGTTTATGTAGACGTTGAAATTCGTGTACCCCAGATTGTGTAAGGCCTTTGAGAGTGTTGTACGATTTGTGCAAAGGGATGCAGCCAGTTTATTCAGGGAGATGTCCGGATCTCTGTAAGCATTTGTTCCGGTCATGTATTGAGTTATCCTATCACAAAGTTGATTTTTTCTTACAAATAGTTCTTCAAAATTATTAATCTCTTGGATACTCTCTTCATGATTCTTGACCAAAGGTTCCTTTGGTACCTCTATAAGCCTTTCGAACAATTCCATATAAGCAATGTAGATGCTGCATCCGGCACTTATATAATAATATCCGATCTTGTACACCATCGAATCGTGTATAAGCAGGATCATATAAGCTATCGTATTTATCATAAGAACGAACGTATACTTATACATCCATCTTTTGTCGGTATTATTGTAACGTCTGGTGTATGGAATGAGATATATAAACATTACCGGGGCAAAGATCAGTATGGCAAGCAACAAACGGAACCATACATGAAAACTGCCTGTGTCCGGCAACATGTGTAGCAATGAACGGTACGGAGGGTAACAGACTCCTGTTTCCACAGTGATGAGATAGACCCCTACCAATAGAAGCCATGGGCTGTATAATATAAGCACACGTTTGAAATTGAGATATCCCGGAGATATTACCTCTATCGGATACATTATATATGAAATAACCATAAATATGGCAACGAGTAAAATAGGGACAGAAATAACAAGACTAGGTTGCACACCCTGACAGAGATCGAAAAAACGCGTTATATAGTTTACCACAGAAAACATGATAATATAAGCCAAGATAGCTCTTGAGCGCTCCCCGCTCTTCCTGCGGGCAAAAAGCAGTAACGAGGTAAGCAAACAGGCAACTGCAGCTGCTAATGTTGTGGAGAGATAAAGACTTTGCATAATTATGTCCAAATTTAAGGTGAATAAGGCAAAAACCCAATACGGACAAGTAAAACTTGAATTTTTGTAATTATGATACATGTGTTTTGTAAATGTGAGACACTTGTTTCTGAAATAGCGGCTACTTTTGTTTAGCCCTTAAGATGGTGAGTCCATTTAATAAATACTATTATATAATGAAGAAAATCAATTTTGTACTTTTATTGGCTTTATCTGCCTTTGCATTGGCATCATGCAACTCAAACGATGATGACAATTCTCCAAACCCTTTCGACACAGTAAGCGAAGAGGTTAGCAATGAACGAGAAAAGATTGTAGTTATCAGCGACTTACACCTTGGCAACGATTTATCGTATTCTGAAAACGTTAAACACCTGAAAAGGCTCGAGCAATTCCTATACGAGGTTCGTTCGTCTGCTACAGTCAAGGAGCTTGTAATTGGAGGTGACATGCTGGATGAGTGGTATATACCCACACGTACAGATACATATGGTGGAGGCACTCAGGCGGATTTCGTAAGGAAAACAGTTACAGCAAATAAAAATCTCTTCAAAATAATCAACGGAATTATCAAGGACGGAAAAATAAAGGTGACTTATATCCCCGGCAACCATGATATGGGATTTACACCTGAAAATGTGAATATTGCAATGCCAGGTGTTAATCAGGCCCGTGATGAAGGCGAAAAGTATCCGATAGGCACATACTATCCCGATGGATATTCACAAATTGCAATAGAACATGGTCACAGGTATGATTTCTTCTGCGCAATTGCCAAGGGCGCCAATGAAGCAGAAGCCCCCGGTGCTATATTTGCTCCGGGCTACTTTTTTGCACGTATTGCAGCCAATTCTTTCACAGATCCTACAACAAAAGAGGCTGCGACCAAAGTTCCTGTCACAACATTGAATGATCCGGGCAATCCTGAGCAATTCAGCAAGCATCTCTATTATACATTGTGGAAAAGTGTAATGGAAGATATAATTTTTGTTAAGGATAATTTTGACGATCCTATTATCACCACAAAAGTGGGAAATTACACAAAAACATATGCGATTAAAGATATTCTGCCTCAAAACAGTCCTGTCGACGGAAGTATACAAATGAAGCTCTATAATGGGATATTTACACAGGCTAACTGGGATGAAAGAGAAAAGTATAATAATGTCCCTGTAATGACTAATATAAACGATGCAATAGATGGAAGTCTTCATACTGGATTTATAGATGATCAGGCCAATGTTCAGTATTTTCAAAATGAAGACTCTTCTGTCCGCATCGTTGTCTTCGGACACACTCACCTCCCAAAGATTGTTCGACATACCAATAAAAAAGGGGAGAAATGCCTGTATGTCAATTCTGGCACATGGGAAGATCAGAAAACCCGTGACAAAAGTGCTGCTATTGATCAGGACAACCTGAAGATGGATTTTGTGGTTATCACCCCTGCAAAAACAAACAAACAGAAGCTTCTTGTAGGGCTATACAACTATCATGGAGGAAAACATGTAGCTGTAGACAGTGACGAGGTAGAGCTGTAACCACCTTTGTTTAATATAAAATCCGCCCCGACGCTATTCTTTTGAAAGAATTGTCGGGGCGGATTTCTATTGTTAATTTCAACGCTAAATTCTGGGTTTTTGAATAATTCTTAAGATAAGTGACAGCAGATAGATAGAACTGCCATACACAACCGGGATCAAGAGATAAAGAGGTGTGGATAAGAACAGAATCCGAGCTTTCATACAGGACTAAGATGAATATATCACACAGGGAGGAGGTGCTTGATACCGGGTTTATAAGAATCCACAGATCTTTTCTTGTTAATATTGATCATATTACAAAATTCTCTCCAACAAAAGTATGTATTGGAGATACTTCTCTTGAAGTCTCAAGAAAGTATAAAGAGAGTGTAATTGATATTCTCTCGGTAAAAAATCTATCTTTATAAAAAATTCCTAGAAATGAAAAATCTCGAAAAAAATATAGAAATCCGGTCAATCGGAGAGAGTGAAATTGAAATTCTCACCAATTATCGACTTGCTTATTTAACCGAACTCCAGGGTGACAGACCTGTTGAATATAAAGAGAGGCTGAGAAGTGAACTCAACGTATACTTTAAAGAAGCGATATCACAAAATAGATGTTTTGCGTTAATGGCTGTCCGGGATAATACAATCCTAAGTTTCGGCGCAATGGTCATCAAATCAATACCTGGAGATTTCAACAAATCCTCATACCTCGAAGGAGACATTTTGAATATGTACACTGTCCCACATTTCAGAAAGAAGGGAATTTCCGCAATGATTTTGGAAAATCTTATCGAAGAAGCCCAAAGAAGAGGCATAAGCAAAATCTCCCTCCATACAAGCAAGGATGGAGAGAGACTTTACAGAAAATATAACTTCCGTGAGCCTTCGTATCCGGTTTTGGAATTGTGTTTATAAACCAACAGTGGAGATTTATAGTTTTGCTCCTCCACCTGTTCCACTTCCATTCATTTTATCATCATTTGCCTGTTTGCGTGCTTTCTTGACTGTAGCGTTGAGTTTTCCAAACCTCCAGTATACACTGAAACTTGCCGACCTTATATATCTGATATTCTCGGAATGCATCCTGAATGTTACATCGCTCATATCATATTTATATACTTTTGTCTTAGAAAAGGGTTCTTGCAGATATATGGCAAATGTCAGCTTATCCTTAAGAAATCTCTGACTGATGCCAAAAGATGTCGATCCGTATAAAGGTTGCTTATACTGGAGAGAGACGTTCCCTCCGAAAAGATAAGCACTGAAGTTGAAAGTACCCTTTTTCCACAGACCTACAGTACCTCCTATTGTCCCGTTAATGTTAAAACCACTGTTGTCCTGACTAAGCTGTTCCGACGAAACTGTTGCATAAGAGACCGCCCCGTTAATATAGAGATTAAGCTTCTCCCCATGACGATAGGAGTAGTTGACACCCAGTCTGTACACACTGCTCTTTCCGATATTTTTGTATGTTGTAGTTCTTACTCCATCGCCATCTACCTCGCTTACCCTCTCAATACTATTTTTTGTAAAATCAGCCCCGAGACTCAACCCAATATTCCAATTCTGAGAAGATTGCCTGTAACCTAAACCTAAAGAATTTCTTTTAACTGATTCCAGATTAGGATTACCATATGATATGTTCATCGGGTCAGAATCATTCACATATGGATTCAGATACCAGATGCCCGGACGGCTCAATCTTTGGGTATATGAAAATGACAGTATTCTACCCTTCTTGAGCATATATGAGAGATTTATATACGGCACGACATCAAACTGTTTGTTGTCAAAATGGATATTGTCGTCAACACTTTTAGACAAACCGTCATTGTATGTGTACTCCATACGGAAACCAGCTTTTGCTGTATATGATTTATGTTTGTACGAATACCCTCCATAAAGGCTCCCTATGTGTTGATTGTAATCAAGGTCATTAACTCTTGTCATATCATCGATCCAACTCTCTGTCTGCTCATCATATCTTTGAGTATGAGTGTCAGATGTGTTCTGCCTTAGAATATACTTAATACCTGTCTCAATATTGTGTTTCTTATTTATTGGATTATAATAGTCAATCTGGGCTGTGTGCTCAGCACCTGTTGCATCATTGTCCGATCTCTGCGAAAATCCTGTATAATCCAGTATCGGATCAATCGTATTATCGATGCTTGTATTCATAGGGCTCAAGTCTATGGAATAACTCAATGTCAGATTTTTCTCAGGCTTTTTATAACTTTTTTGGTAAGAAATGCTTCCTGAACCTTGTCCATACCCATAGTCGGATGAAGATGTATTTTCATACTTTCTGGTTGTTACCCTTTCCTTATTGAATGCATTGTAAATAGTAGAACCATTGCTTTTCGAAGATCCCAGATAGCCCCATCCGGACAAAGTAAGCAGATTAAGGGAATCTATCTCATAACTGGCTTCCAGGCTCAGGTTTGTAAATTCACTATTTGATTTGTAAGTTCCGTTTGAGGATGTATAATGATAGCTGTCACTTATAAAATTTTCAGACTCAGATTTGGTGATATTCTTTTGGGAAATCTCCTTTCCTTTATACAAATTTGCTGTCATTGTAAGTTTACCACTCTGTGCCGATATATATCCTCCGGTATTGTACCCCCCCAATGTGTTCACGGCAGCATTGACGCTTCCGCTGTATCCGTTTGTAGTATTTTTATTGGTTATTATATTGATAATTCCCCCAATCCCTTCAGCATCATACTTGGCCGGCGGATTTGTTATTACTTCTATTGATTTTATGGCGCTTGCAGGCATAGCCTTAATCGCCTCCTTGAAATTCTTGGCCAACATTCCGGAGGACTTACCGTTCACCAACACTTTGAAATTTGTCTCCCCGTTCACTCGGACAGCATCCTCTCCATCAACACTCAACATTGGAACTTTTCTGAGAATATCAATAACCGAACTTGAAGAGGTCTGCGGATCTGCTTCAAGATTATAGGTCAACTTATCCGGTTCATTTTTTATCAAAGGTTTAACTCCAACAACCGTAACCTCTGCAATCTGCAATCCCTCCGTAATAGATATAGTGCCTATATCTTTTCGTTTTACGGAACCATCCAGAGAGAGCTCATCTTTTGAATTTGTATATCCTATCATGGATGCCGACAAAATATACTTGCCGGCACAAGGAGCCTCAATGACGAATTTCCCGTCAGCTCCTCCCGCCACTGCCTTGATTAGTTTCAGGGAATCAGTAAATAATGCAACTGTCGGATACTCTATACTCTTGCCTGATAAAGAGTCAACAACTATTCCGGTCAGTGTAATATTTTGATTATCTGCCCTTTGAGCATGCAGATTTATCGGCAAAAGCACAAAAAAGCAAATGGCTGATAATAAGATATTTTTCATAATTGAGATTTTTCATTTTTCTGATTATCAACATATATGCCACATACCATTATTTTTATATTTTTTATTTAAAATTGTGTAAAATAGCTCTAAAGCACCTTTGAAACGGACATTAAAAAAGGCGGGTTTTTAGCCTGCCTCTATTCTCTCAAATTAAAATGAATTATGTTTCGCTTTATTTCTTGAAGTAACGATTATACAAACCTTCAAAGCCTTTACCGTGACGGGCCTCATCCTTGCACATCTCATGCACTGTGTCGTGAATTGCGTCAAGGTTAAGCTGTTTTGCCCTTGTGGCAATTCTCTTCTTATCCTCGCAAGCACCTTGTTCAGCATCTTTACGCTTCTGAAGGTTTGTCTTGGTATCCCAAACAACATCTCCGAGCAACTCTGCAAATCTTGAAGCGTGCTCTGCCTCTTCCCAGGCATACCTCTTGAAAGCCTCCGCTATCTCCGGATACCCTTCTCTGTCCGCTTGGCGACTCATTGCCAAATACATTCCCACTTCGGTGCATTCACCCATGAAATGGTTGTTCAGGTCTTTAATCATCTCCTCATCACAGCCTTTGGCAACTCCAATCACATGCTCATCAGCAAACACCAAAGCATCCTGGCTTTCCACTACTTCTATGAACTTGCTGGCAGGAGCCTTACATAAGGGACACCTTTCAGGAGCCGAGTCTCCTTCATGAATATGACCACATACAGTACATCTGAATTTTTTTCTCATTTCTATATTTTTGTTAATTAAACGATTTCAGCCTTCAAGACATGTTTTACATACACCTTTGTAATAATAATGGATCTCAGATATTTGATGACCAGCTACAGACATACCTATAACCTCCTTTACCACAGTAGGTATCTGAAGATCGTATATCTTACCACACCTCTTACATAAAAAGTGTGTGTGCGGAGAGGTGTCTCCGTCAAAATTGACACGGTTTTCATCAATAGTGAGCATCAAAGCAGCACCTTTTTCTGAAAAGAGCTTAAGTGTATTATAGACTGTCGTTTTGGAAAGAGTCGGCATAGAGGAGGATAGATCTTTATAAACATCATCAACAGAGGGATGTGTTCTGTTCATAATAAGATAATCCATTATTGCGACTCTTTGTATGGACGGTTTAATATTTTTGGATTTTAACCTCTCAAAAGCCTCTTTAGTATATTTAAAACTCATTATTGTAAATTTTACAACTTTATATTTAATACAAATTTATAATATTTTCAATAAAAATTAAACTTTATTTGTTAATTTTTGTCTCTAAAAAATAACCATGCTTGAAAACATGGGGTTAAAATGGAGACAACACGGGCATTACATGATGATAACGCCACGAGCGGAAGATTCTACTTTATTGAATATGGTACTTCCATTGCGGAGATTACCTATTTCATGAAAGATGTGAAAACTATGGTAATCGACCATACTGAAGTGAGCATCGAGGCCAAGGGAAAGGGTCTTGCTAAACTTTTGGTATTTGAATGTGCCCTATTTGCGAGAAAGAATAACTTTGTGATAGTTCCAAGATGTCCTTTTGCCAAAGTGATACTGAAAAATTATGATGAGTTCCGAGATTTGATCTCTAAGTAAACTTTCGTGTTTTGTTAATAAGTCGTTAAAAAGAATTTCCCTGCGATTGTGTGGGTTCTCCCCCGAAATACTACCTTTGTTTTGTATCAGGTTCATTCTAACAACTAAAGTTGTAACATGATTAAAAGGGAACCCGGTGAAAATCCGGGACTATCCTCGTAGCTGTAAGTTCCATTGTGGTCTGTACTCTTTTGCCACTGACGCATTTTGTCGGGAAGGCGTATATACCGGGACAAGTCAGAAGACCTGCCGATACATGTTTTTTGTGGCCTTCGGGTGAAAGGCGGCAGATTAAGAATTCTACAACAACCAAGTAGTTTCTTCTCTTCCCATCATCCCGGCTGCTGTTTTATAACCCTAAAAACAGGAACATGAACAGTAACGGTTTAACTATTGTAAAAAGAGAGGGCACAACCGAGCCTTTCTCAATCGAAAAGATTAAAAATGCCATTCGTAAGGCTTTCCTATCTGTAGGAAGCTTTGCAACAGAGGATGATATCACATGCATACTTGCCAGAGTCAATATTTCCAACGGCATGAATGTGGAAGATATTCAGAACCAAGTGGAGAGATCCTTAATGGCAGAGAAATATTTTTCTGTTGCCAAATCTTATATGCTATACAGACAGAAACACCTGGAGGACAGAGAGACCCGTGATAGACTTCAGTTTCTAATAAATTACTGCGCAGCTGAGAACCCCGCCAGCGGAAGTAAATATGATGCAAATGCCAATGTTGAAAGAAAGAATATTGCCACTCTTGCCGGAGAGCTTCCGAAATCAGGATTCATAAGACTTAACCGGCGTTTGTTGACCGACAGGTTGAAAGAGATGTACGGAAAGGAGGTCTCTGACAAATATATCGATTTGCTCACGAATCATTTTATATACAAAAATGACGAGACCAGTCTGGCAAATTATTGTGCCAGTATAACCATGTACCCATGGTTGCTCGGCGGCACACTATCCGTCGGAGGAAATTCAAAACCACCCACTAATCTGAAATCTTTCTGCGGAGGCTTTGTGAATTTAGTGTTTATCGTCTCCAGTATGCTCAGCGGAGCCTGTGCAACACCCGAATTTCTGATGTATATGAACTATTTTATATCTCTTGAATACGGGAAGGAGTACTATAAAAAGGCGGACGATATTGTCGACCTTTCTTTGAAACACAGGAGCATTGACAAAATCATAACAGACTGTTTCGAACAGATTGTATACTCAATCAACCAACCGACCGGAGCCAGAAATTTCCAGGCAGTATTCTGGAATATTTCATATTATGATCGTTACTACTTTGAAAGTCTATTTGGTGAGTTTGTTTTTCCAGATGGAAGCAAGCCCGAATGGGAATCTCTCAGCTGGCTTCAGAAACGGTTCATGAAATGGTTCAATAAAGAACGGACCAAGACAGTTCTTACTTTTCCTGTTGAGACCATGGCTCTCTTAACTTGTGACGGAGATGTGAAAGATGAGGAATATGGTAATTTTACAGCTTCGATGTACGCTGAAGGACACTCTTTTTTTACATACATGAGCGATAATGCAGACTCTCTTAGCAGCTGCTGCAGACTAAGGAACGAGATCCAGGACAACGGATTCAGCTACACACTTGGAGCAGGTGGTGTCTCAACCGGTTCAAAGAGCGTTCTTACAATAAACCTAAACCGCTGCATACAACACGCATCTATGTCCGGCGTCAATTATCTGACATTCCTTGAAGATGTAGTTGATCTTGTACATAAAGTTCAGCTTGCTTACGATGAAAATCTTAAGGATTTGCAAAGGAAGGGCATGCTCCCGCTTTTCGATGCAGGATACATTAATCTTGGCAGGCAATATCTTACGATAGGAGTTAATGGGCTGGTTGAAGCAGCCGAGTTTCTCGGGATTGAGATACGTGACAACGAGGAGTACGCCTCGTTTGTCAAGGATGTACTGGGTTTGATTGAAAGATACAACAAGAGATACCGCAGCAAAGAGACAATGTTTAATTGCGAGATGATTCCTGCAGAAAATGTTGGTGTTAAGCATGCAAAATGGGATAAGGAAGCAGGATTCAAGGTCTCTAGGGAGTGTTATAATAGCTACTTTTATATCGTTGAAGATGAGACAATAAACATACTTGATAAAATTCGTATGCATGGTAAAAAATATATTGAGCACCTGACAGGAGGCTCGGCTTTACACCTGAACCTTGAAGAGCATCTTACACCAAATCAATACCGGCATCTATTGAAGGTTGCTGCTGTAGAAGGATGCAACTATCTAACCTTTAACATCCCCAATACAGTATGCAATAAGTGCGGCCACATAGACAAAAGATATCTCAGGGAGTGTCCTGTCTGTAAAAGCAACGACATTGACTATCTGACCAGGGTAATAGGATATATGAAAAGGGTTAGCAACTTCTCCTCAGCAAGACAGCGTGAGGCCGCGAGGAGACATTATTCAAACAACGACATACAGTAAGGATATGCTCAAGTATTATAATTACGACATACTGTTTCAGGAGGTTCCGGATGAAGTTACCTTAGCTGTCAATATAACAGGATGTCCGAATTGCTGTCCAGGCTGCCACAGCACACATCTGAGAAAAGACATTGGAGCACCTCTTACAGAAGAGGTTCTCGGATCTCTTATAAAAAGGTACGGAGCGAGTATAACATGCCTGTGTTTTATGGGAGGAGACAGCGATCCTGAAGAGGTAGAAAGACTTGCCGGTTTTTCCCGTTCTCTTCAGAAAGGGCTTAAAATTGCATGGTACTCAGGAAAAAATAGCCTGCCTGAACACTTTCTTCTGAAGAATTTCAATTATATAAAACTTGGTGAATATTTAGAAGCGTTGGGAGGGCTTAAGAGTAAAAGGACTAATCAACGATTTTATGCAATAGGTGACAATTGCATAATGAAAGAGATAACCGGAAAATTTAGTGGCACAGATTTTTCTATATAACTCATTTTATACTCATTAAGATTATCACCCATGCAAGACTCTCTATTATAACAATTTGTACCTACCTACAATACTGCTGATTAGAAAAATCTGTGCCACTAATTTTAAAACAACTCTTCGAGTTTAGAAGCTAGAAATTCGCCCCTGAGACCGTCATCGATAAGAACTCCGTTTCCGTCCACAAGAAATATGGCAGGAATGGAGTTAACCTTAAAAGTCGCAGATATACTTTCATCGACATCTCTGTAATTTATCCACGGCAACTTCTCCACAGCAAGAGCCTTCTCCCAGTCTGCAGCCTTTCTGTCTGTCGATATGCTGATTATCTGGAGACCTTTATCATGATATTTAGCATACAGGGCCTTGAGGTTTGGAATCTCCTTCCTGCACGGAGAGCACCAAGATGCCCAAAAATCAATCAGGACATATTTGTTACCCTTAATCACATCACCCGCGGCTTTTTTACTTCCATCACGGTCTGTCAGGGTAAATTCCGGGATTCTACTTCCTGCTTTATTTACAGGATATAGCTCTTCATACACCTTCTTACCGTAAAAGCTCTCTTTTGCAGCCTCTGAAAAACGATCATAAACCAGTCGCTGATCCTTTGTAAAGTAAGAATATTGATATAGCATGAGGAATGGACCCCACCATGAATCTTTGTTCTCTGTTATCATTTTTTCCGCTGAGGCTTCAACTCGCTTGAAGAAATCGCTCTCTTCACGAGAAAGAGATTTGTATTCTTCTGTTTGCATTAACGAATCTGCAGCCGCCTTGTTTTTTGAACCACTTGCCTTTGAAAGTTTTTGATATATGCCGGTATATTTATGATGCATTTCATCAAATTGTCTGTTCAGTTCCTCCCTGGGTGCAATCTTGGCAATGTACTCCTCCTGAATTTTACTGCCTGATATTTTGACTTCACCAAACTCGTAGTAAATACTGCCGTCTGAATCTTTTTTTGAGGCTTTTGCGGAAACAGTAACCTGATCTCCGGAATCTACCATAACAGCAAGTACCCCATATGAGTTTTTAACTTTCAGGTAGAAGCATCTCGGTGATTCAACAGTTGAAGTAAAAACAACTTTGCCCATTTTCAGTTCTGAAGTTGCAACGACACTCTCTCTTGAGTGTGTCCCGCCCGGAACAAGCTCAATTTGGGTGCCATCTTCAAGACCGGACAATAAAGCCTCAATTTTAAACGGTTTACTCTCTTGCCCGAAAAATGACGAGAGCAGTATAATAAGGGATATCGAGCTAAGGAATAGAATAATTCTTTTCATAAATGATTTTTGTTATTTCTCTACATTTTGTTTTATGGTGCCGTTGCCCGGATTATCTATGGCCCCTTGTGGGAAAGGCATTGTCCACATATGTGATGTAGGAGACAATACAACTGTTGATGACCCGACTATCTTACTGAATGTGCGCGTGTTGGCATATGTTCCCTCTGCATTGAAACGGCGTGCATCTGCAAAAGGAGCTATAGAGAATATCAGCTCATTATCTTTGGTTCTTCTTATTTTGGCTATTGCATCAGCTATTGATGTTGCTGTCAAATCCTGATAAGTTGCAGCAAGTATTCTTGTCTTGCGGACTTTGTTCAATGTGATCATTGCCTCAGAGAGCTTGTTTGCTCGGGCCTGACACTCGGCTTTGATAAGATAAACCTCAGTTGTTGTAAAACCTCCGATGTTATGGTAACTTGTGAGGGTTGAATTGTAGTAAGTATCCGCTCCTACTGTGTATCTCTTCCATCGGGCCAAGAACCTTGCATCACCATTCTCGAACAGACTTGTGCGTTCTACTATTAATGAATTCTCTGCACCGCTGTTTTTTGACGAACCGTGTCTGAAGTTGTAGTTCTCTATATATGTGTAACCTGCAGGATCGACAAGTCTGGTATATGATCCGGGCTTTTCAATCTGCACTTGATTTGTGGCGTAGAAAGCAGTCCAGTCGTATAATTTGTTGTTTATAGCCAGTGCCATGTCTGCATATTTCACAGCATTTGTGTAATCGGCCATGGTAAGATATACGCGAGCAAGAAATGCATAGGCGGCGCCGAGACCCGGATGTAGAATTGTCGTTCCATAATCCGGTAGATATGGGATAGCTTCAGTCACATTCTTGATGATATAGTCATATATATCCTTAACAGAAACCTGTTTGTATGAGGCTCCCAAGTTGGCACTCTCAATAAGAGGGACCCCTGACTCTGATGTGGCTGTCGCCTGTTGGTACGGTTTCGCATAATAATTGACCAATACATAGTAGCTCATAGAACGGATTACTTTTGCATAAGCCATTACCTCATTCTTTTGATTTTCGGTTGCTTCTGTCGACCCGGGAGCATTCTCAACTATAAGATTACATGTGTTGATTGTCATGTACTGGTTATAATATGTAGATTCATCACCATCGTTGAGCTTCACTCTGTCTGCACTCTCATCCCAGTTGAAATTTGCCTTCCATAAAGGGTAATAGCTCATATAATATGAGGAGACATATCTGTCATTAAGCAATATGGTTGCCTGATCGATATTTGTAGTCATATTCGAATACTCATCCCTTAGCAGGGCTTCGTAATCAGCAAGGGTTGTCGGTATCTTCTTACCTTTTGGCAACACGTTAAGGTAATCCTCACATGATGTTGAAGCCAGTCCGGTAACAAGCAGGAATACAACCGTAATTATTTTTGAAATATTTATTTTCATATCATGTTCCTCCTTCAATCGAGTTAAAAATTAAAATAAACTCCTAATACATAATTAGGCTGGATATATCCACCCAACATATATTTTGCATCCTTACTCTTTGCCCACATCGCAGCATTCTCAATATTGAACTGTACTCTTGCATTTGAAAGTGTAAGCTTTTTGCAAATATTCTCGGGAAGATAGTAGCTGAGAGATACGTTGCTCAGACGTATATTTGAGGCATCCAACACATTCACACTGGACATCGCGTAAATTGAATAAAGGTCGGAGTTGAACTCCTCATCATCTGCGAAGACAATTCTAGGAATATTGGTTTTGTTTTCGTCTCCGGCCTGTTTCCATCTGTTGGCGATGGCCGAGTTGACAGCATAGCTTACTGTAGGCAGATATGCCCCAAGAACTGATGAATAAGATGCTGAGAGTGCCGGCAAGAAGGCGTTTCTTACTTTGTGGCCACCGGCGTAAATAAATTGTGCAGAGAGGTTCCAATTTTTGTACTTTGCGTTTAGAGTTACGGCACCGTTGTAAATCGGTGTGTATGTACCAAGATATACAATACTCTCTATATCTGTCGGCTGTGTACTTACAACATTACCCTCTGAGTCATATACCTGTGGGATTCCGGTAGAAGATAGGCCGGCCCATTTATAACCGTATATAGAGTTGTAAGGATTTCCGATTCTCGGATAAGCCTCGGGATAATCAAGAGCAAGGTAATAAACCGGAGCCTTGACATTGACGTAAGTAACCTTGTTCTTGTTGTAGCCCATAACAAGCGAGGCTCCTAATGTGAAATCCTCTTTTTTAAGAATTTGTCCCTGCAATGTGACTTCAAAACCCCTGTTTGTCATCTCACCGTTGTTTATACTATATGTACTGTAGCCATATCCTTCGGTTGGCACTCCCATTGTATTGGCCAACAGGTCTTTTCCCGCCTTATTATAAAGTTCAATGCTACCGTTCAATCTGTGATTGAGCAGGTCAAAATCGAAACCTAGATTGGTGGTTATAGTCTTTTCCCAGCTGAGCGCAGGGTTAGGACGACTTGCGATTGATCCGTACCTGCCACCTACAGTTGTGCTGTTGTAGTAATATGCTGTCATATAAGGAGCGGAGTCCTTTGCAATGTTACCTCCAATACCATGACTGAAGCGGATTTTAAGCATATCCACCCATGAAACATCGAAAAAATCCTCTTTGGAAACATTCCATGCAGCACCGACTGAATATATCGGTTTTCTCTGATACTTCGAACTGGTTCCCCAAAGGTTGGAACGATCCCAGCGAAGACTTCCGGTAATCGAGTATTTAGAATCAAAGTTGTAGGCCAAATTGCTGTATAGGGATACATACCTGTTTATATACTCCTTGAAATACGGTTTATCCATGTTGCTCAAATAGAAACTGCCCCATGCACCATATGTATAATTAGAGAGCGCGGCCTCATCAATCGGAGTGTAGCTGAGCATCTCGGTATCGTAGTTGTAAAGCTTATCGGAATTGAACTTTGTCTGATTTTCCCTTACCTCAAGACCGGCCTGGACAACAATCTCGTGTTTATCTGCAAATGTTTTGTTATAATCGACTTGCTGGCGGAATGTGTAACCATGTGTCCTGTTCTGACTTGTATAAAGCTGATTACCATATGGAAGAAGGAACTCTCCGGCATTATAAGTGACAGAGCTGTTTATATCAGAACGTACTTCGATTGAGTTTTGGTTAAACAGTTGTGATGTTGTATAATTCCCGTACTCATACTGAAAAGATGATGTGGTTGTAAGGTTTTCAAGTATCCTGATATTTGCCTTGGCATAGATACGATTGCTGAATTCCCTGTTTTTCTGGATATTCCAGTCAATTTCATCCAACGGGGTGATATCCATGTTATATAGCTTGTAATCGGTGATTTTTTTCTGATTCTCCAAACTATAGCGGTTTGCTGTTGTGTTTGTATAATAAGAGCCGTCTGAATTAACAAGATCATCGTATGGCATAACGGTATATCCGGGGCTCATCAGACTATAATTCTGAGACCTCCCTGAACCAAAATTAACATAAGCTCCGAAATCGAGTTTGATCCATTTTGCAAGAGTGAGCGTGTTTTTAAGGTTAACACCCAACGATTCGTTGTTTGAGTTTATATCCTCAAGCTTGTTTCTCTTATAGGTCACCGAAGCATATACAGAATTCCTATCTGTTGTATTTCCTATGCTGATGTTATACTGTTGCTGGAACTTATCACGCTTTCCATAACGTGAAGCCTGATCTATATAATTATAACCCTTACCGGCAAGTGCATTTAGCTTGGCATTCATCTCAGCCTCGCTTGAATGTCCCGAATAGTAGTTCAGTATAGCCTTCATGCCCTGAGATGTAAACACTGCCTTGTCGAGGCAGTTCTGTGCATATGTGGCCGCATTTGATCCTGAAAGGTTCGGATTGGTTTCCGCCCATTCCTTCTCGATATCAATAACCGTTTTTGAATCTGCCAGATTACCTGTGTAATATTTATAAGGAGTAAAGGTCAGATTAGAAGAGAAAGAGACCTCTGTCCTACCTTTTGCAGCTTTCTTGGTTGTTATTACAATAACTCCGTTTGCCGCCCTTGAACCATAGATTGATGTTGCTGCAGCATCTTTAAGAACAGTTATGCTTTCAACATCTTCAAAGTTGATATTGGGAAGTTGTTCGCTCAAACTTCCGTATGAAGTATATGTAGCATTTTCCACCGGGAAACCGTCAATAACATAAAGTGGTGCGGTTGCTCCGTTCATTGTGGTTGTTCCGCGGATCAGTCCGTCGTTATATCCGGCAATCTGTCCATCAAGGAGGTTGCTGAATGAACTGAGTCTCTTTATTTCAAAATCTTTTGTTGTCACTTTTGAAAAAGCACCTGTCGCCCTCTCTTTTGAGATTGTCTGATATCCTGTCACCACAACATTCTCAATATTGAGGCTTGACAACGTCATTGCAACATCTATCCGCGACTGATTTCCCAGTTTCACCTCTTTAGTATCCATACCAATAAAACTGAAACGAATCACTATCTGAGGATTGTTATCAACCGAGAAGTCATAAGTCCCGTCATTCTCGGTGATGGTTCCATAAGGAGTGCCTGGAGCAAAAACAGTCACTCCTCCCAGCGGATTGCCCTGGTCATCCAGAACCTTTCCCGATACATGTCGTAAAGGTTCTTGTGTCTTTTCAGCATTTTTCTTTGGAGAAAGAATAATCTGTTTGCCTACAATTTCATATTCAATCTTCATCTTAAGGAGAATCTCGTTAAGAGCTCCCCGAAGATTCATATTGGATACTTTTACGCTGACCGGGTCTGATGACTGGATAAGATTGTCGTTATAGACAAAGGTATAACCCGTTTGTTTCTGAATCTCCTTGAGTACTGATTTCAATGGAGAATCTTTAAAATTCAAGGTAACATTCTGAGCATTAAGGTTTTGGGATATAAAAAGAAAACCTGTAACCAGAATAATGGCACCCATGAATTTTCTGATACTAAAGCTGGCGAAATTTATCATGTGTTTTTAGGTTTGTTTCCCCAATAATACACATAACCCGGATTGTCCCCCCGAAAATTTATAATTTAGACAAAGTCACAGTTGTCTCGTCAATCTTATATCCTATAAATGAGGATTTCCTTAAAAAATCGAGTACCTGGGACAATGATTCCGATTTGAACTCTGCTGTGAAATTATTATTGAGAATTGTACTGTCATTAATGATGAACCTCACGCCGTACCATCTCTCCATCTTTTTTACGACCTGATCCATCGGTGTATTGTCAAACAGCAGGAAGCCCTCCTTCCATGCTGTACTAGTATGAATGTCTGCCTGTTGTTTATGCTGTTGGATTGATGCCTTGTCAGGGATTACAATCTCCTCCAGAGGAGTGACTATGGTCTCAGTGTGGTTATTGGAATTTATAATGGTGACATTACCATTGACCAAAGTGAGCTTAAACTCAGTATCATTTGCGTAAGAAGTAAGATTGAACTCCGTACCGATGACCTTTACTGTGATATTTCTCTTTGTCCTCACAAACATTGGCCATTCAGGATCTCCCTTAACAATAAAGTATCCTTCACCATCCAACTCCACATCTCTTTGCTCATTTGAAAACCTTGCCGGGCACTTGACAGAGCTTCCGCTATTCAGCCAAACCTTACTTCCGTCAGGCAAATCAATCAGCCCCTTCACACCTGTATGAACCGTATAAACCAATGAGTCATCCCTACTTCCATTCAAATGTCCGTTTATTGCAACAAATTCATTTTTAATCCCATTCAAACGCACTGACTGATATAGCGAAAAACCCAGAAGCGGGATGAAGAGTATTGCAGCAACTTTTGCTATGATTGTTATAACGTTGTTTCGCCCGTTTACGGCTCTGTTTCCGCCATTAGCAGCAGTGCTTCCGTCGCCTATATCCCTTCTTGATTTGCGCATTTCCTTTCTGAACCTTTTCCGAGCATAATCAGGAGGAGGTGTCGAAGGAAGATGGTCAAAAACCAAGTCCGCCTTAATTCGCTCAAGCTCCTTGCTATTCTCCGGAAAAGAGGCTGCCCACTGCAACACAGCCTCCCTTTCAGCTTTTGTCGCAATACCCTTGACATATCTTTCCAGTATCTCTCTATCCATATTCATATCATATTATACACTTAACCCTGCCATCTCCCCGTATTTATTATTTCATAAAACCTCTCATATGTCTCCTGAAAATCTTTAAAGCCGCAGAAACATTATGCTCTACCACCTTAACCGATATTCCCAGCTTTGTTGCAATCTCCTCATAAGTATATCCATGCTTCCTGCTAAGAATAAATGTCTCCCTTATTTTTTCAGGCAAGTTTGAAAATATGCTCTCAATCGTTCTCTCCATATCCATGGAGTCAATTTTTGAAATGATATATTCTCCGGACAATGAATCGATTGTGAGTCTCAGCTCAATTTTGTCAAATTCATCTGTTACTTTTGCTGCTCTGTCTCTCAGATAATTCAATGCCTTGTTCCTGGCAATGGTAAAGAGATACGACTTTATGTTCAGATTACTGTCAAGGAGCTCCCTTCGCTTCCACAATGCCAGGAAAGTCTCCTGCGTGATGTCCTCGGCAGAGTGGTAATCCTTCACGTAATGGCAGACAAAATACTTGACATTTGAGTATTCCGCGTTGAAGAAGTACTCAAACACCTTCTTATTCCCGGCCTTTATAGCCGAAATCAATAACTCTTCCGGTTTTGTCTGCATAGTTTATTGTTAAACAAAAGTAGCAGGAATTTTTTATGTGGCACAGATTTTTCTAATTAGCTGATTGTTTATCATTTATAATACATAGATAATGTGAGTGTTAGAAAAATCTGTGCCACCAATAGTAGCATTTTTGATTCAGTAAACGTATAGAGAATAAAATTTACTGAATTATGAATAAGTCTAGAATTTCTTTTCATTTATTGTATGCAGTGGCAATCCTGCTAATCAGCCCCGTGCTGTTTACATCTTGTCTCAAGGATGACTCCGATTATGAGAAACAGGTTAAGATTGATGACCTGAATATACAGGCATATCTATCAGAAAATAATATCACGGCTCAGAAACACTACTCCGGCATTTATTACCGGAAGATCACCGAGAACAACACAGGCACATCCCTGACCAGAAATAACGTTGTAAGTTTCTATTACACCATACAGCGTATTCAACCTGCAACATCATCATCCTACTTCCCGGATTCCGAACCTATCCAATCAATAAGCAGGGCCAACGGAGACAAACCGCTGCAATTCGCTCTTCTGACCAACACAATGATTCCGCAAGGTCTTGATTATGGCATAAGCCTGATGAAAGTAGGTGAGAAATATCAGTTTTTCATTCCTTCATACCTTGCATACGGAAGCTACGCCTGTACATTTTTCCCTGCAAACAGCAATTTCATGGTGGAAATTGAGGTGGTCGGAGTGAATACCGAATCTGAGATTGACGATATTCAACTTGATTCAATACAGAATTATGCCAATATAAAGTATCCAAATCACCAGAAATTAGAATCCGGATTATTCTTTATTGACAGTCTTCCCGGAACAGGAGAAAAACCCGGTACAGGTTCAAGAGTAGAGGTTGACTTTACAAGAAAATACCTGGATGAATCAATTATAAAATCTGTGACCGGATCATCATTTTATCTTGACAACCTGCAAGCTGTGAAGGGTCTGGAAGAGGGTCTCAAGCTAATGAAAGAGGGTGGCAGTGCGATCATGATTATGCCATCTAAGCTTGGATTTGGAGAAAGTCTCTGCATAGTTCCTCAGAAAGCTAGAAAGGAACTGCTGGAAGACAGGTTGATATCTGCCGAGGTAGAGCCTTACTCAATTCTAAAGTATGTAGTAAAACTTAGAAAAGCCAACTAAATTTGTAAATTATTGTTAGAAAATTACCTGATAAGAAAAACTAATTTTAGTGGCAAGACCTCAAGAGGAAGATATAGGTGAAATCATACAAGGCTGCATTCATAAAAATGAAAAATCCCGTGAAGTGCTGTACAGGAAATTTTTCGGATATGCTATGAGTGTAGCCTTGCTATATGCAAATGACAGAGGTGATGCGACTGAGATTGTAAATGACAGTTTTATCAAGATTTTCAAAGAGATCAGGAAATTTGACACCTCGATGTCATTTAAGAGTTGGTTCAGACGTATTGTAATAAACACAGCTATAGACAGGTTCAGAAAAGAGTCCCGAAAAAGGACAATGATACAGGTTGACGAATTGCCCGTCCATGACACTGAACCCGGTGTCATAAGTAAAATATCGGCAGAAGAGATTTTCTCTCTGTTAAACAATCTGCCTTTGATTCATAAGACTATTTTCTGTCTGTATGAAATCGAAGGATACAGCCACGAAGAGATAGCTAAAGAGCTTAAGATACCTGAAAGCTCCTGCAGAGTATATCTCACACGTGCTAAAAAAAGGTTGCAGGAATTATACCGGCTCCATTTCAACTCATAAAATTTACTACAATGAAGATAGATAATGAGTTAACCAACTTAATCAAAAAAGCACTTTCTGAACATGAGGAGAGCTATGTTGAGGGTGCCTGGGAAAACTTTGTCTTTAAGCAAAAAAAGAGAAGAAGAGTGTTGTATTGGAGGATTTCATCCTCTATTGCCGCATGTCTTCTGCTGGGACTTTTGTTTATCTCAATCCCGGGGAGTGACCCGCAAAAAGGAACTCCGTCACAAATAACTGCTGAAAAAATATCGCAGCCTAAAGAGGGGACCTGGCAGCCAAAAGAGGGAACCCAACATGTTACGGGTTATAACACCGCAAAGGTTAATAATTCTGAAAAGGTTAGAAAAACCAGAGAGATTGCAAAAATCGAGAAAGCTGACAAATCTAAAAATTCAGAAAAAACCAAGAAAAATCTTTCACAAACAGTTGTAGGAAGAAGTGCAAAATTAATTGCCGAGCAGATATCCAAAGAGAGTCCTGTTGGAACAGATCAAGAGAAAGTTGTAACAGAAGTAATCCGCGATAAAAGCGAAGAACCTAAAACAGTGCAAAGAGAAGAGCATTCGAGACAAACAGTTACAACAAAAGAAAAAGAGGAACCGGGAAACAGATTTGATATCCGGGAAAGTGAAGATATCCGGGGGAAAGTCACTAAAAAGAAAAAAGTGTTATTAGGAATCAATCTCTCTCCCGGTATCAATTCCACATCCACAGGTTCTTCATTCAATTATTCGGGAGGTGTAAATCTGGAAATTACCCTATTGCCAAAACTGTCACTCTCGACAGGAGTCCAGATTGAGCACCAGACGGTGGAAACAGTCAATAGAGTCTCAAATGCAGCAATCCCTTCAGATCATATGAATGCAAATCTCACAAACCTTGACATCCCTATAAATATCACATGGAGGTTTCTTACCAAAGGAGCCGGCAAGGATAGGTACAACTATTATGTTTCAGGAGGAGTATCATCACTGGCATATATGGGTGAACGTTATGTCAGGACAACTTATCGGCAGGAGGTAAGGGAAGAGGTCAATATGCTTGCCACCGGAGCAAAAATGACATATCAACTTGAAAATTTCGCAACAACATCTGAAAACAAAGAAGAGCCGTTAAATGCCTTCAATGTTGCGGGAAGGATAAATCTGATTTTCGGCGTTGAGAGAAAGCTTACAAAAGATCTGAATCTGCATATTGAACCATATGTTAAAATTCCTCTTTCAGGTCTTGGTTCGGAGAATATGAAATTCATGACCAGCGGGGTCACCTGCAAGATCTCCTTCTAACACACCGTTTATCCGAAATACTTCATACACAGCATTGTGATATCATCCGACTGAGCCGCGCCTTCAGAGAAGATTGCAACATCTTCCGCAATTGAAGTTATAATGTTTCCCACACTCTTTTGCCCGAGATTTTCCAACAAACTTACAAGTCTCTTTTCACCATACTCTTCTCCACTCTTGTTAAACGCCTCAGTAACACCGTCAGTATAGAGAACAACACTGTCCTGCGGAGACATCCGGATCTTCATTGTTGTATATTCCATATCCTCAAGACAGCCGAGCACTACATTCCCTGTAGACTCAATCTTCTCAATCTTTCCTTCAGCCCGGATGATATAAGGAGGATTGTGTCCGGCATTCGCATATTCAAGAACACCCGTCTTCATGTTCATGATTCCGTAGAAAACAGTGACAAACATCGAGGAAACACTCTCATTGCATAAGAGATTGTTCACATACTGCATACACTCTCCCGCTCCCATCCCCTTGAGTCCAGTAGCCCTTATCAATGTACGGCTCACAGCCATGAAGATTGCAGCCGGAATACCCTTTCCCGAAACATCTCCGATTACAAAGCCGAGAGAATCGTTATTTATCATGAAGAAATCGAAGAAATCACCGCCAACCTCTTTAGCTGCAGTCATAGATGCGAAAATGTCAAACTCCGTTCTGTTGGGAAATGGAGGAAAGATCTTAGGCAGTATACCAAGCTGTATCTCTCTTGCAACATTCAGATCCTGCTGTATTGAAATTAGCTGATCGTGTTCAAGCATCGATTTGCGCTGCAGTTCAAGCTCCTCGAGAGTCTTATTGATAGTAATTTCAAGATCTTCAAAATTTATTGGTTTTGTAAGAAAATCGAAGGCTCCTCTGTTCATGGCTGTACGGATGTTGTCCATATCACCGTATGCAGAGACGACTACTGTCTTCAGGGCAGGATTTTTCAACTCTTTGAGTTTGAGTAACAGAGTCAATCCATCCATCTCAGGCATGTTTATGTCTGAAAGTATGAGCCCGATGTTGGGATACTCTATCAACTTGGACAGTGCCTCTAGTCCGTTGTGTGCAAATACAAAATCATACTCCTCGTTCCGGATCTGACGTCTGAATTTCTGTCTGATCAATGGTTCCAGGTCGACTTCATCATCAACGACCATTATTTTCACCCTGTTACCGGTCTCAATACTCATAGTTTGTTTTATTTAGGAATTATTATTACAAATTCAGAGAACTCACCCTCTTTCGAGTCGACCCTCATTTCACCCTTATGCTCTTGGACAATTATGTCGAAACTGAGCGAAAGTCCGAGTCCCGTACCCTGTCCTGCAGGTTTTGTGGTAAAGAAAGGATTGAATATCTTATCCAGAATCTCCTGAGGAATACCTGTCCCGTTGTCTTTGATGCGTATCTCCACCTTTTTGTCAAGATTCTTTGTATGCACCTCGAGAATCGGAAAATATGCATCCTTCAGCTCCCTCTTTTTTTGGTTAGTCGCATAACATGCATTATTGATTATGTTCAGGAAGACACGGCTGAGATCCTGTGGAACAGCATTTATCATACCAATAGAGGAGTCGTAGTCGGTCTCGATCTTTAGGTTAAAACTGTTGTCCTGTGCTCTCATACCGTGATAACCAAGGTTAACATACTCTGCAAGAAGGGAATTGACATCAGTAGGCTGAACCTCTCCCGCCTTTCCCCTTGAATGGAGCAACATCCCCTTTACAATGCTGTCCGCCCTTTTTCCATGCTCGTTTATCTTAACGGCATTTGAAGCAATATCTCCGACAATCTCTCTGAAATATTCCACATCTTTTTGATCCAGTTTATCTTGAATATGATCTATCTCCTCCTCCATCTCTTTAGCCAGATCTACGGTAAGCTCAGCAAAATTATTCACAAAGTTCAGCGGATTCTTTATCTCATGCGCAATACCGGCAGTAAGCTGCCCAAGGGAGGCCATCTTCTCCGATTGTACAAGCTGAGCCTGTGCCTCCTTAAGCTCGTCGTTTGCCCTGTTTATTATCTCATATGATATTGCGTTCTGGAATGCAATTGCCACATAGTTGCCAAGATTATTGAGCATGTCGAGGTGATATTGTGTGTAAGCATTTTTCTTAAAACTCTGTACTGAGATCACTCCGATTATCTTATCTTCAATCATCATCGGAAGATATATCAAAGAGGAGACAGCCTCACCGGCAGTTGGTTTTTTCCTGAATGATATATACTGGTTCCACTCATTGTCCACATCATTCATAAACACCGGAGCTGCATTGTCTACACACCATACGGCAAACCGGTTCTTATCCTCAAGGGGAATCTCAAAGAGCCCCAGTTTCTCTCCCTTCTCAATAGAAAGCTTGCACTCAAGCTTATTCTCTTTCTCATTCCTCATCATAATCAGAAATGTGGTCGCATCCATCAACGAATTGACATTTTCATAAACGATATCCTGTATAAGTTCAATATCAAGAGTCGAGGTTATCTTCTTCCCGATCTGGCTCAGCACCTTCACATTGCTGAATGCTGTATCCAACTCCCTGTTTTTGTTTTGCAACTCGGATGTTCGCTCTTCAACTTTGTGTTCAAGCGTCTGGTTATACTCTTCCAGTTTGTCATTAGATATCCTGAGCTTTTCAGATGCCTCCTTAAGATCATTGATAGTCGCTGTAAGGGCATTCTGCATGGATATAAAGGAGTCGTTGAGTTTGCCGATTTCATCTCTTGTCTTTATTTCCGGAAGTTTTGTGCCAAAATTTCCTTCGGCAAACTGACCTGCTGCGTCTGTAAGAGCCCTCAGAGGCTTGGTTATCGACCTGGATATAAATATTATTACAGACAAAAGTAGTGCTAGACCGGCTATCACAATTATCATCAGATTCCTCAGCAGCTTGTTCACATCAGACATAAACTCGTCTACAGGAAATACAATCCCAATTGACCAGTTATTGATTGGAACAGGTGCATATGCAATCCAGCTTAGTTTACCTGTCTGTAAATTCCGGTACTCGAATTCGGCAAAACTCTTCTTGCCTCTGATCATATTCTTGCCTATTGTTCTTAGCATCGGAGAGTGCTGGCTGTCGGCAATGCTGAATATGGTCTCGTTCATTATCATATCCCTGTTCGGATGTGTGACTATAGTACCATTAGACGAGATTATGAAGCCATATCCCGTTTTACTTACCTTTATTGAGTTCATATACTCTTCAAGCCAACTGAGTGAAATGTCGGCTGTCAATATCGCAAGAAATCTCTTTTTGCCGTTCTCCTCTTTGTATATCGGGACAGAGAATGTGGTCATAATGGCATTACCGGCTCCCTCATCAAAATAGGGCTCACTCCATAGTGAAAGCCCGAGCTCTTTCGGTATCTGATACCAATCCATTGTGAAATAGTCATACTGTTCATCCCCTATATATTTAAACCTCACACTGTCTTCATCCTTGTAGAAATAGGGAGAGCAGTATTTTCTACCATTCTCACACATATTTGGCTCAAAAGCAAGAGCTGCCCCGTAAATTTCAGGATTATTCGCAACTTCCTGTCTGAGTAGTTCAATTAGTTCATTTTTAGTATAATCAGATGATTCAATCATCTTTGCCATGTTCAATGGTACCTTCTCCACAGACGCTAGTACTTTTTCAACCTGAAGTACTGCATTTTTTGTAAGAGCCTCGGCATTCTCCACTAGATTCCTGTGTACTGTTTTCCTGGAAATCTGATAGCTATAAATGGATATGAGAAAGAAAACAAGTGCAGTGCTTGTAAAAATATAGAGTATGAGCTTAAAGGAGAGCCCTTTGTTCTGCTTTAGAATTTTCATATTATCTATCCTTGATTATAGGTTGATAAAACCGGTTGAAATCCGGAATCTCCTTTATTGTACCGTTTTCTTTGAGAATTCCTGCTACCAGTGTATAATCCTTTATTGAAAGTGTATTGTTGAACTCTTTGGCCCCTTCGGGAAGATAGAGATCCCTGTATCTGTCAAGCATCCATTTTTGGTGCACCTTGTTCACAGCAACCTTATCTTTTTTAGCATACTTCACAACTATATCTATAGCCTCCTCCGGATGGTCGAATGCATACCTCCACCCTTCAAGAGTTGCCAGAACAAAATCCCTGCAAAGTTCAGGATTCTTAGCCAACTTTTCAGAGAGGCAGTATATCCCGTCTTCCAGAAAATTGAACCCGTAATCGGCAAAGAAAAATGTATTCAACTCCTCCGGATCATAACCGGAATTGATGATCGAGTGATACTCGTCAAACCAGTTTGCAATAATTATATCCACACCTCCTATGAGAAACAGGCTATTTGAGTTTCCTATGGAAATTATGTTGACATCCAGCTTGTATTTGGAAAAAAGTGCCTTCGGGAGCATCTCATAGCCGGCCCATATTCCTGCACGCCTAAGATTCATATCTTTCAGAGACTCCACACTGCCCGATTTTTTAGTAATAAGCATAGTCGAGGAGCGTAACGATGGTTGAGCTATATTGACTATATCAGTTCCATTTGCCTTCAGTTCAATGGCATTTGCAAGCCACAGGGCTGCAAAATCAGCTTCACCTGTAGAAATAGGAGTTGTAGATGTGACAACGGGTTTGAATGGAATTATTCTCAAATCAATCCCATATTTACTGTAGATTCCCTTCTCAATGCCAACATAATAGCCTGCAAACTGAGCAGTTGTCACCCAATAAGGGAGGAAAGAGACCCTACGGAGCTCCTTTCCATCATATTCACTTGCAGAAAGAGTGTTACTTTTTTTTATCTGAGTGTCGGTGACGACTTTCCTGTCTTTACACCCAAACAAGCCGAAGAATATAATTACAAGTAAAAGACAACCAAGCCTTGTTATAAATAAGGATTTCATAGTACTGACTATTTTCCGGAACAGGTTATTGTAAATCAAATTTAACAAAAATGAATCAACTTTTGTATTTAAGCATAAGTTTCTGTGCCAGATCGTGAGATGCCTTCAGGACTGAGGGTAACCCACCTCCCGGTATGGACCATTGGCTTGTATAGTAAAACTTTTTCAAGCCCGGCAATTCTATTCCTACAGGAGATTTTGCCGTCAGATTGCTACCAGGGAACCACCCTTGGGCGCTCCCCTGCCAGTTGCCGGTATATCTCTGATATGTAGCAGGTGTGGCCACATCTGTCATTTCTATCTTATCTTTTATGTCGCCCAGCTTTTGATCCAATTCATCGATCATATTTGCTGCCAACTCGCCTTTATACTGTTCATATAGTTTCCTGTCACTGTTTCGGAGATTAACCCAAAATGCCCCGTTTCTTGTAAAAAGGCTCATAGTGACAGAGGTTTTTCCTTCAGGGGCAAAGGTTGGGTCGTAATTGTAAATATGTACCTCCATCCTTTCATATTCAGTCCCGTCCGGTGAACGATAAGGTTTGGAGAGCGGGAACCTGGAAAAATGAGGGGAATTTTCAAAGGATCTCGCAACACCTAACGAAACCATAAGTACAGACGGATATAGCTGCATAACCTTCAGGGAAGCAAGCTTTTCTATATCATCATTAATATATTTCCCCTCTAAAGCTTTATAGACAGTAAAATACCAATCGGCAGCCGAGATGATAACATCAGACTCCGCGATTGAACCATCAACGAACTCCAAAGCCTTGGCCCCGTCATTCTCTACAACAATACGGGATACTTCCTTGTTGTAGTTTATTATACCTCCTAGTTGTCTGTATCTCTCTTCAAATCTCTCCGCAAATTTCGCAGAACCGCCAATAGGATATCCGGCACTCTTTTTGTCGTAAAATGCAAGAGGCATAGTTGTCACTAAAAGGTTAACCTCCTCACCATCGTATAAGAGCTCAAATGCCTCCTTTAAAAACGGGTTCCTGAGCTTTTTAGCAAACTTCAAATTGGTTATTCCTCTCCATTTTATATATTGCCACACAAAGGGAAGATATTTTATCATCCTCATTTTCTGACGGTAAGTCTGCAATTCCGGTATCTCACTTATCAAAGGGGGCATCTCATACTTTTGCATAGTACGAATCAGGGCTACAATCTTCTTTGTTCTGCGTCTGTCTTCAGGGGCTATATCAAGGAGATATCTCTCAAGGCGTCTGATATCCGTGTAGAGTCTGAATATTTTATTCCCATACTTATCACGATTATTCTTCAGCTCTATCTCCAGACAGGTCTCGTGCGTGATGAACTCAACAGATTTCATGTCAATAAGCTCAGACCAGAGCCTATGAAAGGCACTTCCTTCACCGGAACCCAGAACCCAATGAATACACCCGTCAAAAGTGTAGCCTCCTCTTTTCCAAGTAGCACACAATCCGCCCGGAACCATATTTTTCTCAAATATCTCCGTTTGGAAACCATACATCTGCAGATAACACCCCAATGTCAATCCTGATATTCCGCCTCCGATTATGTTTATTTTCATATAATTATTGCAAGTAGTTCAAATATACGATTATAATTTTGCATATCTGATTACAATAATTCTAAAACCTCATCCGGGCTACCTATCAGCACCTCTGCACCGGTTGAAATCAACTCGTCTTTACCTCTGAAACCCCATAATACCCCTACTGCAAAAAAACCGGCTCTTCTGGCCGTCTCCATATCAATGCCGGTATCTCCCAGATAGAGTATCTCCTCTGGTCTCACACCCATTCTGCTACAAATTATAAGAGCGCTTGAAGGATTGGGCTTCTTTGTCGCCTCGTCTTTCAGCCCCTCAACGCTTACAAATGGAATCTTGGAGAGCAAAGTTCCGATAACTCTTTTTGTTATCCTGTCTGCTTTATTGGAAAGTACGGCCATTTTAAGCCCTCTATCATGCAACTCGCCGAGCAGTTCCGGAATTCCCTTGTATGGTACACTCTTCACATCACAATACTTCTCATATCTGGTCATCATAGCTGTATAACAGCTCTCAACCACCATCTCTGGCGAATCTTTCGGAAGAGCCCTGCGGACAAGCGTTTTTATACCGTTTCCCACAAATATCTTGTAAGATTTAAGATCATGCTCAGGGAAGCCGCCCTCCCTGAGCACTGCATTCATTGAGTCTGCTATATCTTCTATTGAATCAATCAGGGTGCCATCAAGGTCAAAAATTGCTCCTTTAAATTTCATCTTTTGATTATTTCCCCAAATATATACAAATGGGTTAAAATATAAACACACCCCTATCCTCGCATTTTCTCAGAGTCTCCTCAGGCCACATTGATGACTGCACCTCTCCGATGTGACATTTCTTAAGAAGAAGCATGCACAATCTTGATTGACCAATTCCACCACCCATCGTCTGAGGAAGCTTTCCTTCAAGCAGCAACTTGTGAAAATAGAGACTCTTTCTCTCTTCTGTCTCTCTTTCTGCCAACTGCCGTTCAAGAGATTCTGCATTGACTCTGATACCCATTGAAGATATTTCAAAAGCTGATTGGAGCACAGGATTCCAGATGACAATGTCCCCATTAAGACCAGAAAGCGGCACACCGCCCAAAACTGATTTATCCCCTGTAGGAGTTGACCAATCATCGTAATCAGGGGAGCGTCCGTCGTGGATGGTACCATCGGACAATTTACCTCCGATTCCTCTGATAAAAATAGCTCCATATTTTTTCGCCGCCTCAGTCTCTCTTTCGCGCGGAGTCATTTCCGGGTACATCTCCAACAGATCCTGTGCATGAAAAAATGTTATATCGTCCGGCAGAAATGCATCCAGAACGGGAAAGCGTTCAGAGAGAAGAAACTGCGTACGCCTGACAGCTGAATAAATATGTCTGACACAACTGTAAAGAGTCTCGACATTTCTCTCTGTCGGTTTGATAACCTTCTCCCAGTCCCATTGATCCACATACAAAGAGTGGATATTATCAGTGATTTCATCAGGTCTGATTGCATTCATATCTGTGTATACACCTATCCCCGGTTTAAAATTATGTCTCCATAAGGCAAACCTCTTCCACTTTGCAAGCGATTGAACAATTTCTGCTGTATTTCCATTGTCTTCCTTGGCCTTGAAGCTTACAGGAGCCTCAACACCATTAAGATTGTCGTTCAAGCCGGTACCGGCCTGCAAGAAAAGCGGGGCTGTTATTCTTCTCAGTTTCAACTCTGAAGACAATGCCACCTGAAAAGTATCCTTGATAAATTTGATACCTTGCTCTGTTTGCCAGATGTCTAGTGATGATTTGTAACCATCGGGGATAAATGTTTGTTCCATAAAAAATAATTTTTGTTTTTTACAATAAAAAACCTCCCCTGAAATTCAGGGGAGGTTTCGATGATTTTTATATTTATCAGACCATCAACAACTTCCCCTTAACAATAAATTATTATTGCCATTATTAAGGTTGAAATTATTGTTGATTTGAATCATACTTCTCTTTTGTTTTGCAAAGTTGATAATTATTTTTTTATGTACAAGATTTTTTATAACAAAATTTCATTTTTTTCTCTTCAACAATATTCTTCAAATTCTATAAGATTATATATCTGATATTTACAATCTTTCATTTTATCACTATTAATTATTGGACAGATCCTATTAAATGTTTGATTTATTTTTATCATATCTTTATACAAATTTCCAAAACCCGCAATGACAAGGCTCTATACGATATATTCATTAATGTACATGGCTACAACCCTCATTTCATTCTTCGGAGTAGTACTTGCGTTGAATAGAAAAGAGGTGAAAGGAGCAAAAGAGCTTGCTTGGTTGATGTTCGCATCGGGATTCGGTACGTTTTGGATAATTCTTTCAACCTCAGCCTTGACTGTAGACGAGAAAATACTATGGGCAAAATTTGAGTATATAGGAGGAGTTTTCACTCCTGCAATTTTTCTTATGTTCATCCTGAGATTCACAGAGAAGGACAAATATCTCAAACCCAAATACATTTTACTTTATCTTCTTCCTTTCTTTGTCACTCTTTGTCTGCTGTTTATAAAAAGGACAGAACACCTGGTTTGGTCCGGCTTCTCTGCCATATATCCCGAGACAAATCTTATGGAGTTCTATCACGGCCCTGTCTTCTGGATAGTATATGTGTTTTTTGCATATCTGATGATGGCTGTGGGATCTGTTCAAATACTGCTCTTTCTTATAAAACATAAAAAGAATTACCGACGTCAGGGAATTACTATCCTTCTTGGCTCCTTGATTCCATGGACATCAAGCATATTGTATATAAGTGGTATAAATATAGCTCCGGGGCTGGATCTTGCACCTGCAAGTATAGCCTTGAGTGGCATAATACTTATATATGCCATCTCTTACACACGATTGCTTAATCTTGTACCGGTTGCACGAGAGGCTCTTGTCGAAAATATCCCCGACGGGATTATTGCCTTAGACAAACAAGAGAGAATACTCGACATAAACAGGGCTGCATTAAACCTACTTGGCATTGCAAACAGTAAAGTACACGGATTAAGCATTTATTCAGTCGGTGTAAGTATCAAACCCCTGCTTGAAGCAATAATCGGCAACAACGAACACCCTAGCATAGAGATAGATACAAGCGAGGGAAATCGCATTTTCCAAATAATCAAAAAACCCCTGAAAAACACTCCCGGAAGCAGACTTGTCATTATCAATGACATTACCAACCAGATTCTAAAAGAGAGGGAGGTTATAAATGCAGAAGAGCGCTATTACAGACTATACTCACTTTTCAGACTTATGGCAGACAACATGCCGGATCTACTATGGGCTAAAGACCTTGAAAAGAGATACATTTTCGTAAACAAAGCTATGTGTGACAGTATCTTATTAGCAACCGACACCGAAGAGCCGATAGGAAAACCTTACTCCTATTTTCTGGAGCGTTCTAACAAAGAACATCCTGAAATATCAATGTGGAATACACTTGAGGGTATGGCCAGGGACACCGACCTGGATGTGCTTGGTTCGGGAAAACCTATCCACTATTTTGAAAAGGGATATAAAAATGGCGTCTATGTCCATCTCGACATCAGAAAATCCCCTATTTTCGACGACAAGGGAGAAATGATAGGATTAGTTGGCAGTGCCAGAGATGTTACTGTTCAGAAAAAAAATGAGGCAGAAATTCATCAAAGAGACATCTTACTTGAAGCAATTGCAAAAGCTACAGCTGTCCTGTTAAAGAATGAAGATATAGATTCCGGGATTGTACGTGTACTCGAGATTCTCGGTAATGCAACCGGTGTTAGCCGTGTATATATTTTCAAGAACCAGACCGATAAAAAATCTGTGATTGAATACGCTCGGCAAATATTCGAATGGACCCGTGATAGTTCTGAGTTTATCGGACTCTCCAATAACAAAGAGATCCATTACAAGACTATCCCGGACTGGGTGAAGGAAATGGCTGAAGGAAAGGTGATATCAAGAATAGTCAGGGAGATGCCTGAAGAGGAAAAAACTTTTTTATTACCTTATGTAGTTAAATCTTTCCTTCTTGCACCAATCTTTTCGGATAACCAATTCTGGGGTTTTATAGGTTTTGACGATTGCTCGAATGAGAAAAAATGGCTTCCTTCAGAGAAACAGATTCTGGCAGCAGCTGCAAACACCATAGGTTCTGCTTATTTCAGAAAAAACAACATAGATGAGCTGATTCAGGCTAAAGAGTTGGCAGAACAGAGTGACCGGTTGAAAACCTCATTCCTTGCCAACATGAGCCATGAGATCCGCACACCTATGAATGGAATTATCGGATTCACCGAGTTGCTAAAAGAGCCGAAACTGAGCGGTGAAGAGCAGCAGGAGTATATAAGAATTATTGAGAAAAGCGGAGAACGCCTTCTGAACATTATAAATGACATAATCAAAATCTCAAAACTGGAGAGCGGATTGGTCCAACCGGTTATAAGCGAGGTATATATCAACGAGTTGCTTGATTACATATATCGTTTCTTTTTACCTCAAGTTCAGGAAAAAGGCCTTGTATTAAAAATCGACAATCAGATAAAAGATGAGAACATCTGTATGAATTCAGATAAGGAAAAGCTATACGCAATTATAACAAATCTGACACGAAATTCAATCAAATTCACCGACAAAGGCTTTGTTGAGATAGGGTGCTCACATCCCGGCCAAGAATTTCTTTTCTTTGTCAAGGATACAGGTATCGGAATGACGCCTGAACAGATGAAAATCGTGTTTGACCGTTTCAGGCAGGGCAGCGAGACAATAGCAAGAGATTACGAGGGTAGTGGGCTGGGGCTCTCGATATCGAAGGCATATGTAGAGATGCTTGGTGGTAAAATATGGGTGGAAAGCCAGATTGATGCCGGATCTGCTTTCTATTTTACAGTGAAGGGTTAATTCACCTTCAAGGTTCCGACTTATATATTTCATCTTTAAAACCCTTGTGGCTGCAAAATTGCAGAGTAGAGTCAAAAAGAAAAAATGACAGATCATGTAAAATATATAGACATACGAAAAATATTGGCCGCGAGCGGCTCAAAGATGCTCGGCTCCTTGCCGGATTTTATCACACGGATTATAGCAAGGATTATATGCGAGGAGGAGATGAACCGCATAATGAACAAATACAGTGATAAAATCGGAAATGAATTTCTACCCGAGGTCATAAAAGAGCTTGAAATAAAAGTCGAGATTACAGGAATTGAAAACCTACCCGAAAACGGACGATGCTTCTTTGTTGCCAACCACCCTTTCGGAATATTGGATGGACTGATCCTTACAAGAATAATAACCCGAAAATACGGCTCAGTGAAGGCAATCGCCAACGAGGCTTTCCTATATGTTCCGCAGTTGAGGCCATTTATTGCGGCAGTAAACGTTTTCAACGGTTCTTCAAGAGATTATCTGCAAGCTCTTGAGGAGGTTTACCGGCAGGACGTACCCATTTCCCACTTTCCGTCCGGAGAGGTATCAAGAAGGTATCATCGAAAATTTCAGGATTGTGATTGGCAAAAGAGCTTTATAACAAAATCCATATCAAGCCAAAGAGATGTTGTACCAATCCGCTTTGAAGGAAGAAACTCCAATCTTTTCTTCTTTATCTACATTTTCAGAAATTTGTTCGGTATAAAAGCAAATATTGAGCTTATACTTCTTCCTGGTGAGCTTTTCAGAAAAAAGGGTCAAACAATAAGAGTAACCATTGGAAAGCCAATACCATGGCAGACTTTCGACAGAACTCACTCACACTTCGAATGGGCGCAGATAGTAAAGACTATTGTTTACAGTATGTGAGTAACACCAAATTTCTAGAAGTTATTTGATTTTTTAAAATAAATGAGTTTTTTGAAATTATTTCAATAATTAGACGTACCTTGCTTGCTCATAATAATTTCACATAATGAACACTGGAACAGTAAAGTTCTTCGATGAGACTAAAGGATTTGGCTTTATCAAAGACAACGCAACTTCAAAAGATTACTTCGTACACTCAAATGGATTGAAGGAGAAGATCAAAGAAAACGATGAGGTTACTTTTGACCTTGAACAAGGCAAAAAAGGTTTAAATGCAGTAAATGTAAGAAAAGCATAAATTTATAAACCATGTATATAATTAAGAGTGCCTTGGAAAGGCACTCTTTTTTTTGAAATGGTTATTATATTTGTACAGAGTATTTCAGATAATAACAAAATATATAAGAATGAATACAGCTTTCTTAAAAGAGAAATTCAAATCTTTATACGGAACTGACGGTATATTATACACAGCACCCGGAAGGGTAAACCTCATCGGAGAACATACAGATTACAACGGCGGGTTTGTACTTCCCGGAGCCATTGATAAAGCTATGTATTGTGTAATAAAGAGTAACGGAACAGATAGATTCAGGGCATATGCAGCCGATCTGAACGAAAGAGAGGAGTTTACCCTTGAAAAGCTACCGGAGAAACAATGGGCAAGGTATATATACGGAGTCTGTAAGGAGATGACTCTCAAAGGTGCAAAAGTGCAGGGATTTGACACTGTTTTCGCAGGTGATGTGCCACTAGGTGCCGGTATGTCATCATCTGCCGCTCTGGAAAGTTGTTTTGGATTCGCCGTCAATGATATTTATAACCTTGACTTTGACCTGTTCACTCTCGCAAAAATTGGACAGGCAACCGAACATAATTATGTGGGAGTCAAATGCGGAATCATGGATCAGTTCGCATCCTGTTTCGGCAAGGAGGGATCATTGATAAGACTTGACTGCCGCTCACTGGAGTATGAATATGTCCCATTCAATCCAAACGGGTACAAGGTTGTATTGATTAATACATGTGTTGCTCATGAGCTTGCCTCTTCTGCCTACAATAAACGTCGAGAGTCATGCGAGAGCGCGGCGGCGGCAATTAGGAAACGTCATCCTGATGTTATGCTTCTGCGGGATGCAACACTCGGTATGTTGAGAGAGGCCGCCGCCGATATAACAGCAGAAGACTACATAAGAGCCGAATTTGTAATAGAAGAGATCCAACGGCTGCTGGATGCCTGTGAGGCCCTTAAAGCCGGAGATTATGAGACTGTCGGCAAGAAGATGTATGAGACACATGAAGGGCTCAGCAAGAAATATGAGGTAAGTTGTGAGGAGCTGGACTTCCTGAACGAGAGTGCACGGAAATACGGAGTTACTGGATCCCGCGTAATGGGCGGCGGTTTTGGAGGTTGCACCATAAATCTGGTTAAGGAGCAGCTTTGCGATAAATTCATAGAACACACCGCAAAGGAGTACAAGGAGAGGTTCGGCATAACCCCTAAAGTTTACGACGTAGTGATAAAGGACGGAGCAAGAAGGTGTTAAGGATTTCTGACCTGTCCATCACCCTCTACAATCCATTTATATGTACAAAGTGCCTCAAGAGCCATCGGGCCTCTTGCATGAAGTTTTTGTGTAGAAATACCTATTTCAGCACCCAAACCGAACTGAGCCCCATCTGTGAAGGCTGTTGAAGCATTGGAGTATACCACAGCTGCATCAATCATCCTTGTAAATGCTTCAATTTTTCCTTTATCCTCTGATACTATAGACTCGCTGTGTTTTGAACTGTATTTAGATATATGCAGGAGGGCCTCTTCAAAATCCTCAACAGTCTTTATTGACATCTTGTAATCAAGGAATTCTGTGCCATAAGACTCTTCTGTGACATGTTCAAGAAGATTCTCAGGATAGATTCCGTCAAGAAGTTCCCAAGAGATATTATCTGCATATATCACGACATTTTTTTCTGCCAAAGGAGTAACTATATAAGATAGATCCGCCAGTCTTGACCTCTCAATTACCAGACAGTCAAGAGCATTGCAAACACTGACTCTCCTTGTTTTTGCATTAAGCACAATCTTTCTCCCTTTCTCTCTATCTCCGGTTTTCTCAAAAAAAGTGTGACATATACCAGCTCCCGTTTCAATCACAGGAATTCCGGCATTTTTTCTTACAAAATCAATCAAATCCCTCCCTCCGCGAGGAATCAAAAGATCAATATAATTACGGGCATTAAGAAGATGTAAGGTTTCTTCCCTTCCTGCGGGTAAAAGAGCCACAATATTCTCTTCAATATTATGCTTGGCAAGCACCTTCCTTATAAGAGCCACAACAGCAGTATTTGTATTAATTGCATCGCTTCCGCCCTTGAGGATACATGCATTGCCAGATTTAAAACATAGCGAGAATGCATTCAAAGTCACATCGGGCCGCGCTTCATATATTATACCTATTACCCCGAAAGGAACTGTGAATTTTCTTATCACAAGGCCATCCGGACGAACAAATTCAGATAAAAGCTTACCAACAGGAGATGGAAGTATGGCGACACTCCTTAAATCATCTGCAATAATTCTTATTCTCCCCTCCGTCAGCTTAAGCCTGTCATATTTTGGATCTGTAGCCACCATATTATCAAGATCCACCTGATTGGCAGACAGTATATCTCTTTGAGAAAGCTCAAGCTCATATGCAATATCTACAATAACTTCACCGATCTTGTCCTTATCGATCATATTCAATTTATAGCTGGCATCTCTAACCTTTTCAAATATCTTAGTACAGTCCATATTATAAAATTTAAAAATCGTAGAGGTACATATAGTCATATAAGATCACCGGTTTTGCATCTCTTTTTCCCACAAGTGCTTCTGCCTCTTCCGAACTATAACTTGATCTCCCCAGTCCAAGATGGTTTCCATCCTCATCCATTATCCCGATTATATCACCCTCTTTAAAATATCCGCTTATTTTAACAACTCCCACCATAAGTAAACTATTTGCACTATCATCATACAGCGCGCTTCTGGCTCCGCTGTTGACAACAAGATATCCCTTTGCAAAACTTTCCGAGTGCGCCAGCCATTTCTTATTCCCTTTTAATCTTTTTTCCTTCGGGGTAAAAAGTGTATAAGGAACATCTTTACCCCTCACTATATCCGAGATAATTCCGTCTCTCTTTCCATTGGCAATAAAAACCGGGATCCCCTCCAGAGCAACTTTTCTGGCAATATTGTATTTTGTCTGCATGCCTCCTCTACCAAATCCGGATTTTTCTGATGAGATACACAGTCTGAATGAATTATTGCCGGCCGGGATCTCCGGAATTAGCGAAGCTCCGTTCTCTCCCGGTTTTCCTGTGAATATACCATCTACATTTGATAATATAATCAAAGCCTCACAATCCATCATTGACGAAATTAGCCCGGACAACTCGTCGTTATCAGTAAACATTAACTCTGTGACAGAAATCGTATCATTCTCATTAACAACCGGCACTACCCCATTCTCAAGAACTGTAGATATACAGCTCTTCATATTGAGGTAATGTCTCCTGTCATTGAAATTCTCCTTGGTTGTAAGAATCTGTGCACAAAATAGGTCATGTCTGCGAAAATTGTCTGAATAACAATTCATGAGACGAACTTGACCCACGGCTGAAAAAAGCTGTCTAACAGAAACTGTATCCAACTTTGCATCAAGCGCAATCTTTGCCCTGCCGGCTGCTACAGCCCCTGAAGATATTAGTACTACTTCCGTTCCAGACCTTTTTAGATTTGCAATCTGATCAACAATGTGCCCGATCCTATCTACATCCAGATCACCATTTGCGCCGGCAAGCACATTGCTGCCAACCTTTACCGCTACTCTCCCGTACATTATGATATCCCTTTATCTACATAATAAATTGCTACAAAGATCATATATTTTTAACAAAATCAGTATGCATACTGATTTTGTTTTAATAAAAAAACTTATGAAATAGAGTCACATGTGCTTACACTCAGAATTATTTCAAAGCTTAATGCTAAGCAGATTATTGAAATACAAAACAGCTCCTGACAAGAAGATCATATAATACAAAATCCAATATATTTTTCATGAATCTCTCGTACTATTTCTAAAGGGTTGCCCTTAGGCTCGCTGCTAAAAGTTTGTTGTTGTCCTGTCCATTTCCACTCAAAAGAGGCCATCTCCCTGTCAATTTGGTCCATGTCCAATGGCTCGCCGCTCTTAAGATTTGCCTTAAGCTTATTAAAGAACATCTCCCACCTGACCTTATAATATGAGGAGATTAGTCCCGAAAGATCCCTGCTTGCATAATCGATAATTTCATTGCCCTCATTTCCCCATGTAGTTATTAGTACACGGCCGTTCTTCTCATAATATGCCTTGCTTTGAGAATCATTACCGAATTTATGGGCATCGTTAATCCATTTCCCCAAAAGGAACTCCGGTTGCGTTGCCAGTAAACGATCCTGATCGTCCAAGATTCCGAGGAAAGCTGCAGTTTGTTTTTCTAGTTCCAATGAATCTCTATTAACATAGGCATCATTTATCAACTTTCTGGCAGAAATAATACTATTATCCAGAATCTGCTTTGCAACCAGAACTAAATCCTTCTGATACTCTACACTTTGCAGACTTTTTTGGTCAGCAGAGAGCATTAAAGTCAAAATGTTTTCTAACTCTTTGTAATCATACTTGTTGGGCCGTTGGTACCCCTTTAGCCCTGTCAAGAGAGGACGGGCCTGTATCAAGCTGCCTGTTGCAACGCCTGAAACCTGGTCATCATAGACAAGGTGAACCAATCTTCTGTACGCCTTCTCTGCAACAGGATCATCGTTCTTAGTTCTTGACTTTGTATATCCTGCCAACCATTCATCCACATTTGCCACACTCTTGTCCCATGCATATTCAAAAAGCCACTCAAACATAAACCTGTTAACACCGAATCCCTCCAATGTAGAGCCTATACCATAAAGTTTTCCGTGTGCCGGATCACTCTCAGCCGCAGGTAGCCTCTTTGTAACCTTGATAATCGGAGCGGCCATCTCGGTATTTCCGCCGAAATTGCCCAAATAGCACCAAACATAAGGTGCCCCGTGCCACGCTTTGGTGTTTCTCCACACCTCCTCCTCTTCTGCAAAATAGTCCAGAATTATCATCCTGTTCTCAGGCACCGCCTGAATCATAGCCCTCAAACGCTCAGGATCCTCTTTCCATAGTTTCATATAGTAGAAAGTCCACCCCATCTGAACCCATACAGCCTTAGGGTCAACACTCTGCATCCCGTCATAAATCGTTTTTGAAACAGTCGCCAGATAGTTTGGAGATGTCTCGGGCGGATCCATCTCATTGAAAGGGTCAGCTCCATAATAGTGATCAGTCCCGAAATATTTAGTCTGAACCTCCAGAAACCTCTTCTGAATCTTGATAAACAGAGGATCCATAGGATCGAGGAAGAAAGCATTGTACTCATCTCCTGTGCCGTAAGAACCCATACAGGTAATCTTTGCATCCGGATACCTCTCCTTAATTGCTTTAGGCACATGGCCGGCAAATGCAGGAAGCACAGGAGTCATCCCAAATGAGCGCTCACGTTTCAGGATTTTCTTCTGCAACTCCAGCTGATGCGAGATATAGTCCTGCGGTAAAGGGCCCAGGAAACCGTCCAGATTTCCCATTCTGTGCCAAGGAAGATGAGCCGGGCCGGTAAAATAAGCTCTAATCTGATCCTCACTCATCCCGAGGCTCTTCCAGACCTCCATCCAAACAGCCTCCTGACCGGTTATAGCCAAAGGCATATTGATACCATTCAAAGCCATCCAGTCAATGAACCTTTCCCAATCTTCCCATTGCCACCACAGCATAGTATAGCCGAAAGTGCAATAGTTCAGGAAAAACCTCTTTTCAAACCGGCACTCCTGAGTCACCACTGTATCAACCATAGGCAATACCTCCGGAACAAAAACTTTATCATCCTTATACCATGAAACCTTACTGTGGCAATAATTATTCAAATACCACCCGAACCCCTTTGCAGCAGCAAGCCCATCAGTCCCTTTTATTACAATCTTACCATCCTTACCGCTTATCTCAAACATCTCCCTGTCGCCTGCCCCTTTTAACTCACCAATTACAAACTCGGACGACCTGCCCGGAATAATCCTCTCTATAAGCTGATATAAATCTCTCTCTTTCAGCGCCTCAGCCTCGGCCGAATTCAATCCCAAAAACAAAAAAAGCAAAACTCCCAATGGAAGATGTTTCATGATTATTTAGTTTTAATTTAGTGAAAAGTAAAAAAAGTGATGAGTGAAAAGTTTGGACTCTTTTTGTGATTTCTACAATGTTAATATTTTTTCGCCGTTTTTAATATAATTTGTCAAAGGCTCCCCCATATATCTAACAGTAACTCCAAGTTTCGCCAACTTGTCTGCAACACCATAGATATCACAACAAGATTTACATGCTTCTACAGAAACTCCTTGGTGTATCATTTCTACTATTTCAGTCTGTACCTGGGTATCTTCACCTACTAATCTTGCAGATGCCCCCCCAAATTATTACATTTACCTGCTTCCACCAATCATACGTTTTAGAATTTATAGCATACATTGATATCATATTAAATATCGTATCCTTATCAGTAGTTGTCCAAAGAATGTTTAGTTTATCCATTTAGATTTTTATTTGTAGTACAAATCCCCTTTTCTAAATGACAATTGAATACAATTCACTATCTATCAGCAAAGTGATACAAATGTAAGTTTTATTTCGACTTGCTGTAACCGTTTGTTAGTATACTTACTAACATATTATTAACCCCGTCAGAGAGGGAGTGGACTTAATAGTGAATAGTGAGTAGTGAGATAGTGAATAGTGAACTTGTTTTACAGACAAAGGGGCGCAAAGGAGCTTGATTTTTAGCAATTTTATGAGTTTATTGTCATAAACAGGCATCGACAATTTGTCCACAAAAGCCGCACAAAAGTTAGCGGAGATATACCGGATCAGGGCATTTCAGCCGGAGGGAGTTTAATGGCTGAGGATGGACAGCCCTGAAACAGTATTTTCCACAGTATAAAAGCGGTTAAAGAGAATAAATCCAGAAAAATCAGTGTCCTTGAGACGTTTGTCTGTAATATAATGAATGTTTTCAGAAAACGCGGAGGAAAAAGTGTGCGGACACAAAAAAACAAGGCGGCCACAAAATTGACCGCCCTGAATTAAATATTATTTGCAAACGAGATTACTGCTGATCAGAATCCCACCATACATTAATTGTCCATGCATCATCCGCTGTGTTCCAATTGTTATTCTCGTTACTCATATTCGCGCCAGGAACCTGTGAACCAATAGCCTGCAGATTCTTAGCATTGTAGTTATACTCATGTGAGCACTGACGCCAACGACGGAATTGTTTTCCCAGAGGAATAGCCTTAAGAGCAGTAGCATTGACACTATGATAAGCAGGTATCCCCCAATTCAGGAATATATTTGTATCGAAGTCATAACGACGCATATCGTTCCAGATCTCTACAGAGAAGTGTAATGCAATACGTTTTTGAGTAAGGATCTTACCGAGAGTAAGGTTACTTGCAGTACCGATACCGTTATTCAGGAAATTATCCATGTCTGCCTGACTCATAGGAGTGAACGAAGGACAATCTGCCAAGTTCGGATCGCCTGCAATCCAAGAGTTGAGAGTCACATTCATCTGTTCCATACTTGCTTTAATACCCTCTTTGTATGCAGTGAATGCAGCAGGAGCATTACCTTGGTTGAAGAGAACCTCAGCCTTGATAAAGCAAGCTTCTGAGTATGTACCGAGGTATGTAGGAGAAGAGACTCTTGAATAGAAAGAGCCAGATTCCTTTGATGCGTCAGTCAAGTCTCTTCTGTAAAGAAGGTCTTGTTTGGCAGCATACCCTTTAGATTCGCTTGTGCACTCTACATAAACAGTGTCACCCTTACGAGCCTGAGAGTCTGAATTGATCCACCAATGTTTAGTAGCATCATATGCTGCTCTCAATGGTCCACCGCTAAGATTTGGAGCATTATTAGACACCATATCGACACCAAGAGAACGCCTCCAATTGCCAATCCATTTGATTTGTGATGGAGTAGTTGCAGATTTGCCTGACATAGCCCAAGGAATAATTTTGTCAGCACGAGGGTCCTCAACACCATTACCTGCAAAGTTGGTAAGATTTTGATAAAGCATTTCGGTTACCATATAACCGGCATTCATACCGCAAACAGAATACAAAGGAGAGTAGTCTACCGGTTCGTCCCATCCAAGAACGTCATGAGTAGTGCTGTTGTCGTCTGTATGATAAATGATAGCATTATCGGCATTGCTTTGAGGGCCTTTTGAAAGGGCATCAAGGATGGTCGCAGCATCGTATTTACCGTCAAGATAGCTTCCGGCTGCTTTCTTACTCAATTTTACGCAATAACGGGCTTTAAGCAGATTGCCGAATTTTATCCATTTGGCAACGTCACCATTATTCCAATAATCACCTTCTGACAATGCAGGAAGCTTCACATCCTGAGTTTTTGCTAAAAGTTCAAGGCCTTCGTCCAGCTCTTTTAAGCAACCTAAGTAAATAGTTTTTCCATTGTCATAAGTAGGAGTTGCATTTTCACCAACTGCATCTGTATAAGGCATTTCACCATAGAGGTCAGTCATCAACATAAATCCATAAGCACGGATAACCTTTGCTACGCCTGCATAATGCCAAGCTTCTGCTGCCATAGCTTTGTCATACATATAAGAAATATTACTTGCAGCACCGACAAACCACCATTGATAAGGAGTTGTAACAACATTGATTAGAGGACTCCAGAAGGACATGCTCCAATAGTAACTACCATTGTAATATCTGGTCCAATCGCCAGCTGACATGCTTGTACGCCAAGCGGCAAACTGAGTTGCCGAGTTAGTATAGAATTCGATATGTGCCAAACGTGTTTGATATGTAGCACTCTCTGAAGAAGGGTTCTCAGGGTCAGTATTTATATTGAGCCAATCGCTGCAAGAAACCACTGTAAGAGTAAGCGAGCATATGACACATAAAGAAATTATTGATTTAATATATTTCATATTATTAAATTTAAAATATTAAAACAGTTTAGAAAGTTAAATTTAAACCGAATGTCATACCTGTAGTTGCAGGTACACCACAGTAGTCAAATCCAACAGAAGATGAACCACCGACACCTGCACCGGATGCCGCAACTTCAGGATCTCCCTCGTAATTTGTAAAGAGCAGCAGGTTATTTGCAGAAGCAGAAATAGAAGCACGTTTAATGAATCCTGTTCTGTCGAGCCATCTCTTAGGAAGCTCATACATTACAGATAGTGTACGAAGTCTTAAAAGTTTTACGTCTGTAATGTAATTTGAAGTTTGTTTCGGATAATAAGTGTTATAGTAACTTGAAATAATATTATATCCGCTTGTTTCAACGCCATTGAACACATATGTGTTATCAGCATTCCATGTATTTGTAACAGGATTTCCACTTGCATCAACACCTGTTACTGTAAGTTCTTTGTTACGGATATCACCTGAGAATTTGCTGACACCACTGTTTGTCATAGCATATTTTGTACCGTTGATAACATCCCCACCTACTCTGAACTCCCACAACATGTTAAATGACAGATTTTTCCAAGTTATAGTATTGTTAAAACCACCTGAGAACTTAGCCTCACGATTACCGACCTCTTTCAAAGCAGTTGTGTAGGTAGGCATTCCATTTGCGTCAAGAATAAGCTTTCCGTCAGCCTCTTTTACTTTATTTGTAGTAGACTCAGGATCAGGGTCATATTTATATCTGGTCCATGTAGTACCGGCGATGGCCATGAATTTTCCACCGTTGAATGAAGCTGCCTGTGCACCTGCATACTGTACGTCTGTAACATACATAACGTCCATACCGTCAGGAAGACCATCCAAAGTACCGCGGTTACCTGCGATATTCAATGCAATATCCCATGTAAGGTCTTTAGTTTCAATAGGAGTACCCGATATAGTCAATTCCATACCTTTGTTATAAACGTTACCCGCATTGATTGAACAGAAGATATAACCTGTAGATTGAGGGCCACGAGGAGATAAAATCTGGTTGTATGAGTCGTTTGTATAGTATGCATAGTCAACGCGCAGTCGATTTTTGAGGAGACCTAATTCAACACCGACTTCAGTTGATTTTGTCATTTCCGGTTTAAGATAAGGATTACCGCGAGTCCAAGAGTTACCTACACCGACTTTACCTCCCAGATATGTTCCGACAGGCCATAGTGAGGTGTTTGTTTCATATGCACCGGTATCTTTACCCACTTTAGCCCATGATGCTCTAACCTTACCGAAAGTAAGAATTTCACTCTTAGGAAGCAGCTCAGTAAATACGAATGATCCGCTGACTGATGGATAGAAGTATGAACGATTTTCGATAGGAAGTGTTGATGTCCAGTCGTTACGTCCGGTAACTGTCAAGTATAACATATTCTTCCAAGCTGCACGGAATTCACCGAATAATCCTAACAGTCTCTTGTGCGATGCAGAGTGAGCAAATTGTTTGTTTTCTGTTGAAGCATTAGCATAAGAATAGAAGTCAGGAACAGAGAAATTCCAAGCCATCATAGAGTTTCTGTCAGTCTCGGTATCATCCGAAGCGGCACCTAATAATAGGTTAAAGTCAAAATCCCCAAACTTCTTACTCATATTTGATATGAGATTGTGTGACATATATTTAAAACGAAGAGTGTTGTCACTCATCATACCATTCTGCCATACTTGTTTGATGGCTCCATTGGCAGCAATACGATTGGAGTTGATCTGAGTATATGAGTCAATACCCAATCTGTACTGAATAAACCACCAATCAGCAATATCTGCCTTTACGCTTACACTTCCTGTAAAACGATCGGTATTGTCATACATTTTGTTTTTATTAACAATCCAATATGGATTGTCACGTTCTTCCCAAGGATCAAGTCTTTCCCCGAACATTCTGTAACGAGAACCATCTTCATTAGTATAATGAGTCATATCGTCAAATGGAGACCAGTTGTAAACACCATAAAGAGCACCTGATCCTGATGAATTATAAAGACCGGCACCTGTCAGAGTTCTGTCTGTGTGAGCTTGTGAGTAAGCAGCGTTTGCATTAAATGTAAATATGCCTACTTTCTGCTCTCCATTGAAACGGAAGGTGTATTTGTTATATCCTGTCTGAGGGACAAGACCTTGTTGATCATAATAAGATCCTGACAAGTAGTAGTTACTGTTTTTAGTACCACCGGAAACACTAGCACTCTGGTCATAGATTACTCCGCCTTGAAAGAAATTTCCGATGTTGTCATACGTCTGTGCATTAGATTTTTCTCCCCAAGAATTATATGAAAAGTCATTGAAAACAGTCCCAATATAATTCTTGTTTTTGTCGTATTGATCCTCCATATAACCTCTGGTGTACTGAGTCTGGACTTCAGGAAGGCTTTTTGCCCAAGATGTGGACAATTTGGAGTTGACATTAACTTCAACTACACCCTCTTTACCTTTTTTGGTAGTAATAATAACAACACCGTTGGCTGCGCGTGAACCATAAAGTGCAGACGCTGCAGGACCTTTCAATATTGACATATTTTCAATATCCTCCGGGTTTATATCCATTACACGGTTAGAGGTAGTGGTTGCTGATTTATAAGAACCGTCAAATGCAGAGTTACCTACAAGAGTTGAAGAGTTATCATAAATCACACCATCGACTACAAACAAAGGTTGATTGTCTTTGTTTTCAGATCCTGAAGTACCGCCACGAAGAATAATCTGTGCGCCTGAACCAGCTGCACCGGAAGATTGAGTGATGTTAACACCGGCGATCTTACCTGAAAGTGAAGAGATAGGGTTTGCAGTCTTATTCTTCATCAACTCCTCGGACTTGATGTCGGATACTGCATATCCCAACGCTTTTCTTTCTTTTTTGATACCCAATGCTGTAACAACTACGTCACCCAACACGCGGGCATCGTCTTCCAGAACAATGTCAATGGTTGTTCTGCCGTTAATAGTAGCAGTTGCCTCCTTGTAGCCCATTGATGTAAAAACCAATTTGCCATTTGAAGGAGCGGAAATCGCATAATTACCATTAATGTCAGTAGATGTGCCGTTACGTGTGCCTTCTACAAGCACATACACACCTATGATCGGCTCTCCGTTCTTATCCTTTACCTTACCGGTAACGTTCAAGTTCTGAGCCCACATTGTTCCTGTTATCAGCAGGAACATAAAAGCCGATAGTAAATTTCGTACTACACGGTCTCTTTTTTTTGAAACATACATGAATTAAAGTTTTAGGTTATAAATTTTATTTATAAAAGGGTTTCTTGGATTGTATTTTGTTACTAGATAACTTATAAATTATAAATTATTTATTTTGTAATCAAATTTCACAGTCAAATTACAAGTAAATAGTAATAACTGTTTGCTATTTGTAAAGGTAACAATTTTCTAGTATCTGTAAAATTTTTAATCAGCGCCACAACGCATTGTCCATCAACGCATTTGCCACATTGACACTTATATCTTTATGGTAACCAACCACATAAAGACTTCAAAAAACCATCATTAATATTTGAAAGGAAATACAACAAAGTGAGGAGTGAAAAGTGGGGAAACACAAAGGGAGACGGAGAATTGCAATAATTCCCTATCTCCCAATGTTTGACACGCGATGTCAGGCTACACTTTAATCGCTTTTATCACTTTTGCGTTTCAACCTGCCCGAGTCACTCAGACTCTTATTCAGCATCCATTCTATCTGACCATTAACGCTCCTGAATTCATCGGCAGCCCATTTTTCAATCGCTTTCATGGTTTCCGAATTAATCCTTAATGCAAAAGATTTCTTTTCGGCCATATACTAATGATTTAATGTACCTGTATTTATAACCGGATCAATATCTTTGTCCCCGCAAAGGACAACCATTAAATTGCTTACCATTGCAGCTTTTTTCTCCTCGTCCAGATCTATAATCTTTTTTGTAGATAATAGGTTCAGGGCACTTTCAACCATCCCGACCGCACCTTCAACAATTTTATGTCTTGCAGCGACAACCGCAGAGGCCTGTTGCCGCCTCAACATCGAATGCGCTATCTCCGGGGCATAAGCCAGATAACCTATCCTGGCCTCTATAACATCAATCCCTGCAATTTTCAGCCTTTCCATAATCTCATTTTCAAGAGTCTTATTTACATCTTCAAAATTTGTGCTCAAAGTTATAGTTGCCTTTTCATCTTCAAAATGGTCATACGGATAAGATCCGGCTAATTTCCTGACCGCAGAGTCAGTCTGAATCTTCACAAAATTCTCATAATTATCGACTTCAAATGATGCCTTGAATGTATCATTCACACGCCATACAAGAATGACACTTATCATTATGGGATTACCCAGCTTGTCATTCACTTTTATCTTTTCACTCTCCAGATTCCTCGCTCTTAAGGAAATAGAAGATCTTAAGAATAACGGGAAAACCCAGAATAATCCATTTTGCTTGATACTACCCTTGTAAGCACCGAATAACAATAACACTTTTGAATTATTGGGAGTTACAATAACCAATCCACCTGCCAGAAACACCCAGCCAAGAATCAATAATCCGGGCAGTAAACTATAACCATTGATAAAGAGAACAATAATTCCAACACACAGAATTAACAAGACTGACAATGCAATGTATCCATTCAGCGGATTAATACTTTTTTCAGTTTTCATGATTGTGATATTTATATGATATTATTTTAATATCACAAATGTATATATAAAATTAATAATCAACAAAAAAAGAATGAGGTTTGTAAAAAGTTAAAAGTGATGAGGGAGAAGTGAAAAGTGGGGAGTGAGAAGTGAAAAGTGAAGGGGGGGACTTTGGCGTAGTTTGATGTATATGCCTGATTTTGAAGTATTCTAAAAACACAATTTTTAGATTTTCAAAATGTTTTCAAAAAATGTGATTTGTATTTATCTGTCATTGTGCCACTTACTACAAACTGTGGCAAGGTGTTCCAGTTTCCCCAGGTAATCTGAAAAGACAAAGGTTTATTGATTGGTTCTGTTGGACTTGAGGATGAGCCTGCGATATACTCTTCAAAGCCATCTTTGAGATTTATCGTGAAAATACCGTTTACTCTTTGAACCGATGAGACTGCATACGGTTTATTGAAGACAACCGTTGCCAACCCTTTTCTCAGCAAGATCAAAGTCAGAAATCCGGGATTGCTGTTGTAAGCAAATCCTGTCAGGTACACTAAAGTTGTTGTAGAATCAAGCTGCTCGTAATATAGATTTACTCCATCAACAGGACAAAGAGGTGATGGCAGAGTGAGACCCAACCATCCTGATTATCAAGTTTCAAGATAGGTTGATTATTGAGTTTAATCTCTACAGACTGAAAATCTCCCGCCTCACCATCCCAGCCCTTATATCTGTTGAATGTCACCGTATAATCGTGAAGCCCATTTAAAGATTGAAAAGATAGAGTCGAAACAGTAGTATAGGGAGTTATATCACTATAGGGTTTATTCTTCAATTGCGAGACAAACTCGCATTTGGCCATAACAACATCGTTTTCAATACTGTAAAGTGGAGTCTTGGCCAATTGACAAAAAGCGACCTGAGTGGTTAAAAACAGTGCCACTAAAAACAAACAATTTTTCATAACTGTCTATTTCTTAATCATTTTCAGTACCTTCCGGATAAGGATATCCTCCTTTTCAAAATCCTTTCTAGAAGTAACAATCTCAATATCAGGCTCGACGCCACTACCCTCAATCAACTTCCCGTCAAGCGTATAGGCCTGCCATGAAGGCAAATAGACAGTCACCCCGTTAGACAACTTATGAGGCACCGGATTTCCCGAACTGCCATATGTTTTCATACCGACCACCTTAGCATTTGGAACCTGCTTCATCATCAAAACGAACGACTCATTGCTGCTCATAACGACAGGGCCGGACAACACATAGATATTCCCTGAATAGTTCAGACCCTTTTTATTCGGATAGAGCTTCTTATAATGCACATAGTCAATCAAGCCGCTCTTCTCATTGTAACTTACAACCTTCTCATAAGTAAGAGAATCCTTTATAAAATAAGAGGCAAAATCCCTGGCATAAGCCTCATTCCCGCCGCCATTCTCCCTGACATCAATTATCAAATCAGAATATCCGGACATATTCCGGATAACCTCATCAAGAGTGATCCCCGGATCCTTCTCGTCACCCCATGTCTTAAAGACAAACTTGTTTATATCAGCAGTCCAGCCCCGGATCGCAATATACCCCACCCCGTCAATCTCACCAGCAACAGACATTAAATTATCACCTACCCTTCTGTTCTGCAACAGAGTGAAAAGATGGTTCATATTAACGTTCTCCTCAATCGGCTTTATCTTACCCGTCTCGAACCGCTTCCCGTCAACATCAATCCACAAATGAGCATCATCAGCCTTGCGCAACAACTTAATCAGTTTAAGCGCAAACTCCGTGTTGGTTTTAGAATTCACAAGCTCGTCCTTAGACTCCCTCAATAAAGCATTCCAGTCCAACCCTTTTAATGAGGCATAGGAATACTCCTTTGGTAAAAACTTCTTAAACTCGTCATAAGACCTTATGTTAAGCTTTGCCATCGAAGAAGTAGAGTTATTAGCATCAGAAGTAGAATCATTAGAAGCGGGTTTAGTCTGAAACAACAAATCCACAGGACTCATAGGAACACCCTCAAGATTACTGAAACCCCACGTCTTCGAACTGTTAAGCTGCATAGTATAGAGCTTACCCGGAAATAACTTTACCGGAATCGAGAGAGTCCTTTTATCATCCCACACAGGCTTACCCGTAACCTGAGGAAAATTATCACTGTTCATTACAGAATAAGAGGGCATCATATCCTGGTCAAATCTGATAACAATCTTAGTCAATCCCGGATCAACCTCACAATCACCAAAAGCCGGAACCGTACTAACAACATGCGGAGCACTTACAACACCCGGACCACTTATAACACCCATAGCCTTCGCCCCACCCTGTGCCATCGCTCCCGCACAAACCAACCCCACAAAAACCAACGTCAAAAAAAGTTTTTTCATAATTTTAAGCAATTCTAATAAAATGATTCGCAAACCAACCTCACCTGAAAATTGTAGATTTCTCATTTTCAGATTCAAAGTTATAAAAAAAAGGACCGCCACAAATTCTCTCTATATTTTGACAAATTCCCTGAAATTTTCCCTGTCAATTATCTTTGCTTCTGCGTTATAAGTTTCAGTAAATGACTTAGGAAGCTTTTGTGTCTTCTTTTTTGCCATTTAAACTCAAAACCAAAAACCTTTCCGTTATTATCTTCGACAAAATCCACCTCCTGCTGTTGCCGGGTTCTCCAAAAGTAAGTGCGGGGTTCAATTGGATTGAAATTACCGATAATCATATTTCTTATGCCGTTGTCGTAGAAATAAATCTTCCTGTTTGTTTTTATTTCAAATACAATAACATTTGGTGAACGTATTCACTAAATGTTATACTTTTTGGTGAATATTTTCACGATTTGTCAACCTGGCAGATAAGAATTCTGATGGTAGTCCAAAATAAGTCTGCCAGACAACAGTAATTATTTATTCTCCATCAAATATTTTAATCCAACTGGAAAAGATTTTCTTGAATTTGACCAGTCATGCCAACCGTTAAACTCTGAAAATTTGTAATTATATTCTAATCTATCCAAAACCCGGGTAAATTTTCGGTTTGAGTTTAGAATTATAGGCTCTTGAAGACCCCAGTCCAAATAAAATCTGATATTTTTTTTGTCGCTGGTTTGAAATTGTTTTATCAGCCAATCTGAACGGTGCCAGTTAATAGGTGGTTCTTCAATTACAGTATCTCTCCAGAAAGAACCACTTTGCGATAAAACATTACCGAAAATGGAATCATGATAAAATGCACAAAAACCCGCTGAAAGACCACCATAGCTCATTCCGCCAATAATTGTCTTTTCCGGGATTTCAGTCACATTCCAATTTGAACGAATATATGGCACTAATTCTTTTACAACAAAATCTTTAAACGCAAAATTCAAAGGGAGTTCTTTATCCCTGAGTTCTTTAGTTGGATTATCTATAAAAACTGCTATCATGGGCTCAATTCTTTTTTCCCTGATCATATTGTCCAAAACATTCGGTACTTCGATCCGGTTTAAATAAATAAATGAGTCGAAAAGGTAAGTTGTGGGATATCCATGTGGCATATTCTTATCGTACCCTTCAGGCAAATAAACAGTAATGTCTCGTGTGTTTTTTAATATGGTGCTGGTATAAGCGACCTTAATCAACTGACTTTTTACATCATAATATTTCTTTTTGTACAGAGAATCTTCATTATTGCGTAAATCGAGTACGGACCAACTGTAATCCTTTTCTTCTCCCGTAGGATTTCTGTTGTCATTTAATGGATCAGGAAAAAACTCTTTGGTATTACTTATAGTGTCATAAACAACAAAGCGATATGAGAAGCAAATATCATTGGGCATATAATAGGTGCGATAAAATAAACCCGTATTCTTTAATCTTTTTAGTTTTCTGTCTCCAAGGTTTCTGTCATCATAGTTACCAAAGATGTCAAATTCAACTGTTATATTCTTTGATGTATCCCTGTAAATGAACGTAATATAAAGATAATCATCGTAAAGAGAATCTTTTTCTATCAAAGGAAACTTCTTATGATTCTTGAAAAACAAATCTACTTTTTTGTTCAGGTCAGCATTATTCAGATTATTCCACCTGGCAATCATTGGACTAACTGACTTGCTAGGCGATTTGATTTCTCTAAATTGTAGAGTCTTTTCCTCATTCGTTGTACAGGAACAAAGAATTAATAATAAAATAAATATCCTAATTAACTTCATAAATCATCCCTTTATTGTTACCAACGTTGTGCAAATTTTTCCATGTGTGGGAGTTTGAGAATGATTCTCTGTCACACGACAGAAAAGTTGGCCAAAAGCCATGAACATTCCAAACCGTCATCAACCCATGTAATAGATTTGAGGTTCGTGTTTTGTGGTTTATTAAAATCTAAATGGATTATCGAATACTTTTCTCTCTTCAATATATTTAATACTCCAGGAGTCAGAACAACCATTTCCCTTTTTATCAGTAATTTCAATTCCGATAGAATTTTTACTTTGTTCAATAAATCTAAATCCGTAATAATCTTCGATAGCATCCACTGTGTCAATAAAATTTGTCAGTTTTCCATCTCCCACAAAATATTTTAGCTCTTTCCCCTCAAAAATGTATAATCTTTTAAAAACTGAGTCATTAATAAATTCAACATAAACTTTACCCTTTATCAAGTTGGTTGAGTCAAGAAGGTCTTGAACAAATGTCAATTCTCTGTTATCATAATGAATTTTCTCATTTATAACAGTTTGACTTGGAATACTTAAGGTTTTTTTCTCGTTGTTATTTACACACTGAGTCAACGTAATAAAAACCATTATAACAGAAAAAGAAATTGTCGCAACTGGTCTTTTCATTATTCTATTTTTTCTATCAATAATATTCCTAAGTATCAATAACCATTTTTAAAAGCAATACAATGACCGCTTACGAGTGTCAATATATTCAGTGGCAGTTTATGGGCTGCGTTCCTATACCCCATTGACTATATGCGATGTGGCCAACCGGACTTTATTTAAATAGTTTTAAATAAAGGTAATCCTTTTAGCCGATTTTGCAGCGGTTTTTGAAGAGGAAAAGCTTTAAAAAGTGAATAATGAAGAGGTAAAAGTGATAAGTAAACAGCTGAACTAGCATTACAGACATGAAGCCGAAAAGACCTTGGTTTTTCATATTCTCTTATGCCGCTTAACAGTTAGCTGAGCTATGCAAGGGAAGGGCTGTCCATCCTCACTCATTTCATTCGCTCCGGCTGAAAATTGCCCTTCCCTGCATAACTCAGCAATATAAAAAGCGGCCACAGAGAAAAATAAGCATCCTCAAGACATTTATCTGTATAATGCATAACTTAGTTGTCAAATTACAAATCAGAGACCCACATGCTCGAAACACTGATAAACAAACTCAAAGAAGACAACGAACGCTGGGAAACAATCAAGGACTGCTTTCAGGAAATCCGGGTCCCTCCACATACAGAACTCCTGAAAGAAGGCCAAATCTCCAACAAAATCTACTTCATAAAACAAGGCAGCCTCAGACTCTGGTTCAACAACGACGGAAAAGACATCACACTACAATTCTTCTTCGAAAAATCCGCCGTCTGCTCAATAGAAAGCTTTATGAACCAGGAACCAAGCATGTTCACACTCGAAAGCATAGAAAAAACAACAATGCTGGCCCTGACCAAAGACGATTTCCGGAAAATATTCACCCAATATCCCGAAATCAAAGAAGGATTTTCAAAAATCCTCTTCATGCGCATGGGGAACTACGCCAGACTGTTCCTTTCAAGAATCAAGGACACCCCCGCAAAACGCTATAAAGACCTGATAAAAGAACATCCCGAAATATTAAAAAGAATCCCGCAGCACTATATCGCCTCCTACCTCGGAATAACCCCCGTCTCACTGAGCAGAATCAGAAACAGAACAGTGCATTAATTAACAATTGTTATCGTCCGCAACAGTTTCCCCCGGGTATTTTTGCAAAAAAATATCAGAGATGAAAACTGAATACATAAGACTCGACACCCGAAAATGCATCGCTTGCTGGAAATGCGTCAACAGCTGCCCCGAAAAGGTAATGGACAAGGTAGACCTGCCGTGGCACAAACATGCAATCATAAAAAATCCCAAAACCTGTATCGGCTGCCTGAAATGCACAAAAGTATGTGAAACAGGCGCAATAAGCAGCAGCAAGGACTCATACAACAAAGCCGGAACCCGTTATACCCCATTTGCCAAAACAGTCTATGTCACCCTCCTGCTCTCTACCCTGGCACTGATTTTTACCGGATTTGCAATCCAGATCAAATACCACATGGGACATCACGGCTATATAGATGTCAATGATACATATATCGGAATGGGTTATCACACATGGTCACTCATCCACAAGATAACCTCACTCATCTTTGCCTTTACAGTCACCACTCATATCTACCTTCAGAGAAAATTCCTGAAACACAACAGAAAGACCGCCATAATTCTGCTCCTTACAATAACCGCCCTTACAGGACTCCTTGCCTGGTGCTGCTCCCTGAATGACTCTCTGGAGATTGTCAGAAAATCCCTTATCGAAATCCATGACAAAATCACCCTGATCCTATCCCTCGTCATGATTATCCACCTCCTCCGACACGAGCATATTATTTGGCCATGGAGATGAGTTTATTGCCAGCCATTGCAGACAACTGATTCATACACTTTTTGCTTGGCTTTTAATTATGGCCAATTCGCCATAAATAAAACAAGATTGTAAATTGACTCTCAAATACCGGGATACTCAATTGTGTTACTATTACTTAACCTGTCAGCGATAAAAAAATCACCCTCTTTGGCTTTCATCATGTCTGTCAAGGAGATGAACTCTTGATTCTTCTAAAGAATTACTGTGATTTCATTATCCTCAACTTGTATCTTTCTGTTTACTACCATGTTCTAGTTTTATTTAATTTCTGCTATACAATGCCCGCTTAGGGATGGTGGATTATTTCCTGTCAAGTTACACAAAAATGAATTGGGCTACACCCCTTCACATCCCGACGAAAGCCTTATTGGCTATATTGTGTGTTAGCTGTAGCTTTTTATTCTAATTCTTTTATCTCTTTATAAAGGTCTTTCAAATGAAAAATTGAAATATCAATTAATGGCTCATACATAAATGCATTAATATGAATATTTTCAGGTGTCATTAAATTTACTTTTTCTAAAGACTTAATAGTTGTTTTGTCCGTATTTAATATCTTAAAATGTTTTAGTAGTTCTAATGTTTGATTTGATGAAATTACTATAGATTCATAATCAGGTATTTTATTAATCATAAATTCTTCAGCTTTTAATCTAATTGCAATCGATAGAACAATTTTGTTTTCAAGTAATATTTCATTAACTGGATTTTCCAATTCTATGGAATCAGCAGTGTTATAAATTAAGGTTTTAATATTCTCTGTTCCAAAAGATATACTTTGACTATTTGTTGATGTAAATGTATTATGAATAAGAGTTAAAATGTCAGAGCAGTTAATGCTCCCTGTTTCTGTTTTTATATGAAGACAAGATGTTAGTTTTAGATAATCAGGATTTGACTCATCTTCCATATATTCAATTAAGTTTCTAAGAAAAGGAATTATGCTTATAAAGATTTTTTTATCTGAAAGTTTCTTTTTGAAATGACAGAAAACGTCTTTCCTATATTGCCCTTGGTTTAATGTTATTTTTCTGTCATCATCTTTTGTCGTCATAAAAGCAGCATTGCTGTTTAAATAAAGTCGTGATACAATTGTTCTGTAAAAATCAAAATTATGAGTTAAGATAATTGATTTAAATATCGTGTCATTGTGTAATTCCCTGATATATTCAATAATTGCATATTTATTTTTGTAATCAAAAGAATCCGCAATATCATCTAAAATTAACAATGTTTCTTGGGCTAAATATTTTCTTGATTCAATTTCGAAAAGCAATTGAAGAATATAATATGCTCTTTGCTCCCCTTTACTTAAAATTGAGAGTAAAGCATTTTTATCTTGAGGAGCAGGTACGTCATTAGCATCTTTATAGTCAAATTCAAGATGTGCGTTATCTTGTTTTAAAATTACATCTTCTTTATTTATAAGTTTTATCTGAAATGGGACATAAAATCGATCATTAAATGTTTTTACTATTTCTTTCCAAGTTTCTGATTCTTTTTTTGCTTCTTTTATGATAGCTTCAATTTCAGCTTTCTTATCTTGAAAAAGAGTAGTTAAAATTTTAGTTTCATCTTTTAGTGAAGAGATATAACTTAGCCATATTTTTCTTCTAAACTTATCATAATCTTCAAGTTCGACAAGAAGAAGGTTGTTTTTTTCGATGACATTTTTAAAAGCTCTTAATTCCGTGTTTGCTCCAATCGCCTTATCTACTTTTTCGAAAGATCTTTGAAGCTTTTCGTCAGTTAAGATATTTGTTATTTCTTCTTGAAGTAAGTTGAATAGTTCCTCAGAAGACTTTATTTCCTCTTCATCATTTAGAACAAATTTATGACCAGCATCAAAATAAGAATTATCAGATATCGATTTTAGAAGTTCATTAGCCTGGTATGTGCCAAATGAATTCTCTGAACTTTTAAAGAATTTTGATTTGTCCAATAATTCTTTATAATCGGTTATGTATTGACTTAATATTTTTTGATTCTTTTCTAAGAATTTTTCCACATTTCCTTTCTTGTCAAATATGTCATTATAACGAAAATCATATTTTTCAGGAGTCTCCAATAATGATTTTGAAACAGTTGACAACAACTCATAAAAAGTGTCTTTCTCTGTACTTTTATACGTATTAGTAAATTCATTCTCGCAATCAGTACTTTGAGATATGCCTTTTAATTTCTTAATGTATTCAGTTTTTTGGTTGTCTAATTCTAAATAGATTTTATCATATTTTTCTTTTAACTCTTTACTTGCTATAAATGAACTAATTTTAGTGGAACTATCGTAATTATTATCTTCGGCGTTAACAACTAGAATAGAATTAGTTGTAACATCAACTCCATCTGCAAGAATCTTAAAACTCGTTGGCCTATCAGGATAGACTTTATCGCCAATTGATTTAGCATCATCTTTTGATATGAGATTTAAAGTTTTTGCAAAAGATGTTTTCATTGTTCCATTTGGAGCATAAATCAAGAAAGAATTAGTCTTTAATCCTTCAAAATCAAATTTATGCGTGAACTCTCCAATTCCAAAACAATTTTTAAGTTCTATTTCAATTTTCTTCATAAGCTTGCATTGTTAAAGTTATAGTTAACGTTTGACAATATAGTCAGTAAGGGATTGCGGGCGTATTTCCTATCAAGGCACACGAAAAGTTGAAGTGGGCAACAAACCTTCGAATACCTCTGAAACCCTTATGGGCTATATTGCAGCGGCTGCCATTATTATCTTTTCGTTAAAATGGTAGGTTATCTATCGCATCAGCTTGATTGTTTTTAGTATGGCGAAATTGAAGTTGGTCTTGGTTGGAAAGAATCCAACCTTCACCTTTATCCAACAATCTACACGCGATATATTCTTGCCCATTATTCCAATTGTCAATCTCTTTGAAAGTTTCAATCATGCCATTTTTAACAAGAGTCCTTATGCCAACACTTGTTGCGATGTCAGTATAACCTGCTTTATTCATTTCGTTCTTAAGAGTAAAAATTGAAATGCTATCCTCAGATGAAACCTGGTTCTCCATAATTAAAATTAATAGGGCAATTTCGTGTCCTTTTAATCCTTCGGTTTCAATCACAGGTGTTGTGTTTAATTGTTTTACAGTCTTTGATTTTGTCTGAAACGCTTTAATTTTTCTTGTTATCGTATCTCCTAATTTGTTGAAATCACTTATCGAGCTTGTCTTATAAGTTATAACGTGTCTGTGTTGAATATCAAAAGGAAATTTACCTTGACGTTCATCAGAACAAACCATTACAACATCTTTATTGCATGCAAACGCAAATCCCAATTCATACCAAACATTTGGATTGTCGGTCGTAATTTCTGCAAAGCAAATCGAACTTTCTGAAATCCCTTTTTCTATATCGTCAATTGGTATTCTAACACTTAAGTCCTTATCTATTCGATATGCTTCAAATTCTGTTTTTAAAATCGCAGGCTCAAAAATATCAACAAATCGTTTATCAAATTTATCGTTGTCAAAAGGTTGAATTACAAAGCACTTTTCCATTGTTTATATTATTTATAATTATCTCTCTTCATGGTTACCGCTAACGGGTAGCCAGGCGACGGCAAGCCAATTGTTATACATTGACTATCTGCTACTTAACTGGTGTTAACAGGCGTATTTTTTTTATTTCTTTCTTCAAAATATCCCACCTTTTCATACGCCCAAGACTCATCAGTCCAAAAGGCCTATGATCAACATCTAACTTATTCAAGTACTGCATAATATCTTTATCATCAATCGTCTTATCGGAATAGCTTATAAACATTAGATACTTTTCAGGATCAACATCTTTAAGAAAAGCAAATGAGTCAAAATCCAGCTTACACAACAAAATTATTAATCTTGTTTTAATGTAATTACTCGGAGTCAAACTCCAAATTTGCTGTAAATATGGTATAGCAAATTCCACATTCCCAAATTTGAGAAATGTAGTCATGAATCTTTCATTTCCAGATCTTAGATAACCTTCTAAAATTATATTATTAAATGAGTCCTCCCAGATTTGGTCACAGATTGAAAGAGCAGATTCAACATCATAAGCAAATCTTGACCTGAAGAACGTATTAAAAAACAATATCTTATCCGGCTTATTTAAATGTGGGATAGTAATCAAGAGAATTTTTCTAATTCGTTGTCTTTCTTTGTATTCTGACTCATCTAATCGTTGAATCAGATAATCAAAAACGGATTTGCATTCATATGGTATAGCAACTCGTTTATAAATATTTGACTCTATTGATTTTTTTATATCAGAATCGGAATTAAGGCTAAGATAATAATCTATAAGTTCGTATAAGTCCAATGTATTTAATACACTATGTATTAGAAGATTGTAATTCCCACCAAGAAATATTTCATTTCTAGCCTTGATCAGTTCTTCTATGTATTGAATTCGATGAAAGTCCATAACAATAAACTTGAATTTTGCGCTCTAATATGTTTGCTAACGTTTGACATTATGAAACGGTTGGGTTTTCGGAGCACGTTCGTATCCACCGTGGAAAACGCTGGTGCGAGAACTTAAGCTTCGAAAACCACTGAATCCCAACTGTTTTATATTGTGTGTTGGCGGTAGTTTTTATTTACTAAGTTTAGTTGAATATCTATTTCGCCATTCATTTAAAATCGTTGTTATATTTTCAATAATAAGGTGTACATCTTCAATATTTTTCTTTTTATCCATATCATCGGGCCATTGCTTTTTTATCTCCAAAACTAATTCCTTAGATTCAGACTCTGACAATACGTAAACGTACTGTTTCATGCGTTTCTTTAACGCACCCGCTGTTGAACGAAGGTCTTTTGTCTCCATTGACGGTAATATTGGCTCCCAATTATTTGTAATTGCATTCCACGAGTTCTCTATCTCTTTTTTGCTTGGAGGTCTATTCCCATTTTCCACGGGCTTTTGAACTTGTTTCCTAGTAAGGTAATGCTCAACTTTCAGTGGAATCTCACTTTCTAAAAGCTTTATTCCAGCTGGATTATCGGAATATATTATATGCCTGTATCCTTGTGTGTCAAAAGGCAATCTACCACTTGGCTGTGTAATCAAAATAACATCTTGTCCGACCGTGTGCGAAATACCCAATTCATAAAAAACATTTGGATTCCAGCCTGTCACATCAGCTAATATTATTCTTGCTTCAATTATTCCTCTCCAAATATCTTCAGTTACAACTGGGCCATGTCTATTGTCTGCTCGCTCAGCTCGTAAGCCTTGTCCTTTAATAATTCTTTGAATTGCTTCCCAGATCCTGTCTGACCAAGGTTCTCCAAATGGCATTAGAACAAAAACTAATTTATCATCATAAACAAATTCCCTATCATGAAAAATAGGAGAAACTGCTATCTGATTATTGTCAAGATTTTTTCTGTATTTTTTATCTTTCATAGCTGTAGTGTGTTTTTTTCAAAATTACCGCCAACGGTCCGCGGGTATAGTACGGCCACCTTATCCTCCTGCAAACCCATTGCCTCCGGTGGCTGAACTATACCTGGTGTTATAACCAGCTTCAATTTCAGTACAAGTTCAAATCGCCTTTGGCTCACGGTTTTGCCTTATAAAGATAGAAACTTTATTTATTTAGTTGAACACAGATTATCCTAAAAATCAACGAACAAACCCAATAATTACACTAAGGGTTAAATCAGATCCAAATTGAATCGCAAAACCTGTGACAAAGGCGCGGTAATATTATTGAAAATAGAAAAGAGACTTCTACACTTAAATACACCCTCTCAAAACAAAAATCAGACAACCAGCACACGCTTCAGTTTTTACAACTTTTCTTTAGTTGGTTATAACTTATTTATAGATAAATTAAAGTTGATTCAATATATTATGATAAAGAGTTGGTGCATATTTATGGAACAATATAAGATGTTTAAAACCTGCTTCCTATAGCTATTCTATGCCCGATTCTGGCCATTATCCGTAGAAAAAGACGCAGAACTTAATTGAATCCCGCTCAGAACATAATTCCCTATCAGGCAAAGTGATATAAATATAGATCTTATTTCGTCTTGCCGTAACGGTTTGTGGATAAACTTATTAACACTTAATCAACATGGAAGAAAAATAATTACTTCAAAAACTGGCAAATGCGCCATAGAGCTTCAAAAGCAAAGAGAAGAGCATGAAGTTTACGAGTGAGAAGAGATATGTGAAAAACGAAGAGTGAAAAGTGAACAGCTGAAGGATGCAGAGTGATAAGCTTGCAAGGGAAAAGTTAAGAGTGAAAAGTGAATAGCTGAAGGATGCAGAGTGAGAAACGAAGAGTGAAAAGTGAAAGGATGCCAGGCAAAGAATGAAGTACGCGAAGTTTGTGAGGGTAAAGTGAAGAGGGTTAAGTGAAAAGTGATGAGTAAGTGAAAAAGAGGAGGACTTTGACGCAGTTTGAGGTATGTACTTGATTTTAAGATGTTCTAGAAACGCGTTTTTGGGGATTTTCAAAAGATGTTCAAAAAATGCGATTTGCATGCAGCTGTCATTGAGGCACATACCTCAAACTGCGGCAAAGTGTCGGGCAATTTTCAGCCGGAAGGGATTTAGGAGCGATTGAAGACATAAGGCCGAAAAAGACCTTGGTTTTTTAGCCAATTTCACAGTGGGTTTTCAGGAAAAAGTGCGAGGACCGTTCAACGACCAAAGGGAGGCGTTCCACAGCACCCTGAAAACCCGCAAGAAATGGCGTTAAGAAAAACCAGCGTCTTTAAGGCCTATGACTTCAATGCGACTAAAGACAGACGGCTCTAAGACGTCTTTTCTACACAGTGAAAAGCGATAAGCAATCAGTGATAAGCGATGAGTGATAAGTGAGTAGTGAAAACTGAACAGCGGCAATAGTGTTACAGACAAAAGGTCGCAAAGGACCTTGATTTTTTAGCAATTTTATGAGTGTTTTTCCGAAATAGGGCGAGAATGTTTGACGAACGCAGTGAGGAGTTTCGCAGCCCCGGAAAAACACGAAATAGAAATTGCGTTAAGAAAAATCAGCGTCCTTAAGACTTTTGTCCTTAACCAAGTAAGACGCTGTGAAGTGTCACTTGCTCATCGCAATGACCTTGAGCTCCCCGGGCATCTTCTCAATCGCATAACGCAGAGCCGTACGAGGCATGACACCCTTGTTGCGAACCACATATTCGAACACCTCATTCTGATGCGCCTGACTCGCCGCCTTAAGCATCCACCCATACCCCTTCTGCACCAAATCATCCCCATCAAGCAAAAGAATATCCGCAATCTCAAAAATATCCCCCAAATACCTGCCGTTACGCGCCGGAATAACAAGAGACACCGCAGAAGCCCTTTTAACCCACCTATTGGATGATTTCGCCCACCTCTTGAGCTCACCCAGATACTCCGGATACATATCAATAAAACCACCCACAGTATGATTACAAAGAGTATCACACGAAGCCCAGTTACTCACATACAGAGAGACCCACCTCTCAAGCGTGGCAAAATCCTCCCTCACAAGTCTGTCATGAATCAAATCAGACCAATGACAAGCCACAAAAGACTCCTCCATATAGCCCGACTTCCAGAACTCCTCACAGAGAGCCAGAATCTCATCCTTAGGAAGATCCTTCACCTCCTTGAAAAAATCTCTTGAAAACCTCTGAGCAGATGCGGAGGCAACCCCGTATATCTTAACCTCCTCCTTAAAGAAACGTTCACCGCTCAATCTTGTCTTTTCGTCAGCAGCACCAATTAGTGTCTGCCGAACTTTTTCAATTATTATGTTCATTAAATATTTACAGAATAAAATTTTGAAAAGATTGAATAATAGGCTAATTTAGTAATAATAATCATACTAGAGACAAACACATGTTTCTTCCAAACCTCCCCGGCAAGTATGCCCATCTGAAGATGGCTCCGGAACACAGGGTTTCAACATTAACTACAGAAATCAATCCACCGGATGGCGCAATAGATTCAGCCGTACTGGTCGTGATGTTTCCTCAAAAAAACGAAAACACCTCTACAAACCCACGTCTTCAGCCTCTTATGGATTGGCGGGTATTATTGATCGAGAGAGCAAGGTACAATGGCGTTCACTCCGGAGAGATTGCTTTTCCGGGAGGTAAGAGAGAGAAGTGCGACAATGATTATATTGAGACCGCCTGTAGGGAAGCAAATGAAGAGCTTGCTATAAAGCAAAAAGATCTCACAATTTTCGGGTTGTTGAGCCGTCTGTATGTACCACCAAGCAATTACACCATATATCCTGTACTTGGATGTGCATGTTGGGACACAGAGATTATTCCGAGAGAGAGGGAAGTTATCAGTTACAAAAAGATTCCAATACGCTTTTTTAATCCGGAATTATCTGATACCCAAACTATAGAGACAAGCCGGGGAGATATCGTGAGAGCCCCGGCGTTTATCTACGAAGACTACATGATATGGGGAGCGACAGCAATGATTCTCTCAGAACTTTACCAGCTTGTATTGGAAGCCAGGCTAATCACATCCTTCATCAAACCGTAGAGCTCGTCATCGAATGTTGAGATATAGGATCTGGAATTGCAAAGTATGATGCAATTTATGTTACCTGTGCTGCCCATAACCCACATAGTGGCAGTACCTGCAAGATTTCCGCCGTGATAATATGCCCCCGGATAATACGAGTGGTTCATTCTCCAACCCAGGCCATATCTGTTATATACAGGTGACGGAGTAAGCATTTCGGTTCTGGTGGAAGCTGTTATTATGTCCGGCACCCCTGCCAGGCCGTCGATGTGGAAAAGTAATTTCATCATCTCCTCCGTTGAGGCTATTACTCCTCCTGCCGCTTTTATCACTTCCATTTCATTGCCGTATCCGTTTGTACCGCTCTGTGAATAGTAAACAACCTCATTGGTCCTGCGCTGGCTTCTGTCTCCTCCTACATGTATATCGGTTATACCGGCTGTCGCCAGCACCTCTTTCAGGTAGGTCTCGAAATCCTTGCCGCTAACCTTCTCTATAATCTTCCCCAACATACCAAAACCCATGTTGTAATATGAGAACGAGGTCCCCGGTTCAGCCTGGGTTGCGGTTGTCAGGACATAATTGATGCGTTGATCCAGTGTCTGACCATAAAATGAAGATGTAAACATAGGATCGGGATCACTTGTCCAACCGCTTGTGTGGGAGAGCAGATGCCTTACGGTAACATTCAGTGCACGTCCGGAGGCATTCGCAAATTCAGCCGAAAGTATGCCTCCCGGACCGAATACTTTTTGATCGAGTGTGATCTTTCCCTGCTCAACAAGTTTCATTATGCACAATGCAGTAAATTGCTTTGAACAACTAGCAAGACGAAACAGGTGTGAGGGAGTTGTCCTTATATTGCTCTCAGTGATTGCAAAACCTAGACCCTTTTTGTAGACAACTGCCTCATTCTTGGAGATTGCATACGAGATGCCGGGAATGGTATATTTATACATAAAATCGTAGACAATCTTATCTATGTTTGGCTTGCCTGTCTGAACAAGGGCTTTGTAGCTCTTTGTTTTACCCGATTCGGATGTAACCTCTATTGTGTTTACAGCCTGACTGAAATTAATAGGAGTAGTTCCGCTTGTACAACTTGTTCCGTTAATTTTTACGGTAGCCTTGTCGGAAACTGAGAATCTAGGTTTAAGAACAGTTATGTCAGCTCCTTCTGTCACTGTAATGTAATATAGATCCCCGGCCTTAACAGGTGCACAATCCTGCGTCAATGCCGGGTTGTCGGTAATGGCAAAAGATATACTATTCAGAGTGTTCTGATCTGATTTGACCTCCGGTTCGGGTTGCTCCTCTTTTGAGCAAGAAAGCACAAAAGCGGCTGTGATTATGAAGGCCGCACAATAATATAGAAGTTTTTTCATGTTTAAGTCTGTATTATAATATTTCTTATTCCCCCATGGCTTTCTCTACCTCCTCTGTTGTAACAGGGAGCCTTCCTGAACCGAGAAGACGGCAGGATTTTTCTGTCACAAGCACATTGTCTTCCAGCCTTATACCACCAAAGTTGTAATAGGACTCAAGGGCTTTGAAATTGATGAAATCCTTGTTAATACCCTCGCCGTGCCACTTATCTATGAGGGCAGGTATAAAATAACAACCCGGCTCTACTGTAATTACATGACCCTTCTTGAGCTCCTTACCCATACGCAAAGAAGCAAGGCCGAATTGTGCCGAACGTACAAACTTGTCATCATAACCCACGTAGTTCTCTCCAAGATCCTCCATATCGTGTACATCAAGACCAAGTTGATGCCCCAACCCGTGAGGCATGAAAAGGGCGACGGCTCCCTGCTCGACAGCCTCGTCAACATCTCCTTTCATAAGGCCTATATTTTTAAGTCCCTGTGCCATAAGTCTTGTTGCAGCCTTATGAACCTCCCTGTAAGAAATTCCGGGCTTCACCAGTCCTATTGCAAGGTTGTTTGCCTGGGAAACGATAGTGTAAATATCTTGTTGTTGTTGAGTGAATTTACCGGAAACCGGAAGTGTCCGTGTGAAGTCAGAGGCGTAATGGTTACGGTTCTCTGCCCCGGCATCGATTACCAGTAGCCTTCCGTTTTTAAGAATCTGATGATGTGTGTGGTTGTGGAGCGTCTCTCCGTTTTGAGACAATATAATCGGGAACGAGGCCATAGGTCCCTGTGAGTGAGCTATCCCCTCCATAACGCCTACAAGTTCCTGCTCTATCATGCCTTCACGGAGCATTTTCATTGCAGTATAGTGCATGGTGTATCCTATGTTAGATGCATCCTCCATCTCCGCAATCTCGACATCTTGCTTAATCTCTCTCAAAGCAACCACACCTTTGATAAACTCCACGGATGCCTGCACATTCATCTCTGAAAACGGAATGCCTAGGACACTGTTCAGGAATATTTTATTGGCATCTCTGTATGGTGGAAGAAAATGTACATTTCTTCCCGATTTGATAACTTTTTTCAAGTACTCTTCAAGCGATTCAGCAGCCATAATTTTTTTTACACCAACAAGGGCAGCTTTATCGCTCATCTTCGGCTGAGGTCCCATCCAGATAACATCATCCATAGTGACATCATTACCGAATATTATCTCCTCACCGCTTTCAGGGTCAATCACCGCAGCCAGATCAGGTTCATCCAAGCCGAAGAAATAGAGAAAAGATGAGTCTTGCCTGAAAGTATATGTGTTGGAAGGGTAGTTAAAACCAACTTCCGAGTTTCCGAGAAACAGAAGAATGCCGCTTTTGACACTTGCGGTAAGTTTTCTTCTCCGTTCCATATAAATTTCTCTGTTGAACATATTATTTTGTTTAATGATTTACACTCTGTTTCAACAAAGATATAAAAAAAAGAGAGCGACAAAAAAATCATCGCTCTCTTTGATATCAAGAGTTATAAGCTTATACGATATTAGATTTTTTGTAATACTTCGCTTTGCTTCTAGGAACTACCTCTCCGGAAAAAATCTTAGGGTTTTTACCGGATGGTGTTAGTATCACTTCAGCGTAGTTTGTGCCTTTTCTTACTGAAATCTCAATTCTTGCATTGATCTGTGAGCCGGAAACCTGCATAATAACAGTGATATTTCCCTTCTTATCGACCTTCTGCTCAAAACTATTTACAGTAGTCTTGTTTGTATAAGCGTTGTTACAGACAATACTTCCTTGAAGGAAGAGTGACTGTGCCCCTTCATAAGCCAGAAAATGAGAATCATCCGTGTTTGTCTCAATTGTCCCGTCACTTTTCTCGTAGCTGTCGGGAACAATTACAAAATCCTTAGATTCCAGAGCTGCTTTTGCACTGTCGTAAAGAGCCTGAGCTGCAGCTTCTTTTTCTGCCTTACTTTGTGAATAGCCTATTGACAAGGAGGCAATAAACAATAGTGTCAATAAAAATGACTTTTTCATATAACTTATTTAGCTTGTATTGTACTCAAACGTATAGCCTGTGTAGCATAGTTGGTACCCTCTTTACCGTTCAAATGGAATATGTAGTTCACCCCTTTGGCTAATGAGTACCCGGTTGCTTCATAAGGCGTTTTAGTTGTTGCAGATGTGTTCTTGTAATAACTCAGCTGATTCCCTAATTCATCAAACAAAACGAATATAAGAGAAGACTCTGTTCCTGACCAAATTTTGGTGGTTCCCTTATAAAGTTTGTAGTCTACATAATCCGATGCTTCACCAAAGTTTGCATTCGCTATATCAACATAAGTGAGCACTCCATTGATAGTCCTCTTTCCTTTCAGATAGATCTTTCCATATGGAGTCCCGTCTGCTTTGTGGAGAAGATTCACAAAACGGATATGAGTGATTGTGTCGGCCCAAGGGTCACCGGTAGTGTAAGTTTCAGGCTCCTGAATCAGAACCGGAGGCTGAGCTGTGTTGTAGACAAAAGCGCTCCATTTACCGGCAGTGATAGAGAATGTGTTCTCATATATCACCTCTTTGGTTGATTTCAGCATTTGGACTGTGTTAGATCCTATTGGGAGCACATGGTATTTTGATGCACTATTTGGATAAATACTCCCTAAAGCTGTTGACACCATTGAAACAGTATCGCCGTTGTACAATAATCTTGTAGAGTTCTGCGAAGTAGATGTAACCAATGGCAGGTCATATACAAGTCTAATCTGTGCGAATTGTGACTGGTCGAGATCTGTGGCTAAATACTCAATCTTGTTTGTTTCACAAGAGGTCAGACCTAAAACCATCAAGACAGATATTATTGTTAATATTTTTTTCATTATCAATCTTTTTAGTCGTTCTTAATTAGTTATTAGGAATACAGAACCAAACCATAGACGTATGGTAGTTGTCTGCATCACCTGCGATAGGTGTAATCTTCTTGAGAGAAGGTAGGTTCCACATATACTCGGAGTTGTAACGAGGACGAATCCTATAGCATGGGGAACCGAGGTTTGCTGTTGCAAATTTTGATCTTCTGTTCTGTACATCTGAAGGTGGAAGATAATATCCCTTGAATACTCTGTCAACCTCTGAATCAGATTTATGGTAAACTGCTGTCTCGTTCCAAGATGTACCAGATTCAGGAATTCCGCTTGAACCCAACTTCAGGTCATAATGATATCGCCTCAAGTCATTCCATATCTCGTATGAATATGGGAAGAGAGCAACATATTTCTGCATCATGATGTGAGATAGTGTGAAGTCATTCAAGCTCATGCCGTTAACAAACCTACTTGCAAGATATTCATTTGCAAGAGCTGTAAACCTAGCTGCAGTGATCTTGTCACCTTGAACAGATGTTTGTTTTCCGGTAGTTGCACTCTTAACAACAACTCCCGGTTGAATATAACTCTTTACAAAATCCATATGTCCGGCAACACCAGCCTGGAATGAAGCAAGGGCATCTGCTTTCAATCCTTTGCGGAACTGTGCCTCTGCTTTTATAAGCATAATCTCGGCATATGTAAGTAGTGGCCATGGTGCATCATCCCTGTATAGCCACCTTCCTATACCAGAAGTTGTTTCAGTAGGAGTAGCTGTAAGACCCCAGAAGTTACAGTTTGATGAATAACCAGGTCTTGTTCCGACAAATGAATATGTTTTTCTATTGATGCTATTCTGGTCTGCAGGCATTGTGTCCCTTGTTCCGAGCAGACAGATTGCGCGAGGATCAAGCATATTTGTATCAACCACGTTCTGGTATTGACTGAGTCCCTCTATTGCTCCTGCTGAATTGTAATTAGGGATAGTACCTGTAAGGACTTGTACAATGTAATCAGACTGTACGAGAACATTTGCAAGATTACCTCTGAGGACTCCAAAGAAATTAGAAGTTGCAGATACACCTGTTGCTTCAAGTTTTACTTTAGCATCATCCGAAGCACTTGTGAAAGAGTTGTTCGCACATGCAATAGCTGAATCCAGATAGTTTGCACCTTTCATGGACATTGTGATATAGTTTCTTGCAAGTACTCCATATGCGAATTTTTTCCATTTTGCAGCATCTCCTGCATACACAACGTCGTATGTGGCAAGTGTTTTATAAACAGTAGGATCTGTAGCTTCCAGAGCTGCCACTGCCTTTCTTCCCCATTCACGTACTTTTTTGAAGCAATATTCCTGATCATCGTAGTCGTGTGATAGAAGACCAGCAACGAAAGCGTCGTCAACAGGAAGGTTCCCGTGAAGCGATCCTAAAATATGCCATGAGTAAGCTTTAATAGCATAACCGATACCGGCTATTGTTGTTTGGTTGAGTTCCTCAGCATCAGCAATCATCTCTTCAAGGTTCATACCCTGAAGCCAATATACCATTCTCCAAGCCTCTCCGCCACCATCACTGGCTGCTATGTATGCATGGTCATCGCCGAAATTACTTGCGTAGGTTGAAGAACCGCCCATATAACCAACCATCGGGCCCAATGCCCTAAGGTCATAAGCGATACCCTCATATGCTTCTAGCATTGGTGCCAGTCTTAGTACTGGTTCTACCCAGTCTGGAGAGTCTACATTCTTATTTACATCCAGCCATTTGGTACATGAAGAGGTGACCCCAATCGCCAGAAGTACTATAAATGATATTAATATTTTTCTCATCTCATTAATTCGTTAAAATGTTACATTTATACCAAATGACATACCTCTAGGGGCAGCGATAGCCATCATGTCAAATCCAACTCCACCTGTTCCTCCAAGTGATGCCGAGTTCGAGTTACCGACTACGTCGATACCAGAGTAGTTAGTCCATATAAAGAGGTCGTTACCGGAAGCAAACACTGAAGCAGCTGACACAAGTCCTTTAGTAACTCTTTCCAGCCATTTTCTGTTTACATTGTAGTTAAGACGCAGTTCCTGCATCCTCAGATAATTAATATCTTTCTCTATCCAGTTTGCATCTCCTCCTGAATATGATGTGGCAAGATCACCCAGCTTAACTGAAATCGAGTTCTTAGTCGGGTTTTCTGTGTCTTGAAGTCCATCCTTCAATACTCCGTTAAATACAACAGGACCAGCCTCACGTAAATCAACAGATTCCTGGCTATATCCTTGCTGCATCATCCATCGTTTTGTCCCGTTTACAACCTGTGCTCCAATTCTACCATCAAAAAGTGCAGAAAGAGAGAAGTTCTTATATTTCACAGAAAGTGTAGTACCGAACATTACCTCAGGTTCACGGTCTCCTAAAACAGACCAGGAACTTGAAACAAGTGGCAAGCCAGTAGATGGATCAATCAAAACCTGACCTTTTGCATTCCTTTGGAAATCCAGACCTGTAATCGAGGTGACAGGATAGCCAACCTTGATACCATTTCTAAGGTTACCCGAGTTCCATGTATATGCGTTGTAGTATTCTGACACGTTTTCAGGAAGCTTGAGAACCTCGCTCCAGTTTTTAGACATATTCAATCCTATGTTTACTACCCAATCACGATTTTTAATAACGTCACCGGCAATTCTCAATTCAACTCCACTTGTCCTGAATGTACCGACGTTCATATTGTTAAGAACGAAGCCTGTTGCGTAACTCATACGGAAACCGGTAATAATCTGGTCAGCAGAATAAGTATTATAGTATGCAAAGTCAACATCCATCCTGTTTCTGAAGAAACGACCCTCAAGTCCGACCTCCCAGGCTGTATTCATCTCGGGACGAAGGTTGAGGTTTGGACCGGTATAGCCATAACGGTATCCGCCATATGAAGCAGTTGAAGCCTCAAGTGCAGGATAGATAGAAAGCGGTGTTGCATCCTTACCGACCTGGGTAACTGATCCTCTCAATTTCAAATAGCTTATTGTCTCAGACATGGCTTTCATAAATGGAAGCTCCGATACAATGAAACTAAGGTCAAGAGCCGGATAGAAATAGCTGTTATTGCTTGCAGGAAGTGTTGATGACCAGTCATTACGTCCGCGGACTGTAATGAATGCCATGTTGTTCCATGCAAATTCGAATGATCCTGAAAGGCCCTGAAGTCTTCTTGTCTGCTGTGATGTAAGGTTCACAAGAGTCTCTTTATCACAGTTGTTGATAGATTGGAAGTCGGCAACCATGAATTTCTCACCATGAACTGATAGTGTATTTGTAAATTGCTCGAGTTGTGAGTAAATTACACTTCCAGTAATGCTCATCTTACCGAACTCCTTTTTATAGGATGCAATCAAGTTGATTGTAGGATTTGACTGGTAAACTCTTGATTGGTCATAAGACCCAGTACCGGTTGCTGTCGAAGACCACTCCGGATGGCGGACTACCTCATAAGTGGTATTAGCTACGTCGTAACCTACTTGTGCTTTGATAAGGAGGTCCTTGATCGGAGTGATATTCACTGCCATATTGGCAATAAAACGTGAACCTTCATCGTAGTTTTTATTCTTGTAAAGGTCAAAGTACGGGTTGAGAATATCAACATCCACATATTTGTTAGGATAACGGATGCTTCCAGCCTCATTGAGATATACGCTCATATCATCGGTCAATGGCCATATCATTGCTCTCTGGAGAGGTCCACCTGTTCCTTTGGCAACTTTCTTATTAGTTGTAGCTGCATACTGAAGTGAAGATTCAATGTTCACCCATTTAGCAATTTTTGCAGTACCTGACAAAGAGATGTTATCCCTTGAATATTTTGATGTAGGTACAATACCTGTTTGATTCAAGGTACTTGCTCCGGCACGTACTGTCATGGACTCGTTACCAGCTTCAAAAGAGATATTATGCCTTTGCGAAACTCCTGTCTGGAAGAAATTCTTAAGGTTGTTATACAACTTAGTACCTGAAGCATATTTATCACCATATCTTGCTGTATAGTAATAGTTTGTAGTCCCGTATTGACCATTATCATAAGTGGTTTGCATCTCAGGATAACGATATGCCTGACTAAAAGAGAAACTATTGTTGTAGTTTACCTTTCCACGTCCGCTTTTACCTTTCTTAGTTGTAATAATGATAGCTCCGTTTGATGCGTCACTACCATAAAGAGCTGCAGCAGCGGCACCTTTAAGAATTGTCATGCTTTCGATATCCTCGGCATTCAGGTCAGAACCACGGTTTGAGAAGTCCAACTGACGGTCACTTACTGTCTGGCTTCCACTTGAACCTATTGCCATAGATCCTACAGGGTTGAATGTTGAGTTGTTCATCGGAATACCATCGATAACGTAAAGTGGCTGGTTATTACCTGAAATTGAAGTTGCGCTACGGATAATAACGCTACTTGAAGAACCAGGAGTACCACTTGAACTGGTTACCGAAACACCGGCGACACGACCTTGGAGAGCATTTACGAAGTTCTCGCGTCCGGACTCTGCGATATCAGCGCCTCTGACACTCTGAACAGCAGCTCCCACTGCTCTGGCTGCCCTCTTTACACCAAATTCAGCTGTTACGACAGCCTCCTCCAGTAAAACGGCATCATCTCTAAGCTCTACCTTAAGAGAAGTCCTGCCTTTTACTTGAACAAGTACCTTCTCGTATCCGATTGCGGATACCTCAAGTACAGCGTTCGCCGGCGCAGAGATAGTGAACTTACCATCAAGATCTGCAGCTTCCCCGGTTTTTGTGCCTTTAACAAGGATGCTTGCACCGATTATCGGCTCACCCTTTGTGTCGGTCACAACACCGGTTACCTTGATGTTCTGTGCCCATATCGACCCTGCAAACAGCAGGAGGGCAAAAACCGAAAGCACTGTTCGTGCAATTTGGTTTCTTTTCATTGAAACATGCATGAGTTTAATAATTTAGGTTAGTAATTATGAGTTGTTAATGAATGTGAATTGACAATTATTAACAAAAGTAGAAAATTTTACAACATATTCGACAATTTCTTGTGATAATTTAATTCATCATTACAATTCTTAACCACCTTATAAATCTTGCTTATATTATTGAGTAATAACATAAAGAATAATTTGGATTTATTACAATATTAGCAATAATGAATATTTGCTTACAAATTAAAGCAATAAGACTAAAACATGTAATATATTTACGGCATTTCTGTATTTTCACTAATAAATGCCACCTCAATCGGGATATAAAAGAGTCTTTCCTTTACAGATTGAGAGAATTTTGTCTTCTCCATCATTCTTTGAGCGTCCTTTTCTGTTGTAAAAATTACCGCTTTCGGCCACTTTGCAAGTTTCCTGTTAATCCTGCGCACCTCAACCTTTGTAAAGTTGTGATGGTCCCTGAAGTTTATCTTGTCAATAATCTTATAATCTGAAAGCAACTGATACTGTAACTGTTTTGGGCTTGCCACTGCTGTAATCAGTATAGCATACTTAGAGTAGATATATCTTCTGTCCGCTCCTGCAAAGACACTTTTAGGCTCAGCGTATTTTAGTGTCGAAAATACAAGTTGCTGATCTTTTGATAGTTTAAGGTGTTGCTCCCTCACAAACCTCTCCTCAGGAGAGATCTCTCCGGGGCATTTGGTAACAATAACCATGTCGGCCCTTCGCTTCTGCTCCGGCAGATCTCTCAATCTGCCAAAAGGAAACAATATATCGTCTTCCAGCATGTTGTTATAGTCCACCAACAATATATTCCTGGACGGAGTAATCCTCCTGTGCTGAAAAGCATCATCAAGGATTATGACTGTCGGCCTTACCTCCTCGGGAAGAGCAAGCAGCATCTCAATTCCCTTCACTCTCTTTTCACAAACTGCAACCACTACATCGACAAACTTGCGTTTCATCTGAAGCGGTTCATCACCAACCTCCTTCACAGTGCTGTCAGTTTGCACAAGATGAAATCCTTTGCTTTTTCTCCCATATCCCCTGGAAAGAACAGCAACTTTATCGGTTGGCATTAGTTGCTTTATAAAGTACTCGGTGTGAGGCGTTTTACCCGTTCCTCCAATAGCTATATTCCCTATACATATAATAGGTATATCGAATTTTCTGGATTTCAGGATGCCGCTGTCAAAAAGGTAGTGCCTTATCTTAAGCACGATTAAGTATGGTAAAAGAAGAATGTTGTTGATAAGAAATTTTTTCATCCTATATTCTTGATAATCTTTATTAGTTCTTCTGAATCATTTTCTGTGACAAGTCTTTGTCTGGTCTCCTTGAAGTGAGGAATAGCCTTGAAATAGCATGAGAGGTGCCTTCTCATCTCAAGTACTCCCGTTCTCTCCCCTTTTATCTCAAGAGATTTTTTTAAATGACGGACAGCAAGATCCTTTTTTTCCTCAAGAGTTAATTCCGGCATAGGATTTCCGGTCGAAAGATAATGCTTTATCTCTTTAAAAATCCATGGATGCCCATAAGTTGCCCTTCCTATCATAATGGCATCAACACCATAACTCTCAAAAGCATTTTTTGCATCCTCCGGCGTGGATATGTCGCCATTTCCTATTATCGGAATATGAATTCTCGGATTGGCCTTGACTTCTCCTATCAGTCTCCAGTCCGCCTCACCCTTATAGAGTTGAGAACGTGTCCTTCCGTGAATTGTTAATGCAGCAATTCCAACATCTTGCAACCTCTCCGCAAGATCCACGATTATCTTGGAATTTTCATCCCAGCCAAGCCTTGTCTTGACCGTAACCGGCAATTTAACAGCCTTAACTACTTGCCTTGTTATCTCGACCATCTTGTCAGGATAACGCATCATACCGGAACCGGCACCTCGATTTGCAATTTTATTTACGGGGCAACCGAAGTTAATATCAATAAGCGAAGGGTTTGCCTTTTCTGCCATCTTTGCTGCTTCAACAATTGCCTCCGGAATATGACCATATATCTGTATGCCAATAGGCCTCTCATAATCAAATATTTCCAGCTTTGCAAGAGAGGATTTGGCATCTCTTATCAGACCATCAGAAGAGATAAATTCGGTGTACATCATATCTGCACCGAACTCTTTGCAGATAAACCTGAATGAGGCGTCCGTGACATTCTCCATCGGCGCCAAGAAAAGGGGCCTTTCCCCTAGATCTAAATCTGCAATTTTCATATTGCAAAAGTATAAATTTGAATACGAATAAAAAAGCGTATTTTTGTCGCGCTAATTTGACTTGTATGAACGCAAAAAGAAAGATTAACAGAATTGGCGTACTCACCTCTGGTGGTGATGCTCCTGGAATGAACGCGGCAATCAGGGCTGTCGTACGTACTGCTATTTATAATGAAGTTGAGGTTGTGGGAATAGTCAGAGGTTACTCCGGACTTTTAAACAAACAGTTCATGGGTATGCAATCTCACTCTGTATCAAAGATTATTTCTCAGGGAGGCACAATACTGAAATCCTCGCGCTGCCCGGAGTTCAAGAATAAAGCTGTCAGGGCAATAGCAATGGATAATATTCGAGAGGCCGGCATAGACGCTCTGGTTGTGATAGGTGGAGACGGATCTTTCAGAGGAGCAAATCTCCTGTGCAAGGAATTCGGCTTTCCGGTAGTAGGAATACCGGGAACTATTGATAATGACATATATGGAACTGACTATACAATAGGATTCGACACTGCAATTAACACTGCAGTTTCTGCTGTGGATAAATTAAGGGATACTGCCGACTCTCACAATATAATCTTCTTCGTTGAGGTCATGGGAAGAGACGCCGGATTTATAGCTCTCAACACAGCCATAGCAAGTGGTGCCGAAGCTACTCTGCTACCGGAAGTCCATACCGACATCGACAAACTTTGCAGTTTTATGGAGAGAGACCGCCGCAAGAACAAAACCTCCGGTATAATCATCGTTGCTGAAGGTGAAGAGGAGGGTGGAGCTATGGAGGTTGCCGCAAAGGTTAAGACAAAACTGCCGGAATATGAGATAAGGGTGACAACTCTCGGACATATTCAAAGAGGGGGATCACCGAGCTGTAATGACAGGGTTCTTGCTAGTCTTCTCGGATACGAGGCTGTGAACGCACTTTTAAAAGGCAGGACAAATGTTATGGTTGGACAAATGCAGAACCAGGTTGTCTATACACCTTTTGAGGAGGCATGCACAAGACATAATGAGATAAATAAAACTTGGTGCGAGATAAGTCGCATTTTGTCACTTTAAAAAATAGTTTTATCTTTGCAGCCCCCTATTTTATGGGGAAATCGCAACATATTTAACGTATTAATCTAAAAATCAACAAAGTGGACACATTGAGTTACAAAACCGTGTCAGCAAATGAAGCAACAGTCGTAAAAGAATGGTTAGTTATTGACGCTACTGACCAGGTTCTTGGCCGACTGGCATCCAGAGTTGCTCGCATCCTGCGCGGTAAACACAAGCCCAGCTTTACCCCACACGTGGACTGCGGAGATAATGTAATCATTATCAATGCTACAAAGATCCGACTTACTGGGAACAAGCTCACTGACAAGGTGTACGTACGTCACACCGGTTATCCCGGCGGGCAGAGATTTGCTACTCCAAAAGAGTTGCTGGCTCGTAAGCCTCTTGCCGTAGTTGAGCATGCAATCAAAGGCATGCTGCCTAAAAACAAACTTGGAGCAGAGATGTTCCGCAATCTGTATGTGTATGAGGGAGCAGAGCATCCTCATCAAGCACAGCAACCAAAAGTTATTAATTTAAACGAAATTTAAACAGAGCATGGAAGTAATTAACGCCCTTGGAAGACGAAAATCAGCAGTTGCTCGCGTTTATGTAAATTCAGGTAAAGGTAACATTACAATCAACGGAAGGGAACTCGAGAACTATTTCTGCGAAGAGACTCTTCAGTACATTGTAAAACAAGCTCTTGAGCTGACCAACACACAGGCTCAGTTTGACATTAAAGTCAATCTTGACGGTGGTGGAATCAAAGGTCAGGCAGAGGCTCTCCGCCTAGCTATCGCCCGTGCTCTTTGCAAGATCGATGCTGAGGCTTACCGCCCGGTTTTAAAATCTAACGGACTTCTCACACGTGACCCTAGAGAGGTTGAAAGAAAGAAACCCGGACAACCTGGTGCCCGTAGACGCTTCCAATTCAGCAAACGTTAATCTGTATAAAGCAACAGAATTGCTGATGAACCTTGCACAGAACGGATTAAAAACAACAGGACCTTATGTTCTTAACACCGACAGAAGCTACCATTGTTTGTCCGTCTGCGGAAAACCTGAGAGATCAGCCTAATTGAATGTCAGTTCAAAGCTGCTACTCCCGGTTGATGAAAAGAGAAAAATAAAAATTAGAAAAAAACAAAAAACAATGCCTAGAACAAATTTCCAAGACCTACTTGATGCAGGTGTACACTTTGGGCACCTTAAGAGAAAATGGAATCCTAAAATGGCTCCTTATATTTTCATGGAGAAGAACGGGATTCATATCATTGACCTGCACAAGACCGTTATCAAGATAGATGAGGCTGCATACATGATGAAGCAGATGGCTCGCGCCGGAAGGAAGATCTTGTTTGTTGCCACAAAAAAACAGGCAAAAGAGATAGTTGCCGAAAATGCCAAATCAGTAAACATGCCATATGTTACTGAGCGCTGGCCGGGTGGAATGCTTACCAACTTCCCTACTATCCGTAAGGCAGTAAAGAAGATGAACACCATTGACAAAATGATGACCGACGGTACATTTGAGACTCTTGCAAAAAGAGAGAAACTTCAGGTTACCCGTCAAAGAGCAAAACTGGAAAAGAACCTTGGTTCTATTGCAGACCTTAACCGTCTGCCTTCAGCTCTTTTCGTAGTTGACATCCAGAAAGAGATGAACGCCGTTAAAGAGGCAAATCGTCTGAATATCCCAGTAATCGCGATGGTTGATACTTGTTGCGATCCCAGTCCGATTGATTTCGTGATTCCTGCAAATGACGATGCCGCAAAATCAATTTCACTCATTTTGGAAACAGTTTGCCATGCAGTAGCGGAAGGCCTCGCAGAGAGAAAGCTCGAGAAAGAGAAAGAGGGAGCAGAGAGCGGTAAAGAGAACTCTGAGGTTAATGTGAGAGATGGTGGAAAGAGAATGCGTACCAGAAAAGTTACCAGCAAGACTGAAAATGAAGAAGAGGCAGCTCCTGCAGTAGCAGAAGAGGCTGCTGCTCCTGAAGCCCCGGCAGCTGAATAACTTTTTTGTTAACCAGTTTTAAAACATTAAATAATATTAATATGGAAATCAAAGCAGCAGACGTTGCAAAATTACGTCAGATGACCGGAGCCGGTATGATGGACTGCAAAAATGCACTTGTTGAGGCTAACGGTGATTATGATAAGGCAAAAGATATCATTCGCGAGAAAGGAAAACTTGTTGCAGCTAAGAGAGCCGACAGGGAGACAACCGAAGGTTCTGTTATTGCAAAGGTGAACCCTTCAAAAAACAAGGCAATTCTTATTTGTCTTGGTTGCGAAACTGACTTTGTTGCTAAAAATTCAGACTTCCAGCAGCTTGCAAATGAACTTGCAACTGTTGCACTTGAATCATTCCCTGGCGACCTTGCAGCACTTAAGGGTGAAAAACTCAATGGTATTACTATTGAAGAGGCTATCACACAGCAGACAGGAAAGAGCGGTGAAAAACACGCAATTCCATTCTACAGCAGACTTGAGGCTCCTTTTATCGACTCTTACATACATACAAACGGTAAAGTTGCAACAATCGTAGGCTTCTCAAAAGAGGTAAGCCACGAGGTTGGAAAAGAGATTGCAATGCAGATCACTGCAATGTCACCTGTTTCTGTAAGCAAGAACGATTGCCCTAAAGAGGTTATCGAAAAAGAGCTTGAAATCTACCGCATCCAGATCCGCGAAGAGGGCAAACCTGAGAACATGGTTGAGCAGATTGCACAGGGCAAACTCAACAAGTTCTTCAGAGAGAGCACTCTCGAAGAGCAAACTTTTGTTAAGGATGGTAAGATTTCTGTATCTACTTATCTTAAGAGCGTTGATCCTGAGGTTAAGGTTACCGGATTTTTCCGTTATTCTCTTAACGACTAGATAACTGTAAGCTAAGGCTTACCGCAAGAGGTGTCAAAAAATATTTGACACCTCTTTTATTTTCCATATAATTACTATCTTTGCGACCTAAATCTTCAGGGCAGGGTGTAATTCCCGATCGGCGGTATAGTCCGCGAGCCGTAAAAGGCAGAACCGTTTAAATACGGTACCGACAGTTAAAGTCTGGAAGGAAGAAGAATTATGGAAACAAATATTATATCCCTTTCCCGCAGGGTAGTGATGGTTATCATAGCCCTGCTCATCAGCCGGACATCCGGCTTCGCTACAACAGGAACCGCATTGAGTTCCAGCATTTTTTCAAATGGCCTGAACAGGTCTGAATCCGACTCTCTTTATCTACACGCAAGCATTTCCCAGAGGGACACCTCAGGCAAGACGGTTATTCTCGATGAGATAATCATGTCTGCATCGTACCTTAAGGGCACAAAGTCTCCTATACGGATTAAAAGCATAGATAAGAGACAAATCGAAAGTAAGGCTTTCGGTAAAACTTACCCCGAACTTTTAAAGGAGGTACCCGGTATATATGCAACCAGCGAAACCGGAAGTTATGGAGATGCCAAAATCAACATCCGGGGGTTCAAACAGGAAAACATATCTGTACTGCTTAACGGAATACCTGTATCAGGGCTCGTGAGCGGCAATATGTACTGGAACAACTGGCTCGGATTGACAGATGCTACCCACTCGCTCCAGGTTCAGAAAGGCATAGGTGCATCGATGCTTTCCGATAACTCTGTAGGAGGCAGTATAAACATTATTACAACAAGTACCTCTGAAACTAAATCTATCTCAGGAGGTCTCTTCTTCACCCCTTTCGGATCAGAGGGAGGCAACCTTGCAAAAGGCTTTGTGAGCCTGAACTCCGGGGAACTTCGCGGAGGCTGGGCTCTCTCGGCCCTTGTCTCATATACCGGCGGAAGCGGCTATGTGGAGTCTACCGACGTCAACTCCTGGGCATATATGTTTAATATCAGCAAACGTATAAACAGCCGGAATGATATTGTCCTTACACTGCTCGGCTCGCCCGAAAAGCATCAACAACGTTCGGTAAGGCTCAGCGAGAGTGAGGTTGAAAAATACGGAGTGAGATACAGTAAGAACTGGGGATATCTCGACGGAGAAAAAAAGAATCTTAGTCAGAACTTCTATCACAAGCCCTATTTTACTCTTAACCACTTTTATACGCCTGACTCGAGAATAGAGATGACCAACACATTATATGTTTCTGTCGGCAATGGAGGAGGAAGATGGTCTGAAAGTAAAGGCAAAAGGATTATCACATATCAGAAGGACGGACATATTGACTGGGGCTCAGTAATCAGCGACAATACCACCCGTACAGGGACAGATGCTGCCGGTTCTGCACAGAATATCCTGAGTGACTACCTTGCAGGACACACTCAGGCAGGATTAAGGCATAACACTGCATACGATATCAGCGATAAGACAAAGCTAGAAGCAGGCTTCCATTACCTCTACTACTCTACCTGGGAGAAAGAGAAGATTACCGATCTTCTTGGCGGCAAATACTGGTATGAGGATTACGCCTCAAACTCACTTGCCGGGTTAGCGGGGAGGAATCCTGTAAAGCAGGTAGGCGATTATATAAGAACTAGGAACGGGAAGGTCACCAACAATGCAACAATTTACATTTCGGGAAATTATTCCGGTAAAAAATGGAACCTTCGCGGAGGTGTCTCATATATGTGGAATAAATATAGTCGTTGGGACACTTATAACTATGTTCAGAACCCCTCCTCACTTGCTGCCGGAAGCGAAAGTGACGCTGCCTTTGCATCCGGATTCAGCATTAAGGGTGGAGCGCTATACAAACTCTCAGACAGAAGTTCTCTTTACCTTAATGCTGCCGCATACAGCAGAATTCCCTACTCTAACGTCTTTTTTGCTTCAGGGACCAACGAGATTACCTCTGATGTGAAGAACGAGAAAAATATGCTTGCAGAGGGAGGATACCGATACCTTTTTGCAAGAGGTAGTGTTGAACTGACATGCTATTATGCATACTGGAAAAATAAGACGATAGTGTCAAATCCTTATACACAACAGGACAACAATGACGTGGCTTATATGATAAGAGGCCTTGATGCGCTTCATTACGGTACAGAGCTTACTATGACCTTCAACCCTGCAAGGTGGCTTTCGCTGGAAGGTAATCTCTCTGTCGGAAACTGGCGTTGGAAAAACGATGTAAAGGCAAATATCTACGACCAGTATTCGGGTCTTAAGATTGACGAGATAAATGTTTACAGCAACGGACTTCCTGTCGGGGATGCCCCGCAGACACAAGTCGGGATTATTGCCGGCCTTAAATTCCGAAACGGCATACTGGTCAATGCCGACTGGATCTATAACGGCCGCCTTTATGCCGATTTCGACCCTGCAGATCGTACAAATCCTGAAGACAGAGCCTCTGCGTTCAGGCTTCCTGATTACAATCTTGTGAATCTTGGTGCAAGCTGGAAAAGAGAGTTAAGACGTTTCGGCTATAACTACACTCTTTTTCTCTCCATCAACAATTTGCTGGACAGCAAGTATATAGAAAGGGGCAAAGATGGTGCAGACCATACTATCTCGACATTCAGCGGGTATTGGGGATTTGGCATTAACGGAAGTATCGGAGTGAGAGTCGACCTGTAAATTTCTTCATAAGCCGCTTATATATTGGAGATATATCGTCTCAGGGCTGTCCATCCTTTGTCGCATTACAGCTATAAGCTTTAAAGACGCTGGTTTTTCTTCACTTTGCCACAGTTTGTGATATGTATCTGAATGACTGCTTAATACAAATCGCATTTTTTGAACATCTTTTGAAAATCTAAAAAATGCGTTTCTAGAACACCTTAAAATCATGCACATACCACAAACTGTGGCAAGGTCCCCCCTTTTTCCACTCCTCACTTTCCACTTTGCCTATCAACTGCTAC
>JAYFOS010000025.1:0-37172 GCA_034928745.1 Rikenellaceae bacterium
GTAAAAGAGGAGCAATAAGATGGGACAAAAAACAAATCCTATAGCCAACAGACTTGGCATTATCCGTGGCTGGGACTCTAACTGGTACGGTGGAACAGATTATGCTGGCAAAATCTTCGAAGATGCCAAGATACGCGAGTATTTAAATGCCCGTTTGTCTAAAGCCAGCCTTTCAAGAATTGTTATAGAAAGGACTCTTAAACTTATCACAGTAACAATCCACACTGCCCGTCCGGGTATTATTATCGGAAAGGGCGGCCAAGAGGTTGACAAACTGAAAGAGGAGTTGAAGAAAATCTCAAACAAAGAGGTTCAAATCAATATTTTTGAGGTAAAACGTCCTGAGATCGATGCCAATATAGTAGCAAACAATATTGCCCGCCAGGTAGAGGGACGTGTTTCTTACCGTCGTGCAATAAAGATGGCAATGGCTTCAACCATGAGAATGGGTTCTGAAGGTATTAAGGTTCTCATCAGCGGTCGTCTTGGCGGAGCTGAAATGGCAAGAAGGGAACTTTACAAAGAGGGTCGTACTCCACTACATACTTTCCGTGCAGATATCGACTACGCGCATGCAGAGGCAAACACTAAAGTGGGCGTGCTCGGTGTGAAAGTGTGGATATGCAACGGGGAGGTATACGGTAAGAGAGATCTCTCTCCTAATGTCGGTGTTGCTGCGAACGCTGCAGGTCAAAGTGGCCAGCAGGGTGGCGGACGTCCTGATCGTCGTGAGCGCAGAGGTGGTCGTCCTGGTGGCGATGACCGCAGAGGTGGAGGCCGCGGAGGCGATTCAAGAGGCGGCCAGAGAGGGAAAGGTCCTCGTGGAAACAGCCGTCCTCAGGGTCAGTCAGAAAACTAACAAGTTTTATATATTAAAAGATCCGTCTGAAGTATTTCAGACGGATTTTTTATTTTTGTAAATAGTGTAATTACAAAGCAAATTTCTACTTTTGCATAGAACATAAATTTGTGAAAAATGAAAAGATCTCTTCTTTTAGCATTAATCCTGATAATCTCTCTTGGAGCAATGGCACAGCCATTGTCAAGAATTTCCCCGGAGAAGGCAGGATTCGACATGATAAGATTGCAGAATGCCGACCGTATTATCAATGAATCAATAAGTAAAGGTGAAATCCCCGGAGCTGTACTTGCGATTGTCAAAAACGACCGTATGGCTTACATAAAGGCATATGGTAACAAATCCGTGTATCCGGTTGTGGAGAAGATGGAGACTAATACGATATTTGATCTTGCTTCAGTGAGCAAATCCCTCGGGACAACACTGTCGTTCATGCAGCTTATAGAGCAGGGCAGGATAAGGCTTACAGACAATGTTGCAATGTATATAAAAGGTTTTCAGGGATATGTTGATACACTGACAGGCAAGACTATAGATATAAGAGTAATTGATCTTCTGACACACTCTTCGGGTCTTCCTCCATATGCCAATGTGGATGAGCTGACAAAAAAATATGGTACTCCTAGCCCTGAGGCATTGTTGGATTATATCGCAACATGTAAAAGGGATTTCAAACCAACAACTCAGTTCCAGTATAGCTGCCTTAATTTCATCACTCTCCAGAATATCCTGCAGAATGTCACAGGCATGAAGTTGTGCGACTATGCTCAAAAGAACGTCTTTGATGTTTTAGGCCTGAGATATACATTCTATAATCCGGACCAGTTTTTCTATCCTATGATTGCTCCGACAGAAAAGCAGAAAGACGGGTCTGTCCTTCTTGGGAAAGTACATGATCCATTAGCAAGGATTTTCAATATGGGAAATTCAGGCAACGCCGGGCTATTTTCCAATGCTGATGATATGGCAGTGATAGCAGCGGCCCTTATGAACGGAGGAGAGTATAACGGACATAGAATACTTGGCAAACTTACTGTTGAAACAATGAGAACAGTACCTACGGGTTTTGAGACACTAGGTCGTTCTCTCGGTTGGGATAATTATTCACCATACGCCTCGAACAGCGGAAATCTTTTCCACCAGGGCAAGACATTCGGACATACAGGCTATACTGGTACATCAATAATAATTGACCCTGTTGAGAAAGTTGCTGTAATACTACTTACAAACCGGGTACATCCGGAAGATAAGGGTAGCGTGGTAAGACTGAGAGCTCTTGTTGCAAATGCAGTTGCCGGATCTATTGTCAAGTAGACACCGATAACTCAAGTAATGGCTGTGACGATCAGGGAGGTTAACTCCCGGAAGGAGTTGAGAGAATTCATCTCTTTTCCCGAAATTATTTACAAGGGGTGTGAGAATTGGGTAAACCCATTATATTTAGACGAATACAGTACTCTTTCAAAAAAGAAGAATCCGGCATTTGAGTTCTGTGAAGCTTCTTATTTTCTTGCTTATAAGGAGAATAAGGTTGTCGGGAGAGTGGCTGCAATAATTAATCACAATGCAAATAAGAGTTGGAACGAACAAAATATACGTTTCGGATGGCTTGATTTTATTGACGATTTTGAGGTGTCTGCTGCATTGATGGAAAAGGTGGAGGAGATTGCCTTCAGCAGAGGACTAAAGGCTGTAAACGGACCATTCGGTTTTACAGATATGGATAGAGAAGGCCTTCTTGTTGATGGTTTTGACAAAATGGGATCTCTTACAACCCTCTATAACTACCCTTATTATGGAGAACACCTTGAGAAACTTGGCTATTGCAAAGATATAGACTGGGAACAGAGAGAGTTTGATGTTCCGGATGAAGTTCCTGAAAAGCTCAGACGTTATTCAGAAATAGTCAGGGACAGGTATAATGTGAGAATTCTCAGACCTTCTTCAAAAAGGGAGTTAAAGAGATATGGCCGTGGTTTGTTTGAGGCACTCAACGAGGCTTTTATGCCCTTATACGGTTTTTCTCCTCTTACAGATGCACAGATTGACTCCTATGTCAAACAGTATATCCCGCTTATAAATTTTGATCTAATATGTATCCTTCTAGACAGAGAAGACAAAATTGTGGGCTTCGCAGTAACTATGCCGAGTCTTTCAACTGCTCTGAAGAAATCTCGCGGGAAAATACTCCCTTTTGGATTTCTCTATCTGCTAAAAGCGCTCAAGAGATACGAACTGATCGATATGCTTATGATAGGAATCATTCCGTCATATCATAACAAGGGTCTTAATGCTGTTATATTTGATCATCTGAATACTAATTTTATAAAATTAGGTACAAGGAGAGTAATTGCTAATCCACAACTGGAGAATAATACCGCTGTACAGAATATCTTTGATTATTATCCCGCAAGGCCTTACATGACAAGACGTTGCTATCTAAAATCTATAGAGGTTAAAGCATAAGGTCGGCCAGAACAATTGCTGTGGCAGCCTCAACAACAACCGGTACTCTGAGTGCAAAACATGTATCATGCCTGCCTATTATAGCAAGCTCTTCCACCTTCCCGGTTGAGAAGTTAAATGTCTGTTGACTCTTTGAGATGCTTGATGTCGGTTTTACGGCAACTCTGAATAGAAGGTCGTTCCCATTCGATATACCTCCGTTGATGCCTCCTGCTCCATTTTTTGCAGTCTTTCCTTTCCCGTCAATAATCGGATCATTGTGTTCCGATCCCTTCATCGAGGATGCGGCAAATCCGTCGCCAAATTCAATTCCGCGAACTCCGGGGATGGAGAAGATTGCATGCGAGAGAAGTGATTCCAATGAGTCGAAAAATGGCTCTCCAAGGCCGACAGGCATATTCTTGGCTGTGCACTGAACAATTCCGCCAAGCGAATCTCCCTCTCCTCGGGTCTTTTCCAGCAATTCATCCCAATTCTCTTTTCCTCCGACTCGGATAAGCTTGGCCTCTATCGAAATATTCCCCAGTAACTTCTTTGCTATAACTCCGGCTGTTACAACAGTAAGGGTAATCCTTCCTGAGTGATGCTCGCCGCCACGTGGGTCAACATATCCCCCTCTTTTAAGCATTGATACAAAATCAGCGTGACCAGGTCTGGGTCTGTCAGCCAAGTCAGTGTAGTCAGCGGATCTGGTGTTGTCGTTACTGAATAAAATGCATATAGGAGCACCTGTGGTATAGCCGTTGTACACGCCACTCACGATTTCCGGCAAATCTCCCTCCACTCTGGGTGTTGTCCCCGGTTTTCCGCTTTTTCTCCGTGAAAGATCATCTGCGAAATCCTCCTTGGATAGTTGCATTCCAGGAGGAGTCCCGTCAATTACCAATCCAATCTTTGGACCATGAGACTCTCCGAAGATAGAGATTCTGAAGTTTCTGCCGAAATTGTTCATAATATAACTATTTGAAGTTTTTGAGAAAGTCGGGGAATGATTTGGAGATGCAATTAAGATCATCCATGTAGACATTTTCTTTAATTTTCAGGCAGGCTGTAATAATAGCCATTGCTATCCTGTGGTCATTGTGAGAAGAGCATAGACCTCCGTGAAGCTCTGTGCCGCGAACAATCATCCAATCCCCGTCTAGCTCAATGTCTGCCCCCAATTTTGTAAACTCTGTGTATAAACTCTCAGCACGGTTGCTCTCCTTGTTAGAAAGCCTTTTTATACCTTTAATCCTGCTCTCTCCGGAGCAGTTAAGTGCGAGAACAACAAGTGAAGGAAAAAGGTCTGGTGCATTTGTGGCATCAAATTCAAAAGGTAAAAGAGGACTCTTTGGCTTTATGAGCTCTATCTTAGATCCAAGAATAACCTCTTTTGTGTTGTCTTCCTTGAATGCGCATGGTATATCCCCGCACATCACAAGGTATTTAGGGTACTCCACTATATTAATCTCAACCCCGCAACTCCTGAGAATTGCAACTATTTTCTCGTCTGCCTGCTTTGAGTTTACCGGAAGATTGGTAATTGTAATTCCCTTTGAGATAGCACCAGCTACGAAAAGCATCGAAGCTCCGCTCCAGTCACCCTCAATAGGGTAAAAAGGTCTAGCCTTATATCTTTGTTTCCCGGGGATTTTGAATTCGTGGAAGTCGTGGTTGGTTACAGTCACTCCGAAGTCTTTCAGCGTCTGTATTGTGAGGTCCACATATGGTGTGCTGGTCGGCTCCTTTACCTCAATGGTGCTGTTTTTCTCACACATAGGCAATGACATAAGAAGACCGGAAAGAAGTTGTGAGCCTCCACTGCCAAGAAGCTGAATATTTCCCTCTTTCATCGAACCCTTGATAATTGCAGGTAGTTTATCATTGTTAGATTCTATACTCAGCCCGATTTCAGAGAAAGGGTCTGTAGCAGGATAGAAGATAACGCGATTGTTAATACTCCCTTTACCTGAAATTTTAACAGATTGTACTCCCTTGCCATCTTTGCTTAGAAACTGGCCCGCAGACGGAATCAGCAACCTGCCAAGCAATCCGGATTCTCCGACCGAGAGTTCAAGACTTTTGGCAGAACGGGAGAAAAGATCTGCCTTTGAAAGTTGTCGGTTAATCTCTTCTATGCCAGGGCTGGTTATCTCTACCTTTTGCCTTAAGAATCTGCATTTTTCAACTTTAACCTTTACTCCAATCTCCTTTATCACACCAAGTGCCGCTTCACTGTCAGCGCAAGGTGTGTAACCGTAAAGTACAGTTTTTCCTTTAGCCCATGCAGCTGCAAGGATTGCTCTCTGAGTATGGCTTTTTGAGGCCGGAGCTATTACTGCCTCCAAGAGAGTCTTCCCGTTAACTTTATTGGGATAGCTTTTCTTGTTCATAAAGCTCTCAGCTTCTGCAATTGTATACTGACCGGCAGCACTCTCCGCACCACTTGTTAGTGAAACATATCCAAAAGGAGCGCCAAGGTGAAGCGAAAGGACTCGTGTAAATCTTGCAGTCTCTCCCATACAGAAAGCAACAAGGGGAATCTCTTTATAATCTTTGTATAGTCGAAGGATTCTGGTACACTCCTGAATGGTCTGGGCGGTTGTAATAAGTTTTATAATATCAGCCCCAGAATCCCTGCAACTCTCATAAATTTCGCACAGCCTTTCGTAACTATCTGTATTCTTGTGATTATGATACGACAGAATTATTTTAAAACCTCTCTTGCGGGCTGTTGATATTATATCGTTCCTATATTCTGCGGGGGCGTCATACTCTATGTCGAGATATCTTTTACCCACAGACTTTTTAGTCCGGCTTGCCATAATTGCCCAAGAAAGTCTCTTCCGGCATACATCTACATCTTGTTGGCTCAACCTGCATGTTGCTATCAGGTTCTTTTTCGAACGGAAAACATTTACAGTCTCTTCACGAGTCAGATCGGTATGGTCAAGGCGTATCTCTGCAAAATGGGCCTTAGAGAGAGCGTCCTGTACATTGTTGAGCCCCTTTTCCCTTATACTAAGACAAATCATTCATAAGACCCTCCAGATCTTTAAATTTTATTGTAAATATAATTGCTTTACCAATATTCTCAATCAATATCATATCAATAGAATCTCCAGATCTCTTTTTGTCCTTGCACATAATTTCCACTAAAGAAGAGATGTTAACCGGTGATTTTACAGACAATCCCACATCCTGGAAATCCGATTCAATCGTAATAGCCTCATCGTGGTTCAATAACCCCAGCTTAACAGATAACTTTGCCGCCAGGACTATACCGATAGAGACCGCCTCACCATGGTGGATACCTGTCGATTTCTCAAGTGCATGGGCGAATGTATGTCCAAGGTTCAGTGTTTTCCTGATACCATTGTCATATGGATCTTGCTCAACGATTGAGGCCTTTATTGCACTGCATTTTTTAATATATGGCCACAGAGTCTGTGAATTTAGCTCATGAGCACGAATCTCCCCGAGACAGTTGAAATAGTTCTCCCTGTCAGCAAGTATAAAGGTTTTAAGAAGCTCCGAGGTACCGGCAAGCATCTCTTTTATAGGCAATGTGTTTAGAAAATCAGGACAAAAAAGCGTGTAAACAGGTTGATTAATCACGCCGAGAATGTTCTTGTATCCTCCCAGATTTACAGCTGTTTTGCCGCCTATGGCAGCATCAGCCTGAGCTAGTAATGTTGTCGGGACATAGGCGAACTTGATGCCCCTCATGTAGATAGAGCCTATGAACCCAGTCAGATCCGATATTATCCCTCCACCAACGGCAAGCAGGAAAGTACTCCTGTCAGCACCCATCTCCAGAAGCTGTGCTGATATTTTTTCTACATTTTGAAGGCTTTTGTTCTCTTCGGAAGCAATCACGGAAATCTGAGGAGCGGGGAAGTATTTTCCATACTTCTCCGCAATGTTGGCGTCGATAATTGTAACAACCCTGCAATCCTTGGGAATGAAAGATTCTATACAATTAATGTCGGCGCAGTAGTTTAGGTTAAGCGCACATTTTTCCATATTTTGCAAAATTAACAAAATATTGAAAAGTCAGTATCAGATATATTTTGTATTAAATGTAATAAACTACATATCACGATATTTAAGACGAAAAATCTTTGTTATAAATTTAAAGAAAAAATGCTTTGTAAGACTTTTTGTAGTTTCTGCCGGGGGATTGAGGCGGTTACGGTAGAGGTGGAGGTGGAGGTCTCACAAGGAATCAGTTTTTACCTTGTCGGGTTGCCTGATAATTCTGTTAGAGAAAGTCAGCAAAGGATTGAGGCTGCTTTGGGCACTATCGGATGCCATTTGCCGGGGAAGAAGATCATTATCAACCTTGCACCCGGAGATATCAGGAAGGAGGGGACAGGCCTTGATTTGGCTCTTGCAATCGGAATATTGGCAGCATCTGAACAGTACCATTTCAAATCCCTTTCTAAATACATGATAGTCGGAGAGTTGGCTTTGGATGGTAAGCTCCGTTCTGTTCCCGGGGCATTGCCGATAGCCCTTGCCTCGAGAAGAGAGGGATTCAAATACTGCATATTCCCGGAAGATTCAGCATACGAGGCCGCGGCTGTTGATGGAATCGAGGTATATGCGGCAGCTACTCTTCTGGATGTGGTCACCCTTCTTTGCGGGGAGTCATTTCTGGAGCCGCTGACATATAGAGATGATTATTTGAATAATAGTCGCGGAGAGTTGAAAAACTTACCCGATTTTGCCGACATAAAAGGACAGGAGGGTGCCAAAAGAGGTCTTGAGATTGCTGCCGGAGGAGGTCACAATCTTCTTTTATGCGGGGCTCCCGGTTCAGGAAAAAGTTTAATGGCCAAGGCTCTTGCCGGGATTCTGCCTCCTATGAACCGGGACGAGTCGCTGGAAACGAGTATAATATACTCAGTGGCGGGGAGCGGAAACTCCTTCAAGGGGCTTATCCGAGAGCGCCCCTTCCGCTCCCCGCACCACTCAACCTCTATCTACGCCATGACAGGCGGCGGTGCGGCAGCTTTACCCGGCGAGGTCTCCCTGGCTCACAATGGAGTGCTCTATCTTGACGAGCTCCCGGAATTTCCACGCCCGGTCCTCGAGGTGCTCAGACAACCCATGGAAGACCGTGAAATATCAATATCAAGGTTAAAGTATAAATATGTCTATCCTTGTAATTTTATGTTCATAGCCTCCATGAACCCCTGCCCTTGCGGCTTCTTCGGGCAGCCGGGCGACAGGTGCACCTGCACACCTTATGCGGTCAACCGCTATCTGGCGAGGATTTCTGGGCCGATGATGGACAGGATAGATATGCGGATAGAGATTAACCCAATACCGGGAGAGAGGCTTCTGAGCGATGAGAGGGCCGAGCCTACTTCGGCCATCAAGGAGCGCGTGACTGCCGTGCGATTGTTGCAACAGGAACGCTTCAAGGGGCGCATCAATACCAACTCGCAGATGAACACCGCCGAAATCAGGAAATATTGCCGGCTCGGCCCGGCAGAGCAAAGATTGCTTTCAACTGCAATAAACAAACTCAACCTCTCCGCCCGCGGCTACAACAAGATTCTGAAAGTCGCCCGCACCATCGCCGACCTTGACAAATCAGAACACATCACAGCAGTACATCTGGCAGAGGGGATACAGTATAGGTGAGGGGGGTAAGTGAAGAGTGAAAAGTGGGTAAGTGAAGAGTGGGTTAATGATAAGTGATAAGTTTGTCTACGGTGGTTTAAATGTGGGGAGTATTATATAAACACAATATTGTTTTTTATCTAATTGATTTAAAAATATATAGTAATTTAGAATCACATTTAGTGTATTTAATATTAAGCAAAAGTTTAGTTGCAACTAAACATTTTTATGCATACCTTTGCAATCCAAAAAATAGATGCCATTAATGGCACGCAAGATTTCAACAAATTAATTGTTGATGGCAAATCGCTCTTAGATGAGTTTGAGGAATCATTGGAAGATATCTACAAGTGTGAAATGGATAGTATTTATTACTATATGGAGGAAGTGGCTAATTGTAGATCGTTACCGGTATCAAAATTCAGAGAACTTAGGAAAGTAAAAGGTAACATTAAGGAATATGAATTTAAAAACAAACACATACGAGTATATGCAATAAAACAACCAGGAGGTAAGCTGATTGTCATGTGTGGATATAAAAATTCTCAAGATAGGGATATTGTCAAATTCAGAGAATTAAAGAAAGAATACTTAAATTTTTCAAGTAAAAAATAAATGAAAACAAGAGCAGACCTTTTAAGAAGTAAGGGTTACTGGATTGCAAAACTCCAGATAGATTTGTTCCGTGAACTTGATATTTTCAAAAAGAAAACAGGTATGAATAATACCCAACTAGCCAATTATTTAGGCTGCACTAAAGGATATGTCTCACAATTACTCAATGGTAATTTTGACCATAAAATGAGTAAACTGGTAGATTTATCTCTGGCAATAGGCAAGGCACCAAAGATTGAGTTTGAAGATTTGAATCAGTACATTAAAATCAATAGCACATACGAAAGCCACTCCACAACCGGAGCAACATTTACCTTTTGTAAGGAGTCCGTTTCAAATCAAAAGAATAGTCAAAGTAATCCACTAGCTGCATAATGATACCATATAGAATCATCAAAATTGAAACAAAGCAGTTTGCCATATTTCCCGAAAAATATATTAACGGGAATGATGTTGACATCCAAACAAGCCATAATTTCGATATCAGGTCTGATATGACCAATATCAGAAGTACCTCGGCAATTCATTTTCTTCAAAGGGGACAACTGATTATGATATTGGAATTAACATGTTATTTCGATATTGCGTCTGAAGGAGTAGATTTTATTAAGGAGCAGAAAAAAGTCCCTCTGGAATTCCTCCGCTATATGGCCACAATAACAGTAGGTACTGCCCGTGGAATAATCCACGCAAAAACCGAAGGCACAGTTCTCTGTTCAATTATACTTCCTCCAATAAATCTTGTCGAAGCAATTAAGTCAGATATGGATTTACAGGAGATTTCAAATTAATTTTTCGGTTGCTTATTTCGCATTGTATAACTCCCGCATTTTTCGACTTACCTCTTTGTAGTAGGACAAGAAAATATCATAGTTCGAGAGATATTTATCATACGACCCTTCTGCTCTGGCAGAAAGCCATTTGAAATTCTCATTTGTTGGGTAGTAATTCAGTAATCTGGATACCTGCTCTTTCATTGGGCATTTTGAGTCAAGCTCTTTTATAGCTTGGTTTAGAGGAAAGCTCCCAACTTTTGAAGATGAGATGTTATTCCATAATTCAGGGGTATAGGGAGCAAATTCGTGTCTCATGAAATATCCGGACAAAATGTTGAAGAGGCTGTCAATATCCGGTCTGCGCTGATATGACCGATGATCCAAGACTTGCATGTTGTTATTCATGTAAAATTCAGGAGCTCCGAAATTTGCAAAATAATACTCTTCAAGTTTGTTTTTTACAGGATTCCTTCTGGTAGGGGGGAATGAGTATCTTGCTTGATCTGTAGGTGTCTTGTCCCATCTTCTACTATAAAAGATGGATTTTAAATAGGTGCTGTTACCATAATCAAAATCTGCAATAACTGAACTTGAGTGTGCAAAACTTCCACTTTGAACCCAGACAAAAGAGTCAAATGATGTGAAGGTCATTCGCTTGACAGCCATTGTCTCAAGATCATAGAACAAATCTCCCTCACACCTTATTTTACATTTTTTTGGAACGTTACTCTCAATTGATTTGAAATGTATAACTCCGGATTCATTAGAAAATGAGTATTCAAAATTTTTATATTGTAAAGAATTTAAAGGCGAAAAATATACCATTGTCAGGATTACTGTACAAAGGTTAAAATCCATATAGTTAGAATATAGTAGGGGGTATTTGGCAAAAATATATTCAGGTTCTAAAATTTTAGTTCCATCGGAAGTGTATGAATTAGAGGAATATTGATCTATATAATAAAAAGAGGAAAACTCACCGTACTTACTTTTAGGATCATATTTTCAAGATAGATAAAACCCTTTTCCCGCCTTTAGTTCTACAAATTTTCCATTTGCTTTGACAGCTCGATATGTTTCCATTTTGGAAATCTCATGTTGTTTAGAGTATTGTTTGCTGAAATTTGAAGAGAGTATTTTCATAACCTTTTTGGGGTCATCTATCTTATGCACAACTACTGCCGCCTTCAGTTCCCGTTTTTCTTGAGAATAGCCGACGGTGAGAGAGAGACAGAGGAAAAGCAGGGACATAAATAGCCGCAAGTTCAGGCTTTCTTTTCTTAGACTCTTCATAATCTTGATTTTATGGTGATTTTTTTAGGGTTAATCTAAAATCATGCCATGAAATCAGAATGTTATTTTCATGTATCAGAAAATCAATAAAATAGAAAAATTAGTGCCACTAAATGCAATATTTCGAAGAGTTGTGCGTCTAATATATGAAGTTTAAAATTTAAAATTTTAGGTTATGAAACGTTTGTCTTTTATTTTGCTAATGCTGGTTTTTGTTATTCAGTCAGGATTTTCCAAAGAGAAACTTCCGGTGGTCAGATCAAATTCATTTGTTGTGGATATTAAGGATGATAACATGCTCAGAAAAAGTGCATGGAGAGTTGTACCTGAGGAAAAGCTGGATGTATATAAAAGCTCTGCAAAGAGAGTGACTTTCTATACAGATATAGACTCGATCTCTTTTAACATTGACCCTAAAGTGGGCCTTTACGATTTTGTGATTCTTGTCAATGGGAAGGATTCTGCTATGACAAGGATTGAATATATGCCGTCATATCTTGATAAATTAAAAGCTGCAAAGGCATATAAAAGGTCGGACAGAAGAGAGATACCTAAATTCTGTTACGGTTCAGCAAATGATCCTGATCTTGTAAGATTGAGGAAAGAGCTTAATCTGGATTCAATCGCAGGAAAAGGAAGGGAGTTGTCGAAAATATTCAACCTTCTCCACTGGGCTCACAATGTGGTGAAACATGACGGTAACAGCAAAAATCCTGAGTCGAGGAATGCCATTGACCTTATCAATGTCTGCAGGACTCAGGGTCGGGGTGTTAACTGTAGGATGATGGCGACCATACTTAATGAGTGCTATCTTGCAATGGGGATCCAATCAAGGATTGTGACATGCATGCCTAAGGAGACAAAATTTGATGACTGTCATGTCATTAACTCTGTTTACAGCAAGGATCTAAATAAATGGATCTGGGTTGACCCGACATTTGATGTATATCTGATGGGTGAAGGTGGAGTAATTCTTGGCATTGCCGAGGTCCGGGAAAATCTTGTGAAGAACAAGCCCATTATTGTTTATGAGGGTATGAACTGGAACGGTGAGAAGATTGATCCCGAGTATTATGTGTATAAGTATATGGCAAAGAATCTCTACAGGATGTCTTCACCGGCTGTAAGCTGTTTTGATATGGAGACAAATAAACCGGGAAAGGTGGTAGAGTATGTTGAGCTTCTACCGCTGGACGGTATTGAGCAAGAGCCTCAGAAGGTCGTTGAGACAAATGAAAAAACAGGATTAAAGTATATTACCTATAAGACAAACAACCCTGATAAATTCTGGGCATCACCAAGCAGACGAAACTAAACTGCAGATAGATACAATATAGAGATTACTTTCTATAAGTCCTTAATAACCTTAATAGCTCCTCATTTGCGCGATTGTTGATTGCAATATGCTCCTGCATCTTGAAATGACCTACAACCCCAGAGCACTCACCGCATATGTCGACACCTATTACATCCTGGTTTCTGAGAATTATAGAAAGTAACTTCTTTAGTTCTTCAAGTGATAATGAGCCCTGATCCCAGTTTGTTATTACAGATTCTCTGTTGAGCACATCTTTGTCAACAGAAATGTAAACCGGCTCATCAAATTGCATGTGAGCAAATTTATTCCATATATCATCGCTGTTTAAAGCATTGTCGCTATAAAATATAAGTTTGTCATAGTGGCTGATGTCAAGATCCTTGAGGAGTTTTGCCGAAGCTCCGACAATGCAAACTTTTCTGACAAAAGGATTGGTATCCAGAACCTCTTTCACCCAGCAGCCGCAAGAAAGGAGGTTGTCGAACAAAGATGGTTGCATATCCGGGTGATGATCAAAAACGATAAGCGAAAAAGGCCTTATAATTTTGTCTGTCCACAATTTGCTCACATAATGGTAATTGCCGGAATCAATAAAGTGAATTCCCTCAGGGCTGTATTTTGCTATTTTATCTGTAAGTAATTTAATAGCTTCGCCATCACAATAGCAGTTGGTACCATATATTCCGGTACAGTCTATCCACTCAAAATCCGGATTATGCAGAATGCTTTCCTGCTCATAGATATGAGTGAAATTCATAATCAAAACAACAGGTTTCATGATTCTTTACATACGATATTTACAATATACAAAATTTTCTATAAAAAGGAGTTTTTATATCTTTGAACCATGGAAAACAGAATATTGATAAATGGCCTTAGTGATATAGAGCGGGCTGCGAAAGAGTTCCTGAAATTAAAGGGGAACAAAGCCGTGATTGCATTTTACGGTGCAATGGGCGCAGGAAAGACCACCTTTACAAAAGCTATCTGCAATGCCTTGGGAGTACCGGACAGTGTCAACAGCCCGACATTTACAATTATCAACGAATACAGGACAAAAGATGGAGACCCGGTTTACCACTTTGACTTCTATAGAATAGACAAACTCGAGGAGGCCTATGATATAGGCTTCGACGAGTTTGTTGACAGCGGACGGCTATGTCTTATTGAGTGGCCTGAGAAAATCGAAAAACTTCTTCCCGAGGAGACTCTGAGGGTTTATATAAAGATCCTTCCGGACGATAGCCGCGAAATATCTTTTAATTACTAATTCTCGGGATAAAGCAGATATGGTTTGCGCTGTTCTTTGAACTTTGCAACGTCTCCGGCCCACATCGCTTTTATCTCATCGGCGGATTTCCCGGCCATAATCATTTTCTTTACATAGTCGCGACCTGTTAATAGTTCAAAGGAAGAACGGAAGAAAAAGTCGTCAAGGTTAAGATTTCTGTAGGCGTCTATCACATACTCAAGATTGATGCCTTTCTTGTTTATTTCTTCAATAGAAGGTTGTTTCGTGAGGTCTACGCCATAGCATTCCCTGTTGAGTTGAGGCGGTGTTTTTGCTCCAGGAATGCTTCTTGGAGTGAACTTGTAATTATATCCCTTCATGTTTGGATGGCCGTAAATCTGGAACGGGTAGTCGGTTCCCCTTCCGAGACTTACAGGAGTAGCTTCGAAATAACAAGTGGACGGATATAGATATATTGAACGCATATCCGGAAGGTTTGGAGACGGCTTGACAGGAAGGGTGTACATTGAGGCGTGTGTGTAATTCTTGCACTTGATAACGGTCACATCACACTGAATGCCGTTAGCCAGCCACTTTTCTCCGTTAATCATGCCGGCAAGCTCACCGAAAGTCATGCCGTGAACTGTAGGTATAGGCAACCAACCAACGCCTGATTTATACTTCATATCGAGTATCGGTCCGTCAATATAAAATCCGAGAGGGTTCGGGCGGTCGAGGATTATCATCTTTTTTCCGTTTTCGGCACAAGCCTCCATCATACGGGTCATAGTGGTTAGGTATGTGTAGAATCGTACTCCCACATCCTGCAGGTCAAAGAGAAGGACATCTATCTCTTTGATGAGTTCTGCGGAAGGTTTGCCGGTATTTCCCTCATATAATGACTTGATAGGAATACCGGTTTTCTTGTCAACAGAGCTTGAAACATGTTCTCCGGCATCTGCATCTCCCCGGAAACCATGTTCAGGCGACATTATTGCAACGATGTTTATTTTAAGTGATACCAAAGAGTCGACGATATGAGTCTTTCCGATAATTCCGGTTTGATTAGAGAGCACTGCAACCCTCTTTCCTTTGAGCAGAGGAAGGTACTCGTCCAGAGACTCGGCACCGGTCTTGATTGTCTGTGCCTGCATAACGGATGCAAGGGCTACGATCAGGCTGGTTAAAATAATTTTTTTCATATGATTCAGGTGTTTATGATTTCAGCAAAATATTTTCCGTTTTTAACTTCAAGAGTTCCGATTCTGAAAAGAGGAAATCCCTTTTCAACAGAAAGAGCCGCTACTTCAGCCACGGATTCAGGCCTTACAGCCACTAAAAGTCCACCGCTGGTCTGAGGATCGCAGAGCAAAGCCTTGACCTTTTCAGAAATAGGGGAGACCTTCTCTCCGTAACTGGCAAAATTACGGTAAGTTCCTCCCGGCATGCAATCTTGTTCAATATAATAATCGACTCCCTCTATTTTAGGAATAAAGGAATAATCTATGACAGCTTTCAACCCGCTTCCTTCAGCCATCTCAATCGCATGGCCGAGCAGTCCGAAACCGGTGACATCTGTCATGGCAACCACACCATCTATCTCGGCAAGGCTTTTACCTGCAACATTGAGGGTTGTCATGAGACTAAGTGCGGCAATTTGGTCTTTCTCCCTTACAACATTGAATTTCTCGGCACTGCTGACCAATCCTATGCCGAGAGGCTTGGTGAGAAACAGTATTGAGCCGGCGGCCCCGCTGTCATTGCGTTTTACTTTAGATGTCTCGATTATTCCGGTAACGGCAAGTCCGAATATCGGGTCTGCGCAGCTTATACTGTGGCCGCCGGCAAGTGGTATGCCTGCGGTTTCGCAGACAGTCCGGGCTCCGGAGATTACCTCTCCTGCTACTGATGCAGGTAATTTTTCAAGAGGCCATCCTAAAATGGCAATTGCCATCAACGGCTCTCCTCCCATTGCATAAATATCTGAAATTGCATTTGTAGCTGAAATTCTGCCGAAGTTGAAAGGATCATCCACTATCGGAGTGAAGAAATCCGTGGTTGAAATAACAGATCGGCCGCCACCAATATCAAAAACTGCAGCATCATCCTTGCTTTCATTTCCCACAAGGAGTTTTTCGAATGTCAAACCGGACTTGCTGTTTTGAAGAATCTCCTCAAGTACCTTGGGTGCAATCTTACATCCACACCCGGCTCCCGGACTGAACTGGGTAAGTCGTATCTGTTCTGTTTGTTCCGGGCTATTCATAGGTTTATAATTTTAGTGCAGTTGTGTTGGATATCAATTATATCCAGCATAGTTCCCACGGTTCCTACTTTGATTTTTTCAAGCAAGTTGTTAAATAAAAGACAAGTTTTGCAAACAACAAGTTTACAACCCTTTTCCTCTATTGCCTTAAGCTCCTCGAGCACGTGTGATCCTTCACACGCCAGTTTCACACCGTCGCCGTAAAAACAGATGTACGACGGGATCCTCTCTTCGCTGTTAATAATGGTAAGATAGTTCTTAATCAAAGTATGCGCCAGCTCCTGAGAAGCCGTGCCCATGCCGTTCTTATCAATGACAACAGCAATTTTACTGTTAATGTCACGAGTGCTCATAGTATATTTTTTTCAATTTGTCTATTATAGTCGAGACATCAAGTGTCTCTACGGACAATGACGGTGTGGCCTCCGGATCTTCTCCGAACCTGTCCCGGAGTTGATCTGCGTAACAGGAGTCATAGTAGTCAAGGCATATTCTGGCAGCAGTTTCAAGGTCCCCGTTAATGCATGCCTGAGTTGCACTCTTGCATCTGTCATAGCCGAGCCGCTTCTCAATCTTTTTAATTACCGGTGCAAGCTCCTCACTGTTGAAACATGCATAATCCCTCATCAATCTCTCCAGCCTGACCTCGTATGATGTGTCAATTCTGATAAGAGGCGCTTTTCTCATCTGATTCCAAAACCCTTGAGGTATAGGAATCTTGCCGACATTCCGGCTCTCATCCTCTATCCATATGACCCTCTCTTTGTCCATTTTCTGCAATATGCCTGAAAGGATGTTTTCAAATTGTTCAGAAGATGGCTGAACATCTTGCCCTAATGATCCGAAAGCAGAACCTTTGTGGTTGGCAATACCTTCAAGGTCTATAACTTGTTCCCCGGAATAATTCAACTCCCGGAGAATTTCGGTCTTGCCGGAACCTGTATAGCCTCCAAGGAGTATAATTTTATATGGTTGCTCAAATGTACTTAGCACAAAATTTCGGTATGCCTTGTATCCACCTGTCAGGAGTGTGCATTCAAGGTTAACGGTGCCGAGAAGCCATGCCATTGCAGATGATCGCATACCTCCTCTCCAGCAATGTATTAAAATCTCCTTTGAGTTAAGTTTTAAAGCGAACTTTGTAAATTCCTTTAGTTTTGGTCCGACAAACTCAAGCCCTTTTTGCACAGCTTGTACACGGTTTCGTTGCTTATATATTGTACCAACCTCGGCACGCTCCGAATCGGAAAAGAGCGGTAAATTAAGAGCCCCGGGAATGTGAGCATGCTCATATTCACCCGGGGACCTTACATCTATTATTGGGAGAGACTCTGCTCTCTCAAGAAATTCCTCTACTGATGTCTGCTTCTGCATAGCTGTATGTCCTATGCAAAAGTAAGTATTTTTTAGAAGTTAATATGTACCCCCAATGTCGGCAGGAAAGCAGTGGTTTTGTAGTCGCCGTCAAAGCTTCCGAATGTTGTAGGGTGTTTTCCACTGATCTTAATCCCGTTAAGATATTGGAATCCAAAGTCGACAGCTAAAATATCCATCGGTCTGTATGTGAATCCTGTTGTAAAGCTAAGCTTATTTGCTGCAGGAGTCTCAGGTCCGTAATATGATGTGTCAACAGGAGTCGAGTCAAAAATAAATCCTAAACGGAAAGCAAACTTGCTGCTGCATTGGTATTCTCCGCCAAGCCTGTATATCATCGAGTTGCTGAAATTTTTCGGTATATACTGTCTGCCTGCTGTTCCATAAGCAGGGAACTGAATTCTGAGTGTATCGTATGCCTTCCATCCGACATATTGAAGTTCTGCAGATACAAGAAGCTTTTCTGTGAACTTATATGAAGCACCTATGTTGAGGTTTGAAGGAAGAGGAAGTTCGGCTGTTATCTTCTGTTGATCAAGAGCCTTGGCTGCGGCTATTGTAGAGTTTGCCTGTGCCAGTATTCCGAGAAGAGTCTCTAATTCCGTTGTCGCATATGTAATCGAGGCCTTACCCTCTTCAACCTTCATCTTAACCTTTGACCTGTATGAGGCTCCAATTGTCAATTTCTCAGTGGGGCTATAAAGAATACCGACATTATAACCATACGAGGTCTTGGCATCACCCTTCAGATTGATCTGCATAGGTGAGAGTGTATTTGTGCTTGTTATAATAGAACGGTATTGTTCCGGCACTGCATTGATAAAATTGTTGAGATATCCGACAGGCATTATTCCTTTGCTTAATTCAAAGCTACCCCAGTTAATCATAAAACCGGCACCTATGCTGAGTTTTTCACTTATTTTATAAGAAAGAGTTGGTTGAACAGAGAATGATGCAAGTGAAATATTCTGAACAAGGTGAGAGCCGGCCCAGTTGTCAGGCCAAACCAGATTATTGCCGGCAGGATTTGTAAGACTTACACCTGCTGCTAATTTTGGAGATATCTTGTAGCCGATGTATCCGAATACAGGCGTTCCAAGAGGATTGTCCGTCTCAGCATTATATGTACCTGCAGTGTTTGTGTATTTTACCTTAGATATTATTCCTGTTGCTCCTAACGAAATGTCAAAGCGGCCATTCATGAATGAGAGCCCTGCAGGGTTGAAGAGCATACTTTCAGCACCTAGTTTGAATGCGGTTCCTTGATGCCCAAGTCCAAGCTGACGGGCACTCTGTGAGTTAATTTGGTATCCGTCTGCAAAAAGCGAAAGGCCAATAAAGTTGGCTAGTATGAACAGTGTGATCTTTCTAATTTTCATTTTGGTTATTGGTTTTAGTTTCAAGACAAAACTAATAGAAAATGCAATAAGATACACTCGTTGCACATAAAAATTTATAACCAACAGAAAATAAGAAATATATAATTATACCGGATTGTTTTCCGAGTGAAATAATGAGGTTTTTGGCCACTCGCCGACTTCTAGATCATGAAGGGCCCCGTTCTCGATTCTGAACCTTAAAGCTGTTCTTACATTGTGGATTCCATATATTCCTGCAGCGCCCGGGTTCATGATTATGAAACCTCTCTGTTTATCATTCAACACCCTCAGGATATGAGAGTGCCCGCATATAAATACATCAGGTCTGTGAGCAATAATTAATCTCAGTGCATCAGGCTGATAGTAACCGGGATGTCCCCCTATATGTGTCATTAGGAATTTCAATCCCTCCACCTCCATTATTTGAATGTAGGGATGAACAAGCCGTACATCTTTACCGTCACAATTGCCGTAAACACCCTTCAATGGCTTGAAGGCAGATATTTTATCGGAAACGCCGATATTCCCGAAGTCCCCGGCATGCCATATCTCGTCTATGTCAGAGAAAAAATTACTAAGAGGTTCGTCAAACACACCATGTGTGTCCGAGAGCAGGCCTATTCTGAGCATGATTCTATATTTAAGGGTGTCAGAGCTTTATTACTATTTTCTTCTTGTAGAGGAAGATTGCCATAGCCGTGAATACAGCCACATACATAAGGGCATACATCAGAGAGCCCCATTCGTTATGACCCAGCAAAGAGACACAGCAATTCTGATAAATCCATTTTGAGGCGGTCATAGTTGCCTCTTTCAATGTCCCGTCATCTTGCACAGTCATTGTTGTCCACTTGATAACACGGCCAAGCACCTTCGAAAAGACTCCGGCCATGACAAATGCGAATAGAGGGTTAAGACCTAGGGCTTTGAACGGGTAAAAATACCTCTCCTTGCCTTTTATATCAATGAAGTATATGAAAAAGGCAAGCATCAGGATAGACCAGCCGCCTGCATAGAATACATATGAGGGAGTCCACAGAGCCTTGATTATAGGGATAAATATACCTAACACAACCCCGAGTCCAAGTGATAAGAGCCCCAGTGTATAGAGCTTACCTACCGCATCTATCTTCTCCTTGCTTTTACGGATTATACCACCTGTAAGGTAGCCTAGAAGAACGGTGACAGATCCTGACAGCACTCCGAGAATTCCTTCCGGGTCAAAAGGAATCCCGAATCCTTTGTATACATGGTTCACTCCTACAAGCATCACGTCAATCGGACCGGAAATATTCTCTTTGAGAGAGTATGGTTCATAGCCTCCGAGGTTCCATAGTATGGCCCAATGTGCAGCTATAAGTGCCACCATTCCAATCATTATCTTTTTCGGACTATGAAGCCAGAGAGCAACAAAACCACCGACAAGATAGCAAAGGGCTATCCTCTGCAACACACCGAATACTCTTATATGTCCCAGATAGTCAAGATAATTTGCCCCGAAACTTAATTGCGGATCCGGAGAGGTAGGATAGAAGGGAAAGGCATTGAGTGCAAGGCCTGTGAGGAATATTAACAGAGATCTCTTAACAAGTTTCTTTACTGAGAGAGAGTTGAGCGTGTCATTGTATTTTGCAAAGGAAAATGCAAGTGCGGCCCCAACAATAAAGAGAAAGAATGGGAAAACAAGATCGGTTGGTGTGCAGCCTACCCATTCGGCATGTCTTAAAGGAGGAAAAATTTTACCCCATGAGCCGGGATTGTTTACCAGTATCATTCCTGCAACGGTCATTCCTCTAAGAACATCCAGAGCAGTGTATCTTTGGGCAGTAGAAGTTGTCATTTTTTAAGTTCTTTACTGACAAAAATAGCTTTTTATAATATATTTGTACTAATTATGGAGTTGTTTTTTGCAAATATAGTCAATGACTCACTCGCAACTATTTCAGGCGATGAGTTCAAGCATTGTGTCAAAGTGCTCCGCCACAAAGAGGGAGATAACATCTCATTTATAGATGGAAAAGGAGGGCTGTATTCAGGTAAGATAAACGGAATTACTTCAAAAGAGTGTATTTTGCAGGTAATAAGTCATACCTCTGATTTTGCCAAAAGAGATTATTTTCTTCATATAGCCGTAGCACCCACAAAAAATCTGGAACGTTACGAGTGGTTTATGGAAAAGGCCACAGAGATCGGAATAGACGAACTTACACCCATAATCGGTGAGCACTCCGAGAGAAAAATCTTTAAACCGGAAAGGGGAGAGAGGATTATTCTCTCTGCAGTCAAACAGTCACTCAAGGCTAAAATACCTACATTGAACCCTGTTGTTTCCGTCAAAGATTTTATAAAGGAAAACGCAGGATTCGACGGCATAAAGCTTATTGCACATTGTAACGAAGGTGTAAGACAGAATATTACCTCCGTTTTGCCAAAAGATTGCCGATTCTTGATAATGATAGGCCCGGAAGGAGATTTTTCTGCTTCTGAGGTTGAACTGGCAATGCAAAACGGCTTTATCCCAATATCACTAGGAGAGTCAAGGCTAAGGACAGAGACAGCCGCACTCACCATAGTGACTGCAACATATCTTCTGACTTCAAATTTCTGAGCTCTATTTTCTGATAACCTCCACCTCTCCGCCAAGACCAAGCTTGATAATTGAGGACGGCTTGCCTGTGGAGTCAGCTTCAAAAACAGTATCTGCAACCCAATCGACGGCGGAGATTATCTCTTCTGAAATATCCAGATAAAATGAAGGAGCCTTTTCTCCGGAAATATTAGCTGACGTAGATACTATCGGTTTACGGAATCTGTAAATAAGCTGACGGCAAAATTCGTGATGAGGTATTCTTATGGCGGCAGTGTTGTCTTCGGCCACCACATTCTTTGCAAGGCCAATAGCGCCGGGATAGATAATTGTTAACGGTTGGTCGGCTACTTCAAGCAACTGGAGTGCAATCTGAGGAATTTCCCTGACATATCTGCACAGCATATCTTCACTCTCAACAAGTGTGATAAGGCTTTTTTTGTCAGCCCTTTGTTTGATTTTGTAAATTTTTTCAACGGCCTGGGCATTTGTGGCATCACAGCCCAGACCCCATACAGTATCTGTGGGATAGAGTATCACCCCACCACTTTTCAAAACTGTAACGGCTTGGTCAATTGCTGTCTTAATTTCCATTTACGGTATAATTATTTCTGAAAAAACAGGATAATGGTCTGAATACGAAACCTTCTGAGTTGTGTGGCTCATGCTCCAGAACTCTTCGGGATATAGAATATAGTCAATTCTCAATAAAGGCCACATATAGGAGTATGAGGCACTGAAACCTTTTCCGCTTTCACGGAAACTGTCCTTTTTGTCCTTCATGAGAATGTGATATGTATAAGACATCGGAGTGTCATTAAAGTCGCCGCATATAATTGCAGGATAATTACTTTCAGAGAGGTGTCTTGCTATTGTGTCAACCTGTCTTCCCCTCTTCTTGAATGTATTTGCAAGTTTCTCGTGGACGTTGATAATCTCTTCAGAAACCTTTTCACTGTTGCTCATCTTCTTGATAAGACCGGTAAAAGATATCGAGTGAGATTCAAGGTGAGTGTTATATATCCTGATTATTTTGCCATAGAAATCGATATCTGAGTATAGGCATAGGTTTGTACTCCTTTTAAATGTTATATCTTCTCCGGAAACAATAGGGTACTTGCTTAAAGTGATATTTCCAAACCTTCCTCCGTCACCGGATCTGAAGAGATGTTCCTGTCTGTATGGATATTGAGGGAACAAGTCGCGTATCACAGAGGTATCCTTAACATAAAACTCCTGAAGACAAACCACAGAAGGTCTCTCCTGTCCTATATATCGGGCAACCCTTGAAAGTTGGTCTGATCTTGAATTTCCGGGTTCCTGTGCAAAAAGTCCCACATTGTAAGTGCAAATTGTAAGCGAATTTCCCAGCTTACCCTCTTCCGGCTTGCCCCATTTTATAAAAAGGTCAGCGAAAAGAATCGAAGGCATGAGTACTATGAAGGTAATCCATGCGATAGTGCGGCGGCGGTAGACGGCGAATGCCAACACCACAACATTAAGCATGACCAGGGGTATAAAGTAAAGCCCGAAAAAGAGAGGTATTACCGAATCAACGGGGTTAATGAGAATTGACACATATGACAACACAAGAGATGCAGCCGAAATAAGCAAAAACACTCTGAAAAGGAATGCTATCGGCCATGGAGAACCCTTTCTCTTATTTTTTTTCCTTGACATCAGAAGTACATTCTATTGTTTTTCTTCCAGTACACAATCAGAAAGTAGCCGAAGATCATACCTCCCAGGTGGGCAAAATGAGCCACATTCCCTCCGGTGTTGGATATTCCAAACAACAACTCCATTACACCGAAAATTATGACAAACCATTTTGCCTTAAGGGCAATAGGCGGGAATATCAATTGCAATGTATTGTTAGGAAAGAGCATTCCGTAAGCAAGAAGCACTCCGTAAATGGCTCCCGAGGCACCCACAGTCGGAGTTGAGATTAATATCCGGTACTTCTCGGCGGCAGCCATACTGCCTGCATTAGCAGCAGAAAGCAAAGAAGAAGCGTCTATATAGAGAACCAGGGAGTGAAGAAAAGCCGCTCCAAGACCGGTAACCATATAATAAAGGAAAAATTTCTTGCTTCCCCAGACCTGTTCTAGAATTATTCCAAAGAAAATCAGAGAGTACATGTTGAAGAAGAGATGAAAAAATCCCCCGTGCATAAACATGTGTGTGATAAGCTGGTATGGTTTGAATAGCGGAGATCCGAAGTAGAAAAGAGAGAACTTCTCGTACATGAAATTGCCTGTGAACATGGTTATAAGCAACATGACTGTGTTGATTATAACCAAATTTTTCACAACCGGTGTCATGCCTCCAAGAAATCCGGATCCTCTGTTGTTGATATACATCTTTTTCTTATGTTAAATAAATCGTTTGTCAATTTCAGTTGTAGTAACAATGACCGAGCAAGGTTTACCGGACGGTGTCAATGAAGGCTCCTTGCAGGCAAACAGTGTATCTATCAACATTTGTGCCTGCTGGTTGTTCAGTTGCTCCCTGCCACAAATTGCGGCTGATTTTGCCAGAGTGGCAGCATAAGCACCCTTCGCACTCTCCACCTGTCCGCGGCCCAGTTCGGTGAGGTCGTACATTAGTTGGTCGATAAGTGTCATTAAATTTTCAGTGCTGTCGGAAATATCCTCCGGTAATCCGAGTACCTCCACCATATTTCTGAAAAAACCACCCTCCTTCGGCCTTATGTCAAAGCCGAGATTTCTCAATGTCTCTGCATTCTCTAAAAGAGTGTTGTAGGTGTTTTCATCAAGTTCGAGAGACTTGGGGAAAAGAGTTCTTATAGATATTGTGGAGTAGTTTTCAAGCGACTCAAGGTATTTTTCGTAGAAAATCCGCTCCCTGGCCCGCGTGATATTGATTACCAGAAGACCTGACTTGATGGCAGTGATTATATACCGTCCCGATACCTGTATCGCCGGTTTATCAGGGATTGATGATTCTGAAATAAGTGGAATACTGCCACCATCCATTCTCTCTTCGGGTATTGAATATCTTTTCTCTTCAAAGCCGCGTCTTGAAGTGAACTCCTCATCAAACGGATTGAAAAGCGGGTCATAATCTATCTTGGGCGGTGGCGCGTAATATTTGTAATTCACCGCCGGTATTTCGGGAGCACCCTCCTGGTCAAAATCGATACTCGGCATAAATGAGTTTCGTCCGAGGGATTCCCTGACCACAGCATGCAACATGTCATATATGGCATACTCGTCTTCAAACTTCACCTCAGTCTTGGCAGGGTGTATATTTATGTCTATCTTCTCAGGGTCAATGTCAAAAAAAATGTAAAATGACGGAAGTGTACCCTCCTGAATCAGATTCTCGTAAGCCTTGAGGACGGCTTTCTGGAAATAAGGAGAGCGGAAATAGCGATTGTTGACAAAAAAGTATTGATTCCCGGGAGTTTTTCGCGAGTCCTCAGGTTTTCCGACAAACCCGGAAATTTTAACTATCTGGCTGTCGAGATTAATATGGACAAGCTCCTTTCCCATATCTTTCCCTGCAATGTCCAGTATCCTTTTCTTAAGGTTGGCAGGAGCCAGATTGTAGACTTCAATGTTGTTGTGAACTAACCTGAAAGACAGCTCAGGTCTTGTAAATGCTACTCTTGAGAACTCCTGGGTTATCTGACGGAACTCGGTCGCATCAGATTTTAAAAACTTGCGTCTTGCAGGAACGTTGTAAAAAATGTTCCTCACAATAAAATTACTCCCTGTTGGTATGGAGATTTCAGCTTCTGATATCAGTTTAGATTCCGCAAACTTTACTTCATGTCCGGTCTCGCCGGATTTATGTCTTGTTTTCAGAGTGACCTCAGCAACTGCGGCAATTGAGGCCAGAGCCTCACCTCTGAATCCGTAAGTGTTAAGCCTGTTGAGATCTTCAATCTCATTTATCTTGGAAGTCGCATGCCTTAGAAAAGCCATTTTGGCCTCATCTGCCGTCATGCCGCAACCGTCGTCAATGATTTGTATGAGAGTCCTTCCTGAATCCTTGATTATAACCTGAACGGAAGTTGCTCCGGCATCCACGGCATTCTCCATCATCTCCTTAACTACGGAGGCAGGTCTTTGAACAACCTCTCCCGCAGCAATAAGATTCGAAATATGGCCGGGAAGGATGTGTAACATTATTTAGTAGGAGTAAGTAAGAAACTCAGACCGTCAGTGAGATAAAAAGCCGCCATAAGTAAAATCACAAGAGAAGCCAGTATCACAATTCTGATAAACAGGACTTTGGTGACATCCTTCTTGTTCTTGTACAGATTGTTACGCATATGCGTACGGATGAATTTTCCCGGTATGTATTTATCATCCTTGCTCTTCCCATCATCGTTTAACCTTGCGTACCTCTCCTCCATTGCCTCCTTTTTCGGGTCGTAGTATCGGGGTTCATAATGAAAAACCCTGTGCGGTGTAGATTTGAATAAGTTAAATGATAATCCCATAATTGTTTTTTGCTCCTTTAATGGAGATTCTAAGGACAAAGATAACAAATTAAGTAGTAAAATTATTATAACTTTACGTCATGGATTTTAGAATCGGAAATGGCTATGATGTGCATGCACTTGCTGAGGGGCTGCCCTTATGGGTGTGCGGCTTACGCATCGAGCATGAGAAGGGATGTGTGGCACACTCGGACGGTGACACACCGATACATGCCTTATGTGATGCTCTTCTCGGAGCACTTGCGCTTGGAGATATAGGAAGACATTTTCCGGACACTTCGGGTGAATTCAAGGGGATAGACAGTAAGATACTCCTTAAACGAGTTTATGCTATGGTTGTCGAACAGGAATTTCACCTTGTAAATGCAGACATCACAATAATGTTGCAGAAGCCGAAACTGGCAGGCCACATAGAGCAGATGCGCGAAACTATTGCAGGCATCTTAGCTTCAGACATCTCCGCGATATCTGTTAAGGCAACAACTACCGAGAAACTCGGGTTTGTAGGCAGAGAGGAGGGCATCGCAGCTTATGCAACAGTCTTGCTCGGCAGGTAAACTGTGAAAGTTGTCCCTACATTTAACCGGCTGTCAACAGTTATCTTTCCCTGGTTCAGTTCAATATAATCCTTGCAAAGAATAAGGCCTAACCCTGTTCCGTGTTCTCCCTCTGTACCTCTTGTCGTTGAAATGCTATCAATCCGGAATAGTTTCTCAACTTGTGTCTGATTCATGCCCACACCAGTGTCAGTGAAAGAGATCTTTGCAATATATTTGCCGCCTGCATTCATCCCTGTAACATTTATAGATATCTTGCCGTTTTTTGGAGTGAATTTTATTGCGTTCCAGAGGATGTTCCTGAATACAAGGCTTATCTGATCCGGATCTGCAATTACTAATAGATTGTCTGTATTCTCCAGTGTTATCTCAATATCCTTCTCCCTGGCAAGCATTGCACACAGTTCTATGTTCTTCCTGATCACAGGTATTGGGTCAAATTCACTTGTGTTTGCCTTAATATTAGGATTTTGTGCTCTTGCCCAGTTCAATAGGTTGTTAAGTAACTCATTGACCGAGATGGAAGATTGGCTTAGGTTTTTGGTGAAAAACTCTATGTCGGTGTAATCCTTTTCTCGTATTTTTTCATCAAGCAACTCCGCAAAATTCATAAGAATCCCGACAGGTCCCCTTAAATCATGAGCTATAATTGAGAAGAATTTATCCTTTGATGCATTCAACTTGTCAAGCTCCTCGTTTTGCCTCTTCAATACACCTTCAGCCTCGATAAGCTTAATGTTGTTATTGTTGCACTCGTCCATTTTCTTTATCAGTCTCCTTCTCAAAACCAAATAGGATATCAGTGAAAAGAGACCTACAAGAATGGTCAGGGTAAAGACAATGGTTATGTAATATGATATTTTTTTGTTGTAGTAATCGACTCTGGCCATGGATCTCTTTTTCAGAAGAGCAAGAAAGTCATTTATCGGTTTTATGACAAAGTTTTTATCATTCAGGTATTTATTGTTGAATAGTAATTCTTTTGCATAAGAAGGGTCCGGTTTTCCTTTAACCACATACTTCAGAGTATTGTCGGGATATAGCCCGACAAAAGCATTCATCGCAGCAATCTCAATAATCGCCAGATCATTTGACCTTCTTTCAGCCTCAACTAACAATGAAAACTCAACTTCCGGCAGATTTAAACGGGATGCACTGTCAATAAACCGGATCTTTCTTCCATGGGCATCTGGTATTTTTCCGTTTCTCTGGTCAAGTACTAAAAAATATCTGTTGATCCATAAAGAATCCCCGGTTGTCACAAATGCTCTTGAATACTGAGTAAGGTTGTCTGAGCTGGTTCTCATTTCACTTGCCAGCGCCCATCCCTGAACACGTTGGAGTTGTTCTTTGTAACCGGCTCTTTGCGTTTCAAGAATCATTCTGGACACAATTACAATCGTTGCCAGTAAAACAATAATTATGAAAAAGATTAACCCAAATAGCTTCTTAATATTCATATTCATGAGCTGCAGATTTTAGTTCATTATTCTAAAGTTAAAAAATATTTTCCATACAGCCATCAACAACCTCTGTAAAGTTTTTCGCTCAAAACTATTTGCATCGTCACAATTTTATATTACTTTTGCACCTCAATTCCCGGCGCGATAGCTCAGCTGGTTAGAGCGCATGATTCATAATCATGAGGTCCCCAGTTCAATCCTGGGTCGCGCTACGAAAACAACCAACCCCTTGTCAACAGACAAGGGGTTATTTGTTTTGCTCCGGCCCGAGCTTGCTCGAAGCCGGAAACAAAACAAATGAACCCCGGAGCAACGCTCCGGAGGTTGGTTGCTCTCGGGCTGTTTTGCCGACCATTCCAGGATCACGGAGCGTAGCGACGTAATCCTGCTCTCGGGCTGTTTTGCCGACCATTCCAGGATCACGGAGCGTAGCGACGTAATCCTGCTCTCGGGCTGTTTTGCCGACCATTCCAGGATCACGGAGCGCAGCGACGTAATCCTGCTCTCGGGCTGTTTTGCCGACCGTTTCAGGATCACGGAGCGCAGCGACGTAATCCTGCTCTCGGGCTGTTTTGCCGACCGTACCAGGATCACGGAGCGTAGCGACGTAATCCTGCCCTGGGTTTTCACATCGAGAGGCGATGCAATCCTGCCCTCGGGCTGTCACATCTCTTTGCGAAACAAACTTTCAAATATTTTTTATAATTTTATACAAAATCGGAGGAGAGAGATATGAAGAGAGAGAACCGGAAAGATGTAGCCTTTTTTGAGGCATGGCTCAAGGGTTGCAGGTACAGCAACCGGACAATAGAGGTGTATTTAAATGCCATAAATGTATTCCTTAATTATTTCGTAGATAAGGATCCGGGAGATATCACAAATTCAGACTTAGTATTATTTAATAAGAACTATATTCTTAGGCACGGCTATTCAGCCTCTTATCAAAATCAGGTAATAAATGCCATTAAGCTATATTATCAAAAGATTGAGAAAAGACAGCTGTCAATAGAGGAGATTGAAAGACCCAGAAAATACCGTCCACTTCCGAAAGTAATCTCAAAACAGGTTGTTGAGAAGATGCTTGTCTCAATTCCCAACTTCAAACACAAGACAGCTCTCACCCTTGTCTATGCCTGTGGTTTAAGACGGAGTGAAATACTAAACCTGAAACTCATAGATTTGGATTCCAAGCGCAAGACATTGACTGTCATTAATGGAAAAGGTCAGAAAGACAGGGTATTGCCACTAAGTGACAAACTTATGGATATGATTATCAGATATTACAAAATGTACAGACCTAAAATCTATCTCATCGAAGGCCAATCACCGGGAGAGCAATACAGCGAAACAAGTATAGAGAATATTTTCCATAAATATTTGGGTAAAATAATTAAAAATCATAATTTTACACTGCATTGTCTGCGACATAGTTATGCCACACATTTGTTAGAGGCGGGAGTAAGTCTGAGGTACATTCAGGAGTTGTTAGGGCATAAAAGCAGCAAGACAACCGAAATTTACACATGGGTTAGCATGACCGGCCTCCAGAAGATCAAAAACCCAACCGACGACTTTGATTTATGAGTTAAACCTCATAATAAAAATAAGAATTAGACTACATAAAAATTAAATAAATTAACAATACAACCACCCGTCGACTGAATTTATATTATTCAACAAACCCGTTCCAAGCCCCCTTTGCTCCCCCTCCCTGATTCCACTTTGACGAATACATAAACAAGTTAATGGGTCAGTTGCGAAAGCCGATCAGGTAAAGGAAATGAGAGAAATAGGTTGCAATGTATTTGACAAAGAGCAATTGAATTATAGGATATTCGCAAGAAGAGAGAGGCAGCAGAGTTGACGAGAATTAATAGAGGGAATAAAGAGTATATAAATAGACAGTATTAAATAATACAGACAACCGACGGCGCAACCGACCCATAACAGGCGTCACCGCCCATTAAAACGGGCTTAGCCGCCGAGACGTTGTGCGTCATGCTAAGAAGGACCATCGACATTGATTTTAAAATGAAAATTATGAATAAAGGAAACAAAATAGAATTGGGAAGTGTACAAGAAACCTTACTATTACCATTATGGGGAAGAGCGATTGAAACTAAAAAACAAAAACCATTGTTAATTGATAAGACAGCGGGTTCAATAATAGATAATATTTCGTATGATTTTAGTACAATTTCTAACAATGTGAGTAAATTAAGTATGGTATCGTGGATTGCACGAAGCATCTTTTTTGATAATGAAATTAGAAATTTTATTTCTACATATCCGAATGCAACTATTGTTAATGTAGGTTGTGGGCTTGATACAACTTTTTCTCGTATCGATAATGGACAAATAAAGTGGATAGACTTGGATTTGCCCGATTCTATCAATTTGAGAAAACAATATATTGCAGAATCAGACAGAAATAAATTTATAGCAAAATCTGCTTTGGACGAAAGTTGGTTTGAGAGTATAAAGGGTGAAGAGCACATTATGCTGTTGATTGCAGGTGTACTGTATTATTTCAGTGAAGAAGAAGTAAAAACATTGTTTAATAATTTCCACAAATATATTCCGGGAGCAGAAATCATATTTGATTACAGTTCTCAGAAAGGAATTGAAGTTGCAAATAAAAAAGTAATAGAAAAAGGTGGAATGGACAAATCAGCCAATTTGAAATGGGGAATAAACGATATTTATGAGATTGAAAGTTGGAACGATAATTTTAAAGTAATAAACAATATGCCAATGTTCAAAGAACATAAAAAGAAATATCCATACATAAAAAGAATAGGAATGAATATTTCTGATGCACTGAAAATTATGTCATTAGCACATATAAAAGTTAATTAAAAAAGCACGAACGCACAACATTTTGTATAAGTAATGGCAGGCGATGTAGTAAATATCAAGGTTTGTAGCCCGCTCAAATTGCGTAGCGGTTTGACAGGAACTACCACGCAATCTGCCACTACTCATACAATTTACCGTTATGCAGCATAATAAAAAGATACGATGAAACAGTTTATTACATTTTTTCTTTTGACCAGTTTTTTCTTGACAGGATACTGCCAAAACTTCAAGTATATTAAGCCGAAGTTGACAGATTCAACTAAGGTTGTGAAAACAGAGATTGATCTTAAGAATCAATTTGAAAGGATATATTATATTGATTATGCTATAATTTCACAGGCAAAAACAGAGTTGACAAATTTTGGAACAATTAATCTTAATCCAAGTGAAAGCATCGGTACGACTTACCTAGGAATTTTGAATAACTTGAAAAATAAGCCCTCAAAAATAAATTCCAAGCTCCCTGAAAGATGGGTTAAAATCTTTAAATATAAAGGAGACTGGATTTTGTTCAACGATATTCCCAAATATTTATTGACAGATTCTTGCTTAATTACTTTTCAAATGGACGACCCCGTTTCAGATGTAATTGTAGAATATAAACAAGTGAATAATATACACGAATATCACTTTCTATCATACAATTGGGAAGATCCTACGATTAACCAAAAATCTAATCTGCAGATAAAAATTATAGATTCAAAAAGACTGATTGCTCTGTGGAGATTCGAGTTTCAAGGACAGGTATCTTATGATTTAATGATTCCGATAAATCAAGTTTCACATTTTCCTGCAATGGTAATGCTGGAGACTGATTTAATGGATGATGAAAATGACATATTTGACAAAATTGATTACGAAAAACTATGGAATAAATAAATTACGCTGCATAACACGCGGTATAAAAAATTGCCGGGATAGTAGGTTATCCAAGGCTTGTAGCCCGCTCCAACCTTTGTGTAACTTGAAAGGAAATCGCCCGCAAACGGCAACTTTTCATACCGCCAACCGTTGTAGCCAATTTTAGAAAACCGAACTGCAAATGAGATACATATTTACAATACTGATTTTTTCGATTACATTTTTCACTTACGGACAAAATTTAAATGACATTTCTGTTCGAATAAATAGCGAACCACTTGATTCGTTACCCAAGTTTGAAATCAAGATGAACGAAACTGAATATTTCTTAGATACAATACCAGAATCAATAAATCCAAAATGGATTGAAAAAATAGAAGTTTTAAAAAGTGAAGAGCAAAAAAATATTTATGGAAACGGTAATAGCATTATTTTGATTTACCCTAAGAAAAAATATTTCAAACAGATTAGCTTGTTGCTTAAAACAACGCCAAAGAATCCAGTGCAAATTGACAAACAGACATTGGATAGTATTTATATAAAAGCTTTAAACGGACGGATTGATTTACAATTATCGAGTGGATGGAAATTCATTGAGCCAAACGAACAGACTGATAGGATTAAGGATAAATTTGACCAAAATAGTGTTTATAAATTTCTTTCATCCGATGAATTATTTGATTATGCCTATAAACACGGTAAGACATTAAAGTTATATAGAGTTACTCATAAACAGATTTCAAACGATACGATTGATATTAACTTCGGTGATTTAGCATTAAAAGTAAAAAAAGGAATTTTCCTTAAAAATGGATTGCATTTTCGAGAAGCAAATTATACCATTACTTGTGGCGGAACAGATGGTTACATACCTGATTATAGATTTGTTTATGACAAACAAGCTGTGACTTGGGAAATAGTTGGTGGCAGATGTAAATCACCAGAATGGACAGATAATTAAATGATTAATATAAATAAAAACTGGCTACAACACACAATATAAAACAGTTGGGGTTCAGTGGTTTGCGAGGGTTTGGTTCTCGCTCTAACTTTTTCCAACGGTGGATAGGAATGCACTCCGAAAACCCAACCGTTTTATATTGTAAAACGTTAGCGGTCAGCTTAAAACGACATCGTAAGTAGAAAAATTTGAGCCTTATGAAAATTTATACAGAGACAGAAAGACTAATTTTAAGGGAAATACTTCCGACAGACCTTGATGGAATGTTTGAACTTCATTCCGACCCAGAAGTTCATAGATTTTTAGGGAACAAAACTGTAACAAGCAAAGAGGAAATGACCAACATAATAAAATCCCTTAGACAACGATACATAGACTACGGTATTGGACGTTGGGCTATCATTGACAAAAACACAAATAATTTCATTGGTTGGACAGGTTTAGAGTTTGTTACCGAACGAATAAACAACCATAAAAACTTCTATGACCTTGGTTACAGACTAATTAGAAAATATTGGGGACAAGGTATAGCGACAGAAACTTCATTTGCATCATTAGAATATGCATTTGACAAACTTAACGCAGACAAAGTATTCGCAAGGGCTGACTGCGAGAATATAGGTTCAAATAAAGTATTAGAAAAAGTCGGACTAAAATTTATTGAAACATTTGACCTTGATGGAATTAAACACAATTGGTACAAACTTGAGAAGACAGAGTTTGAAAACAAAAAGCCGAACCGCTAACAAAAACTATATGTCAATTGGGGTTTCGGTGCGGACAACAAAGTTCGCAGCCCGCAACAACAGCCGTGGGGTTCGACAGGAAAGCAACCCGCAATCCCCAACTGCATATAGTTCCGTACGTTAGGTTCTATTGCATCAAATATGAATCTGCTTTGTCGAAAGAAAGAGAGAGGGATTTTGAGGGTTTGGAGTGGTGGCGAAAATATACCACAAGAAACAATGTTGTTGGGTTTTTAACTAACTGTGGGGAGTGAGAGGGAGTTATTGAGTTGTGAGGTTTTGGTAGATTTTATTGGAGTTCTCGTAGATTTGAATTGGGGCATGAGAATGTATCTGCTCGAAAGAAGGCAACAGCTCCTAACATTGGTTTGATTTCATTGGCGTAAATTGCTATATTTGAAGTTGTCGGGCATGGTGGCTATGAGGGTGTTGCGACTGCTACGACTGCTGCAAACGCCAACGAAACCAACCCCCGGCCGTTGGCGGTCATTGTAAAAAGACAGCGGAGCATCCAATAATTATGACAAAAAAATGAAAGGAACTTTTTTAACACTTAATCCAAAAGCGAAAATCTTTGAAGAATTAAAGACTCAACAACTCAAATGGTGGTCACTGATACGTGACGATAATGAGCTGTATATAGAAATTCGCAAAGACAACTATATCAATGTTTATTATTACGGAGGTTCAGTTGCTAAAATTGTTTATGCTAATGGTTTTGTGGCTGAAACTCATCAGAAATATTTGGGTGATGATAAACCTCGTGGAAAAACAAAAAAGGGAACGGATATATTTAAATATGATCTAATTGATTTAGCAAATCTAAACGAAACAAACATTGCAGATATTAAAAATCGCATCAAGAGTGATTATTTACGACATATCAATGATGAGAATCCGGCTGAAAAATGGATTCAAGGGAAAATGATAAAGGAAAACTCAAATTATATCGACTCAGAGTTCCAGTTCAATCAAGACACTGAAATTGGCAAATTAAGAATAGATTTGATTGTATTGACAGGAGGTGTTTTGTCTTTTGTTGAATTAAAAGGAATTTCGGACAGCCGTTTAAGGAATGATTCAATAAGGAATGTTAATACGCCTGAGATTATTGAGCAAATGCGAAAATATCATTTGTTTATCAATAAGTATGAGATGGAATTATTGGATTATTATAAAAAACTCATAGAGATTAAAAATAACTTAGGGTTGACGAAAATTGTTTGTCCAAAACTTACTCTGAATAAAATTCCCAAACTAATAATTGCAAACACATATACCAAAGACACTCTTGGCAGAAGAGAAAGGATTCAAGACATAGAGAAACTTTTAAAAAATCATAATATTGATTACAAAATTCTAAAATGAAAATAATCATTCATCGAGGCATAGACCAAATAGGAGGTTGCATAACCGAAATTGCAACTGACAACACAAAAATCCTAATAGATTTGGGTCAAAATCTTCCTGATGGTGAAGGTATTGTTAATGATGATTTTGCCAATTTCGATGCAATTGAACAGATAACAAAGGGTATTGATGCGATATTTTATACACATTATCACGGAGACCATTTAGGACTTTTTCATCTTGTTCCTGATTCTATTTCTCAAAATATTGGCAAGGTTGCAAAAAGAGTTGCATTATGTAAGCATCAACGACTTGCATTTATAAAAGACCGCAAAGAACAGTCGGAAAAAGAAATTGCAAAAATTGAAGCAATGCAATCTTTTGAATCCCAACAAATATTAAAAGTTGGAGATATTAAAATAATACCATATTTCGTAAGCCATTCGGCTTACGATGCTTTTATGTTTTTAATTGAAGCAAATGGAAAACGAATTTTGCATACAGGTGATTTTCGTGGACACGGTTATCTTAGCAAAGGTCTTCTACCAACGATTGAAAAATTAATTCTAAAACAAGGAAAGATAGATTTTCTAATTACGGAAGGAACAATGCTTTCACGTTTAGATGAAAGAGTAAGGCACGAAAATGAATTGAAAAGTGAAGTTATTGAATTAATGAAAGAATACAAAAATGTATTTGTAATGTGTTCATCTACCGATATGGAACGATTGGCTACATTTCATGCGGCTAACAAAGAAATAAAAGCCAGACCTTTTGTATGTGATGATTTCCAAAAGAACGTTTTAGAAATTTTTTCAGATTCAGCTAGTAAAAAAAGTGCCTTATTTGATTTTGGGGAACCTTATGCTTTCTGGAAAGAAAACGATAAGTTAATACAATGGATGCAAGACAAAGGTTTTTGTATGTTAGTCCGTGCAACTGCCAAATTCAATGATTACATTGAGTTTTTATTGCCATTACTTGAGAAAGACAAGACCATTCTAATTTATTCTATGTGGAAAGAATATGTTAATCCAAAAAGTAAACATGCAAATAAAAAGTACTTGGATTTTATAGATAAATTCCCAAAATTGAGTAAAATTCATACAAGCGGACACGCTTCAGCTGACTGTCTTGCTGATGTTTGCAATCTTGTAAATCCGAAAAAAGGAATTATACCAATACATTCTGAAAATTCTGCTGACTATAAAAAACTGCCGATTAAAGAAGAATTAAAAGATAAAATAATTACGGAAACAAAGACAATTGACGATATGATTATTGAAATTAAAAGAACAACGAACCGCCAACATCGTGTATAAAACATTGGGGTTTAAGTGGTTAAATAAGCATTCTGCCCCGCATCAAGTTCGGTGTAACTGGACAGGATAGTAGCCCGCAATCCCCAACGTTTCACACACGCGACCGTTGTAAGGCATATTAAAAAACCGGGTAACACGATAGCATTGTATAAATTGACTGGATTAAACCATGATTTAAATTTACAGTAGATTAATGACAATAGACGATTTAGATAAATTATTGCAAGAAATGAAATTTGAATCATTTCATTTCTATTTTGCAACAAATACAATTGGATTTCAGTTTTTTGGTTCCCAAAAACAGATTAATTATCGATTGAATATTAATCCTCAATGGAGAATTTTTAAAAATGACGCATTGATAAATAGTTCACTTAGTTGTCCTTGGCATGAAGATTATGAAAATGAACAAGATTACAAGAATGATTTTAAAGATTGGTGCGATTCAGCAAAATATTTAAAGGATTTACAAATTAAAAATATACAGATTAGTAATGGATTAGGAGATTTGGAAATATCATGGTCTGATAATTCTAAACTTCAAACTGTGATATCTTATGACAAGGATGAGCATTGGTATATAGAGATTGAAAATGAACTAAAAAGATATATCATGGAAACAGGAAAAGTGATTATTGAAACCATAGTAAAAAAGTAAAATAAAAAATACGCCTTACAACACGCAGTATAACCAATAAGGGTTTCGGTGGTATGCGAAGGGTAGTAGCCCGCTCCAACTTTTTGTGTAACTTGACAGGTAATCGCCCGCAATCCCTTACTGGCCATACCGCCAAACGTT
>JAYFOS010000011.1:0-272519 GCA_034928745.1 Rikenellaceae bacterium
TGCTCTGATTCATAATATCCTTTTATATATCGGATACTATATTACAATTTCAAATCGACACGTTAAAATTATCGCTATATGTTATTAATAATTAATTTATTATGCGGTTTTAAAAATATTTTAAGTGGACACTGATGATATAAAATATAAAATATAAAATAAAGCATAATACTATGGAAGAACTAATCCTCAAATTAAAACAACAGATTATAGAGGCCCTCAATCTAGAAGAGGTTAAGCCGGAAGACATTGATACAGATGCTCCTCTTTTTGTAGACGGACTAGGTCTTGATTCAATCGATGCCCTTGAGTTGGTAATACTACTTGAGAGAGAGTATGGAATTCGCTTGGAAGATCCGAAAGCAAATAAGGAGATATTTAAATCTGTCAGGACTATGGCAGAATTTATTGACAAAAACCGCCAGAAATAACAAAGGTATCTCTTAAATAAGCCCGTTCAATTTATATTGGACGGGCTTATTGTTTATAAAATATTTATATTTTTATTAAAATTTTGTAACACTAGTGGTACATGTTCGTCTTTATCATGAATTAGAAAAGAATGACTGAAAGTCAGTTTAATAACGACATAGCTAAGATCAGGCCGATCCTTCTGCATTTTGCAGCATCGTTCACAATTAACGGGGCAGCAACCGCCGAGGATATGGTACAGGAGGCAACACTTAAGGTTTGGCGAAGAGTACTTGATGGCGGTGTTGTAAGAAACCTAGAGGCTTTGACAATATATGCCCTGAAAAATGTTTGCATAGACTATTTAAGACTCAGGAAGAACAACTGCAACAGCTTGGAGAGTGTGAGAGAACAATCGGCTGAAAGTAACCCGCACCGACAACTTGAATTGAAAGGGGAGTTTGCGGTTTTAAAGGAGATAATATCTACCCTTCCTCTAGATCAACAAATGTGTATTAGGTTAAAAGATATAATGGGATACCAGACTGATGAGATTGCAGAGATACTGGGGACGACAGAGGTAAATGTGCGTACAATGCTTTCGAGAGGTCGCAAAACTATAAGGGAGAGAATGATAAAATGAAAACAGAGATTATAGAAAAATTACTGGAGAAGTACTTCAACGGAGAGACTTCATCAAAAGAGGAAAAAATACTTGGCAACTACTTTAATTCCAGTAAAGTTGACTCTAAACTGGAACGGTACAAGGTGATTTTCAGATATTTCGCGACAGAGAAAAATTCGATGAAGAGTTTGAAAAAAAGAGGTGTGGTTATCAAATTCAGAAAAGTGTCATTACCATTGGCTTCGGTTGCTGCAGCAATCGTGCTGCTTGTGATGCTTCTCCTTCCGGATGGGAGAGCATACAGGCTAGTTATCGCTGGTAATAATATTAATAATCAAGAGTTGGCAGTGCAGATAGCATCAGAACAACTAGAGAAGCTCTCCGGCTTCGCTTCGGTGGCTGACAGGAATGTAAGTAAACTGAAGAGTGTGGCTGTAGTTGATAAGTATTTCAGGCCGTCAGACGGGAACAGAGATGTAATTGACAATATCTCGGATCTCCTTGACAAACTGCCTGGAAAATAGTAATTATAAGATTGTAATAATATAAATCATAATAATATGAATAAGTCATTGATAATAATCCTGAGCTTGGTGCTGTTTCCATTCAGCATATCCGCTCAGACAAAACAATTGGACAAGATTTTCGCAACGTACGAGAATTATAAGAATGTTGAGTCTGTCTCAATTACACCCGAACTTTTTGCAACTCTTTCGGCAGAGGCAAAATCCAATGAGCTACTTACAAAAATATCGTTGCTGAAGATTTTAAATGTTTCAAAAGGCGGAGCCGAGAAAGAGAAGAGTGTCTGGATAAATTTACGCACAGATATAAATAAACTGATATTGGATTACAATTTTTCCCAGGTTCTCAAGGTAAAGGAAAAGGGAGATATTCTCGAGATGTATCTTAAGAAGGGAGAGAACAGCCTTTTGGTTTTTATGGCGGATTCCCCTACAGAATATGCTGTCTTCTATCTGCAGGGAAATATTGATAAGAGTGTAATAGATGCTTTAATAACCGGAGAGATAAAAATAAAATAAATATGAAGAGATTACTTTTATTTGCAGCACTTTGTGCATGCACAACAGTACTTTTCGCACAGAAAAGAGTACAGATCGGCTCAACTGAGCTCATACTTCAATCCCCACTCAAAGTGAGTGTGGCCTCAGATAAACATGTTGATTGCCCGACAAACCATTCGAGTGAGATGTTCTTCGGGTTCGGTCTGGCAGTTAACGATAAACATGAAGAGTATATGCCGGTCTCTTATGGTAATTCTTATGAGATACAAGTCGGTTGCAGGGATGTGTATAGAAAAGGGAAGAGCCCATTGGCAGTAGGTTCTTATGTAAACCTCTCCTTCTATTCATATAAACTTGACAAGGCATACCTGAATAATCCTCTTGTCGTAAACGACCTAGGGACTATCAGAAAAGAGTATTACCGAACAAGTAACCTAAGTGCAGGAATTTTTGCGAGGTTATTTCTGAGTAAAAACATTTTCATAGACTTCGGTCCTTACGGAGAGTATGCATACAATAGAAAATATAAGGTGTTTACGACACTTTTGGGAGAGAATGAAGAGAGTAAGATAAAATACAGGGATGGAAGCAGATTCAACCCGTTTAATGCTGGCATACAATGCTTGGCCGGATTTGACGATTTCTCGGTATATGCAAAGTATCGTTTAACCAATGCATTCAACCCTGACAAGATAGATTTGGAGATTGCCAGACTGAATATAGGAGTTCAGATAGAGCTTTAATAAGCCCTGTCGTTTACGCTTGGATCTTATCGGATTAATTTGATTCTGTTAGTCTCCTCAAAATACTTAAAGTACATATATAACCTGTAGTTAAAATCAAAATTGTATTTTGTAAGAGGACTATAATCAAGATAACTTTCAATACGCCTGTCTCCTGTTGCGTACAAATTATTCCAGGCAACTACATACTGATAGTTCATATTTTGCAGATGCTCGTTTGAGTACATGTGTTCCTTGTGAGAATGGCTGTTAAGCCAGTAATCAAAACCTGAATCGAAAACTATTAGTTCATATTCAGTAGAGTCCTCAGCAGGTATGGTGTCTCTGATACCCAACCGGCCGCTCTTCGAGTCTGAAACATTTCTCAGTGAACCGCATGAGAATGTAAATAGTGCTAAAATTAAAAATAGAAAGGTTCTTACAATTGTTTTCATTTTTTGAGATTTTCTCAAATATACACATTGTAGATGACATTTGTTCCGGATAGATAATAAAAAAAACCTCTGAAAAGAGGTTTTTTTTTGAGCGGAAAACGAGATTCGAACTCGCGACCCTCAGCTTGGGAAGCTGATGCTCTACCGACTGAGCTATTTCCGCAATATTTCCAACGATTGTTATCGGGAGTGCAAATCTACAAAAAAATTATTTTAAAAAAAGCATTTTATCAGCAACACCGTTCAATTGAAGTGAGGTTCCCCTCCATTTATATGTGCATTTTTTCGATACAGTAACTGAGTCAATCTCTTTCCAACAGTTAATTCCACTCTCTGTTGTGTTTTTCACATTTCCGGCTACCCATGTAAATATTTTATAAGTTCCGGCCTCAGGGAGTATCACCTTGCCCTTGACCCTTTGTTTACCGTCATCTGTTATCAAACAATCATTTCCGAAATACACCAAAGAGTCATCATCTGCCCTCTTCCATTTCGAGGGGCTTGCAACAATAATGTCGGTCAGAATCCTTACATCAGAAGATATTTCAAGGTAGTCGCTAATCGCACACAGAGAGTTATTTGCTAAAGCTTTAAGATTATCAAGAGAGACCCATTCTCCCTTGTTGTTGTTTCTGTAAAAGGTATACGGTGTCTCAAAGGTTACAGCTACAGTACTATTGCCAAACCGGTTCCACATCCGGCCCTCAACATATCTTGGCGCAACAGCTGAAAATGAGAGGTCTGAAGGGGTGAACCGGGGATTGTCATTAATTGTAAGAGAACTTAAAAGCATCTGTTTTCTAAACATCAAACCTGAAGTAGACTCAGCTGTGTGTAGCCAATATGTAATTGTCCCGGAAATTTGTGAATGCATGTTAAGCAGTAAGTCAAAAGGGCTCTCTCTTGTCAGTTCCTCCATTTTACTTTTCAAAACTTTTACTTCAGGCATAGTGAGAGAGTCCGGTTTATCCCAGTTTATTTCAATATTCACCCCGGTTGAGGTTGATCTGGAAAAGCCACCGTATACTCCGTCAGGATTAGTAAATGGAACAATATAAAAGATAGTATTTGCAAGTAGTGCTTTCGAATGAGCAGAACCATCCAACAGCTTATCTGTCAAATACTCAAGATGCCAACTTGATGGATGTTCGCTTGGATGTATCCTTCCGTGAATCCATACCCTTTTTTTATATTTATTACCTATGGATCCATCTGTAATGGTCATCATTCGTATATCCCTACCTTGTTGGCTTTGTCCAATCACCTCTGTTTTCACATATTTACTCTTGTTCCATTCGTCAAACTTTTTATCAAGGTGAGTACAGGTGTATGGTATGAAATGACATATGTATACAGTATCGCTTGTGAAAATTTTATTTATCTGCCCCTTGTTGATGTTTTCTACATATTCAAAACGTTGAAAGTTCTTGTTGTCGTATGAATAAAAGGGTCTTATAACTTCGGAGTTGCGGATATTTATAAAAAGTAGCTTTCCCTTGACGCCTGTAATCATGAAGTAATACCATCTTGCACTTGGTGATAAAGATGTATCAACTGGGTTTTGGGGATCAAACCTTGATGAAATTTCATATGACAGAGTAAGCATAGAGTCTGTAGGAGCACTCTTCACCCACACAGAGTCAAGTAGTTTCACTGATCCGATACTTGCGGATTCAAAATCGGATGAGAAATGAACTTGTGAAAATAAAAAACCACTGCAGAAAATATTCAGCAGCAGCATATAGATTTTTTTTGTTGTCATTTAAGGTTCTTTATTAATTATAGCTCAGCAGCCTTTACTTTGACAATCTTACCTTTATTAGAAAACGCAAGTTCAGAATTATTCTTCTTCTTTTCCTGAATTAATCGCTGAAAGGAGATGTTCAGACCGTTCAGGATACTATCCCTTAGCTCTTTAGTCTCAAGTTCGCTCATAATTAATTATTTTATTGTAGGTTGGTTTATTATATATCTTTTGCTCCTGGTTTTTTCCTCCTTCGGCTATCAATTCCGGGGGCAAGGTAGAGTTGTTTATTATCATCCAATATTCACAAAGCGGAATATATAGCGAAAATAGGTTTTTTATTCCAATATCGTATCGTCTTCGTATAACTTTTTCTTCAATATTATGGCCGCCACTCTCCACTCTCATCCTAACCCTCTCTACTGCAAGGCTTGGCAAGTTGAGCCAAAAAAAGACAAGTGTCACCTTATATCCGTTCTCCTGTGCAAATTGGATGAATTTTGCATGAGTTCGAGTGGCTAACGTTGTTTCAAGAGCAAAATCCGTGCCGTTGGCAATAAGCTCTTTTATCCTGACTAGCATGATCTTACCAGCTTGAATAGAGACACTTTCCGGCTTAAATGGAGAAATTCCCCTGGCAATCTCATCTGCATTGACATACTCCTTGCAGCCGAGCATTTCAGGTAGAATATTGTATGAGGCAGTTGTTTTTCCAGCCCCGTTACAGCCTGCTATGATGAATAGTTTTCCCATTAATTATACCAAATTTAGCCATTTTTTCGGCTTGTAGTAGCAGCAAAGGCAAATAATGCAAAATCTCCGATACACGGATCAGAAGGAAATATTGTCCGGAGGTATCCTGTAATTTCCAAAGCTGTCTTTAAATCGGCAGATTTCCTTGTAGTAATGCCAAGCTCCAATGCACTTCGATGTACATGGACATCGAGTGGTATTATTAAATCCGCAGGATTACTCTTCTTCCATACACCCAGGTCCACTATTCCGTCATTTCTTACCATCCATCTGCGAAACATGTGAATCTTCTTATTTGCTGCGTTCGGATCCGGTTTGCTGCCGAAAATTAATGTTCTTATATAGGTAGGAGAGAAATTTTCCAGAGATTTCTCTTTTGAATAAAAAGTTCTCAGGTTTTCACAAATTCCGGCAAAATCTTTCCATTTGATAGTCCTGTGAAGAGAAGTGGGATCATTTCGGTAAACACCTCCCATTATATATTGAACAGGCAGCCATTTCATCTCATCAAACATCTTTGTGCAATTGTTGAAAATCATCTCGCGCCTTCCCCATGCAAGGTGCGAAGAGAGGATTCCTGCAATCTCCACATCCTGCAAAGAAGCCTCGCCTCTGAAATATCTTTCTGAAAAGAGTCTGGGAAACACTATTGGATCTTTGGTGAAGAACTCAATATTATTATAGTGAGCCGATAAATTCTTCAACCTTTCAATCTGATCATCCATCGGTGTGTTTTCTTAGTATTCAAAAATAATAAAAAAATCAAAAAAGACCCGAGAGGGTCTTTTTGATTTTAGAATAATATGTCAATATTATTTCTTGACGTTCTTATATCTGTTAAGGAATTTATCAACACGACCGGCTGTGTCTACAAGTTTCATCTTACCAGTATAGAATGGGTGAGATGTATTTGAAATCTCTAATTTTACTACCGGGTATTCAACCCCTTCGTGAGTTATTGTCTCTCTTGTATTTACACATGAACGTGTAATAAATACATGGTCATTTGACATATCCTTGAAAGCTACAAGACGGTAGGTTTCGGGATGTATTCCTTTTTTCATTGCTTATTTTTATTAAATAATAGGGTTGCAAAAGTACTAATAATTTGTTTATGACCAAAATTATTCACGGTTTCCCGCGAATTTTGCCAGAATTTTAAGTATCTCAAGATATAGCCAGATAAGTGTTACCATGAGTCCAAATGCCCCATACCACTCCATATATTTAGGTGCTCCCGATTCGGATGCTCTGACGATGAATTCATAATCCATCAGCAGACTGAAGGCTGCAACACCAATAATAATAAGGCTTATGCCAATACTTAAAGGACCACTGTCGTGGAGCATTGTGAGATTTACTCCAAAAAGCGACAAAACCATAGATACAATGTAATATAAGGCAATGGCTCCGATTGCAATGGACATGATTCTTGCAAATTTGCCATCAACCTTAATCAAGTTTGTCCTGTATATTATAAGCATAACTACTGCTGTGAGAATAGTCAGGAGTGTTGCATTCATAACAATACCTGGAGCCGAGGTTGCAAAAGCCTGACTGAACACAGCTGATATTGCTCCGAGGAATAATCCTTCAAGCACAGCATATATTGGAGCTAGATACTGAGCCCACATTGGTTTGAAACTGATAATCATCGCCACTATGAACCCACCGATAACTCCGCCCCACATCCAAGGTTGTAAAGAGGCAGGATTTATCGCCTCATATGCAATTTTCCAGGTGTACATAGCTCCTGCAAGAATCATTAGTATCAATATCAATGATTTAGTTGCAGTGCCCTTTACTGTCATGCTTCCCGTACTTGTAGAAGTCGCCTGATTTTCCCTGAAGATTTTTTCCGATAAAACTGGATTTGCCATTTAATAAAAATTAAATTATTTACATCTATAAAGTTGTTCTTCGTATAGCATAAACTTCCGGGCCTTTCTTATCCATTTCTGTTCTTCGATTTTGATGTGTTCCTTGACAGTTTCCCAGTCAGAGGAGCCCTTAACATAGTCTAACAACAGTTTGTCTCCAAGAAGAAGCTCAATTGCACTTTTGTCATTGCCTCTTTCGTAGACTCCTTCCAGAAAATTGAAGTCTGGACAGTTTTCTGCTATAAAACGTATTATTTTCAAATTGTGTGCCAATGCATGATATTGCTCTCCAGGCACAGGATGTAGCTGAAATCCGGTACATATCTCACCTTTATACTTATGAAAAGTAGGTATAAATTTCTGCCACCTAATGTAAACAGCAGAATCTGCTATAGGGTTTTCGGGGTCATTCCAGTTCAAATACCCGTGTTTTTTGTTGAATTCCAGGAGATTTGACATAAAGGGAGCTCCGAATTGTTCAAATGGTCTTGTTGTCCCCCGTCCCTCACTGACATTTGTTCCTTCCCATAATACCTGGCCACTGTAAAAATGGCAGGTGAATAATCCCGGAATGTTTGGAGAGGGTGGAATACTCCATGGAAGAAGATCCTTACTGATTTTTTCCGCTGTATAGGCAATTATATGAAGCGGAAATTTTGCATTTATCTCGTTGTAAAAAAGGTTGGTAAGCTCTCCAAATGTAAGGCCGTGCCTGTGCGGGATACCCTCGATTCCGATAAACGAACCATATCCTTTCTCAAGCATTGTTCCTTCTACTTGTCTTCCTGCCGGATTCATCCGGTCAACAACATATACAGACAGATTTATGTCGTTTTTTTTCAGAACCTTAAACAGGTTGAACACTGTCGTTGTAAATGTGTAGTATCGAGAACCAATATCTTGGAGTTCAATAATGAGTGCATCCAGATCTTCAAGTTTGGCAGTACTGGCGGAAAGAGACTTCTCGTCAGTCCCATAAAGAGATATAAATTCACATCCATCAAGTCCCAGTTTCCCATAAACCTCTGTGTCGTCCAGCGTTACTTGATCCTGAAGTTCTCCGAATAGACCATGCTCAGGAGTAAAAACTCTTTTTAATCTGCCTCTTTTGTATAGGGTTTCAAAAAGATACTCACCTTTGTCCGGTTGCCATGCAACTTGGTTACAAAGAATTCCCAGCCTGCCGCTCTTTAGAATAATATCCGGCTGTTCAAGGAGAGAAGTTGTTCTGAATGAAAACATTTGAGCCTATTTTATTATTTCGTTTATTTTTTTTATTACTTGATGTGCAAGTGCATCTGCTGCTGCTGCTGATTGTGCTTCGGCATATATTCTTATGATAGGTTCTGTGTTTGATTTCCGGAGATGAACCCATTGTTTCATGCTGTCAAAATCAATCTTCACACCGTCAATGTCGGTTATTCTTTGTTCGGAATAAACTTTCTTGATATTTGTCAGCAAACTGTCAACATCAATTCCTGCTAATAGCTCTATTTTGTTTTTAGAAATATAATATTTCGGATAGCTATCTCTGAGTTCGGAGGTTTTCTTCTTGCTTTTTGCCAAATGAGTAAGGAATAGGGCAGTGCCTATTAAGGCATCCCTTCCATAGTGAAAATCAGGGACTATAACTCCTCCATTACCTTCACCACCAATAACTGCGTTGACTCTTTTCATCTCCGCAACAACATTAACTTCACCGACAGCCGAAGCTGAGTACATGCATCCCGCCGCTTCGGTTACATCTCTTAATGCCCTTGAAGAAGAGAGATTAGAGACAGTCTGACCCTTCTTGTTTTTTAGAATATAATCTGCAACAGTAACAAGAGTATACTCTTCTCCATATGGAGTGCCGTCTTCGCACATTAATGCAAGCCTGTCTACGTCCGGGTCGACTGAGATACCAAGATCTGCCTTTTCTGAGATTACTCTTTCAGATAGGCCGGTAAGATTCTCTGGAAGTGGTTCAGGATTGTGAGCAAAATTACCTGTTGGTTCACAATTCAGTTGTATACAAGTCACACCGAGAGCTTCCAATAGTTTGGGCATAACTATGCCTCCAACCGAATTTACTGCGTCAAGGACAACTTTAAAACCGCTTCTGTATATCTCTTCAATATCCACAAGCGGGTGGGAGAGGACAGCTTCAATATGTTTCTCAGTATAATCTTTGAAAGTATAACTTCCTATTGAGTCAACTTCACTGAAAGAAAAACTCTCTTTAGCTGCGCATTCCAATAACAATTCTCCCTCTTTGCCATCAAGAAATTCTCCATTTTGGTCAAGAAGTTTGAGGGCATTCCATTGCTTCGGGTTGTGTGATGCTGTCAGAATTATTCCACCATCAGCCTTTTCAAAAGTAACAGCCATTTCAACAGTCGGTGTCGAAGCAAGTCCGGCATTGACCACATCTATTCCACAAGCCATTAAAGTTCCACATACGACTTTGTCAACCATATCACCGGAAATTCTTGCATCTCTTCCAACCACAACCTTGTATTTCTCTTTTCCTGAAAGTCTCATTTTCAGCCTGGCAGAATAAGCCGCGGTAAATTTTACTATATCCAGAGGTGTCAGAGCCTCTCCGGCTGCTCCTCCTATGGTACCTCTTATGCCTGATATTGATTTAATTAAAGACATGATAATCTGTGTATTAATTGATCGTATATATAAAAAATCAGGGTGTTAAGGTATCAAAAAATACCTTAACACCCAATATCTATTATTAAAAAATTACGCCGGAAGAGCTAGGAAAGCAGCAGCAAATGCCAGAATAGCATAAAGTTCCGGGAATACTGCAAGGATTAGAGTCTTTCCGAATACATCCTGACCATTACTCATCTCAACTACACCGTTAGCACAAATCTTAGATTGATAAAAAGCGGAGAATAAGCCAACAAAACCAAGGGCAAGACCTACTGCAAAAATTGCAAGGCCATTACCAAGTGTTAGGACTGGAATCTCTTTGAGTTTGCTTAATGTTAAGAAGAAAGCAGCAAAACCATACAAACCTTGGGTGGATGGAAGTGCTGTAAGAATCATTGAGGAACCGAAAATATCCGGATTCTTTTTCAATGCACCAATAGTCGCATTTCCTGAGATAGTTACACCCATTGCACTACCGATACATGCAAGTGTCAGCATGAATGCCAGGCCAATATAGGCCATAAAAAGTGGTAAAGATTGTTCCATAATTACTAGTTATTATCTGATTATTGTTTATTGTCCATATATTTTTTTTAGCGGTCTGAATTCTTTCCCACCACCGGTAAAGCCTGCATTTTTATAAAATTCAACAAAAGTGAGACGCATGGGGTGTACAAAAGCCCCTAGGCAGGAGAGACCAAGAACTCCAAGATGCCCGGCTATCAGTATTAAGACGGTAAAGAACCACCCTACATATGGAATAGCAGTCAGGCTGAAAGCTACTGAGTTTATAACCATTCCGAGTATTCCTCCGGAGGTCCCTAACCCGAAAAGACGGATATATGACAGCATGTCTCCAAAAATTCCTGTTATATCATATAAAGAGATTGTACCTTTTAAAATCCTTATTATGATATTACCTTCAGTTGAAGAGAAACAAAGAATCAATGCACCACCTGCAATAGCAAGGTAATTAAACCATGAAGGGAGCGCCATTTCAGGAACCATAGTCTTGGCATATGAAAGAGATGCCCAGATTATGATTATTACCCAGCCGATATTTCCCATTCCGGCTTGCCATCCTTTTTTGATCATTGAATCGATTGCTGTAATCAATCTGGCAAATATTATATGAAATAGACCGAAGATGATTGCAAACCAAAACATTTTTATGTCAGAAAAAAACATGGAAGATATTGACTGTGGCAAAGGGAGCCACTCTGCGAGTTTACTTCCAAATACCGTTCCGGTAAGACCTGCCATTAGAAAGGCCCCTAACCCCAGCAATTGAACAAGAGTCAGTAAACTCTTCATCTTAGGAAGTTTCAACTTTGCAACACCTCCTACAATCATCAATGTCAGGCCATATCCCATATCCCCCAGACATAGCCCAAAAAAGAGCATATAAAAAGGTGCAAAGTATGGTGTAAGATCCAACTCCCCATATTTTGGAAACATATAGAGTGCTCCGATAGGTTCGAAAAGGCGGGTGAAAAAGTTATTCTTCAGCTTAATAGGAGGGTTGTCTTCCTCTTTTGCCGGTTCAAGTTCGTAGTAAACTCCCTCATTGTTAAGGAATTCGCAAACGTTTTCACGTATTTCCGTAGGTGCAAAACCCTGAAGAGTATCAATAAAATCTTCAACTTCTTTCTTTGATGAAACTTTGGCAAGATATCTGTCAAGTTCCATATTCAAAGATTCGTAACGCTGTTTGAAGGATTCTTTGCACAATGTGTATGAGATAATTTTCTTCTCGTTGATTTCAATTCTGTTCTTGAGATCTATCTCTTTCTGCTCAAGAATATGGAATGCAAGAGCAGGAAACTTGCTTTCAGGTATCTTAAACTTAATATCCACCCCTTTAGGCGTTAGTATTACAAAGTAAACCTTGCCGTTAACGGTGTTAAGTTTGTGAAGGATGTGGTCTTTATGCCAACCATCATCAAATTTGCTTTCAAGAGTTGTGTAAAAATGAAGGTCGAATCCCAGCTCTTTAAGTTTAAATATATCTTCCGAGTTGAAATCCCCCCATAAGGCTGCATCAGCTTTATCCCTCAGTAATTGCTGAAGTTCAGAATCATAAAGAGATCTGTTTGTAAATAAATCCTCACACTCCATAAGGAGTTTATCAGAAGATTCAGATAAATCAACAAGGGCAGATTCAATTGATTTTCCTTCTAATGAAGCTACAACTGTGTCTATTTTCTTGATTATATTGCGATATCTCAGTATGAGATCATGGAGTTCCCGGGATCTTGAATCTACGGCATGTCCTTGCCTGGTAATATCAACCACACCCAGTTCCTGGAGATGCTCCAGAAAAAGCGGAAGATCTGCATGGAATATCATCAAGGAGTATTTATCCATTTTTGTAATCATAATCCGGCTTCCTCCTCTGCCATGTGTCTGTTTTTAACGATTTTCTGAGATGCCTTTGAAAGGTTTTCCTCGTCTTCCATAAATCTTTTTATCTTGAGTATGGCCTCCTGATATCCGGGAATCTGTACCTTCTCATAGAGATTAACCTTTTGTGTGGTCTTTTTCCTTGAGAAATCAAGCAGCCTCATCTTTTCTAAATATATTTCAGACTCAATACCAAGAGAGGATAATTCCTTGAGTATCTTAATCCCATCAGCATACCATAATGGTTCTGCAAAAAAATTGAAAGCAGTCTCCTCAAATATAATCTCTTTTAGACTTGGTGTCTTCACCCCGGCAACTTTAACAGTCTCAAGGCTGACACTCTTCACACTTATCAAATCCGGGCGGAATTCATTCCATAAACCCGACATATCCTCGTAAGCCTTTAAAGATGACTCAAGTTTTAGCACAAGCTCGTCAGAACGAGACTTTGCCCTTTTGACCTCGAACCTTAAAGCCGATTCTTTGTTTTTCAAGGTAGGCAAAGCGTTCGTCCTGACCTTCAACTGCTTGTTGAGATCATTCAGTGATGTTTTATTGAATTGGAACTTGATTGCCATAATTTATAAGTGTCAGTTCTTCCAATACTTATTCATAATAGACTCCTTGATACCAAGTTCTGCAGGCGAATAGTATCTCCTGAAGAGTTCCCATGCAGTATCAAGCATCTCTGAGGTATTTATGTTAACATCAATAGCAAGTAATTTGGTCGAGTACTCTTTGGCGAAGTCTAAACAGCGGTTGTCATAGTCGCTCAAGTCAAATCCGTTTTCAAGTTTTGTCTTTGCATTGGCAGCATCGGCGTACAACCTAACAGCTGCATTCATAACATAGTTGTGGTCATCTCTTGTCTTCTTCCCGATAACAAGCTGTTTCAGACGAGAAAGTGACCTGAAAGGATCGACAATAACCTTTCCGGTATCAGAGTCGGTTCTCAAAAAGAGCTGACCCTCTGTGATGTATCCTGTATTGTCAGGAATGGCATGTGTGATATCTCCGCCACTCAATGTTGTAACTGCAATGATTGTAATAGATCCTCCGTCAGGCAATTGCACTGCCTTTTCGTAGATTTTGGCAAGGTCAGAGTATAGTGAACCAGGCATGGAGTCCTTTGAAGGAATCTGGTCCATACGGTTGCTGACTATGCTTAGTGCATCAGCATAAAGAGTCATATCAGTCAAAAGAACAAGGACCTTTTCATTTTTATCGACGGCAAAGTATTCTGCTGCAGCCAGTGCCATGTCCGGAATAAGCAGTCTCTCTACCGGTGGCTGCTCGGTTGTATTTACAAAGCTTATAATTTTGCTCAGTGCTCCGGCATTTTCAAAGCTCTGTTTGAAAAACAGATAGTCGTCATTTGAAATACCCATTCCGCCCAGGATAATCTTATCAACATCGGCTCTCAGAGCAACCATTGCCATTACTTGGTTATACGGCTGATCAGGATCGGCAAAAAACGGAATCTTCTGTCCGGAAACAAGTGTGTTATTAAGATCTATGCCGGCGATTCCTGTCGGAATAAGCTCCGAAGGCTGCTTCCTCCTGTACGGATTTACCGAAGGACCACCGATATATCTCTTTTCTCCCTCAACTGCCGGTCCGTTGTCAATCGGATCACCGTAAGCGTTGAAGAATCTTCCGGAAAGTTCCTCGCTTACCATCAGTGAAGGTGGATCTCCGAAAAATGATACCTCAGCATTTGTTGCAATACCTTCTGTTCCGGAGAATACTTGTAAAGTTATCAGGTCACCCTTGATCTTTACAACTTGTGCAAGACGGCCGGCAACAGTTGCAAGCTCATCATTTGCAACACCCTTTGCCCGCAGGGAAATTGTTGCTTTTGTGATAGACTCTAGTTGAGTGTATATCTTTTGAAATGCTCTACCTTCCATTGTTTATCTCCTTGTTTAGCTGTTCCAGGTATTTGTTGAAATTCTCACTCTTGAATTCAGAGTAGTTCATCTGTCGCAATATATTAATAAGCCCCTTGTAGAAATTACCACACTCTTCAAAATCCTCAAATGGAAAATCCTTTTCACAAATATCAATCACGAGTGAATACATATATTCCTGTCTTTCAAGCGAAGTTACAGAATCAACCTTGTCAAAGGCATCCTGTTGCAATATAATAAAGTCAATCAGCTCGGATTTCCAGAATTTTCTGTGGTACTCAATTGGAACACCATCGTCTCCCAGAATGTTTATCTGCTCATAAGCTTCTTTACCTCTTAGGATTATATTCTTCCCTTTCAGGACCTTCTCTACCCAGTCTTTATTGACTCTGGTGCTAAGGTCTGAAATTATTTCAGGATATTCCAGATACTTGGAATAAGAGTCAATCGGGTCAACTGCAGGATATCTCTTTTTATCCGCACGGTTTTGTGAAAGAGCATAGAAACATCTTGCAGATTTTTTTGTGGATTCAGTAACGGGTTCCTTAAGATTTCCTCCGGCAGGAGAGACTGTTCCTATAAATGTCACAGATCCGGTTTTCTCATTGTTCAGATTAACAAGTCCGGCTCTGGCGTAAAAGTTTGATATAATGGCAGGAAGATCCATAGGGAAGGCATCTGCTCCCGGAAGCTCCTCCATACGATTACTCATCTCGCGAAGAGCCTGGGCCCATCTCGATGTAGAGTCAGCCAGCAAGAGAACTCTTAAGCCCATCGACCGGTAATACTCACCGATAGTCATCGCTGTATAGACTGATGCTTCACGTGCCGCAACAGGCATATTTGAAGTATTACAGATTATAGTAGTTCTCTCCATTAGGTGTCGACCGGTATGCACATCAATAAGCTCCGGGAATTCTGTGAAGATCTCTACAACTTCATTTGCCCTTTCTCCACAGGCAGCCATAATAATCACATCAGCTTCGGCCTGTTTTGAAATTGCATGCTGGAGCACAGTCTTGCCGCATCCGAAAGGACCGGGTATAAAACCTGTACCACCTTCAGCAATCGGATTGAAAGTGTCTATACATCTTACACCTGTCTCCATAATCCTGTAAGGTCTCGGCTTGTCATGATATGCAGTAATGGCAACCTTTACAGGCCATTTCTGCATCATGGTCAATTCATGATCAGTACCATCTGAATCTGTAATAACGGCAATTTTATCAGATACCTTATAATCTCCCTCAGGTGCAATAGATTTTAAGATATACTTTTCCTTATACACGAATGGAACCATAATTTTATGAGGAAGCCAGCCCTCTTTTACCTCTCCAAGCCAGTCTGCGGCACTAACTTCAATCCCCGGTTTAGCTGTCGGTATGAAGTGCCATAACTTTTCCATATCTAGAGGAGAGGTGTATTCTCCTCTCTTCAGGAATACTCCCTCCATAGTCTCCAGATTATTCTGTAATCCGTCGTAGTTGCTTGAGAGAAGACCCGGGCCCAGAGTAACCTCCAGCATATGTCCTTCAAATTCGGCGGTATCTCCCGTTTTTAGTCCACGGGTACTTTCATATACCTGAACATAGGCCTCTTTGCCGTTTACCTTAATAACCTCGGCCATCAGCTTTGTTCCTGAGAGATCAATATAACAGATCTCATTTTGAGCAACGGGACCATCAACCTCTATTGTGACCAGGTTGGCAATAATCCCTGTAACTTTTCCAGTGGTTTTCATATATAAATATTTATTCTTTTATCGTTTTGTAAGAGTTTCTCATTTCGTCCACATATTTTCTGAAAAGAAGCGCACCGTTTACCTTGTCAAGGGAATGCCATCTTTTAAGTATACTGGTCTTGAATATGAAAGAGAGGATAACATCAATGTTAAAATAGCTGAATGTGCAGATTTTGTTAACCTCTTCCCATCTCAAGACATCCAGAGCCTTCTCGCGTTCAATGAGATCTTTTATTTCAAAAATTTGTAATAATCTTGAAGCAAACTCTATCTCCGATGTAATACCGAAATCTGGGGTCTTGTTTTTCTTAAGGGCCTCTACTATCTCACTGTCTCCTATAAGATATTTGTCAGGCTCAAGGCCCTGCTTTATGCTTAGATATGTGGCCTGAATGTTTCTTAGCATCAGGTCGAAAGCGAAATATGTTCTCAGGAAACGATTACTGTTTTTCGCAACGGTCCTGTAGAAGTGAGGTGAAAGATTGTCAGGTATAAGACCAAATCTGAGCCAGTCAATATAACGCCTGTCCCTTTTATCAAGATATGATAATATCTGAGCTGAAAGAGAATCGTAATCCATGGATGGATTGTCGAAATCAGGTTCTAAATAGGGGAGACCTGCTATGATAAACTCATAGTTTTTCATATTTGTTATTTTTCAAATATAATTTCACGTATACGAGGCCTTAGGTATGAGCTGATAAGCTCTTCGAAATCCTTGTCAGTGAAACTAATATGATATCCCTCACCTTTTGGCCCAATCTTAAACCCTGAAGAGATTTTCTTGTCAAACTTTATTTCAAGGCCTCGGTTTAACTGTTTTGTAATATTATTTGTGATAAATTGCTCAAGTTCTCCCTTGGATTTTTCAGGTAAGATAATTGATAAATCTGCCGCTTTATCAGATTCAGGCGAAAATGCTGTTATTATGGCCTTAATAATTTCTTTCATTAGAGAATTGTCACTCATAGCTTCAGAAACAGGGTTCTTTAATGCATTTGATGTAATGAGAGATTCAATCTCGTGCTTAAGAGTCGTATAACTTTGTCTGGACGACATCTTGACTTCATTCAGAATTCGTTCCCTGATATCTTCTGCCTCTTTTCGGGCTGAGGAAATTATCTGCTCAGACTCTTCCTTGGCTTTGGAAATAATCTGTTCCGCCTCTTTGCGGGCATCATCCTTTATTCGTTCAGCTTCCTCTCTCCCTTTTGAGAGACCTTCGGAGTACAATTTCTCAGTAAGCTCTTGCAATTTGTTCTGCATAATACCACATAATTTTATTCTTCCTCAAAGTTAAAAAAAAAATGATAGCAGCAACAGAAATCAAGTAAAAAATTATGATTTTATAAGCAAATAGTTTCGTGATGAAAGCAAAATAGGACAAACCGAAACTGTTTTAGTTTCGATTTGCCCTATTTTGGGTTTTTATTAAAAATTAACTTTCCTTTCGAAAAATTAACTAAGGAATCCCAGCAGAATACCGGCTGCAACTGCACTACCGATAACACCTGCTACATTTGGACCCATTGCATGCATAAGCAGATGGTTGGTATTGTCATATTGTTGACCGACAATTTGCGAGACTCTTGCTGAGTCAGGGACTGCCGAGACACCTGCATTACCAATCAATGGATTAATCTTATTGCCCTCTTTCAGGAAAAGATTAAAGAATTTTACGAATAAAACTCCTGCTGCAGTAGCTATCACAAAAGACAACGCTCCTAAAATAAATATATACACAGATGTCAGCTGCAGGAATTTGTCAGCTTGCGTTGAAGCTCCTACAGTAAGGCCAATAAGGATGGTAATGACATCGATGAGCGGTCCTCTTGCTGTTTCCGCAAGACGTCTTGTAACACCACTCTCCTTTAACAAGTTTCCGAAAAACAGCATACCGAGAAGTGGAAGACCTGAAGGAACAATAAAGCAAGTTAAAAGAAAACCAATTATCGGGAAGAGTATCTTCTCAGTCTGAGAGACCGCCCTAGCAGGTTTCATCCTGATAAGACGCTCTTTCTTAGTTGTGAAGAGCTTCATTACAGGAGGCTGTATTACCGGAACGAGAGCCATATATGAGTAGGCAGATACTGCAATTGCACCCATAAGGTTAGGAGCAAGTCTTGAAGAGAGGAAAATAGCCGTAGGGCCGTCTGCACCACCGATAATTCCGATTGCTCCGGCATCTGCTGCAGAGAATCCCATTTGGAGAGCTATTGCATAAGCTCCAAAAATACCAAATTGAGCCGCTGCACCAATCAATAATAGTTTTGGGTTTGAGATCAAAGATGAGAAATCTGTCATTGCTCCGATTCCAAGGAAAATAAGAGGAGGATACCAACCTTTTATTACACCTTGATAAAGAATGTTTAAGACAGATCCTTCTTCATATACCCCGATACTTAGTCCGGGGAAAAAAGGAATATTACCTACAATAATTCCAAATCCAATCGGCACCAACAACATCGGCTCCCACTCTTTCTTGATCGCCAGGTAGATAAAAATCAAACCTATTGCAATCATTATGAGGTGGTTAAATGTCGCGTTGTAAAAACCGGTGTATTGGATGAATTGTTGAAGGTTGTCTCCTATAAGTGAAAATAAACCTTTTTCCATGTTATCCTATAGTTACAAGTGTTGCACCCTCAAGAACAGAGTCTCCTTTGTTCACTTTGATTGATGTTACCTTCCCGTCAGAGTTGGCTTCTATGACATTTTCCATTTTCATGGCCTCGAGAACAATCAGTTTTTGACCTTTCTTGACACTGTCTCCCTCCTTCACTGCCACTTCAAGGATAACACCCGGTAGCGGTGATGTTACAGAACTTCCACCTGCCGATGCAGGTGCAGAAGCGGCAACGGTAGGTGCTGGTCTACTTGGAGCTGCAGGAGCTGCTGGTTTTGATATTTTCGGGGCAGATACTGTTTTCTTTACAGGAGCCTCAAACTCTACTTTAAAAGGAATCCCATTAACTTCAACCTCGGCAATGGTCTCCTCAACATCGGTAACACTTACTGCGTAATCATTACCATTGATTTTTAATTTATATTCTTTCATCATTATCAAACTTTTAAACTATTTTTTATGAGGAGTCTCGCGAAGTGTATAAATTTTAGAACTCCATGGAGAGTAATTCTTAGTAACCTTGTTTATTGTAAGGATTGTGTTTTCTATATCGTGGTTGTCATCTCCCTGAAAGTATGCATGAAGGGAGGCAGCTATTGCAGCATATACTTCGGCAGATACATTTGCTGCTTTAGGCTTGCTGCTTTCAGACATTGATACGACTGATCTTTGCCTGCTCCTCTTTATATTATGTTTACCAACTTGCTTAAAAACAAGATAAAGCACAACAAGTGCCAAGAAGACAACAGACATTGCTGTCAATGCCATTATTATTCCAAAAGGGTCGGCTTTCTTAATAGTTACACTTTTTGGAACTGAGTCAACTCCTTCATTGTTTGTACTTGGAGATGTTCTCTCCATAACCTGCCAACCCTCAGAGCCGTCAGTAGCTCCAATACCATCAAAGGTTCTGCCATAGGATATGTTTGTATCAAGTTGGTCAATCGGGATTTTAATTCTGTCAATTATTGTCTTCCCGTCGGATGCTACAAACAAAATCTCCTGAGAGTCTTCCAGTTTGAAATTGATATGAAAAGTACCCCTGAAAGGTTCGTTGTCAGCCCAAAAAAGAGTGTGCTGCCTTGGAGCAATCTTAGTCAGTACATCTCCTTTTGGTATAATGTACTTGGTCAGGTTGGAAGGGTCATTTGTAAGGTAACATCCACCGATGTTCACAGTGCCGTATGATGTGTTGAATAGTTCAATCCACCCGCTCTTGTGTCCAAAGTCATCCTCGAAGTCATTTGTATTAATAACAAGAAATTCATTAATACGCATGTCCCCCTGGCTTTGGGCTGCAAGAGACAAACTCACAAACAGAAATCCCAGCAACAGAAATATTTTTGTTATTTTTTTCATTTTTTGCTGATTAATTGATTAAAGTGGAAGATTGTCGTGCTTTTTAGCAGGGTTTGTCAGTTTCTTGGTCGTAAGCTGTTGAAGAGAACGGATAATACGGAATCTGGTGTTTCTTGGTTCAATCACATCATCTATATATCCATAACGAGCTGCATTATATGGATTCGCAAATGCATCCCGGTACTCTTTCTCTTTCTGAGTCGCAAACTCGGCAGGATTTTCTGCAGAAGCCATCTCTTTGCCATATAGAACTTCGATAGCTCCTGAAGGACCCATAACTGCAATTTCAGCTGAAGGCCATGCATAGTTGATGTCACCGCGAAGGTGCTTGCTGCTCATAACGCAATAAGCTCCACCATATGATTTTCTTAGAGTAACTGTAATTTTTGGGACAGTTGCTTCACCATAAGCATAAAGAAGTTTTGCTCCGTGAAGGATAATTCCGCCATACTCTTGCTGTGTTCCCGGCAAGAACCCTGGTACATCCACCAATGTTACAAGAGGAATGTTGAATGCATCGCAGAAACGTACGAAACGTGCAGCTTTTCTGGATGCATTATTGTCCAATACCCCGGCAAGAACCTTTGGCTGATTTGCTACTATACCGACAGATGAACCGTTGAAACGTGCAAATCCGACAATGATGTTAGTTGCATAATCCTTGTGAACTTCAAGGAATTTGCCGTCATCTACAATGGCAGCTATTACCTCATACATATCGTATGGTTTGTTCGGACTGTCAGGTATAATCTCATTAAGTGAGTCATCAAGCCTGTCTATTGGATCTTCTGTCTGGAATACAGGAGCCTCTTCAAGGTTGTTTTGAGGTAAGAAACTTAGAAGGTCTCTTATAATATGTATACCCTCTTCTTCGTTGTTAACGGCAAAGTGGGCAACTCCGCTCTTGCTTGCATGAACTGATGCTCCGCCGAGCTGCTCTTGAGTTACATCCTCTCCGGTTACTGTTTTAACAACCTTAGGGCCAGTAAGGAACATATAGCTGGTTCCTTTTGTCATGATGTTGAAATCTGTCAGCGCAGGAGAGTATACAGCACCACCGGCACAAGGACCGAATATTGCTGAAATCTGAGGAATAACTCCTGAAGCAAGGATATTGCGTTGGAAAATCTCGGCATATCCTGCAAGAGCATTAACTCCTTCTTGAATACGTGCTCCGCCTGAATCGTTAAGGCCGATAACTGGTGCGCCCATCTTCATCGCCTGGTCCATAATCTTACAGATTTTCATGGCAAAACTCTCTGAAAGAGAACCACCGAAAACGGTAAAATCCTGTGCGAACACATATACCAATCTTCCGTCTATTGTACCATAGCCTGTAACCACTCCATCGCCCAGGAATGTGTCTTTTTCCATTCCGAAGTTAGTGCATCTGTGTGTTACAAACATGTCAAACTCTTCGAAGCTACCTTCGTCGAGCAACATTGCTATTCTTTCACGAGCGGTGAATTTTCCTTTTGAGTGCTGTGAGTCAATTCTTTTTTGACCACCTCCCAAACGCGCTTTTTCACGTAGTTGGATCAGCGCTTTAACTTGTTCAAGTTGCTGGCTCATTTTTTATTTATTTAATATTTCTTTTGTTTAGTTAAGCATTTTATTTGGAAGAATTCTCGCAAAGTTCAGTTAGTACTCCGGCGGTTGATTTAGGATGGAGAAAGGCGATCTTAAGCCCTTCAGCCCCATTTCTCGGCGCTTTATCTATTAACCTTACACCCTTGGATTCGAGTTCATTTAGTCCGTTCTGTACTCCATCTTCCACAGCAAATGCGATGTGATGAACTCCCTCGCCTTTATTTTCGATAAATTTACCTACAGCACCCTCTGGATCTGTGCTTTCCAAAAGTTCAATCTTCGTTTGTCCGATTTTAAAAAAGGCAGTTTTAACTTTTTGGTCTGTAACCTCTTCTACAGCGTAGCATTTTAAACCGAGCATCTCTTCGTAATAAGGGATAGCTGTTTCAAGTGACTTAACAGCAATACCGATGTGCTCAATATGAGACAGTTTCATAAAATTTATTTGTTTTTTGTGATAGAAATTCTTATATTATCCTGCAAAAGTAGATATTTATAAGGAGTAGACCAAAAAAAAAAGGTGTCTAAAATTCTAGACACCATAATATACCGGTATATTGTTATATTGCCATAGTATGATAGACGTTTTGAACGTCATCATCATTCTCGAACCTCTCAATCAACTTTTCTATATCCGCTTTCTGTTCTTCATTAAGTTCCTTTAACTCTGTGTTTGGAATTCTTTCAAAAGCCCCCGAGACAAGTTCGTATCCTTTTTCTTCAATATATTTTTGAATAGTTCCAAAGGATTCAAAAACTCCGTAAATGACTATATTATCATCTTCCATGAATAACTCCTCTGCACCAAAGTCGATAAGTTCAAGTTCCATTTCCTCTAAATCAACCGGTGCGGAAGACTTGACACGGAAAACACATTTCCTGTCAAACATGAACTCTACACTACCTTGAGTCCCAAGGGAACCATTAGATTTGTTAAAGTAACTTCTTATATTGGCTACGGTTCTGGTTGTATTGTCTGTTGCCGTTTCAATGAGAAAAGCTATCCCATATGGCCCATAACCTTCATATACAACCTCCTTGTAATCGTTGTGCTCTTTTTCTACAGCCCTTTTTATTGCCCTTTCAATATTATCTTTGGGCATATTTTCTGAGCGTGCGGAAGATATAAGAGCCCTGAGTCTAGGGTTGTTATCCGGGTCACCTCCACCAGATTTGGCAGCAATGGTTATCTCTTTGCCCAATCTTGTAAATACGCGGGACATATTACCCCAGCGTTTGAATTTTCTCTCTTTTCTAAACTCGAATGCTCTTCCCATAAGTACGGATCAACTATTTTTTTATTCTGTATATGTATTTATCAATATCATATCCCTCAACGGTCATAGGATATTTAGACTTTATCTCCTCATATGACTTCAGGGCATTATCCATATCGCCAAGTTCCTCATACATAATTCCGGCTTTCATGAGATAACCTGCAGCATATTCATTATCTACATGCTTTGCTGCTTTGAGATAATAGTTCAGTGCCTCCTTGTTGTCCTGTAGAAAGGCATATGCATCGCCTATATTGCATAAAGCCCTGGCTTGAAGTATAGGATCATCACCGTCATATTTCTTCAGGAAGTCGATAGCCTCTTTGTAATTGCCTAATTGAAGCTCACATATGCCGGCATAAAGGTATACAGCGGCTCCTGACTTGTCTCCGTATTCTGAAATGATTTGTTTGAAACCCAGTGCATTTCCATCGCCATTGAGAGCCAGAGCAAAAGAATCTGCACGGAAATATCTCTCGGCAACAAATGATTGAGCCATAGCCTCGTTAATTATAGGTTTACGGTAAAATTGTTGGTATGCGAAGCTGACAGCTGCGATTGCTACTATTGTAATGACAGAGTAGATAAGAGGTTTTTTGTACTTCTCAATAAAATGCTCAGTCTGATTAACAGCTTCAGCTACAGTCTCCTGTTCGTGATGTGTGATGTTCTTTGACATTTCTGTTTCTATTTTTTATGCAGATTGCAAAATTACAATATTTTGTCTAATCTCAAATTTAAATTGAAAAAAGGAGTAACTTTGTATACAAAACAGAAACATATGTATCTTAAGAAGATTACGGTCAACAATTTTAAAAATATTCCGGAAGCTCAAATAATCTTCTCTCCCAAGATAAATTGTATAACAGGGATAAATGGCTCTGGCAAGACTAACTTAATGGATGCTGTCTATTACCTTTCAATGACCAAGAGTTTTTTTTCTACAGTAGATCATCTTTCGATAATGTATGATTCAGATTGTACATCACTTAACGGAGAGTATGCAAGAGACGACTCCGGTGTCGAAAATATATCTCTCTCTTTCAATTCAAAAGGAGAAAAATATTTAAAGCGGAATTCGAGAAACTACACAAGATTTTCCGACCATATAGGACTTATTCCTGTTGTAATGGTTTCTCCTTCTGATACATCGTTGATAAATGAAAGTGGTGACGAGAGAAGAAAATTTATGAATGCCATTCTCTCTCAGATTGATAAGGAGTATTTGAGACGTCTTCAGAATTACAACCAGATACTTATCCAGAGAAACAGACTTCTGAAAGGTGACATGATTCCGGATGAACTTTTGTCAACCTTTAATGAGCAACTATCGGTAAATGCGTCTTATATATACAGAATGAGGGGAGATTTTATAGAAAGACTTGTACCATTGGTTAAGGAGTATTATAACCTCTTATCTGGAGAAAGAGAGGATGTAGACATAGAGTACAAGTCAGATTTGCATGAGGAATCGTTAGACGAGATACTTGTAAGAAATCTGGATAAAGACCGTTATCTGGGATATACATCTTCCGGGATTCAAAGAGACGATCTTGTATTTTGCATGAAGGGGCATCCTATAAAAAGAGGGGGCTCACAAGGACAGCAGAAAAGCTTTTTAATAGCGCTGAAACTTGCACAGTTTGCTGTTATGAAAAAGCTGCACGGAGTATCGCCTATACTATTGTTGGATGATCTTTTCGACAAACTTGATATGTTTCGGGTTGAACAACTGCTCAGACTTGTTTCCTCAGATTTTTTCGGGCAAATTTTCATAACAGACAGCAACAAGGTTAGAATCTCAAATATACTTGACGAGATAGACGGTGAGTCATTGTCATTTGAAATCGATAACGGTGTCATTAGATGAAACGAGTTAATTATATACCTGTCGGAGAGCTTATGAAGCTTTTTGTCAAGGAGTACGGTCTTGAACCAGGTCTGGAAAGAACACGGATTTTCAATGCATGGGACAAGGTCGTAGGACAAAAGTACGCTGTGATGACAACAAACAAATTTTTCAGAGACGGCAAGCTATTCTGCTCTATTAATTCTTCTGCTGCAAAGACTCAGTTATTTATAAATAGGGAGCAGATACGAAATATGATGAATAAAGAGTTGGGAGAGAATTTAGTTGCCGAGATTGTCCTAAAATAGATAACTATGAAGGTGCTTATTGATATTGATATTCCTTTCATTGCAGGTATTATCGAGCCATATGCCGATGTGGCTTATAAGAAAGGCAACGAAATAAGCCGATCTGACCTTGTGGATGTAAATGCTTTGATAATAAGGACAAGGACAATATGTAACAAAGCACTTCTTGAAGGGACTCCTGTAAAGTTCATTGCTTCAGCCACTATCGGCAGTGATCATGTCGATCTGGAGTATTGCAGGAGCAAAGGGATCTTTTTTACGAATGCAGCCGGGTGTAATGCATGGGGTGTTGTTCAACACGTCTTGACTGCATTGTTTACTGTATCTCATCTTAAGGATTTGAAAGTAATGGGCTCTACAGTTGGAATTATAGGTGCAGGCAATGTCGGGGAACGCTTGGCCGGAACAATGGAGCTATTGGGATTCAATGTTCTCAGATGCGATCCACCTGTAAAAAAGATGCTTGAAACTGGAGACAACCCGAATTACAATAAAAATCAACCAGCCAGGGATCATTTGAATCCGGGGGATTTTCATTCTATTTATGAAGTAATAAAGGAATCTGATATTGTGACTTTGCATTTGCCATTGGACATGACTACCAGGGGAATAGTTTCTCAGGAGCTCTTCGGGTTAATGAAGCCGGGGACGATATTTATTAACGCTTCAAGAGGGGAGGTTATTAACGAGCAGGCATTACTCTCGGGTCGTTCGAAGCTGGGTGCATTAATATTAGATGTGTGGTCAAAAGAGCCATTTATTAACCGGGAACTTCTCTCTGTCACAGATATTGCTACTCCTCACATAGCAGGTTATTCTCTGGAAGGTAAGATTAATGCAACAGTTTTTTCTGTTAACTCATTCGGTCTTTTTTTCGGGTTTAACGAACTTGCCGATTTCAAGATTGATTACCCGGTCTATGAAGAACCGTCCTCTTTGAACGTAATTATTGAAGATTGCAGGGAATGGTTGTTCAAGTTCTTCTATGAATCATATCCTATTTTTGATATGGATAAAAAACTCAGGAACAATCCTGAGCTATTTGAGCAACTTAGGGCTACTTACGAATACAGAAGAGAGATTCCGGAAGTCTTATACCATAATATCTGTCAAAAAATAAAATAACTTTTATATGTTTAGCAAGCAGGACATTGAAAAAATTGAGCAGAGAGGTTCATCTGTAGATCAGGTTTTCAAAGACATTGAGTTTTTTAAATCGGGATTTCCATATCTGAAGATATTATCAGCGGCTACTTCTGAAAGAGGTATACTGGTCCTAAATAATAAGACAAAATCTGATGCAGACCAGAAGTATCATCAATATCAGGGAGATATCTGTAAATTTGTTCCTGCATCCGGAGCTGCCTCAAGGATGTTTAAGGATCTGTATGAAGCAATGCCGGTTTTGGAAAGAGGAGAGGGGGTAAAACACGGATCTGAAGTTGAAAGATTCCTTGACAACATAGCGAAGTTCGCTTTTTATGATGATTTGAAAAGTACATCCAATTACGATATATCCAATCCCGTATCAGTTTTAAGTGCATTGCTCGGTAAGCAAGGCCTTGATTATGCTTCAAAACCAAAAGGCTTAATCAAATTTCATAAATATACGGACGGTTCAAGAAGCTCATTTGAAGAACACCTTGTTGAGGCTGCCATGTATGCCAGAAGTAATAATGGTATCTCACAGATGTCCGTTACTGTATCTGCTGAGCATCTTGAAGAATTCAGAAAACATTTGGAAGATGTGAAGCCAAAATATATGAGCCGTTTTAGTGTTATGTACGATGTGAGATTTACTCTTCAGAGCGCAAAGACTGACACTATTGCCGTTGATATGAATAATAATCCGTTCAGAAATGAAGACGGAGATTTATTATTCCGGCCGGGGGGGCATGGGGCGCTTGTTGAAAATCTTAATAACATCGAATCAGATTTAGTTATTATTAAAAATATAGATAACGTTGTAAGAGAGCAGTTTTTATCTGAAACTATAAAATGGAAGAGGTTATTGATTGGTGTACTTGTTGGGATACAGGAAAAAATATTCTCTTATCTTCAGAGACTTGACGGAGAGTTCAGCGAGGAGTTGAAAAATGAAATAATCCTGTTTCTTGAAAGAGAGCTTTGTATTTCTATACCACCTCTTCCCGAGGCTATTGTCAAGGATTTCCTTAAAACAAAATTAAACCGCCCTATAAGGGTTTGCGGTATGGTTAGAAATCTCGGAGAGCCGGGTGGAGGGCCTTTTATAGTACATGATGCAGATGGATCTACATCTCTTCAGATTCTTGAGTCTGCGCAGTTAAATATGGAAAACCCTGAAATTGCACTCGCGGTTTCTGCCTCTACTCATTTCAATCCTGTAGACATAGTTTGTTCTATTAAGAACTATAAAGGTGAAAAGTTTAATTTACATAATTTTGTTGATAGAGAGACCGGCTTCATATCAACAAAAACATATGAAGGTAAAAAAATAAAGGCCCTTGAGTTGCCTGGTTTATGGAATGGCTCTATGAGTCAATGGAATACTGTTTTTGTGGAAGTCCCTCTGATTACTTTCAACCCTGTAAAAACCGTAAATGACTTACTTCGGAAGGAGCATCTTGCTTAATGCTTTTTATCGAGTTTCCAAGAAATAATTCGCTCAATAATTAAAAGGAGTGCTATATTGATACCGATAAGAATCCACTTCACAGAGGCACTATTGTAGAATGGCATTAAAGAGAAATGTCTGATCTTAAAATCAAACTCTGGGATGTTGACTCTATAATTGGAAAAATCAAGCTTGAAAAAATTCAGATTCAAGTATACCATTATGGCCACAAAAAGAATGACAAAAAATGTGGCAATCATTATCTGAGTTGCATTTTCTTTTCGTTCCCTTCTCTTGACAGCTTCAATAGATATCTTTCGCATAACTTTTTCTTCAAAACCATAAGGGACTGATTCATTGCTTATTTTGTCCAGCAAAATTTTGATTTTAATATCATATTCATCCATAGCTCACCTCCATTTTTCCTTTTAGCATTAAACTCATCCTCTTTTTTATCCTATGAAGCCTGACTTTAACATTTGATTCGCTCATACCTGTTATTTCTGCAATCTCTATTATACTTTTCTGATGCATATAAAATGAGAGTATCATAAACCTGTCGGATGGCGAAAGCTCTTCCAGTAATATATTGAGCTGTTTTTGCAGCTCTTCCTGATCATTTACTTTCTCGGAAGCCGATATCCTGTCATCAGGTATAGAGAGGTTGTCTATTTGTATAAAGCTGCCTTTTTTCTGCCTAATTTTTGAAATAGCCATATTATAGGCAATTCTGTATAACCATGTGGAAAAAGAGCAGTCACCCCTGAAGCTTTTTAATGAAAAATATGCCTTTACAAATACGTCCTGGGCAATTTCCTCTGCATCTTCACGGTTATACAGTACACCTCTTACAACAGAGAGTACACGAGGAGAATATTCAATTATAAACTTGTTGAATAAGGATTCTTCTCCATCAATAATCTGCTTTATGAGGGACAGTTCTTCTTCTTTTTTCATCTCTATTATAAGACGCACAAAGCAAGATGAAGTTACAACTTTATCTGTTATTATATATTTACTGTAACTTTTTTGTCATGATTTCGTCAAAAGTACAGAACAACAAAATTCAAATGCCATGTTAGATTTTATAACCATCCCATTAGTTACCGGAATATGTATTTTCGGTTTTTACAAGTTAATAGAGCTCTTTGTCAGAAAAAGGGAGAGAATTATGATTATTGAGAGAATCTCTCAGCTGGAAAATGTCAATACAGACAAATTTGATTTATCAAGACTGTTTGGAAAAAGTGTGAATATTGACGGAAGATACCTCTCTTTAAGAATAGGCCTTCTCTTAGTTGGAATAGGTCTGGGCCTGCTTATCGGATTCTTTATAGTTCTCAACACATATGGATATATGAGAGGAGACGATTTTTATGCTTCAAGAGGTATGGCTGAGCTTATCTACGGTTCTACAACACTTCTTTTTGGAGGAATCGGGTTAGTTTCCGCATTTGTTATTGAGCACAAGATCAAGTCTTTGCATAAATAATTAATCAAGGAAGAGCTAAATAAGAGGAGCCCGTCTGATATTAAACAGACGGGCTCTCCTCATATAATTAATTAAAAATTAGTCGTTATTGCTGAGAAGTATTCCGGATCCTTTAGTGCCGTTTTTGAATAACAGTGAATGGTTCTTGCGTTCACGCCTCTTCCAGTCACCTTTTTGGTATGCATAGGCAACTATCATAGGAACAACAGTAGTAGCTTCAGCATAGACCATCTGTTCATGAGCGGTATTTACCTTACCCCAGGAGTTTGCCTCTTTTAGAGTAGAAGATGAACATGCTCCGTCACGAACGTCGGCAACGGTTATCTGGACGGCATATTGATGCATAGGCACGTCAAAACCGAGACATTCAGCACATACAACGGTGTCTTGTGCAAAGTTCTTAGGTACGCCGCCACCAATCATAAACAGACCGCTTGTCTTTGCTGAAAGCTTAACTTCGGTAAGCTCCCTGAAGTCTGCTACGGAATCAATTGTAAGGTATGGCTTCCCCTCTTTCATTCTTTCAATCTGGTGCATTACAAGTCCGAACCCTGCACTGCAGTCACTGAATGCCGGAACGAATATCGGAATATTTAGCTCATATGCAGTCTGAATCAGTGAATTCTTCTTCACTGAATTTTTAGAAAGCCATTTCCCGATTTCATGGATAAACTCTCTCGATGAATAGGGACGTGGTTCAAGTGAGTCTGCAATCGCCTTCACTGTAGAATCACAGGCTTGAAGTTCCTCTTCATCAATGAATGTGTCGTAAATCCTATCTATATAGTTGTCCCTCAGAAATGTGTCATTGATAAACTGTGAGCCTTTAAAGTGCTTGTAACCAAGAGCTTCAAAAAAGTCCATATCAATTATTGATGCTCCGGTTGATACAACTGCATCTATCATGTTGTTTTTCAACATGTCAACATATACCTGCATACAACCGCCGGCTGATGTGCTGCCTGCAATGATCAACCAATTTGTAGATTCCTTATCGTTGATCATAAGTTGAAGAATGTCTGCTGCATTTGCAGTGTCGCGTGATGTAAAGGACATATCCCGCATGGCGTCAATAAACGGAACAGCGTCAATCTTTGAGATGTCAATGTGTTTAATAGTATCTTTCAAAAGATCTCTCTTAGTTGGTTTCATTTTCTGTTGGTTTAATTTTGCGGCAAAGATATATATTTTAAATAAAGAACAAGTTTTTTACTAATTTTGCCATCATTGACAAATTATTAATAACAACATGTTTGATAAAGTAACCTTGGGGAGATTTGATGCGTTGCAAACTCCATTCTATTACTATGACTTGAGTCTTTTGAAAAAAACTCTTGAAAGATACACTAAACAGACAGACAAATATGGCTATCATGCCCATTATGCGTTAAAAGCCAATGCAGATGAGCGGATACTGAGTATCATAAGAGATGCTGGACTGGGTGCAGATTGTGTTAGTGGAAATGAAGTTGCTTTGGCTCTTAAATTAGGGTTTGCTCCAGAAAAAATCGTCTATGCGGGAGTAGGAAAATCTGACAAAGAGATTCTAATTGCACTTGAGGGAGGTATTTTTGCTTTTAATTGCGAGTCTATACCTGAGATAGAAGTTATAAACAACTTGGCAGCATCCAAGGGGAAAGTCGCAAATATATCATTAAGAATTAACCCTGACATAGATGCTCATACTCATAAATATATCAGTACCGGGCGCGCACAGGACAAGTTCGGTATAAGCTCTTGGATGTTTGATTCAGTACTTGAGACAATCAAAAGATCAAAAAATATAAAACTGATTGGCTTACATTTCCACGTAGGGTCTCAGATTACAGATCTTTCTGTCTTTAAGCTTTTGTGTGAAAGAATTGATGTCTTGCAAAGTTGGTTTACCGAACGGGGTGTAAAAATTGAAAATCTAAATCTAGGAGGTGGTCTGGGTATTGATTATTCTGATCCTGATGCGGCTCCTATAGCTGATTTTGAAGGATATTTTGACATCATAGCAAAAAACCTCAAAGTGTCACAAGGACAAACTGTGCATTTTGAACCGGGTAGGGCTATAGTTGCACAATGCGGATCATTGATATCAAGGGTATTATATGTTAAGATGGGTAAAGGCAAGAAGTTTGCCATTCTTGATGCCGGCATGAATGATCTTATACGGCCTGCTCTATATCAAGCAAATCACAAACTTCAGAATATTACTTCTGTTGGAAGAGTCTTGAAATATGATGTGGTTGGGCCTATCTGTGAATCAAGTGACAGATTCGGAAAAAATATAGCAATGCCAGAGACTCAAAGAGGTGATCTGGTGGCAATCAGATCTGCTGGGGCTTACGGACAGGTTATGGGTATGCGTTATAATCAAAAGGACCTTGCCCCGCAATACTATTCAGAATAAATACAAAATGTAAAATATGAGCAGAGTCAGTTCAAAGGAGAGATATGTAACTCAACTATACAAGCTTTTCAGAAAGAAAGGCTTACAGTTAAGCATGGACCAGATAGCTCGGGATCTGAAACTTACAAAAAAGACTCTTTACAATAATTTTGAAAGTAAGGAGGAATTGATGAGGACTGTCATGCAACATGTTCTTGGTGAGATAGAATTTAAAATGAATATTGCCTTGACTCATGGAAAAAACGCTATTGAGGCACTTTATCATACTAGTGCCATAATGAATAAAGCTCTGGAAGATATAGGTCCGCTTCTTCTAAATGATACAGCCACTTGTCTTCCGGACTTAAAGCTGCTTAACCATACGGACAGGATGAGCTTTTATTCAAGAATCATCACGGAAAATCTTAACAGAGGCAAATTGGAATCCCTTTACAGAGAAGATTTGAATATTAATCTTGTGACAATATTCTTCACATCAGCTATGTCGAAAATTTATTCATGGGATGGATCATATCATTTTTTGCGAAATCCGTATGTTTTTCATTCTGAGCTTATAAGATACCATCTTGAGGCGATTGTCAATGATGAAGGGAGAGTTATATTAAATCAGTATCTAAAAAAATAACTATTTTCGCGGCCTAAATAAAGAGAGATGTTTGAAAATTTAATAGACAGACTTGAGAATTCTTTCAAAATATTGAAAGGAGAGGGGAAAATTACTGAAATCAATGTTGCAGAGACGCTTAAAGATATTCGTAAGGCACTTCTCGATGCAGACGTTAGCTATAAAATTGCAAAGAATTTCTGTGATGAAGTTAAGCAAAAAGCTCTGGGACAAAACGTTCTGAAAGCGGTCCGTCCGGGACAGATGCTGACAAAGATTGTTCATGATGAACTTACTATTCTCATGGGCAAAGAGGCTGTCGATATTTCTGTTAAAGGGAATCCCGGTATTGTTCTAGTTGCCGGACTTCAAGGTTCCGGTAAGACAACCTTCTCCGGTAAATTGGCACTGAATTGTAAGAATAAGAGAGGCCTCAAGTGTCTTTTGGTTGCCGGTGATGTATATCGTCCTGCAGCCATTGAGCAACTTAAGGTTTTGGGGGAACAGGTTGGTGTCCCAGTATATTGGGAAGAGGGTAATAATAACCCTGTCCAGATTGCTAAGAATGCTGTACAAAAAGCAAAACAAGAGGGCTTCTCACTTGTCATTATAGATACAGCAGGACGTTTGGCTGTTGACGAGCAGATGATGACTGAGATTGCCGCAATAAAGAAAGCGGTTAATCCTACCGAGACTCTCTTTGTTGTAGACTCAATGACTGGCCAGGATGCCGTAGACACTGCAAAAACATTCAATGACAGAATAGATTTTGACGGAGTCGTCTTGACAAAACTAGACGGAGACACACGTGGCGGTGCCGCTCTTTCAATAAGGGCTGTAGTGGATAAACCCATCAAATTTGTATCTGCAGGAGAGAAGATGGAGGCACTTGATGTATTTCATCCCGAAAGAATAGCAGATCGTATCCTTGGTATGGGGGACGTGGTTTCACTCGTAGAGAAGGCACAAGAGCAGTTCGACGAAGAAGAGGCCAGAAAGCTACAGAAAAAATTGGCCAAGGATCAGTTCACCCTATGGGATTTTTACAGTCAGATCCAACAGATTAAAAAGATGGGCAACATAAAGGAGCTTGCATCTATGATTCCCGGTATGGGCAAGGCCTTAAGAGATATAGATATAGACAACTCGTCATTTAAAAGCATTGAAGCTATCATCCAATCGATGACACCGCTGGAGAGGGAAAACCCGAACCTTTTAAATGGCAGCAGAAGAAAACGAATTGCTTCCGGAAGCGGTACAACTATAGCAGAGGTGAACAGACTTGTCAAACAATTTGAAGACATGCGCAGAATGATGAAGAGCATGTCTGGTGGAGGAAAAGGTGCATTAAGAGCTCTGGGATCGATGGGAAAAAGATAAAACTCAATAGAATATGATATTACTGGATGGTAGAACGACATCGGAACAGATTAAGAAAGAGATAACCGAGAAAGTCGAGGAAATTGTCAGACAAGGCCGCAAAAGACCGCATCTTGCTGCTATTCTCGTTGGTGAGGACGGAGCTTCACAGACATATGTCAACAACAAAGAAAAAACTTGCGGTCAGGTAGGGTTCAAGTCAACAATTGTCAGAATGCCGGAGACTACTTCAGAGGAGAGATTACTTGAAGAGATATGTCGTTTTAATGAGGACAACGATGTGGACGGACTGATAGTTCAGCTTCCTTTGCCAAAGCATATCAATGAACAGAGAGTTATTGAGGCTATTGATCCAAAGAAAGATGTAGATGGATTTCATCCCGTTAATGTTGGTAAGATGGTACTTGGATTGCCTTCGTATATATCTGCCACACCTGATGGTATAATGGAATTACTTTCGAGATATAATATTGAAACATCTGGCAAACACTGCGTTATTATAGGAAGAAGCAACATAGTCGGGAGACCTTTGGCTAATCTGCTTTCTCACAAAGCTGTTCCCGGAGACTGTACGGTAACTATTTGTCATAGCCACACAAAGAATATAAAGGAGTTCACCTTACAGGCTGATATCATAGTAGCTGCCTTGGGAATGCCAGGCTTTTTAAAGGGAGACATGGTAAAAGATGGAGTAGTTGTTATAGATGTGGGTATCACAAGAGTTCCAGCTGACAATAAATCCGGATTCCGTTTGGCCGGAGATGTCCAATTCGATGAAGTTGCGCCAAAGGCTTCATACATAACTCCTGTACCTGGAGGGGTAGGACTGATGACTATCACATCCCTTCTTAAGAACACTCTGAAGGCATCAGGAAACTGATTTGTCCGATAAAATCTTAAAGAGGCTGCCTATTTTTTAGGCAGCCTCTTTCGTTTACAGAAAATTTTAGTTGACTAGACTAATTATTAACTTTATCATTTTCTGCACGTTTTGCTTCTTCACTCTCTCCGACTTTCCTTATCTTGGCTGCCTTGCCTTTACCGAAACGATAAGTAAAGCTTAGTGAGATTTTTTGACTCTTCCATTTTGAGACGAAATTATAATCTTTAATCAATCCATTTTCAAGACTGGCTCTACTTCTCATAGTGTTAAATATATCGGTACAGTTTAGAGATAGTGTTCCTTGATTTTTCATAACCCCCTTTTTTATTCCGAGATCCATTTCTCCCATTGGTCTTACCTTAAAGTAGCCATATGGAATTCCACTGTTTACAAATCCTGATAACTCTATTTTTGTATCTTTAGGAAGTGAGAAGGTGGTATTGAGATTCATGGATGTAAAGAAGGATTCTTTTTCATATTCATCTGCTTTATTCTTTACATTTGCCGCAAAAATATTTGCATTTAATGTCAACCACTTTGTTATACCCAACTCGGTTATGTTGAAAAAACCACCAAAGAAGTTGAGTTTGCCGAAGTTGTCCCATACCAGGAATTTCTCTCCTGTTTCCGGATTGAAGTTTGTATTCTGAATAATGGTATTATTTGTAAACTGACCATGAAGACCTATACTGAAATGTTGCTTGTAAATAAAAGAGAGGCTGGTCTGATGAGTATATTGAGGTATAAGGTTAGGGTTACCTTCAAGAGAGCTGTTAGCGTCGACATAAATTCTGAAAGGGTTTAGCTGGTTGAAGTTAGGCCTTTGTATTCTCATGTCGTAAGTGAGGGCTATCATCAGATTCTTATTAGGGTTGTAGCCTATAAAAGCAGTAGGGAATATGTCAATATATTTTTTTGTTGTAGTTGTATCAGCACTGATCCACTCTCCGTCAGATATGGTATATTCAGCCCTAAGCCCTGCCTTAGCACTTAATTTGGGACTTAACTGAGTGGCTGCAGAAAGGTAAGCAGCAATTATGTTCTCTTTATAATTGAACAGACTGCTAAGATCATTATCTTTTACCCAATTATCTGATATTTTATTCTCTCTCAACAGGTTGTTGTCTGTTAGACTTTCTGCAAATTTGGCTCCAGCCTCCATCTTTATTTTTTTGAATATAATTTGTTCATAATCAGCCTTAGCAGAGTAGATGTTGAGATATTGCTTTGAATCGCTTCTGAATATCTCAGGAAGAGTTTCAATTCCACCTGTACTATTGAAATAGTAATTTTCTTGATGGCTGAATGATCCGATGTCATAATAACCATAGTCGGCATTCAGTGTAATCTCCTGATTATCTTTAAATGTATGGGTGAAATTTAAGTTAGTATAGATGTTGTCAAAGTTACTTTTGCTATCGATACTTGTATTGTTTGTCCGGATAAGTGAACCATTATTGTAAAGCTTGCTACCGGTCACGTCGTCATTTGTATTGTCCTTGTCATTTCTCCCCAAACCACTGACAATGATGCCTATCACATTCTTTTTGTTGACGAAATAGTCATGGGATAATCTGTAATTATATCTTTTATTAATAGACTCGGAAAGAGTTTCACCTTTTAGAATCAATCCGGATCCGAGATCTGTGTTAGAAGTGAATTTATCATAAGATTCCTCGTATTTCGGGCTGTATGACAAAGTCGTATTTGTCTTGTCACTTCTGTAATTCAGATTTACGGTTCCGCTGAGACCATTGAAAAGGTCGGAATTATAAGGAGATATGTCGTATGTGCCTCTTAAAGAGCCGCTTACTCCTTTTGCGAAATTTTTCTTGGTACGGATGTTTATAATTCCACTACTTCCTTCTGCATCATACTTTGCTGACGGGTGTGCAATAATTTCTATTTTATCAATTGTTGATCCGTCAGTACCTGATAGAAGAGCTTCTAAATCCTGTCCTGAGAGATTGGATGGTCTGTTGTCAATCCAAACCTGGACACTGTTTCCATTCAGCAATACATTGCCGGAAGGATCAATGCTTATACCTGGAGCCTTTCTAAGGATATCAAGCGCAGTACTACCCTGAGTCGATACCGCTTCAGCAACGTTCATTACAATTTTATCGAGTTTCTGCTCTATTACCGGCACCTTTGCAGTAACTACGGCACTTTTAAGTGTGGTTGCATCAGGAGAAAGTGCAATAGTTCCAAGGTTTATCTCCTGAGAATTTGACGCTTTAACGAAAAGTGTTGTATCCCTGAATCCAATGAAAGATATTTTGACTTTATAAGATTCATTCAAAAGTTTCTCAATAGTGAATTTGCCGTCTTCATTTGAGATAGCGCCTCCTACTACTTTTGAATCCTTGTCGTGTACACTTATAGTTGCATATGATAATGCTTTTCCGCTCTCTTTTTCTATTATTTTGCCTGTTATGGTATTATTGTTTCTGGCGGCAAAAGTGGTGGTAGAAATAAGTAAAATAACCAGAAGATTTGTTAGTTTGCGATACATGGTTAGTTGAAAATTACAGTACGTTGTTTAGCATAATAATTATTATACACCATTGATAGAAGACTATTTTTTAATAGTTGCACTCTTCCGTATTAAGTTGTTATTTAGATTATATTAAAACCTCTGAGGGATTGATGCCAAGAAGAGCCATTTTTTTTAAAATCTTTGGGAGCTCCTCTTGTATGAATTGATTTCTCTGGGCGGTTATTATGGTCTCTTTAGCATTTTTTGATATAAAGTAACCGACTCCACGTTTATTGAATATTACCTCCGCAGATTGTAGGTGTTCATACGTTCTCATTATTGTGTTTGGATTAACACCCAGAAGTATTCCCAACTCTCTGACTGATGGTATTCTCTCCTCCGGTTGCCATTCGCCGCCTAGAATTTTATCACATAGGTTGTCGGCTATCTGGAGATATATTGGCTTATGTTCATTGAATTCCATAACCTAGTATTGTTGGTTCTTCATCTTCAAAAATGTTCCGGACAAGCTTCCTACAGGAATTATGACATATGTGATTGCATATATGGAGTACATTACAAGTTTCATAGCAGGGACCTCTTCCAATACGGGACTGTTCAGCAGGTCATCAAGGCTGTTTATCTGAACTGAAAAAGATGCCATCTGGTTTATCTCTTCAGCGTAAACAACTTTAACTGTGCTCGCCAGAATTAATCCAAGTACAAGATAGATACCTATGGCTGCAAAAATGCTTTTTGTAACCTTGCTCTTCTTAAAGAGAAAGTTTCCAAAAATAAATCCCCATTGAAGAATAAATATCTCGTATACACTTGATAAATCGATCTTACCAAGATTGTCAACGTTGATTGCAAAACCAGGAAACACAGATGGTGTAACTAATGATAGAAACATGTCTGTTACTATCAGAGAGAGGATTATTACCAAAGGGGCGATTATAACTACAATAGTGAGCATACTGAGATACTTCTCGAATACTGAAGCCGGGAGCAGAGCATAATCAATACCTTTCTTCGGATGATTATAACTTTTATATAGGTTAAAAGGGGCAATAATCATGGAAATTACCAGAAGAGTACTCATCATGCCAAATCTGAAAAGCGGCGATATCTCTTTTCCTCCTGTAATCAATATTGATGTCAACCATATGCCGAAGATAATCAGGGACATGATACCTGCCAACTTCAAGATCATTGTATTTCTCTCTTTTAACTCTTTTGTTAAAAGCATTTGATATCTTTTAAATGAAAAATTCTCTTTCATGATTCGGCTATTTTTTAAATATCTGTTTGATAGTTTTTTTATTAATCAAAACGGCATTGAAAAGTGTTTCAATATTTACTTTTGATTCAATTCCGGATTCATTGCGATTTACTGTAAGATAACCTCCAAGGGTTGTCTCACTGTACAAAGCTTCCTTGTCAGGTGTGTCTCTGAATTCAAATTTTAGTTTAGAGCTAATCTCCTCAATGGAAGCGTTAACAAGAACATCATTTGTGTCAAGTATAATTATCGGGTCAATCAGGTTTTCAAGATCCCTTACCTGATGTGTGGAAATTACAATACAGCTGTCATCTGTAGACGCCTGTGAAATAATTCGTCTGAGTTGTGATTTAGAAGGAATGTCCAAACCATTGCTAGGTTCATCCATAAGGATCAATTTTGTGTTTGCTGCAAGAGCAAATGCTATAATAGCTTTTTTTTGCTGTCCGAAAGATAACTTTGTAAATTTTAATCTTCCGTCAACTTCAAAGTCTGTCATAAGTTTTGCAAACTTGAAGCCATCGTAGTTTGGATAGAAAGCTCCGCGTAATGATGCATATTTATTGACTTCAATATCCGGGCCTACAAAATCTTCAGGAATGAAGAACATCTCTTGTAGAAAACCAGGCTCTCTCTTAAAGGGATTATAGCCAAGTACTTTGCATGCTCCCGATTTGGGGTTCAGGAGTCCGCTCATAATCTTTAACAGCGTTGTTTTACCAACACCATTCTGCCCCAACAGTCCATATATTTTACCACATTCAAGATTGAGGTTTATATCTTTGAGAACCTCATGCTTAGAATAGCTAAAATTCAGATTTTCAATTTTTAACATAATATGTATTCTTTAATTTGTCTTGGTGTATTAGTGAAGTAGTGCACTGCAAATGTAGCTATGATTTTTATTCCACCAAATTTTTTTTTAGTTTTGATGAAAATATATTTTAGAAAAATTATTAAATAGATGATAAATAGAATTTTAATACTTGTATTTTTTTTCTCATTCTCAATAAATCTCAATGCGCAGAATAATACATCTCAGGAAAAAGCATTGAAAGGTGCGCTCTATTTTCTGGCATCAGATAGGATGCAGGGAAGGAATGCAGGCGATGAAAGCGAAAGTGAAATTTTACGCTTTATATCTGAAAAATTGGCCTCCTATGGATATAAACCAATATTTAATAATACTTCTTTGATGAAATTCAAGTTGCCAGATGGAAGATCAGCAGGAAGAGAATCAAAGCTTGAATTAAAAAATAGAACATTTTGCCTGGATAAGGATTTTTTTGTTCCACCATTTTCTAAAGCCGCAACTGTTACAGGGAAGTTATCTGCCACTCCTGACAGCGGAGTTGTGTTGCTGTTAAGATCATCTGAAGATTCTTTAAAGGTAAATGTGGCCTATTACAGAGATAAAGGGGTAGTCGCTGTTATCTATAATTCCGGACAAACTCTTGGAAGTAATAAACAAATTGAGACAACAACTACTTCTATACCTGTAATTCAGGTAATAGAAAACACATTTCGAATCTTAGCAGAAAATAACGGTGAAACGATCCGCATTAAAACAGATATAATTCCATTGATGCGATTTTCTCACAATGTATTCATGGGGCTGCAGGCGAGATTTGACAAACCTTATATTTTAATTGGTGCTCATTACGATCATATAGGTTATGGAGAGGGTGGAAGCATGAAAAAAGGAACGCATGAGGTGCACAACGGAGCTGATGACAATGCCAGCGGAGTATCTTCAATGTTGGAAATAGCCAGATTATTGTCAGAAAAGATAGAAAACTCGGATTATAACATAGTAGTTTCTGCCATTGGCGCTGAGGAAAAAGGGCTGTTGGGATCGGCCTTTCTTGCTGATACACTTAAGAAATTAGGTGCGACTCCATCATTAATGATAAATTTGGATATGGTTGGAAGGCTTACTGAAAACAAACTGCAGGTTGGGGGTGTTGGTACATTTACTCATGCAGACTCCCTTCTTGAAATGACAAATAAAGAGTTCGGTTTTTCACTGGTTAAGACTAAAGACGGGTATGGACCTTCAGATCAATCTTCATTTGTACACACAGGGACTCCGGTATTATACTTCACATCTGGAGTTCATAAGGATTACCATACTCCTGAGGATGATTATGAAAAAATAAATTTCGAAGGCTTAAAGCGTATATCGGATTTTATAGCAACTTTGATCGAGAACATAGTTAAGAGTCAATTAGAGATCGAATATATAAGTATACCTCCACCGGTTTCAAACAGAACCTCCTTTAAAGTCACTTTAGGTTTGATTCCTGACTTCACATATGATAACGGAGACGGTTTTAAGATAGGGCCAGTTACTGAAGGAAAACCTGCACACAGGGCTGGAATGCAACAAGGTGATATAATCACTGCAATTAATTCGAAAAAGGTAAATAATATCTATGAATATATGTCCAGATTGTCTGAATTAAAGAGTGGCGATAAAGTTGCAGTCGACATAAGAAGAGATGGTAGAGAGCTTAAACTTATAATACAATTATAAAGAGATGAGAAAAATACTGTATTGGTCAATTGCTGTCATAATAACTGTAGTCTCAGTGGTTTATCAAAGGGCTACAGGACCTACAAATCCTAAAAAATATATATTCACTTTATGCGGCAAAGAGTATGATATTAAACTTGTAAGAAGTCTTGATACGGATATTACCCTTGAAGAGGCAAAAGACGATTATGTCGGGTTAGGTAAGATGATTCCGATGGAGGTAAGTGTTAAAGAGGCTTCAGATTCATTATCAATGACTCTCTTTTACCGAAGATATCCTTCGGACGATACTATATCTATTGTAAAAGCGATTCGTGCCGGAGATATCTTTACCGTTATGTTGCCGTCCCAGCCTCCTGCCGGAAAACTAGAATACTTTGTAGAGTTTTCAGACAGTGGTAAACATTGCTCAATCGGGTATGAAGACAATCTTACTATCCGCTTTAAAAATCCTGTTCCGATATGGGCTTTACTTCCGCATATATTTCTAATGTTTATTGCGATTTTGCTGTCAACTTATTTAGGTGTCATATCATTCGATAGAAAGCAAAATACAAGAGTTTCTATTATTCTCCTTCTTACATCATTGATAGCAGGTGGACTGATTTTTGGACCTGTTGTTCAAAAGTATGCCTTTGGCGAATTTTGGACAGGATGGCCGTTTGGAAATGATATGACTGACAATAAGACTTTGATGGCACTTATTGTGTGGTTAACAGCAATCTGGGGTAACAGAAGAAATGATAAAAGATGGTGGTATGCTGTGGCAGCGATTTTTATGTTATTTATCTACTCTATTCCACACAGCGCTTCCGGCTCTGAGTATGATTACTCGAAAAAAAGAGTGGTCACAGGAGAAATTCTCAATACTTATGTGAATCCTGAGCGTTCAGAGCCTCACTGCTAATCTGCTTTCGGGTTAGTGCTCTCCATACATACGCAATATATGCCACAACAACAGGTATTATAAGGGATACATATGCCATTACCTTTAGTGTGAAAAGGCTTGAAGAACTATTGTAAAGTGTGAGAGATTCCTGGATGTCATAATTTGATACGTAATAGGCCGTGTTGTTAAATGCCGCACACAACAGGATGCTCCATACTGCCATAACAATGCCTCCGGCAGTTGTGTAAAAACTATGTTTTCCACTTGAAAAATAGTTTGTTCCAAGTCCCCATAATACTAGAATTGTACCTATGATCAGAATTATGCCTGGCCATACAGTCGCTATCATATTATGGAAATATTTGTACGGAACAGGCGTGATTATTCCTGATTCCGGATTTACCGAGTATCCGGTTTTAGTAAATATTGCTGCAAGAAGAATTACAAACAGAATGACAAAAGATACCCCTGTAACTTTTACTTGAGATTTGCACTTTGCTTTCAGAGAGTCGGAATCAATCTGCATTATAACGTATAATAAGCCGAGGGTTCTTGCTGCCAGAAAAACAACGATACCCATAAGCAAATTGAAAGGTACAACTATTGCTTCAAGTCCGTGCCAGCCGTTTGTCCAATATGATATTGTCGGCCTGAAGGTTTCGGTTATGCTCATTTTGTCCATTACGAAGCTGCCTCCGGTGAAGAAAGTCCCGACAGCCACTCCAATCAGAATTGAACCGAACATCCCGTTTAAAAATAGAAAAATCTCATATGTTCTTGATCCGAGAATATTCCCTTTTTTGCTTCTGTATTCATAAGATACTGCCTGAATCACAAAGAGAAATAGTATTACAATCCATAACCAATACGCACCTCCGAAGCTTGTAGAATAATATAGTGGAAAAGAGGCGAAAATAGCTCCTCCAAAAGTTACAAGTGTGGTAAAGGTTAATTCCCACTTATGCCCTAATGCATTAATCAAGAGCATTTTTTCTTCTTTGTTGCGAGCTGTGCTGAGTAAAAGAGATTGTCCTCCTTGTACGAACATCAATGCTACCAGTAAGGCTCCTAACAGAGAGACTATTGTCCACCAGTAATGCTGAAGAAAATATATCATGATAGTGAATTTTAATTAGTTAGACGCAGGACCCTTGTGTATGACTTTGAATAATATGCTAAGCTCCGCAGTAAGTAAGAGAGAAAAAAGAACAAAAAAGAGAATTATTGTGGTTAGTACTGCAGATGAACTGACTCCGGAAACAGATGCCTGTACAGGTAAAAGATCCTGAATCGTCCACGGCTGTCGTCCTACTTCAGCCACAATCCACCCGGCCTGAGAACAAATATATACAAGAGGTATGCTTATTATTGCAATATTCTGATACCATCTGCAACGGCCGATTTTCTCCTTCTGTTCAAGCCATATAGTAACAATAAAGAATAAGAGAAAATATCCACCCAGCAGAACCATAATTCTGAAGGAGTAAAATACCAGCGGCACATTTGGGACTATGTCCTTTGGCTCCTTAAGGTATCCGTATCCGAAGTTTTTAAAATTATCCTGTAAATCTTTTTTTGAAGCAGATGCTCCGTTGTCATCTCCGGCTTTTTTTGCTTTGTTATAGGAAGCAAGAGCATTGATTGCTATCTTTCCGCTTAAAATTTTCTCGTCAAGAGACTGTGCAACTGCATAATTACCCGTACTGTCAATATATTTATACCCTCCCTTAATGATGTCGTTTATACCTGGTACGAATGCGTTAATATTCCTGTAACCAAGAAAAGAGAGAGCTTTCGGAACCGAAATTTGGAAAAGATATGGTTTTTCAAGTTCATAACCGAGGGAGTCATTATCTCTGAAGGCTTTGAATTTCTTGTTGTTCAACAATCCGATTGCAACGAGAGGCGTACCGTTTTGTCCGTCATATAATCCCTCCATGGCAGCAAGTTTCATCGGTTGCTTCTGAGCAACATGATAAGCTGATCCGTCTCCGGTATATATAAGCAGTACTATTGAAGCAAGACCGAAGATTGCAGCAATCTTTATACTTTTTCTGGAAAATTCCTCTTCTCTTTTTTTCTTAAGATACCATGCTGAAATTCCGACCACAACTACAGCTCCAAGGACAAAAGCATTTAAAATTGTATGAAAAAATTTGTTTACGGCAACAGGGGAGGTTGCAATTGCCCAGAAATCAACCATTTCATTTCGGGCAGTGTCTGGGTTGAATTCCATCCCGGCAGGGTACTGCATCCATGCATTCGCAACAAGAATCCAATATGCTGAAAGGGCAGATCCGACAGCTACCATCCATGTAGAAGTCAGATGTGTGTTTTTACTGACTTTGTCCCAACCGAAGAACATAATAGCAAAGAAGGTGCTTTCCATGAAGAATGCAGCTATTCCTTCTATCGCCAGAGGAGCACCGAATATATCTCCTACAAACCATGCATAGTTGCTCCAGTTGGTGCCAAACTGAAACTCAAGAATAATACCAGTCGCAATTCCAATTGCAAAATTTACTGCAAAAACCTTCATCCAGAATTTGACTGTTCTTTTCCAGAAATCCTTACCGCTCCTAACATAGTAGGTTTCCATTATTGCGATTATAAAGCCAAGGCCAATCGTTAGCGGGACGAATATCCAGTGAAACATAGCCGTTAGGGCGAACTGGAGCCTTGACAGATCTGTCAGGGTAGTTAGAAACATAGTATATTTATAAGTTTAAGTTTTATCTCTTCTCTAATGTCAACTCTTGTATAATATGTTGTTGCTTCTCTTGTTCGGTGTCATAAACCCGTAAATCATCCTTGAAGAAGAAAAGCTTTAATATGAAGAACATTATGAATAATTTTATCAAAATTATCATCCATAAAGTTTTTCCAAGTGTCATTCTCTTGAAGCCTTCATAATATAATGACCAAATACGTTTCAACACAATAAACACAGTCTAATTATTTTTAAAGATAATAAAAAATATTTATTTCATATATTTGTAAACAAATAATCAGCATATGGAAAGAAGAGGTTTTCTCAAATTAGCCGCTACGGGTAGTCTGTTAGGATTTTTAGGCATGAAGTCGGGAGTGTTAAGCGCTTCTGAATCAAGTAAATCAATCGCTAAAAATGATTTGGTCGCCGTATTGGGAGGAGAACCTGATTCTATGTATGAAAAGGCTATAGCAGCTATGGGCGGTATGTCCCGTTTTGTTAAAAAAGGGCAGAAGGTTGTCGTAAAGCCAAATATAGGATGGAATAAAAAACCGGAGGAGGCTGCAAATACAAATCCATTGCTAGTCGCAGCAATAGTAAAAGATTGTCTGAGAGTTGGAGCCTCCGAAGTTGTTGTCTTTGATCATACATGCGATGCATGGATGTCGTGTTATAAGAACAGTGGAATTGAAGCTGCAGCAAAATCCGCAGGGGCTCGGATAGCATTCGGACACGATGAGAAATCCTACAAACCGGTGATAATACCTGATGGTGTACGGTTGAAAGAGGCTAAGATACATGAGGAGATTCTGAATTGCGATGTGTGGATTAATGTACCTATACTTAAAAATCATGGTGGAGCTAAAATGACAATAAGTATGAAGAATTTTATGGGTATTGTCTGGGATAGAAGGTATTGGCATGCTAATGACTTGCAACAATGTATAGCAGACTGTTCCACAATCTCTAAGATGCCTGTTCTCAATATTGTTGATGCGTACCGAATCATGACTCAGAACGGTCCTGTGGGAAAAGGCCCAGAAGATGTTCAGCTCGCGAAGGCACTCTTTATGTCAACAGACATTGTCGCCGTAGATACTGCCGCTCTTAAATTCTTCAATCAGTTCAAACAGATGAATATTTCTGATGTCGGGCATATAGGTTTAGGAGAGAAAATGAAGATAGGCACGACTAATCTGGATAAATTGCAGTTAGCACGAATTAAAATGTAATTATGTATAAGACACTTAAATGGACCCGGGTCACCCTTTCTTTACTCATATTTATATTGGTGACTTTGAACTTTCTTTACTTTTCAAACGGGTGGTCAGGCATCTTTTCGCAGATTCTCAAATTCCAATTTGTACCCTCTTTGTTGGGGCTCTTCACAGGCTCAGTAGTTTTCTTTTTAATTATAATAGCTTTGACTCTTCTGTTCGGTCGTGTATACTGTTCCACACTATGTCCTGTAGGTACATTTCAGGATATTGTTACAAGAATTGCATTCTTATTCAAATCAAAAAAGAGCCGTCGCTACAAATATACATCCGGTCATGATATTTTGCGATATTCTATACTTGCAGTTGTTATGCTTCCACTAATAGGCGGTGTCACATTGCCTCTTGCCTTGCTGGATCCTTATTCAAGTTGGGGAAGAGTCTCGAGCCAGATTATCGGGAAAACTGAGTTGGTTATTAATAATTTACTGGCTTCATACTTTCCTGAAACAATTTTTGTAAGAAGCTATTTCCATTTTGCACTGGCTGCGTTTCTGCTTGCAACTCTTTTTCTTATTACAATCATTGTGTTCAGTTCATTAAGAGGAAGACTCTATTGCAACACAATATGTCCTGTCGGTTCAATCCTTGGAGGCATTTCAAAATTTGCCATTCTGAAACCCGTTATAAATGAAAATTGTAATCAGTGCATGATCTGCGTGACGAAATGCAAGAGTCAGTGTATAGATGTCAAGAATAAAAAGATCGATATAAGTAGATGTGTCGCATGTCTGGATTGCATGCAAGGTTGTAAAAAGGGAGCTATATCATATGAATTCGCCTACAAATCCAAGAAAACGGAGAACGTGGCTGATCAGCAGGGTAGGAGAAGGGCTCTTATTGCCCTTGGGTTACTGGGAGGCGCAATGGCTGCGAGAGCTGCCAAAATAGGGCCTTTGGCATCTTCTAAATCTGAAAAAAAGGCAATTGCGCCTCCGGGAGCGCAGAGCATTGAGAATCTCAAGGCACACTGTACAACGTGTCATGCATGTATCTCGGCATGCCCGAATAGTATTATCAAACCGGCGACTTTGGAATATGGACTTGAGGGTTTGATGATGCCAGTTCTGGAATACAAAAATCAATTCTGTGCATATGAGTGCAATAAATGCTCGCAAGTATGTCCTAACGGGGCTCTCATTCCTTTAAAAATTGAAGATAAAAAACTGTCTCAGATAGGTAAGGCAAAGTTTAGTCTGAGGGATTGTATTGTATATAAAGATGGTACTGATTGCGGTGCATGTGATGAGCATTGTCCGACAAATGCCATAACAATGATTCCTTACAGAGATACAGGACTATATATTCCTAAATTGGACAGAGATGTGTGTATTGGGTGCGGTGCATGTGAGTATATATGTCCGGCAGAACCTGTGAAAGCCATGACCGTTTATGGAAACGAGATACATTCATTAGCGATGGAGGCGCCAAAGGAGGAACAGAAAGATATAAAGGTGGACGAGTTCGGATTTTAGTCTTTAAGAAGTTCCGGTCTGAGCCTTCTGGTACGATCCATTGACTCTTTCTCTTGCCATTCTTTGATTAATTTTGGATTTCCAGACAAAAGAACATCTGGAACTTTCCACCCGTTGAAATCTGCCGGTCTTGTATAGGCCGGAGGAGCAAGCAAGTCGTCCTGAAACGAATCGCTTAATGCTGACGTCTCGTCTGAGAGTGCGCCGGGAATAAGCCTGATAACTGCATCACATACTACCGATGCAGGGATCTCGCCTCCGCTGAGTACATAGTTGCCTATTGAGATTTCCCTTGTAATCAGATGCTCTCGTATTCTGTGGTCTACTCCCTTATAGTGCCCACATAAAATTATTATGTTTTTAAGGCAAGATAACTGATTCGCTATTCTTTGATCTAAAAGTTCTCCATCTGGACTCATATATATGATTTCATCATATACCCGCTCGCCTTGTAGTTTTGTAATTAGTTTATATACAGGTTCTATCATCATAACCATGCCGGCATCTCCTCCAAAACAATAGTCATCCACCTGTCTATAGTTCCCTTTCCCGTATTCGCGAACATCGTGTATGTAAATCTCAACAAGGTTACTCTCTTTTGCTCTACGCACAATAGAGTGATTTAGCGGACTTTCAAGCAATTCCGGAACTACGCTTAATATATCAAATCTAATCATTCTGCAAATTTAGATAAATCACGGCATTAGCAAATTTTTTTTTATATTTGCGAGTTATTAACATATTAGCCTTGCAATAATGGACCAAGAAATTATCCCGACTGCTCCCGAGGAGCAATTCAAGGAAGGTGAGATCCTTGAAAATACGCTGAGTAACGACTCTTTAACTGAGTATCCAGACCATTCAAATAAAAATTTGAAAGAGATATTGCAGATCTTTCAGGAATTGATAGATCGTGGTGATCAGCAGGAGATGTATAAACTTGCAGAAGGCATTAAGGCTGCATTTTATAAAGCACTCAAAAGAGAAAAAATTGCCGCAGGTTTTATAGCACCATCTGAAAATATAGGGAGCGTGGAGGAGGATCTCCAGGAGACTGTAGTTTCACACAATCCTTTTGCAGAGATAGAAAGAGGTTTTAAGGAGCTTTATGCCCAATACAAATCAATGAGAGGAAACTTCCTACAAACCATTGAAAAGCATAAGGAGGAAAATCTGGCAAAGAAAATTGTCATAATAGAAGAACTCAAAAGCCTTCTCGAGAAGCAGGAGGACCTTCATCAGACATTTCCCGCTTTTCGTGAACTTCAAACTAGATGGAAGTCTATCGGACCGATACCGCAAGCTAATAACAAGGATATATGGGATACATATCAATATCTTGTTGAGAAATTCTATGATTATGTTAAAATAAATAATGAACTCAGAGATCTTGATCTTAAAAAGAATCTGGAGATAAAAATCGAGCTTTGTGAAAAGGCTGAAGCTCTTATTAATGAGCCAAATATCATTCAGGCATTCAGGAAATTGCAGAAACTTCACGAGGAGTGGAGGGAGCTAGGCCCTGTAAATAAAGAGATGAGGGAAGAGATATGGGAAAGGTTTAAAAAGGCGACTTCAAATGTCAACAAAAGACAGCAGGATTTTTTTGAGACACAGAAAGAGTTGCAAAAAGAAAACTTGGAACTTAAAGCTGCTTTATGTGAAAAAGTAGAGACTATAGTAGCAATGGAAGGAGAGAGAGATTGGAATTCCCTTACTAAGGAGATAGAGAAAATACAGAATGATTGGAAGAGCATAGGCTTTGCCTCAAAAAAAGAGAACCAGAAAATATATGATCGTTTCAGGGCAGCCTGCGATAAATTCTATGATGCAAAAAGAGATCATTACTCTCATTTTAAGAATATAATGCAGGAGAATTATGACAAAAAAATTGCTCTTTGTGAACAGGCTGAAGCACTTAAAGAAAGTGAAGATTGGAAGAGGACGACCGATCAACTTATCAATCTACAAAAGAAGTGGAAAGAGATTGGACCTGTTGCACGCAAACAGTCGGATATAGTATGGAAAAGATTCCGGGCTGCTTGTGATACATTTTTTGATAATAAATCTAAACATTATAGCTCTGTTGATGATTCTTTTGAACAGAATCTGGCAAAAAAACTTGAACTTATCCAAGAGATAAATGAGTATAAGCTTGATTCCAGGCAGTTGGAAAATACTGAAGCTCTGAAAGATTTCCAATCAAGATGGGCTGAGATTGGTTTTGTTCCAATTAAAGATAAAGAGAGAATCCAGGCTGCGTACAGACATGCTTTGGAACAGAAGTTTGGTGAAATTAGAAATCCTGAACAAGAGAATAGAATTAACAGGTACAAAAAGCACCTTAAAGATGTTTCATCATCATCAAAAGGTGGTGGGGTGAGAGCGGAAAGAGAGAAGTTAATTCAAAAATACAGGCAGATGGAGCAAGATATTGCAGTATGGGAAAACAATATGGGATTCTTTACAAAATCTAAAAATGCCGATTCACTTCTCCTTGATATTGAAAAGAAGATTTCTGCTGCCAAATTTGAACTCTCACAACTGGAAGAGAAAATTAAATTAATTGACAACCAAAACGACGCTCAATAATGAAGAAAAATTCCATCATTGGATTTGTATTTATAGGTGTTATACTTATAGGGTTCAGTTGGTACAATTCAAAGATATATCGTGAACAGGAGAAGGAGAAGATACATATGGACTCTGTTGCCAGAGTTCAGGCTAAGGCTGCGATAGAGCAGATGGCACTTGACTCTGCATCAAATCAGATTGCCGCATCTGATAGTATACTGAGCAGTGATTCTTCTGTTGTAAATTCAATATACAAGGATTCTGCATTGGTTAAAGCCAGTATGGCACAGGAGGAGTTCCTGACTCTTGAAAATGATAAGATCAAGATAGAGTTTACAAATAAAGGTGCTCAACCAAACAAAGTAGAAATAAAGAATTACTATACCTATGACTCACTTCCCCTATATCTGATTAAAGAAAAGACGAGCAAGTTCTCATTGGTGTTGTTTACCAATCAGGAGGTAGCTACAGATAGTTTTATGTTCGACAAGTCTCAATCTACAGATACGTCGGTTGTATATAGGTTGTCGTTTGATGAGAATTCTTATATAGAATATAATTATTCTCTTAACAAAGGCAGTTATCTGGTTGATCTTGACGTACGGTTTGTCGGGATGAAGGAACATATTCAGAAAAAGGTTGCAGCTATGGACCTACACTGGGTTTTAGATGTTCCAAGACTGGAAAAAGGCTATGATAATGAAAAAAACTACTCTTCATTATTATATAAACATCCTAATTCAAAAGATGTTGAAAGCCTTGGTTTGAGGAAAGAGAGCGTAGAGAAGGATGTCCGGACAAAAATTAACTGGGTTGCATTCCAACAGCAGTTCTTCTCGGCGATTCTTGTTTCAGGAAGTAATTTTAATACTGGGTTGCTTAGTTACAACATATACCCCGAGTCGGATCCGGATAAAAATCTCATGCATTGCGAGGCAAATATGCAGGTTCCGTATTCTGACGAAGAGGAGGTATCTATGCCTTTCCAGTTTTACTATGGACCGAACCATTACAAGACTCTGAAATCATATGATCAAGGTTTTGAAAAGATAGTTCCACTTGGAGGATGGCTTATCGGCTGGATAAACAGATATATAGTAATACTTGTATTTGATTTTCTTAATAAATTTATAGGTAATTACGGACTTATTATCTTGATTCTTACTATCCTTATCAAGATTGTAATATCTCCACTTACTCTTAAATCATACATGTCATCTGCAAAAATGCGTGTATTAAAACCGGAGGTTGATAAGATAAACGAAAAGTATCCTAAGTCGGAAGATGCCATGAAGAAGCAACAGGAGACAATGGCTCTCTACAAGAAGGCCAACGTGAGTATGTTCGGCGGTTGCCTTCCTATGTTGCTACAGATGCCTATCCTGTTTGCCATGTTTAAATTTTTCCCGGCTTCATTTGAGTTGAGACAGGAGGGTTTCTTATGGGCAGATGATTTAAGTGCATATGATTCTATATTGAATTTACCTTTCAGTATTCCTCTTTATGGAGATCATGTCAGCCTCTTTGCACTTCTCATGGCTGTCTCAATGTATTTCTACTCAAAGATGAATGCAGATCAGATGGCAACCGGTCCTCAAATGGCAGGGATGAAGTTCATGAGCCTCTATTTTATGCCTGTATTCCTGCTGGTTTTATGTAATAATTTCTCAAGTGGACTTAGCTATTACTACATGCTATCCAACCTTCTGACTATGCTTCAGACATGGGTCATAAGAAAGTATTTCGTTGATGAGGATAAGTTATATGCAAAGCTTAAAGAGAAAGCTGCTTCCAATGCTCCCGTGAAAAAATCGAAATTTCAACAGAGGCTTGATGAGGCATATAAAATGCAGCAGAAACAACTTCAACAGCAAAAGAAGAAAAAATGACAATTTCCGCACGAATAGAGGAAATAAATAAAGAACTGCCGCCAACTACAAGATTGGTGGCAGTTTCTAAATTTAAACCTGCTGAAGATATAATGGAGGCTTATTATTCAGGAGTGCGTGAGTTTGGAGAAAATCGTCCTCAGGAGATGCAAATTAAAGCACACATCCTTCCGGCGGACATTAAGTGGCATTTTATCGGCCACCTCCAGACCAACAAAGTAAAGATGATTATTGACAAGGCTTACCTTATTCATTCTGTTGATTCAGTCAGATTGGCGCAGGAGATAGACAGACAAGCTTCACTGCGCTCTATTACAAAGAATTGTCTGCTTCAGATTCATATTGCAATGGAGGAAACAAAGCAGGGATTTACTCCTGCAGAGGTAAATGAAGATATGGATATGCTAAAGTCCTTAAAGAATATAAGGATTTGCGGAGTGATGGGCATGGCTTCATACGTCTCAGAAATAGACCAGATAAGAAATGAGTTCAAGGCTCTCAGAGCTGAGTTTGATTTTCTCAAGCAAAAATATTTCAAAGATTCTGAATGCTTTAAAGAGATATCTATGGGCATGTCCGGCGATTATAGAATCGCAATTGAAGAGGGAAGCACAATCGTGAGAATCGGGACCGGAATTTTTGGGATTCGATAACTGGTTACCAATTTATAGGCGTTTTTCCCTGAGCTTCAAGTAAGGAATTTGTTCTGGAAAAATGACGACATCCAAAAAATGCACCTTGGGCAAGCGGAGAGGGGTGCGCAGCTTCTAGTACATAATGTCGGTTTGGATCTATAATCGATTTCTTGCTTCTGGCAAAATTCCCCCATAGCAAAAAAATAATACCCTCTCTTTTATCAGAGAGTTTTTTAATCACAGCGTCAGTGAATTGTGTCCAGCCGATATTACTGTGAGATGCAGGAGACCCTGCTCTTACAGTGAGTACAGCATTGAGGAGAAACACTCCCTGTTCTGCCCATCTTTCCAGAGATCCGCTTTGTGGAGGGTCTACACCAATATCTGTTTTTAGTTCCTTGAAAATATTGACCAGGGATGGTGGCGCTTTTATTCCGTCAGGGACAGAAAATGAAAGCCCGTGAGCCTGGCCCGGATTATGGTATGGATCCTGTCCGATAATGACAACTTTCACTTTATCGAAAGGGGTTGAGTTGAATGCATTAAAAATAAGACTCCCTTTAGGATAGATAACCACATGAGATTCCATCTCTTTTTTCAGAAAATCCACGATCTTTATAAAATACTCTTTATCAAATTCCTCCTGGAGCTCTCTTTTCCAACTCACTTCAATACTTACTTCCATGATAAAAACTTAGAAAATAAATTCAAGGACTTCAGGGATGTTCTTCACAAATTTGAAATTTAGCCCTTTAAGGTAAATCTCTTTAATATCATTGATGTCCTTTCTGTTATCCTCCGATAGAATTATAGTCTCTATTCCGGCTCTTTTGGCTGCAAGTATCTTCTCCTTAATACCACCGACAGGAAGTACCCGGCCACGAAGGGTTATCTCTCCCGTCATTGCTATACCACTCTTAACCTTCTTTTTAAGGAAAGCAGAAGCCATTGCACTTATCATTGTAATTCCTGCAGATGGACCATCTTTCGGTATAGCTCCTTCCGGTACGTGTATGTGTATGTCCTTTTCAGTGAAGTCTTTATTGTTAAGCGAAAGTAACTGTGGGTTAGCTTTAAGGTATTGGTAGGCAATGACGGCAGACTCCTTCATTACGTCCCCAAGATTTCCTGTAGTTGTTAGTACCCCTTTGCCTTTGCTCATAACACATTCTATAAACAAAATCTCGCCTCCGTTTTCTGTCCATGCAAGTCCTGTTACAACACCTGCTGCCTCGTTCCCTTTCTGGGTGTCATGTTGGTATATAGGAACACCAAGCATCTCCTTGACCTCTTTTGGGCCAAGAAGCGGTTTAAAAGGTGTCTCAAGAGCAATATTTTTGGCGGTGATCCTTGCTAGCTTGGCTATTTGCTTATCCAGCCCCCTTACACCTGACTCTCTTGTGTATTCACTTATGATTGTGTCGATTCCGTCCTGATTAATCCTGAACTGATTTTTGGAGAGACCGTGAGCATCTGTTTGCCTTGGAACCAGATACCCTTTTGCAATGGCCCTCTTCTCTTCCGCCAGATAGCCACTTACATTTATCATCTCCATTCTATCCTTCAAAGCGGGGTGTATGGTAGAGATATTATTCGCTGTAGTTATGAAGAGAACCTTTGATAAGTCATAGTCAATATCCAGATAATTGTCATGAAATGACACATTTTGTTCAGGGTCAAGAACTTCCAGCAGGGCAGACGCGGGGTCTCCCCTAAAATCACTACTTACTTTGTCAATTTCGTCCAGAACTAAAAGTGGGTTGGATGTCCCTGCTTTCTTTATTGAATTTATTATCCTTCCCGGCATAGCACCTATGTATGTCCTTCTGTGTCCACGTATCTCTGCCTCGTCGTGTAAACCGCCAAGAGATATTCGTTCATAACTTCTGCCTAATGCTTTGGCTATGGACTTACCCAATGACGTCTTTCCAACCCCGGGAGGGCCGTAAAGACATAAAATAGGCGACTTCATGTCTCCTTTTAATTTAAGGACCGCTAAATGTTCTATTATTCTCTCTTTTACTGTCTCAAGACCAAAGTGGTCATTGTCAAGGGTTTTTTGTGCGTGTTTGAGGTCAAGATTGTCTGAGCTAAGCTCTCCCCAAGGTAGTTCCAAGAGAAATTTTACATAAGATAATTGTATATTAAAATCAGGAGATCCGGTATTCGTCCTCTCAAGTTTCTGTAACTCTTTCTCAAATGTCTCTGCAACACTCTTTGACCATTTTTTCGTTGTCGCTTGCTGTCTTAAATCATTAAACTCTTGAACATTGGTGTTTATGCCAAGTTCTTCCTGGATTGTCTTAAGCTGATTATTAAGGTAATACTCTCTTTGTTGCTGGTCTATCTCACTTCTTACCTTTTGCTGGATGTCATCTTTTATCTTTAATATGTCTATTTGTTTATTTAGCAGTTCAAGTAGTTTTAATGCTCTTTGTTTCAATCTGCCTTCTCTCAGCAATGCAATCTTGTCTAATGGGTTGTCTATTTCCATGCTTGATGCAATGAAATTCACAAGAAAAGAGTGACCTTCTATGTTTTTAATGGCAAATGCAGCCTCCTGAGGAAGGTGAGGGGACAATTTTATTATATGTAATGCTGCATCTTTGACAGATCCGGCAATAGCATCAAGTTCCTTGATGTTTCGACGATTAATGTCATCCTCAAGATATTTTACCGATGCTAAGAAATATGGTTCTGTTGCAATAATGTTTTTAACCTTAAATCTTTTTATGCCCTGAAGAATAATTGTAATTCCACCATCAGGCATCTCAACTATTTTTATAATCTTGGCTAAAGTTCCTATATCATAAAGGTCGGAAGGAGAAGGATCCTCGAGTTTTGCATCCTTTTGTGAAACAGCTCCGAGAATCCTCATTTTCCCATATACCTCTCTTACCAACTTAACAGATTTTTCCCTTCCCACCGTTATCGGAATGACAGTTTCTGGAAAAAGCACGGCATTTCTGAGAGCGATGATTGGCAAAGTGTCCGGTAAATCGGAGTCATCTATGTGTCGAACACCTTCGATGTTCATTACCGGGATTATGTTTACATCTTCTGGAAATGAGTGCTGCAGATATATATCATCTAATTTCATACTTATGCTTTATTATGTCAATTTGTCACGCTAATCCTGATTATAACAGACAATATTTATTATCATCTTATATGGTCAATGATTATGCCAAACTAAATCAACGGACCTTTAAATGTAAAAAACACTCCTCCCTTATTCAACATGTTGAAAGAGTATTCAATAGAAAGATTAATATTGTAATATGTGACAAAGTCAAGTCCTATTCCTGTGCTATATAAAAACTTATTGGATAGATTGTTGGATGTAACTGTCCTATACTTATTATAGGCATAACCGCAATCAAGAAAAGCCTTGCCATATAGAGCAAAGTGTATTTTACTGAATTTCCTGAGAAAAGACAACCAGTCAATTGTTACAACCTTGGTAGGTATTATATTGTATTTAAGAGTAGGGTTCAATACTGAATAGTGCTGACCGTCTGCAACATATAATTCCATGCCCCTTAAATAGGCCAGTTCGTATCCAATAGCTTTGTCAAAAATATAGGCATTCCTGTTTTTTGTTGACATCCCGACAGAGAGGATGGCAGAGATGTTCCACCTGTCGTCTATAGGGTGGCAGTACTGCATCGTTGTGGCAATCTGCGCATATCTTATACCTTTGTCAAATGAGGTATATCCATTAAATTCCCCGCTTATCAGATATCCGCAAAGAGGATATTGATTGTTATCCCTTTGATCAGATGCATATTTGTAATGAATATAAAATCCTTTTCTTACAGTATCTTGTGTTCCCCAATAATCCGGATTCTCCGTAAGTATACTACTTGAAATATCGTACTTTTCAACACCCATGTTTATTGTATGGCTTATTCTTATACGTGGGCGATATGTAAAGCCGGCCATATAGGAATATTTGTCAATAATGAACTCATCGGACTTGAAGTAAAAGGGTGTGTTGTTTTCGATTCTTACATTTTCGGTACGAGAATACTCCCGGATTGCGCTTATATTTAACAAAAGTTTTCTTTTATGGTCTAACCCGATATTGTTATACTCAAATCTGAATCCTCTCTGGTAGCCGGATTTAAGGCTTAAAGTAAGAGTGTGGTTAAGTCCCCATAAATTATATGCCTTAACTCCAGTTTCAAGAGTTACTCTTCCCATATCGCCTCTTCTTAGCCAACTGCTCATGTTCCTGTCTTCAAGTACAACATTTACCATTGGCCAAATATACCATCGTTCTTCTGTGTCAATATATATATCTATATTACGGGGATTTTCGGTACTTTTTTTATAATTAAGGTATACAAAGTTGAAAAGAGATAAGTTGATTAGATTTTCTTTCCCAATAAGAAGAAGATTGTCAATATTTTGTATGTCAACAGAATCTCCTGTCTTAAAAGGTAGTTCCCGTAGAATTATCTCCCTTCTTGTTAGCCCTCTATCCGGTGTGTATATATTTGATATACAGGATTTGGACTGTGAAAAAATCAGGTCCGGTAATAGGAGTAAAAGTGAAAAGAGAACTCCAGATATCAATTGATTACGCATGTTCAAATTTATGAATAAATGGCATAAGATGGTGAGAACTACATAAATTTATAAAAAAATTAGGGCTTTGTTTTGAATAATCAATAAAATAGTGCTACTTTTGTTCGATAAAAAATTCGACTAACCCCTAATATATTAATTTATCATGACAAAAGCGGATATCGTTAATGAAGTTGCAAAAGCAACTGGAATGGAAAAAATTGCTGTCCAGAATGTAGTTGAAAGTTTCATGGAGAGCGTGAAAGAATCTCTTTCAAAAGACAAGAACGTTTATCTTCGTGGTTTCGGTAGCTTTATCGTTAAACAACGTGCAAAGAAAACAGCCAGGAACATATCAAAGAACACAACTTTGGTTATCCCAGCACACAACATTCCTGCTTTCAAGCCTGCTAAGGTGTTTATGAATAAAGTGAAGAACAACGTAAAGTAATAACGTCATTACTTTAGAAAATTTTAATAATTATGCCAAGCGGAAAGAAAAGGAAAAGACATAAAATGGCAACTCACAAGCGTAAAAAACGTCTTCGTAAGAATAGACATAAAAAGAAAAAATAGTTGCTATTTGAGTCTTCACTGAGTGATAATCTAAAGTAAGCCAACTGGCTTACTTTAGATTCTTTTATTTATAATCGTAGATGGAGAAGGAGTTAATAATTGATGTATGTTCTACGGAGGTTTCTATCGCCCTTCTCGACAATCATAGATTGATCGAGCTGAACAAGGAGCAGAATGACGGTAATTATTCAGTAGGTGATGTATATATAGGGAAGGTTAAAAGAATAATGCCGGCCCTCAATGCTGCATTCGTTGATATCGGAGACGAGAAGGATGCATTTATCCACTATCTAGACCTTGGATTATCATTCAAGGCTTTGGATTATTTTACAAAATCTATTGGCCAGAGCAGAAATCATCAGGCTCTCTATTCTGATATAAAACTAGGAGATATATTGGAAAAAGAGGGCAAAATATCAGATGTTTTAAAACCTGGACAATTTATAGTTGCACAAATTGTAAAGGAGCCTATTTCTACCAAAGGCTCCAGATTAACATCAGAAATATCAATTGCCGGCAGAAATATGGTTTTAATACCATTTGCCGATAAAGTAAGTATTTCTCAGAAAATTACCTCAAAAGAAGAGAAAAAAAGGTTAGAAAGGCTGGTGTACAGTATTTTGCCGCCTAATTACGGTGTCATAATCAGAACTGTCGCAGAAGGTAAAAGGGCTGCAGTATTGGATGGAGAGCTTAAATCTCTTATAAAGAAGTGGGAAGAATCCTGGTCTAAAATAGCAAAAGCAAAACCACCACAGTTGTTGTTTACTGAAAACAGCCGTACAACGACAATCTTGAGAGATCTTCTTAATGACTCATTTTCCAGTATTGAGGTTAATGACGAGGCAATTTATAACGAGATACGAGAGTATATATCCTTGATTGCACCTGACAAAGAGAAGATTGTCAAGCTTTATAAAGGAGGTACTCCCATTTTCGACCATTTTGATATAAGCAGACAGATTAAAAGTGCATTTGGAAAGGTTGTCCCTATAAAACAGGGGGCATATCTTGTCATTGAACATACCGAAGCACTTCATGTCATTGATGTCAATAGTGGGATAAGGGCTAAAAGCGGCTCTGATCAAGAACAAAACAGTTTTGATGTTAATATGAGTGCTGCCGATGAAATTGCAAGGCAGCTAAAATTGAGAGATATGGGAGGGATAATTGTTGTTGATTTCATTGACATGGATTCCAATGACAATAAAATAAGGCTTTTTAAACACATGCAGGATCTCATGCAAAGTGACAGAGCCAAACACAATATATTACCTCTTACAAAATTCGGATTGATGCAAATAACACGTCAAAGAGTCAGACCGGCGACAGAAATCAATACATCCGAGAATTGTCCGAGTTGCAACGGGACAGGTAAAATAGCCCCAAGTCTTCTGATAGATGATACAATAGAAAGGAAACTCGCGCATTATGTGAGGGAGAAGAATATTAAATCCTTTATATTAAAGGTTAATCCGATTCTTGCAGCATATCTTACAAAGGGTTTGTTTAGTGTCAAATATAAGTGGGCAAAGAAATATAAATGCTCGATAAAGATCGAGTCTCATACTGACAATGCGCTACTGGAGGTAAAATGGTTTATGAATAATGGAGAGAAACTGGAAGATTGATTAATCTGATTTTTTGCAAATAATCAACATTTTTTTATCTCCTGTCGTACAACCGAAAATAAATATATCCCCTCCGTCAGAAATCCCAAGGGCTCTCTTTAACCCCTCTGTGGTTAAAGGGAAGTTCCTTGTTGTAATATTTGCTTTAGGATATATACTCTTTAACTTCGATATAAATTTTTTCTTATATTCAATAGAATCAATTATTTGAAAACTTCTCCCCGGGAAATTAGGTACTTTTATTTTGGATGAATAAAGGTGGGTATGCCTCGCAAGTTTATAAAGGGTGTAACATATGGCTATTGTTGAGAATGCCCCGGATTTTATTATAGAACTGTTTGGTTCATAAAGGTATTCTAGTGGTTCACCATGTAAATACTCTGGATTTAAGTCTTTCTCTCTGTCAAGAATAAAATTAAACTCTTCAACTCTATGCTTGGTGAAATTAACTGTGAAAACAGGTATATTCCTAATGCTGCTCCGGACGGATGCTTCTCTCTTTATAAGAAAAAGAAGCTCCTTGCATTCATTGTTGATTGAAAGAATATGAACCTCTGCTATCTCCGGTATCAGCCTTAAAGATTCTGTTATATCAAGCATAGGAGAGGCCTTGACAAGGATATTTGTAGATATGGAAAGAAGTTCCTCCTTTATGGCTAACAGATCTGGATTACAATCATCTATGGCATAAACTCTCTTGGCTGTATGAGAACGTCTTGCTGGATCGATATACAATAGCGAGGCATATGGCAACTTCAATCCTGATAATGTGCCTTTATCTACAGTACAATTATAAAATTTGACATTATCAACATCAAGAGTGTTGAAGTTATGCTTTGTGGCTTCAAATACCTCTGGGTCTGCCTCAATATAATATAATTCTGATGATACCTTGGAAAGATAATAGGAGTCGACGCCGTATCCGCCGGTTATATCTATTGTGACATTTCCATCACAGAAACGTTGTTTATATTTAGCCGTCAGATAAGAACTCGCTTGTTCTGCATTAATTGTGTTAGGAAAAACAAGTGCTTTGACTGTATTCCAATCCGGGACCTTCTGGATTAACTTTTTTCTAGCCACAATTGAGGTTGCAGCAGTTCTTACGTCAATACCTGGGAAATGTTCTGACTTGAGTAAAAGATCATACACATTGTCTTTGGCATGTTCATTAACAAATTCAAGAAAAGGTTTGTCAATTATCATTACATATATGGTATAACTTGCAAGTCTTTAAATCTGTAAACTGTGTATTTAAGCACCGGTTTTCCAAGACGATGTATGTATATTTTTCCTGCAATCTCTTTACTCTTGAAATATGTACCTCCAATGTCAATATTGGAGCGACTTTTTCCGGATTGTTCAAGATAATATGCACTTTCACCAATTTTAAATCCGCCAAGATTCATTGTTGTAAGTAAATATTTTCTTACATCTGAAGGTGAACCTATCGTTTTTACAGGAATATTTTCAGGATAGGCAAGGTAGTATTCAGCCTGTGCTGCAAATAGAAAATTGTCAGAAATAATATACGAATGGGCCGGCATTTTTCCCATGGCAACATCTATTGTCCTTATTTTACGGAATTCTTCTGATAGCTCTCTCATACCATACCTGTCAAGTGATGGGTCCTTATATCCGATTGGGGCATCCGAATTTCTTTTGATCTCTATACTGAAAACTCCGATGTATAGTTGTAACAAGCAAGCGATTATAATTGAAATAGATAGAGTAAGGCTATACTTAAGAGATCTGGGTAAGTGCTGCATGAAATTTTTATTGTAACATTTTGTCTCAAGTGATGCTGCTGCCACAAAAAAGAGAGGTAGCAGGCCAATGGAGACATTTCCCGTAAGTATAAGCGGAAGAGATATTAATATAAAGAATTTGAACTGTTGTTTTGTAATGAACTCTATTTTTCGGAATGATATAAGAGAAATTGTGATGATTATTAAATTGATAGGATTATTCTCTATTATAAGTTTAATAGGGTCAGGTGTATTTAGTAGGTGATTGTACAAAGTATCCAACCCATAATATACCTGTATTTTATGCCAGAATATAACCGGCCACGAAAGTAATAGTGTTATTATCAGGGATATATATAGATATGGCCGCCCAAATGCCTTTTTATCGTATATTGTTATGTAAAAAAAGACTCCTGCCCATAGAAGTAACGATGAAAAATGAGAGAGGGTTGCAAGTCCAATGAATACTCCGCTCATTGAGAGTGATATGTTTGATAGTGTTCTTGATTCAAGTCCTTGGTTGTATTTTATTATAAACCCTTCATGAAGAAAGTATATAGAGAGAAGTATGAATAAAAGCTGAGGGGTTTCGGCTCCAATGAAAGTGCCGACTGAAACCGAACAGAACAAAGATGAGGTGTAAATAACTGCTGCATAGAATCCGGTTGCCTCATTCTTGACACGTCTGCCGATTAAAAATATGAGCCATGTGGATAGGGCGGAAATCATTATTGCCCCCGTTCTTATAAAAAAAGTGTTATTGAATGCGAGATTGCATGTTGTGAGCTGTATGAGCCAACCAATCATTGGAGTGCTCTCCATCTGGCTCAATTTTGGATATAGGGCAAATGACCAACAATAAGACTCTTCTCCGCCCAAATCTATAAAGTATGCCATAATGGAACGGATTATAGTTGATATTCCTATAAGAAATAATATTTCTCGTTTATAATTGATGTACTTCATTTTAGATAGTATGAGACTTTACTAAACGCATGCTTATTAAATTAAACCTCCATAGAAACAGCGATGCAGCAAAAATAAGCCCTAACAGCAACCCTACCCATACACCTATTGCACCGTATCCCATAATGTTTCCACAAAGATAACCTAAAGGTAAACAAACTAAATAATATGAGATAATAGAATATAATAAAGGTTTCTTTACATCCGCCAGAGCTCTCAAGCATGCAAGGCAGGCAAGTTGTGTCGCATCAAAAATCTGAAAGAGCGCAGAGATAACAAGAAGCTGCGAAGAGAGGTAAATTACCTGTGAATCATCTGTAAACACAAGTGGAATATAGTTCCTTAGCAAGATATATAATAATCCGCATATGGACATAAGTCCTACGCATAAATGTATAGATGCAAATCCCGCTATTCTCATAGATTTATAATCTCCGTATCCAAATTGGTGAGAGACCCTTATAGTTGCGGCTGCACCTACTCCTAATGCCAGCATGAATGAGAAGCTGCTCATGCTCATTGCTATTTGATGAGAAGCAAGCGCAATCTCGCCATTCCATCCTATCATTATTGCGCTTAGGCTAAAAGCAGTAATCTCAACAAGATTCTGCAGAGACAGGGGGACGGATGTCTTCAGAATTCTCAAGACGGTCTCTCTATCTATGAATGGCCTTCTTATTTGTTTTATATATTTTTTGTAGATGGATAGTTTCAAATACAAAACCATGAAAGCACCACACATGGTGTAACGGCTTATTAATGTAGCTATTGCTGCACCCTTGACTCCCATCGGCTCAAATCCCATGTGCCCGTATATGAATACCCAATTTAAGAAAATATTCAATGAATTGCCAATTACTGTTATATATAAAGCATATTTTGTAATTCCGATACCTTCAGAGAACTGTCGCATACCAAAGAAAAGAAGTGCCGGAACCATTGATGTCAATATGATATAATAATAGTCTCTTGCGTAACTGACGACTTCCGCCGGCTGCCCCATCAATCCCATGAATATACCGATGGAACTCATTATACCGGATAGAAGTATAGAAAGAAGAATGTTTATAATAAAAGATACTTGTAATAATCTGCCTACATTCAAATGGTCTCCTTTGCCAAAACAATGCCCGACGTGTGGCGTTACACCTTGTGTAAACCCTATCCCGAAAACCATTCCTAATACAATAATAGAATTTGCAAATGTTACTCCGGCAAGCTCGGTTGTTCCCAAGTGTCCTACCATGATGTTATCAGCAAGGTTTACTGTAATCTGTCCGGCCTGAGTAAGCATGACAGGTACAGCTAGCTTGAGATTTCTCTGGTAGAAAGGAATATACTCTTTTATATTCATGGAGCAAATATACAATAGTTTGATTTTTGAATTTAATCTATTATTGATTAAATTTGTTAGAAGTAATTATTTAAATCCAATGTTATGGCTATGGATTATTTATTAAAAGCCCAATCGTGGCTTGAGGGAAGTTTCGATAATGAGACAAAAGAGGAGATAAGGCGACTGATTGAAGCAAACCCAAAAGAGTTGGAGGACTCTTTTTATAAGTCTTTGGAATTTGGAACCGGGGGATTGAGAGGTATCATGGGTGTTGGCACAAACCGAATGAACAGGTACACGGTCGGCATGGCAACTCAAGGCTTGGCAAACTACCTGATTAAGGTAAACAAACATAAAAGCTCTTTATCGGTTGCCATAGCATTTGATTGCAGAAACAACAGTTCATACTTTGCCAGGATAACAGCAGAGGTGTTTGCAGCCAATGGATTTAAAGTTCTTCTTTTTCATGAGCTCAGGCCTACTCCTGAATTAAGTTTTACAATACGTCATCACGGGTGTGTCGCCGGGGTAATGATAACAGCATCTCATAATCCCAAGGAGTACAATGGATACAAAGTCTATTGGAGTGATGGTGCCCAGATTATTGCTCCTCATGATAAGAACATTATAAAAGAGGTTTCTTTGATACAAGATCCATCACAAGTTAAGTTTACAGGAGGAGAGAACCAGATACATGTAGGAGGTAGTGAGACAGATGAGGCATATCTTAAAGCCATTTTATCTCTTGCCTTGTCTCCTGATGTTGTAAAAAAACATCCAAATATAAAGATTGTATATACCCCACTTCATGGTACCGGTGTAAAGTTGGTTCCGGAAGCATTAAGAAGAGCCGGGTTTACCAAAATATTCAATGTCCCTGCACAAGATATAAATGATGGAAATTTTCCTACTGTAGCATCACCTAATCCTGAGGAGAGTTTATCATTAAAGATGGCTGTTGACAGAGCACTTGAAACAGAAGCAGATATTGTTCTAGCTACAGATCCTGATGCAGATCGGCTTGGAGTTGCGATTAGAGATCATAGCAACAGCTTTGTTTTATTAAATGGTAATCAGACATCTGCCTTGCTTACATACTATTTGCTAGAAAGGTTCTGTGAACTTGGAAAGTTGAAACGCAGCGAAAAAAACCCGGGATTTTATATGGTCAAGACAATTGTAACATCTGATTTGCTTACAAGTATTGCTGATTCATATGGCGTGGAAATGTTCAATGTGTTGACTGGATTCAAGTATATAGCAGACATTGTTAGACAAAATGAGGGGAAACGGGTATTCATAGGGGGAGGAGAAGAGAGTTACGGATATAATGCAGGAGAGTATGTGAGAGATAAAGATGCTGTGCTTTCATCAGTTCTTATCTCAGAGACAGCGGCTTGGGCTGAAGAGAGGGGAAAAACTCTATTCGACTTATTAATTGATATATATACGCAATTCGGTTTTTATAAAGAGCGGTTAGTCTCTGTAACAAAGAAGGGTATCGATGGTCTTGAACAGATCAGGGAAATAATGAAAAAGTTCAGGAATGAACCTTTGCAAACTCTATCAGGAGAACAGGTGGTTTTAATCCATGATTATCAAAAATCAGAAACGGTTGATCTGATTAGTGATCTTAGATATTCAATCCCGTTACCTAAATCAGATGTTATGCAATTCATTGGTGACGGTAATTCTATTGTATCTGTAAGGCCTTCAGGTACAGAGCCAAAGATTAAGTACTATATTGGAGTTAAAGACGATTTGAAGAGTTCGGATGATTTTCTGAGAGTAAATAAAGCACTTGATGAAAAATTGGACAAACTCCAGTCTATCATTACCTCTATTTAGTTGAGTGTTTAAAGATTATGTTTTTTAGCTCATCTTTTCTTATCGGCTTAGATATATAATCATTGAATCCTTGTCCCATAACACTCTCTTTATCTTCAGTAAATGCAAAAGCAGTTTGAGCGATAATTACAACATTTTTGTCCTGTCCTCTTATTAATCTCGCTGCTTCAAAACCATCCATCTCCGGCATTCTCAGATCCATCAGGATTATGTTTGTGTCCGGATTTTGTTTGAATAAATTTACAGTCTCTACTCCATTATGAGCAAAGAGTAAATTGTAACCGGAAGACTTGAGAATTGTCTTAATATATAGGGCATTTGTCTCTTCGTCTTCTGCTACTATTATTTTTAAAGCTCTGTTTCCCTCCATGTTTTCTGTTGATTTGACTATAGATGATTTTTCGACGTACTCATCTCCGGTATCACCCTGATAGGAGAGAGGTATGGTGAATGAAAATCTGGATCCTATACCCAATTTTGATTCTACCCATATTGAACCTCCAAGGATATCAATATATGCCTTGACTATAGAGAGACCCAACCCTGCTCCTTCTGCCCGGCTGATAGAGCTAGACTCTACTTGTGTGAACCTTTCAAATATCTTTTCAAGTTTCTCCTCAGGTATGCCTATTCCTGTGTCTGTTACAGATAATTCTATGAATTCTCCGCAAATATCAGCCTCGATTATTATCTCCCCTTTGATAGAGTATTTTATTGCATTTTTTATAAGATTAACCAAAGAGGCGTAAATTTTCTCGTAATCAGATGTTATTATTAGATTATTTATGCTTTCAGCACAACGGAGCTCAATCTTTATCCCTTTTTTTTCTGCCTCAGGTGAGAAGAACGTTACAACGTCATGAAGCATGGATGGCATACAAACCTCTGACAGTTTAAGTTGAACAATACCAGCTTCAATTTTAGAAATATCAATGAGGTCGTTTATTATTTTGAGCATCCGATGGCTGCTTTTTTCAATTATATCAATATAGCTGTTCTGATCCTGAGAGGAAAGAGCCGGATCTCTCAGAAGCTCAATAAAACCAAGAATTCCGTTCATTGGAGTTCTAATTTCATGGCTGATGTTCTGAAGAAATGCTGTTTTCAGTTTATCACTTTCCTGAGCCCTGTCACGTGCTTCGATAAGTTGATTAATAAGAATTTTCCTGTCAGAAATGTCCTCTTTGATAGCAATATAATGACTTATTGCTCCATCATCCCCGATTATGGGGGAGATGGATATATCTTCCCAATAGTACTCCCCGTTCTTTTTCCTGTTTTTTAACTCTCCACGCCACTCCTTACCTGAAAGAATAGTATCCCACATATTCTTGTATACAACTTGTGGAGTGTCTCCTGATTTAAGAATTCTCGGATTTGAACCGTTAACATCTTCAAAAGAGTATCCGGTGGTTGTTATGAATTTTGGATTGACATATTCAATCTTTCCTTCAGCATTAGTAATGACAACAGAAGCCGGGCTCTCGGTGACTGCTTTTGTGAGTTTTATGGTACTTTCTTCAGCACTTTTTTTGTCCAGGAAAATCTTTATTTCATTTGCAATAAGCTCAATTATCTCAATGTCAGATGAGTTTATTGCGTCCGGATTGTTGTAATTCTGGATAACAATTGCTCCTGACACACCGCTGTCACTTCTAAATGGGACACCAAGCCATACTTCAGCCATTGCTCCGACCAACTCTATTATACCTTTTGAAAACAGCTCAAGAATCTCTTCTTTCTTAACAAAAGTTGTTTTTCCCTGAGAAAGAACATATCCTGTCATTGATTTTTTAGCCGGCCAACTTTCGATATGAATGTCAATGTCATCTCGATTTATTCCCCCTATAGAAAATGTGTCATTTTGTTCATTGTAAAAGGCAACATACAGATTGTTGTCAGGAATTATTGAATCGACCTCATTTGATACTATTGTATAGAACTCAGAAAAATTCTTGCTGGATAATATTGAATATGCAAGATTTCTTTGAATTTTAAGAAGAAGCTCATTACGGGTGTTCTTTGTAATATCCTGATACATGATGGCTATCTTCTTGACCCTCCCTTTGAATTTTATTGGAAAAGCAACAGCACTCAATACTTTCCTTTCTCCTTTGAATCCAAAAGCTCCCGGATCAAAAATGATTTTCTTAAATACTTCATTTTCAGACGCTATTGCCTCTTTAAAAAATTTATTCCAACCAAGCTCAACGGATATAGGATTTGTAAGAATATTGAATTTTGAAATTACGTTGCTCTGAGGAACGCTGAAAATAGATTCAGAAGACTTGTTCACCTTTTCGATGACTCCTGAGGTACTTGCAATATGTATGCATAATGGAGATTGGTCAAATAATGAATTTGCATAAATCTCACTCTCCTCAGCAAGTTCCTTGGCCATTATAAGTTCGAGACTTTGAAAATGACGGTTTATATATTGTCCCAATGAAGAGGCAATACTGCTCATCGCATTTCTGTCACATTCATTCCAATAATTATCGTCATCAATACTATTACTTTCCACTCCGAGAAATCCCCACTCTGAACCCTCTACAAATATTGGTATTAGTAAGAATTCCCCCCATTCAGAAAAGGGGCATGTTACAGAGGATACTATATTGCCTCTTTTCAGGTTATTGAGTATTATATCAGGGAAAAATCCTACCGGAATATTCTGATGCTTATTTCCGAACACCCTTTTTGAATCCTTCCCTTGCTCCTTTTCGAATCTCAGACTGATAAGATCGTCATTGTTGATAATATCCTTATGAAATTCATAAATAAAGACACGGTTGTTTGGTATAGATTCACCGATTATCTCTATAACCTCGTTGACAGCATCATAGAAATTATGATTGGATATCAATATCTGACTCGCTTTTACTGAAGCTTCCAACAAAAGACTGTTGCGCTTGTTAAGATCAGTAAAGAGATTGTTCAGCCAAACCGACAGCTCCTCTATCTTTTCTATTTTATGAGCCGGAGTAAGACTTAACAATTTCTTGTTAATGATATCCATTGTGTCAGCACTGGTCTTTCCTTTCATCTTTTTTGTCTGAAAAGTGTTAGTGAGTAATTAATTAAATTAATTATAATATACATTAAGAATGTAATAAGAATAGCTAAAGACCATGTTACTCCTAAAATAAAAGAGATAGTAGTAAAGGCAAATGCTAAAATAATCAGAGAAAATCTCATCTCGTTACCTTTCCATTTCAATGTCTTAAATTTAAGAGAGAACATTGGGATGTTGCATATCAAGAGAACAGACAATACAATCGAAAGAATCGGAAGAAAATATTTTGTGTCAAGAAATGGGTTAAAGGTGTCGTTATAGGAGGAGAAATGAATTAACATGCTAATCAATATTGCATTTGCCGGAGTAGGCATTCCTATGAAATTCTCTGTTTGTCTTGTATCTATATTGAATTTAGCAAGTCTTAGTGCTGAAGCTATAACAATTGCCAATGGCGTGAATGTCAAGATAATAGCTCCATGAGCGATTTCAAAGCGATGAAAAAGTAATATCGCCGGAGCAAGTCCAAAGCTAATTAAGTCTGCTAGAGAGTCGAGTTCCTTCCCCATAGGGGAGTATGACTTTAAAAGCCTTGCCATGAATCCGTCCATAAAATCGAATAGTGCCGCAGCAATTATAAGGTAAACAGCTATTTCTGCTTCACCCTTAAACCCATATATTACAGCAATGGTTCCTGAAAGAAGGTTAAGGCTGGTTATTGAGTTAGGAATGTGTCTGGCAATGCTCATAAAGGACTTTTTAAATGCCTAATTTTTCGCGGATCTCTTTAGGAATTGAATTTTTATGAACTAGCATTGATACGCTTTTAGCCCTTACGAAGCTTTCAGACATATTCAGATATCCTCCGAATGATCCTTCAGTTCCCCAAGAGTTCTTGGTGACGTAGTATAGAGTTCCGTTTTGATCTTTTACGATCCCTGTCAGTAGCATAAGATGATCATCTGTAGTGACGAACGATTCAAAGCCCTCCTGACGGTTTTTCTGATCAACTTTTTTCTCATTATATAGTTTTGAAAAGTCAATTTCTCCTTCGCCTTTTTCAAGAATAGGATTGATTGCAATCCCGTTTTTATGAGAAAATCCCCTTTCGCTTATATCTCCGTCCCAAGCAACACAGTAACCACTTTTCAGGGCATTGTTGATTACCGCCATAAACTCGTCGATAGGTAAATTGTACAATCTTCCGTAATCCCAGTTATCAGGAATTTCAAGGACAGATGCCTTATAGAAAGGTAGGTGGCTGAAGCTTGTAAGCTCAATATAATCAGAAATATTTATTCCAAGATGTTTCAGGAACTTCTCCGGAGTGTATTCCACTCCTTTGTAAGTAAATTTTTCAGGCCTTTCACCAAGATATGTATCCAGGAGATTAGTCATGATTTTATAATATTCAGGGCTTCTTTTCTTCAGCTCAACGGATACATTTGCGATAGCCTCCATGTATTGACTAAGTTCCGTGTGATTATGTTGGTCTGAATTATATTTGATTCCTGAGTAAACTTCTTCTGGCACAATTCCGTTTGTCCGGTAGACCTCAAGAAGCATATGAGCGATACTTCCTTCGCCTATATTTCCTTTCCCTTTTCTTAAATAGTTGTCTTGAAGTCTATTAAGATAATTTTGATAGACAACATACATCTCCGACAGGTCAAATTCTCCTTTGCCGGTTCTTATAAGTTCACTTTCCATAAATGCAGTGGTTGCAAAGCACCAGCATGTACCTGTTCTTGCCTGGTCTTTCACCGGGGTTACCTTATTTCGGCATACGTCTGAGAATTGATATGCCTGTCCGACAGCAAGATTGAATAATACTGTCAAAAGAAGAAGCGAAACTGTTAAAAGTGTCTTTTTCATAATTTCTTATTTAATCAATGCCTAATTTCTTTCTTAGTTGCTTTGGAACAGAGTTCTTGTTTACAACTATGTTCATCGTCTTGTACTTGACAAATGTCTCCGAAACATACCAAAATCCTTTAAAACCGGTATTGGTTCCCCAAGAGTTCTTGATTTTGTAATATTTGTTGCCATTCTGGTCTTTAGCTATACCATATATTAACATTCCATGATCATCGGTGGTCTGGAGGTTGTCGTATGAAATCTGTCTATCTTGTTGTGTTATCACTCTCTCAGGCATGATCTCGTCAAGTGTGTTTAATTTTTCTTCAATCTCCTGTGGGGTCTTGCCTATCCATTTTTGTTGGTCAGATCCATTCATGTTTGCAACCTCCTGTTCAGGCACAATTGCAATTCCTTTTCTTGTGAATCCTTTTTCGCTGACATCTGCCCCCCATAGAACGGTATATCCGTTTTCTATTGCGTTGTCAAATATTGACATCAGATCGTCGATAGGAACATTGTAAGAGAGATCGTTCCTCCAGTTGTCGGGAACTTCCAGAGCAAAGCTTGTATAGAATGGGTGATGTGAGTAGGAAGTAACTGAAATATAATCATCATAATTTAAGCCAAGCATAGAGGCAAAACTCTTTGGAGTATACTCTTTTCCTTTGTATAAAAACTTTTCAGGAACACTTCCGAGATAAGCATCAAGAATTCCTTTGAATCCGTTTTTCCAAGCAGTTGATAGTTTCCCGTTAGGATTCTTCTCTATTGCGTTAACATAGGCGTTTGTCACAGCGTCAAGTTCTCCGTGAGAGTGAAGTTTCTCACCGTAATTAAGGCCATTCATCACCGAATCGGGTACAATGCCATAATTCTTTATGATTGTAATTGCATCTGTAAATGAGCTGCCGCCAGAGAAACTGATTTTGCCGTATGACCTTATATATCTGTCTGCTTTATCATAATATGAGTTGGAGACAATAAACATTTCTGATAGGTCAAACTCGCCCTTGCAGTTTCTGAGAAGTTCAGATTCAAGAAATGCAAGAGTGGAAAAACTCCAGCAAGTACCTGATTTTGCTTGGTTTTTCACGGGTGTAATAGGAAGCTCCTTAACAGTTGTAAATTGATAGGCAGTCTGATTTTTAGGTTTTTCTTGGGAAAATAGCGGTAAATTGAGCACTATTGCAAGAGCAACAAGTATTAAGAGTCTTTTCATAACTATAAAATTAAGTTTTCAAAGTTATTAAAAAACTCTTACCTTCCTATGGAATATTCATGTATTTGTGCGTTTGCAGTGATATATTCCAGCTTGGATTTCTCTTGACATAGTCTATAATTACAGGTAAAATCTGTTTTGACTTACTCCATTCCGGCTGAAGATATAAAAAACAATTACTTCTGACTAATAATCTGTTTTGTTCTGCCCATAGTAAATCATCTTCATTCTCTATTATGACTTTCAACTCAGAGGCTAATTGATGCATACCGGCTACGGGTGGTTTTTTTCTTTTGGGTGAGAGACAAATCCAGTCAAACCTACCGCTGATGCTTTTGGAGCCTGATGTTTCCAGAAAAATTTCAAAGCCCTTATTTTTAAGTAAATTGCATAAGTTGTCAAGTGGATAAGAGAGCGGCTCCCCGCCTGTAATAACAATAGCCTTCGCCGGGTATTTCAATGCTTCATTAACAATTTCACTAACAGGTGTCGGAGGATATAACCTAGGGTTCCAAGTCTCTTTTGCATCACACCAGCTGCATCCGACATCGCATCCTCCCAATCTTATGAAATAAGCAGGTTTTCCACTATGATAGCCTTCTCCCTGTATAGTATAGAAAGCTTCAGCAAGAGGAAGCAATTCCCCGTCTTTTAACTCCGGAAATTTCATCTTTTTTTTGCAAAGATAGTAAAATGTGCCGTTTTGTCAGAAAATGCCGGATGGCAGATATGTTGCAGTATCTATTGAAAAACAAAATAAAATGAATAAACAGAATTGGGAATTTCTTGGCAAGTTTGCCATTAACCTGAACGAACAGGCAAAATCCGGCAAGCTGGATCCTGTTATTGGTAGGGATGAAGAGATCAGGAGAGTTCTACAGATTTTGAGCCGTAGAACAAAGAACAATCCTATACTTGTCGGTGAGCCGGGTGTGGGTAAAACCGCCATAGCTGAAGGTATTGCTCAAAGAATAGTGCATGGTGACGTGCCGGAAAATTTAAAGTCAAAAGAGATTTTCTCCCTTGATATGGGAGCCCTTATAGCCGGGGCAAAATATAAAGGAGAGTTTGAGGAGAGACTGAAGGGTGTTGTAAAAGAGGTTATCGACAGTGCCGGTGAGGTTATACTGTTTATAGACGAGATTCACACACTTATCGGGGCCGGAAGAAGTGATGGGGCCATGGATGCTGCAAATATTCTGAAACCGGCATTGGCCAGGGGTGAATTAAGAGCCGTCGGCTCTACAACTCTAGATGAGTATCAGCTATATTTTGAGAAGGATAAAGCTTTGGAAAGAAGGTTTCAGATGGTTACTGTGGATGAGCCTACACCGGCCGAAGCAATTTCAATTCTGAGAGGATTGAAAGAAAGGTATGAAAACCATCATAAGGTACAGATTAAGGATGATGCTCTAATAGCAGCAGTAGATCTCTCTAACCGTTATATTTCAAATCGTCACCTCCCTGATAAAGCCATTGACCTTATAGATGAAGCAGCTTCAAAACTTAGACTGGAGATGAATTCAGTCCCTGAATCTATTGATGAATTGAATCATAAGATAAGGCAACTTGAAATAGAGAGGGAAGCTATAAAACGAGAGGGTGATAAGGAGAAACTTGGAGAGCTTGCCAGGCAAATAGAAGAGTTGGCAGAGGAACGTAATAAGGATAATGAGCAATGGGTAAAAGAGAAGAAGATATTAGAACAGATTCAGAAGCAGAAAATTGAGATTGAACAATTGAAATTTAAAGCAGAAGAGGCTGAGAGAATGGGAGATTACGGGAAAGTTGCAGAACTTAGATATGGTAAAATAGTATCGGCAGAGAAACAGATAAAAGAACTTATGGAGCAAAAAAGCAAAAGTGAGTTCACTCTTATTAATGAATATGTCGAACCTGAAGATGTTGCCGAAGTTGTTGCAAAATGGACAGGAATACCTGTAAAGAGAATGCTTGAGAGTGAAAGGGAGAAATTACTAAGAATGGAAGAAGAGCTTCATAAGAGAATTGTCGGGCAGGATGAAGCAATCAAAGCGGTTTCAGATGCTATCAGGCGAAGCAGGGCCGGACTCCAGGATGCAAAGCGGCCTATCGGGTCATTCCTCTTTCTTGGAACTACGGGAGTTGGAAAGACCGAGCTTGCTAAGGCTCTTGCAGAATTTCTTTTTAATGATGAGAATATGCTTACTAGAATAGATATGAGTGAGTATCAGGAGAGGCATTCTGTATCAAGATTGGTCGGGGCTCCTCCGGGATATGTAGGTTATGAAGAGGGAGGACAACTAACTGAGGCTGTAAGGCGTAAGCCCTATTCTGTAATATTATTGGATGAAATTGAAAAAGCGCATCCGGATGTTTTTAATATATTACTTCAGGTTCTTGATGACGGAAGGTTGACTGATAATAAAGGGAGGACTGCTGACTTCAAGAATACAATACTGATAATGACCTCAAATGCAGCCTCAGATATTATTCAAGAAAACTTGTCAAGTATGAATCTCACAAACAGGGAAGAGATAATTGAGAAAACGAGAAGAGAGGTGATTGATGTGTTAAGGGCAAGCGTAAGACCGGAGTTTCTTAACAGAATAGATGAAACCATAGTGTTTCATCCGCTAACAATGAGCGATGTAAAAGACATTTTGAAACTACAACTCAACGCAATTCAAAAATTGATGGAGGAAAAAGGCATGACCCTGACTATTACTGAATATGCTATGGAGTATCTCTGCAATAAAGGATTTGACCCCTCATATGGGGCAAGACCGGTTAAGAGGTTACTTCAAAGGGAATTAGTTAATGAACTTGCAAAATCGTTGATTGAGGGCAAACTAAATAAAGAGAAGCCGATTGTAGTTGATTGCTTTGACGATGCACTTGTGTTCAGAAATTAATCCGTATAAAGAAATCTTTTGATTTTTTGAGTAGCTGTTTTTTCGAATGGAACAGGTTGTTCTGTGATTTCTGAGATTCTGGAGGATTTGCTTACTCTGTCGTTGACAAAGTCGAGTAATTCCTCCTTTATTTTTTGTATGCGCTCATCAATGTTTGCTTTAGCCGTATTCCGGAGTTGATGTATTGCCTCTATCTGATCATAATTTAAGTGTACAAGTGCAGTCATCTTTCCGCTTTTCTGAGTGACCAGTGATTCCAGAACCATATCATGTTCATTAAGCAAGGATTCAATCTCTTCCGGATATATGTTTTCACCGTTAGAGTTGACAATCATATTGTCCGCCCTTCCTTTAACATATAGGTAGCCTCGTTTATCAATGAGGCCCAGGTCTTTTGTCCTGAACCACCCGTCAGGAGTAAAGCTTCGGGATGTAGATTCAGGATCCTTGTAGTATCCAACCATCACATTGGGACCTTTTACTACAATCTCTCCGATTTTTCTGGAATTTGGGTTGTCAATTCTTATTTCGACACCTTCAAGGACAGGTCCTGTTGATTGCCATCTGGTCTTTCCCGGTATTGCTCCGGCAAGAAGAGGGGAAGTCTCGGTAAGGCCATACCCGATAGCATATGGAAACCCTGCATCAGCAAGGAATCTCTCAACCATTCCGTCAAGTTTGGAGCCGCCTATTCCGAAAAATCTTAATTTTCCCCCGAATGTATTGTAGAGTTTTTTCCCGGATATTTTATGAAAGAGCCTCCTGATTAGTGGAAAAGAGTACAGCACCTGCATAGGCAAGTTCTTTGTAAACATGGGCCTTATCTTGTTTTTATATATCTTTTCTACAATCAGCGGTACAGAGAGCATAATTGTCGGCTTAACTACATTGAGGGCTGGAAGCAATAATGACGGGGTAGGGGCACCGTCAAGGTATACAACTTGTGCTCCATGCGTAAACGGTTGGATCATGCCTATGCTGCACTCGTATGTATGCGAAAGGGGTAATATTGAGAGCAGAATATCTTCTTTTACTATTCCAAAAAGTTTATTGCTCATATATTCCTGGCAAACAATGTTGCTATGGCTTAACATAACGCCTTTTGAAGTCCCGGTAGTGCCCGAAGTGTATATAATTGAAGCTAGGTCTGAAGGTTCGGGAGTAGATGTAATTACAAACTCCGATTTAGGGGGAAATTTGATAATCTCAAGATCATCCATGGATATTATCAGATCCAACTCATTGAAAATATGTTCCGGGATTTTGTATTGGAGTCTTTTTGAGACAATTAACGCCCTGCATTCAGAATGTTCAAGAATATTAACTATTTCAAAAGCAGTGAAGTCTGGCAGAATTGGTACGGCAATTCTGGATGAAGTTGTTATTGCGAAGTAGCTGACAGGCCAATTCGGCATATTATTACCCAGTATGGATATCTTAGCTCCTTGTTCCAATCCTGACTTGTTGAAAAGGTCTACAAGCCTTTCAACTTTATCTCCTACCTCCTTATAGGTAATGCTTGTTTTTCCTGCAAAGGAGTATGCCGGGCGATCCTGAAAATCAATGGTACTCTTTGAAAAGAGGTCGGCTAAAGTTAATTCCGATATTTCGCTTAACATAAGAATTTTGATCTTTAATCAAAGATAGCAATTATAATTTGTTATTTTTGCACCGGTTTATCAATTATGCGTTGATATGTTTTTTAAACAGAGACTCCAGAAAAAGGCTTTAAACAGAATTGTTGTACAAAGGAAAGTGCAGTTTGTCTCTCTTGAAAGTGTCAAGAGAATTTCTTTCATTTTTGATGTTACAGAGGAGGATAATATGGAGGCTGTCAAATTCCTTATATCATATGCAACAGACAATAAAATTGAATATCACGGCATTGCGATAAACCTCGGTAAGGATACCTCCTCAGAAGCTGTACTTGGACACGGCATAAAGCTGATAACAAAGAAAAACCTTTCTAAGATTGGAATACCGGATCCGGATATGGTATCTAAATTTCTTAATGACGCTTCAGATATCTATATCGATTTTTCAAAAAGCTACAGCTTTGTCGGAGAATACCTCTCTCTCTCTTCACTTTCATCATTTAAGGTTGGCAGACACTCCCATGAACCAAACCCATATGATCTTGTTATTACAAACGACAGCGATAAGTGTTGTGCCTTGGACTTTGTGAAGAGAACCTTCTTTTATTTAAAGACAATCAGATCATTATAATGTCAGCAGACAATTTTTTAAACTTCAATGAAGAGGAGGATTATTCAGAAAAGGTAGAGATTTGCCGTCAGGCATATAAAAATGGAGATCTCTCTCAAGTAAATTTTTCTGAAGAGGAATTTGATTACCTGTTAGGCTTTTTTGCTGACGAGTACAATGACGAACTTGTTCTGATGCTTTCCCGGATAGCGTATCAGAGACATCCATATTCTTCGGATTTGACTGTAAGATATTCTGATGCATTGATAGTTAACAGGGAGCCTGAAAAAGCGGTAGAGATACTGGAAAAACAACTTGGATTTGATTCAAGTAACAGTGATGTCTATTTTTTGCTTGGCAGGAGTCAGCTAAAAATGGGGAATAATGAACTTGCGAGGGAATACATTTCTCACGCCATGACTCTATCCCCGGAAGAACAGGAGGAGATGCTCTATACTGCGGCACTTGATTATATTGATGCAGGCAACTATGAGTTTGCTCTGGAATACCTTGAAAAAGTAAACAAGGAAAATCCGGAGAACATAGCTGTATTTAACGATATTGCCTTTTGTCTGGAGAGAACGAGGAGGTATGACGAGAGTATTGAGTTTTATGAAAAATATCTCGATAAGGAGCCATTTAATGATAATGTGTGGTTTAATGTAGGTACGATTTATGCAACATTGGAAAAATATGACAAGGCAATAGAGGCATTCAACTACTCGCTGGCCTTGAATCCGTCGAATTCATCTGTAATGTATAATAAGGCCATAGTACATATCAATACTGAACAGTATGATAAAGCAGTAGATACATTAAAAGAATTTATTGAACTGGAGCCATATGATCCGTTTGCCATAACTGCTTTGGCAGACTCCTGCCTTAAAATTGGATTGCCTGAAGAATCGGAGAAGTATGTCAGAATGGCACTTGAGCTTGACGCAGATAGTCCTGATGCAAATACTTATATGGCTCACTTAAGAATGTTAAAGGGAGATTATAATGAGGCACTGGTTTTTCTGAGAAAGGTCATAGAGGACAGTAGTATTAATTATAATATTATTGCTGAAGATATTTTAAAATCTTATAAGGAGACAGGGTTGCCCGAATTCCTTGTCTATTACGCTGTCTCTATGTATTATACAAATGATGAGGCGGGTTTGACTACTGGTTATGAGGAGCTGTTAAAACAGGATATATTGTGGCAGGATATGCTACACAAGCTTCTTCCTGATATAGATGTAAATAAAAAAGAAGAAATATAAGCTATGGAATCGGTACATTTTATTGAATGGTGCCTAGAGAATCTCAACTATTGGACGATAACGCTTCTTATGGCGATAGAGAGTTCCTTTATCCCATTTCCTTCAGAGGTCGTTATTCCACCTGCCGCATACAAAGCTGCCGCAGGTGAATTAAACATAGTATTGGTGGTGTTATTCGGAACAATAGGCGCATTGATAGGAGCATTTATAAACTATTTCCTTGCATATTATCTTGGACGGCCTGTTATATATAAACTTGTAAATACCCGTTTCGGACGTTTGTGCCTGCTTGATGAGCATAAGATTCACAACGCAGAGGAGTACTTCGTTAAGAACGGCGCAGTATCCACTTTTGTCGGCAGGTTGATACCTGCTATCAGGCAACTGATTTCAATACCTGCGGGACTTGCAAAGATGAGTCTAAAGAAATTTGTTCTATATACGTCTCTTGGGGCACTTATGTGGAATATGATACTTGCTGCAGTAGGCTACTCTCTCCAAAGTTTTGTTCCCAAGGATCAGCTGATGAGTAAAGTCCATGAATACAGCAGCGAGATATCTAATGGGATGATAGTTCTCGGCGTTCTGGTTTTCCTCTATTTGCTCTATAAAGCACTGGGAAAACCAAAAAATGCTAACGAATCTAAGTAATTTCAAAATATTTGTTATCTTTGCACTCCCCAAAAGGGATGCATAAACCGGTTCGGTAGCTCAGTTGGATAGAGCAACAGCCTTCTAAGCTGTGGGTCAAGGGTTCGAATCCCTTCCGAATCACAAAGCAAAAAAACTGTAAGCCGCAATAAGTTGCGGCTTTTTTGTTATGCGATGACGGCTAAAGCTTGCTTGAAGCCGTCAAACGCATAACAAATAGCTCCAACGGAGCTTACAGTTTTTGCTTTGTTGAAGCCCCCCACCGCGGATCACCGAGCGTCAGCGAGGTAATCCCAAGGTGGAGCAAGACATTTGCTGCAAATATATTTGCATGCGAGGCAATCCCACAGGCAGGGGGCAGACACTTTGGCGCAGTTTGAGGTAAGTTGCTAAATGCAAGTTGTTTAAATTTCGGCTTGTTTTAATAATTCAAAAAGATGATTTTAGATGTATTTAAAATCAAATACTAACCTCAAACTGCGCCAAAGTGTCCTTCTCACAAACTCGTAACTTTCGTGTGTCACTGATGCAATTTTCCTGTAAGAAGCTCCTGATTCTTTTCTCAAAGAGATAATCAGGTCTTCCATCTCACCTTCGCTAATATGAAATATATTCCGTCCATTCAGTGAAGTGTTTAAACATTTGATTACAAATCCGTCAGTTGTACGAGTCCAGATATCGCGTTCATTATCCCTTATCTCTTTCATATCAGATTTGTAATTTATGATTGCGTTATCCAATGATTTTCTGTCAGGATAGATCCTTTTCAAGAATTCAGTATCAATTTTAATATATTTTTCTAAGGGATTATTATTGATAAAATAAAAGAGAAGTATTCCCATTTCTCTATTTATTTAGTCCATTTGTCTCAATTTATTTAATATAATCCTTGCTTTAATTGTGGTTTTTTATGTATATTCGTAATACAATCACAATTATATGAGATTTTTAATCCTTCTTTTATTCCCGTTTTTCAGCCTATCCCAGGCACATGCAAATACCGGAAAAGACTCTGTATTACTTACTCTATTCGAGACACTTAATCATAAGGAGGATTATGTCAGAGAAAAGGAACAACGTATTGAGGATATCAAGAAACTTTTAATAATGCCGGATATATCGGATAAACAGCGTTATATCCTTAACAACCGAATACAAGAGGAGTACAGCGCATATCAGATAGATTCTGCGACGCATTATCTCGAATGTAATATGAGACTTGCATACAGAATGGATAATCAGTTCTTCATGGTGGACACTAAGCTGAAACTATCTTTTATGTATTGGCAAAGCGGCAAATTCTTTGAGGCAGTCCAGCAGATCGCAAGTATAAACAGATCGCAGCTTGACACTATGCCTGTAGAGTATTTGTATAGTTATTATAATGCATATAAGCGTTTATACAAATATTATGCTGAAGCCCAAAATGACAAGAATAATGATTATTTCAGACTAAGTCGTATATATGCTGATTCTCTAATTATCAAAGCTTCTCCTGACACAAGAGACTATCAGTTATGGATTGCTGAGAAACTTTCAGAAGAGAATAAGACAAAAGAGGCAGAGGCCATTTTAGCAAACCTTTTAAATAATTCATCTAAAGAGGATCACAACAGAGCCATTCTGGCTAGTATTCTGGCAAACATATATAAAAAAGAGGGTAATCTAGAGCTTCAAAAGAAGTACTATGCTCTCTCCGCAATTTATGATATAAAGAATGCTGTTAAGGAAAACACTTCCATGCAATCACTTGCCTTGATACTATTTAAAGAGGGAGATATAGACAATGCTTATCACTGCATACAATCATCCATGGAAGATGCTGTGTTTTGCAATTCCCGCTTCCGAACATACGAGATTACAAAAATATTCCCGATTATAGATTCTGCATACCAGTCAAAAGCCATGGCACAGAAAAAAGAGCTTAAATTGTACCTTTTACTTGTAAGCATTCTATCTGTACTTCTAGTGATAGCAATAATCTCCGTATACATATATATGCAGCGGGTTACTAATATAAGACGAGAACTCTCCAGAACAAATCAAGACCTTCATAAATCAAACGAACAGCTCTATTTGTTGAATAGTGAGTTACTTGAAGTTAATCGCAAACTCTCGGAAGCAAGTCTTATAAAAGATACCTATCTGACAAAGTTCATAGACCTTTGTTCACATTATATTGAAAAACTTGACACTTACCGTCGTACATTGAATAAGTATACCCGCGAGGGGAAAATGGAGGAACTTTACAGCGAACTAAGATCTCCTCAGTTTATTAATAATGAGTTAAACAATTTTTTTACAAATTTTGATGAAACCTTTCTCAGGTTGTATCCTACATTTATTGAAGAATTCAATGCTCTTTTCCCGGAAGGAGAGAAACAGAATTCCAAACTCGGGGAGATATTAAATACAGAGTTACGTATTTACGCCCTTATTCGACTCGGCATTAATGACAGTTCGCAAATAGCTCTCTTTTTACGCTTTTCGATAACAACTGTTTACACGTATCGATCTAAACTGAAAAATAAATCACTGTTTAAGGACTCTTTTGAGGAACAGGTGATGAAAATTGGTAGATAAAATTTAGATTATCTCTCACGACATATAGAGGCAACACTCTGTTATACATGCCTTTCATTCTTAAACGAGTTTAGATTCTCTTTTGAGAATTATTTTTCCCTGATTATTGTGTTTAATTTTGTTTCAACACTATTTAACCAAACTTATTATATTCATATTCAATGAAATGTAAGAATATTTTTTTAGAAAAACTTTCACATGTATGCGCATTAACTATAGTGTGCATGATGTTCGGATTCAGTCTCTATGGCCAGAATGAGAAACGCATCTCTGGAACAATTGTAGACGAAAACAATGTGCCGGTTGCTGGAGCAGCGGTATTGGAAAAAGGAACTAAAAAAGGGGTTTTCAGTAATGTTGACGGTTATTTTGAACTGGCAGTTTCTGACAATTCCGTTTTAGTATTTTCCTTTATAGGATTTTTCTCTCAGGAGATACCTGTACAAAACAGGACTACTCTCCGTGTAGTTATGAAAGAAGATGCACAATCTTTAAGTGAGGTACTTGTAATCGGTTATGGATCTGTAAAGAAAAGTGACCTGACTGGATCAGTAACGGCTATTGATTCAAAAAAGTTTTCTCAGGGTGTAGTATCAAATCCTGCTTCACTCATAACTGGTAAAGTTGCAGGTGTCCAGATTATATCAAACGGAGGTAGAGCCGGTGACGGAAACCGTATCAGAATCAGAGGCGGAGCATCCTTGAATGCCAGCAACGATCCTTTGATTGTCATTGACGGAGTCCCTATCGACAACAACTCAATTTCTGGCATGACAAGCCCGTTGTCAACTATTAACCCGAATGATATCGAATCTATGAATATCCTTAAAGATGCCTCTGCTACTGCAATATATGGTTCGAGGGCATCCAACGGCGTTATTATTATTACAACAAAGAAGGCATTAAAAGATCAAAAATTCAGAATTGACTTCTCATCACAAAATTCTATAGCCACCATAGCAAAGACAGTTGACCTTATGTCTGCTGACGAGTTCCGGGAGGCAGTAACACGAGAGGCTGCAAAGAATCCTCTTACCGAGCAGATGTATCTTGGTTATCTTGGGAATGCGTCTACCGACTGGCAAAAGGAGATTTTCCAGAATGCATTCACAACTGACAATAATCTCAGTATAAATGGTTGTCTAAATAGCTTTCTTCCTTACAGGGTCTCTGCAGGTTTCTTCAGCCAAGACGGAACACTTAAGACCGACAATATGAAGAGGGGTACCCTGTCTCTGAATATATCTCCTAAATTCTTTGATGATCACCTTTCTGTCAACATGAATCTTAAAGGTACATATTCACACAGTAGATTTGGTAACGGTGACGCTATTGGTGCTGCTCTTCGTATGGATCCGACAAAACCTGTGAAGGCCGATGGTTTTGATAATTTCAATGGTTATTGGAACTGGTTGAGTGGAAGTACGGGAAATGTGAATACAATGGCAACGAAGAATCCGGTAGCCCTTCTTTATGGAAAAGACGACCAAGCTGATGTTTATCGTAGTATCGGGAATATTCAGCTAGATTATAAACTCCATTTTTTACCAGAGTTACGGGCAAATGTAAATTTCGGCTATGATATTTCAAAGGGAACTGGCGATAAATATATATTACCCTGGTCACCTGAAAAATATGCTCAAAATGGGGAGTACTCCCAATTCAAACAGGAAAAACAGAATTTATTGCTAGAGTACTATCTGAATTATACAAAAGAGATTAATGAGGACAACCGTTTGGAGATAATGGCAGGATATACATATCAGGATTGGAAGACAACAGATTATAGCTTTGCTGTTACAGATTATTCCAAAGAGACTGTTATTACTGCTGCATCTACTTTTCCTAAAACAACAACCAGGAATACATTGATTTCATTCTATGGTCGTCTGAATTATAATTTTAAGGATAAATATTTGTTGACAGCCACATTAAGACGAGATGGCTCTTCAAGATTCGGCAGTGACAACCGATGGGGAACTTTCCCTTCTGTCGCTTTAGCGTGGAGACTGAAAGAGGAGGGCTTCATGAAAAATATTGAAGCAATGTCAAATCTTAAACTGCGTATAGGTTACGGAGTTACTGGACAACAGGAGGGTATTGGTAATTATGATCATATAGCTAAATATACATATAGTGATCCTACTGCAAGGGTGCAGTTCGGAGATCAGTTTTACTATCTGTGGAGACCTGACGGATACGATCCTCAACGTAAGTGGGAACAGACTGCAACTACAAATATTGGTATAGACTGGGGTTTTCTTGACAACAGGATTTCCGGAAGTATCGATTATTACTACAAACATACCACAGACCTTTTAAATGAGATTCCGGTTCCAATGGGAAGCAACTTCATTAACAAAATTGTCAAGAATATTGGTAGTCTTGATAATCGTGGAATTGAGGCTAATATCAATTACGTTGCTCTTGACAAAAGGGATATGCGTTGGGATATCGGGTTCAATATCACATACAACCATACTGAAATAACAAAGCTTTCAATGAATGACGGGCCTGAGTCGACATATATAGGTGCCCCGGTGAGCAATATATCCGGAGGTACAAGCAGCACTATTCAGATACACTCTGTCGGTTATGCGCCATTTTCGTTCTATGTATATAAACAGTTGTATGATGCAGATGGCAAGCCCATTGAAGGGGCATATGCTGATTTGAACGGAAACGGGAAACTGGATGACGGAGACCTTTATCGCTATAAATCTCCGGAACCGGATGTATATATGGGATTAAACACATCTTTCTCATATAAAAAACTTACAATAACAACTGCATTAAGGGCCAGCTTAGGAAACTACGCATATAATAATGTAAATTCAGATATGGGTAACTACTCACAGACACTTAATCCGAACAATTTCCTCATGAACACAATCAGGGACATCAACAACACCGGCTTCTACAATAAGCAGCTATTTTCAGACTACTACATTGAGAATGCCTCGTTTTTGAAGATGGACTATCTTCAATTCATGTATGACTTCGGTAAGATTTCGGAAATTGCAAATCTGAAATTGAATTTCTCCATACAGAATGTTTTCACAATAACTAAGTACAAGGGGATAGATCCTGAAATAGCAGGCGGAATTGACAACAATTTTTACCCTAATCCAAGAACATTCAGTTTAGGTCTAAGCTTAAATTTTTAATTAGATAAGTATGAAAAATTTTAGATATATATATATATTACTGCTGTTGTCTTGCTCATCCTTGCTGATCACATCCTGCTTGAAGGATCTGGATCGTTTCCCAGAAAATGACAACACTTCGATACAGGTTTATTCTACATTTGACGGATATAAATCTGCTCTGGCAAAGATCTATGCCGGTTATACATTGTCCGGCAACCGAGGTCCTGATGGTAAACCCGATGTTGTCGGACTTGATGAAGGAAGTAACGCTGATTTTCTCCGTTGTTTCTTTAACCATCAGGTTCTACCTACTGATGAAGCTCACTGTCTTTGGATTAGTGACCCGGGTATTCCTGAACTTAACAGCATGAATTTTACCTCTGACGGGAAATTTACAATTGGTTTGTATGATAAATGTATCTTGCAGATTATGTATGCGAACGAATTTTTAAAAAACACCGCAGATAATGCTTCCGGAAAAGGTTTTACTGACGCCGAGATAAAGGAGATTAATTCTTTTCGTGCTGAAGCAAGGTTTTTGCGTGCATTCGATTATTGGGTACTAATGGATGTTTTTGGAAATCCGCCGTTTATTACTGAAAATGATGATTTCGGGATACTTCCGCAACAAATACAGAGAGCAGAACTCTTCACCTATATTGAGACAGAACTTCTTGATTTGGTTAGTGGTACCGACATGAAAGATGCTCGTACGAATGAGTACGGACGGGCAGACAAAGGGGCAGCCTATGCACTTCTCGCACGCTTGTATCTCAATTCAGAAGTCTATACTGGAAATGCAAAATGGACAGAAGCTGTGACATATAGTAAAAGTGCCATAAATTCCGGCTATACTCTAATGGGAAATTATGAGCATCTTTTCCTTGCTGACAATGAAAAAAATAACAATGAAGTTATATTGTCAATTAATTATGATGGAAAAAACACACGCTTATTCGGTGGAACAACTTTCCTGATCAATTGTTGCTCAAACGGAGAGTATCAGACAACCTACAAAAACAAGTTAATTCATTACGGAATATTCAGCAATGCAAACTGGGCCGGCTATCGTGCAAGAAAAGAGTTCTCTGATAAGTTTGACTCTAATGATAAACGTTTTCTTTTCGTCGGGGAGAATAAATCAATTGGAGCTCACCCTACAGAGTATCCTTATGGAATGGCAACATATAAATTCCGAAATATTAAAACAACTTCAACCGCAGCAAATCCTATTTATGGATCTGATGTTGAGTTTGCTGATAATGATTTCCCACTTTTCAGACTTGCTGAGATGTATCTAATATATGCAGAAGCTGTTGTGCGCGGGGGAACTGGCGGCTCGATTACAGAGGCTTTAGGCTATATCAATCAACTCCGATCTAGAGCTAATATTTCACCTATAAACAGCAGCCAGCTGACATCTGATTTTATACTCGACGAAAGGGCAAGAGAGTTATATTGGGAGTGTTCTCGTCGTACAGATTTGATAAGATACGGCATGTTCACTTCAAGTAGTTATATCTGGGAATGGAAAGGCGGAGTGCAGAATGGTCGTTCTGTTGACTCTCATTATAACCTTTATCCCATTCCTTCTTCTGATTTAATGGCAAATCCGAACCTGAAACAAAATGATAAATATTAAAATATACTATGATGAAGAAATTTAATCTGTTAGTATTTCTTTTCGCATTACTATTCACATCATGTGAAAAGGATCAGTATATATATACAGTTCTTCCGGCGGATAAAGCAACTATTCCTGTACTTACCGTACACAAGGAGATTTTAATTACGTTGGAGAATCTGAAGAATACTACCACTTTCAAGTGGACCAAAGCTGATTTTGGAGTTCCTGCTGCTGTAAAATATGATTTATACGCCGGACTTGGTACATCTGAACCTAAGTTTGTCTCTTCTACTTATGGCGACTCATTAGACGTTAAATTGGAAGATTTGAATAAAATCCTAATACAAATCGGAGCAGTTCCAAATGTTGCAACAAACATTATCTTTACCCTTAAGGCTTCTGTAAGTGAGAAACACGGGGTTATAACATCTCTTCCCCTAAGAGTCAAGACAACTGCATTCAAACCGCTGTATCCTGATCATGTATATATGATAGGATCAGAATTCGGTGGATGGAATTGGGGGTCTTCGGGTATAGCAGAGTTAACTCCTGTTAACGGAAAAGAGGGACAGTTCTGGTGTGTGAGATATTTCAGCAACCCGTCGGACGGTTTCAAATGGTGCGCTAAAAAGGCTTGGGATGGTGATTTCTTCAGTTTGGGTACAAATGTCGGATTTACAACACGAGACGGTAATGCTTTTGTCTCTGCAGCAGGTATGTATAGCGTTTACATCGATTATACCATTAATAAGATAACAATCGAACCTGCAAAGGTATATGGAATGGGAAACTGCTTTGGAGGATGGAATACCGGACAATATCCAATGAGTGTTGACGGTAATAAAATGAAGATAACTACCACAGCATCTGGCGAATTACGTTTATATGCAAATTCTTCGGGATCTACCGTGGGTGGAGACTGGTGGCGAATGGAGTTCGTAATTCTTAACGGCAAAATTGAGTACCGTGGTAATGGCGGAGATCAAGATAGAGTAACCGTAGCGGCCGGAAAAACAGTGACATTGGATTTCAATGCAGGAACTGGAACAATACAATAGTTTATTATGAAGCGATGAACGGTGGACAGAATTGTCCACCTTTCACCTTTATCCTTCAATAATATGAAATATCTGCTATATCTACTTTTTTTCCCCTTTGTACTTCTTTCTTGCCAGCCACCTGATCAGCCTGGTGTGGAAGAGCCCACTATGTTGCCTTACAGGGAGGGGATTACTCGAATTAGTGAGGATTCTCTCGCATTTGTTCTTTTTGCTCCCAAGAAGCAGTCTGTTTATCTGGTTGGGGATTTCAATGACTGGAAGACTATGGAAACATATAGAATGAAGAAAAACGGGGATTATTTCTGGATTAAGATCGGGGATCTGATTCCGAGGAAAGAGTATATATGTCAATATTTTATAGATAACAGTATAAGAATTGCAGACCCTTATGCCGTAAAAATATCTGATCCAATATATGATAAAGAGATATCTCCATTGGTTTATCCGAATTTAATCAGCTATCCGGCCGGTAAAACCAATGAGATTGCTATGACAGTCTCGACACAGCTGTCTGACTATAATTGGAAGATCAAAACGTTTATTCCTGTAAATAAGAATAAACTAAATATTTATGAGATTCTGATACGTGACTTTACAGAACAAGGTTCAATAAAAGGTGTACAAGATAAGATAGAATATTTGAAAGCTCTGGGAATTAACGCCATAGAACTTATGCCATTCAATGAATTTGAGGGAAATGACAGTTGGGGATATAATCCGTCTTTTTATTTTGCTACAGATAAAGCTTACGGAACTATAAATGATTACAAGGCATTTATAGATGCTTGCCACTCCAGCGGAATAGCCGTAATAATGGATATAGTTTTAAATCATAGCTATGGGCAGAGTCCTATGGTGCGTATGTATAAAAATGGGGATAGAGTCTCTTCAGACAATCCATGGTACAACACGAATTCTCCAAATACCAGTTATTCCTGGGGTTATGACTTCAATCATGAAAGTATATATACAAAGAGTTTTGTTGATAGTGTATGTGCTTACTGGATGGAAGAGTATAAGATCGATGGTTTCAGGTTTGACTTCACAAAAGGGTTTACAAACACATCTGGTGATGGGCAGCAGTATGATGCCTCCAGAATATCTATTCTTAAAAGAATTTCTAATGAGATTCGCAAACGTAAAGAGTATGCAATTATAATTTTTGAACATTTGGCGGACAATAGTGAGGAGAGAGAGCTTGCAGATCATGGCATATTGTTGTGGGGAAATATGAATTCCAATGTAAATGAGGCGACAATGGGTTGGGGAGAAGAAGTCAGTGGAAACTCTCTTAAAGGAGATCTCTCTTGGGCTTCTTACAAACAACGGGGATGGAATAGTTCCAACTTAATTGCCTATATGGAAAGTCATGACGAGGAGCGAATAATGTATAAGAATGAGATGTATGGGAGGTCCGTAATTGGCTATAATGTAAAGGAGATTCCCATTGGCATTCAACGTACAAAAGCTGCGGCAGTGATTTTGCTCTCTCTGCCGGGAGCTAAAATGATCTGGCAATTTGGAGAATTGGGCTATGATTACAGATTAGGGTCATCCATGGAGGATGGACGTCTTGAGAAAAAGCCTGTACGGTGGGACTATTACGATATGTCAGACAGAAGATCTCTATATGATTTATATTCACAAATGTTCAAATTGAGGAAAGAGGAGAATTATTTTTCAACTGAAAGTTATTCAACAGACATAAGTAATCATTTTAAATATGTTACATTATTGTCGTCAAATAAAAATGTTGTTTCAATGGCAAATTTTGATGTTATAGTTCAGAGTAAGAGCGTATATTTCGGGAAATCATCAACATGGAAAGAGTATTTTACCGGAGCGGAGATTACAACCAATTCGGCTAATGAAACAATATCTCTTCTTCCTGGGGAGTATAGATTATACATAGAAAAATGAGACAGCTATTATTAATATTGCTTTTTCTTGTCGGAGTCAGGCAAAATGGCTTCACAGAAACGATATCCCGTATTGAGCCTCCCTTTTGGTGGGTTAATATGAAATCTCCTGAATTACAGATTATGTTTTACGGAAAAGATATCAGTGCTGCTGAAGTGAAGATGAAAACTTTTCCCGGGGTTAAGATAAAGAAGATTGTAAGAGTAAAAAATCCTAATTATCTATTTTTATATCTTGAAATAAACAAATCTGCCAAGGCAGGCAAAATAGATTTTGACTTTATTTCTAAAAACGTTAAAACAAAGGTGAGTTATGAACTTTTACCTCGATCAGAATCAATTGGGGCACAAGGATTCAATTCTAAAGATTTGCTTTACCTGATTATGCCGGATCGTTTCGCAAACGGGGATATAAAAAATGACAATTGGGGTAAAGATACAGTTGACCGATTAATCCCTGATGCAAGGCATGGAGGTGATTTTGCCGGAATAAACGACCATTTAGATTATATTAAAGATCTCGGTATTACAGCTATCTGGCTGAATCCTGTTCTTGAAAACAAAATGCCGGAGGATAAGTACCGTTCATATCACGGATATGCGACAACTGATTATTATAAAGTTGACAAGCGTTTGGGAAGCAATGAAGATTATTGCAGGCTTATATCAGAGGCGCATAAGAGAGGTGTCAAAATGATAATGGATATGATCTTCAACCATTGCGGAAGCCATCATTGGTGGATGAATGACTTACCATCTGATGACTGGCTTAATCATCAGGATGGCTATGTTCAGACAACACACAACTCTTTTGCAATAGCAGATATACATGCCCCGCAATCTGAAAAAAGAGCCATGACAGACGGCTGGTTTGCTGAATCAATGCCGGATCTGAACCAGCGTAATCCATTACTTGCTGATTATCTTATTCAGAACAGTATATGGTGGATTGAATATTCGAGAATTGATGGAATCCGTCACGACACACACACCTATGCTGACTTTGAGTTTCTGGCAAAATGGTGTAAAAGAGTTATTGATGAATATCCCGGTTTCAATATTGTGGGAGAGAGTTGGTATACATTACCATGGTGGCAGATTAATTCTAAAGTCAATCCGAATAATACATATCTAAAAACCGTAATGGATTTTAAAATATTTAATTCTTTAAACAATGTCTTCTTGGTGAGTAAAGACGCTGATTTTCATTTACGCAACCTATATGAAGTAATTGCAGAGGATTATCTTTATAATGACTTCAATAACATTCTTGTTTTTTTGGACAACCATGATGTTAGCCGATTCTTCAAGAGAGAGGAGACAGATCTTGAACGTTATAAACAGGCAATCACATTTCTTTTAACTACGAGGGGAATTCCTCAGATATATTACGGTACGGAAGTCTTGTTGACAGGAGAGAAGAGTGAGGGAGACGGAGCATTGAGAAAAGATTTTCCCGGAGGTTGGCCGAATGATACCATTAATGTTTTTTCGCCAAAGGGCAGGACCGGTATTCAAAACAACGCTTATGATTATTTAAAGAAAATTGCATGCTGGAGAAAAAAATGTAAGGCTGTGACAGATGGTGAGCTTATACACTATGCCCCTGATGAAAACAGGGGGAACTACTGTTATGTATATGCAAGAATAAAAGATAATGATAAGGTACTGGTAATAATGAACGGCAGTGCGAAATCTCAGGTTGTCCAATTTGACAAGTATTATGAGGTTATAGGGGATGCTGTCTTGGGAAAAGATATAATAACTGACAGGATTATCTCTTTGAAAGAAGATTTGATGATACCGGCAAAAGGCTTATATATCCTGGAAATACTAAAAAATCAATGACAAAAATTAAACAAACAAAATATTATGAGCAACATGCTTAAAATTAATTTAATAGGAGGTCTTCTGACATTAATATCTATTATCCCGCTCAAAGCTCAAAATCGCAATTTACAAACTCTCAAATCTCCCAATGGTGATTGTGAGATGATTTTTACTCTGACGAAAGAGGGGACTCCTGTTTATTCTCTTATTTTCAAGGGTAAACAGGTTATAAAGCCAAGTAAGTTAGGGATAGAACTTGTCCCGGAAATTGTGCGTCGCGATTTTGACGACTTTACCCCTGCTATTACCACAAATTCCGAAGCTGCAAATATTAAATCAGACCTGTACAGCGGGTTTGTTATCAAAGATATTCAAACTAGCTCATTTGACCAGATATGGCAACCGGTATGGGGTGAGTCGAAAGATATTCGGAATAGATACAATGAGCTGAAAATAAACTTATATCAAGCATCTAACGAGAGATATATTAATCTTTGTTTCCGTCTTTTTGATGACGGATTAGGCTTTCGCTACGAGTTCCCACAACAGAAGAATCTTATATATTTTGTTATAAAAGAGGAGCGTAGTCAGTTTGCAATGACTGGAGATCATATTGCATATTGGATAGCAGGAGATTATGATTCACAAGAATATGACTATATAACCTCTCGGTTATCTGAAATACGCACTCTTATGCATAAAGCAATCACTCCGAATGCCTCGCAGACTCCTTTTTCTCCCACCGGAGTACAGACAGCTCTCATGATGAAGACAGATGAAGGATTGTATATCAATCTTCATGAAGCAGCCTTAGTCGACTACTCTTGTATGAGCCTGAACCTTGATGACAAAAACTACATATTTGAATCATGGCTTACACCGGATGCTCAAGGTAATAAAGGACACCTTCAAGCTCCTTGCAAAAGCCCCTGGAGAACAATTATTGTCAGCGATGATGCCAGAAAGGTTTTAAGTTCAAATATCACATTAAATCTTAATGAGCCATGTAAAATTGAAGATGTTTCATGGATAAAACCTGTTAAGTATGTTGGTGTCTGGTGGGAGATGATTACTGGGAGAAGCACATGGTCCTATACTGATGACCTCCCAAGTGTTCAGCTTGGTGTAACTGATTATTCAAAGGTAAAGCCAAACGGGAAGCATGGTGCAAACACAGCACATGTCAAAGAATATATCGACTTTGCCGCCAAACATGGTTTTGACGCAGTTCTTGTTGAGGGCTGGAACATAGGATGGGAAGATTGGTTCGGTAATTCAAAAGATTATGTATTTGACTTTGTAACCCCTTACCCTGATTTTAATGTAGAAGAATTAAAACAATATGCTGCTTCAAAAGGTGTTAAAATTATAATGCATCATGAGACATCCTCATCAGTTAGAAATTATGAGAGACATATGGATGAAGCATATAAATTCATGAAAGATAATGGTTATGATGCGGTGAAAAGTGGTTATGTCGGCAATATAATTCCAAGAGGGGAACATCATTACGGTCAATGGATGAATAACCACTATCTCTATGCTATAAAGAAAGCAGCTGATTACAAAATAATGGTGAATGCTCATGAAGCTGTCCGACCTACTGGGTTATGCAGGACATATCCCAACATGATTGGCAACGAGTCCGCAAGAGGTACCGAATATCAGGCATTCGGAGGCAGTAACCCAAATCATGTTACTATTCTTCCTTTTACCCGTCTTATAGGAGGTCCGATGGACTATACTCCGGGCATATTTGAGATGGATATTCAGAAAATTAATCCCGGAAACACATCTCATGCAAATTGCACGATTGCCAATCAGCTTGCACTTTATGTAGTTATGCCTGGACCACTTCAAATGGCTGCTGATTTACCTGAAATTTACAATCGCTTCATGGACGCATTCCAGTTTATAAAAGATGTTGCCTTGGATTGGGATGAAAGCACTTATCTTGAGGCAGAGCCGGGGGAATATATAACAGTTGCAAGAAAGGCAAAAGGGAGCGAAAATTGGTTTGTTGGCAATGTGTGTGGAGAAAAGGGATTTGAGTCGAAAATTTCTCTGGATTTTTTAACCCCTGGTAAAAAATATAAAGCCACAATATATTCTGACGCTAAAGGTGCTGATTATAGGACAAATCCTCAGGCATATGAGATAAGACAGATAGTTGTTACCAGTAATACAAAATTGACACAGAGATCCGCACCGGGAGGGGGCTACGCAATAAGTATCGTTCCAGAAGTCTAGGTTAGTAATTATGATAGTTTTTCCGTGGAATAGTGAAGTAGAATGTAGAGCCTACATTCTCTTCACTTTCAAGACGGATTTTTCCACCATTCTTTTCAACGAATTCTTTGCAAAGTAAAAGTCCCAATCCGGTGCTTGGTTCTCCTTCAGTTCCATCCCTGCTTGTCTTTACATCAATGCTGAAGATGTTTTTTGCCATTATTTCAGGTATTCCGATGCCGGTATCTTTTACAGCAATCTCTACATAATTGTCATCAGTATTATTTGCCGATATTGTAATTTTACCACCTCTTGGTGTGAATTTTACAGCATTAGAAGTGAGATTCCTGATTACGGTAAGGAGCATGTTCTTGTCTGAAAATGTATTTAAATCATCTGGAATTTTCTGGATAATCTCTATCTCTTTTTTTAACGCAGCATCTTGTGACATGAAAACTCCCTCGCTAATAATCGGTTTGATCGGAGTTTCCATAGGTTCGTATGGAATCAACCCTCTTTGAATCCTTGACCATTGCAGCAGATTCTCCAAAAGGCGGAACAACACAGTCGCAGATTTGTGCATGCTTGATGCAAAAGACTGAATATCATCCATAGAAAGAACCGGGAGCATCTCTTCCAATGTCTGAGTAACACCCAGAAAATTACTGAAAGGGCTTTTCAGATCATGAGCAATTATGGAGAAGAATTTATCCTTTTCGGCGTTTGCCTTTTGTAACTCTTTAGTCTGAAGGTATAGTTTTATATGTGTTGCAGCTCTTGCTTTAACCTCTTCTGCTTTAAATGGTTTGGTTATATAGTCAGATCCTCCGGCTTCAAGGGCTTTCACGATGTCATTTGTTTCATTAAGCGCACTTATGAAAATAATTGGCACATCGCTAAGATCCTTATTTTCTTTAAATTTCCTGCAGACTTCAAAACCATCCATTTCTGGCATCATTATATCAAGAAAAATAAGGTCAGGTTTCTCTTTTTCTGCGACTTTCAGTGCAAGAGTCCCATTTGGTACAGGGCGAACCTTATAACCGAAGTTTTTTAGAATATGACCCAATAATGCAAGATTTGCGGGGATATCATCAACGATCAATATGTCAGGGATGTAACCATCTTTATATTCAATATTATTCATCTTTTTTCCTCTCTTTTTGAAGTATTTCTTCTATTTGTCTATACTCATAATTGTTTGCCATCTCCATTAATTTGTGTGAGATTGTTGGATACTCTTTCTCTATTCCCGATATCAACATTATCATTTTGTCAAAGTCAGCTATTGATATTGCACTCTGCATTTCTTTAATAAAACTATCTGATAAATTTCCCAGAACAGAATCATTTGATCCCTTATCTGTAGCATCAATTTTAGAAGTTGTGTCCTGCAATTCGTCTTCGTAAATGTATTTTATATTAAGAGTTTTACCGATAGTGTTGAATAGATCGCTTTCCCGGAAAGGCTTTCTTATATATCCTTGCATTTTCAATGCCTCAATTCTCTTTCTCTCATCTTCAAATGTACTTGCGGTTAAAGCTATAATTGGTATCTCTTTGACATCATCCATCGTTTTAATTATCCGCGTAGCCTCATAACCATCCATAACAGGCATTCTCATATCCATGAGTATCAAATCAGGTTTTGATGAAATAACTTTTTCTATTGCCTGCTTTCCATCAATTGCCTCTTCTGTATTAAAACCTACCAGTTCAAGAAGACGAACTGCCACTTGAAGATTTTCTTTTTTATCGTCCACAACTAGTATCTTATATGCCCTTGAATTATCAGCAATTGATACAACACGTTTAGTATTGTGTTTTTCTATATTGCTCTCAATGCCGGCTGAAAATTCAATCTTGAATGTGAAAATTGACCCTTCACCAACCTTACTTGACACAGATATATCACCACCCATGAGTAGGGCAAGTTCGCGGCTTAATGCTAGACCAAGACCAGTACCTGTACCCTTTTTAACACCGGTACTAGTCTGCTCAAAATGCCTGAATAACTTTCCAATCTCCTCTTCTGAAATTCCAGGCCCGGAATCCTGAACTTCAACAATAAGATACTTCTTGTCCCCCTCTGAGTTTGCTACTTGAGTTCTTACGGCAACGCCACCCTCATCGGTGAACTTAATAGCGTTACCGATAATATTGACGAAGAGTTGTCTTAGTTTACCCTCATCAACCGTGATATATTTAGGCAGGTCATCGGAGTTTTCAAAAATAAGTTGGAGTCGTTTATCATTTGCACGTTCTCTGAACATCATATATATATCCTCGCACAATTCATGCAGGTCTATGCTTGTAGGATTAAGGACTATGCGTCCCGCCTCAATTTTCGAAAGCTCCAAAATCTCATTAATCAGCTCTAAAAGATGTTCTCCGGCATGAATTATAGCTGTGTTATACTCTTTTAGCTGATTTGACAGGTTAATATCACGTTTCATAAGTTGCGAAAACCCGATTATAGCATTCAATGGAGTTCGTATTTCGTGCGACATATTTGAGAGGAAAACACTTTTCGCTTTATTTGCTGCTTCAGATTCCAACTTCGCCTTAATCAACGCCTCTTCAATTCTCTTTTTTTCAGTCGTGTCACGCATAATACCGATAGCGTTCCAATTGCCATCAATATTAATCGATGAAAGTGAAAGCTGAACAGATATAATAGTTCCATCTTTTTTTATCGCTTCAAGGTCTATTGTCTTGCCAACTGCAGATCCCTTGCCTGATTTTAAGAATTCGGGAAAAGCTTTTTCATAGGAGTCCCTATATTTTTCAGGAGCTATCAGATTATGAAGATTTTTACCAATAACCTCTTCCCTTTGATACCCAAGAATACTTTCAGCAGCAGGATTCCAGTATGTGACATCTCCATTATGGTCAATCATTAGAATGGCATCGTTAGCCGAATCGGTAATAGATCTTATCCTAGCCTCACTTACCTGAAGATCTCTGTCAGCCTTTATTGTTGCTTCGAACATCTTCTTTAAAGACCGGTTTTTAATCACAATTCTGTACTGAAAATACCAGACAAGAATTGCCAACAGCATAATAAGGAGTGCTCTTAATACATCACGTAAAATTATGCTATTCCATGTTTTTGCATCGAAATCCATCCCAAATACAGATGATATAACACCATTCTTGTCGACTACTGGGATATAAATTGTCACCCATTTTCCCCATCTGTCGGCTAATGGTTTCGTTACACACTCTTTTCCATCTATGAAAGGTTGTTTGTCCTCTTTCTGCGCTTCAGAGAACTCCTGACCGGGAGGAGAGTAATCCTCAGAACTTTCTAATTCTGAATCAGCATAGAAATATATCCTGCCATCCTTTTCTGAGAAAAGATAAGCAAAACTAACTTGTGGATTGATGGATACCAAATTTATAAGTCTCTCTTTAAGTAGTTTGTAAGAGGATTTTGAAGTATCGTACGGTGAAGCGGTAAGATCGTCCAAAAGGTATAATGGAAGAGATGCTTTTGCTGTCCTGGCTATCTGAAGAACCTCTTCTCTCCGGTTATTCTTATTTTTATTCCAAGTATCATAAACATATATAGAACCGCCAATTAGAATTGCCGCCAGAATGATAAATTCAGACCTCTTAAATATTTTCATGGTAGTGCTGATTCTTTTCATTATAAAAATTATAATCAAAGATAAGGGTAATTATTATGTAAAAAATGGCCATTTTTGCAAAATAAAAAAATAGTTAATGAAAGAGATAGAGATCACTATTCCCATTAGTGGGGAATTGTCTAGAAAAGAGCTGTTTGATGCCGTGGCACGTGCTATGGGTATCAATCCTGAATCTGTAGCTGAGGCAATAATAGTCAGAAGGTCTCTTGATGCAAGAGGGAAAAATATATTATACAGACTTAAGATAGAAGGTTATAAAAGTGGTGAGGTTCCGCTCTATAGATATAACGAACCTAAATTTAAAAATGTTAAAGAAAGTAAGAGGGTAATTATTGTCGGAGCAGGTCCGGCAGGTCTATTCTCAGCATTGAAGTTGATAGAGAGAGGTTATAAACCAATTATTCTAGAAAGAGGGAAAGATGTTCACCAACGAAAATCCGATATAGCCAGAATGTCTAAAGAGCAATTTGTAAATCCAGATTCCAACTACTGTTTTGGAGAGGGAGGAGCAGGTACATATTCTGACGGGAAACTATATACTCGTTCCAATAAAAGAGGTGATATATATGAAGTTTTAAATCAGTTTGTTTTCTTCGGTGCAGATAGAAGTATATTGATTGATGCACACCCCCATATTGGTACAGATAAATTGCCTGGTATAATCGAAAATATGAGGCACGCTATAATAGAACATGGCGGAGAATATCACTTTAATTCCAGAGTAGTGGATTTTGTTGTTGAAGGAGAGGTCGTAACGGGGGTAAAGTGTTTAGACGGAGAAATATATAATGCCGATAACATTATACTCGCAACAGGTCATTCAGCTAGAGATATATATAGACTTTTTGCTGACAAAGGCTGGAAGATAGAAAAGAAGGGTTTTGCCCTAGGTGTCAGAGTTGAACATCCTCAATCACTCATCAATAAGATTCAATATCATGGTTCCTATCAGCCTTATATGCCTACTGCAGAGTATAGCCAGGTAGCACAGATTGAGGGTAGGGGTGTGTTTTCATTTTGTATGTGTCCAGGCGGGATTTTGGTCCCTGCCTCAACAGCTCCAGGAGAGTTGGCGTTGAATGGGATGTCAAATTCAACAAGAAACTCAAAATGGGCAAATGCTGGTGTGGTCGTATCTGTGGAACCATCTGACGTTGTCGGTTACGAGAAGTATGGGGAATTAGCTTTGATGGAATTCCAAAGTGAAATTGAGAAATCCGCATTCACATTCGGAGGCGGGAATATTAAGGCTCCTGCACAAAGAATGACAGATTTTCTAAAGGGGAAAGAGTCCTCTGGATTGCCCCAGACTTCATACCATCCAGGGCTAGTTTCAGCTAGTCTTGATGAAATATTACCTGGTTTTATAACAAGCAGGCTCAAACAAGCATTGCGCATTTTTGACAAAAGAATGCACGGCTATATAACTTCTGATGCCATCATGCTTGCTGTTGAGTCCCGCACATCATCTCCGGTGCGAATTTCAAGAGATCCTGAAAAATTATGCCATGTAACTCTCAAAAATCTATATCCATGCGGAGAGGGTGCCGGTTATGCCGGAGGAATCGTCTCATCTGCATTGGATGGGATAAGTGTAGCTAAATTGATATGTTAATGACTCACTTCCCGATTTCAGTGTAATTATAAGTGTTCATCTCTTGATCAACAAGAATTTTTGTAGGAGGATTTGTCATGATAGGAGGAACAATTCCTGTTATCACAATTGAGGGATAGCAAATAGTGAAATCCGTCTCGCCTCCCCAGGCACTTCCTGATTCAAGCAGCTTGTTTAAAGTATTGGAAATAATAATTGCTTTTGTGGCTGTTGTTGATTCCGGAGGTGAAAATCCAGATAATGGGTCGTAGGCCCAATTAATTGTATATGATATCGTTCCAGGGATTCCCTCTCCGCTGTTAGATTTTACATATATATCATCTCGTATGGGTTCGCAAAGATACCAATATCCACCATCATCGTCCTTATAATCAACTTTTGCAGTTCTGGCAATATGAAAGTAGAGTTTAATTATTCTGAATACTTTGACAATGCATGATGCTCTATATCCACCATCACTTGTAATTACAGTGATTGATGCTGTGCCGGCATTCACACCTGTTACTTTCCCGGTTTGATCAACATTGGCTATATTTGGGTCGGATGATGACCATACTACATTTTTATTGTTCGCATTGCTTGGCAGTACATTGGCCGTTAGATTTTCTGACACACTCAAATCTAGATTCATTGTATCCTTAGATAAAGTAACACTTGTGACGTGTATCGTCGGGTCAATATATTGAAAGGTTGCTGTGTATGTTGTGTTTCCAATCACGGGTGCAAGGACAGGACTCCATCCGGTAAATGTGTAGTTTGTGTTTGGCGTAGCAGTTAATTCCGGTAAAGTGCCATATTTATAATACCCTCCACCTCCAACAGTACCACCGTCAACAGGCTGAGAAAGCGTTTCAACAAGATAAAGCACATCTGTAATCTCTGAGGGGTCAATTCTCCATGAGACCTCATTTATCGCATCTTCTTTAAAAAAAACATTTAATCTATACCAAATGTTTCTTTGGACATCAAAATTGTTTGTAATGTTATTTCCAAGGTAGAATCTGTATTTCACGACTCCTTGTTTCGCTTTATTAAGATAATCCGCCTTAATTTCAATATATGAGCATAATGGAGCAGCGCCACCAGGGGATTTCAAAGACTCGACAGTAGCAGAACCAATTGTACCTTGCATATTTTCAAACATATATAAAGGTGTGGCATTCTCATGGCTGCAAGGTTCCAGACCAGTATCAATGAAGTCTCCATACTCAGAAATCTCACCTACTGTTTCGGGTGTGTTTTCGGACAACAGACGACAGGTTGTCGGTACATTTTTTAGAGAAATATTACGAATTGTTACTGATGTCTCTTCATCCAGTTGGTCTTTGTTAAAAACAACAGTGATTTTAGAAATTAATCTTATCATTTCTATCTGTATGTCATCACCATTCTTGAGATTTAGGGTAATTTCCCCGGCTAATATGCACTGTGTAAAATTGTTGGTAATATTTGCAAATAGAGCGTTTCGTAAACTCTCAATAGTGGTATATGATGAGAATCCGGCATTTCCCGTATTTGCTATAGCTACAATTGTCTTGTTGCCGCTTGAACAATTTATAGTCATAGATGAGATGTTTTCGAAATATAAATGTTTCAGAAGATTTCCATTTATATCAAATACTAGTATGTTGACATTGCTTATTACACTGTCAATCAAAGGTGTAGATTTGGATATAATACCCTCATTCTGTATTGTCAAACTTAATCTGGCTTCAATCTCTGAAATATCATCTAAAACAGGAGGTGTATCTATTCCGACATCCTTTTTACAACAAATAAATATGGGAATAATCACACAGATGATGATATAAATATTCACTCTCATTTGAAAAGATCCTCGTTTAAATTATATTTATTGATCAAATAACTGATTTCCGGATCCAGACTGCCGCGATATGCCATTGTAATATCCATTTTTTTTGATTGGATGAAATATTGGATTGCTTTCTGTTCATCATTGCCTCTGGCCGCCAATATGGCAAGTAAGTAGATTTTCGAAGCACTCTCCATGCATCCGGAGAGAATTTGTTCGGCAGAAAAATCATGGCCCAATGACATGTGTGCTATTGCAGTATTGAAGTCTGCATACTCGGATAAAATGCTAAGAGCCTCATGATATCTTCTTTCTCTAAGATATTTTACTCCTCTCTGATACGTGGTGTCCACGTCTTTTGTGTGTAACGTGTCTTTTAGCATGCCTCGCCTATGAAGATGAAAGGTAAAACAGACTCTTCTTAGAATAGGGTATATGTTCTCTTTTATATATTTATAATCTTTTTTATATTTCATCATAGCGCACTCTCTGATATCAGGATTTTGTATCTCCAGGCAATCGATGAGTTTATACTTTTCCTTTATGTTTTCATCTGAATATATCAAGGCGGAAAGTTCAGACCACTCTTCGGGAATACTTCTAGAAATTATTGGCAGATTCTTGGTTCCGATTAATGAATCACTTATATAAGGAATTAATAATCCATTATTTATTATGTCACTCATATCTTGATTTGTATATAGAATGTCGTTCAGATATTTTTTTATAGAAGAAGCCCTTCTGGCAGACAAACGTTTGTTGGATGAATAAGATCCATCAGGAGATGCTGCAGCGGTAATTATAAGTGAATCCAACTCCAAGTCATCATTGTAAAGAATATTCCTAAGAGTGTCTTGTACCTCTCTCAATTGTCTGAGATTTGATGAAAGTGATGTATCAATATTATACTTGCCGGGTTCAAATTCAATTGAAGCACTGATCTTTGAGGTTACTCTCCTGTAGATTATCTTCTTTGTATATTTTGTCGTCGTATCAATAAAACTTACCATAGAGGAGACATTATATTGCAATGTGTCAGATGGTTTTAACCTGACAGAGAGCCCACTTTGATCCCTGATTCTTCCATGAAGATTAAGATATAGTCTTGAAGACTCCTTGTTCGCAATTATCTCTTGAGAATAGTGATATTCAAAATCACCACTAGCTCCTTTTATGACCGAATCGAGCCTACAACTCGAAATTTTGGGATGCCTCACATATTTGTTAAAATATAGTTCTTTTTCTTTTTTTCTCTTTTCGTTCCTCTCAATCAACCATCTTTTCACATAATGGTCTACAATCTGTTTCTCGTTTACGCCAAACTCACTTGTCAGTTCATCATTATCTATACCGGCCAATATTTGAGATTGTGGGAGGTATCTTTCCAGAAACAATACAAGATTCGGCAAATCTGTGTAAAATTCATAGAAGTCTGCCTCGTCGGGGATAATCCCCCTTAAATACTTTTCATACTTTAAATACCCTTTTGTCTGACTTTTTCTAAATCCGATGCCTGTTATTGCTATACTGTTGAAATGTATTGTGTCAACACCTGTGCTCATAACCGGGAGAATCTCCAACTGCCATCTGCTATCCAGAATTGAGGAAGGAACTGAGATAATAAACCCCAGAAGTATAATGCCATTTCTTTCAGAGATATTTTCCGACTTAGCTGTTACTACTACTTCTTCTAATTGTCTGACACCTATCATATCACCGCTCTTTTCGTCTCTTGTGGCATCTCCGATTATGTAATTTCTGCCGGAACCGGGATCGATATAAGACATCTCTTTTGTCCCCCTGATACCATTTCTTGAGAGGGTAACTCTTTTTTTATCCCTATTATCTTCATGTCTGACACTAACTGAGATATCATCTCTCTCTATCCTGTATATTTTTTTACTGCAGCCTAAGAGAAAGAGCAACACAAGCAATAAAATCCAACACCTTTCCATATATATTAGTTTAATATATAAACTAATGAACATGAGAAACATGTGGGGAAAAATATAAAGCCCTTTTTAGTGCCTAAATAATCCCCACAAGCCTCTTTCGCAAACCTGTCATACTCTGTATACAAAGGTCCAGCTCCTGCTTCGATTTCAAGGTTAATTCTATCGGTCATCATCCATGCGTATCCAAGAGATAATGAAGCTCCGACTGCCCAACCCTGCTTTCTATCATTTGAAACAGCTATGTTAAACATAGAGGAGATAAGGTTTGCTCCTAAAAATAATTCGGAATAACCATGCCAAAACCACCATCTTACACCAGGCTGTGTAGCCAGATGTTTAATTTTATAGTTGTTTCTCAATGTAACCGGATTCCATGAAAAAGGTAAGTGGAGTGTGATATTTTTTGAAAGCATTAACGAAGCATCAAAATTAATTGTTCCGCAGGTTAATGCGAGTATATCCGTGCCTATGCCATACTTTTGTGCCAGACTTATATATTGAGAAGCCACCATGACAAAAAAAATTATTAATATTTTTCTCATTACTCTATGACCAAAATGTTATCCATACAAATGCTTTTCCATTCTGTGATAATTGCTTTACCCAGAGACAGTGATTCGGCATCAACTGAAATTATATAGTTGTACATTGTCCCTTCTTTAAAAATGCCTTTTTCAATAGGAAGTGATGACTCATATCTACGGGTTTCCTTGATATTCCCTTTTATTACTATTGCATCAATTATAACTGGCATTTCAGACGGTCCTGAAAGAGGTAGCATGATCCATCGGCAACTATTCTCATATACTTCAACCATCGCTGTTTGTTTAGAGAGTGTGGTAGAAGGTGTAATCAATCCTGAGGACAATGCTAACTCTCCATCTTCCAAACTTTTGCTGACTGATACATTTGTTATAAGCAATGAATCTACACCATGACCTGCAAAAAAATTAATAACAATAGCCACAGCCTTATGAGCAAATTCAAAGGTGACTTTTGTACTATTGTTGACCAACATCTCCTTTTTTGTCGCCCATAAATAATCCTTTCCATTTTTAAGTCCCCTAAGCTTCCCGTTTTTTATTTCAAACTCCTCGTAATAGTGAGAATTGGAAGATATGGCATAGAAATCGTAATTCCCGACAGGCATAAATAAAGACGGTTCATTCTCTATCAACAGATTCCCGTTTTGATCAGATATAACTGTCAAAGGTGTTGCCGGATAGCACGATTTATTGACAGGATTATCTCCGCTTTCATATGCAAGAATAATCGCCCTTATACCGGATGGTATTGTCATAGATGATTTGACAGCAGTGTCTGGATCTATAACTCCCTTAAAAGTGACTGATGTCATTGTTTTTGAATTATTTACAGAACATTTGCACTCATCATCTTCAATACACGATATGATTGGCAGAGATATCAGAAAAAACATAGCTGTTACAATCGATCTCATAGACAAACCTATTGCTCTGTTAATGATATACCGGATATGGTTTGATTAGTCCAATCTTCAACAACAGCTCCTGAAAACACTACAGCAGTTGACGAGACAGTCAGGTTTATAGTGTAGTAATATCCCGAGGAATATGCCTGAGAAGGTATGGATGCTGAATATTTCTTTGCGGTTACGGCAGTTCCGCCTATTGTTGCATTGACAGTTAGCTCTAAATTTATTGCTATGGCAGATACAGGCAACATAATGTATTTACCTTTGAGACCACTAAGTGTCATTGGTGTTAATGATCCGACACTATTTGCATTACCTATGCTGCCATTTGAGAGTTGCATCTTTGAAGTTGTAGTAGGCGTAGTCGGAGTAATACTAATAGATGTGACAGTCAGATTACTTATACCTGTCCCAGCTGAAACATTTACTTCAATTCCGACAGCTTTGTGATAATAGATAAAAGATGCCGTGCCGCCTTGAGCAATCCCCGCACACTTTGCCCAAAGATAATCAATCCCATTGCCTAATTGTCCGGATATTCCTGATGTAAACACCATGTTCGGAGAAGCCGTATTGTTTAGTGAGACAGAATAAAAATCATAATTTCCTTTTGGAAGAAAAACAGAGGTTGCAGGTGTAAGTATGCCGGAAGAACCGCAAGTGGCCTCAACGGGAGTTCCTGAAACCATTGTTGCCGTTGTCGGGCTTTCACCGGTAACATATCCGATAATCGTAACTTTATTGCCGGATGTAAACGTTGAAGTAGCCTTTGTTTGTGATTCGCAGCTGTATGATGCATAAAATTCTGTCTTCTCAACCTTTTGTATGTAACAATTATCCTTTTCACATGAATTTAATAAAATTGCGCTTAATGTAATTGACATATGTATTAATAAATATTTTTTCATAAATGTGTGTTTTATAATTAGTTAAGACGAAGTATTTGATTGTATATGAATGTAGTCCAATCCAAGATTGTAGTTGTTTTATAAATTACACTCCATGGAGTGACATTGAAATGAAAGTCATATATTTTACCTTGTTCTATGTCTGTTTTAAGAAATGCCCTTGAATACAGAGTATTTCTCTTTTCCGACACATGTTCTTTTATTGAAATTTTAAAGACAATATACCTTGACCTGACAATAGGAACGCAATAATAATAGAACACAGATGGTTCGTTTTCAAGGGTACAACTATCATAGTAATCTGTAACTTCTTGGGCATAATTGCATTTCCCGCTCTCTATATCAAGTAATATTGAAGTGTCATCAGGAGAAGAGATTTCCACCTTTGTAATCTCAAAAAGCGAGTTGTCACTTACATCGAGTGTACACACGACCCTTATCAAAGAGTTGAATAGTCCGAAACGAATACCAAATTTATTATCAGGAGATTTTGAAACTTTACCGATAAAAGATGCATAGGTATATGCCTCTCCGTTCTTGAGTTTTACGTGATTGTCATCAAGTTGCATTTTGTTTTGAGATTTAATTGCTTTAAACGAGTACAGATCTGGATAAAGACGGAATTTACCTTCGCTGCGCAACTCTCTTTCACCAGCAGTTATTATGTATTCTAGTGATTTTATATGGAGTGTGTCTCGATTTCTTAGAACATACAGAAGTACATTTTGATTCATTTTTGTAAATGACGTGTCCTCATCAAAAAATGAGACTGGATATTTCCCGAAATCAGGACATTTGTCAATCTCCTCCTTTATACAGGACGATAGAGTAAGAGTTAGCAAAAATCCTAGTATGTAATTGTTTGCGACAATGGTTCCCATCCCTTTGGTTTGCACGTTGTTGTAATTGTATTGTCCGTGTTTAATATGAGTGTTATGTCATAAGAACTCCCACTCTCAAAATCTAGGTCAATTCTGCTGTGAAATCTTCTCCCTGATATATATTCTCCATCAATATTTGCGTCTAACAATACAAGAATGTCCATAGTAGCAATGCAGGGTAACACTATGAATGTCCGATTATTGCCAATCCCCGGTATCGAAGACAATGCCTCTACGGATTGTGATGGAGAGACAATCCCTTGAGAAAGATCTAATGCAACCGCTGAGTTAGATGGGTATGTAAACTGAATATCTTTGACAGAAAGTGCTGTGACATTATTCCCCGCAGACACTGAAATTTTTACTTGGCTGGATAAATGTTTGTATATTAGATATATAATCCTTTCGTCTGCAAGATTTTTCCGTTTAGATGAAGCAAATAGATAATCCATGCCATTTTCCAAAGTACCAGTAAATCCACGATAGATATTTACAGTAGGTACTATTGATGAATTGCAGGATAATGAATAGAAATCGTAAAAACCATCAGGAAGACTCATCGGGTTATTTGTCGTCAATACTCCATTGCCTGTCGAACAGGCTGTTAACGGAGTTCCGTTGAGAGGGTAATAAACACAATTTTCATTGAAAGCATAAATAAGGACTATTATGCCATCCTCCATGTAAGAAAAAGATTTTGTCGACTCATTATCAACAGAACATCTGAATCCAATCAATTCATGTTGCCCTTCAACGGGATATTCGTACACACTACAACAAGGAAGGAGTATTGATATATATAACATTTTCAAGTTAGTCTTCATAACGTACTAATTTCCTAGTTTGCACAATTCCCATGAATTTAGCAATGGATTGTAAATGACAGATTGAGTGGTGGTTTTGGAGATCTTTTGTGCAAAAAAACGTGTGACATTTATGATTGGAATAGGATCATCATAGTCGCTAATGCAGTGATCTATCCACATTATCTCCTTGTTCAACCCATTGACAGTACGGGTTTCTTCATTCCATAAAAAAAGCGGAGGCTCGTTACCACAATATACTTCCAGATCATATAAAGCCCTATATCCGTTACTGAAACCAATACATTTGATATACAGACGATCAGTTATCTCATCTATTACTTCTCTTGTGTGTTTTTGTCCAAACTCATCGTAATAGCTCTTATAGTGAATCTTTACCACTCTTTTAATATGGAAATACACCTCAACCATAGGAGTGTCAGATTCGTCTTCTTTTATAATATCGGACACAATCTCTTCTTCTGTGAGTAGAACTCTCTCTATTTTCGTGCATGAGGCAGAAATATATAATACCACCATCAATGCGAATAATTTCACCTTCATTTTTTTTTGATTTTATTAGATTATTACCCTCTTATGACGATCAGGTTTGTCCGGAGGCCGCTCGTGCAAGAAATAGCATGGTAGTATATTTACATGCCTTGTTAGAACGATTTTTTGAAATTTTGTCTCCTCCACCATCTCCACCTCATTTTTAGACAAAAATAGTGTGGCAGATAGTAGTTATTACTCAGAAATAGAAGTAAAAAAAATAGAATTACGTATATTTCGTTGATTTGTTATTTCTATTTTTTAGGAAATATTATTAAATATTTATTTATTTGCCATATAATTAATTATCATGAAAAAAGAAGACGCATTACTATGAAAGACTATATCAAAGCAAACCGAAATACGAGTAGAAATGCTGAGGTAGAGAGCCATGTACAACCGGTTTGTCACAAAAATATACAAATCCAAAAAGGTTCATGACCATAAATAGAAAAGGCAGGGGGTAAAGATCTACCTCTCTTTTTTTGTATATTTATTGATAATAATTTTTTTAAATTTGGAATGAGAAATTACGAAACAATATTTTGCTGTAATGGTAAAGACAAAGCTACTTGTATATTTTTTCTGTTATATTATAATCTCTCTCTCAAATGTAATTGTAGCAGAATCTCAGCAGATTTATAGCACTGGTGTTAAATCTGTCAAGTATGACGATCGATCTCAACTGCCACATTTTCTTCAAAAAACATATTTTGAATTAACAATCGGTTATATTAACTATCCATTCTCGGAAAAACAATTAGAGCAGGGTTATTCCCTACATTCTGTATCCATAAATCACATGGCTGTAAAACTAGTATTGTTCGGCTATAGGTTCAATGATTATCTCTCAGCCCAGATAACCTATATGAGGCCTGTATTATGGGTAAATTATAAATATACTAAATTATCGGATGGTAACAATGTAATATCCTCTAAGACAGTTTGGACTAATGTGGGAGGATTGACCATAAAACCCACATTGCCCATAGGCAGTAGATTAAATGTATATAGTGAGGCAGGATTGGGAATTATAACAAGAAACGGATTTAATGATGAGCAGGGCAAAACCGTTGTTGCCGATGCAAATTTTGCAACGTTACTTTTTGGAGGTGGAATTATGTATAATGTTAATAAAAATATTGGCGCTCAAGTTGTTGCAAGCTATTCGCCTTCCAAGATGACGTGTGACCAACCATACACTTCATATGTGGGAGCAGGGATTCAATATCGCTTTCAGCCCATAAAGGAAGAGAAAATTGAGAAATCTGCATTGATTGGGAAGCAACATCCTAGACAATGGCTACAAATTGGATATACAACAAATTTCGCAGGATATGGAATCAACAACTTTGTGGCGGGGATGAACATATTCTGGGGAGGTGACTCAGAAGTCAGCAGCGGAACTTATATAACTTACCAAAGAAATATATTCCACTCTCCGAAAACTTTCGCTTTGGATTGGGGGGCTAATTTTTCTGTACTTCAGACAAGAAAAAACAGAGAAAACTTTTTCGCATTATCTCTATTTCCTGTTTTTCGGCTGAATATACTCCATACAAGACCGTTTGATGCCTATTTCTATTATATTGTGGCCGGGCCGACATATATTTCCAAAGTTCTTTTAGATGGAAATGATACTGGTAAGAAATTTACATTTTATGATGCAATGGCTCTAGGATCCTTCTTTGGCAAAAAAAGAAACTATAATGCCGAATTACGAATTGCTCATTATTCAAACGGGAATATTTTTCCTGCAAATTGTGGGGTGAAAATCCCTCTGACTATAAACTTAGGATACACTTTTTAATTATGAGACATTATCAAAAACAATTATATAAGAGAGTGGCTTTAATCCCATGTTTTATGCTTATTATCGGCATAATTGATATATACGGGCAGATAAAAGAACCTCAAATTGGCAATAATCCTGATGCAGGTTCTTTCATGAAGGTTGGAAAAGTTAATGTTTATTATGAATCATATGGTAAGGGCGAACCATTGGTTATTCTTCACGGCAACGGAAATAGTATAAAGGACATGAAATATCAGATATCTTTCTTTGCGCAAGATTATCATGTTATTGCCATTGACAGTAGGGGAAGGGGAAAATCGGAACTCGGCACGGACTCACTTACTTATGATAACATGGCAGGGGATGTGGCTGGTCTTTTAGAGAAGTTAGGGCTCGACTCTGCTTATGTATTAGGATACAGTGATGGTGGGATAATTGCTTTAATTATGGGTATTAATTTTCCTAAATCAGTTAAAAAAATCGCTGTATATGGCGTAAACATAACCCCTGATACTAATGCCCTTTTTCCAAGCTTTACAGAGCCTACTATACGGAAAAGAATACAGGCAGAAGAAATGTTGGCAAAAAATGATACAACAAAAAACTGGAAAGTTATTCAGCAAAGATACAGAATGGTTGAATTTCAACCCAGATTATCATCAAATGATCTTGGACGTATTAATGTTCCGGTATTGGTTCTATCAGCAGATAGAGATATAATAAAACCAGAACATACCCTTTTCATTTATAAAAGCATTCCTAAAGCAAATCTTTGTATTTTTCCTGATGCGACGCACAGAATACCACGAGAACAACCAGAACTTTTTAATAAGACTATTGCCTCATATTTCAAGCAACCGTTCAGAGGCGTGGATATAAGATAAATTAATTATCCTTTATACATCTGATTGAATACCCGGTATGCATATTACTTCCATTAAAACCAACATCCCCGTCTGAGTAATATAGTCCCATAGCATATGCCCCACTTTGCGAATAAGCGGTTGAAGTCCACCAGTACCCATAATATTTAAAATTCCCGAATGATCCGCCTTTAAACCTTGCTCCACCAGGAAGTGCTGTAAATCCATATTCATTTGTTGCATAGCTATTGGGGGAGTACCAGTGATAGTTATCTACCTCTTTCAATGCTCCACCTTTATGTTCACTATTTATATAATCAACCAGCGTTTGCAACTCGTCTTTAGACGGAACATGCCAACCTGAGGGGCATACATTTCCTTTCTGAACAACATACCAATTATATAATCTTCCATATGTAGCTATCGTATCTTCTTGTGTTTCATTATCGTATTCACAATATGCCCCACTTTCATCTGTTTGCCAACTGACAGCAGTTTTTAATGACAATATTTGGGAACCATCGTTATATGAGGTTGTACGTAAGTTCTCAGCCATCCAAGTCTGAGTACCTATTACGATAGTTCTGTAATTATTGCCGTCTATGTCAGCTAGTGTGCCGTATGTCAGGGAACTGTTGAAAACAGCAGAGCTGGTGAGTATCCCGTCATTATGAGCTCCGTCATCCTTCTCGCAAGAGGTTATACAAAATGTTAAAAGTGTTATTTTAGCCAATAATAAGATTGCACGTGTATCTTGTCTCATTTTTCTTTTTTTTGATTATTTTTCTGTTAAATTAAGCAACTACTGTACCTTTTACAACGGTTTCTATAAAGAACCCCTGGTTTATTATACGAATGCAGAGTCTTAATCGACAGGATGGCAAAACTTATCAGCAAACTCTAACTCTTTTTTAATATATTTGTATGAAAAGTTTGGTTATTTTCGGTAAGGATGCGAAACTGGATACTTGGAGTAGGTGCCACTATATTTCCCGGAGGAGAGAGAAAAAGCAAGGCCATTTCTGAGGGATTCTTGGATTTATTTATAAATCTATAGAAGAATTACTTATAAATAAAAGAGCAAATAATATGATTAGAAAGATAATCCTGATGACATTTGCCATGTCAATTATATCAACAATGTCGATGGCCATTTCAGTTGATACATTATATTGCACATCAAAAGACAAAGAAATATTCAACGAATATTGCTCATATATCACAATGTGGAAAGGACAACCGCGTGATACAATTATCCTTAAAACTGCCTTGTTCTTCCTCGAAACTCCATATGTGGCACATACACTTGAAATTGCCCCGGAAGGATTAGTCGTTAATTTAAGGGAATTAGATTGTACAACATTTGTGGAGAATGTTATTGCCTTGTCGGAGACGATGCTCTCCGGGAACCTATCATTTGAGAACTATTGTTCTATTCTTAAGCATTACAGATACAGAAATGATATAATCACTGATTATACTGACAGGTTACACTATACTTCTGACTGGATATACGAAAATCAAAAGAAAGGATTAATAAATAATGTTACCCGAAAATGCGGAGGTAAAAGATTGAGACTAAATCTTAACATTATGTCTTCCAATTCAGATCTTTACAAACCATTGTCAGGAAACCAGGCTCTTAATAAAAAGATAATAATAATAGAACAGAAAATAAACGCACGGAAACATTATTATATTCCAACAAGAAGAATCAACAGAAAATTCAGGAAGATACAGACAGGTGACATGGTGGGGTTTGTCACCACTATACCCGGCATTGACATATCTCATGTAGGTATTGTATACAAAAAGGGAAAGATACTAACCTTTATCCACGCCTCTTCCAAAATGAAAAAGGTTGTTGTTCACGAAGGAACACTTAGTGAATATGTTAAAAGTACAGGGAAAAATACAGGCATAGTGCTGGCCCGCTAGTATGATCTTTCATCCCGACCCTCTCTCCAATTGATATAAGCTGTATTAACAACTTTATTCCCGCCGGGAGTCGGATAATTTCCGGAAAAATACCAATCACCGCTGTTTTCATGACAAGCGATATGTAGATTATCTATTTTCTGGAAAACTATCTGTACATCAGCTTTGATATCTTTACTCTTCACCATTTCGGCAATCTTAGCAGAAATCTGATCGTCAGTAAATGGATTGTATATCTCTTTTACATGATTTACATACATCTCCTTTGGCAATCCAACTTGACTCTTGCATTTTTGATAAACATCCTCGATTATTGATTCAAGCCCGTTATCCTTAAGAAGTTCTATGGCAGCATTAAACGCTATGAATTCACCCATTCTCGTCATGTCAATTCCATAACAATCAGGATATCTTATCTGCGGTGCAGATGAGACTATAATGATTTTTTTAGGATGAAGAGTATCGAGGATTCTTAAAATACTACGGCGTAAAGTTGTTCCCCGGACAATAGAGTCATCGATTACAACCAAATTATCATCCTGTTTTATAGCTCCATATGTTACATCATACACGTGTCCGACCATCATGTCCCGGTCTCCGTCTGATGTTATGAATGTCCGTAATTTTGCATCCTTGATTACAATTTTCTCAATCCTCGGCTCTGCAGAAATAATTTTTTCGATAAGAGAATCGTCTATATGCCCGTTGATAGAGCGCAACCTCTCTATTTTGCTGTTAACCATATACTGCTGAATTCCCTTAACCATTCCGTAGAATGATGTTTCGGCAGTGTTAGGTATAAAGGAAAATACAGTATTTTCAAGATCTCCTTTAACAGCATCTATCAACTGATTCGTAAGCAGCTCTCCGAGCATTTTTCTTTCCTTGTAAATGTAGCGGTCGTTCCCCCGGGAGAAGTATATTCTTTCAAAAGAACAGCTACTTCTTTTCATTGGTTTCCGGACAACAACCTCATCAACATTGCCGTTTTGCCTTACGATAAGCGCATATCCCGGTTTAATCTCCTTGATACCCGTGTCGTCAATTCTGAAAGAGGTTCTGATTACAGAGGCTTCTGAAGCTACAACGACAACTTCATCATCATGATAATAATATGCAGGTCTGATGCCCCACGGGTCTCTTACAACAAAAGCATCCCCATGTCCCAAAACTCCCGCAACCGCATATCCTCCGTCCCAATTCTCGGTACTTTTCCTAAGGACATCCTGAATATCCAGATTCTTTTCTATTTGGGGTGTAATATCAATCTTGCTGAATCCTTCATCCCGATATTTTCTGTACTTATTTTGTATCTCGTCATCAAGAAAATATCCTACTTTTTCAAGGAGAGTTACTGTGTCGGCATAATATCGGGGATGTTGACCAGCTTGAATTAAACTGTCAAACAACTCGTCGATATTTGTCAAATTGAAATTTGCGGCCAGCGCCAAATTCCTACTTCTCCAGTTACTGGCTCTTTTAAGAGGATGTACAAGATCTATATTATTCTTACCAAATGTAGAGTATCTCAAATGTCCCAGATAAATTTCCGAAACAAAGGGAATGTTCTTTTTTGCCCATTTTGAATCACGTTTTTTTAATGTTTCAGAATCAAAAGGCTCATTAATTCTTTTGAATACATCTTGAATTGGATTGGCATCACAAGAGCGCACTCTGTCCATATACTTATACCCAGGAGGCATATCAAGCTTCACACCAACAACACCGGCTCCTTCCTGTCCTCTGTTTCTCTGTTTTTCCATCATTATATAAAGACGGTTCAGACCGTAAAGATACGAACCGTATTTATTGTGATAATATTCCAATGGTTTAAGAAGTCTTACAAGTGCTATTCCGCACTCATGGTTGAGTATATCGCTCATAATAGTCGGTTATTTGGCCGCAAATGTACGAAAATAGTGGAATTACGATACACGTATTATTCCCCGGCTCTTTCTGCCATCTATAAAAATAGACAATGGTTCTGAGAAACGTATATGTCTCAAATATTTACTTTCATGGATCACCGCCATAGAGTCTAATAACTCTTTATCAAAAGAGCCGTCTCCAATAAATGGATTTATTGTGAGATACCCGATTCCGAAGGATGTAAGATTCTGAAAGAAATGAGTCCCTTGACTAGGCTCTACTTGAAAATCCTTTTGGCCACACTCAACTATGACTTTAGCCTCAGATATGTCAGACCATTTGACTGGTATGCCTAGCCAGGGATCACTTGATCCCCATCTTCCCGGCCCTATGAGAACATAATTTCTGTTCTGTTCCTTAGCCTCTTTGTTTAGAAGGTTAACTTCAGATGCAATCTCTCTTGTATAAGTGTTGTCAAAATTTTCACTTCTCACATAAATTACATCTGTTATACCTTCCACTTTGCCGACTCCAAGAGCCTTCTCAGAGTATATTATACAATCTTTTCTGTCAATATTATCCCAATCCATGGACAAATTGTCCTGATTATCTGTAATTGGCCTGATTTGTAAAAAACTGAAAATTTTATCCTGTCCATCAGGTACGTCCATATTGACAGCAAACTCAAGCTCAACCGGAGTACGCATCTCCATCTGGCTTATCTCTAATATATCACAGATTATTTTTGAAAGAGGTATTACATCATATTTCAGAATATGAGCAAAAGTAATGACTTTTCTGCCCTCCTCAATATTGTTATCAATAAGCATCTCGTTCTGGGGATTCCATGTAGATGCAACATATTTCATGTTTCTGAAATGCTTGACTTGATTTACATCAAATTTAACGAGGTTGATTGATTCGTCAATAGAGGTCTTGAACTCTTCAGGTTTAAGATTGAGAGCGAACATATGGTTCTGAGTCTCCTTCAAGGCAAGCTGAGTACTTGAAAGCTGCAATATATGCTTTGGGAATTTAGGGGAGAAACGTAGAGTTTTACCTCCCTCGACTACAAGCCTGCCTAAACCAAATGCCATATTAACTATACCATCTTCAGGTTTTTCAGATCCTATGGGATAAAAGTTGACAGATCTGGCCACACCGGAAAGGGTAGGGAAGAAATAGCCATTATCTTCGGTTCCACATACATCTTGAATGACGACTGCCATTTTTTCTTCACTTATGAGGTTTGAAGTCGCTTGTATATATGATCTGCTTGATGCATAATAAATTGAAGCATATACGCTTTTAATTGCTTTGCCGAGAAGTCTCAGCATCTGGTCGTTGTTCTGAGTGTGGGGAACCATGTAGGTAGAGTATATTCCGGCAAAAGGCTGATAATGTGAGTCTTCTAGTTTTGAGCTAGATCTTACTGCTAAAGGGCCGGTTGCATATCTGATATATACCTTTAATTCCTCTACAAGCTGTTCCGGTAATCTGGAGCTCACAAACTCTGACAAGAGTTCCTCATCTGTAATGTCAGAGTTGATTACATATTGAAGTCCATTATCCTTAATAAATTCGTCAAAATAGTCTGTTGCTATGACAATCGTTCTGGGAATAAGGATCTTGACTCCGGGATACTTACTTAGTAAATTGTGCTTTTGAAGCATACTATTTATGAATGCCAACCCTCTTGCCTTTCCACCAAGAGATCCCTCTCCAAGCCTTGCAAACCATATGAATTCACCGTATGTCTCTTTGTTAAATCTGGCAACTACACCATGACCAACTAAAATACGATAGTCAATTATTGACTGTATTATAAAGTTTCTAAGTTCATCTGTTGAATTGAACTGACCTTCACGAACTCCTTTGATTTTCGTTGCAAGAGAAAACAGCCCCCTTGAGTACATCCACTTGGATAACCTGTTTCTTGAGGCATGATATAGAAGAACATCTTCAGGAATCTCCATTATTAAATGCTGAAGTTCCTTAAGGTCTTTAGCCCTGCCATATACTATACCGGATTTTATATCTCTGAACACGAAGTCACCAAACACAAACTCCTCACTTATGTATTCACTCAATTCAATAAGCAGCGTTTTAGAGTGCTTAAGGATAAAACCAACGCCTAGACTCTCTGCCACTTTCCTCATGCTTTCCTGAGACGATTGAAGTAAGAATGGCATATACGGGTCATCTTTCTGAATCATTCTGCACAAATCTATACCAGCGTCAATCTTCTCACTTTCAGGAGGATCATTTTTATGTAACACAAAAGCTACATCAGATATAACTCCAAGAAGATTTTTTTTATACTTTTCATAAAGATATACTGCCTCCTGATAGTTTGTCGCAAGAAGGATTTTCGGTCTTGCTCTTTTTCTAAGTTTCTGCTGTTGTTCATTTAGAGCCTCCTTAAGAAATTCTGCACTTTGAACTAGTACCAACCTATATATTGCAGGCAGATATGTGGAATAGAACCTGATAGAATCTTCTACTAGCAATATTGATTGTACGCCGGCATTTAATATGTCATCGTCAGCATTTATCCTGTCTTCAAACAATTTTATAATTGCAAGGATAAGATCTGCGTTGCCATGCCAACTGAAAATATGATCTATAGCCGAACAGTCTTCTCTTTCTATGATTTTTGAAAGTTCCTTTGAAAAGTTAGTAAGAAGCACAAATGGAATATCCGGATGTTCTACTTTGCAGAGTTTGGAAAATTTAAAAACATCCAACTCACCAACATTTATCATACTGATGATGAGATCAAAATCGTCGTCTGTGTCCAACAATTTCAGGGCATCCATTGAGGAGTTCGCCCACGTAAAAGCCGGAGGATTGCTTAGATTCAGATCTACGTACTCTTTATAAATCTGGTCCTCAATACGACCATCCTCCTCAAGTATATAAGCATCATAACTTGTACAAATCATAAGAACCCTTCTTATGCGGTTCTGCATAAGAATCTTATAATTCATTCTTGAACTTCGCTGTAGACTATTTCTGTTTGGCATTTTTAACCACTTACTATTATTTCCCTACTTGCTGTAATCATAAAATCCCATTCCGGTCTTTCTTCCGAGTTGGCCTGCTCTTACCATTTTTTTCAAAAGAGGGTGAGGCCTGTATTTCGGATCTCCAAATTCATTGTATAAGACCTCCATAATCGCCAGACACACATCCAGCCCAATCAGGTCTCCGAGAGCCAGTGGGCCCATAGGATGATTTGCCCCAAGCTTCATTGCCTCATCTATCTCCTCTTTTGTTGCAACCCCTTCAGCAAATATTGCCACACCCTCATTTACCATAGGAATTAATATTCTATTTACAACGAATCCTGGAGCTTCAGTAACATTAACAGGATTTTTTCCTGCTTTCACAGCTATCTCAGTGACAAAGGCTTGTGTTTCCGGAGAGGTCCGCTGCCCTTTGATTACTTCTACGAGCTTCATGACTGGTGCCGGGTTAAAGAAGTGCATTCCGATTACTCTGTCTGCTCTTTTTGTAGATGCTGCGATTTCAGTGATAGAGAGAGAAGATGTGTTTGACGCAAGAATTGTCTTCGGATCACATATTTCGTCCAGAGATTTGAAGATCTCATTCTTAACAGACATAGTCTCAAAAACTGCCTCAACAACAAGATCGGCATCCTTGCATAATTCATATGTTGTAGAACCGGTAATTCGGGACTTAATCGATTCAGTTTCCGATTGTTCAATTTTACCTTTTTCCACGAGCTTTGAAAGATTCTTCTCAATGTTTTTGTATCCGGACTGAAGCTCCTTGTCATTTATACCCTTCATCACAACATCAAAGCCTGATTGAGCGAATGTCTGGACAATACCGCTTCCCATTGTTCCTGTTCCTATTATGCAAATTTTCATGGTTTTAGTTATTATCTGTTATTAAATTTTGTTTTAGTTTTATTTAAAAATGCTTTCATGCCCTCTTTTTGATCTTCTGAGCGGAAACAAGAGGCGAAAAGTTGCATTTCATTCTTAATCGCGTCATCTACTGAAAGATCAATGGATTCATTAATGGATCTCTTTGCATTTATTACTGCTATGGGGGCATTACCTGCTATCATTGTTGCTGTTTTGCAGACTTCATCCTGAAGAGAGTCTAACGGACAGACTTTATTTAACAACCCTATTGAGAGCGCCTCAGATGCATCGATTACCTTGCCGGTGAAAATTAATTCTTTTGCTTTAGCCAAGCCAACGATTCTCGACAATCTGACAGTACCTGAAAATCCCGGTGTTATTCCTAAAGAGACTTCCGGTTGTCCCAGTTTAGCATTTTCGGAGGCTATTCTTATATCACATGCAAGAGCAAGCTCACATCCGCCACCAAGTGCAAATCCGTTTATTGCAGCTATAACCGGTATCGGTAAAAGTTCAATTTTACGGAAAACACTGACACCACGAAAAGCAAACTCTCCGGCAGCTATGCTGTCCAAATCAGCCATTTCGGAAATGTCAGCCCCAGCTACAAATGATCGTCCTTCTCCTGTAATGATCAAAACACGTATGTCTGGATTAATTTCTATTTCACTGACAGCTTCATCAAGTTCTTTTAATAATGATGAATTCAAAGCATTTAGTTGGGAAGGATTGCTTATTTTGAGAGTACAAATCTGATTATCAATAGATATATGCAAGTATTTATATGCCATAAATTATAACTTATTTACTGTAGGTTTATACAAAAATAAGATAATTCCGCTGATATATTGATTATTTTTATATCTTCGCAGTTGTTATGAAAGCGATGAATAATCTACATATGCATTTCAATCTACTACTTAACCTATGTAAAGGAAGAGAGGTGGGGATCTGACATATTGTGATAAAATATTATAAGAAACATGAACCGGCCACCTTGAACAAAGGTGGCTTTTTTAATACAACACAAACATGAATGAGAAACTCTATGTATTCGACACCACTCTCAGAGATGGAGAGCAGGTCCCGGGTTGCCAGTTGAACACTATTGAAAAGATAGAATTAGCCAAAGCCCTTGAATTATTAAAGGTAGATATTATTGAGTGTGGGTTTCCGATTTCCAGTCCGGGAGATTTTACATCAATTGTTGAGATATCTAAGGTTGTTACTGAGTCAACAATATGCGCACTTACCAGAGCTGTAGAAAAAGATATAGAAGTTGCAGCCGATGCTCTTCACTTTGCTAAAAGGAAGAGAATCCACACCGGAATAGGTACTTCTGATCCTCATATTAAGTATAAATTTAAATCCAACAGAGAGGATATAATATTACGTGCAATCAACTGTGTGAAATATGCCAGAAAGTATGTGGATGATGTTGAGTTCTATGCAGAAGATGCAGGGAGAACAGACAATGAGTATCTTGCAAGAGTAGTGGAAGCCGTTATAAAAGCTGGTGCCACTGTTGTTAATATCCCGGATACAACAGGATATTGCACTCCGGAAGAGTATGGAGCAAAAATTCGCTATCTTGTTGAAAATGTGCCAAATATTGATAAGGCAATAATATCCACACATTGTCACAATGATCTTGGAATGGCAACAGCCAATACACTTACCGGAATAATGAATGGAGCCAGACAGGCAGAAGTTACTATAAACGGAATAGGGGAGAGAGCCGGGAATACCGCGTTGGAAGAGGTTGTCATGGCTATTAAATGCAGAAAGGATTTTCCTGTCTATACAGATATCGACACGCCTCTGATTATGAAAACATCGAGATTGGTGTCAACCTTAATGAGAATGCCTGTACAACCAAATAAAGCTATTGTAGGAAGAAATGCCTTTGCTCACTCTTCCGGAATACATCAGGATGGTGTTTTGAAAAATAGGGAGAGTTATGAAATAATTGACCCTGCTGCGGTTGGTGTTAACGAATCGGTTATTGCTCTTACTGCAAGGAGTGGAAGGGCCGCCTTAAAGCATCACTTCTCACGTCTTAACATTGATCTATCAAACGAGGAGCTTGATGTTGCATATGAGAAATTTCTGAAACTTGCCGATGTGAAAAAAGAGATACATGACGAGGATTTACTTATGATTTCCGGAGTGACAAAAAATATCCGTACACATAGAATCAAGTTAAAGTATCTTCAGGTTGTATGTGGAAAGTCTGCAATACCGATGGCTACAGTTAAGCTTTTAATTGACGGAGAGGAGTGTGTTGCGACAAGTTCGGGAAACGGACCGATTGACGCCTCTTTTTCTGCTGTAAAATCACTTATTCACAGAAAAATAAATCTTGAAGAATTCCTTGTACAAGCAATAACAAAAGGTACGGATGATGTGGGAAAAGTGCATATACAAGTAGAAAACAAGGGAAATATTTACTATGGATTTTCTGCTAATACAGACATTATCACAGCTTCTGTAGAAGCGTTGATAGATGCTGTCTCAAAAATTATTTAAAGAAATATGAAAAAGACAATTTTTGACAAAATCTGGGATTCTCATGTAATAAAAGAGATAACAGAAGGGCCTTCAGTGCTTTATATTGACAGACATTACATACATGAGGTAACTTCTCCTCAAGCCTTTACCGGATTGGAAAAACGGGGATTAGAGGTATTCCGGCCGAATCAGACATTTGCAACCTGCGATCATAATGTTCCCACAATAAATCAGCATTTGCCGATTAGTGATTCCACATCCAGAATCCCTATTGAAAAATTGGCAGAAAACACAAAAAAACATGGAATTAAATATTTTCCTTTAGGGAACAAAAGAAATGGAGTAGTACACATTATTGGTCCCGAATTAGCTCTTACAACATGCGGAATGACTATCGTCTGTGGGGACAGTCACACATCCACACACGGAGCTTTTGGCAATATTGCCTTTGGTGTAGGTACAAGCGAAGTGGAAATGGTATTGGCTACACAATCACTTTTACAGACAAAACCTAAGCAAATGCTTATTAAAATTGACGGTAAATTAAGTAAAGGTGTCTGTGCCAAGGATATAATTCTCCACATTATTTCCAATTTAGGCACCTCTGCCGGGATCGGATATTTCCTTGAATTTGCCGGTTCAACAATCGTCTCTTTGTCTATGGAAGAGAGGATGACAATATGTAATATGAGCATTGAGATGGGTGCAAAGGGAGGGTTGATAGCTCCTGATGGGATCACATACAAATATCTTAAAGATAGAGAGTATTCACCTAAAGGTCAGGAATGGGAAAAATCCGTCAAATATTGGGAAACGCTGAAAAGTGATGTTGGAGCTATATATGATGCTGTTTATCAATTTTCTGCAGAAGAGATAGAACCTATGATAACATACGGTACTAATCCTGGTATGGGTATGGCAGTTACGCATAGTATCGCTGATAATGTAAAGGATAATCCCTCATTTATAAAAGCATTGGAGTATATGGGTTTTGCTTCTGGTGAGAAATTAATTGGGAAAAAAATAGACTATGTCTTCCTGGGTAGTTGCACTAATGGAAGAATAGAGGATTTCAGGGCATTTGCATCAATAGTGAAAGGTCGGAAAAAGCATCCCGATGTAATAGTCTGGTTAGTACCAGGTTCCAAGCAAGTCGAATTTCAGCTTGAGAAAGAGGGAATAGGAGATCTTCTCAGAAAAGCAGGATTCGAAATAAGGCAGCCGGGTTGCTCTGCATGTCTTGCCATGAATGAAGATAAGATCCCTTTCGGGAAATATTGCGTTTCGACTTCAAACAGGAATTTTGAAGGACGTCAAGGGCCGGGGGCAAGGACATTGCTTGCCGGCCCACTTGTAGCGGCCGCTGCCGCGATTAACGGAGTAATAACAGATCCTAGAGAATATTGATTATGGGCTTTGAAAAGTTTAAAATACTTAAATCGGGAACTATAAATGTTCAAATTGAGAATATCGACACAGATCAAATAATACCGGCCAGATTTCTTAAGACCACAACTCGGGAAGGATTCGGAAAAAATCTATTCTATGATTGGAGATATGATAACCATGGCGAGTTGATTCAATCATCTGAGCTTAATGAAAATAATGGAAAAAAAATACTTGTCGCGGGCAGAAATTTCGGCTGTGGATCAAGCAGAGAGCATGCAGCATGGGCTATCTATGACTATGGATTCAGGGCTGTTATTTCCAGTTTCTTCGCTGATATTTTTAAAAACAATGCACTCAACAACGGATTACTGCCAGTGCAGGTATCAGATGATTTTTTGAATAAAATATTCAAAAATAGAGGGAGTGATATTATTATCAACCTTCCTGAACGAAGTGTAACAATATGTATTACAGGAGATAAAGAGTGTTTTCAGATAAACTCTTATAAACAAAATTGCCTGATTAACGGACTTGATGACATAGAATATTTAATATCCTGCAGGCAAGAGATAGAAAATTTTGAAAACAAAAAGAATAAATATGAATAAAAAAATAGCAGTTCTTCCGGGTGATGGGATTGGCCCTGAAATAGTAGCAGAGAGTGTCAAGGTGTTAAAAGCGGTGGAATCAAGGTTCGGCCATAAATTTGAATACATCTATGGAAAGATTGGAGCAGTCGCCATAGATGATTGTAGTAATCCATATCCTGATGATACACATAAACTGTGTATGGAGTCTGATGCAATTCTTTTTGGAGCAATAGGCGATCCTAAATATGACAACAACCCGGCAGCAAAGATTCGTCCGGAGCAGGGATTATTGAAAATGAGAAAGAGTCTGGGACTATATGCAAATATTCGTCCCGTGGAAATATACAGTAAACTTATAGATAGGTCTCCCCTCAAAGAGAGTGTTGTAAAAGATGTTAACCTTATTGTTGTAAGAGAACTTACTGGTGGAATCTATTTCGGAGAGCCCAGAGGAAGAAGTGAAGACGGAAAGAGGGCTTTTGACACATCTCTTTATTCTGATTCAGAAATTGAAAGGATATCTCGTGTTGCATTCAAAATGGCAAGAAAGCGTAAAGGGAAGGTTACACTGGTTGATAAAGCAAATGTACTGGCTACGTCCAGACTCTGGAGAGAGGTTGTTTCAACTCTTCACAAGAATGAATTCAGTGATGTTCAACTGGACTTCCTTTTTGTAGATAATGCAGCCATGCAATTGGTTACAGATCCCGGCAGATTTGATGTAATTCTCACGGAAAATTTGTTTGGCGATATTTTAAGTGACCAAGCTAGTGTTCTGACAGGTTCAATTGGGCTATTGCCATCATCATCTATAGGAGTTCATACACCGTTGTTTGAACCCATACATGGGTCATTTCCTCAAGGAGCCGGTAAAAATATTGCAAATCCAATTGCAACGATTCTATCAGCAGCCATGATGCTTGAAAGCGCCTTTGACATGAGTATTGAGGCCCTTTCTATAAAAAAAGGGTGTGAAGAAGCCATTAACAATGGGATACTCACACCGGAACTTGCAAAAGAGGCCAAATCATATACAACATCCAATATTGGAGATTATATATCTGACTATGTTGCTAAAAACTAGGGTAGGGCAAATATTGCATCAACTGCCACATATATTAGACCTGATATAAGGAGACTTGCAGGAATGGTGAAAATCCATGCACCAACAATGTTTTTTGCAGTTGCCCACTTTACAGAGGCAATACCTTTTGTCATGCCAACTCCTATTATTGACCCGGTTATTGTGTGGGTTGTACTGACAGGGATACCTGTTAGGGCTGTTCCAATTAGTGTCAAGGCTCCTGCGGTTTCAGCACAAAAACCTTGCACCGGTTTCAATTTTGCCAGACCATCACCAAGAGTTCTGATAACCTTCCAGCCTCCGGTAATTGTACCTAATGCAATGACGGAGTAGCATGTAATTGTTATCCATAATGGTACATGAAATCCGACACCTGGTTCATATAGATATCTTGCCACAAATTCATTTGTACCGGCGACACTGAAGAGTAACATCGCAATAATTCCCATTGTTTTCTGAGCATCGTTCCCTCCGTGTCCCAGACTGAATATTGCTGAAGAAAAGAGTTGCATAACCTTGAATCTCTTTTCAACCTTCAAAGGATGCCTGTTCCTATGTATGAAAAGAGTTATAGCCATCATTATAAAACCCAATATTGCACCAATCAACGGAGAAAGAACAATAAAAAGACCTATTTTGAGTATTCCTGTGGAAATCAATGCTCCGGAACCATGCGTAAACCAAACAGGACCGATAAGCCCGCCGATCAATGCGTGGGATACACTAATTGGCATACCAAACTTTGTACAAGTATATACCCAGATAACAGATCCGCATAAAGCGGACAAGATAATATAAGGGTTTACTACATTAGGATCTACAATCCCTTTTCCTATGGTATTTGCAACGTGTACACCAAAAAGGAAAAAAGCTGCAAAGTTCCAGAATGCAGCCCAAAGAACAGCAGAAGTAGGGGAGAGAACTTTAGTAGATACTATTGTTGCAATGGAGTTTGCTGCATCATTCATCCCGTTCAGGAAATCAAACAGAAGTGCTACAACTATTGCTATTATGACTATTATCAACATAATTGGCTTATTTATGCTTGTTTGACAATAAGAGACCTGATACAGTCACTTACATCTTTGGCCCTGTCTGTTGCATCTTCAAGGCTTTGTACTATGTTCTTATGCTTTACTAACTCAATTGCATCCTTTTCATTTTCAAATAAAAAGCTATTGAAATTTTCATAAAGTTGATCAACAAGCCTCTCTATGTCTTTAACCCTCTTAGCCCTGATAAGAATATCCTCATGTTGTTTCATTATATATTCAAGCTTCCCTACCATCTCTTTTAAGAGTCCTGAAAGCTCAATTATATAGTCAATGATGGTTATCATATCCTTATAGGTGTTTTTCGGCTTGTACATTACCTGCTTACGTGCAGAATCATGAATGAAGTCAAGGAATGTATCTATTCGATAAGCAAGAATATGAATATCCTCTCTGTCAAATGGAGTGACAAATGTTTGTTCTAACTCCTCATAAATGCGTCCGGTAATATGATCCCCCTCGATTTCAAGGGAATTAATGTTTTTATATAACTCTTTCTGAGCCTCATAATTACTTTCTAGAAAGAGAGACTTGAGCTCTTGAGCAGCTTTGTTTATAATTTCAAGCTGAGAGATGTACAATGGGTAAAATTTTTTCTCTTTAACAATAAATAATTGGAAAAATCTGTCAATTTTCATGTCTATTTGCATATTTTGCACAAAAATAACACTAGAAAAAACGAATTTCCAGAATTTTTTCGTTAAAGAGAAAAAATGTAACAGAACCTTAACAAATAATTATTTTATCAAGGAGAGGCTTCTTTTAATAAATCTGTCAAGATCTCCCCCCTTAAGCATTCCGTTTGCAAGTAGTGCTAAATCAACCAGTTCCTTTAATAATTCACACCCTTTTCCAAAAGAAGACAGCAGGTTCTTTCTCTGATCCTTCAAATTTGCCAACTGCTCTTCGACACTTTTTTGTTCATCCTTTACAGATGTTTCTATTTCATCATCCTTCTTGCCGGCTATAGAATTATTAATCTCCCTGAGTCTTATTTCAGGAATCTCTGCTTTCTTATCAAGGTCTTCCAGTTGTAGTTTTAATGTGGTCTCTTTCAAGCCTATTATCTTCTTAAGCAGAGGATGCTCATAATTAATGGTTATATTATAAGATTCCGGAAGTGATCCATAAAAGTTCATCCCGCCGTTAAGTGCAGCCATTTCTCTGTACCTTCTCATAAACTCTGATCTTGTTATGAGAATAGCCCCATCGTTCTCTCCAAGATTTTCTATCGAGAAACTATAGTGTGAACCTTCCGGCAGAACAGCCTCAAATGCATCAGAGATGTCTTTTATCTCTTTTTCTGTCAGATCCGGTTTAGATATTTCATTCTTCTGGATGAGTTTGTCAATATGGTCAGAGTCTACTCTGGTAAAAGTACAATCCTTAAATTTACTTTCAAGGAGGTTTACGAAATGCGAATCCAGCTGACTGTCGAAAACCAGGACATCATATCCTTTGTTCCTTGCAGACTCTATATATGGGTACTGCTCGTCCTTGTCTGTTGTATACAGATATACAAGTTTATTGTTCTTATCTGTCTGTTCTGTCTCAATAGATGTCTTATATTCCTGATAACTGAAGAATTTGTTGTCACAATTCTTCAGAAGCGCAAACTTCTCCGCTCTTTCATAAAATTTCTCCTCAGAGAGCATTCCATATTCAATAAATAATTTCAGATTGTCCCATTTATCCTCCAAATTCTTACGGTCGTTCTTAAATATCTCCTCAAGACGGTCTGCTACCTTTTTGGTAATATGTGCTGAAATCTTTTTGACATTTGCATCTGATTGGAGATAACTTCTAGACACGTTAAGCGGTATGTCAGGAGAATCAATCACACCATGCAGAAGAGTAAGAAAATCAGGAACAATATTCTCGACAGAGTCAGTAACAAATACCTGATTACAATACAGTTGAATTTTATTTCTTGATATATCAAGCTTGTCTTTCAATTTAGGAAAGTATAATACCCCTGTCAGATTAAACGGATAATCCACATTCAAGTGAATATAAAAAAGTGTATCCTCCTGCATTGGATAAAGTTCTCTGTAAAAATTAAGGTAGTCCTCCTCTTTGAGGTCAGATGGTTTTTTTGTCCATATAGGATTCGGATTGTTAATGACTTTGTTGTCTTTCCCGAAAACTATCTCCACAGGAAGGAACTTACAATATTTATATAGGAGCTCATTTATTTTTGCTTCTGATGCAAAATCTTTTGACTCATCGTCAAGATACAAGATAATGTCAGTCCCTCTATCTTTTCTTTTCCCTTTAGTTATCTGATATTCAGGAGAACCTTCACAACTCCATTTAACTGCTTCTGCCCCATCTTTCCATGATAAAGTCTGAATTTCCACCTTTTTAGAGACCATGAAAGATGAGTAAAAACCAAGTCCAAAGTGTCCGATAATATTGTTAAGCTGATCTTTATATTTATCAAGGAACTCCCCTGCACTGGAGAAAGCTATCTGATTAATATACTTGTTCACCTCTTCATCGGTCATTCCTATACCATTGTCACTAATGGTTATAATTCCCTTATCAGGGTCTGAGGTGATAGTAACATTCAGATTACCAGCCTCTCCCTTAAATTCACCTGTGCTGATCAATGCCTTTAATTTCTGTGTGGCATCTACTGCATTTGAAACAAGTTCCCTGAGGAAAATCTCATGGTCAGAATAGAGAAATTTCTTGATAACCGGGAAAATATTCTCGGTTGTAACACCTATTGTTCCTTTTTGCATAATATGATAATTTTAGATTAATCTTTGTGAACAACCTAAAATCAAAAGATGTACCAACAAGTTTTATATGACAATTTATGACAAATAGGCAGAGATCTACTTACATACCATTATATCCAGAATCATGTTGTCTGTTTTCTGCATCCCGATAGATCCTATAGTTCCAAGATTCTTGATTGTCTTCTCAATACTTTTTTCTATTATACCATCATTCTCAGAGATACAGATTCCCTCCATTGCCAGAATTGCAGATTGTACAGCAGAAGAGACTCCTGATGCAACTTTAAGTGCACACCCGACTTTTGCTCCGTCACACACCATACCTGTAATATTACCAATCATGTTTTTTATTGCAAAACAAACTTGGTCATAGGATCCTCCCTTAAGAAAAACTATGCCGCATGCAGCTCCGGAAGATGCAATAACACAGCCGCAAAGTGCAGATAGTCTGCCTAAATAACCTTTTATGTGTATTGCTACAAGATGACTCAAAATAAGGGCTCTGGCAAGTTCTTCTTGATTACTCCCCATTTTTTCAGAAGCTGCAATCACTGGCATTGTAACAGTTATACCCTGATTTCCACTTCCGGAATTACTCATTGCAGGTAATGTACAGCCAGCCATTCTTGCATCAGAAGCCGCGGCTGTCATGGCCATAGAGTAGGTCAGCAGTCCGTCTCCAAAAATATTACGATGGATGTTGTCCTTAATTGTTTTCCCGACTTTCAGCCCGTAGTTGTTCTGCAATCCCTCTAGTGCCAGTGCTTTATTGAGCGTAACAGATTCTAGAATAAATTCGATATCTTCAAATTTGATCTGGTTCGTAAACTGATAAATTGTTGCCACATCAAGTTTGTAATCCAAAGGCTCTTTGTTTAACTCGTCTTTCAGGTCATCGCCGGATTTACTGCTTCTTCTTTCATCTGTAATAACTACATTGTCAACATTCACATATACTAATGCATCATGCTGATCTTCAATAATGGCAGTTGAAAAGTGATCTTTATTGGTACACTTGGCGGATATATATAGCTTCTTTCCTGTTTTGGCAAGGGATATATTGATTTTGTTATCGGAAATCAACTGTTTGGCTTTTTCAACGGATGAGTCGTTGATCTCTTTAAGCACCTCAAGTTTATATCGTGATTTTCCACAAGTCACACCTAATGCAGCAGCGATATGTAATCCTACCATACCTGTACCAGGTACACCAACACCCATGCCATTCTTCAAAATGTTGGCACTGACTTCTACCTCTATTTTTTCCGGTTCATAACCAACTTCACGGAAAGCTTCTGCCGCACGTGATACTGCCAAAGAAACAGCTATTGGTTCAGTACATCCTAAAGCCGGTTTTACCTCTTTTTTTATAAGCTCAATTATTTCTAGCTCTCTAGTTCTGTTTATTATCACTTCTCAAAAAAAATAAATATGTTCTTGAATATTGTTTGAATTTGTTCATCAGACTTTAATGATTCTATAGGAAAACCAAGAGCAATGGAACTATAGGTACCTTTAAAAGCTACCCCTGCAGAAATGTTGTTGTCTGAATATCTGAATATTGTCCACGCATTATCTCCAACCGGTTCAATTCCGTCCGGAGTCTCTACACAATAAACTGTGTTGTTAGGTTCTGTAAAGAATGAGTATCTTCCGTTGAAATTATACGGACTCTGTACAGCTTTTACCTCTCCGGTCTTACTTGCAAAGTTTGTACGCCACTTATATTTAAGAATATTCTGAGCAAAACTCTTGCTCTCTTCATCCATTTCTATACTATCCCAGATATCTGTGGCAATATTGGCACCTGAAATAATAAATTTTCCCCCGTTCCCTGCATAGTCACTGATAGCCTTCTGTAATAGTTTCGGGAATACGGTATAATTTACCGGCATTATATCTCTGCCCAATCTGGTCTGAAGTTGTTTTCCCATTATGAAATCTACAACCGGGTAATTAGTTAGAATAATTGTTCCATCAGTAACAGCATCCCTGCTGCAAGAGATGAAGCTGTAACCTAAAGCTGCCATAGCTTTTCCATGAATATAAGGGTAGTCAAAACTATTACCTGCGATTACTTTTGTCTCATAATCAGCATAAGAGGCTCCGAAACCGGGAGAATCATCATCCATCCAAGGAATCTCTCTTCTGTACTCGTACTGACTGCCAATATATGATATATCATTTAAATAGGGCACACCATGGTCAATGTAGTCAGCAAAACCACCACGAGTCGTATCCTTAGTTGTATAACTGGCAGGAGCGCTTATTCTGTCAAAACAATTTACGATAAGTACCCGGTCTTTCTCTTGTGAAGCAACGAATACAGAGAGTATTTCGGATGGGAAGCTCTCTCCTCCATCGTTCAAAGCAGTGATTTTGTAGCTATATATTTTATCCTTTTCAATTTTTTCAGAATAGGTGTTTTTTTCTGTAACACGGCCATTATCGAACCCTCCGTCTCCAACTCTTTTGTAAACAATATACTTTGTCGGTTTAGCTGTCGGTTCAAGAGTGTCATTGACAGGTTTCCATTTGAGATTCACGCGATCACCATCAACATCGGCGGAGAAGCTTTTTACAGGAAGAGGTTGAACAATATATTTTTTATTCTGAGTAATATTAAGGTACTTGAGGATCCCCTTGTAAATCGCCCTGCTTACCGTGAATCGGAAATTAGGATCTAATCCGTAACGCATATCCGCTAAATTTTGATGGGAGAGAAGCTCTAGGAGCATTGAAGGAACTTTTGGTGTTCTTGATTCTGAATAGGAGCGATCCCACAAACCCCTGCGTTCCCAGATTGGTTCGTATAGAGTTCTTACATCATTAACAATCTGTGTTTGCACCAAATCTGCAAGATATCTGTTTGTGATCCTTGAAGTTCCTGTAGGAAATACAGAATCACCGTTTGACAATCGTGTATATATTGATAAAGTACCTACTATTGAGTCATTTAGAGTCGTTCCTGCATCTGTGTGAAAAGCAAAAGCCATGTCGACAGGAATATTATATCCTTTTTCCTTAGGATTTTTAACAGAACCTCCTGAAAGGGCATTTACCCATCTGCCCCGTGACATATAGTCATCATTATAATCATTTGTTCCTGCATTTGCAGAATATATAGTGTCATTGAACCCTGCCCATTGCAGCCAGTATCTGGCTCCCTCAGTAAACCTTGGATATCCGCTTTTCTCAGGCGTAATGTCTACCGGCATCTTGATAGTTTTAGCAACATCTGATGACGAACTTGGAACGTTTGTCTGAGAACCCGCCTCAGCCGGTTTTCTTGCTATATTACCCATACCTCCCCCGAATTTAACGGCATCGGCAGATAAAATCTCCTCTTTGTCAGAAGAGACATTGAAGAGATCAACATATGCATCCGGGTTTTGGCCTTTGTCAAAAAGAAATGTGCCGAGATAAATCCATGTACCGCCACCCATCTTTTGATTTACAAAAAATTTAGTATCACCGCCTTTGTGATGAACAGTATATATTGCCCTTTCAGTGCTTTTTGGGAACGATTGATAAGATACATAAACTGCATATTCACCTCTTTCAGGAATTGTAGGATAGTATTTTACTCCGGCACTCTCTCCCTTTTTGCCGAATGATATGACTCTGGCTGTCCCCATGGTAAAAGGATTCTCTCCCTGTGTATATGACTCCTTAATATTAGCAAATCCCGGGATTTGTGAAGATTTCCAGGTACTGTCACCATTCACCTCAGAAAATCCGGAGTTGGCCAAATCATTGTCAACAATAACCTCATTTTGCTGGACATCCCTTTCTCTAGGAAGCATAACGACAGCTCCCGAATTTTCAAGCATAGGTACAAGAAATGGAAGTACATAGGATTGTGTGTAAAGGTCTTCTACTGTTTGAAAAATTCTAGCCCTTTGCCACTCCCATCTGAGAAGTTTCTGTTCATAATAATATCCGTGGCTTTGCCATAAAGCTATATGCTTGTCCTGCAATCCATGGTTAACTGAATATGGTTTTGAAGCTCTGTAAATTAAATTACTGGCAACATGGTGTTTCTTGTCATGTTTCTCTTTTCTGGCAGCAGCCCTCTCCTTTGAATGATCATAAACCGGCGGTACTAACTCTTCAATTCCTGTACCGTTGCATTTAAGAAAAAGTTTGTAATCCTGATACTCCTGAGGCATCAGATTGCGTGCTATGGAATATATGGCTTCAACTTGTCCAGTTCTTATGGGATATTCCCCGAATGCTGAGTTGAAAGCTATTATCAGTCTCTTCCTCTTAATGACAGTTACACTTTCAATTGCAACTTTTCCACCGACTTTTGCCGAAGGTTTGAGGTATACCTGAATAGAGTCTGCAATTTGTTTAAACATAGCTTTATCCTGAGCATGCAGAGGTAAAGTCATTGGCACTATCAGGATTAGAGAAGCAACTAATGAAATAATAGATTTCTTCATCTTTTTCTTTATTTTGAGAGGCAAAAGTAATCAATTTTATCAATACCTTTGATGTAATAATAGTAAGAATAAATATTGACAATTTATGAAATCAAAGATTTCCTTAGCCAACCTTCCTACAAAAATTGAGAAATTGGATAGAATATCTGCAGAACTTGGTATAAACCTTTATATTAAAAGAGATGATCAGACTGCAACTGAGTTTTCAGGAAATAAGATAAGAAAATTGGAATATGCCCTCAAGGAGGCCTTGGATTCCGGATGCGACACAGTCATAACATGTGGAGGCATACAATCCAATCACGCAAGAGCAACTGTAGCGGCAGCTACAAAACTGGGCCTTAAGTCGGCTATATTGTTGAGAACAAATGAGGAGCCGGTTCTTGAAGGCAACTACTTTTTAAACAAGTTAATGGGAGCAGATATCCGTTTTTGTACTTCTGATGAATATAGAAATTCCCGTGGAGAGATCATGGCAGATATTGCTAAGGAGTATAAAATGAGAGGTCATAATGCATACGTGATTCCTGAAGGAGCATCATATGGGATCGGTGTGCTGGGTTACTTCTCTTGTATGGAAGAGATAGCTGCTCAAGAGAAAGAGATGGGTGTGACTTTTGATACCATAGTTGTTGCAACGGGTTCTGGTGGAACATTTGCGGGATTATATCTGGCCAATAAGTTTTACAAATTTGGCAAACGAGTTATTGGCATGGCCGTATGTGATGATGTTGAATACTTCAGGGAAATAGCGTGCAAAATAAGTAAGGATGCCCTTGAACATATTGGGGAGTCTATTGATATTAACCGGGATGAGATGGAGATAAATGACCGGCATATAGGGATCGGTTATGCAATCAGTAAAAGAGATGAGTTAGATTTCATAACCGAGTTTGCACGGAGGGAGGGAGTCATACTTGACCCTGTATATACTGGAAAAGCTATGAAAGGTCTATATTGTGAAATCAAAGACAAAACACTTAAAAACCCCGGAAATGTACTTTTCATACACACCGGGGGTCTTTTCGGACTATTTCCCAAGCAGAATCAATTTGAATTCTAGACTATTTCATGTAGTCATAAAATATTTCAGTAGGGGAGACGAAAGTCTCCTTTACTGTCCTTGGGCTTACCCATCTTATTAGATTAAATTCTCCGCCGGCCTTGTCATTTGTTCCGGAAGCCCTTGAGCCTCCGAATGGTTGTTTGCCGACGACGGCACCAGTACATTTGTCGTTTATGTAGAAGTTGCCGGCAGCATATGTGAGTTTCTCACACAATTTCATCACTTCAACTCTATTCTTTCCAAATACGGCACCAGTCAATGCATATGGCGAAGTTGTATTACATAGTTCTGCTGTCTCAAATACCTCATTATCCTTGTAAACATATACTGTAAGGACAGGACCGAATATCTCCTCCTCCATACTCTTGAAATGAGGATCAGTTGTTAAAATGAGTGTCGGAGCAACAAAATAACCCACAGATTTATCATATGTCCCGCCAAAGACAATTTCCGCATCTTTTGACTGTTTCGCATACTCAATATACGAAACGATATTGTCGAATGATGCTTCATCAATAACAGCATTTATAAAATTGCGATAATCCATAACATCGCCCATTTTTACTTGAGATGCAAAAGATGCCATCTCCTTTTTCACGGCTTCCCACAACGATTCTGGAACATACATTCTTGATGCTGCTGAGCATTTTTGACCTTGGAATTCATAAGCGCCACAGAATGCGGCAGTTGCCACCTCTAGCGCTTGTGCTGATGGATGTGCAAAAATAAAGTCCTTGCCACCGGTTTCACCAACCAGACGAGGATAAGACTTGTATGTTGACAGCTTTTCTCCAACCTCTTTCCATAAAGAGTTAAAAGTAGAGTTTGAACCGGTAAAATGAATGCCTCCGAATTCTTTAGAGTTCAAAGCAATCTTTCCAATTAAAGCTCCACTACCTGGTAGAAAGTTCACAACCCCGTCTGGAAGACCGGCTTCCATGAATATTTTCATCAACCAATAATTTGACAGAATGGCTGTTGTTGCCGGTTTCCACACTGTGGTATTTCCCATCATCACAGGTGACATATTTAGATTTGATGCAATTGATGTAAAATTGAACGGACTTACAGCAAGTATGAAGCCTTCCAAAGCCCTGTACTCCATTCTGTTTAGCTGACTGAAGTTTGAAGCTGGCTGTGTCTTGTATATTTCTGCGGCAAATGAGGCATTAAACCTGAGAAAATCTATAGTCTCACAGGCAGAATCTATCTCAGCCTGGTATATATTCTTACTCTGTCCAAGCATTGTGGCCGCATTGATAGTTGCACGGTATTTAGTAGAAAGCAGCTCTGCTATCTTTAGCATTATTGAAGCGCGGGTTGCCCAGTTTATGTCACTCCATATCTTGTGAGCTTCCATAGCTGCATCAATTGCCATTTGTACCTCTTTTTCTCCTGCCTTATGGTATATTGCAAGCACATGTGAATGGTTATGAGGCATAACAACTTTTGCTGTGTTACCGGTAAAAACCTCCTTCCCGCCGATAATCAACGGAATTTCAATTACTGTTGAACTTTGTCTTTCAAGCTCTCTTTCAAGAGCCGATCTTTCCGAACTATCTTTCAGATACTTGAGTACTGGCTCATTTGCTGGAAGAGGAAAATTGTTGATAGAATTATTCATAACTTTACTGTAAATATTTTAATCAGGTGCAACAAATTTAAACAGAATCCGTCTATTTTGCAGAGATTTGTTATAAATGGAGATAATTTTTTTCAAAAAAAATAAAACAGGCAATAGAGAGAGTGTTCTTTACGAGGAGTGCCACAGGTTTCTGTTTAATACAAGTCTTAGAATACTAAATAACAGGATGGATGCAGAAGAGATTATGCACGATACTATTATAAGATATCTGGAAATTGGGAAGGATTTTGAATCGAAAGAGAATCGAAATGCCTGGATGAGAAGGGTTTGCATAAACCTATCAATAGATAGACTTAGAAAAAAAAGAACCATGACAGATTTTCTGGAAGGGTATGATTTACAAAAAAATATAGTGGAGGAGGAGAGTAATATCAATGATGATTTTAGTTACAATGGCGTGACGGTTGACATGGTTAAGGATGCTATTGCCTGTTTACCAGATGGTTATAGATTGATTCTCTCCTTGCATCTTTTTGAAGGTATGGATTATGAGGAAATTGCACAGATCACTTCGTTAAAAACAGCGTCAATACGTTCACAATACATAAGAGGAAAGGCGAAATTGTTGAAAGATTTGACAGAAAAACGTAAAAAATGAGAAAAATGGATAACCTTAAGATTTTCATAGATAACAACAGAGAGGAATTCGAGTCTGTAACAATGCCATTAGGACACAAAATGCGTTTCTACATAAAGTTGGGTATTGATTATAAGAAATATATAGTTGCAGCAGCAATTCTTATCCTGGCCATTGTATCACCATTGTTGTATCAAGGCTATTTTAGTAATGATCCGGAACGGTATAAAGATATACTGAAGGAGAGAGAGAGCCAGATCAGCGTTTTAGCTGAATCTATGGATGAGAGAGACAAAAAAAGCATCCTAACTACCCTTGACCAACTTGTAAAAGAGGTAATACCATTAGAGGAACAGCTACCCGAAACTTTGCAAGGAGAGGTAAAAAAGGGGATAATAACCAACTACTATAAGACAAAAATAGCGGGAGCGGATAAGCTTCTGGCTTACGCAGAAAGTATAGAATAACTAATAATAGAGATATATGAAAAAAACAATTTTAATTATCACCGTGATGCTGTTATCTTTGGCAGCATCAGCGCAGCAGATTTCCAAAAGCTTCATTGCCAATGACTTTTCCGGCATAACAGCATCCAATATATTTGATATTGAGCTGACAAAGTCAGGCGTAGAATCAGTAGTTGTCATAGCAGAGAAAGAAGTTATGCAATATGTAGAAGTAAAAGTTGTTATGGGTCAATTAAATTTGAGTCTCAATACATACAGTATGCCTAGAAGCCTGAAAAAAGATCTTAAATCGATAAAAGTGAAAGTAAACATGAAAAGAGAACTTTCATGGCTGTCATTGTCAGGGGCTTCAAGTTTCTCCTCAACATCCTCATTCAAACCAGAATCATTTAAAGGGCAGGTTAGTGGCGCCTCTTCTGTTTCAGGACTGGATATTGAATGTGAGAATGCTAAAATATCACTAAGCGGAGCATCCAATCTTTATATAAAAGGCAAGGTCAATATTGCCGAATATGAGTTTTCCGGTGCATGTACAGCAGTAATAAACCAAGACATCGAAAACCTGTCAGTTGAATGTAGCGGGGCTACCAAGATGGATTTGACAGGCAATATTACCAAAATGGAGGCTGAAGTTTCAGGTGCCACAAGCGTTAAGCTCAGAGGAACTGGGGATTTTCTTGAAGCAGAAGTTACTGGTGCATCGAAATTGAATGCAATCGAGTTTATTGTCAACGATGCTGAAATGGAAGTAAGTGGAGTTTCAAAAGCAATCGTCAATGTACAGAAGAGTCTTGATGCAGAAGTTTCCGGAGGATCCAGCCTTGAGTATAAAGGATCTCCTGTTATTAATAAGCTTTCTGTTAATTCAATTTCCAACATCAGAAAGATAAATTAAATGACCTTTTTACTACCTTTATAAAAAATAAATAAAGGTATTATGAATTATAAAAAACTACACGAAAGTGCCTTTGTTCTTGACTCTCACTGCGATTCCCCATTAAGATTATATGAAGGGATCGATATGGGAAAGAAAAATGAACAAGGGCATTTTGACTTTATACGGATGAAAGAGGGTGGCCTTAATGCTGCTTTCTTTGCTATATATACATCTAACAAACTTGAACCTGATGCCGCTACAAGAAAAGCGCTGCAATTGATAGCGAGAACTTATGACGCCGTTGAACAAAACGAAGATAAAGTAGGTGTGGCTCTTTCGCTTGAAGATGCCTTGGATCTCAAAAGCAAGGGGTTGGGTGCAATATTTTTAGGGATGGAAAACGGGTTGCCTATTCAGAAGGACCTCTCTTTACTAAGACTCTTCTATGATATGGGAATAAGATACATGACCCTGACTCATGCCGGAAATAACGATATATGTGACTCTTGCGCTCCTAAGGAGAAGAAATGGAATGGTCTGAGTCCGTTCGGAAAAAAAGTTGTCAAGGAGATGAACCGACTTGGAATGATTATAGATGTTTCACATATCTCTGATGAATCTTTTTATGATGTATTAAAGTACTCTAAAAAACCGGTAGTGGCAACACACTCTTGTTGCCGGGCAATTGCAGACGTGCCGAGGAATATGTCCAATCAAATGATAAAAGATCTTGCATCTCGCGGGGGAGTAATTCAAATTAATTTCTACCCTCCATTCTTAAATAAGGATTATGCTGACAAATTCTGGCCTTTGTGCGATGCATTTGAAGCTGCCGAGGCATTATATAAAGAGAATAAAAAGAGGCATGAAGAGGTCTATAAAGAGGCTCTGACAAATATGATGGCATTAAAAAGACCATCATACAAAGAGGTTGTTGACCATATAGATCATGTAGTAAAACTTGTAGGAGTAGATAGTGTCGGACTTGGTTCTGATTTTGATGGTATCGAGGTGACTCCTGTAGGTTTGGAAGGAGTTGACAAGCTTCCTGTCATAACTGAAGAGCTAGTAAACAGGGGCTATTCAGAAAGTGATATACACAAAATTCTGGGTGGTAATTTCATGAGAGTTATGGATCTTAATTTTTAAATAAATTATGACAAGGACGGCGTTAATCACGGGTGCCACATCCGGAATAGGAGAGGCTGTTGCAGAAGCATTTGCAAAAGAGGGCTACAGGCTTATTATAACCGGGCGAAGAGCTGAGAAATTGAACCTTTTGGCCAAAGAACTAAACGAGAAATACAATTCGGATATACTCCAGTTGAGTTTTGATGTAAGAGAGTTAACCCAGGTTGAGGCTAATCTTTCATATTTGTCAGATGAGTGGAAAAAGATTGATATTCTTATAAATAATGCAGGACTTGCTGCCGGGCTGGCTCCCTTAGATGAGGGCTGTATTGATGATTGGGAAAGGATGATTGATACAAACATAAAGGGGGTTCTTTATGTCAGCCGCATTGTTTCAAACCTTATGATTGCAAACGGGGGAGGTCATATAGTAAACATCGGCTCAATCGCAGGAAAAAGTGCATATCCTAATGGGAATGTATACTGTGCAACCAAGTTCGCCGTTGATGCTTTGTCTAAAGGTATGATGATGGATTTTAACCGGAAAAACATTAAAGTTTCTCAGGTTTGTCCTGGAGCTGTAGAGACAGAGTTCTCCAGAGTGCGTTTTAAAGGCGATGAAAAAAGAGCTGCTGCAGTATACGATGGATTTCAGCCCCTGAATGCAGGCGATATTGCTGATATGATATTATACATAGTAAAAGCGCCGGCTCATGTTAACATAAGCGACGTTGTAATATTGCCTGCTGCACAAGCTTCAGCAACTATATTTAATCGGAAACAGAGCTAAGCCATCCGGCTTCCTTGAATATCTCATCAAGTTTTGATGCTGTTAATTCTCTATCTCTATCGTTCCTGTTGGAAAAGAAGAGATAGAGAATTCCGTTTTCAGGATATCTGCCGGCGTAAATCTGAAATCCGCCATTGTCTCCTGTATGGAAAACCTTTACCGGATAACCCGGTTTCTCTTCTATAAACCAGCCGTAACCATATGATGTATAAGGCATATCTTTAATTGCAATTTTTGGAGAATGCGCCGATAATTTCATCTTTTCACTAATCAGTTTGTTCTCTCTCAACCCTTTCTCCCATTGAACAAACTCATGAGTCGATGTATAAAGGCCGCCATCTGCCTTTGTAGCAAAAAAAGACTCCTCTCCATAATCAAATTCATTATATTTATGTGTAATAGAATCATATAAATACCCATGAGCCATTCTTGGGATATCTTTTCCTACTTCAAAATAGGTAGCTTCTACCATTCCGCAAGGATCAAAAATCCTCTTTCTCATAAATGTATCGAACTGTTTTCCTGATGCTTTTTCTATTATTGTATACATAAGCTGGAATGTGGGATTCATATACTCATATGAGGTGCCTGGTTCAAAATTCAGAGTATCAAGATTTTTAAGATATGAATACGATTCTACATCTGTTGATGTAAGGACAAAATTCCGGTCACTTCGGTCTCTGGCATCTGGAATTCCGGAAGTGTGCGAGAGAAGATGCCTTAATGTTATCTTTTCGAAAAAGTTTGCTTTAAATTCCGGAAACCACTTTTTCACATTGTCATCCAGTGATAACTTTCCCTCTTCCGCAAGCATCATTAATGCCACACCTGAGAATTGTTTGGAAACAGATGCTATGTTAAAAAAGGTATTTCCATCAATAGGGGATAATTTTTCCATATCTGCAATCCCATATCCCTTGTCGAAAATTATTGAATCGTATTTCAACACAAGAACAGCTACACCAGGTTCGGTTGCCGGATAAAGAGAATTAAAAAGAGAATCAATCCTGTTTAAGGCAATTGTCTCTTTGCTTTTTTGATTGGATACACAAGACTGCATAGATAGTAGGAAAAAGAGGGTTATAAAATTTATGTGTTTCATATATAATGTTTTGCAAGGATTTATCACACACGTGTTACATAAAACAACACATTACTTACATGGACTGAATACCAAGCTTTAAGCGAAACAAGTTAAGAGCTTCCGCAGAAAATCTTTGTACGTTCCTGACCCTGTCTCCGTTAAAGACCTTCACATATGTTTCAATAAAATCAGGGCCGGCAATAGCAATGCATATTGTTCCGACAGGCTTTGCCTCTGTTCCTCCTGAGGGGCCGGCTATGCCTGACGTTGCTATAGAATAGTCTGTTCCCATTATTCTCTTGATCCCCTCAGCCATCTCCCTCACACATTCACAGCTTACTGCACCATATTTCTGGAGAGTATCCTCTTTTACCCCCAGTATATTCCTCTTGATATTGTTGTCATATGCTACAACTCCACCGGTAAAGTATGCAGATGAACCGGGAATAGAGGTCAAAAGCGATGATAACATTCCAGAGGTACAGGACTCTGCAACAGATAATTTCATTCCTTTATTTAAAAGGAAGCGTCCTACAACAGCCTCCAAAGTCTCATCATTTTCCCCATATAATGCACTTCCCAATAATGATCTAAGTTTTCTAACTTCATCTTCCACTATAAGTGAATAATTAGTATAATCACCTCCATAAATTGAGATTCTCAATTTTACACCACTTTGTGGGCTTGGAAGATAGGCTAGCTTGATCTCTTTAGGAAGATTATCCTCCCAACTCTCTATTTTTGAGGCAAGAATTGACTCTGGAATGCCATAAGTAAGCAAGGTTCTGTGAAATATGTTTTCACAAACAAACTCATCTTTAATAGTTTTAATCACAGAGGGCAACAAATGCTCCATCTCGTATGGCACGCCAGGTAAAGAAAAAAGCATGACCTTTTTTCCATTTCTAGCAGAGAGAGTGAATATCATACCGGGGGCAGTTCCCATTCTATTTGGTAAAACTCTGCAGCATTCAGGAACAAGTGCCTGATCTCTATTTAATTGAGAAAGAAAAATACCTCTTCGCCTGCAAAGCTCATCAATAATAGTCGCTTGCAATTCGTCATACCGATATTCATTGCACTTACACAAGCGAGCTAATGATCTTTTTGTAATATCATCTTTTGTCGGGCCTAAACCGCCGGTAACAATCAATATATCATTTAAATATGAGATCTCTTCCAATGTCGATACAATTTCCGATTCATCATCTTGTATCGAGATCATTTTATTGACCTTAATTCCACACTTATTAAGCTCCTTAGCAATTAGAGAGGAATTCGTATCCACAATCTGTCCGATCAAAATCTCATCACCGATTGTGCAAATAGCGGCAGTTAACATCCTTTAAATTATTTTGATAGATATTTTAGAATATTCTTAATAAAGCTCGGGCCATTATAAATAAAACCTGTATAGACCTCCACTAATGAAGCTCCGGCGTCAAGCATCTCCTTAGCCCTTTCCGGTGTCGTAATGCCTCCTACTGCTATAATAGGCAGCATTCCGGCGCTTTTCTTGTGAATATACCTTACAACCTCCAGGCTCCTTGAAAAAAGAGGCTCTCCGCTTAGACCTCCATCACCAATCTCCTCAATTACAGTATTTTGATTTTTCAGAAGTCCTCTTGTACTTGTTGTGTTTGTAGCGACTATGCCATCAATACCGGATATAAGTATTAATTCAATAATCTCGTCAAGTTGATCACTTGTCAAATCGGGAGACACCTTAAGCAATATAGGCCTGTACTCATCATTAAATCTCCTTATTGCAGTCAGCCTGTCAATGATTTCAGAAAGAGCGGTAATATTCTGCAATTTAACCAGTCCTTTAACATTTGGGCAAGAGACATTGAGAACAAAAAAATCGACAAAATCATAAAGTTGTGTAAACGATTTCTCATAATCCTGCGCAGCCATCTCATTTCCACAAGAGGTGCTTTTACTTATGTTGCCACCTACAATCAATCTGGGTTTATTCGATTTCATGTAGTTAACAGCGTGTTTGACACCTTTGTTATTAATTCCCATACGGTTAATAATCGCATTCTCCTCAACAATCCTGAACACTCTTGGCCTGGGATTTCCAATCTGTTCAACTGGAGTAAGCGACCCAATCTCAACAAACCCGAACCCAAAATTTGAAAGTTCATTGTAAATATCTCCATTTTTGTCAAAACCGGCAGCCATACCTATAGGATTCTTGAATTTCAAGCCAAAAATCTCACGTTCCAGACTTTTATTACTGTAAGAGTATATCCAACGTATAATCATTCCGGAGAAGGGGATATACCTTAAAAAAATCAGCAGTTTCACAGTAATAATGTGAGCCCGCTCCGGTAGTATTGAAAAAAGTAAAGGGCGAATAAATCTATACATTAAACAGAATGTTTGTACAAAGGTAGAAATTAATCTGTATGATATAATCTATCCTCATGTCTAAAATCAGAGAATGTGCCATCAGAATAAATAAGTAACATTTTCACGATTTGTTTTGATTTTTTACGATCAATTTCCTTGCTTGGATCAATTATTGAATTCTCAGCAAGTTCAGAATCTTCAAAAACACGTCTATCTTGCTGTATATCTAGTGATTTATGGCGTTCTTCCACATTTTCACTGATTTCTTGAATACTAGAATTTAGATAACTTGAATTATTTAAAACTTGACTCTCTTTATACATTTTGCCTTTTCCAGTTATCAACCACTCAGAATTAAGAGTAGGAAATTTAAGTAACAGCTTCTGTATGAAGTCAAAGCTTGGTTTATTCCTTCCAGATAGAATATGTGACATTCCAGATCGCTGAATACCGATAATATCTGACAGTCGGGCAGGAGATAGCTGTTCTGCATTTAAAAACTGTTGCAATCTATTTTTCATAATTGTAAACTTTGATCAATACAAATGTAAGCATAATATACGTTACATGTGTAACTTTATTTTAGTATACACATGTAATCGATTGCTCTCTTTATTTAAAAATAACATTAGTTATATCTGGGCTTTTAACAACCTTATCAATAAATCGCTCTCATTGATACTAAATATTCAATAGAATACCATACATACCTGGTTATTATGTGCATATATGACATTTATTGTGAATTTGTCAACGTGTTGACTGAAATTAAGGCATATTACTGAAAATGAAGCTACGTAAAACTTAATATAAATCTCATAATATACTGGTATATAATTATATATAACGCCATGTATTTATTATATAATTACTTTTGTAAAGTGTACAAGTGTGATTAAATAAGAGGCTTTAAATGCTCCTTATAGTGTACATGTGTTATCAACTAGGGGTATTCATGTGAACTACATTTGTAAACAATCATGAATTACTTATATATATTTTTTTTCATATTCTGATTTGTCTATTTTTGTAAAAAAATATACTGTGTACCCAGAAATTAGCATAAAAGACTATACATATATACTTCCAGAAGAAAAAATAGCCAAGTATCCTCTTCCAAATCGTGATGATTCCAAGATTTTAATATTTGAAGACAACAAGGTTCGAGATTCTAAATTTTCAAATCTCGACGAGTTATTGCCGGACGACTCTTTGATGATTATTAATAATACCAAAGTCGTTCCTGCGCGGTTGTTTTTCAAAAAAGAGAGTGGCGCACATTTAGAAATCTTCTGTCTTGAACCCTATTTGCCTTTTGAATATAATGTCTCTTTTGCAACAACAGAATCATGTTCCTGGATATGTATTATAGGTAACAGCAAAAGGTGGAAAGAAGGATATGTGTATTTTGACTCTAATGGTCATGACTCATTGAATGGGTATTGTTTAAAAGCCAAAGTGGTAAATAAAATTGAAGATAAGTCAATAGTGGAGTTCTCCTGGAAAGGTGGCATTCCATTTTCTGAACTTATGGAGAAATGTGGGAAGGTTCCAATTCCCCCGTACCTTAATCGTGAGGCTGAAGATTCTGACACTGAACGTTATCAGACATTATATGCCCAAAACAGAGGATCTGTGGCAGCCCCGACTGCCGGACTTCATTTTTCCGAAAATGTACTCAACAGAATCAAAAAGAAAGGGATTGATATAAATAGTATATGTCTGCATGTAGGAGCAGGTACTTTTTTACCGGTAAAATCAGATTTTATTATAAACCATCACATGCACTATGAACCCTTTTCTGTTTCAAAGGATTTAATAGTTAAGCTAATTAATAAAGGCAGTAGGAAAGTTATTTCAGTTGGCACAACATCAACAAGGTGTCTTGAGTCTCTATATTATCTTGGCATTCATTGTATTGAAGGTGGAGACCCTTCTCATGTCTCACAATGGGAGCCCTATGATAGAGAGCATGAATATCCGACATTAGAAGCCCTGACAGCACTCTTGACATGGATGGAGAGTAACGGGAGAGATCGTATTGATACTAAAACAGGAATTATTATAGTTCCAACGTTTAATTTCAGAATAGTTGACATTCTTATCACAAACTTCCACCAGCCAAACAGTACACTTTTGCTTCTTATAGCTGCATTCGTGGGAGATTTTTGGAAAGAGATATATAAATATGCACTGAATAATGATTTCAGATTCCTGAGTTATGGCGACAGCTCCATACTTTTTAGGTCGTCAGCTTTGTAAGCTGTATATACTTTAGGATTTTTTGTGCCCAACTTGCCAGCATCGGACCTGATGAATGCAAATTAGGTGCAATATTCATAATTTGTTGGGCTGCTATCTCCAGATAATCTTTCTTACCACTAATTTCATAGAAAGAGATAAGATTTCCCGCCATAATAGAATTTGCTGAAGGTTTGAGAAAATCAATATTAGACTCTCGTTTAAATGGAATTGTATCTGGTTGTATTGAGCACTCTGATTTGCTGAACATTCCATTTTCCGGTTTGTAGAAATGCTGTAATACAAAATCTATATATTTTCCTGCATGAACTTTGAAATCACTGTTTGCTTCACCGGATGCTTTATGTAATTCAATCAGTGCTGCAATGAGATTAGAATAATCAGATAGAAAACCGGGAATTGAACTTTTATGACAGCAGTTATAACGATACAACCTTCCATTTTCATTTCGATTGTGTAATAACAGATATTCCATAATTAAAACTGCTTCCTTATAAAGTGAAGGTTCATCAAGTAACACGGAAGATACTGCCAGGGACTCCACTAACTGTGAGATATATGACGTAACCTCACGTTTATCAGAGTAATAACCCCGATGCTCAGCCCTTCTTTCTTTAAGTATGCGGATTTCGTCATCTTGAATTATATTGTATGTTCTTGAATTACGCACAGGTATCTGTTTAACAAACTTATTTACAGTAACGTTCATCCCTAAAGCTAATGCAATATCCATATATCTTTCAGGAAACATTAGCATTAATTCATTGAGAGAGTATTCATAATAGTTTGAATTATCAGAAGCTGTTGTCAGCGTAGAGCTTCCAATAAAGCCTCCATTTTTTGAACATAACTTCTCATTTATAAAAGAGTATGTCAACAAAGCTGTCTTTCTATATGATTCCTTTTTAAAAAGTTTATAAGCAAGAGAATATAAGTGAATAAAATGGGCATTTTCCTCCAGCGTTTTTTCATAAAACGGAGTCTCACAACCATAATCGTTTGCCTGTTTGAAAAAACCGCCATCTATAAGATCAAACAATGCAGAGAATTGCAGATGATCAAGCAGTGATTCTATTTTATCTGAAACCTCTTGATCTTTATAATATTGTGTGTAGTCAATTAAAGTAATCAAAGAACTTGGATTCGGAGTAAAAGGTGTTGTCTGGTATATAAAATCATTCTCAAACATTGCATGATACCATTGCCGGGTATTGGCTTCCAATACTTCTGGAGTTATATTCTCCGAAGAGATCTTGTTAGTAATGACACCGGTGTTGATAGCTCTTTTGGACAACTCTTCTGACAACTGAGCTAAGAGGTGTCTCTTTCCTTTATTAGCCTCAACAATACTTCCTGCAACATCGAGAAAATATTCCGGATCACAGTCGGAGAAACAAATAATGGGCTTTCTATCCGTCATAACAAACAAATTCATTGGACCATAGGAAAAATCCTGATTTAGGAATAACAGGTCCAATCCAATAAGGTACGATTCCGGATTACTCTCCTTATCTTCGGCTATACATATGAAATTGTCATTTAGAATTTTGACTACTCTTTGATCTGAAAACAGTTTTTCCGCCATTTCTCTTACAGACATATTACTCATGTAACCAATATGTTGAAAGATAAGCTTGCCCTCTTTTTCAGCTAAATCAATCAACTCCTCAGACAAGTATGGATGCCAGTTGATTCCTTTGCCAAACAGCATTTTCAGGTATGGAGAGCATGTATTAAACATTATTTATTTTAAATTTGCTTATTAAACATAAAAAAATGAAAAGAACACTTATCGACCTATTCGAGGAGTCTGTTGAAAAATTTGCGGAAGAGACATTCCTGCTTGAAAAGGAAAATGGCATCTACAAGCCTACAACCTACTCACAGACAAGGTTACTAGCACAACAATTCGGGGCTGGCCTTTGTTCACTCGGTTTCGGTAAAAAGAGCAATGCATCAATTCTTTCTGAAGGAAGAAACCTATGGATTATTGGTGAACTGGCCATCTTTTACGCCGCAGGTATAAATGTTCCTCTCTCAATCAAGCTTGAGGAGAGTTCTGATCTCCTTTTCAGATTGATTCATGCTGATGTTACGTTAATAATGGTCTCGTCAAAGCAGCTGGCAAAAATAAGAATTATAAAGGATAAATTACCGCTTGTCATGCATATTGTTGTTTTTGATGAAATGGATGAATATCTTGAAAAGGAGATATATTATGGCGACGTAGTAAAGATGGGTGTAGACTATCTTGAAAAAAACCGTGAACCGTTTGAACAACTTGGGAAATCAATCCAAAATGATGACTATGCTACAATTACTTACACATCCGGCACAACCGCAGACCCTAAAGGTGTTATACTCACTCATCGGAATTACACAGCCAATGTTGAACAATCTCTTACATGCATGGACATACCTCCTAGATATAAAAATCTGATAATCTTACCGTTGGACCACTGTTTTGCCCATGTTGTCGGTTTTTATATAATGATTGCTAAAGGTGCGATAGTTGCAACCGTTCAACCCGGGAAAACTGCAATTGAGACATTGAAGAATATACCTATAAATATACAGGAGATAAAACCTAATATTCTTTTATCTGTCCCGGCTTTGGCTAAAAGCTTCAAGAAAAATATAGAACAATCAGTAAAGGCAAAAGGAAAAATTACCGAGAGGCTTTTTGACTTAGCACTCAGGACAGCCGCTACTTATAACAAGGACGGATGGAATAGGGGATCAGGATGGTCTATACTACTAAAACCGATTGTTGCAATCTTCGATAAGCTTCTTTTTTCTAAGGTAAGACTTGCTATGGGGGGCGAACTGGACTTTTTTGTAGGAGGTGGAGCGCTATTAGACAAGGAACTTCAAAAGTTCTATTATGCCATAGGTATTCCTATGTTCCAGGGATATGGTCTCTCGGAGGCCACTCCGGTTATTTCCACTAATACTCCGGCTAGGCACAAACTTGGTTCTTCAGGTATTTTAGTGAAACCCCTGGAGATGAGGATAGAGGATTCTGATGGGAATGCTTTGAAAAATGGAGAAGCTGGAGAGATTGTAATTAAAGGAGAAAACGTTATGGCAGGATATTGGAAAAATCCTAAAGCTACTTCAGAGACAATTATTGACGGGTGGCTTCATACAGGTGACCTGGGATATATGGATAACGACGGCTTTTTATATGTACAAGGACGCTTTAAATCTTTGTTAATAGGAAGTGACGGTGAGAAATACTCTCCTGAAGATATAGAGGAGACAATTGTAACTCAATCTAAGTTAATTCAGCAGATTATGCTCTATAATAATCAATCTCCTTATACTATTGCAGTAATTATCGTGGACAAGAATAGGAGTGAGACCCGGGAGGAATTGATAAAAAAGGTGTCTGAAGACCTGAATAGGTACAAAGGAAAGGGAGAGTTCGCCGGGTTATTCCCGGAAAGATGGTTACCGGCAACATTCATCCTATCACAGGAACCTTTCACTGAACAGAACAAAATGATAAATTCTACAATGAAAATGGTTCGTTCAAAGGTTGAAGAGGCCTATCTGGACCGGATAAATTATGCTTACACAGCAGAGGGGAAAAATCTTTTCAATAAATTTAACCTTGGTTTGGAAGAAAAATGATTATTTTTGCGCATGGAAAAAGAAAAATTCATAGACATACGGCCTTTTAATGACATTGAGGCAAAGGAGGCAATGATGAGGCTTGCCAAGCATCCTCTTCTATCTCCTATATCTCTCTATCTGTTTCCAAATAAACAACCTGACGAAATCAGGCAACTTATTGCTTCACTTGGTACTGTTGATGAATTTCAGGCCAAAATCATGTTCCCTGCAATAAATAAGATTATTTCAGACACTGCCAGAACTTTGTCCTATTCAGGTGTTGAACAATATAAAAACAATAAGAAACATCTGTTCATATCTAACCACAGAGATATTCTCCTCGATTCAGGTATAATTCAGATTATATTCTTTATGAACGGAATTCAAACCTCTGAAATGGCAGTAGGAGATAACCTGATTACTGACATATTTATAGAGGATATTGCACGCACCAACAAAATGATTAAGGTTGAGAGAAATAAAAATCCAAGAGATTTTTATAACTCATCAATGTTATTGTCACAATATATACGTGATTCTATAAAGGGTAACAACAGTTCAGTCTGGATAGCTCAAAGAAATGGCCGTACAAAGGATGGTAACGACATGACAGAACAAGGTCTGCTGAAAATGTTCGATATGAGTTCTACCTATAATGATTTTACTTCTGATTTTAATGAACTATCTATTGTTCCTATTTCAATATCTTATGAGTATGAACCTTGTGATCTACTAAAAACCAAAGAATTATTCGTTTCAAGAAGAAGAAAATACGAAAAAATTCCAGGTGAGGATTTAAACAGCATTCTAACCGGAATAATGCAGTTTAAAGGAAATATCCATATAAACTTCTGTGAACCAATTTCCAAGGAAGAGTTGGGAATGTGTTCAAGTATGGAAAAAAATGATCGTTTTAAATTTCTTGCAGAAATTATTGACAGAAAAATTATAGGTTCATATCATCTGTGGAAGAACAACTATATTGCCTATGATGTGCTTAATGGCACAAACAAATATTCATCTAATTATACTGAATCTGACAAACTATCTTTTCTCAGCTATCTGAAGTATAAACTTTCAGATATAGATGAAAATCAAAAAGAAATGGAGGAAATCTTTCTCTCAATCTACGCAGGTCCCGTATTCAATAACGAAAGAGTAGAAGTAACAGATATTCAATAGCTTACTTTGTTAAAGTAAGCTCGCCACAAAAATGTAACCAAAGCGTTGCATGCTGTAACTTGATGGTTGCATTACTTGTTAATTAGTTAATTAGCAATAAAGGTGCAAGTTGAATTGTTTTTATGGATTTATTGCTAATTTTAGATAATAAGAAGCATATATCTTAAAAACCTGTTATATAATGAATAAAATAATCAATCTTGAAGAAGCCGTCTCTAAGGTAAAGAGCGGCATGACAATCATGGTTGGGGGATTCCTGACCAAGGGTGGGCCAAATAGATTTATGGAAGCCCTGGCAGAAACAACTGTCAAAGAACTGACTCTGATATGCAATGATGCTGCCTATGCCGACAAAGGTTTAGGGAAGATCATAGCAAACAAGCAGGTTAAGAAACTCATCGTATCATATATTGGATCGAATCCTGCAGCTATAGACTTGATGAATTCCGGTGAAATGGAGATTGAATTCTCGCCACAAGGAACTCTTATTGAGAGAATCCGTGCATATGGAGCCGGGTTAGGAGGAGTGCTTACTTTAACAGGACTTGGCACAGTAGTGGCAGAAAATAAGCAAATTATCAACGTAGACGGAAAAGATTATCTTCTTGAAAAACCACTCAAGGCTGATGTTGCTATTATTGGAGCTTCAATAGCTGACACTTCGGGTAATCTCTATTATAAGGGAACCAAGAAGAATTTTAATCCGATTATAGCTATGGCAGCTGATTTGGTTATTGCCGAACCGGAACAAATTGTTGAGCCTGGGGAGATAGAACCAGAACATGCACATACACCTGCGATTCTTATAGATTTTATTATATCCATATAAAATATAATTAATTATGGCAAAACAAGCAATGATAAGAATGAGAATGAGTTCTCATGATGCCCACTATGGTGGAAACCTTGTGGATGGAGCTAAAATGCTTCAATTATTCGGTGACGTGGCAACAGAGCTTTTAATTCAGCAAGACGGTGATGAAGGTCTGTTCAAGGCATACGATAATATAGAATTTATGGCTCCGGTATATGCTGGCGATTACATTGAGGCAACTGGTGAGATTACTTCAGTTGGTAACAGTTCCAGAAAAATGGAATTTGTAGCCCGCAAAGTGATTATACCAAGGCCTGATATTTCGCCATCCGCTGCAGATATCCTTGATGAGCCTATAATTGTGTGCAAGGCATCAGGAACTTGTGTTACACCAAAATCTTGTCAAAGGAAATCGTAATAATAGTAAATATGGCTAAACTTATTATTACAGCCGCTATATGCGGTGCAGAGGTGCTCAAGGAGCACAATCCTGCAGTCCCGTATACAATAGAGGAGTGCGCCAGAGAGGCGAAATCTGCATATGATGCCGGTGCCAGCATTATACATCTTCATGTCCGCAATGATGACGGAACACCTACACAGGATAAGAATCGGTTTAAAGATGTAATGGATGAAATTTACAAATTGTGTCCTGACGTTATTATTCAGCCATCAACAGGTGGTGCAGTCGGTATGACTAACGATGAAAGGCTTCAGCCGACTGAGCTCATTCCTGAAATGGCAACTCTTGATTGTGGAACTCTTAATTTCGGAGGCGATGACATATTTGAGAATACTGAAAACACAATTAAATACTTCGGAACAAAAATGATAGAGAGAGGAATTAAACCTGAACTGGAAGTTTTTGACAAAAGTATGATTGATATGGCATTGCGACTTGGGAAAAAGGGATTTATCCAAAATCCCATGCATTTTGACTTTGTGATGGGAGTAAATGGAGGTATTTCAGGTGAATTGAGAGATTTCGTTTTCCTTCGCGGCAGCATACCTGCTGATGCAACATATACTGTTGCCGGTGTAGGAAGGTATGAATTTCCATTGGCTGCCGCAGCTATAATCGATGGGGGACATGTCAGGGTAGGTTTTGAAGACAATGTTTTTCTCTCGAAGGGAGTACTTGCAAAATCTAATGGAGAACTTGTTGCAAAAGTTGTCAGAATGGCTAAGGAGCTTGGAAGAGAAATAGCTTCTCCTATAGAAGCCCGTGAAATACTGGGCATTAAAGTAAAAAAATAAGATTAACAAAAAATAATAAAAAACATGAAAAAAGGTAATAAATACGGCGTACACAGAGTTATTGAGCCAAAAGGAGTTCTTCCTCAACCGGCAAATAAGATTGACAATAACATGGATGAAATTTACGATAATGAAATTCTCATTGATGTGAAAACACTCAATATTGATTCTGCAAGTTTCACTCAAATAGAGGAACAGGCTGGGGGAGACAAAACTAAAATAGCTGAGATAATGATGGGTATTGTAGCTAAACAAGGAAAACATAGAAACCCTGTAACTGGTTCGGGAGGAATGCTTCTTGGTGTAGTGGAAAAAATAGGTGATGCACTTATCGGCAAAACAGATCTGAAAGTTGGTGACAAGATAGCGACACTAGTATCGCTTTCCCTAACCCCTCTTAGAATAGACAAAATCAAAGATATAAGGTCTGATATTGACCAAGTTGATATAGACGGAAAAGCTATTTTGTTTGAAAGTGGTATTTATGCAAAAATTCCTGACGACATGCCTGAGAATCTGGCTCTTTCTGCTCTTGATGTAGCTGGCGCTCCTGCCCAGACAGCTAAACTGGTGAAGCCAGGAGATACCGTTCTTATAATAGGTGCAGGCGGAAAGTCAGGTATGTTATGCTGCTATGAGGCAAAAAAACGCGCCGGTGTTACAGGTAAAGTAATAGGTCTCTGCCATAGTGAAAAAAGTACTAAGAGGCTTCAGGATCTTGGTTTCTGCGACTATGTATTCTCAGGTGATGCAACACAACCTGTTGCAATACTTGAAAAGATAGAGGAGCTTACAAACGGCCAGATGTGTGATGTTACAATCAACAATGTCAACATAACCGATACAGAGATGACATCCATCCTTTGTACAAAAGACACAGGCGTAGTATACTTCTTCTCAATGGCTACAAGCTTTACAAAGGCAGCACTTGGAGCAGAAGGTGTCGGAAGTGATGTTACTATGATAGTAGGAAACGGTTATACAAAAGGTCACGCTGAAATCACCCTCCAGCTTTTAAGGGAGAGTGAAAAACTCAGAAAAGTTTTCACCGAACTTTACGCATAAGTAATTATATGACAAAAATTTGCAGATATGGCACTCACAGAGTGATCTCTCCTATAGGCACTCTTCCACAACCGGCCTACAAGCTGGATAATAACATGGATATCTATGATAACGAGGTTTTAATCGATGTAACAACGCTTAATATTGACTCGGCCTCTTATACACAGATAAAGAAAGCTTGTAATTCAGATGCCGAAAAGATGAAAGCAATGATAGTCTCTATTGTTGAAGAGAGGGGCAAACTCCAAAATCCTGTTACCGGTTCCGGAGGCATGCTGATAGGAACAGTAAAAGAGATAGGAAAGACATTTCCTGCAAATAGGTTAAAGGTCGGGGACAAGATTGCAACTCTTGTCTCCCTCTCCTTAACACCATTAAAACTCAATTCAATAAAAAAACTATCTCCGGACTCAGACCAGGTAGATGTTGATGCTCAGGCAATTCTATTTGAAAGCGGATTATTTGCCATACTTCCAGGTGATATTCCAGAGAAGCTTGCTTTAGCTGCTCTAGATGTTGCCGGAGCTCCTGCTCAGGTTGATCGTTTAGTTACAGAGGGCGACATAGTCTGTATTATAGGAGGAGGTGGAAAATCAGGCGTTCTATGTTGTTATCAGGCAATGCAAAATGTTGGTCCTTCGGGAAAAGTAATTGTTGTTGAGTATTCAAAGGAAAATGCCCAGCGTATCATTGATATGAATCTTGCAACAAATGTTATTGTAGCAGATGCGACAAATGTAATGGATGTTTATAACAAAGTTATGGAAATAACCGGAGGAAGAGGCTGTGATGTGACGGTCAATAATGTAAATGTTCCATCTACAGAGATGACTTCAATTCTTGTCACTAAAGGTCAAGGTTGTGTATATTTCTTTTCTATGGCAACAAGCTTTACAAAAGCCGCACTAGGAGCAGAAGGCGTGGGAAAAGACATTAACCTGATTGTAGGCAATGGTTATGCTAAAGGACATGCAAACTTGACTCTTAATATTTTGAGAGAATCCAAAGAAATACGTGATTTATTTGAAAAAATTTATATCTAATTATGGCAGTTGACAGAAGAAAAGTATTGTTTCCTGAAGTTTCAGATGAACAATGGAACGACTGGAAATGGCAGGTAAAAAACAGGATTGAGACCCTGGAACAACTAAAAAAATATATTAAACTGACTGAAGAAGAGGAGGAGGGGATAAAAAAATCCCTGGCAACACTCAGAATGGCGATAACTCCCTATTATCTATCTTTGATAGATCCTGAGAATCCTGATTGTCCAATTAGGAAACAAGCAATTCCGACAGGAGCGGAGACACATCAGTCTGCAGCAGATTTATTGGATCCCCTCCATGAAGACGAAGACTCTCCGGTTCCGGGTTTGACCCACAGATATCCTGACAGGGTACTCCTGCTGATAACAGATATGTGCTCAATGTATTGCAGGCACTGTACAAGAAGGCGCTTTGCCGGACAGAAGGATGATGAATCGCCGGCAAATAATATTGATAGAGCAATTGATTATATTGCAAGAACACCGCAGGTTAGGGATGTTCTTCTCTCTGGAGGTGATGCTCTTATGGTTTCTGATGCGAAATTGGAATCAATAATTAAAAAACTAAGAGCCATCCCTCACGTTGAGATTATCAGAATTGGATCTAGAACACCTGTGGTTTGCCCTCAAAGGATAACTGATAAATTGGTTGATATGCTCAAACAGTATCACCCTATTTGGTTGAACACTCATTTTAATCACCCTAATGAAGTTACACCTGAAGCAATTGCTGCTTGTGAAAGAATGGCAAATGCAGGTATTCCGCTTGGTAATCAATCTGTATTGCTAAGGGGAGTCAATGACTGTGTGAATATTATGAAGAGACTGGTTCACCTGCTTGTTAAGATGAGAGTCAGACCTTACTATATTTATCAATGCGACCTATCAATGGGATTGGAACATTTTAGGACACCTGTATCAAAAGGTATTGAAATCATTGAGGGTCTAAGAGGCCACACATCCGGATATGCTGTACCTACTTTTGTTGTAGATGCTCCAGGAGGAGGTGGAAAAACTCCTGTTATGCCAAATTATGTAATATCTCAGTCTCCAGGGAAGGTTATTTTGAGAAATTTTGAAGGCGTAATAACAACATATACCGAGCCTGACAACTATGTAAATCATTGCAATTGCCCTGATTGCATCAAGAATGAAAGTGTGGAAGGAGTTTCGGCTCTACTTAAAGGACAAAGATTGGCAATAGAACCTGCTCACCTTTTAAGAAAGGAACGCTCCCATAAACATTAAAATAAAATGCCGTTTGTTCAGGAAATTCTCAAGTGCAGAAGTCTGTCAATAGTAGGTCTTGAAAAAAACACCGGTAAAACAGAGTGTTTCAATTACATAATCAAGAGACTACCAACAGAAAGTCTAAACATTGCCGTCACATCCATAGGATTAGATGGTGAGCGTATAGATTCTGTCACAGGCACTAAAAAACCAGAGGTTTTTCTCAGGAAGGGAATTTATTTTGCTACAAGCGAAAAACTCTACAAGAAAAAAGAAATCCTGTCTGAGGTTGTCGGAATAAGTGATTCAACCGGCTCCTTAGGCAGGATTATAACTGCAAAAGCTCTGGCCTGTGGCAAGATTATGCTTGCAGGGCATACCGGTACAGCAGACCTCAAACAATGGATGGAAGATATGAGAATAAAATATAAACTTCCGCTCTGTATTATCGATGGAGCTCTTTCCAGAATGAGTCTCGCCTCTCCGGCCATTTCAGAAGCAATGATCCTTACTACTGGGGCCGCTCTTTCCCTTAACATAAATCATTTAGTTCAGAAAACCAGCCGTTTAGTAGACCTTGTAAGGCTTCCGCTTACTGACAATAACACAATTGTGGCTCTCGAGACGCTTCAAAGAGGTATGTGGGGCATTACAAAAGAAAAAGAGTTAATTGATCTGGAGATTTCATCTGCGCTGGAGATTGAGAGAGTAGACACAGGTTTGCTACAATCGTTGGAAAGTATATTTATTTCAGGAGCCCTTACTGACAGATTCATAAATGTTTTGATGAACAGGATAAACGTCGAAGATTTCGAATTAATCGTTAGAGATTTTACAAAAATCTTTGCCGATTACAGGAGTTTGTTTAACTATAAAAGAAGAGGAGGAAGAATCAGAGTCCTTCAAAAAAGTAATCTTATAGCAATATGTGTTAACCCTGTCTCCCCAAACGGCACGATACTTAACTCTAAAGTGTTGTGCTCTGAAATTGAAAATGAGATTAAAGTTCCTGTTTACGATATAATAAAAGATGGTTATGAAACTTAAAGCATTTTTAGATTCTCAATCAGGATTCAGATATCTCATCGAGAGACTATCTCTCAGTTCATCATACTCCAGACAAGTTTTGATGGACACACCTTTTACATCTACAGTAAAAGAGATAAAGGCAGAGTACGAAAAGTTGACAAGATTTTACGGTCAATTTATAGAGAAAGGAAAGTTCCACTTTACAATGCTTTCAATAAAGGATAAACTTTCACTTGTGAGAGACATCCGGGGTTCTATTTCAAGATTGGAGAGAGGTGTTACACTAGATGATGTAGAACTGTTTGAAATAAAATCTCTTGCGCTAATCTCTGAAGATATTAAATATATATTTGACGAAACCGGACTAAATACAGAATATTTAAATTTTTGTGACCTCACATCAATATTAAGCATTCTTGATCCCGATGGACATCGAATAAGCTCTTTCTATGTCTACGAATCTTATTCAGAAGAACTCTCTCTGATTAGAAAAGAGATAAAATCAGCAGAAAGTTTTAACGAGGAGTTGCACTACAAAGCATCTCTTATTGAAGAGAAGGTTCGAAAGGATTTGTGCGAAAAGTTAATCACTCATGTCGCCACAATAAGAGAATCACTTTCTGTACTTACAAACCTTGATATTACAATTGCCAAATCACTACAAATAAAAGAATTAAACTTATCCTTCCCAGAAATTTCAAAAAAAGGACTGTGTTATACCGGACTTTTCAACCCGGAAGTAAGCGATAACATTGCCAAGGAGGGAAAAGAGTTCCAAAATATAAATATAAGTATCGGAAGTTATAACCCGGTTTTGATTACTGGGGCGAATATGGGTGGAAAAAGCGTCACCCTTAAAACATTGGCTCTCTCCCAATTACTTTTTCACTTCTCGTTCGGTATTCCGGCAACTTATGCTTCGATTTCTGCGGTAAATGAGGTTTATTTGATTTCCGGTGACTATCAGGATATTTCAAAAGGCTTGTCATCATTTGCCTCTGAAATGATTAAAATTGATGAAGTTATTAAGGCATGCAATTCAGGGAAGAGAGTTTTGGCACTCATCGACGAACCAGCAGGAACAACAAATCCGTTAGAGGGGACAGCTCTGGTCGCAGCGCTGCTTAACAGGTTGTCAGATAAAGACTCTTTTATTGCTATCACCACACATTATAACATTTCAGGTGTTGATTGTAAAAGATTGAGAGTTAAAGGATATTGTGAAGGATTCATGGATTATTCTCTTGTTGCTGCTGAAGGTAACGAAGCACCTAGAGAAGCAATTAAAATAGCCCGCTCCCTAGATATTGACGAGAGTTGGATAAATGAAGCGGAACATTTAGTAAATCAAAGATAAAATAATATGCATAGTAAACTAGGACTGGATTTTACAAGAGTAGAATATGCCAGAATGATTTCAAAAGGTATAGCCGACGAGGTACAACAATTTGTCGGGCACTATACAACGATTGCAGTAGAGAGGACCTTATGTCGTCTGATGGGAATCGATGGAACAGACACAAACCAGATTCCTCTCCCCAATGTGGTGACAGATGACCTAAAGAGTAAGGGTGTGTTGTCCCATGGTGCTCTATTCTATATCTCAAATGCAATGGTCAATACATCGCTAACTCCTCAGGAGATAGCAGAGAGGGTAGCTCTCGACACACTTGATATTACCAAGTTGCCAGTAGCAAGTGAAAGTGCCCGGATAAATGCAATAGAATCTGTCATCGAGGCAAGCTTGAATAGAATAAAAGGCAACAGAATAAGAAGGGAAAATTACATCAATACACTTGGAGAGGGGGCAAAACCATATCTATACGTAATTGTAGCTACAGGCAACATTTATGAGGATGTTATTCAGGCAGAGGCTGCTGCGCGTCAAGGGGCAGATGTGATTGCTGTTATTCGGACAACCGGTCAATCATTGCTGGATTATGTTCCTTTCGGTGCTACGACTGAAGGATTCGGAGGAACTTTTGCCACGCAGGAAAACTTCAGAATAATGCGATCTGCCTTGGATAAGGTTGGAGAGGAGATTGGCCGGTATATAAGATTGTGCAACTATTGTTCCGGTCTGTGTATGCCAGAGATTGCTGTAATGGGTGCCTTTGAAGGGTTGGATGTTATGTTGAACGATGCCCTTTATGGTATACTCTTTAGAGATATCAATATGCAGAGGACTCTTGTAGACCAATATTTCTCCAGAATTATCAACGGATACGCAGGCGTAATAATCAACACGGGAGAGGACAATTATCTTACCACTGCAGATGCATACGAAGAGGCTCACACAGTTCTTGCCTCCGATTTGATCAACGAGCAACTGGCTCTTCTTGCAGGATTACCTGAAGAGCAGATGGGCCTTGGCCACGCATTCGAAATGAATCCTGAACTGGAAAATGGTTTTCTGTACGAATTGGCACAAGCTCAAATGACAAGAGAAATTTTCCCTAAAGCTCCGCTTAAATATATGCCACCTACTAAGTTCATGACAGGTAACATCTTCAGGGGGCACATACAGGATGCTCTGTTCAATATGATCGGTATTTGGACAAATCAGGGTATACAGCTTCTTGGAATGCCTACTGAGGCTATTCATACTCCTTTTATGTCTGACAGATATCTATCTATTGAAAATGCTAAGTATATTTTTGGAAATTTAAAAAATATAGGTGACGAGGTAGAATATAAAGAGGGAGGAATTATAAAAAAACGAGCAAAAGAAGTATTGGAAGGAGCCATATCTCTGTTGGAGAAAATTGAAAAAGAGGGGCTCTTCTCAGCCCTTGAAAAAGGAATATTTGCAGATGTAAAGAGACCTAGAAACGGAGGAAAAGGTCTTGAGGGAGTTGTGGAAAAAGGGACAAATTATATCAACCCATTTATTGATTTAATGAAAGGAGGAGACAAATCATGAGCGGAGGATTGTATTCAATGCAGTCAAAGGATTTTGACAAAACACTGGATTTCTCGAAAGTGAAACCATATGGAGACACCATGAACGACGGCAAGGTACAGTTAAGTTTCACTTTGCCGGTTCCGACCGGTGCCGAAGCCATTGAGGCTGCTAAACAACTAATAAAACAGATGGGTTTTGAAAATCCCCAAGTAGTATTTTACAAAGAGCTTACACCCGGCTTTACATTCTTCAATTGTTACGGATCTACCATGCACACTGTAGATTATTCAACCATATTTGTACCAAAAGTAGAATCCGATGTCATGGATATGCACGAGACGGATCAATACATAAAAGATAATATTGGTCGTCCTTTGGTTATCATTGGGGCGAGTACTGGTACTGACGCCCATACCGTCGGTATTGACGCCATTATGAATATGAAGGGCTATGCAGGTCATTATGGGTTGGAAAGATATGAGATGATAGACGCATACAATCTTGGTTCTCAGGTACCAAACGAAGAGTTCATCGCCAAGGCTATTGAACTTAACGCAGATGCCTTGCTTGTTTCTCAGACTGTTACACAAAAAGATGTACATATTAAAAATCTCGTAGAACTAGTAGAACTACTCGAAGCAGAAGGACTTAGAAAGAAAATCATACTTGCGTGTGGTGGACCTAGAATATCACATGAACTTGCTCAGGAATTGGGTTATGATGCCGGTTTCGGCATGAACACATATGCTGATGATGTAGCATCATACATTGCACAAGAATTTGTGAGAAGGAACAAAGTATAAATAAACAATAAAACAGACAATATGGATAAGAATCAAATCAGAGAGGTGATTGCAAAAAGAGCAGCTCTCGAACTGAAGGATGGTGATGTGGTTAATCTTGGTATAGGACTTCCCACCCTTATTCCTAACTATTTGCCTGCGGGTGTTCGCGTAACTCTGCAGTCAGAGAATGGTCTTCTGGGTATGGGCCCTGAACCTCTCCCCGGCGAAGAGAATGACGACTATACAAATGCCGGTGGTGGTTATATCACCTACACAAAAGATGCATCGTGTTTCGACTCCTCTTTCTCCTTTTCAATCATAAGAGGGGGTCATGTAGATGTCACAATTCTTGGAGCACTTGAAGTTGACGAGAAGGGAAATCTTGCCAACTGGATGATACCTGGTAAAAAAACCCCCGGAATGGGTGGAGCCATGGATCTTATTACAGGTGCAAAAAAGGTAATATTGGCCATGGAACACACTGCAAAAGGAAATCATAAAATTTTGGAAAATTGTTCATTGCCTCTTACTGCAGCCGGAAAGGTAAACATGATTATCACAGAAATGGGGGTTATGACTATCTTGCCCGAGGGGAAGATAATGCTGACTGAAATACATCCGGAATTCTCAGTTGAGGATATTCAGAATGCAACCGGAGCAAAATTGATTATTTCAGATAACCTAATAAAAATGAAAGTTTAACTATGAAAAAAGTATTTATTGTTGCTGCAAAAAGAACTGCCATAGGAAAGTTCATGGGCTCACTCGCACAAATCAATCCCGGAGAATTGGGGGCAATTGTAATAAAGGAGCTTATTAAAGAAACAGGAATTGCCCCGGGAGAGGTAGACACTGTTATTGCCGGAAATATTCTTTCAGCCGGACAGATGCAGGGTGTTGCAAGACAGGCATCTATAAAAGCCGGTATACCTGTCGAAGTACCGGCCTATTCAATCAATATGGTTTGCGGTTCAGGTATGAAGGCTGTAATGAATGGCTATGCAGATATATTATGTGAAGCTGCAGATGTTGTTATCGCAGGTGGTACTGAGTCAATGTCAAGTGCCGGATTCATATTGAACGGATCATTAAGGGGTGGTGTTAAAATGGGAGATCTAAAGGCTGTGGATCACATGGTTTGTGACGGTCTTACTGATGCATTTAACAATTACCATATGGGAATTACTGCAGAAAACATAGCTGAAAAATATGGAATTACAAGAGAGCAACAAGACGCTTTTTCTTACTCTTCTCAACAGAAAGCAATCAAAGCAATTGATTCGGGAGCTTTTGCAAAAGAGATAGTCCCTGTTACAATTGTTACAAAAAAGGAGACTATCGTATTTGACAAGGATGAGTTTCCAAACAGGGCAAGTAATCCAGAAAAACTAGCTGCACTTAAACCGGCTTTCAAAAAAGACGGTACAGTGACAGCCGGTAATGCATCCGGTGTAAATGACGGTGCTTCATTTGTAATGATGATGGGAGAGGATGCTGTTGCAAAATACGGACTAAAGCCTCTTTGTGAAATTATTGCCGTAGGACAAGGAGGTGTTGACCCGAAGGTTATGGGTCTTGGCCCTGTACCTGCAATTAGAAAAGCTTTAAAAAATGCCGGAATGAAACTGTCGGAGATGGAACTCATTGAGTTAAATGAGGCCTTTGCCGCACAATCATTGGGTGTGATAAAAGAGTTGATTGACGAGCATGATGTCACAAGAGAATGGATAGATGAACGAACAAATATAAACGGTGGAGCTATCGCACTAGGCCACCCTATAGGGGCATCTGGTAACAGAATCATTGTTTCTCTAATACATGAACTAATTGCTACCGGTAAGAATATCGGCCTTGCTTCTCTTTGTATAGGAGGTGGTATGGGAACAGCAATCATAGTGAAGAAGTGCTAATTCCATTGAATTACTGAATTATAAAAAAGGGCTGTCTTTTCCGACAACCCTTTTTTATTGTATATATTTAGCAGAATAGCAAGAAATATAACATTATTGTTGACACGGAAAACTATTCTGTTTTCATCTTATGGTCTCTCTTTTCAACATGTCCCTTTTCTACTTCAGCAATTTTTGCTGCTAGTTCGTTTGCTTTTTCAACTGCCAGTGAGATATGAGGGAATATATATTCCTGTCCAAGTTCGTCAGAGAAGCCTGAAGAATCAAGACTGTTCCTGACAGATTCAGTTACACCTGACAATATAACCTGAACGTGCTCCTTTTTTGATCTTTTACACAAGTTTCTTAAGTTATTCAATCCGGTAGAGTCTATGAAAGGAACCCTTCTCATCCTTATGATACGGATCTTCACCCTCTTATGAGTAGAAACGTCCAGTTCATCGATTTTACTGGCAAGACCAAAGAAAAATGGGCCATCAATTTCATAAACTTCAACGGATTTGGGAATTTTATACTTTTCCACATCTTGAGGAAACTCACTTAATTCTGTCGCTGCAATCATTTCATTATCAATTATTTTTATTGAAGATGTCTCTGAAACCCTTTTGACAAATAGAATTATCGCGAGAATAACCCCGAACTCAATGGCAACGGTAAGATCTATTACTACTGTAAGGAAAAAAGTTATCAATAGTACAACAACATCTGCCCTGTGACCTTTCAGCAGAGATCTGAAAGTCTTCCATTCACTCATGTTATATGCAACAATTATCAGGATTGCGGCAAGACATGCAAGAGGTATGTATACAGCATAAGGCATGAGGAAGAAAAAGACAAGCAGAAGGACAATTGCATGTATTACACCGGCTACAGGAGTTTTACCTCCGTTATTGATATTGGCCATGGTTCTTGCAATTGCTCCGGTTGCAGGAATTCCGCCAAAAAATGGAGTGATAATGTTTGTAATTCCCTGTCCGATCAATTCTGTATTGGAATCATGCCTCTTACCCGTAACACCATCAGCGACCATTGCCGCTAACAATGATTCAATTGCACAAAGGATTGCTATTGTAATTGCCGGTTGTGAGAGTTCCTTAATCATTGCAAAAGTCATGTGAGGTGCCTGTGGTTTAGGCATTGTCACACCTTGTGCAAGTTCAGGAAATCTGCTGCCAATTGTTGCAAACTCTATTCCGTACAAGTTTGAAATAATTAATGTACCTACTGTCCCAACAATTATTGCAATAAGAGACCCTGGAACTGTTTTTGTGACTTTAGGCCAAAAAATGATAATTAGCAGACAGAACAGGCCAAGAGCAGCTTCATGATAACTAATAGTAGAAAGATGCTGAAAATAGCTTGCCCACTTGGGAATAAACTCTGCAGGAAGATTATCAATCTGCAAACCAAGCAAGTCCTTTATCTGAGTTGAGAAGATCACTAAGGCAATACCGCTAGTAAAACCTACAACAATTGGGTATGGTATGAATTTAATAATTGAACCGAATTTAAAAACACCCATAACAACGAGTATAACACCTGCAAGACATGTCGCAATTATAAGTCCTGACATGCCAAATTTTGTAACAATGCCATACACTACAACAATAAATGCTCCTGTCGGGCCTCCGATCAGGAAGTTAGAACCTCCGAGAAGTGATGTAAGAAGACCTGCGACAACAGCCGTAATAAGTCCCTGTTGCGGGGTTACACCAGATGCTATACCAAATGCAATTGCCAGGGGGAGAGCAACGATACCTACGATTATTCCTGCAATCAAATCTGAGGTGAATAATTTCTTATTGTATTCACCTTTCCGGAATAGTTCAAAAATTTTAGGGCGAAAAATGGGTCTTGGAATGTAGTTCATTTTAGAAAAGTTTTTCAACGGATGTACAAATCTCTTTTGCATCCATTCTGTTGTCAATTATAAGATCAGGTTTTCCTAATGCAACATTGTGTGTTGACTTGAATCTCTCTTCCCCGCCTCCAGTAATATTCAGCATTATAACCTTATCCTTGTCCACTTTCCCGGAATCAATACTTTTAATCATCCCGGCAAGAGCTATACCTGATGCGTGATAAATATCAATACCCTCTGTTTTTCTGAAAAGTTCACACGACTCTTCTGACTCCTGATTATTAGCATACTCAATATCCCCATTTGTATCAGTCAAAGCATCAAATAACCCACCTGGAACAGAATAGGGAGGTCTTCTGTTTGAAAGCACTTTCGCCTTTATCTGAAGGGCCTTATCACGAGCATCATCATCATCAAAAGGAAGAAGATTCCGGCTTCCTGCCTTCCAAGCATCGTACATTGGTGTAAAAGGATAGTTCTGAGATGGAATAAGAGTCATTTTGTGGGTACCAAAACGTCCATCCTCAATTAATCTGAGATTTGCCTCCCACACTGCTATAGTTCCTGTTCCACTGCCGATTGCCTGAAAATAGTAATCAGGAATCCTTCCGATTACTGATACGGCTGAAAGTAGGGTGGTAGCCATGCCATCTCTTCTGGCAACATTTTTTGCTCCCCCTTCTTCAAAAAATTGTGGTGACTTGCATATCTTGTTTGACAAGTCAATCGCGTCAAAATAATCTGTTTGTTTAGGAGTACAGACAATTTTCACGCATTTTGCAAGTGGTTTTTCAAACCAGAGGGCATCCAGATTGTCCTCCGGTATGACAACTACCAAAGGGATTAAATTCTCCGAACATACCCTGGCAAAAGCTCTGGCTGTGTTACCTGCAGAAGCCACAACCATCACCTTATCTTTCTCCGGCATATAACGTGCACAGACAGAGTAAGCCTCAGTCTCTTTAAAAGAGCAGGTAGTCATTTTAGCCCCTATTTCTGGATAGTATCCGCTAAAACTTATATATAGATTTGAAAGACCCAGAACCTTGGCAAGTTCCTTACTCTTATATGTTACTGTCGGCGCCGAGTTTTCAAGGGTTCTACAAATTGGTAACCAATTTGAGAACTTATAAAAACCCTCTTTATTGTCGTCAATTATGAATTTTTTATTTTGATATATGGCTCTGATCAAAGATGGTTCAGAAGCATCCGGATCAGCCAGTAGCCAACCTGTATCATCGAATATCCTGCCGGTTGAGATATTCTGAAGTTTGTAACTAGTCATTAGTTTATTGATTAATTTGTAGTAATTATATTAAGTTTCTTGAGATTATCTGAGCTATATCAGATGTTTCTGACATAGCGTTAATCGGAGAGAATGTCCTCATACAAAGAGGGCAAGCTGTTGCAACAATATCTGGATTATTTGTGTTTAGTAGTTCTAGAGAGTGTTCGGTGATTTTTTTTCGTTTATCGGCGGACATAGTCAAACTGCCGAGACTTCCACCACAGCAGACACTTTCACCTCTCTCTTCGGGAGAAGACCTGAGTATACCTATTTTGGAAAGTAATTCCCTGGGTTGTTCATAAATTCCGGAACCTCTTCCCAGTTCACAAGGATCGTGATAGACATAACTCTCTGTTCCCTTTTTAACTTTAATTCTTCCGCTTTTTAAGAGATTATTGATAAAAACTGAATGGTGTATAACCTCAATGCCATCCAATTTATACTCCTCTTTAAAAATCTTATAACAAATGGGGCAGGAGAGCAGTAATGTCTTACACCCGGAGGCTTTTATCAATCTTTGATTATTCTCTATCAGCTCTCTGGCTCCTTTCATGTCCCCTGAAAGCATAAGAGGCCTACCACAGCATATAGAACCATCTTTGTCCATAAATGAGTAATCTAGTTCTGCTTTATCCAGGATATTAAAGAGAGAGCGATATATAACTGGAGTCAGGTGTGTCATACAACCTGCATAATATAAAACCTTTCCATAGGCGTCTCTCTCTTTCTGAGTTGAAAGGTATGAGAAATTATGTTGCCCTGAATCGTTAACACTTTGCCTATATAAAAGTTTTAACCTTGTAGAATTAATTCCGACAGGACAGACTTCTACGCATTTATTGCACATCAGGCATTTCTCGGCACCCTCCAAAGGGTTCTCCCTTCTTCTTAACAATCGGATTGTATATACTGAAGAGAACTTTATATCTCCCCGGTTAACCCCCATAGGACAAGCGTCAATGCATATACCGCATCTTGAGCAGGAGTAAATCTCAGACTCTGCATAGCCGTTCCTGTAACTTGTCGATTTTATCCCCGCATTCCTTAGAAAAATAAGAATTATCTCCGTTGGGATATGCATATACCTTGAAAAAGGGAGCGCAAACAGAAAGACTCCCAGTGCAATAGAATAACTCCACCATATTGGCAAAGCATTATCCGGATTTGTCACAAACCCGTGTACCAGATGGTTTATAGATTTTGTAAGAAAACTTCCTCCGCTAATGTTTGCTGTAAAACTTTCTGCAAGAAGCCTCAAAGGGAATATTGCCCAAAGCGAATATAGAGCGAATCTGTCTCCTAGCTTAAGCTTAGTAGTTCTTCTCATGCCAAGCGCCATTGATCTGAAGCGCTTGAATATTGCAAGCGCTATTCCGGAGAGAATCATCAGAAGAAAGAGATCCATCAGAAAGAAAAAGAAAGCCCCTCTTAAGGTTTGTTGGGTCTCCATGACAAAATATCTGAAGAAAACCGGATAATATAGCACACCGTTTCTTTGAGGAGTATATAAAATGACTTCAAGATGTCCTACAAGAATTATCATAAACCATCCGAATGCAATACTGAAATGCATATAGCCAAGAAGAAGGTTCCTTTTGAAAATCTTAACATGCAACAGGCAATCGACAAAAACATCCTTGGCAGTTATGATAAGTTGCCTGGGGTTCATTGATTTGAATAATAAGATTCGCTCCTGCTTGTCGAGGGCTAGAATAATCCTTATTGAACCTATTAAAAGATATAGAACAATAAAGACCATTCCAAGGGTGAATGGCAATACAAATGGATCATAACCAAAAAGAAACCGTTCTCTCATATCTGTTTCTCCCCATAAACGTTAAGTATATTCCTAATAAGATTACGAGTGTTAATCCCTCTGGGGCATATAATCAGGCATTTTCCGCACAGCATACAGTTTCTAAGCATATTAACTGCCAACTGATCCTGACCATTCTGAATATATGAAATTGCCCTTCTAAGGCTAACATCTGTAAAATTTCCGGCACTACATGTGGCAGAACAAGATCCGCATGACATACACTTTCTGAATCCCGGTTCTAATGCGAACAATCTCGCCTGTTTACTCTTATCAACTATATCAAGGTCAACCCTTGAACTGGGAGATAATGAATATCCAAATTCCTTCATGGTTATCTATCTTGATAAATAGTTATGAACAGCCAAAGCCGTAGCTCTAGCTTCATTCAATGTTTCAGGAAGCGTTTTAGGGCCTGTTACAGACCCGGCTAGAAACACTCCGTCAACTTGTGTTTTGTAGTTGTTTAGGTTAGGTTCAGTCAATGAAAGAAATCCATCCTCATCAGTATCAATGCCCAGCATCCTGGCTATTCCATCATTATCCGGATTCTTTGATATACCACTCATCAGTACAAGAAGATCCAGTGTTACCTTTAATGGTCTTGAAGTTAAAGTGTCCTCAGCTTTCAGTACCAGACAACCATCAACATCCTCTGCAACTTCAGAGACACGACCTCTTATAAATCTTATACTATATTTGTTCTGAGCCTTTAAGTAGAGATCCTCATACCCTCTGCCGAACATTCTAAGATCCATATAAAAGCAATACACTTCAGCATCAGGATTCAAGTCTTTATACTCACATGCCTGTTTGACTGCTGTAACACAACACACCTTAGAACAATGGCGGTTACATACCTTTTCATCCCTTGAACCCACACAATGTACAAAGCCAACTCGATTTGCTTTAAAAAGCTCATTTTTGTTAGTTTTAAATGCTTCTTCCAAATCTGCATTTGTTATCACACCATTGTAGATTCCATATCCATATTCCTCTTTTTTTGCAGCAGGAAATAAAGAAAACCCGGTAGCAACAACAATCGAACTCACATGTAACTGAGTATCATCAGAAAGCGCAACTAAGAATACTCCATCTGACCTATTTATTGATTTAACCTCAGTTTCATAAAAAAATAAAGCCTTATTTGATTGTTGCAATAATTTTTCAAGAGTTTCTGATGCAGAAGCTCCATAAGGGAATAACCTGTCCCATTTTCTAAGATGCCCTCCCGGTTCAATGTTTTTCTCCACAATAAACACCTTATAACCAAGAGAAATGAGCGAGTTCGCACATTCCAGTCCGGCAGGACCACCTCCAATAATCAAAACCTCTCTATTCATTATAAAAGATATTTTTCTTTCTTATTATACTTAATCCCGATTTTATCAAGCAGTGGTTCCACTGCTGTCTGATGCATCTGCATTCCAAGATACCATGGATCATATCCAAGGACCAAACCGGCTACCTCTTCATATGTGAATACCGGGATTCCGAAACCATCCGATCCATATGTTTTTCCCTCCATCTCCTTTATAACATACTGCCATCTGTCAAGAAAATAAGGACAGCCCGGGCAATTTGTAATAATCATGTCCGGTTTGAACGGGGCCATTGATTCAAATTTCTTATGAGTATTTGAAATTGAATACCCTCTGTTAGCTTGTACTAAATATTGTCTGAATCCAAAGCCACAACAATGTCTTCTTTCAGGATAATCGACTATCTCTCCACCCCATGCTTCAATCATACCTGTCAGAACGTAAGGATATTCCGCACCACCGACACCTTTTGAGGGAAACATTTTTGAGTAATGACAACCTATGTGTTCAACCACCTTGAGTGGTTCCCCTGTCTCCTTGTTTACAAGTTTATATTTAGCTTGACTTGCAATTTTATTTCGCAATTTGTATACAACATCACTGGCATGTGCAAGATATACAGGTTTTTGAAATTCCCTTTTTGTCGTTTTCCATAAGTAATCACGGATTTTTGACTCGAGTTCTGGAAAGTGGTGCCATGTATCAAGTATTTCTGTATACAAACCGAATGAAGTTATACAAGATGCAACATAATTCTTATAGCCTGCCTCGGTCATAAGAGCAAACTGTCTTGCCACAATAGTCATTACAGTCTCCTGAGGGATGGTATCACTATGATAGGCAATTCCACCACATGTTGTATGATGCTCTGTTTCAAAGAAATCAAGGTTTAGTCGTTCCCTGACGATTTCAAGAAATATCTTTTCTGAAGCAGGGAAAAAATTCTGCCGTATGCAACTCCTTACATAAAAATAGTGGTCTTCAGGTATCTCTTTCTGATATTCACTCCAAATTTTCTTCTTTCCGTTTAAAATCATTACCTGTGATGTTCTTTTAATGTAGTTGTGAATATGTGATCCAGATATTCCTCTCTGGACATCCCTACCTCTTTAGCTCTTTCAATTGAATACCTCTCAATTGTTTCCATTCTCTTTGTCGCTCCTGTTGCATCAAATATCTCCTTGAGCTCTCTAAGATCCTCGTCAGGAATTCTTCTTAGAATACCCGGACCCTCTCCATCGAGATTTGAACCAACCTTTTTGTGAACCGCCTCAAGGTTATCCTCTATCCACTTACCTACAGGACCGTTTTCAGGATGAGCCTTGTATTTAAAAGTCCTGGGGTAGACACAATATCCATAGTCAAGAATGTTGTTGTTAAGAGCAAGCGATAGTGCATATTGCTGTCTGCCTTTTTCCGAGTGAATGAAAAATCCGCAATCAATGGACAAAGACCTGAGTGCCATTATTATTAACCCTGGAGCATTTTTTCTGGGGCATCTTGTTACACAAGACATACACTCTCCACAATACCAAATCGTCTCTCCTTTAAGTAGCTCTTCAATAGCCTCCTCTTTTTTTGATTGAACTGTGTCAGTTATAATTCTTGGGTCATATTTGTAAAATTCCGCAGCAGGACAAATGGCGGTACATGTGCCACAATTAATACAGGCATTAAGTCCTTCCTTGAATCGATAATCCTCATTCAGTCTGTCAAACAGTTTTCCCATTTTATCTTACCTCTTCTTGAATGATCATATTGTCCAACATTTTTCCTGATACTCTGATGAATGTGTGCAAATCTTCAAGAGGAATATCCTTTATTATCATGTTAGTAGCCTCCATAGCTATTTTTGTAATAGGATCTTTAATCTGTAGTCCGGATTCCGTGATGTTGATAAGATTCAGTCTCCGATCCTGTTTGAAGGGGGTTCTTTTAACGTAATCTTTTTTTTCAAGAGCATCTATCAACTTGGTAACAGAGTTTTTGTCCTTCTTGATTTTATCTGCAATCTCCTGTTGAGACTGCACTCCATCATCCCATAGAGTGTCAAGGACCAGAAACTGTTCCGGGGTAATATCATACCCATTTCTCTGAAAAATAGTACTTAAATACAACTTAAATCTGCAATGGACCAGGTTAAGGAATACTCCAACCTTTTTATTTAGTATCATATACGATAGTATAAGTATTTACTATTGCAAATATAACTGAATTTTCATTAATTTGCTTGTATGATTACACTAATTGTCATATCACTTGTATTTTTGTTGATAATAGCCATCCTGCTGGTTATTCTCATTGTCAGAATCGAGAAGATTGTCGCTATCAGAAGCAACCTTGAAAGATTCGAGACTCGGTTTTCAGATGAAATAAGACATCTCCGAGAAGAGCACACTCATTCTTTGAAAGAAAACAGGGACGAGCTCAATGAGGCGCTAAAAATGTTTTCCTCCTCTGTCGGATTAAGCATTAAGAACTTCCAGGATTCTTCCGAGAAAGGTATGATCATGCTTTCTGACATCCAAAAAGAGAAGCTGACTCAAATTGAAAATCGTCAGAACGAAATGATTAAACATACAGAAGAGAAACTTGAAAAGATACGTGGTGTAGTTGAAGAAAAACTGGAAAAGACTCTGAGTGAAAGGCTTGGACAGAGTTTTGAAACGGTAGGGAAACAACTTGTTGAAGTTCAGAAAGGGTTGGGAGAGATGCAAGTTCTTGCGCAGGATGTCGGAGGTCTGAAAAGAGTTTTGAGCAATGTCAAGATGAGGGGTGGAATAGGAGAGGTACAACTCTCAATGTTGTTGGAACAGGTTCTTGCTCCTGATCAGTATGAAGCGAATGTTAAAACCAAGCAGGAAAGCAGGGAGTTTGTCGAATTTGCCATAAAATTGCCAGGTAAGGATGATACAATAAAGAATATCTGGTTACCTGTGGATGCTAAATTTCCGAGAGAGGCATATGAACTGCTTCAGGATGCCTATGACGCAAGTGATCCGGTAAAAATTGAGAGTGAGCAGAAGAATATGGAAAATGCCGTAAAAAAAATGGCAAAGGACATTTTTGACAAATATATCGATCCACCCTACACAACAGATTTTGCAATAATGTTCCTTCCATTTGAAGGCATTTATGGTGAGATTGTCCGGAAAGCCTCATTGCTTGAGGAGATACAGCAGAAATATAAAGTGATTGTAACAGGTCCGACCACACTTGCTGCTATTCTTAATAGCCTACAGATGGGATTCAGGACGCTTGCCATAGAAAAAAGGAGTAGTGAGGTCTGGAGAGTGTTGGGTGCTGTAAAGACTGAATTCGAAACATTCGGCGGGCTTCTTCAAAAAGCACAGAAAAACATCCAAGGTGGTCTGGATGATATAGATAAACTTGTCGGCACTAGGACGAACGTTATTCGAAGAAAGCTAAAAGGAGTTGAAGCTCTCGATGACGAGAGCTCCAGACTCATTCTTGGTGAAGGAGAAAAAACTCTTCTTGGATCAGAAGAGGAATAAACATGTCTCTTCAGTTCTTTATGAAATATACTCGTCCCAGCTTTTAATATGGATGTCATTTAGTGACATACTGCAGAACGCATTAATAAAGGCTGAGGCAAGTCTGGCGTTTGTCAAAAGAGGTATGTTAAAATCGACGGCAGCCCTTCTTATCTTGTAGCCATTCTCCAACTCCACCTGGGTAAGGTTTTTAGGGATATTTATCACAAGATCGATCTGCTTATTTTGAATCATCTTCAATGCTTGTGGCTCATTTCCCTCCTCACTTGGCCATAACACATGTATTACTTTGACGTGGTTGTCAACCAGATACTTATATGTACCACCTGTCGCATATAGATTATAACCCTTGCTGGCCAATAAAACAGAAGTAGAGAGCAAATCTGCCTTTTGCTTTGCATCACCTGAAGATATAAGAATATTCTTCTTCGGGATTCTATAACCTACAGAGAGCATTGATTTAAGAATTGCTTCGTTTGTATCATCACCAATACAACCGACTTCACCTGTAGATGCCATATCTACGCCGAGTACAGGATCCGCTTTTTGAAGTCTTGAAAATGAGAATTGAGATGCCTTTATCCCAACATACTCAAGATCGAAAGCACTCTTGTGAGGTGGTTGCACCTTTTCTCCAATCATAACCCTGGTTGCAAGATCTATGAAGTTTATTTTCAAAACCTTTGAGACAAAAGGAAAGCTTCTGGAAGCTCTCAGGTTACATTCAATAACCTTTATATCATTCTCTTTTGCAAGAAACTGAATATTAAAAGGACCGGATATCTGAAGCTCCTCTGCAATTCTTTTAGCAATCTTCTTTATTCTCCTGAATGTCTCAACATATAGCTTCTGAGGAGGAAACTGAATTGTAGCGTCCCCGGAATGAACACCCGCAAACTCAATATGTTCGGAAATAGCATATGCAATCATGTTACCTTTGTCGGCCACCGCATCACATTCAATCTCCTTTGCATTCTGTATAAACTCCGAGACTACAACAGGGTGTTTTTTTGAAACATTTGCAGCTAATTGAAGAAATTGTTCCAACTCATCGTTATTTGAACATACGTTCATTGCCGCGCCGGAAAGAACATATGAAGGCCTTACCAAAACCGGATAACCTACTTCATTCACAAACTCCTTTACATCTGCCATTGTTGACAACTCTTTCCACCTAGGCTGGTCAATCTGAAGACGGTCTAACATAGATGAGAACTTATGTCTGTCTTCGGCATTATCTATACTCTTGGCAGTCGTTCCCAAAAGATTTACACCTGATTTATCAAGTTTTAGGGCTAAATTGTTTGGTATCTGGCCGCCAACAGATACAATCAATCCGTTAGGACACTCCAGTTCGTATATATCCATTACCCTCTCATATGTGAGTTCATCAAAATAGAGTCTGTCACACATGTCATAGTCTGTAGAAACAGTTTCGGGATTATAGTTAATCATAACACCCCTCCAACCTCTGTTTCGAATTGTCTGTAAAGCATTGACACTACACCAGTCAAACTCGACAGAGCTTCCTATCCTGTAAGCTCCCGAGCCCAATACTATAATTGACTTATGGTCACCTAAATACTTAACATCATTGTGTGTGCCGTTATAAGTAAGGTAGAGATAATTTGTCTGGGCAGGATACTCTGCTGCAAGCGTATCAATCTGCTTGACAACGGGAATTATCCCATTCTCCTTTCGGAATTTTCTTACAAGAGATGATGACTCATCAACATCTATCTTATCCTTGAATATAAGCCTGCCAATCTGAAAGTCCGAAAAACCTTGTCTCTTTGCAATTTTCAATAAATCCAGCGGGAGGCTTTCCAAACTTTCCACATCATTAATCTTCAATGAAGTCTGAAAAATATTGAACAACTTGTCAAGGAACCATTTATCTATCTTAGTATAATCATGTATCCGTTCAACCGAGTATCCTTCTTGAAATGCTTTGGAAATAACGAATATACGATTGTCTGTTGGCTCTCTTAACGAACGTTCAATGTTTTCGACGTTTATCTCCCTGTTAGCTACAAAACCGTGAGCTCCTTGCCCAATCATTCTGAGACCTTTCTGAATTGCCTCCTCAAAGCTCCGGCCAATCGCCATAACCTCACCGACACTCTTCATACTCGATCCTATCTCTCTGGAAACTCCCTGAAATTTAGAGAGATCCCATCGTGGAATCTTACAAACAATGTAATCCAGTGCAGGTTCGAAAAATGCAGGTGTAGTCTTTGTTACAGAATTTTTTAAATCAAAAAGTCCGTAACCCAGACCTAGTTTCGCTGCTACAAATGCCAAAGGATAACCTGTTGCTTTAGAGGCTAATGCCGATGATCTACTCAACCTTGCATTCACCTCAATCACTCTATAATCCTCTGATGCAGGGTCAAATGCATATTGGACATTACATTCACCTACGATTCCGATATGCCTAACTATCCTTATAGCGAGCTCCCTTAACAGATGGTACTCACTGTTAGTCAGAGTCTGAGAGGGAGCAACAACAATACTCTCCCCGGTGTGTATACCAAGAGGGTCAAAGTTTTCCATATTACATACAGTAATACAGTTATCGTATTTATCCCTTACAACCTCATACTCTATCTCTTTCCACCCCTTAAGAGATTTTTCCACAAGAACCTGGGGAGAGTAGGAGAATGCCTTCTTTGCAAGCACCGTGAGTTCTTCTTCATTATCACAAAAACCGCTTCCAAGCCCGCCTAAAGCATAGGCAGCCCTAAGAATTACAGGATATCCGAGATTTTTTGCAGCGTCAATAGCATCTTCCAGGTTCTCTACTGCATGGCTCTTGATTGTTTTGACAGAGATCTGATCAAGTTTTTTCACAAACAATTCCCTATCCTCGGTATCCATTATTGCCTGCACAGGTGTTCCCAAGACACGAATGCCATATTTTTCAAAAACACCGTTTCTATGGAGCTCCACACCGCAATTAAGTGCTGTCTGACCTCCAAAAGCCAGTAATACGCCATCTGGTTTTTCTTTTTTGATAACCTCTTCAACAAAAAACGGGGTTACCGGCAGAAAATATATTTTGTCAGCAACACCTTCAGAGGTCTGTACCGTCGCTATATTCGGGTTTATGAGAATTGTCTCTATGCCCTCTTCCTTCAATGCCTTAAGTGCTTGTGAACCGGAATAATCAAATTCTCCGGCTTCACCAATCTTTAGAGCTCCAGATCCAAGAAGAAGTACTTTATTCAGATTTTTATCCATTTTTAAAGCAGTTTAATAAAGTCATCAAAAAGAAATTCAGTATCGGTCGGTCCGCTTGAGGCCTCCGGATGGAACTGACATGAGAAAAAAGGTTTTGACTTATGTCGAATACCTTCATTAGTATTGTCGTTCATATTAATGAACAATGGTTCCCAATCTGCGCCTAAAGTGTTGTTATCGACAGCAAAACCATGATTCTGAGATGTTATAAAACACCGGTTGCTATTCGTCATCCTTACAGGTTGATTGTGACTTCTATGACCATATTTCATCTTATATGTAATTGCTCCGCCCGCTTTTGCCATTAGCTGGTTCCCCATACAAATACCAAAGATCGGCTTCTCCATCTTAAAAGCTTTTGAGATGTTCTCTACAGCTGTTGTACAAAAGTCGGGATTGCCTGGTCCGTTTGATATAAACAGTCCGTCATAGTCAATTGTATGAAAATCAAAGTCCCAAGGAACCCTGATAACTTCAACACCTCGTTTAACAAGACATCTTAATATATTATGCTTTACGCCACAATCTACAAGAACTACTCTCTTTTTTCCGGAGCCATAATGTATGACCTCCTTACAACTTACTACATCTACCTGATTAATCTGGTTTGGATCAGAAAAACCATCAAGTTTTTTTCCTTCAGGTACAATTTTGCCGAGAAGAGACCCTTCCTCTCTGAGAACCTTTGTCAATTCACGGGTATCCACACCGTAAATGCCTGGGATACCATATTCCTTCAACCACTTATCGAGGCTTTTTGCAGCATTCCAATGGCTAAAATTAAAGGAATAGTCTGATATAATTAATCCTCGGACATGGATCCTCTCTGATTCAAAAAGAGTGGAAAGGTTTTCAACTATCGTGTCTTCAGGTACTCCGTAGTTCCCAACAAGAGGATAAGTGACACATAGAATCTGCCCGGAATAGGATGGATCAGTAAGGCTCTCTGGATATCCCACCATAGCGGTAGAAAAAACGACCTCACCATCAATGGCTTGGTCGTTTCCAAATGAGTAACCCTTAAATTCCACCCCAGATTCGAGGAGCAATGTTGCCGGTTTATTGTCGCTCATTACTTTTTCTGATTAAAATTATTAAAATCGGGCAAAGGTAATGAAAAAATGGAGTTATGTAAAATGAACTACATGCTCCTGGCGAAAATTGTCCAAAGTTCGGCCTTAAGTTCTGTCCATCGTCTCATTGCCGATGCTGCAAAATTGTTTGTATAGTCTGTCAGCAGCTTTTTAGCCTCCTCTTTTTTCCCTTCCTTTATAAGCTGCACAGCTAACTCCTCAATATGAGAAGCATCTCTGAAGTGCATATTCTCAAACAACATAACCTGAGGTTCAATTATTTTTCTGGTCTTATCCCAATTTATAGTCGCAATCCTGTTGGTTTCCCTGAAGGTCCAGATTGCCGCATCTTCTCTATATCTGCTTTGCCCACAAATAGCATAGCTCTTAGGTAAATTTGTCACTCCAGCATAAATTGGAATTTTTGGACTCTGAGCCGGATTGTCAAAAGAGAAGTAAGCAACACCTCCAACCTCATCAGGCAACCAGTCCCTAAGTTGAATAACGTGTGAATAGGAGCATTGTATTACGGCAATTGTCCTATTACGTTCAGTCACACCTGGCTTTAATGAGTTCAGAAGTGCCCTCATGTCATTTGTCATAAATGTTGAAACCGGTCTTACAGTATCTTTATATTCACCCCTGACAGCATCCCTTCTAGTCACAACCACAGAGAGATTAGCAACCTGATCGAACCTCGTCCCATCATATGTCTGCCTATACAAGGCAAGAACATCTCTCACATCAACTTTCTTATCAGGCTTAATAGAAAACGGAAGTTCCTCAGCTTCGAATTTTAGGTTAAGAGAGGGCGCCAAAGCATTGAAAACAAAGAACTCTCTTACTGAGAATGGCTTCTTTCCATTGTTTATTTTCCAAAATATAAACTCCTCTTTCCCGTCCCAAAGTCCCATTTTTTTAACTTTCTCCTTAATATCTGAACTATATAGGAAATTCCCGGAATCATTAAAATCCACCTTCGCTATCCTGGGAATGTTTGCAGATATACCGACATGGTCATCAGGAATTCGCTGTGCAACCCATATTGCAGAAGGCTTTCCCGGTCCTGAACCGAAAATCTCCATTTGCCAAACCTCTTTTTTATCTGCTATAGTAATGCATTCACCCCAATCCGCATACCCGTACTGCTCGGCCAATTTCCCTACTAGCTTTATTGCATCAACAGCATTATCACATCTTTGAAGCGCAATCCGTTCCAACTCCTCTATTAAAAAAAGTCCATTTTCATTAAGCAAAAGCTCTCTACCTTCAATTGTTGTCTCGCCTATAGCCAGTTGCTTTTCATTCAAACAAGGATAAGCAGTATTTAAATAGGCATATGTACTATTCACGGCAGGAATCCTACCTTTTTCAACCACTTTTCTCATGTCCCATGGTTCTTCATTATGCAATACCCCCCAATAAACAGGCTCTGTTTCTCCTGTTTTGTATGTTTTTGAAGGAGTCATTTCAACCCATGTTCTGTAGTTAGCATCACAGGTGTGTGCAGTCATTACGGAACCATCTGTGCTTGCACCTTTTGCAACCATGATAGATGTACAGCTCTCTTTATATTGGTTTGTTTGGGCAGAAGAGATAAAAACCGTCATAGAGAGCAGGCACGAGAATAGTGTTTTTTTCATACTTATTATTCAGATTTGTTTTGTATTATTATACTCTATTCACAAAAATAGAAAAAATCACTTTATCTTTACTTTTATGAAAAGATTAATATTTTCTTCTCTGCTTTTAATTTATTTCTTTCCTGCATTTGGAAAAGATATATCCTTCTATGTAATCGACCTCAAGGGCGAGGTGGGCCCCGGGTTATTTAGAATCGTAGACAAAGGAATTAGAGAGGCCGAAAAACAAAAATCGGACTATATTTTATTTAACATTAACACTTATGGTGGGGCTGTAGATGCAGCTGACAGTATAAGGACATCCATACTTAAAACACCAATCACAACTGTAGCCTTTATAAATCACCAGGCTGTCTCTGCCGGGGCATTGATTTCAATTGCCTGTGACAGTATTTATATGAGTAATGGAAGCACTTTTGGAGCTTCAACCGTAGTAAACCAGACAGGAGAGGTAATGCCGGACAAATACCAGGCATTCATGAGAGCAATGATGCGTTCAACTGCTCAGGTAAATGGAAGAGACCCTTCAATAGCAGAGTCAATGGTGACCGATAGTATAAAAGTATTGAGCCTAACACCGGAAGAGGCTATCAGCATTGGTTACTGTGAGGGATCTGCAGAAAGTGTGGAAGAGGTGGCACAGATCGTTTCTAAAGAAGTTCATTTCATTATAAACAAACAAAATGTCTCACTTCTTGATAAAATTATCTCGTTTTTGATCAGCCCGTATCTTCAGGGAATTTTTCTCATGTTTATCATAGGAGGTATATATTTTGAGATGCAGAGCCCCGGGCTCGGGATGCCTTCGATTATAGCAATTCTTGGAGCTTTGCTCTACTTCATGCCATTATATATTGAAGGTCTGGCTGAAAATTGGGAAATAATAATTTTTGTAATTGGTATTCTTCTGATTCTCACAGAGATTTTTATTATCCCCGGATTTGGAATAGCCGGCGTAACAGGATTGATACTCACTATAACAGGATTGGTATTTGCAATGATAGACAACGATTTATTCTACTACCGAGGAAAGTTTGATTTCGTACCAGTAATAAAGCCATTAGCTATAGTTCTAGTCAGTTCTTTCTTGTCGTTATTACTCTCAATTTTTCTGGCCAGCCGTTTTTCCCGAGGAAATAGATTTTTCACCTTATCATTAAATACAGAACTCCGTGATAGAGATGGCTTTGTTGGAGTGAAAAAAGTTGAGTTATTAGAAGGAGAGGAGGGTGTAGTTAAAAGCAGAATGTATCCATCTGGCAAGGTGGAGATAAATGGCATCTGGTATGAGGCTACAATGGAAAACGGAACCGCTTTACCGGGTGACAGGGTTAAGATTGTCAAGTCCGAGGGAGGAAGACTTTATTGCGAGCATCTTCCTCTATAAGTTCCAATAACATATCTATTGCACTGTCTTCAGGAACAGATCTGTAAACAGGCTCTTTGCCCCTGTATATAGTGACCTTATTTTTCCCTTCGCCAACATATCCATAATCAGCATCCGACATCTCTCCCGGGCCGTTTACTATACACCCCATGACAGCTATATTATAGCCAACTAAATGTGATGTTCTTCTCTTAACTTCGTTGAACACATTTTCTAAATTGAAAAGAGTCCGTCCACAACCAGGGCAGGCTATATACTCCGGGGAGGAGAATTTTCTGCGTGATGCCTGTAGCAGGTTATCCCTGAATCTTTTTAAATCATCCATGGTGAAATGTTCAGGACAATTAAGCTCTATTTTTACATCATCAATGATCTTGTCAAGAAGAGGGGGACCGAGCTCACAAGAGGCTGTCATGATAAATTCATCCCAGTTTTGACAATTAAAAATGGAATTGCACAAAAGTGTCCCGTCATCTTGTTTGCTTATCAAAGATTTGTGGTATACTTTATTTTGCCTTTTATAAAAGTAATCAGCTATAAAGAGAGCAACTGGAATCTCATTGGCCGGGTCTTCAGTAAGTGATACACGGATAGTATCTCCAATTCCTGCAGATAAGAGAGTAGATATACCTACTGCGGATTTAACCCTGCCTGCCTCCCCATTTCCGGCTTCTGTAACACCCAGATGTAACGGAAAAACTTCTCCGTTGGCTGTCATCTCTTGATACAACATCCTGTACGCCTCAACCATTACTCTTGTATTGCTTGATTTGAGGGATAATACAATCTGGTCGAAATTATTGTCTTTGGACATCTTTATCCACTCAAGAGCTGCATTAACCATTCCTAAAGGAGTATCACCATACTTTTCTACTATACGTTCTCCCAGAGATCCGTGATTGATTCCAATCCTCAATGCTGTACCTTCCTCCTTGCACACATCGGTTAATTCAGAAAATTTTTTGGAAGCAATATTAAAATCTTTTGCAAAATTTCCGGGGTTTATTCTTACTTTATCGGCTACTCTGGCTGCAGCTAAGGCAACATCTGAAGAGAAGTGGACATCTGCAACAAGAGGCACGAAAATCCCATTATCTCTGAGTCTTGATTTTATTATTCTTAGAGCTTCAACCTCTTTAGTCCCTTGTGTAGTTAGTCTTATTATTTCTGCTCCTTTCTCATATAACCTTACACATTGATTGAAAGAGGATTCGATATCCTGTGTGGCTGTATTGCACATAGTCTGTACTATTGGCCTCTGGTTGCCGCCGATAGTAATGTCACCAACCTTTACCTCAACCTTTCTCATTTATTCAGATGTATGTATAGAGCTGCACTAAACAGCAATTGCCGCGGATATGCATATTCCAGTTCTGTAGTACTTGTCCTCTTTGCATTATAAAGAGAGGCTAAAGAGTACTGATAGTTTCCTTCTATATGCAGTTCGAATGGTTTTAGAACAAACGCAAATCCTCCTCCTGCAATAAATCCGTAATCAATTTTGTAATCACTCTCTTCAAATCCACCGCTCTTATCGCTCCTATATCCGGCAAATCCGCCTAAATTTACTAATAACCTCAGATGCCAGAAATCAATGTGAAATTGAGATACAAAAGGGACCTCCCAGACAGTCATTCGGGTCTCTATGCCTCCTATTGAGTAACCTTGTTCCTGGGAAGAGAGTCCCAATTGAAATCCAAAATAGGGCATCGTTTTCCATAAGTCATGGTAATAGGTGTAAACTACAGAGTAGTTGCTTATTGTTTTGATATCCTTCACTTCCAATTGTTGCGGGGTAAAATCGACTCCGCTCATGTTGTATGCGGCTTTAAACCCTACCATATGTTCCCTCATCTGAGCTGATACAGTATGGGATATAAACAAGAAAGCCAGTGTTGTTATTAAAATTCTCCTAATCACTTGAAAATCTCCTTTAAGTTAACACTCTGTTCTATTTCCATCCCCTCCTTTAATTCTATTAGACTTTTTCCTGTTGGTAGTGTCATGAGTCTTACCTTTTCTGGTTGTCTTCGTTCAATGAGATTGCCTGTATCCAATATGCCATTTCCATTCAAGTCCTGAGTGATACGAATATTGTAAATACCAGGCTGGATGTAAGGGAAAACAAGAACAGTATCATTAAGTATCTTGTACGTCCGAAATACTTTATCCCTTGTCTGGTTAGTCAATTCTACCACATGGGATCCATTTGTACCGGTAATATTGAGTGTGAATTGTGCCAACTTGTCTGTATTAGGTAATATGACAGGAACGTCGATTGAGTCATTGGTATATCTGTAGACATCTGTAAAAGTCTTTTCGGGAATTGATAAAGTATAAGTAAAACCAGGAAGGACCTTGTTTTTGAACCTAACATAATACCATAAATTCTCAACACTGTCTTTTACAAATGTATATTCCTCTTCACCCTTTATACCCTTCGGGCTTAATGATAGCAACTTGATAGAATCCACTTTAATTTTAACCGGCAGTGCAGGAAAAATTAACTTATATCCAAGCTGTTCTATCATTGATGGTTCTGCCTCTATTTTAAGCTCCAGCAAATCTTTTCTCTTCTCCTTTTTCTCTTCGGATTGCTTGTTTTTACCAGAAGAGAGTTTGATATCCTGTGATGATCTTTTTTTAGTTACAGATATTAGTTTAACCGACTCTCTTTCAAGCACAAGTTTTTTTAAAGTGTCTGTTTTATAATATTTTATATCGAAATACATAGTATCCGGAACAATCATAAGAGTGTCCTTAATCCAAAGGACAAGGCTGTCCTTCGTAATATTAAACTGAGATAGGACTTTTGAAGAATCTATACCTCTGAAACCCATAGAGTCAATTCGTACTCCCGGAGCCCCGAATGTGATATAAGCCATTCTTCGCTGAGGCCTTTTGCTATCTTTGATGTATTGAATTCCAGACACCTCCTTGAACATATATAATACATTCTCGTACGGTCTGGACATTGCTTTAAGAGTATCCTTCACCATAACATACTCTGTCTCTTTCATGCCCTTAGTTAAAGGTAAAATAGGTGTCTGGAGAGAGTCCAGAAAACCCACAAGCTCGCTACCGGAATCATAAAGATTGTTATTATTGTCATCCTTGAATGCAATTACACGGTAAGGACTACTCTTGAGATACCGGGCAATATAATAGCCCCACTTATCGCTTTTAGTCATTACCGAGGGATATGTTTTGCTAATGGACGAGTCCGGAATATCAGTATAATAACCGACTAGTACATTCTCAATCGGCAACAAAGTCTTATAATTCATCACTGTGCCCGATTGAACCATAGTGTCTATAGTTGATCCTGTAGAAAAAGGATAGACATAGGGATAAAATAAATTACCTTCATTATTGTCAGAAATAGAACTGCTGAAGTTTATAGAGTATGTCGTAGCTGAGTCCAGCTCTTCCGGAAAGGTTACCACCACACTCTTGCCTTTGATTTTTGTCTCAAGCATCTTCTTCTGAGGAGGAGAGAGATATACATATTTAATTGCGTCTTTAATTACCACATACTCATCAAAACGAAGTTCTACCTTTCCACCTTTTCTTGGAAAAAGAGTCTTGTTTGAATCAGGTAAAACCTTAAGCAGTACCGGAGCAAGGGTGTCTTTAGGTCCTCCGGAAGGAGGAGTGGAGGTGTTTGCACATGAATGGGCAGCAGCTATAACAGCTATGAATAAGATCAATGCTTGTATCTTATTTGTTTTCATTAATCGTATTATCTTTTATTTCAGTTCTGATTACACTCTCTATTCCTTTAACAAGAGAGAGTTCCTTGATTAGTTTGTCCAAATCCTCTTTATTATGGACATCAAGATCTATACATCCTTCAAAGATATTGTCATGTGTATCTATAATAACCTTTCTGATATTGATATTCATTACTTTAGCAATAATCTGAGTCAACTCATTAAGTATTCCCTTTCTGTCAAGCCCCTTCATCGTAACTCGGGCTAGAAAAGAGAGGTTTGAGTGAAGAGCCCATTTTACCTTGACTATTCTTTCAGCCACACTGGCTGCAAGAGATATCGCTTTAGGGCAACTTTTCTTGTGGACAATAACCTTGCCATTCTCATCCTGGAAACCAATAACCGGATCTCCGGGAATAGCACCACAACAAGAGGCTATTACGTAGGTAAGCGTCTTGTCCATGGGGTTTTCTTCCAATAAGAAATCCTCTTTGGATCCCTTCTTTATTTTTTTAAATGGACCTTTTGATTCATATTTATCAAGTTTCTCCTTTAGATCGGACAAATCAATTAATGAAGCCCCTAAACGGGACAGAAGTTCTTCCTTATCCTTTTGTTGGTATATCTCCAACAATTTTTTATATATGGCGGGATCCGAAGCTATATTAAGCTCCTTTAACTTTGCAGTCAGTTTTGCCTGACCGTCCCTTAATAAGGCCTTGACTTCAGCATTCAGAACATCCATTATATGGAATTTCGCCTTAGGTGTCTTTATGAAGTCCAACCACTCTCTATGAGGTCTCTGAGATTCTGCAGTAATTATTTCAAGTTGATCTCCGTTGCGTAAAACGTATGAAAGAGGAACAAGCTTGTAATTGACTTTCGCTGCGATAGCCTTATTTCCAACCTCACTGTGAATGGCATATGCAAAATCAAGTGCAGTGGCCCCCTTTGGAAGAGATATTGACTCGCCTTTTGGCGTAAAGGCAAATATCTCTGTAGCAAACAATTCTTTATGAAAATTATCCAGAAATGTAAGTGCATTGACATCCGGATTTTCAAGAACTTCCCGAACTCTGTTAAGCCAGTTTTCCAACTCATTCTCCGAAGGAGTGACACCTTTATATGCCCAATGAGCTGCAATTCCTCTTTCAGCCACATCGTCCATCCTCTTTGTGCGAATCTGAACCTCTATCCAGTTGCCAAGTTTACCTAAAACAGTGCAGTGTAAAGCCTCGTATCCGTTTACTTTTGGAGTACTAACCCAATCTCGGATTCTATCAGTCTTGGAGAGATAAGTTTCAGTAATAAGAGAGTAAATATGCCAGCACTGAACCCTTTCAGGCTGATTGTCCTTCGGTTCAAACACGATTCTTACAGCAAACAGGTCGTATACCTGGTCAAAGGGAATATTTTTCTCAACCATCTTCCTCCAGATGGAGTAGGGAGTCTTGGTCCGTTTTGAGATAGTAAATTCGATATTGTCCTGACGAAGGCTTTCAGAAATCGGTTCTATAAATTGATCAATGGCGCAACCTCTTTCGGCAACTGTTTTTGATATCTGTGCCTGAATCTCCTCATACTCGTTCGGCATAGACTGCATCAACCAAATATTCTCCATTTCGGATTTGATGCTATACAAACCCAATCTATGTGCCAACGGTATAAAAATATACATTGTCTCACTTAGGATCTTATCTTTTTTGAGCTGTGGCATCGATTCTATTGTCCTCATATTATGAAGTCTGTCAGCAAGTTTTATTAAAATAACCCTGACATCATCATTCAACGTAAGCAATATTCTTTTAAAGTTCTCCGCCTGCCCTGTGGTTGTGCTGTCAAAAGCACTCTTGATCTTGGTCAGTCCATCCACTAATGATGCTATTTTTGCACCGAACAGTCTTTCAATATCCTCAATATTATACTCGGTATCCTCTACCACATCATGTATTAGAGCACTGACAATCGATTTATATCCAAGACCTATCTCCTGCACAACAATCTTTGCCACACATATGGGATGGATGATGTACGGCTCACCGGAACGTCTTCTAACGCCATTATGAGCCGAACGGGCAAAATCAAAGGCCTTCAGGACAACTTCATATTCAGCCTGGTCAGCACATCTTTTTAGACTAGCCAACCTTAATTCTTCAAATTCGCGCTCTATCAGAGCGTTGTCTTCCGGAGTAAATACGTCCATTTATTAGTATAAAAGGTCTCTTTTTCCTCTTTTTATCTGTTCTATCTTACCTGAAATCTCCTCACGTCTTGCAGAATCTTTTATTTTTGACAATTCATTGGCAATAAGCCTGTAGCCAGCCTGTTTAGTCTCCTCGGACGAATAGTCCTCAAGGTATTCTGTCAGAGTCAACATTGCGTTAGGAGTGCAGAAATTACCAATAAAACCCGGTATTGCATATTCCATGAAATGTTCTCCGGTTCTTCCCACCCTGTAACATGAAGTACAGAAACTGGGAATGAACTCCCTATTGATCAACCAACCTATCACGGCATCCAACTCTCTCTGATCACCCACTTCGAACTGTTCCCGGTCAAGATCCTGACTTCTGTCTCTCTTTTCTTGGTAGCCGCCAATTTCAAGTCTTGTGCCGGCATCAATTTGGGAAACGCCAAATTCAATCACCTCATCTCTTATTTTAGCACTCTCCCTTGCTGTCATAATCAAACCAGTATATGGCACCGAGAGTCTTAATGTCGCCACAAGATGTTTGAATTGATCATCAGTAACCTCATAAGGGAGATCCATATTTAAGCCTAATGCCGGTTTAATACGTGGAAAACTTATAGTGTGAGGCCCTACACCGTATCTCTTCTGCAAGTGTATCGCATGACTTATCAATCCAAGAATGTCGTACCTCCAATCATAAAGCCCGAACAATGCTCCTATACCCATATCGTCAATTCCTCCTTCAAATGCCCTGTCCATTGCATTCAGTCTCCACATATAATCGCCTTTTACAGTGTTTGCAGGATGGTATTTAGCGTATGTCTCTCTATGATATGTCTCTTGAAAAACCTGAAAAGTGCCGATTCCGGCCTCTTTAACTGTCCTGAATCCCTCAACACTCATTGGAGCAGCATTTATATTTACCCTTCTTATCTCTCCATTTCCAACCTTGACATTGTAGCATGTTCTTACTGTGCTTGCAATAAACTCCGGAGTATACTTAGGGTGCTCACCGTATACAAGAATAAGCCTTTTGTGTCCTTCTCTCTCAAGAGAAGCTACTTCGGCAACAAGTTCCTGATCTGTAAGAGTCTTTCTCACAGCATCTTTAAGAGAACTTCTAAACCCGCAATATGTACAATTATTTATGCAATTGTTACCTATATAAAGAGGTGCAAAAAGAACTATACGATTACCGTATATTGATCTCTTCAAGTCGCGGGCAGTCTGGTAAAGTTCTTCCAGACCATCAGGGGATTCTATTGTCAGGAGTGCGGCTGTCTCTTCAAGTGTAAGAGCCTGTTTCGCTTTACTCTTGTCGAATATATCCCTAAGACGGATCTTGTCCTCTTTTGTATTCTTAATTAATGAATGCAGCAGAGAATTGTCAATAAAGTCCACTGCATTTTCAGATAATATCCTGTTCATGATCTATAGTATAATTGTCAACATTCTGGAACGCATGTGATAGTTCCGCCCCAAATAATATAAGAGTCCAACTGATGTTCATCCAAACCAGAAATAAAGGAATGGCCGCAAAAACTCCATATACAGCATTGAGTCCTGAAACAAGCAATTGCGTCTCAACATAAAAAACCTGAACAACGATAAAAGCCATAGCAAGTATTAATGCTGAATTGAACGCCGCAGCAAATTTAACTTTAGTATTTGGTATTAAAAAATACATCATCGTAAATACTACAACTACCACCCCATAAAGTATAATCCATGTGAAAATTGAAGTAATTGGAATAATCCAGTCAATCTCGAGTCCGATTGATTTTAAGGAGTCTGTATATAAAAGGCCTAATGACATAAAGATAAGTACGACAAATGGTGAGACCAAGAGAAGAATAGGGTAGTAGGTCAATCTTTTGTGTATGGAACGGCCTCCTGAAACCTTCCAAATGTCATTGAATGCCTTTTCTATATTCAACATAAGGAAAATAACAGTTGAAATAAGCATTAGAAAGGTTATCAGGCCAAATATCCCATTTTCAAGGGAGGTAACAATATTTCCTGCAAATTTTAAAAGGTAATTAATAATCAATTCATTTCCCTCAAAATATTTATATATCAGATTTTCCATTTCGCTACCATATCCGAATCCGTTTGTAACAGCAAATACTACTGCGACAAAAGGAACGACAGACATTGTGGAGAAGTATGTCAGACTTTGTGCCTGAAGATTAACCTTATCAGACGTAAACCCTCTTACAGTCATGATAAAAACCTTCAAATACCTTATCATCCGGGCCTTCATGATACTTAGCTCGGAAAGATCAAGATGCCAGATGTCAACCATGATGAACTTGAGCACCCTTTGATAAGTGTGTTTGACTAGTATTTTCTTCAAGATATTTTATCCATGAATTTTGAGGGATTGATAATATACCTCATATGTGTACCCCTTCCTATCTCTCCCATTTCATCGAAGGCAGTAACTGAGAACGTAAGTTTTTTGTTATCAACCTCAATAAGTTCAGCCTCTGCATATACTTTTGCTCCAAGTGGGGTAGCCCTGGTATGTTTAATGTTTACCTCTATCCCGACTGTGTCTTGATTGGAAGGCAATGAAAACTTTGCCAATAAATGAGCTGATTTCTCCATCAGTGCAATCATAGCCGGTGTAGCAAAGACCTTCAGCAATCCTGATCCATAATACTCAGCAGTGTCAGTTTCTGTGACAAGCTTTTCAATTATTAATTTTTTGCCTGTTTCCATAGTCTATATCAATTTATTAGCAATTGAAAGAAAGCCTTCCATTTTATTCTGATCTGGGATTCCTAAAACTTCTACAGGTTTTTCCACTAATTGCCAAGACATTTTTGAAGAGAAAGACTCAAGCATCTTTAGTCCGCCTCCACTCCAGCTATATGACCCGAAAAGAGAGTATCTCTTATTCTTAGGAGCAGCTACTTCTAATTCATGGCACAATTGAGCCATCATCGGATGCATACCGGCATTATATGCACATGAACCAAGTAAAAGCGAGCCATACTTCCAGATATCACTTAATATATAAGATACATGTGTCTTTGAAACATCGTGGATTATAATATTTCGTTCGCCTCTTTCAGCAAGCAGTCTTGCAATATAGTCTGCCATTTTTTCCGTGTTACCGTACATTGAAGCAAAGGCTATCACGACACCCTGATCAGACTCATGTTTGCTCCATTTGTCATAAAGCGATATCGCTTTAGAGGGATTCTTGCGCCAAATCGGCCCGTGAGAAGGGCAAACAATCTTGACAGGAATTCCTTCCAGCTTTACAATAGCTTTTTGGACCATATTGCTGTACTTACCCACTATATTAGAATAATACCTAAGCATCTCACCCTCGTATCGAGCTTTAAAATCGATCTCATCATCAAATATTCCCCCATCCAAAGTTCCAAACGCTCCAAATGCATCACAGGAGAACAATATCTGGTCAGTCATATCATATGTCATCATTGTCTCAGGCCAATGTACCCAAGGTGTCATTACAAATTTCAGTTTGTGATAACCCAAATCCAACTCCTGATTATCACCTACCTCAATGAATTGATCTGGCTTCAACTTGTAGTATGCCTCTAAAATTTTGAATGTTTTATTGTTCCCGATGATTTTCATTGAAGGGAAAACCCTTAACAACAAACCTATCATGCTTGAGTGATCCGGTTCCATATGATTTACAGCAAGATAGTCAAGAGGCTTCCCATCTAAAATTGATTCAATCTCGTCTATATAGTTGTCTTTAGAACCGAATTCAAGCGTATCTATCAAAAGTGACTTATCGTCTGATATTAGATATGAATTATAAGCAACTCCTTGCGGTAATGGCCAGTTGTTCTCAAACAGAGCTTTTCTCCTGTCATTTACGCCAATATAATATACTCTATTACTTACTATTATCTTTTTCATCAAAACAAAAACTTTTCTTAATCAGAAGTATGTAAAATAAGTTATAAATATAATCAAAATTCCTGTTTTACCAAAACACGAATCATCCGATCATAGCCATGAATTCTGCTTCAGACACTATAGGGACTCCCAACTGTTTAGCTTTTTGCAGCTTGGAAGGGCCAGGGTTTTCTCCGGTTAAAAGGTATGATGTAGTAGATGTCACCGAACTGACCGATTTCCCTGAATGCGTTTCTATTATTGACTTTATCTCTTCTCTGGAGAGGGAAAATACACCTGAAATAACAATATTGAGACCTTCAAGCTTATTGGAGATATTCTCAACAGATTTTTTCTCTTCAAAATTTATGCCCAAACGCTTTAAATCACTTATTAGCAAAACATTCGACGGTTCGCTAAAATATGTTATTATAGAATCTGCCAGTTTTTCTCCAATATCGTCAACCTGAAGTAGCTCTTCTCTTTCAGCAGATATAACACCATCAATATTTCCAAAATGCCTCGCAAGGTTTTTTGCTGTAGTTTCACCGACGAATCTTATCCCGATTGCAAAAAGGACTTTTGAGAATGGTGCATTCTTTGATTTTTCCACACTTTGGAGAAATCTGTCAGCGGCTCTCTCTTTCCATCCCTGAAGCGATAAAAGTTGCTCTTCTGTAAGTCTATACAAGTCAGACAAAACAACAATGTACCCTTTTTCATACAACTGTTCTATGGTTGCCTCCCCGGCAAGAATATCCATAGCCTTCCTTCCGCAGAAATGTAAGAATTTCGCCTTAATTTGAGTTGGACATCCAAACTGATTAGGACAATAGTACTTAGCTTCGCTCTCTTCTCTTACAAGTGGTGTTCCGCAATCAGGGCAGTTTTGCGGAAATACGACAGGAAAGACAAAGCTCTCTCTCCTTGAAAAGTCAACAGCAGTTATCTTAGGAATTATCTCACCGCCTTTTTCAACATAAACCATGTCATTAATATGAAGATCCAGAGATCTTATCTGATCCAGATTATGAAGAGTAGCCCTTTTAACAGTAGTACCTGACAACAATACCGGATCCAGATTTGCGACGGGCGTAACAGCTCCTGTTCTTCCAACCTGAAAATCAACAGAGACAACCCTGGAAAGAGCCTGTTCCGGTTTAAATTTATAAGCAGTTGCCCAGCGTGGTGATTTTGATGTACTTCCCAGCACCTTTTGATCGACAAGATTATCAACTTTAATAACAACACCGTCAGTTGGATAAGGCAAACTTGTCCTTTCCAGATCCCAAAAATCAAGGAAATCATTTACTTGTTCGATGTTTTCACAAAGGGTTACATATGGGGATGTGGGGAGTCCCCAACCCCTTGCATATTCCAATAATTGGCAATGGCTTACACATTGAAGGCCATCTTTGTATATTACATGATAAAAAAGAGCTTGTAATCCTCTTTTTCCTATCTCCTCGCTATCAAGAAGCTTCAGAGAACCGGATGCTGCATTCCTGGGGTTAGCAAACAACTCTTCCTCATTCTCCTCTTTTTTTATATTTAGCTCATCGAAGGATTTCCATGGCATGAATATTTCACCTCTAACTTCAAATTCATCAGGGAAACCAGAACCTGTAAGAATTTTTGGAATAGAATTTATTTTTAGAATATTACGAGTAACATCGTCTCCCACAGACCCGTCACCTCTTGTAACAGCCCTTACAAGCTTCCCTTTGATATAAGTAAGACAGATGGCGGTACCGTCAATTTTCAATTCACAAGCATATTTTACATTGTGTTGAAGCGTCTTCCTCACTTTTTCATCAAAAACAGCAAGTTCAGCCTTGTCGTATGTGTTACTGATAGAAAGCATCGGGTTTTGGTGTGCAACTTGCACAAACTGATTGCCTTTGCTTCCATTCGGAATATCACTTCCCACAACGACACTAGGTGAAGACTCTGAGGAGAATTGCGGATAACGCTTCTCTAAAGTAATAAGCTCATTCATCAATATGTCATAATCAAAGTCTGTTATTGACGGCTTATTATCAACATAATACCTTCGATTATGCTCCTCAAGCTCTTTTCTGAGCTTTAAAATTCTTTCAAATGCTAAGGAATCTGTTTTTTTCATAAAATATGTTACAAATTTAGATTTTTTTTAATTATTGCTACCTTTGCGACATCAATAAAATATAAGATGAAAGAGACGATAATTATTTTAACAGGAGGGGGACCTGCCCCTGGGATGAATACCGTAGTTGGAAGTATTGCTAAAACATTTATAGCCAAGGGGTATAGAGTTCTAGGAATAAATGGAGGGTACAAGGGAATTTTTTCAAAAAATCCGGATGTCGTTGAATTGGATTTTATTTTGGCTGATTCAATTTTCAACAGAGGAGGTTCATATTTGGTTATGAGCAGGTACAAACCCACCGCGGAAGATTTTGAGAAAAATTTCAATTTGGAATTATTCACAAAGAACAACATTAAGCTTCTGATTACAATAGGTGGTGATGATACCGCATCAACTGCCAACAGAGTTGCCAAATTCCTTCATGAGCACAACCACAAGATTTCGAACATTCACGTTCCAAAAACAATAGATAACGATTTACCGCTTCCTCTTCAAAGACCTACTTTCGGCTACGAATCAGCAAAAGCTGAAGGTGCACGTTTAGCAACAACTATATATGAAGACGCGAGGACAAGCAACAATTGGTTTATAATTTGTGCTATGGGAAGATCTGCCGGTCACCTTGCCTTCGGAATAGCATCTGCGGCCCACTATCCAATGACTGTAATCCCTGAGATGTTTAATAAGACCCCTATAACACTGGACAAGATTATAAAACTATCTATTTCAGCAATAGTTAAGAGAGAGATTTTAGGCATAAAATACGGTACGGTTATGATCTCTGAAGGAGTATTTCATGAGCTCAGCAACGAGGAGTTGACAAATTCCGGAATCATATTCTCGTACGACGACCATGGACATCCCGAACTTGGAAAAATATCTAAGGCTCACATTTTTTGCGAACTTGTAGAAAAAAGGTTGAAAGAGTTGAAGATTGGAATTAAGGTTCGCCCGGTTGAGCTAGGATATGAGCTTAGGTGCCAATCTCCTGTTGCGTATGACCTTGTTTATTGCACAGAGTTGGGTATTGGTGTTTATCAGTTATTTACAGAAGGCAATACCGGTTGTATGGTTTACATTGACCACCTTGGTAAGGTAAAACCTCTGTATTTATCCGAAATTCAAGACCCTACAACAGGAAAAATTCCTCCTAGAGGTGTAAGCATTGACTCTGACAGAGTTCAAGCTGTGATTAAAAACATATTCCATTTTATAACAGAAAGCGATTACGCTGCAGCTTCAAAGTATCTTGAGAATCCTGAAGATTACGACTTCAATAAAATTCTGAACTGGTAACATTACATGAGTGCAAAACTCTTAATATACCAAGTTTTACCTAGAATATTTGGGAACACAAACGCAAGTTGTGTTCCCAATTCTTCTATATATGTTAATGGTTGCGGGAAACTGTCCGATTTTACCTATGAGGTACTAAGCTTAATAAAAAATTTAGGATGTACACATATCTGGTTTACAGGTATTATAGAACATGCTACAAAAACTGATTATTCTAGATACGGCATATTAAAAGATTATAATCAAATAGTTAAAGGTGAGGCCGGATCTCCATACGCTATCAAGGATTATTATGACATTGATCCGGACTTGGCAGACAATATACCGTCCAGATTACAAGAATTCAAGGATTTAATTCAAAGAGTACATGACTCAGGAATGTGTGTGATTATTGATTTCGTACCAAACCATGTCGCAAGACAGTATCATTCTGATTCTTGTCCTTCCAACGTAACGGATTTCGGTTTTACAGATAATTCGGAATACTCGTTTCATCCCATGAATAATTTTTATTATTTACCGAATCAAAGCTTTATATCACCGGTCCAATCATCTGTACTATCAGATACTTATTATGAAGTTCCAGCAAGAGCCTCTGGTAATGACTGTTTCAAACCAAACCCAACAACTCACGATTGGTTCGAAACAGTTAAGCTCAACTATGGTATTGATTATATGAGCAATACTGGCTGTTATTTCAATCCCATTCCAGATACGTGGAATAAAATGGGAGAGATATTAAAATACTGGTTAGAACTTGGCGTTGACGGATTCCGATGTGATATGGCTGAAATGGTTCCTGTCAAATTCTGGAAGTGGGTTATTGATAAAGTCCAAAAAAAACACCCTGATACAATCTTCATAGGGGAGGTGTATAACAAGGAAAGATATTCAGAATACCTTGATATTGCAGGTTTTAACTATCTCTATGACAAGGTCGGACTTTACGATACACTGAAATTGGTAACTGTCGGTAAAGCACCTGCAAATGAGATAACAAGGCGTTGGCAAGAATTGGGACCCAACCAATCCAAGATGCTTAATTTCATAGAAAACCACGACGAGGTAAGAGCCGCCTCTGATTTTTATGCAGGGGATCCATATAAGGCAATTCCTGCTTTAACGGTCTCTCTAATGCTGAACACAGCTCCCTTTATGATATATTTTGCTCAGGAACTAGGAGAAAGAGGGATGGAAAGTGAGGGATTCAGCGGCATTGATGGAAAGACTTCAATATATGATTACTGGGCTCTTAAATCGATAATATCCTGGAGATCAGGAGAGACAAACACCATTAGACCAATATATTGTAAATTACTCAACATCGCAACCAGAGAAAAAGCCGTGTCGGAGGGTAAAAGTTACGATCTGCAATATGCAAACAATAGGAATGATCAGTACAACCCTGCCTTAAACTATTCATTTATAAGATCATATGACAAAGTCATGATTCTTATTGTTGTAAATTTCTCTGATAATGATGCATTTTTGGCAATCAACATTCCCTTACATGCATTTGATTTCTTAGAATCAGACAAAAAAATGGCAGTATCAGGAATCGATATGGTAGATGATATCCTCATTGACGGAACCATCTCTTCTGAGACTCCATACAAAATTTTTGTCAAAAAAAATTGGATAAGAATACTTAAATTTTCACTTCAATAATATCATCCCAACACGTTGTATATCTTCTTGAAAGATGATTTGAGTTTGCTTTAATCCCGGATACGCCCTGAGTTGCTGTCACTAATGTATTATTTCCGTAACGCGCGTTTAATTTATCTATTGTATCCATAAGGGCTGAATGCTTTTGAGAGTCATAGCCACAGAACATATCTGCAGGTGTAGACTCTTTTCTTGTTATGTCAAGTAATATTACACCTGCCTTTTTATAGGAATAATCCTTTCTGTAAATTTTAGTAAGACCACTGATAGCTCCTTTGACAATCTCAAGCGTACTGTCTGTAGCACTATCCAATGGAACAATTACACTTCGGTAATAATTGGGAGATACCTCCTTGTATGGATTGGTAAGAATAAAAACATGTAATGACCCGCATACAGAATGTTGACGTCTTAATGCTGCAGCACAAGTTGTTGCAAAAGATGCAACAGCTTGAGAAAGCTCATCCATACTTGAAAGCTCTTTAGAGAAACTTCTGCTGGTACAAATCTGTTTTTTATCATTTATACTCTCCTCAAAATCAATACTGGGTTCACACCTAAGTTCTTTCCATGTTTTAAGTCCCACGACACTCATTTTTGTCTTGATCCATTGAGGTGAAGCCATGGTGAAATCAAAAGCCGTATTTATTTTATTGTTATTAAGCATTTTAGCATACTCTCTTCCAATACCCCAAACATCAGAAATCGGGTAACTCTTTAAAGCCTTTTTGATGTCATGCTCATCTTCCATAAAGCAAGCACCTTTAAGCCTCGGGTATTTTTTTGCGAATTTACTTGCAATCTTGGCAAGAGTTTTAGTATGAGAAATTCCAATGCTTATTGGTATTCCCGTGTTTCTTCCAACTTTGCGTACAAGTTCTTCTCCAAAGAGTTTTAGAGATATATTCTCCATACCGTTAAGGTACAAGAATGCTTCATCTATAGAATAGATCTCAATCGATGGAACTGACGCTCTCAAGGTATCCATTACTCGCTGAGACATATCTCCATAAAGGACATAGTTCGAGGAAAAAACGGAAACGCCTTTATCCCGAATTAAATCCATTATTTTAAAAACAGGTTGCCCCATTTTTATCCCTAGTCTGATTGCCTCTACTGAGCGTGAAACGACACATCCGTCATTGTTACTAAGGACTACCACAGGTTTTCTCAGTAATGATGGGTTAAATACCCTTTCACAACTCACAAAAAATGAATTACAGTCAGCGAGACCTATCATTTAGATAATGGATGACATTTAATAACAACGATGCAAAGATAACAGACATTATGTTTACTATTATGTCGTTTATATCAAAATCCCTGGAAGGATTTAAAGATTGTAAAAACTCTGTTGCTATGGCAAAAAGGATACCAGTGAATGGTATTAAAAAAGAGATAAACAAATTTGTGTGTCTGCTGAATTTTTTATTGAAAGCAAGCCAAAGTAGTAAGGAATATGGAAGAAAAACAATAAAATGAACAACTTTGTCAATCTCTATACCGAAGATAAAATCCGGCGCATTAATATCCTCGATATTAATTGTCAAAAGCATTAATGATAGAATTCCAACTAAATACAGAAAGAAAAGAATCATTGTCAGATAGTTGACTGTATGAAACCGTTTCATCTCTTCTTTATTATATATCTTACAACTCCCCAAACAAGAAATTCATTATCCTTATCCACTTTTATAGGTTTGAATTTACTGTTGGAGGGGATCAGGAGAATGAATCCATCCATGAATCGAACTCTTTTAAGAGTAAATTCTCCATCGAGGAAGCATACAGCGATAGCTCCGTCATAAGGAGTCACGGACTTGTCTATAACCAAAAGATCCCCATCTTCAACACCATCATCTATCATACTCTCTCCACTTACCTTTGCATAAAAAGTTGAAGATGGATTTCTTACAAGCAACTGATTAAGATCTAATTTATTCTCAACAATATTCTCTGCAGGGGAGGGGAATCCGGCATGAACAGGACTATCTGATACAGAAATAAACAGCGGGGCATTCATCTCCGGGGAGAAAATTTCAATATTTCTGTTTTTCATGGCACTATGGTTACGGAATGTATATCACGTTAGAATTGGATGATTTCTCTCTGCCATTGACGGCTATAACAAAATAGTTTTTTCCGCTGACTCCCTGATATGTCAAGCTTGTTCCTATCTGTTTGCAATTTGCATTCCATGTCTTTGTCTTTCCATTCCTTTCCAATTCATAAACAGCATATGATGTTGCATTATTAACTGTAGACCATGCCAAAGCTTTGACATTTAACGACACCACGGGAGCTGAAGGTACTGGAGTTGAAGTATCCGAACCCATTTTGGGAACAAGACTTTTATATGGATAAATTGTACCACGAATATATGAACTAAGTGCTGAGTTAAAAATATTGGCCACTCTGAACCAACAATTTCCATATACACTGGCATAAGACCGTCCCATGTTAACTTCGCTCAGGAACTCACTTAATGTATATGCCGGATATGTAGGATCACCATACTTATACGCTGCAAGTCCCGGAATAATCGGGACAGTGTTTGCATTAGTATTCCAATAACTAAGAACTGTAGCAAAGTCTGCTGTTGCATGACCTATCTGCCAGTATATCTGAGGAGCAAGATAGTCTACCCATTTCTGTTGCAACCATGACTGAGCATCAGCATAGACTGTCATAGAGTTCTCTTGTTTCCCTTGTGGCGAGATACCATAAAGCACTTTAGGATTAAGGGACTTAACGGTGTTTCCAATATCATGTACCATCTCGTCAACGTTTGCCTCTCTCCAAGCATCAACCGTCTGGGAGCCGCCGTATGTATTATAAGTTGCCTGATCGTCAAATCCAAAAGGATTACTTGAAGATTTGGCCCCTGAAGGATAGAAATAGTCATCGAAATGGATACCGTCCACATTATAATTCTGAATTATCTCTGTCACGACAGCCCTTAAGTGTGATTTTACTTCAGGAAGCCCTGGGTTGAGATACCTGTTGTTATTATATAAGATGGCCCATTCGGGATGAAGGACGGCAGGGTGGTTTGAAGCCAGAGTTATTGAAGTAGAGCCTATTCTGTATGGGTTAAGCCATGCATGAACCTCCATACCTCTCTTGTGAGCCTCTTCAATAGCAACTGCAAGCGGATCAAAACCCGGATCCGTACCCTGAGTTCCTGTAAGGTAATAGGACCAAGGTACCAGATTTGATTGGTAGAAAGCATCTGATGTCGGTCTCACATGAAAGAGTATAACGTTAAAATTCAGATTTTTGAGCTGTTCGATTATAGATATAAGTGCTGCACTTTGAGATGCTGCTGATGCCCCTTTTACTGGCCAGTCATAATTTCCCACGGTTGTCAGCCAAGCAGCCCTAAACTCATGTTTAAGTACAATATTATCTGTTGTTGCATTAAATTCCAATGAAAGTTCCTCCTCTTCCGGTTCAGGTTCCGGGTTGTCATCTTTAGAGCAGGATACTACAAGTATTGAAAAGAATGAAATTAAAAAAAATTTTATTCCAAAGTCTAGTAATCGGTTATAGTTCATTTTTAATAATATTATTATTTAATCAATCTGTTTATAACATCATAAAGTTCATCTTTATCTATTGGCTTTGAGAGATACGCATTACAGCCAGCAGCAATTGTCTTCTCCTTGTCCCCGAATATTGAATAAGCTGTCTGAGCAATAATTTTTATTTCAGGCATAAACCCTTTTATAACTCTTGTGGCGTCGATACCGTTCATTTCAGGCATACTTAGGTCCATCATTATCAAAGATATCTCAGGATGTTGCTTGCAGGTTTCAACGGCCTGAATACCGTTTTCTACAATAATCGAGTTAAATCCGATCCTTTTCAGAAGAGTACTTAGCAGATAAGCACTGTAGTTATCATCATCTGCTATAAGAGCTGTCTTTCCAGTATAATTCATAACAGATTTTTTAAAAAATTAAATTATCGTCTAAGATAGAGTTTTTTTTGAAATCATATCCAGTATCAATCAGTTTTGCAGAAAGTCCTAACCCGTAAGGTCTTTGGAAATTCTTTATCTCAGCATTGTCCAACCACATTTTCTCTTGATCAGGCCTAAGGATAACAGGCATTCTCAGTTTAGTATTGTGTATCTCTGCCAATAGTTTGTTTGCTGTAGTTGTAAGAAGGGTAAATGTGCCATTTGGCGAGTATATTCCTGCAAATGCGAACAAAGATTCGTCCGGAAGTGTAATCAAATATTTGCACTTTCCACTCTTCTCTTTTCTCTTTCCGCTTTTCACTACTTCCTCTTCAGATTTCACTAGTACGACTACATCTCCCCACTCATAAAATCCGTCAGCTATAATAAGACACCTGTTTTGCTCATAGTTCCTGTAAGATTTTACAGTATTCAGTGTCTCAATCCTTCCGTTTAATGTAAATTTCCTGATTGAGATGTCAGTTCCATTATCCGGAATCAACCCCCAAGTGAAGCCTGAGATTCTATCTCTTACCTTGTCCGTAATTACCGGAACACGGGGAAAGGTGAAAGCGTTAAAATCTCCGCTTACAAAAGAATCATCCTCATTGACTTTTACCTTAAATCGTTTTGCAAGGGTCAATGCATCTTTTGATTGTTTGAAATAGAAGCACATATGAGTTTAGAGTATTTGTCATACAACCGTTTGGCTATAAGGAAACTATCTCCTTCAGGTTTGTCATTATACCTGCCTGATCTATCCTTCCACCATTTTACCTCAAAATCTACCACTTTATCTGCATATGCCTTGTAATTGAAAACAGATCCGGATTTTACAGCTTTCTCTGTTTCATTAAAGAACATTTCCCATCTTTCATAATAATAACCGCTGACTAATCCCGCCCAAGTACGATTTGCATAATCGTTAAGTACCTGATCTTTGTCGCCCCATGTTGTAAGCAGGTTTCTGGCATTCATCTCATAGTAGTCAGCCTCATTGCTGTCTATACCCATAAGCCTTGCATCGGATATCCATTTTCCAAGAAGGAAAGATTGCTGAGTCCTGAGTAATTCATCAATATCGTTCATCAAACAGGTCATAAGCATCATTAATCTCTGCATCTCCTTGTAATCTTTTGCCTTCAAAGCACCTTTATAGAGTATCCAGAGATCATTGAAGTAGTTTCCGAGAACCTGACGTCCGATATTAACTATATCATACTGATATGAGGACCTCTCTTTAGAGTCGCAATTGAGCATCTCGCCCCAGGCCTTAAGCAGGGTCTTGTTATTGTAGGTAAGGTCAATCTTTGCATACCGCTCCTGTTTGTTTACATTTGGCCTTGAATTAATCATCGAGCAATGCCCGGTTTTGGAAGTGCCGGTATATATAGAGTCGTAAAGCAACCTCCAACCGGCAGCATTATTCTCGTCAGCAACCCCGACTCTTCTGTGGGCCCAATTTTCTATCCATGCCTGATCGGATATACCCAGATTCCACGCTTTGTCAAATATATATTCATACATCAGCGGATTGCAGTCAAAACCCTCAAGAGTGGAGCCGAGACCCCAGAAATTGTCACCACCATTCTTCATGGCATTATCAATCTTTTCCCCAACATCCTTAATATTACCTGCAAGCATTGTATTACCTCCGAAATTACCCAGATAACACCAGATATATGGCTGTCCGAAAAACTTATCGGTAAGTTTCCAGACCTCCTGCCTTTCGCAGAAATAATCAAGCAACACCATTTTATCCTGAGGGACAGCCCTTACAAATGCCTCTATCCTCGGGTTTGTCCAATCCTTACGCTGATAATAGTATAACCAGCTCATCTGCAACCACACAGCTTTAGGATCAACTTGTTCCAGAGTCTTGAAAATCGTTTTTGAGACTCTTGCCAGATAGTCCGGTTCCCAACTAGGAGGGACAATCTCATTGAAAGGATCAATGCCGTAAATATGGTCTGTACCATAAAGTTTGGTCTGTTCATCAAGATACTCTTTCTGTATCATTCTGAACAATGTATCGGTAGGATCAAGGAAGCTGCTTCTGTATAAAGTGTCAAATCCGCCCCATTGGCTCATCTTATTGATTCTGGCATTAGGATACACTCTCTTTAGTTCATAAGGAACATGGCCGGAAAATGCAGGAAGGACAGGCTTCATACCCAACTCCCTCTCCCTTGAGACTATTTTTTTCTGCAGGTTCTCCTGATGATCAAGCCAAGAGTGGGGCAGGGGACCCTGCCAATAATCGATGTTCAGCATTCTGTGCCATGGCAGATGTGCCGGTCCTGTAAAATATGCCCTTATCTCATTGTCCTCTAAGCCCAGTTTTTTCCAGACCCTGTACCATATCGACTCCTGTCCGGTAATTGCAAGAGGCATATTGACACCATTGAGTGCCATCCAGTCTATGAAGCGTTCCCAATCTCTCCATTGCCACCAAGGCATTGTGTATCCGAATGTGCAGTAATTAAGAAAAAACCTGTTTTTACACAACGATTTCACAACAACCTTTTCGGGAACAACGGGCAATACTTCCGGAAGCTGTATGGGGTCATCGGCATACCATGAAACCGAGGTCAGACAGTAGTATCTCAGGTAGTGATTCAATCCCACGGCTATGCTGTTAGAGTTGTTACCCCTTATAACAACCTTGTCATCAATTGACTCAACTTCATAATAATCAACATCTTGCCCTATAGATGCTTTTTCTATGATAAATTGACCGGATTTTTCTCCAAGGATTCTATCAAACAATCCTCTCGAAGCCTCCTCATCAGAGGCGGCCCGGCATGTGATGGAGGAAAAGACAATAATTGCTGTGAATGAAACAAATCGTATGAGTTTTAGCATAGTGTTTTTGTGGTTAAAGATAGATATATTCCGGAAATTGCTGTTTCTAAAAATAATTGCAGGCTGATTATTTCTTAATTTTGCTGTTGTTAAAAGATTGATATATGAATCGAGTCAAAACCTTTATTTTATTTTCTTTGTCTCTTCTGCTCCTGATTGGAAATATTTCTGCAGAGACAAAAGTTCCCAACATACATGACTCCTTGTATAAAACACTCACAATAAACAATCAAGGATTAGACAGGGAATATAAGCTTTATATCCCCAAAGGGTTAAAAAGAGGTGCACCTTTGCTTTTTGTACTACATGGATATGGCAGAAACTTCAACCTGGATAACATAGGCTTTAATGAGGCTGCAAAACGTTACGGTTTTGCTGTCTGCTACCCTCAGGGTTCAAAGGATGGAAGAGGTAAAAATTGCTGGAATGTGGGTTACCCGTTTCAGGCAGATATGAAGGTGGACGATGTGGAGTTTCTTTGTTCTTTGGCCGCAGAATTACAGAGAGAGTTTGGATTCAGCAGGAGAAAAACTTTCTGTACAGGAATGTCCAACGGAGGTGAGATGTGTTATCTGCTGGCTTATTGCGGTCAAAAAGTATTTAAGGCTGTTGCGCCAATAGCCGGGCTTACTATGGAGTGGATGCCCGAAAAGTACCCAAATCCAAGGCCTATACGGCTATTCGAAATACATGGAACAGAGGACAGAGTTTCAGAGTGGACAGGAGATCTGGATAATAAAGGAGGCTGGGGTGCATATATTGCCGTCCCTGATGCGATATCATTCTGGGTAAAGAGAAATGAATGCAACAATCTATCTACCACTACACTTCCCATAAAAAAACAGGGTTCAAATAAAGTTATCTCACACAAATACTCCAATATGAGAGGTAAAAACAGCGTATGGCTATATGAGATAGTAGGGGGCGCCCATAGCTGGGGACAGAATGATTTAGATATATGCGACGAGATTTGGAAGTTCTTTTCACTTGCCGATGCAAAATTTTGAGAAGATGTTCCCTAGTATCTCGTCGGTGCTTACCTCTCCGATAATTTCGCCAATATGGAACAGAGCTTCACGGATATCCTGCGTCAACAGATCGGTAGGCAGTGAGTCATCCATGCCTTGGAGTACTCTCTCAAGTGCCTGTCCGGCTAACTTTAAAGCCTCATAATGGCGCACATTTGTTACTAAAGTAGCACTTGATGTAAAATCCCTATTTTCCTGACTTTCTATCAGTATTGATTTAAAGATATCCAATCCATACTTGGTTTTCGCAGAGAAAGGTATGGTCCGATCGATTTTCAAATTCTCATCATGTGCCAATTTAGCAACGGAATTAATCTTTTCTGAAACCTTTTGCTTTGTGAAAAGATCGCATTTGTTCAGAAGTACTACTATAAATTGTCCCTCTTTGACCCTGCTGGAGAGCTCTTTAATACCTGTATTATAAGTCTCCTCCCTTTCTGCATCCAACATGAGGACAACTATAGAAGCACTTTGAATCTTCTCGTAGGTTCTTTCAATCCCGGCAATCTCAATCAGTTCTTTTGTCCTCCTTATACCGGCTGTGTCTATAAATCTGAAGGCCTGACCCGAAATATTGACCACATCCTCTATGAAATCCCGTGTAGTGCCGTGAATGTCTGATACAATGGCCCTTTCCTCGCCAAGGATGGCATTAAGAAGAGTACTTTTCCCCGTATTTGTTGCACCCACAATTACCACAGGTACACCATTTTTAATGACGTTACCTAATTTAAATGATTCGATAAGTGCATTTATCTGGCTGATTGATTTATTTAAAAGGTCACACAATTGAGATCTGTCGGCAAATTCCACATCTTCGTCGCTGAAATCAAGCTCCAGCTCCATCAAGGATACAAGATCCAAAAGGGAGCTCCTCATTTTTCTTAACTCATCCGAGAATCCTCCTCGCATCTGTTGTAATGCCACTCGGTGTGCAGACCTGGTTTCAGAGGCTATAAGGTCTGCAATGGCCTCTGTCTGTGCGAGATCCATCTTGCCGTTAAAAAATGCTCTTTGAGAGAATTCTCCCGGTTTTGCCAATCTAGCACCTTGAGATACCAGCACCATAAGTATCTCATTCTGTATATATAAAGATCCATGACACGCTATTTCAACAGACTCCTCTCCGGTGAATGAACCGGAGCCTCTGAAAATTGATACCAGTACTTCATCCAGAACCTCGCCATTACTGTAGAAAGTGCCAAAACGCAAACGGTGGCTCGGTGTTTCGCTGACTTGAGAACCTTTTGCAGGCTTGAAAACCTTAGACAATATCTCGATTGATATTGGACCACTCATTCTGATGACAGCTATCGCTCCGACACCGGCAGGAGTGGAGAGGGCACAAATAGTATCCTGGTAATAAAGCTTATCCTCCATATCAGACATAATTTCGATGTTTATGATTTCAACTCAAGTTTCACAACGTTCTCGAGGTGGTGTGTATGTGGAAACATGTCCACAGGCTGAACCTTGGTAATCTTATAAAACTCGGACATAAGGGCAATATCTCTGGCCTGAGTAGCCGGGTTACAGCTGACATACACAATTTTAGATGGTTTTGCCTCAACAATAACTTTAGCCACATCAGGATGTATTCCTGCTCTTGGAGGATCCAGGATAATAACGTCAGGACGGCCGTTTGCCTCTATAAAATCCTTGTTTAGCATATCCTTCATATCGCCTGCATAGAACGAACAATTGTTAATGTTGTTCTCTGAGGCATTAACGAATGCATCTTCAATAGCCTCAGGAACATATTCAACACCAACCACTTTGGCAGCCCTTGAGGCTAAAAAGAGAGCAATAGTGCCGGTTCCAGTGTATAGGTCATAGACAACTTCATCTCCCTTGAGGTCGGCAAAATCACGCACTACAGAATATAGTCTGTAAGCCTGATCTGAATTTGTCTGGAAAAATGATTTGGGTCCGATTTTAAATCTCAGGTTTTCCATCTTCTCATAAATGGCCTCATTACCTTTGAAGTTGACAACATCAAGGTCGGTTATCGTGTCATTTTTCTTACTGTTTATTACATAGTTGAGTGATGTTATCTCAGGGAATTGTTTCGCAACTGAATTCATCAGGTTTTCAATAATCTCAGGCTCGTCAGATGAGAATACGATTATAAGCATAACCTCATTAGTCGTTGTTGTCCTGACAACCATATTGCGCAACAAGCCTGTCTGCTCTCTCAGGTTAAAGAAGGAGATGTTGTTCTCAATTGCATAATCCTTAATGAAGAGCCTGATCTTGTTCGAAGGTTCCTCTTGTAAATAGCACTTTTTGATATCCAGCACCTTATCAAACATCCCCATAATATGGAACCCAAGCCCCAATTTCTCCTGATCCGAGAGGTTTTCCGCCTCGTTAAGGCTCTCGACCCACCTTTTGTCAGAGAAAGTAAATTCAAGCTTATTTCTATAATATTCTTGCTTTTGCGAACCTAATATCGGTGATATTTCAGGCAAATCGAGCCTGCCAATGCGCACAAGCTGGTCTTCTACTTGTTGCTGCTTGAATTCCAGCTGTTTCTGATAGGGTAGTGGCTGCCATTTACACCCTCCGCAAACCCCATAATGTGAACAAAATGGATCTATCCTCATTGATGAAGGTTTAACCATCCTGACAACGGTTCCCTCCATAAAGCTCTTTCTTTTGCCGGTGACCAATACGTCAACTATATCGCCGGGTATTGCAAATGGAACAAATAAAACCTTGCCGTTTACATGGGCAATTGCTTTTCCCTCTGCCGCAACATTTTCTATCTCAACAGACTCTAAAATCACTCTTTCTCTTTTTCTCATACATGAAGTTTTGAGCCACGAAATTAACTTTTTTTAATAACTTCGCTTGGCGTAAAAATACGAATTTATATTCACTTAATGTGCTTTCTATATAAATCCAAAAAACAGACAATAATTTTAACACAATTTATATTATGTTAAATAAGAAATCGATTACACTGTTCAGCTCTCTATTTGTAGCCACACCCTTTCTGTACGGGCAGCACCAGAGGCCTAACATAATTTACATAATGTCTGATGATCACGCTGCAGCTGCGGTAAGTGCGTATGGAAGCAGACTTTCTCAAGTTTTGCCCACTCCTAACATTGACCGATTATATCATGAAGGTATCAGGTTTAATAATTGCTTTGCGACTAATTCTATATCCACCCCTAGCCGTGCTTGCATTCTTACCGGACAATACAGCAATGTGAATAATGTATTCACGCTTTCTGACAAACTTGATGCGTCCAGGCCTACACTTGCTACTATATTACAGCAAAACGGCTATTCTACGGCAATTATCGGCAAGTGGCACCTTGTAACAGAACCTCAAGGATTTGACTACTACTCTTGCCTCGTTGGACAAGGCACATATTACAATCCAAGATTTATAGATAAAGATCGGACAGACTCGCTTGGCTTTGTTGAGTCAAAAGGCAAGATCTACAATGGATATTGTACTGATTTAATTGCTAATAAAGCTATTGATTGGGTTAATAATCGAAAAGATAAATCAAAGCCTTTTTTCATCATGTGCCATTTCAAGGCCCCCCACAGGCCTTGGCAACCGGCTGAGAGATATAAGCATATACTAGATTCTGTGACTATTCCGGAACCTGATAATCTTTTAGATACATACAAAACAAGAGGTAAATACACAGACACTTTGGAAATGAGCCTCGAAGATATGACTGAGAGCGATATTAAAACCCCTATTCCATCTGATTTGCCAAGGGACGAGCATCGTAAATGGGCTTACCAGCTGTATATGAAGGACTATCTGGGATGTGTGGCGGGAATTGACGATAATGTCGGCAAAATACTCTCCTATCTAAAGGAAAATGGTCTGGACAGCAACACTATAGTAATTTATACTTCAGATCAAGGTTTTTTTCTTGGAGAACACGGATGGTTTGACAAGAGACTGATGCAGGATGAATCTATCAGGATGCCATTGCTTATCAAGTATCCTAAAGAGATTAAGTCTGAATCTCAGGAGAGCCGTTTTGTGCTTAATATAGATTTTGCCCCTACCCTTCTGGATTATGCTGGCATAAAGATTCCGGAATGGATGCAGGGAGAGAGTTTTCGGAAGATTGCCTCAGGGAAAGAAGATATTAGATGGAGGGATGCAGTTTACTATCGCTATTGGATGCATAATGATTTCTGGCATAGGTCTGTAGCCAATCTTGGCATAAGGACAGATAGATACAAGTTAATATTCTATTATGGTGCTCCTCTTGGCAAGAAAGGTGCACGCGAGCCATCAATAACACCTGAATGGGAACTGTACGATTTAAAGAATGATCCTTCTGAAATGAACAATTTGTACAATAATCCATTATATAAGGAACAAATTCACAAATTAAAAACAGAGTTGCTTAAACTGAGAAAGAGATATAAAGATAACGATCCGGATTCTCCGGACATGAAGATGATAATGAATGAATACTTCTGGAAATAAAGCTGTTGATCTTCCACCATTACCGGAAAGAATGCGTCCGGAGAGTCTGGATGACTATGTGGGACAAGAGCATTTAGTAGGTAAAGATTGTGTTCTCCGAAAAATGATAGAATCGGGAAACATATCATCATTTATACTATGGGGACCTCCCGGTGTTGGAAAGACAACTCTGGCAAAGATAATTGCAAATCAGCTTGACAGACCTTTTCACATTCTTTCAGCAGTAACCTCTGGAGTTAAGGATGTCAGGGAGATCATAGAAAAATCCAGATCTAACTCATTATTCAACAAATCCAGGCCAATACTCTTCATTGATGAGATACACAGATTCAGTAAGAGCCAACAGGATGCACTTTTAGGTGCCGTCGAAGACGGAACATTTGTATTGATTGGCGCCACAACTGAGAATCCATCTTTTGAAGTTATAAGCCCTCTTCTTTCCAGATGTCAGGTATATGTCTTAAAGCCTCTTAATAAAAATTCACTAGATCTATTACTTGATAAGGCAATCAAAAATGACACAGTACTAAAGAATCTCAATATAGATATCATTGAGAAAGACGCTCTTTACCGATATTCTGGAGGAGATGCAAGAAAATTGCTCAACATCTTGGAAATCATCGTAAAAACAAGCGAAGGAAACAATGATGTTACCATAGACAACAAAATAGTTATTGAAAAGTTGCAGGAAAATATAGCTCTATATGACAAAAACGGGGAACAACATTATGATATTATTTCTGCATTTATAAAAAGCATACGGGGATCTGACCCTAATGCCGCTGTTTACTGGCTTGCGAGAATGTTGGCCGGTGGAGAGGATCTTCTTTTTATAGCACGAAGAATGGTTATACTGGCCTCTGAAGATATTGGACTTGCGAATCCGAATGCCCTCCTGCTTGCCAATGCCTGTTTTGAATCAGTTAGCAAAATAGGAATGCCTGAGTCTCGGATAATTCTTTCAGAAACAGCAATATATCTCGCTACTTCTCCAAAAAGCAATTCCGTCTATATGGCAATAAACGCTGCACTTCAAGAGGTTGAAAAGGGCGGAAATTGTCCTGTACCGTTACATTTAAGAAATGCACCCACAGCTTTGATGAAGGAGCTCGGATACTCAGATAATTATAAATATGCTCACGACTTTAATAACAATTTCGTAGAGCAAGAATTCCTCCCGGAAGCTCTTGAAGGACATGCATTTTACAATCCCGGCGATAACAAACACGAGAGTGATATTCGAAAAAGGCTAACTTCTCAATGGAAAAAGTATAACTATTAATAACATTTAACTAATTTTGCACCCACAATGATTGTCGATCAAATTGAATATATAAAGCATTATCCCGACAACAATTTTTTCTTGATTGCCGGCCCATGTGTAATTGAAAGTGAAGAACTTACTCGTTCAGTTGCAGAAAAAGCAATAGAAATTACCACAAAGCTTTCGATTCCTTTCATTTTCAAATCATCATACAGAAAAGCAAATCGTTCTAAAGCCGATTCCTTCACAGGTATGGGCGACGAAAGAGGTTTGGCTATACTTCAAAAAATAAAAGAAGATTACAAAGTTCCTGTTCTGACAGATATTCACAATCCTTCAGAGGCAGCCCTTGCTGCATCATACAAAGTTGACGTATTGCAGATTCCGGCCTTTTTATGCAGACAGACAGACCTTCTTGAAGCTGCTGCTTTAACAGGGAAAGTAATAAATATTAAGAAAGGTCAGTTTCTGGCCCCTGTTTCGATGAAATTTGCAGCAGAAAAAGTAGCACAGGCAGGCAATAGTAAGATTATGCTTACCGAGAGAGGTTCTCAGTTCGGTTATTCGGATCTTATAGTCGATTTCCGCTCAGTTCCGGAAATGAGTAGCTTCGGTTATCCTGTCATACTTGATGTAACACACAGCCTTCAACAACCGAATCAAGCATCAGGAGTGACGGGAGGACGTCCAGAGCTTATATCCACTATGGCGAGAGCAGGAATAGCCGCCGGAGTGGATGGTCTTTTCATTGAAACTCACCCGGAACCATGTAAAGCACTTTCGGACGGTGCAAACATGTTAAAATTGGATCTTTTGGAAAAGACTCTTTCATCTTTGATTCCATTTAGAAAAGCATATAATTCTATATAAATAATTAAAAGCCATGATTATAAACAAAGATTTTACAAGAAGATATGAAAAGGTGCCTGTTGAGATTTTCAACGACTCTTTTGATGCATCTGTAATAGTTGCGGGCAAGATTGCAGAGGTTATGAAGGCAAAAACAAAGCTTGGCCAACATACAGTATTGGGATTGAGTGCATCATCCTCTTCTATTCAAGTTTACGAGGAGTTGGTTAAACTTGTGTCAAAAAAAGAGCTTTCATTCAAGAACACATATATTTTCAGTCTTGATGAATACTATCCGCTCAACAAAAACGAGATTCAAAGCCATTACCGATTTATTAAAGAGTATCTTCTCGATTCTATTGATATCCCACAGGAGAACATACATTGTCTTGATAGCGAAACTCCAAAAGAAAAGGTTCACGATTATTGCGAAGAGTTCGAGAGACTTATAGAGAAGCTTGGAGGAATGGATGTGTTACTCATAGGCAACATGGGATTCAACGAACCAGGCTCATACTATAACTCCAAAACAAGGCTGATAACATTGAACTACAATACGCGAGTAGCTTCAGCATCTGAGTTTTTTGGTGTAGAATATGTTCCCTTTCATGCTCTTACAATGGGTATTGAGACAATCCTCTCTGCAAAGAAGGTGTTCTATATGGCCTTCGGTGAAGGAAAATCGGCTAGCATTGCAAAATTAATTGAAGGAACCGTAAGCGAACAATCACCTAACACATATCTGCAGAATCACGACTCATTGGAAGTATTCATTGACCTAGCCGCCGCAAATGACCTTACCAGGATAAAAACACCCTGGCTTACAGGGTCTTGCGAATGGAATGACTATATGATTCGAAAAGCTGTTTTCTGGCTGTGTAAAACATTAAAAAAACCTATTCTCAAACTCACTGACAGGGATTATAACGACAATGGTATGAGTGATCTGGTTACAGAGCATGGGCCTGCCAGTAAGATAAATATCAAAGTTTTTAACGATTTGCAACACACGATTTCCGGATGGCCCGGTGGAAAGCCTAATGCTGACGACTCCACTAGACCAGAAAGAGCAACACCATTTCCCAAAAAAGTTGTCATTTTCAGCCCTCACCCTGATGATGATGTGATTTCCATGGGTGGAACACTAGCCCGTCTTTCAGAGCACGGACACGAGGTTCATCTGGCTTATCAGACATCAGGAAATATAGCTGTATTTGACCATGATGCAATACGTTTCCTTGATTTCATAAGGGATAGCTCTAAAATATTCAATTTCGATAAAGGAAAGAGCGATATGATATATAAGCAAGCCCTGAACGATCTTGAACACAAACATCCAGGAGAACCTGACACAGAGGCTATCAGACAGGTTAAAGGCGCAATCAGAAGAGGAGAGGCTAAAGCTGCTTGCAGATATCTTAAAATTCCTGAAAACAGGGTTCATTTCTTAAATCTTCCATTTTATGAAACCGGGGGTGTCAAGAAGAAACCAATCGGTCCTGACGATGTTGCCATCGTAAAAGCCTTACTGGACGAAATCAGACCTCATCAAATTTATGCTGCTGGAGACCTTAGTGACCCTCACGGCACACACCGCGTATGCCTTCTGGCCATCTTTGAAGCACTGGATCAGTTTAAAAAGGAGAAAGCAAAATGGATTGAGGATTGTAGAGTATGGCTTTACAGAGGAGCATGGCAGGAATGGGATGTTGCTGACTCGAATATGGCTGTTCCTCTTAGTCCTGAGGAGGTATACATCAAAAGAGAGGCAATCTTCAAACACCAATCACAAAAAGATCGCCCTGTTTTTCCGGGTACTGACAAACGCGAATTCTGGCAACGAGCCGAAGAGCGGAATCACAATACAGCCCTACTCTTCGACCAGCTTGGCATGGCAGAATATCAAGCCATTGAGTTGTTTGTAAGATATTACATCTAATGTTTTTACGACTTTTAATCTATAGCCTGCTGATTGCATTACCGGTTAGTTCCGGTTCTGGTAACAGCGGGCTATTTTACTCTAATAATAGAATGTTATCTGTTAAAAAGATCAGTTTTCCCTGCAAAAAGCCGCCAATTGCTTTAGTAGAGAGAATGATGGACAGTTGCTCCGTTGAGTATCACAATATTGACTGCCTAAACTGGCAGGCTTACCCATACAAGCCCGAGGTAAAATTCCGTATTGCCTGGTCAAATGAAGAGATTTACTTACAGTACAAAGTGAAGGAGAAATATATCAGAGCCAAATTCACTGAAGATTCGGGAGCTCAACCATTCAAGGACTCTTGTGTGGAATTCTTTATGATTCCTGCGCAAGACTCTATTTATTACAACCTTGAGATGAACTGCATAGGTACATGTACCTTTGCCGGTGGTGCCAAAAGAACAGAAAGAACACGTTTCGGTAATAATGTCACTTCTCAGATCAGACGAAGCTCTACTCTTGGAAAAAATGGATTTGACACACTGAAAGGTGAATTTGAATGGGTTATAACAATGGCCATTCCTATATCTATTTATTCTCTGAGTAAATTTGAATCATTAGGTGGCAGAACAGTAAAGGCCAATTTCTATAAATGCGGAGACGAACTGCCTGAGCAACATTACCTTTCATGGAATCCTATTAATCTTGAGAAACCTTATTTTCACACTCCCGACTTCTTTGGTGATATCTATTTTGAAAAATAAGACTGTTATCAGAACGGATATCCTACACCAAACTGAAGTGAATAGGTATTGCGTTTCAAAAAATTATTAAAACCATACCATTTTGAATAGCGTGGATCATAGGCGATTATCCCCATATCGAGACGCAGAATGACGAACTCCAGATTTAGTCTTACACCACCGCCCCAATTGAAAGCGAGAGTCTTAAAGAATGTCTCTTTTTTCAATAAAGACTCTTCTCTTCCCTCTTCTGCTTTAAGGTTCCATATATTTCCGACATCTACAAAAAGCGCCCCCTCTATTTTCCAAAACAATGGAAATCTATATTCTGTATTAATCTCAAATTTAAAATCTCCCGTTTGATTGGGTATTGAGAATGTTGTATCCAGTTGAGATGATCCGGGGCCCAGTGATCTTGACTGCCACCCTCTCATACTATTTGCTCCACCTGCATAAAACAGCTTTTCAAAAGGCATTGATGATGAGTTGCCGTAAGCATATCCAAGACCAATATTAAACCTTGTTGCAAGGCTGGTTTTTCCTTTGAATCTCAGGGTGTATACTGCAGTAAAATCACTCCTCACATACTGGGCATATCGCGTATTCCACACTGTTCTATTTCCGGTTGAGTCCAAAGGTAATGTCTTGTTAAACAAACTAAGAATGTTGCCGGACAAATTATTTATCCATCTAGCATAAAAATATGTATTTTGGGGATTTGGAGATGCGTCTGTTGTGTAAAAAACGGTTGCTCCGGCACCTAAATCAAAATGATTTTGATATGCATCTTTAAGAAACGGATCAGACAAACTCTGATAAAACAAATTACTTAGGTTGAATAGTTTTATAATACTCAACTGAACCGGGTCAAATCTATAAAAGAACCTCTCCCCCATTTTCCAGTTGTAACCATAATTCAATGAAATTAAATTCCTTGTAAACTCCTTCCTGCTTTGGTAGTTATATGTAATTCCTATCTCAGTCCTTGGCAAGTTGGATTTAAAAATTCTATCGGGTATCATTAAAAAATTAGGAATTGACAAACCGGCAGAGACCCCTAATTCTGTAGATTTGGTATCATCATTTAGCTTGAACTGAAAGTTACCCATAAGCCCTAATGTAAACCACTCTCCTCCCCTGAATAGGTTCTTATGATAATATGAGACAGCAGGTGATATACCCCATAGATTATTTGAGTTGCTGGAGGCTTCAAGATTTATTTTATAACCCTGCGGCTTTGATGGTGTCAATCTTATTGTACAATCAACCTCATCTTTTAACCTTTCCTTTGCATCAACACTTTTAACTTCATCAAACTGCAGGTTGACTCCGGAAAAATTTCTCAAGGCAACATACCTGTCATAGGTCTTTCCAGAAAGTGATTCACTATACAGCTGACCTGGAACAAGTCTGTTGAGTTTTGCTATAACATTTGGACGGAATTTCTGTTTACTAATGTTATACACCATTACTCCTCCGATAAATATGCTATCCTTGAGTGACTGATCATAATTGGCATTAGTAGGATTATAATCTGAGTATATATTTACCTTTCTTATATAGTACTTTTTATGCTCTCTGGAATCCTTAGATGTCTCATTTCTGGTATAATTGTCAATCCTGATTAAAAGGTTAGTCTCTGATTTGTTCCCGGAGGTATCAGCTTCAGCAAATATGTAGTTTTTAGAAAAGTTATAGTAACCGTTATTCCTGACAAGTGACTCGATCCGGGAACTCTCCTCTGTCAATGCTTTTTCAGATATAAAGTCCCCTTTTTTTATTAATGAATTAACAGAGTCGGACAGGACTAAAGCTCTTATATTTGTGTCAACTATATTGTATTTTATTTCTGATATAAGATATCTCTTGCCTAAAGTCACATTGTAATCGACTACAGTCAGCCTTTTCTTTGTTGTAATATTCGCATCTACTGAGGAGTTGTAGTAGCCAAGGTAATTCAGATGATTCCGGATATTCTCCTTACTTTTCAGAACTAAACTACTGTCAAAACATACCGGAGCCTGCCCAATACTTTGGACAAACTTATCCCAGCCTTTTCCTTTTCCGTTGCTCCAATTGTAAAGATGAAGGAAAGGATTTATTGCAAATATGAAGTTGGTGTTTGATTTTTGCCTTATATAGGGCTCCAGATTACTTTCATGGAACTTTGTCGAATTTGTAATCTTTATTTTATTGTCTTTTAGCCTAGTAGCTCCTTCAGGCAACACTTTTACCGTACTACAAGATGATGCCGATAGAATTATAATAACGAATGCGAGTATTTTTGATATGCTCGATTTTCTCATATATACACATATTTATACAAAAGTAACAATTTAATCTCTTGATTTTTTTCACAAATTAAATTTTGAGATATATTTGCAAACAATTAAAAATCCGACTCACTTACATTATCTAATTTTTTACAATCCGATTTAGTTAAATATTTAAAATGAAAAACAAATACATTGACCTGATTGAACAATCTTTTGAGTTTCCACAGGATGAGTTCAAAGTAGAAGATGGAGAACTGATGTTTCATAATATTCCAGTCATGGATTTAATAGAACAGTATGGAACACCATTAAAAATCACATATTTGCCAAAGATATCCTCACAGATTAAGAGAGCAAAGAAGATGTTCAATGTCGCCATGGCGAAGGTTGATTATAACGGCGATTACCACTATTGCTACTGTACTAAAAGCTCCCACTTCTCATTTGTAATGGAGGAGGCCCTAAAAAACGACATCCATATTGAGACATCATCGGCATTTGATCTGAATCTTATAGAAGCTCTCTATGAACAAGGAACAGTCAATCAGGACCTATACATTATATGTAACGGATATAAGAAAGATGTATACATAGAGAACATAGCCAACTTCATTAATAACGGGTGGAAGAATATTATACCCGTAATGGACAATATGAAGGAGTTCGAAGATCTCGATTTGTGCATTAAGGAACCGTGTATGCTAGGTATTAGGATTGCTGCAGAAGAGGAACCTAAATTTGAATTTTACACATCCCGCTTAGGCATCAGATATAGCGACATCATACCTTTTTATGAAGAGAAGATTAAAGGCAACAGCAAATTCAAGCTCAAGATGCTTCACTTCTTCATTAACACAGGCATAAGGGATAATGCATATTACTGGAACGAATTAAGCAAGTGCGTCTCTGTTTATTGCGATTTGAAGAACATTTGCCCTGATCTTGACTCATTGAATATCGGCGGTGGATTCCCGATAAAGAACTCTCTGGCTTTTGATTATGACTACGAATATATGGCTGAAGAGGTTATTGCCCAGATTAAGAGTATATGTAGCCAGCGCGGAGTTGAGGAACCAAACATATTTACCGAGTTCGGAAGTTTTACTGTCGGTGAAAGCGGGGCGACTATTTATCAGGTTTTAGATCAGAAACAACAAAATGACAGAGAAAGGTGGTATATGGTAGACAGCTCATTCATGACAACTCTGCCTGACACTTGGGGTATTAAGCAGAGATTTGTACTTTTACCTATTAATAAATGGGATCGTGAATATCAAAGAGTCTTTTTGGGTGGACTAACCTGTGACAGCCAGGACTACTATAATGCTGAAGCTCATGCAAATGCAATATTCCTTCCAAGAATTGATGGAGATGAGCCTCTCTACATCGGTTTCTTCCATACCGGTGCTTATCAGGAGTCTATTGCCGGATTCGGAGGTATCCAGCATTGTCTTCAACCTGCACCAAAGCATATAACAATAGACATTGACGAGAACGGCGAATACTATACCAAGCTTTTCAGCAAGGAACAGACATATAAATCAATGCTAAAGATCTTGGGATATTGATGTTATCTAAAAACGATATTAAGTTTATTCATTCACTCTCTCAAAAGAAGTTCCGTGAAGAGACCGGACTCTTTATAGTAGAAGGAGATAAGATAGTTTCAGAGGCCATCGACTCTGGGTTCAAAGTAGAGAGGGTGCTTTATATGGATGAAATTGGAGAGGAGAGCATGTCAAGGATTTCTCTTCTCTCCTCTCCCTCTCCTGCATTGGCTGTGTTATTTCAAAAGAAAAAGACTGCAATCGAATTCTCAAAAGATGGTTTGTACATAGCATTAGATAGTGTAAGGGATCCGGGTAATCTGGGAACAATACTGAGAATAGCAGACTGGTTTGGTATTGATGGTATAATCGCCTCTGAAGACACCGTTGAGCTTTATAATCCGAAAGTTGTCCAAGCTTCAATGGGTGCGATATTCCGAACCAATGTGCAATATGTTGATCTTTATTCAATTCTAAAGGAGTTACGAGAGAGTATCCCTCTATACGGAACGTTCCTACAAGCCCCTGATATTTATAAGGAAAGACTTAGCAATAATGGGATAATCGTGATGGGTAGCGAGTCTAACGGTATATCATCAAATATTTCAGATTTGATTACAAACAGACTCTTTATCCCCGATTTCTCCAAATCTGACTCCAGAGGATCGGAGTCACTCAATGTTGCCATTGCTACTGCAATAGTTTGCTCAGAATTCAGACGTTCCTCTGTCTGACAGCTTCAAACATAATAATTGATGCCGCAACAGAGACGTTAAGAGATCCTATTTTACCCAATTGTGGAATCTTAGCCTTTTCGTCAACTATTGCAAGTACTGAATCAGAAACACCTCTGTCTTCTGACCCCATAACAATTGCGGTCGCCCTCTTGAAGTCAACATCATAGATTACCTTTTGACTTTTTTCATCTGCTGCTACAATTTGAAACCCTCTCTCAATAAGAGAATAAATAGCAACCCTTAAATTTGGCACCTTTGATACCGGGATTCTCATAAGAGCCCCCGCAGATGTCTTTACGGCGTCAGCATTTACCGCTGCCCCACCCTTTGCAGGCAAAATTATTCCGGAAGCCCCTGCACACTCAGCAGATCTGGCAATTGCACCAAAATTCCTGACATCGCTAACTCCATCAAGAAGAATTACAAGTGGTGATTCACTCTTTGACAGAGCTGCATCAACAAGCTCCTCCAGAGGTGTATAGTCCAACTGAGAAATTATAGCGATGACACCCTGATGTCTTCCTTTTGTATAATTGTTTAATTTCTCTATAGGAACAAATTGAAAAGGGATCTCCTTTTGCTGAACCTTATCAAGCAACTCTCTGAACTGTGGAGTGTCCAGACCTTGCTTTAATAATATCTTTTCAATCTTTCTGTTTGAGTCCAATGCCTCCATTACAGAGTGCATACCAAACAAATAGGCTGTATCATTATCCATATCAATCTTTTAATTTTGTAAATTCTCCCACTCTTCCATCTGCTGCTCGAGAACCGTTTTTAATGAATTATATACCTTTAGCTCTGATTCCAGGGTAACCGAGTCTTTAGGTTGTGACAAAGATAGCTCAAGTTTTTTGATTTTATTCTCTGTCTCTTCGATCGCCTTTTCACAGCGTTCTATAGCATTTCGTTTCTTCCTTTGCTCTTTCTCTATCTCCTTCTGCTCCTGAAATGAGATCACCTCCTTGCTTTTCGCTTCCGCAAAGCCGTCTCGAATTTCTTTATCACGAGTTTCCAGATCTTTAAGGTGCTCAAGCTTCTTTCTTTGAAGGAAATCCATTACGCCACCTAAATACTCTCTCACTTTCCCATCTTTAAACTCATATATCTTATCAACCAGTCCATCCAAAAAGTCTCTGTCATGAGATACTAGCAGCAATGTCCCGTCATACTTCATCAAAGCTTGTTTGAGCACATCTTTTGACCTGATATCCATATGGTTTGTAGGCTCATCAAGAGCAAGCAGATTGTGAGGCTTCAACATAAGTTTCGCCATTGCCAGTCTTGATCTCTCCCCTCCACTCAATACCGCCACCTTCTTATCAACATCCTCTCCTTTGAAAAGAAAGGCACCAAGGATGTCTCTCAGTTTAGTACGTATCTCTCCAACTGCGATTCTATCTAATGTTTCAAAAACAGTATCGTTTTTATCAAGTAGATCTTCCTGATTCTGTGCATAATAACCTAATGAGACATTGTGTCCCAAAACTACAGTACCACCTTTGGGCTCGAGTTCATTTATTATTAAACGCATCATAGTTGTCTTGCCCTCACCATTCCTTCCCACAAATGCGACTTTGTCTCCTTTTTCAATTGTTAGATTAACCTTATCAAAAATCACCTTCTTGTCATACTGCATTTTAAGTTCACCACATTTGACAACAACCTGTCCGGATCTTGGAGCCGGAGGAAATTTAACGGTTAATGATGAGTGATCTTCAGGTTCTATTTCAATCCTGTCAATCTTCTCCAATTGTTTTATTCTTGATTGGACTTGATTTGACTTGGTTGCTTTGTACCGGAATCTCTCAATGAACTCTTCACTCTTTTCAATCATTTTCTGTTGGTTTTCAAAAGCAGCACGCTGCTGCTCTGCACGCTCCTCTCTCAGTTCAAGATATCTGGAATACGGCACTTTATAGTCATATGCCTTGCCAAGCATAAGCTCAACAGTGCGATTAGTGACATTGTCAAGAAACCTTCTATCGTGTGATATCAGTACCAAAGATCCTGAATAGGTGCCAAGATAGTCCTCCAACCATCCTATTGATTCTATATCCAAGTGATTTGTAGGCTCGTCCAGTAAAAGAAGATCCGGTTTCTTTAAAAGAATCTTCGCAAGTTCAATACGCATATTCCACCCCTGACTGAATGTCCCGGTCAGCCTTTCCAACTCCTCTCTCCGGAATCCCAAACCGATGAGTGTCCGCTCAGTCGCTCCTTCAGGATTGTCATCACTCATATAGTGAATTCTATCATTAAGATCATTAAATTTCACAATAAGTTTTTGATATTCCTTGCTTTCATAATCAGTTCTCTCAGTCAACATATCTCCTATCTCCTCCATCTCCTTCTTCAACTCAAATAGTGATGAGAAAGCAGTAAGTGCTTCCTCAAACACTGTTACGTCTTTTCTATGTTCCATCTGTTGCGGGAGATATCCTATTTTTAGCTCAGATGGTCTTAATATCTGGCCGGATGAAGGCTTCTGAATACCCATGATAATCTTGAGAAGAGTGGACTTACCAGCACCGTTCTTACCTACAAGGCCTATACAGTCCCGTTCGGATATATGAAAATTTATATCATTCAGTAGTGTGAATCCACCGAATGAAACAGTTAAGTTATTTATTGATACCACGACAAATCAGAATACTAAATTCATAAAGCATATACAATGGAGTTGCTACCACAATTAGGGTAAAGGCATCTCCACTTGGTGTTATAATGGCAGAGGCTATAAGAAGAATCACAAATGCATGTTTTCTGTATTTTTTTAAAAGAGATGCCGAAATTATTCCGAGTTTAGCCAGTATAAGTGCTAGTGCAGGCATTTCAAAAACAATTCCCATAATTAGAATTAACTGGGTAAACATAGATATGTACGATTTCAACGAGATACTGTTTGCAACAGCCGCACTTACCTGATATGACCCCAAGAAACGTACGGTTAATGGGAAAACAAAGCAATAGCCTACAACGACGCCGATAAAGAATAGGATTGATGCGAAACCGAAAGCTTTTCTGACGGCAGCTCTCTCATTCTCATACAAAGCTGGTTTTACAAAACTCCAAAACTGATATAGAATATAGGGTACCGCAAGTATTGTTGCCAGCGCCATTGATATACTTATGTGTGTAAAGAACTGGGCAGAAAGCTCAATGTTAATAAGATCCAAGTGAAAACCGGAGAAACCAGGGAGGAACTTATAAAGAAAAAAACTCTCGTTTGCAGGGGCAAGAATGATTTTGTCAAAAACAAAAGTTTTATTTAGGAAGACTACAATCATCAGAATGAAAATGACAATAGCAGATCTGAACAAGACTTTTCTAAGCTCGTCCAGATGCTCCCAAAAAGTCATCTCTGTACCCACTACTTCTTCTCTTCCTCCTTATTTGTCTCTTTTATATCGTCTTCGATACCTTTCATTCCGTCTTTGAAACTCTTTACACCTTTACCAATTCCCTTCATAAGTTCAGGAATTTTTTTCCCACCGAAAAGTAACAATACAACTAAGGCAACAATGATAACCTCTGTGGCACCAACTGATCCAAACAACAATAAATGATTCATTTTGATATAATTAACGTATTATCTCATATTTAAAAAAATCTGCAAATTTGTCTACAAAAAATTGAGGTGCTCTTGTGGGCCTTCTTGTATCCTTATGGATAAAACCCAAAACAACAAAACCTGAACAAACCAAATCCCCTCTTTCATTATAAATAGAATTGAAAATCGTAACCTTTGCCCTTGGCAGCTCTTTAATTTCAGACACTATTCTCAATTTCTCGCCTTGCTTTGCAGGGAACTTATAATTACACTCAACCTTCACAACCGGCATCATTACACCGGCCGCTTCAATATCTCTTATCGGAATACCCAATGACACCAATGCATCATTCCTGCCGCATTCAAAGTATCTTATATAATTTGAATGGTGGACAATACCCATAAGGTCTGTCTCATAATAGCGCACTTCAAGTGTTGTCTCGTGTACGAACATTTATTTTGTCAACTCTTTTTTAAGTTCTTCTAGTTTCATCAACTTAGCCTCACCATCCTGACGCTTTTTCAACTCCATATCAACAACCGCTTTAGGAGCGCTTGAGACAAATTTCTCATTGGAAAGCTTTTTCATTACGTTTTCAAGAAATCCTCTGTAATATTTTATCTCTTCTTCAATCTTGCGTAGTTCTTCCTCTACATCAACATGTTCCTCCAATGGCAGGAAAAATTCAAGAGATCCTGTCAGAAATGAAACCCCTTTAGCATCGGCACCCTTGTCTGAGATAAAGCCCACAGAACTGATATTAGCCATTTTCTCAATCACAGAGATCATTTCAGGTTCAAGTTCCCCTTTATACAGCAAAGATAATGACTCCTTCGGAGAGATACCTTTTGATTGTCTTATACCCCTTATATTTACAATACAATCCTTTACCACTTCAAAATTTCCGAGGAACTCAGTGTCATATTTGTCCGCAACCGGCTGACTTGACAACATGATTGTCTCACCCTCCTTTCGCTCATCAATATTTTGCCACAACTCTTCAGAGATGAACGGCATAAACGGATGAAGTATTCTCAAAAGCTTATCGAAAATCTTTATTGTTGCATTGTAGGTTACCGTATCTATACCGGCACCTTGTTGAGGCTTTATGAGTTCAAGATACCAGGCGCAGAAATCATCCCAGAATAGCTTATATACAAGCATCAGAGCATCAGAAATACGGAATTTTTCAAAATGGTCATCGATTGTCTCGATTGAAGAAGAGAGCAGTTCATCAAACCATTTCACAGCTATTTTTGCCTGCTTAGTCTGGACTGCTTTTTCATCAACATTCCAACCTTTTATCAGACGGTATGCGTTCCAGATTTTATTTGCAAAGTTTCTTCCCTGCTCAACCTGAGACTCGTCAAAAAGGATATCTGTTCCTGCGCTACTGCAGATCAACATCCCAACCCTCACACCGTCAGCGCCGTATACCTCCATTAACTTAATAGGATCAGGTGAGTTGCCTAAAGATTTTGACATCTTCCTGCCAAGTTTGTCTCGAACAGTACCGGTAAGGTAGACATTTCTGAATGGAAGATTTCCGCAGAACTCATGACCAGCCATTACCATCCTTGCTACCCAAAAGAAGAGTATTTCTGGTGCTGTTACCAGATCATTCGTCGGGTAATAATATGCAAGATCAGTATTTGGAATTGCATCGGGATGCCCGGGTTTATTTGAATCAAATACTGAAATTGGCCATAGCCATGAGGAGAACCATGTGTCCAGAACGTCCGAATCCTGTTTAAGATCTTCGAGTTTGACGGTCGGTTCTATCTCTTTGGCAGCTTTCAATGCACTTTCAGCATCTTGTTCTACGACGAAATCGCCTGATGGAAGATACCATGCAGGTATTCTCTGACCCCACCACAATTGCCTAGAGATGCACCAATCCCTGACATTCTCCATCCAGTGCTTGTATGTGTTTTTGTATTTATCTGGTATAAGCCTTATTTTTTCATCTTCTACATACGCTAGCGCATTCTTTGCAGCCTCCTCCATTTTCAGAAACCATTGTAACGACAGTCTTGGTTCAATGACAGCATTGGTTCTCTCAGAGTAGCCTATCTGAGAAGAATAGGTCTCCTCTTTCAAGAAGTTACCGGATTCAGCCAACATTTTGACAATCTTCTTTCTTGCCTCAAATCTGTCAACGCCGATAAGAATTCTTGCTTCCTTATTTAATTTTCCATATTGATCCAGAATATCAATGACTGGAAGTTTATGCCTAAGCCCTATCTCATAGTCATTCACATCATGTGCAGGAGTTACTTTCAGACAGCCGGTACCGAAATCCATTGTCACATAATCATCCTCGATTACCGGTATCTCCTTGTTTATGAGCGGGATAAAAACCTTTTTACCTTTCAAATGCTTGTATCTTTCATCTTCAGGGTGGATGCAAATGGCACTATCTGCCATAATGGTCTCCGGTCTTGTTGTTGCAATAACTAAATATTCATCTGTCGGTATCCCGTTTTCAGATATAAAATACTTAAGGTAATACAACTTAGACGGTGTCTCTTTTCTGATAACTTCTTCATCGCTGACAGCTGTCTGTCCTACTGGATCCCAGTTTACCATTCTAACACCCCTGTATATCCAACCTTTCTTGTAGAAGTAAACAAATGTATTTATAACACCCTGGCTGAGATCCGGATCCATTGTAAATTTTGTCCTTTGCCAATCACATGAAGCCCCTAGTTTCTTAAGTTGCTCCAATATAATTCCTCCGTGTTTCTCTCTCCACTCCCATGCATGTTTCAGAAACTCCTCCCTGGTAATATCACTCTTTTCGATTCCCTCTGCCTTAAGTTTAGCAACGACCTTTGCCTCAGTTGCTATAGATGCATGATCAGTTCCCGGTACCCAGCATGCATTCTTTCCCTTCATCCTGGCACGTCTTACAAGTACATCCTGTATTGTATTATTCAACATATGCCCCATATGAAGAACACCTGTCACATTCGGAGGAGGTATGACGACTGTATATGGCTCTCTATTATCCGGTTCAGAATGGAAAAAATTATTTTTCAACCAATAGGCATACCACTTCTCTTCTGTAAGTGAAGGATCATATTTTACAGGTAACTCCATAAGAATGTTTAAATTTAAAACTAAACGTCAAAGTTAACTATTTAATACACCTTCTCAAAATTCGCTTTTGAGAAAAAAAACTATCTTTGCAAAAACACATAAAATAATAATCGTTATGAAGACTGATAATGAGATTAATATAGAATTAAACAATGATGTCGCCCTGGGTTCATACTCGAATTTAGCAATCATTACACATTCAAGCAGTGAATTTATCTTTGACTTCATAAGCATGCTTCCCGGCATTCCTAAACCACAGGTAACCAACAGAATAATAATGACTGCAGAACACGCAAAGAGGTTAATGCTTGCCTTGGAGGATAATATTGCAAAATATGAGAACCAATATGGGGAAATCGTTCTTAACAACGAACAAAAAAATATGTTTCCAATGGGCTTTGGGGGAAATTCCGCCAAAGCATAATTAATCAACCTAATATGACTAAAACCTTTAAAATTGTTGTACTGGCAAAGCAGGTGCCAGACACCCGGAATGTGGGAAAGAATGCAATGAAAGAGGACGGAACTGTCAACAGAGCCGCTCTTCCTGCTATTTTTAATCCCGAAGACATGAACGCTCTGGAACAAGCCTTAAGAATTAAAGACATGTTCCCTGGAACAAAGGTGGAACTACTTACAATGGGTCCTCCGAGAGCTGCAGATATTATAAGGGAGGGATACTTCAGAGGTGCAGACGGAGGAGTACTCCTGACTGACAGAAAATTTGCAGGAGCAGATACTCTTGCCACTTCATATGCTCTATCGATGGCTATCAGAAAAATTAATCCCGATATAATAATATCAGGCAGACAGGCAATTGACGGAGACACAGCTCAAGTTGGCCCTCAAGTGGCAGAAAAACTTGGAATTCCACAAGTCACATATGCCGAAAGTATTACTTCTATAGAAAATAACAAGATCAATATTCTCAGAAGATTGGAGAGAGGTGTTGAAGAGGTTTGTTCAACATTTCCCTTACTAATAACAGTTAATGCTACAGCACCTTCATGCAGACCCAGGAATGCAAAGCAACTCATGAGATACAAGCATGCGAGCACTCTTTCCGAACAAAACGATAATGAACACAACTCATATCTTCCGCAATTTAACATGGAAGAGCTCACCATACCTGAATGGGGAGTTGCAGATGTTGGAGGTGAAGAGGTGAAGTACGGACTTTCGGGCTCTCCTACCAAAGTAAAGAAAATTGAGAACATTGTTTTCCAGGCAAAAGAATCGAAACAACTCTCTTCTTCTGAGGAGGATATCGACTCTCTTTTCAAGGAGCTTATTTCATCACACACTATTGGTTAAAATGTTAAATCGGAGATAATGAATAATATCATAGTATATATAGAGACAGAAAACGGAAAGATTGCAGATGTCAGCCTTGAACTTATGACTAAAGGCAGGGAGCTGGCAAGTAAACTGAATTGTAATCTTGAAGCACTTGTTATTGGAGATAAAATCTCTCATCTTTCACAGGAGTTGTTTATGTATGGGGCAACAAAAATTCACTTGGCAGAAGACTCACGTCTGGAATTTTACAGAACACTGCCATATTCAGCCATAACAATTTCTCTATTCAAGTCGGAGCAACCTCAAATAGCTCTTTTCGGTGCCACAAGCATCGGGAGGGATCTTGCCCCAAGGGTATCAAGTGCCCTTACAAGCGGACTTACCGCTGATTGCACCTCTCTTGAGATTGGTGATCATACTGATACTAAAAGCGGAAAGGATTATAAAAATCTTCTTTACCAGATAAGACCGGCATTTGGAGGAAATATTATTGCCACAATCATCAATCCTGAACACAGACCTCAAATGGCCACAGTAAGGGAGGGTGTTATGAAAAAGGTTACCTTGAATCAAGCGGTAAATGGAGTTACAAGCAAGATAGACATCAACCCTATTCTGAATGATTCGGATTTTGTCGTTGAGATTATCAGACGCGACATTCAGGAGAGGAAAATTGACATCAAAGGTGCATCCATAATTGTTTCAGGAGGTTTTGGCGTAGGTTCAAAGGAAAATTTCAACCAATTGTTTGAGTTGGCACACCTTTTAGGAGCCGAAGTTGGTGCATCCCGTGCGGCTGTAGATGCCGGATTTGCAGACCATGCAAGACAAGTCGGACAAACCGGAGTTACAGTAAGACCAAAATTATATATAGCAGTAGGAATATCGGGTCAGATACAACATACTGCAGGTATGGACCAGTCTGCGATGATTATTTCTGTAAATAATGATCCGAACGCCCCTATAAACAATATAGCGGATTACGCTATCGTAGGAGATTTGAATGAAGTGCTCCCGAGAATGATAAAATCATACAAGAAAAACATCAAATAGTATGGCAAACTTTTACAAAGACAATAAAGATATACAGTTCCAACTTTCTAATCCTCTGATGAAAAAGATCGTCAGACTTAAAGAGCAGGATTTTACTGATGCAGGAAAATTTAACTATGCACCATGCACAGCTGAAGATGCAATTGATTCATATGACAAAGTGATGGAAATCCTTGGAGATATCTGCGGTGAAATAATTGCAGCAAATGCAGAAGAGGTAGACAAGGTTGGACCTCATCACGAAAACGGAAGAGTCACATATGCACCTGGGACACAGCAAAATCAAGATGTACTTACACAAGCCGGACTTTATGGCATGTATCTTCCAAGAGAGTATGGCGGATTGAACTTCTCTATGATTCCATACATTATGTCTGCTGAGATAGTCGGAAGAGCAGACGCCGGTTTTTCGAACATATGGGGACTTCAGGATTGTGCTGAGACCATATATGAATTTGCGAGCAAGGAGATAAAGGATGAATTTCTACCTAGAATTAACAATGGGGAAACATGCTCTATGGATTTGACAGAGCCGGATGCAGGAAGTGATTTACAGGCTGTCATGCTAAAAGCGAGATATGACGAGCAGAGCGGAATGTGGAAGCTGAACGGTGTCAAAAGATTCATAACAAACGGTGATGCACAGATAAAACTAGTATTGGCACGTTCTGAAGAGAATACAACAGATGGTCGGGGACTCTCTTATTTTGTACATGATCAGAAATGGGGAGGTGTACATGTAAGAAGGATTGAAAACAAACTGGGTATAAAAGGATCTCCCACATGTGAACTTGTATTTAACAACGCTCCTGCAAAACTTGTCGGTGAAAGAAGAATGGGTCTTATCAAATATGTAATGTCTCTGATGAATGGAGCAAGACTCGGAGTTGCAGCCCAGGCTGTCGGGATTTCCGAAGCGGCTTACAGAGAAGCACTTAAATATGCCAACGAAAGAAAACAATTTGGCAAAGCAATCATTCAATTCCCCGCAGTGTATGAGATGCTTTCCATAATAAAGGCAAAACTCCAGGCTTCAAGAGCTCTTTTATATGAAACAACACGTTTTGTCGATATTTACAAGGCTTATAATATAATCTCAGAAACCAGGAAGTTGACACCAGAAGAGAGAAATGAGGCAAAACAATATCAACGTCTTGCTGATATGTTCACTCCAATGGTAAAGATGACTGCATCCGAGTATAGTAATCAGAATGCATATGATTCCTTACAGATACATGGAGGTTCAGGTTTTATGAAGGATTATCCGATTGAAAGAATTTACAGAGATGCAAGAATAACCACAATTTACGAAGGCACATCCCAGTTACAAATAGTTGCTGCGCAAAGATATGTCACCAACGGAGCTTATCTTGGTCAAATAAAAGAATATGAGAAAATAGAACTTAAACCCGAGTTCACACAACTGAAAAAGACACTGATTGCAATGACTGAACAATATCAGCAAGCTGTAGCAATTGTTGCAGGCGGGGATAATGAGTTCATTGACTTTCACGCAAGAAGGCTTGTAGAGATGGCTTCTCATATAGTTATGTCCTATCTGCTCATAATCGATGCTCAGAGAGACAAGATTTTTGAAGACTCTGCCGTGATATATACAAACAAAGCCAAAGCATGGAATGATGAAAGGTATTCATACATCACAGATTTTGCTGCTTGTGACATTAATCCATTCCTTTCAATAAAAGAGGAGTTCTCTGCGGAAGCTTAATTAATATCTGTTATAAAGACGGGCAGCCGGCATGTAGTTAAACAATTGCATGATCAGCTGCCCGCTTTTATTGCCATAGTCCTTAATCTCAATAATAGCATATACCCATACAAAGTTTTATAAAATAAGTAACTTTGCGTGGATAAAAAGTATTTTATGAAAAGTTCAATCAAGATTGTGATATTTGCCTCACCTCTGCATGATTCTACAAGTGTTTTGGGCTGTCGTGAAAATCTATTGAATGAGTTACGATCAACGCATAAGATTGAATTAATTTATAGTGACAGCATCTCTGAAAAGAGTATCGACAATGGTTATGTTATTGCTTTCATTGCTACCGGAGGAGTTGAAGAACAGTTTAAAAAACTATATAAATCGCTATCCCACCCTGTCTTGTTATTAAGTGACTCATATCACAATTCATTGGCAGCCTCAATGGAGATATCTACATGGCTCTTTCAGAATAAGATTCCACACAGGCACTTCAATTTTCCAATCGAACCCACAAGAAAATATCTTGACAAATTCGGAGAGACCCTATCTGTAATGTTCAAGATACAAGACACCTATAATGAATTGTCAAAAATGAGGATTGGACTTATCGGAGGTGAATCGTCATGGTTAATCTCATCTTCAGTTGAATGTGACCTCGTCCACCAAAAGTATGGGACTACTTTCGTACGGATACCAGTCTTCGAAGTTGAGACTCGTTATAAAACCGCAACACTTTCAGAGCATCTTAGAAATAACGCGCAATCTCTCTCCGAGACACTATGTAAGGATACCACAATTAAAGATGTTGAGAAGGCGTTAAAAATGTATGTAGCACTCAAAGGGATTATAAACGAGTTCTCGCTGGATGCATTTACCATAAAATGTTTTGATCTTCTTCAAAGTTGCAGCACAACATCCTGTCTTGCTCTCTCGTTACTCAATGACGAAGGTATTATTTCCGGATGTGAAGGAGATATTCCATCTCTTTGGACAATGATTCTTGCCAGCCATCTTTGTGAATCACCTTCATTCATGGCAAATCCCTCTTCTATTGAAAGAGCTGACAAAAGTATAGATTTCGCTCATTGTACTGCACCATTATCACTTGGTAAAAAGTTCATGCTCTCTTCTCACTATGAATCGAAAATCGGGATTGGTATTTCATTGAAGCTCCCTTTGGATAAATTCACAATTTTCAAGTGCGGAGGGCCATTGCTCGATCGCCACTTTGCATTCCAGGGTGAGATTATTCAGAATACAAATGTTGTTGAACGATGCAGGACTCAAATCAAATATCAATTCAACGATGTTAATGAGATTGATCAGTATCTTGATTCTCATTTAGGCAATCACTCCATACTGATACCCGGATGGCACAAAGAAATTATAAACACCTTTTACAGCACAATAGGATAGAAATATGTATAGAATATCAATATGGGGGACAGGAAATGTAGCATATCGGCTGTCACTTGCCCTTAAAGCGACCGGTCATTCCATACCATTCATATGTGGAAGGAATGAAGAGTCTGGGAAAAAACTGGTTTACATTCTAAATAAAAGTGACAACAATCCGCATAAGATTACTGAAGAAACTATGTTTACAAAGGATTTTACCATGTTGAAGGAATCCGATGTCGTTATACTGGCTGTTTCAGACAATGCAATACAATCTCTCGCTGAAAAATTTTCAGCAATTATTATAAAGGGAGAAAAGAGCCCTCTGTTAGTCCACACAAGTGGGGCAACATCAATTGAAGCGCTTTTCTCCTACCCTTTTAATGGTGTATTTTATCCATTAATGACATTAAGCAAGATAAAACCTGTGGATTTCAGAATGGTTCCTTTTTTAATAGAGTCTCCATCCAAAGAGGGTGAGACCATCCTTACAGACATTGTTTATTCATTGGGGGCCGAGCATAAAGTCACAACTACAGAAGAGAGATTGAAATTACATCTCGCTGCAGTCTATGTTAGTAATTTTATAAATTACCTTACCGGTTTGGCATTTGATCTTGCCACACCAAATCAAGTGTTGCTCACTCCTCTGGCAATTGAAACAGTAAGAAAAGCATTTCTCTACGAGCATCCTTCACTAGTACAGACGGGACCTGCTAAAAGGGGTGATATGTCAACAATAGAAAAACATCTTAGACTTCTTGAAGGAAAGGATGAACACAAATTAGTATATGAAACCCTTTCAAAATTGATAAAAGAACAGAAAAAAATAACATATAATGTCAAATTATAAATATAAATTATCCTCAATAAAAGCTTTTGCTTTTGATGTCGATGGTGTTTTCACTGACGGGACTGTCCTTGCAACAGATAACGGGGATCTTCTCAGATGCCATAATGCAAAAGATGGATTTGCCGTAAGAATGGCAATTATTAATGACTATCCGGTGGCAATTATTACCGGAGGTTCATCAAACAGCATAATTAACAGATTCAAACAAGTCGGGATTGATCGGGAAGATATCTATCTGAGTTCTCATTATAAAATCCCTGATTTCCTGGACTTTTGCGACAGACATAAAATTAGGCCGGATGAAGTTCTTTTCATGGGAGATGATATTCCCGATATCGGAATCTTGAAAGAGTGCGGCTTGGCTACCTGTCCCTCAGATGCGGTAAAAGAGGTTAAGGAGATTTGCGAGTATATCTCAAGTTTCCCCGGGGGGAAGGGTTGTGTAAGAGATGTAATTGAACAGGTTTTAAAGATTCAGGATCACTGGAGTGCCAATCCTGAAGCATATTCAGGTTAACACACAATTATGCTTAAAGAATTGCTTGCAAATAAAAGACTAGTACTCGCATCATCATCACCAAGAAGGAAACTACTACTCGAAGGTGTAGATCTTGAATTTACAGTAGAGGTAAATCAAGATATACCGGAAGATTTTGAATCCTCAATGGATATCAACACGGTGCCGGAACACCTTGCCAGATTAAAATCCTCAGGATTCGGCCGTAAACTCAATGAAAATGAAATCCTTGTGACTGCCGACACATTGGTGTTGTGTGATGGTGAGATCTTAGGAAAACCCCTGGATAGATTCGATGCTTATAAAATGTTGAAAACGCTATCAGGGAATAAGCACAAGGTACTTACCGGAGTCTGCATTAGAGATTATAATAGGTTTAAATCCTTCACGTCTGAAACTATAGTATATTTCAGAGAGTTGAAAGAAGATGAGATATATTATTACATAGACAATTATGCTCCATACGATAAAGCTGGAGCATACGGTGCCCAGGATTGGATAGGATATATTGGAATCAGCCGTATCGAAGGATCTTACTTCAATGTCATGGGACTGCCCATACAAAGGTTATGTTCAGAACTTGAAAGCTTTTTATTGGACTAAGGTGTACTTGTCGTATATCTCTTTGATAATGCCCCTGTCTATCATGTCCCTGAGTATCTCGATATACAGATTGCTTCCCTCCCCCATTCTTCCGGAAATTTCATCAAGTGTGAGTGGTGCAACAGAAAGCATATCACATAATTTATCCTCTATCATTTTATCAGATAACTTTACATCACTATTGTGTTTATTTGCAATGCAGACATCACATGCTCCGCAATCGGACACTCCTTGTTGTCCAAAATAGTTTAGAAGCATTACTGATCTGCAGACATTTGCCGAAGAGACATAATCAATCATGCTCTCCACCCTTTTTTGATAGCTGCCTTTTCTTTTCTTGTAATTCTCTTCAGAAAAAAGAAGCCCCCTATTTTCAAGCCTCTCCACCTTTAAAATTAGTAGCGGCGATCTTACTGCAGGAATATAATCTATGACATGCATTCTTGAAAGCATAATCAGGTTTGCAGTTATGTTTGCCTTGTTATTTCTTGAAACTCTGGCTATATACTCCTCATCTATTGGCACAAAGGTAGAGAACAGAGATGTGTAGAGTCTCATCAAAATCTTCACAAACGAGTCAAGTGTACTGTTTTTCAACTGAATTTTATACAATTCGTCTCTCGAAACGGTAAACATAATTCTGGAAGGATTTTCAATCTCCTCTGTCAGTTCCAAATAACCTTCTCCTTCAATATATTTTATAGCGTGGTATGCATTGACGATATACAACTTTTCCTTTTGAGCAAAATCGCTGATATTGAATTTTATAACATCTCCCTTACCCGTGCCGAAATCATAACCGATATAGTTGAATAGCTTCTGGTAAACCTCCTTCAGATAGTCAAAAGATGGGAATGTTACCTCCATTATCTGTTTTATATGCTTTATATCACGTCTGTTCCATAAGAGGACAGCATAAGAGCGTTTTCCGTCTCTTCCCGCCCTTCCTGCTTCCTGAAAATATGCCTCGGCAGACTCCGTGAGATCAAAGTGGCAGACAAACCTGACATCAGGTTTGTCTATTCCCATACCAAAGGCATTGGTTGCAACAATCACTCTTGTCTCTCCTTTCATCCAGGCATCTTGTCTTTTTGCTCGTTCAGACGCCTCATATCCTGCATGATAGGAATCCGCATTTATTCCCTGAGCATTGAAAAATGCGGCAATCTCTTCTGCTTTTTTCCTCTCTCGTACATACACTATGCCCGAACCATGAATTGAAAGAGCAATTTTTAACAGTTGTCCGTTTTTATCCTCAGTCTCTCTGACCACATAAGAAAGATTCTTCCGTTCAAAACTGGATTTTATAAGGTTGACTTTTTTAAAATCCAACTGCTTCATAATATCTTCTGCCACATCCGGAGTTGCTGTGGCAGTCAGGGCAATTACCGGAACATCTCCAGTAAGCTCGCGTACATCTCTAATTAAAAGATAATCGGGACGAAAATCATAACCCCATTGTGAAATGCAATGGGCCTCATCAACTACAAGAAAATTGACATTCATTCTGGAAATTCTAACCTTGACCATTTCACTCTGCAACCTTTCGGGTGAAAGATACAGGAACTTATAATCACCAAATATTGCGTTATCCAGAGTATAATCAACCTCATGCTTTGTCATCCCGGAATGTACACATATAGCTTTTATCCCCCTTTTTTGAAGATTTTCAACCTGATCTTTCATTAAAGCAATCAAAGGTGTTACTACCACGCATATGCCATCACAAATCATTGCCGGTATCTGGAAACAGAGCGATTTTCCTCCTCCAGTAGGAAGAAGTGCCAGAGTGTCCATTCCGCTGACAGCAGATTGAATTATCTCCGCCTGCATAGGTCGGAATTGGTCATAACCCCAATATTTCTTTAAGACTTCCAGTGCTCTTTCCATTGAACTTTATGGCCTGATTTTTGTGGCTAAATTAAGCATTTTTGTCCATATTAAAGATAGTGAAAAAAGCGTATTAATAATAAATTTAAATAATCTATGACAAGTATCGATTTGACAAAGTACGGTATCAAAAACGTAAAAAATGTAATCCACAACCCCTCTTATGAGGAACTTTTTCAAGCAGAGATTTCTGAGAAAAATGAAGGTTTCGAAAAAGGCACTCTCACAAAAACCGGTGCAGTCTGTGTCAAGACAGGTGTTTTTACCGGACGTTCACCTAAAGACAAATACATTGTAAAGGATGCAACCAGTGATCAGCATATGTGGTGGGATGGAGTAATAAATAAACCTGTTAGTTCTGAAGCTTATAATGAGTGTAAGAGCATTGTTCAAAATCAGCTCTCAGACAAGGAGAATGTGTATGTAATGGACTCATATTGCGGCACAAATGAAGACACCAGACTAAAAGTGCGTTTTATAGTTGAGGTTGCATGGCAGGCACACTTCGTAAAAAATATGTTTATCCGCCCATCACAATACGAACTTGAACATTTCGGAGAGCCGGATTTTGTATTTATCAACGGTTCTAAGGCAACAAATCCTAAATGGAAAGAGCATGGTCTTCATTCTGAAGTATTCGTTTTGTTCAACCTCACTGAAAGGATGGCTGTCTGCGGTGGTACCTGGTATGGCGGCGAAATGAAGAAAGGTATTTTTTCAATGATGAACTACTTCCTCCCTATCAAAGGAATCGCTTCTATGCACTGCTCTGCAAACGTTGGTCAGGATGGTGATGTAGCGATATTTTTCGGTCTTTCCGGAACTGGAAAAACCACCCTATCTGCGGACCCTAAACGCTATCTCATCGGAGATGACGAGCATGGATGGGATGATCACGGCGTTTTCAACTATGAAGGTGGTTGCTATGCAAAAACCATAAACCTGAGTAAAGAAAACGAGCCGGATATCTGGAACGCAATAAAAAGGGATGCTCTTCTGGAAAATGTTACAGTATTGGAAGATGGCACTCCTGATTACTCAGACGGTTCTGTAACCGAAAACACACGTGTATCATATCCGATTTATCACATCAACAAGATTGTTTTACCTTCAAAAGCAGGACACGCAAAGAAGATAATATACCTCTCTGCTGATGCATTCGGTGTACTTCCTCCGGTATCTATCCTTGACAGAGACCAAGCTCAATATCACTTCCTTTGCGGTTATACTTCAAAACTTGCTGGGACAGAGAGAGGCATCACAGAACCGGTTCCTTCATTCTCTCCGGCATTCGGCGAGGCATTCCTCACACTACACCCTACCGTATATGCCTCAACGTTAGCTAAAAAGATGGATGAGCACGGAGCAAAAGCATATCTTGTAAACACCGGGTGGAACGGAACAGGAAAGAGAATATCAATAAAAGATACTCGTGCCATTATTGACGCTATTATTGATGGCTCTATCGAAAAGGCTGAAACAAAACACATTCCTATCCTGAATCTGAATGTTCCTGTTAAACTAAACAACGTATCAGACATTCTTGATCCAAGAAGCACATACTCTGACAAGAGTGTATGGGAAGAGAAGGCGAAATCACTTGCTGCGAAATATATCAAGAATTTTGAACAATACTGTGACAATGATGCCGCTAAAGCCCTGGTTAAGTCTGGACCGCAACTGTAATCATTTCACCCTAAATATTAAGAGGATATTCAATTATTTGAGTATCCTCTTATAATTTTCTTAACTTTGGTTAATATTTATAATATAAATCAACTTATCCTATAACATGAAAAAAACGTTTATCATTATCGCATTTGCTGCCCTTTTGGCAGGATGCGCAAAAAAAGACGAAATGAGGCTACAGGAAATTATTACCAGCACTGAAGACACAGTGCATCCTTTGTTAAAAGTGGCAGCTCTTGCGTACTGGAACGGAACAATCACCGGAGATGCAGCCGAGTTTAAAAAATACTCTGATGCAAATATCCAGATTACAGGAATCTTTTCAAATCCCGAAGTATTTGCCGAGCTTAAGGCAATTAAAGAGAGAGGAAAAATAAAGGACTCTCTTCTCAACAGGCAACTAACTGTTCTTTATAACTCATTCCTTGCTAATCAGACAGATACAGCCCTTCTTAATCAGATTATTAACAAGACGTCTGCTCTGGAACTGAAATACGCAGAATACCGTGCTAATTTCATGGGCAAGCAGATTTCTGACAATGAAGTGGAAAACATTCTTCAGACCTCTACAGATAACAAAGTACTCGAAGGTGTATGGAAAGCGCACAAAGGTATTGGACCGGTTGTGGCATCAGACGTGATAGAGATAGTGAAACTCCGAAATAAAGTTGCAACATCCCTTGGTTTCGAAAACTTTCACAGTATGTCTCTTGAACTTTCAGGTCAGAACCCTTCAGAGATTTCTGCACTTTTTGATGAATTAGACTCTCTCACCAGAAATGCATTCGCAGCACTGAAAGGCCAGATGGATTCAGTGTTCTCGCTTCGTTACAAAGTTTCTGCAGAAAAACTGATGCCTTGGCATTATCAAGGAAGGTATTTCCAGGAATCACCGAAGCTCTACCCTGTTGATCTCGACTCTTACTATAAAGGGAAAAATCTGGAGCAACTCACTTCCGATTTCTATATGGGTATTGGAATTGATGTTTCTAAGATCATGCAAAACAGCGATTTATACGAAAAACCAAAGAAAAACCAACATGCATATTGCACTGATATTGACAACGAAGGAGATGTCAGAGTCCTTTGTAATATTAAAGACAATGAGCAGTGGATGGGAACAATGCTACATGAATTCGGACACGGAGTGTATTCTTTGGGACACGACAATCCCGAAAATCCGTTTTTCCTCCGAGGAGCTGCACATACATTCACAACAGAAGCTGTTGCTATGTTGTTCGGAAGGCTGTCAAGAAACCCGGAATGGATGAGGCAAAGCCTTGGTCTTTCACAGGAAGAGAAGGATAAAATTGCCACAGATTGCGAAAAATCAACAAGACTTCAACAACTCGTATTCAGTCGTTGGGTTCAGGTTGTCTATCGCTTTGAAAAAGCCATGTATGCAAACCCAGACCAAGATCTGAATAAATTATGGTGGGATCTCGTAGAAAAATATCAAATGCTTCACAGACCCGCCGACAGAAATGAACCAGACTGGGCAACAAAGATCCATATTGCCCTATATCCATGTTATTATCATAATTACCAGCTAGGTGAGCTTTTTGCTTCGCAAATGCATTATTATATAGTAAACAACATTACTAAATCCGGAGATTACAAAAACGAATGCTATATTGGCAACAAAGAGGTGGGTAACTGGATGAAAGATAAAATATTCAATGTTGGTATGAGGTATGAATGGAACGATATGATTGAAAGAGCTACCGGTGAAAAGCTGACAGCCAAATATTATGCAAAACAGTTTGTTGATTAGTATTTGTATCTCCTACTCTTCACATTGATAACAATAAGTGCCTCTTCTAGGGAGGCACTTAATGTTTATATCAATCCCCTCAGTAACACCAATCTGCATAAGTGAAGAACAAACAGAACCATAAGCAAGTTCTGGAGTGTTGTTGTTTTCACTCAAATGACACAAAAACAGATTTTTTAGATCTGAGTTATATATAACTTTCAAGGCTTCTGCTGTCTGGATATTACACAAATGGCCATGTCCGTTTTTAATTCTGTCAATCAATACTCTAGGATAGTTTCCATCCATCAGCATTTGATAGTCATAATTTGACTCCAATATCAGATGGCTCGCTTTTCTGGAATACTCAATCATCTCCTGCGTCACACGACCGGCATCAGTAATGATGGTAAATTTTTCCCCCCTGAAATTAATATGATAACCTAATGTCTCATTTGCATCATGAGGTACATCAAAAGGAGTGACACTCACTCCTGAATATTCATAACAATCCCCTTTCTCGATAAATTTTCTGCAATCATCCATGCATCCTCTGGTGCATGGGTGGACAGATAAATAATCATGTAATTTTTTTGTTGCTATAACCGGAGTTTTGAATTTCTGTGTGAATGCACCGAGGTGTTTTATATGGTCTATGTGATCATGCGTTATTAATACGAATGATATGGAATCAACTGAAATACCGAATTCTGACAAGCGTTTCTTAATCATTCTGCCGGAGACACCGACATCTATTAAAAGTGAGACTTGTTCATTGCCTATATAGTAACAGTTTCCGTTACTTCCACTGGACAAACTTATAAACCGAATCATAACCGATTAAGAACCTCCTTTTCCAAATCACATTCCTGTGATGCAAGCAATGTTTGGAAACCGAGAGATCTAGCAGTCTGAATATTCTGAGAACCATCGTCAACAAAAAGTGATTCCTCCGGATTTATCCCTGTTTCACTTATCAATTTCTCAAATATTTCAGAATCGGGTTTTGCCATTTTCATCTCATAGGAAAGGAACATTCTGTGAAAACAATTATCCATTTCATATCCGTAGTTCCGGAAAAGTGCCCTTACCTGGCTCATTGCTATAGGATTTGTATTGCTAAGCAAATACACCTTGTGGGATTGTTTCAGTTTACTGATAAGCTTTAACTTATATTCGGGGATCTCTGCAAGAAAATCCGCCATAGCCTTGTCAATTTTGTCATCAGCAACATAACTACCTATGTATTTACGAATAATCTCTCTAAATTGAACAGAGTCAATTATTCCCTTTTCAAAATCCAGAAAAAAACCATGTTGAACAAAGTTGTTTAATATCGTTCCGAAATCTTCAAATCCAATCTTCCTGAATGAGTTAACACAAGCATTACGGTCCAACCTCACAATCACTCCGCCCAAATCAAAAATTATATTATTTATCATAACTCATTTATATGTTATACATCTATTTAAAATATTTTTGCCTTATCTCCTGCAACATCATCATTTGCCTGTAGGTAAATTCTCTCGGGGTATCCCCTCGTGACTGTATATAGTTATGTAATTTACAATGATTTTCCATAACATCCGTTCTCCAGAAAGCATCTCGAAGAGTTTCACCCCAAGTTATAAGTCCATGGTTCTGCAGAACCAAAACATGGCGTCCTTTTGACCTTGTCTCTATTTGATAGGTCATTTCAGAGGATCCGGGGATTGTAAACGGTGCAAAAGCCATTTTATCAATCCAGAATACCTCTTCGGGACTTAAAAGAGTCATTGGGAAATTCTCAGAACAAGCATAAGAAGATGTATAGGGAGGCTGAGAATGTATAACGGCACCTGTGTCAGGATTTATCTTGTATATAGAGAGATGTGATGAAAGTTCCGTTGTTGCTTTCATCTTACCGAAAATATGCTGTCCATTCATATCAACAATAACCAAATCTTCCGGCTTCATGCTCATTTTTGAGATTCGAGACGGAGTTGCAAACAGGAGATTTTCTGCCACCCTGACTGTAATATTACTGCCGTTTGCTTGAACGTAACCTTTCTGCCATAGCATATCGGCATAATAGCAGATTTCATTGGCTACATCAATGAATTCCTCAATAATCAGTGGCAGATCTCTATTTCCGGTCATAATTCAGAAATCATTGTAGTTATAAGTATAGTCATTCTCTCGGCAGCTTTATTAGCTGCAATAATAACATCGTTTCCGTCATTAACAAAATCTTCGGCAAAGTCGTGAGCTTCATTTGTTATCACAGATATACCAAATACAGGAATATTACTGTGTCTGGCAACAATAACCTCAGGAACTGTAGACATGCCGACAGCATCTGCACCTATTCTTCCAAAAAAAGAGTATTCGGCAGGGGTCTCATATGTAGGGCCGGTTCCGGCAAGATAGACTCCCTTCTTTAGAATAATATTCAACTTAGATGCTGTCAACTCAGCCATTTTTATCATATTGAGGTCATACGGTCTTGTCATGTCAGGAAATCTCGGACCGAATTCATCCATGTTTTTCCCTATTAAAGGATTTGGCATCAAATTTATATGATCTTTAATAATCATTAAATCTCCAACCTTAAAATCTCTGTTAACACCTCCTGCAGCATTTGAAACAAAAAGGGATGAAATACCTAATTTTTTCATAACTCTTACCGGGAGAGTCACCTGATCCATACCGTATCCCTCATAGTAATGAAACCTCCCCTGCATGGCTATAATATATTTACCGCCAAGAAAGCCTCCGATAAGGTTTCCTTTATGACCTATCGCAGTCGATTGAGAAAAATGAGGAATAGAAGAGTATGGTATTACGGTTTTATTCTCTATTACATCGGCCAATCCACCTAATCCACTTCCCAGAATTATACCGCACAACGGTTTCTTCCCTTCCAGTTTCTCATTAATATAAGCTGTTGCCTCGTTGATTTTAATTATGTACTCCATACTGATTCTATAAAAGTTGTTTATATAATTTATTAACAATTTGTATTATTTCAAGCTCTCCATCCACCAGACGGTTCTCCATAAGTACTTTCCCATCACATATTACCGTATCAATACAAGAGCTGTTTGCTGAATAAATAAGGTTTGCCATAAAGTTTATATTTGGAGTGAACTCAACCCCACTAGTATCAATTAGGGATATGTCTGCAAGATATCCCTCTTTAATAACCCCAATTGGTAAACCTAACGACTTCCCCCCATTTTCTGTTGCAAGAGATAATAACTCATCTAAAGGCATTATCGTTGGATCTCCTCGCCATGCTTTCTGGACAAGAGCAGTCGTCTTCATTGTCTCGAGCATATCAAGATTATTTGAAGAGGCACATCCGTCTGTACCAAGAGAAACAACCACACCTGCTTCTTTTAATTCTTTATATCTGAATTTATATCCTGAGGCTATCTTTAGGTTGGAATTAATATTATGTATTGTTTTCACACCTCTGTCTGCCAATATCTTAATATCAGTATCATCAATCCATAATGAGTGTGCCGCCAGAGTTTCCGGACCAAGAGCTCCAAGGCTTTCAAGATATTGTGTGGGAGACATGCCATGATTCTTTATTGAATCTATATTTTCAGACTCTGTTTCAGATAGATGGATATGAACCGACAACTCTCTTTTCCTGGCATACTCAGTAGCCCATTGTATCATTTCAGGAGAGACGCTGTATGGTGCATGAAGACCCACAGAAAATATATTTCTTGAAGACCATCCTCTGGAAAATTCATACATCTTTTCACACTCCTCTTTTAAATGTGAGGATTTTGTTTTATCCATAAGATCAAGAATAACGTACGAATGTACAGATCTTAGCCCCATCTCTTCCGTAGCAGACACAGCAGCCGGCAAATTCCAATATTGATCATTAAAGCAAGTAGTTCCTGATTTAATCATCTCTACACAAGCCAACTTTGTCCCCCAATATACAAGTTCATCAGTAAGTTTTGTCTCTGTGGGCCAAATAACATTCTGAAGCCAGTCCATCAGAGATATGTCTTCGCCAATACCTCTCATTAATGTCATAGCCGCATGAGTGTGCATGTTCACGAACCCTGGGACAGCATGTTTTCCTTTACCATCAATGATTTTATCTGCTGTTATATCTAAATTGTCAGAAATAGTATCAATTGTTGCATTTTGTATATATATATCTTTCCTTTTGTTGTTAAGGATGATATTCTTTATTAATAATGTAGACATGTTAAAATATTTATAAATGTAAAAATAGAGAGTTTTTTGCTCTAACTAAAATATATTTGCTATCATTGTTGAGGAAATGAAAATTCTATGGTTAGATATAAATGCCTCTTATTCACACTCGTCACTGGCTTTGCCGGCTCTGCACTCTCAAACAGGAGCGTGTTCAAGAGAGCAATTTGACTGGTGTGTCGTATCTGGCACAATAAATAGAGAGCCATCTTCCTCTCTAAAAGAGGTTATTAGTCACAAACCGGACGTTATCCTCTCAACTCTCTGGCTATTCAACCATAATTACACAGTCAGGCTTCTTTCAAGAATTTCCGCACTTTTACCAAATACCAAAATAATCCTGGGTGGCCCTGAATTCCTTGGCAACAACGAATCCTTTCTGTACAGTAACAAATTTATTACGGCTGTGTTCAGAGGTGAGGGAGAAGATCAGATTAACAATCTATTAAAAGCCTTGAGAGGGCAGATAAAGCTTACTGATGTTGAGGGCATATGCATGATAGATAACACAGGCAGTTATATTGACAATGGCTATGCGATTGTATCATCTTTCAACAATCTGAACCCGCCGGAAAACTCTGATTTTTTCAGATGGGACAAAGCTTTTATTCAGATAGAGACTTCAAGGGGATGTTTCAACAGATGCTCTTTTTGTGTCAGTGGAAATGACAGAAAAATTGATAAGATTGATTATTTCTCTTTAAGAAAAAGACTTGACACCGCAAAGGCTAAGGGTATTAAGGAAATCCGGATTCTTGACCGAACCTTCAATTCTGATTATAAGTATGCTATTGGTTTGTTGGACATCTTTTCTGACTATTATCCGGCAATAAAATTCCATCTTGAAATACACCCGGCCTTTATAAATAACCATTTAAAAAGAAGACTTGAGACTCTCCCTGCTGGATTACTCTTTCTTGAGGCCGGAATACAAAGCCTCAGAGACAATGTTCTTAAAGGGTGTAATAGATCCGGTTCGTGTAATCAAGCATTAGATGGACTGCAATATTTATGCTCGTTAGATAAATTCAAGGTACACGCAGATCTGATTATTGGACTGCCTCACTATTATTACAAGCATCTGGTTGAAGATATCACTACTCTCGCTTCGTTTGGCGTTGATGAAATACAGATAGAGAAGCTCAAACTTCTTCCAGGAACAAAAATGAGGCGAGATGCCGTTGATTTAAAGATTGTTTATGCAGACGACCCTCCATACGAAGTATTACAGACTTCATGTATGAGTTATTATGATATCTTCAACTCTTCAATTCTATCGAGAATTATTGATATCTGGTATAACGATCCGATATGGCACAATTCATTCCGTGAAGGGATGAAACGACATTCAGACTTTTGTGAGAAAATCTCCTTATTTTGCCAACAGAACTTAGTATTAGACTCTCCTTTGTCAATTATAAAAAAAGGCACTTTTCTCAATAATTTCTGCAACAAATACTATCCTGACATTTCTCCTTTCATCAGAGAAGCCTGGGAAAAAGCAGGATTTTCCCCACATAAAGGAGCAGGAAAATTTTCAAGAGACACATAATTTATAAACAGTTCATATTATTTAATTTTTTATTACTTATTATTACCTTTGCCTCAAATTTTTTAACACATGATAACAAAAGAGCTCATTTCTCCTAAAAGCATTGTTGTAGTAGGAGGGTCTGAAGAGACCCAAAAACCAGGAGGTGCTGTACTGAGAAACATAAAAGAGTCCAATTTTAAAGGAAAACTTTTTGTAGTAAACCCTAAATCTGAATCAGTTCAAGGAATACAATGCCATAAAAGTGTTGAGGAACTTCCTCAGATAGATCTTGCCATAATAGCAATTCCGGCCAAACTATGCCCGGAAAGTGTAGAGACACTTTGCAGCAAGAAGATGTGCAAGGCTGTTATAATTCTCTCGGCAGGATTCCATGAAGACGGCCCAGAGGGTACAGTTTACGAAGAGAAGATTGTAGAGATAGTAAACAGAACCGGTGCCACATTGATAGGTCCAAATTGCATCGGTGTGATGACACCGAATTATACAGGCGTATTTACAAAGCCCACCCCAACCCTTAGCGACACTGGGGTAGATCTGATTTCCGGTTCTGGGGCTACAGTGGTTTTTATTTTAGAGACCGCGATGCAGCTTGGCTTGAGAGTTTCTTCTATTTTTTCTGTAGGGAATAGTGCCCAGACAGGTATAGAAGAGGTTCTTGCCCATATGGATGAAACATATATACATGGAAAAAGCTCCCCTGTTAAACTCTTATATATAGAGAGTATAAACAACCCGGATAAACTCCTGAAACACTCCGTTTCCCTAATAAACAAAGGTGCAAGGATTGCTGCTATTAAAGCTGGGACGAGTGATGCCGGCTGTAGAGCCGCATCTTCTCACACTGGTGCTATGGCATCTCCAGACTCTGCGGTATCCGCTCTTTTTAACAAAGCCGGCATTGTAAGATGTTATAGCCGGACAGAGCTTGTGACAGTAGGCGCAGTAATGATGAATAAAATACCAAAAGGAAACAAAGTTGCCATAATAACACATGCCGGAGGTCCGGCCGTCATGTTGACAGACACCCTTTCCGATAATGGTCTGAATGTCCCTCACATATCCGGTGAAAAAGCAGATATCTTGCTTAAAGAGTTATATAAAGGTTCATCTGTATCAAACCCTTTAGACTTTCTTGCCACAGGCACAGCATTACAGCTAGAAAAGATAATAGATGCCTGTGAGAATGATTTTGACGTAGACTCGATGGCAGTAATATTTGGCAATCCGGGACTTACAAAAGTATATGACGTATATGAGACACTTTTCAGAAAAATCGAAGAATGCAAAAAACCAATCTTTTCTATTTTACCTTCCATTGTAAATGCCAAAGATGAGATAGATAAGTTTAAAAACCTGGGAGGAATCTGTTTCCCTGACGAAGTTCAATTCGGAAAAGCTTTCGGAAAGGTTATGGATCTTCATGGGCCTTTGTATAGCACACAACTTCCTCCGGTAGACAAGAAAATGATTCGGGATATTATAGACAAAGCTCAAAATGGCTATTTATCACCAGCACAAGTCCAGGTGCTTCTTGATGCGGCCGGAATAAGCAGAGCAAAGGAAGCAGTTGTTGATAAAATTGATGCTCTCAAGAAAGCAGCATTGGAGATAGGGTTTCCTTTAGTAATGAAAGTTGTCGGTCCTGTGCACAAGACTGATGTCGGCGGGGTTATCCTCAACATCACAGAAGAGGAGACAATGATTGTTGAATTTAACAGAATGATGAATATCCCGAATACATCTGCGATATTGCTTCAACCGATGCTTACCGGGACACAGATATTCATCGGAGCGAAAAGAGAGGAGAAATTTGGACATCTAATTATGTGCGGGCTCGGAGGAATCTTTATAGAAGTCCTTAATGACGTGAGAAGCGCGCTCTCCCCTGTTTCAAAAACCGAAGCAGAAGAGATGATTAAAGGTTTAAGAGGATATAAAATGATAAAAGGAACACGAGGGATTGAAGGTGTTAATGAAGTCGTGTTCAATGAAACAATCAGAAGAGTTTCAGCTCTTTGTAATGCCGCACCGGAAATTTTCGAGATGGATCTTAACCCTTTATTGGGAAATTCAAAACAAGTAATTGCTGTTGACGCAAGAATAAGGATTGAAAAGAGATAATATTAATCCAATGAATAGTTGCTGGTCAAAATTCCGCACAATGGATTCGAAAGTTCAGGGTGCAATAATTCTTATTGTTATACTGATAATAGGAATTATTATAAGATGGAAATTCATAATTGAAAGTATAATAAGAAGTTTTAAGTATTTTTCTACTTAATTGTTATTAAAAAATGACAATTTATTGCGATTTAAAGCAAAATGATGTAGTTTTGTAAAAACAAATTTAAAAACAATAACAATATGGCATTAAAAGGAGCTATTGTGGTAGACAACGAGAAATGCAAAGGATGTGGAGTATGCCTTGCAAACTGTCCTACCAATACTATTGCCTTAGCAAAAGAGGTTAACAGCAAAGGATACAACTTTGCATTCATGGCTTCACCGGAATCTTGCACTGGATGTACAAATTGTGCTACAGTTTGTCCTGACAGCTGTATAACAGTGTACAGGGTTAAAATTTAATGAAGATAAAAAGAACTGATATGGCAGAGAAGATTTTAATGAAAGGAAACGAAGCAATAGCACACGCAGCAATTCGCTGCGGATGCGATGGTTACTTCGGATATCCTATCACACCTCAATCTGAGGTTATGGAGACTCTTATGGAAGAAAAACCATGGGAAACCACCGGAATGGTTGTTCTACAAGCAGAAAGTGAAACCTCTTCAATAAATATGCTTTATGGGGGAGCTTGCTGTGCAAAGAAAGTAATGACATCATCAAGCAGCCCTGGTATAAGCCTGATGTGCGAAGGAATAAGCTATCTTGCCGGAGCCGAACTACCATGTCTCGTAGTAAATGTTGTTCGTGGTGGTCCTGGACTTGGTACTATTCAACCCGGACAGGGAGACTATTTTCAGGCGGTAAAAGGAGGTGGACATGGCGATTATAAGACAATTGTACTTGCACCATCTTCAGCACAAGAAATGTACGATTTTGTAGACCTCTCTTTCGAACTTGCTTTTAAATACAGGAATCCGGCAATGATACTTGCAGATGGTATTGTAGGCCAGATGATGGAGACCGTTGAGCTCAGACCAATAAAACCAAGAATATCCAATGAAGAGATCATTGCAAAATACCCTTGGGCAACAACTGGAAAGCCGCAAAGCCGCAAACAGAATGTTATAACATCTCTTGCCATGGATGCTGCAGTTCACGAAAAGCTTAATCAACACCTCCAGGAAAAATACAAAATAATGGAGAGAGATGAGGTTCGTTTTGAAACAGTTAACTGTGAAGATGCCGAGCATCTCATTATCGCATATGGATGTATGGCAAGAATATGCGAGAGTACCGTAGAAAAAGCAAGAGAAGAGGGAATTAAAGTAGGCTTACTTAGACCAATCACACTTTTCCCATTCCCGACAAATGAGATAAAGAGGCTGGTTCCTCAGTTAAAAACCATTATGTCAGTTGAACTAAGCGCCGGACAGATGGTTGAAGATATCAGACTTGCCGTAAATGGCAAAATTCCTGTTAACTTCTTTGGCAGATTAGGAGGTATTGTCCCTTCACCAGAAGAGGTACTGGATGCCTTTAAACAATCTATTTCTAAATAAAACATACAGAATATCATGGATCTTAAAGATATAATCAAACCGGAAAACAGAGTCTACGGCAAAACACCTCTGCTTACCGACAACGTGATGCACTATTGCCCGGGCTGTTCACATGGGACAGTTCATAAGCTAATAGCAGAAGTAATAGATGAAATGGGCATCCAGGAAAAAACCATAGGCATTTCGCCTGTCGGATGCTCTGTATTTGCATATAATTACATTGATATTGACTGGCAGCAGGCTGCTCACGGACGTGCGCCCGCATTAGCTACTGCAACAAAAAGGCTACATCCAGAAAAATATGTATTTACATATCAAGGTGACGGAGACCTTGCATCTATAGGTACGGCAGAAATTATGCACGCATGCAACAGAGGAGAAAACATCGTTGTTATTTTTATAAATAACGCAATCTATGGCATGACAGGCGGACAAATGGCTCCGACAACCCTTATAGGAATGAAAACAGCCACAACGCCATATGGGAGAGACCCTAAACTTCATGGAAATCCACTAAAAATCACCGAATTAATCGCACAGCTTGATGGCACATGCTTTGTCACCAGACAATCTGTACATAACCCCGCTAATGTAAGAAAAGCAAAAAAAGCCATCCGTAAGGCATTTGAAAACTCTATGATGGATAAGGGAACATCATTTGTGGAAATTGTCGGCACATGCAACTCCGGATGGAAGCTTTCACCGGTTAAGTCAAATGAGTGGATGGTAGAAAATATGTTCCCAAAATACCCACTAGGAGATATAAAGGATATTTAAAAAGGAGAAATATGAAAGAAGAGATAATAATAGCAGGTTTTGGCGGTCAAGGAGTCCTATCGATGGGTAAGATTCTCGCTTATTCCGGCATCATGCAAGGACAGCAAGTAACATGGATGCCCTCTTATGGCCCTGAAATGAGAGGGGGAACAGCTAATGTAACAGTTATATTGAGTGATTCTAAGATAAGTTCGCCGTTACTGAGTAGATTCGACACTGCAATCATACTAAACCAGCAATCTATGGATAAATTCGAAAACAGCATCAAACCCGGAGGACTGATGATTTATGATCCAAATGGCATAACCCGCTATCCGGTTCGTAAAGACATTAAAATTTACTCAATTGACGCTGTGGAAATCTCAAATGAACTGGGTAATTCCAAGGCTTACAACATGGTTGTTCTTGGAGCTTTTCTGAGTAAGAAACCAATAGTCAGCATGGAAAATGTAATAAAAGGGCTGAAAAAATCCATCCCTGAAAGGCATCACCATCTTATTCCGATGAATGAACAGGCGATAAAAGTCGGAATGGAGAAAATTCAGAAAAGATAGCGGCGAACCAATCGTTGACTAATAATAAGAATAGCTTCCAAGTGTTAATTTGGAAGCTATTTTGTTATATTTTTTTTATTTACTATCTTTGTTAAAATGCATAGCAGTTGTATGAGTGTGGATTATCATGTCGTAATAAATAACCTAAAGGGAAAAATTGAGTTATTAATCTCCAGATATGAACAGGTAGTTGCTGAAAATCAGAGATTATCTGCCGAGCTTGACAGTTGCAAAAGTGCATTGGACACAAGTACTAACAATGTAAAAGAATTAGAAGAAAAAGTAAATAAGCTACAGTTAGGGGAAGCTTTTAAAGCATCATCACAGGATGTGAAAGAGGCTAAACAGAAGATTAACAGAATAGTTAAGGAGATTGATAGATGCATAGCTCTTTTAAATGATTAGGCCGCTATTATGGAACAGCAATCAATAAGAATAAGCATAGCTGACAGGTACTACCCTCTCAAGGTAGCAGTTAATGATGAGGAGAAAATACGCGCTGCTGCCAAAATTATTAATGAAAAAGTTGATCTGTACAAGAGTAAGTATGTTAGCCGCGATAATCAGGATGCCCTTTCCATGGCACTTCTCCAGTTCGTTATACGTCTTATTGAGGCAGAACAGAGAGAGGAGAGCAACCGGATATTGGAGGAACTACAAAACCTTGATACACTTCTTGATGAGTACATTAGAGTTAACATTCCCTGACTAAGCGATTAAGTTTAGCCGTTGGTTTAGTTCTTTGCCAAAATCAACACTAAAAACATACCGAGCAATACTCGACAGTCAAAAACAGGCCTAGGTTACCTTTCGGGGGATTCCGTTTACGGGACGTTGGAAGTTTGCGACACAAGTCGGAGCTCAAATCTTATTTATTAAGGTTTTTGTTAAACAACTTTACCAGCGGCTTTTTAATGTACAATACAAACTATATATATATAAAATGGAAATTATACTATCAATCTTACTACCCGCAATAGTGAGCTTCGGGTTGGCTTACTATGTGAGCAATAATATTTTACTAAAAAAGAGAAGAGAAGAGATTCTAAAAGCCGCAGAACAGGAAGGAGAGAACATAAAGAAAGAAAAGATTTTCCAGGCAAAAGAGAAGTTTCTTCAATTGAAAGGCGAGCATGAGCAACAGATACTTGAAAGAAACAATCAGGTTATCCAGCTGGAAAACAGGGTAAAACAAAGAGAAATTGCCATTAATCAGCAAAATTCAGAACTACAGAAAAAAATCAAAGAGATTGAAAGCTCGAAGGAACATATAAAAAATCAGACTGAATTTTTAGAGAAAAAACAGGAAGAATACGAAAAACTACGAATTGAAGCTATCCAAAAAATAGAAAATATTGCAGGCCTTTCAGCTGCAGAAGCAAAAAATCAACTTATTGAGACAATGAAAGCCGAAGCAAAATCGGAATCACTCTCTTATATAAGCGAAGTCATGGATGAGGCAAGATTAACTGCAAGTAAAGAGTCAAAACGAATAATTATTAACACAATACAGAGAATTGCCCCTGAAACAGCCATAGAAAATGCCGTTACAGTTTTCAACATAGAGAGTGACGAAATTAAGGGTAGAATCATCGGGCGTGAAGGTAGAAACATCCGGGCACTAGAAGCTGCTACCGGTGTTGAGATAGTAGTGGATGATACACCAGAAGCTATTCTTTTATCAGCCTTTGACCCTGTAAGAAGAGAAGTTGCCAGGTTAGCCCTGCATCAGCTTGTTACTGATGGAAGGATACACCCGGCAAGAATAGAGGAAGTGGTTGCGAAGGTTCAAAAACAACTTGATGACGAGATTATGGAGACAGGTAAAAGAACCTGCATCGACCTTGGTATTCATGGTCTCCATGTAGAGTTGGTAAAGCTTATCGGAAGGATGAAATACCGATCTTCATACGGGCAAAATCTTCTTCAACACTCAAGAGAGGTTGCAAATATCTGTGCAACAATGGCTTCGGAACTGGGATTAAACCCTAAAACAGCAAAAAGGGCCGGGCTTCTTCACGATATAGGAAAAGTATCTGACGAGGATCCGGAATTACCTCATGCTATCCTTGGGATGAAGCTTGCAGAAAAATATAAAGAAAAACCGGATGTTTGTAATGCAATTGGTTCTCACCATGAAGAGGTTGAAATGTCATCCCTTATTTCACCGCTTGTACTTGTAAGTGACGCGATTTCAGGCGCAAGACCCGGTGCCAGAAGAGAGGTAATTGAATCTTATATAAAGAGGCTTAAAGAGATGGAAGATCTTGCTCTCTCCTACCCTGGAGTGACAAAAACATACGCCATTCAGGCTGGCCGAGAATTAAGAGTAATTGTCGGAAGTGAACAAGTGAGTGATAAAGACTCCGAACAACTTTCACTTGATATAGCCAAGAAAATCCAGGACGAAATGGTTTATCCGGGTCAGGTCAAAATTACGGTTATAAGAGAAACAAGAGCCGTAAGCTTTGCTAAGTAGACGCTATAATAGTTGAAATAAAACAATAAAGAGGAGGGAATTAGAATTTATTTATTCCCTCCTTTTTATTGAAATAACTCCTCTTTTTCGATTGACATTTTTTCCAATACAAGTTGCTCAGGAATAAACTTCCATGTATTCAGCTTTCTTGAGCTTAATTTTCCTTCTCTTTTCAATTTCTCGTATATAAGACCCCTTATATCCTTCATTCTTGAGACAACCCTGTTATCCAGTTCTTCAAAAGGAATACCTGCACCGGAAGTAAGAAGATCTCCGCCTCCACTTGCACGATATGATGACACAGCGACTCTATAGGTTTTATTCATGTCAAATTGAGTACCGTCAGCCATAGATTTTATATTTACCCTCTCTCCGTCTCCTTTGGTTATATCTACCTCATATATGATACCAGCAGCAGAATCAAAATTAAAATGCATGTTTTTTAATCTGACCTTTCCATTTTCATCATATTCCATAATCAACATAGAGATTTCCGGAGAACTAACTTTATTTACCCATTTCTGGTAGGAATATTCAAGATAATTTTTTATCTCCTTGCCTGAAAGAGTTATAGTATATAAAAGATTTTCAAAAGGATATAAGTTCATCAGATCCAGAAAATTTATATTCCCGGCTTGAAAATTTATATTATAGGATAATGGGGCAGCGAAGGAGATATCGGCAGATGTATACTCAAGTTGTAATGAATGTATCATATCTACATATTCTGAAGATCCGAAATAGGCATCCTTTGACGAAAATCCCTTATCTATATATCCAATAATATTGTTCGTAAAGCTTTTAACGGCTTTGAAACGAGTTGAGAGAAACTGATTATAATCCGGGTCAGATGGTTTGTTTATAAGAGGGATTACTGATGGCGTTACTTTTTTAACCACTACTTTTGAATTTTTGCAAACAAGCTCAATTGTCCCACATGAGAGATTCTGTGTTCGGCTTCCTCCTTCCACTACCGGAATTGAATCTCTTCCATTCCATACATATCCGGCAAATGAACGATGATCATGGGCTGCAAAAACCATATCAATACCTTTTACATTTGCTGCAACAAATTTAGAAGGATCCTCCAACTGATATTGCTTTTCATCACCTAGACCGGCATGCATTGCAACGATCATAATATCCGGGGTTTCTTTTTGTCTAATTTTTCTGATATACCTCTCCAAAACTGGAATAGCCTCTGTAAATTCAATGCCCTCATATAAAGAAGGTGAAAGCCACTTCTTAATATTAGCATTTGTAAGACCAATGACCGCTATTTTTATTCCACCTCTCTTAATAACCGTATACGGAATGAAATATGGTTCCTGAGACCCTTTGTATACTGCGTTTGCTGCAAGATATGGCATTTTCAGCTCTTTTCTCACTTTGTCATACACGTTATGTCCTGTCTCAATATCGTGATTACCTATCACAACTGCATCATAACGAAGATAATTGAACACTTCGGGAACAAGATTGATCTCAGAGGTGTCAATATAATTATAATAAAATACTGAGTTATCTCCCTGCAAATTATCTCCAACATCAAGAAGTACGACAGCATCTTCTCCTTTTAGCTCTCTTTCTTTTTTAATAAAGAACGAAACCTTACTAAAAGATGTGGTTTGAATTACGCCATTATACGTGGAATCAAAAAAGGTTCCGTGAATATCATTAGTGGCGTATATATAAATTAAATGCTTGTTATCTTGAATCCTACCACTTTCACCCGTAGTAAAAGAGAGAAGTGCAGCAATCGCAAACGAAACTGCAAAAAATTTATATACCTTAGTTTTCATTTTTAATTACAAAATTATCACAATCCTCCCATACCCTAAAAATCTCTCTGAATCTCATCAAAGCATTTTGATTCAATTCATAGATAGACCATATATCATTTGAATCCTTTAAAACAGGTATGAGCTCATTACCCTGATAATCTGAAATAAAGCCTATAGGGGAATATGTGTTTTGTGGGTCACTCCCATTTCTGTTTATAAAAGCGTAATAACACTGGTTTTCGATTGCTCTTGCCCTGACAAGAGAATTAACAACACTATCTCTTGAAGATGGCCAATTAGCAATATTAATTGACAGGTCATATTCCATTCCGGAGTTCCTTGCCCATACCGGAAACCTTAAATCATAACATATCTGAAGAAGAATATTCCAACCCTTATACTTAACAATTACCCGATTCATACCCCGGGAGAATACTTTATTCTCTCCGCCATAACTGAACAGGTGCCTTTTATCATAATGCCATTCATTGTTTTGTGTTACAAAAAATGCTCTATTATAATATCTTCCGTTCTCTAATATTGGAATCGATGCCATTACGGCCACAGAATATTCTTTGCAGATTTTTCTCAGCCAATTGGCCGATGGGCCATCAACACTCTCAGCAATGGAGTTATTATTGATAGAAAAACCTGTAGAAAAAAATTCCGGAAATACAATTATATCAATTTCAGGGTCTTTCCCAAATAAAAAATCAACTGTATGTTGATGATTGTTTAGGTTTCGCTCTGTCTCCTCCCACAAAACTGATGTCTGGCAAAGTGCAATCTTCATTGATAATTTCTTAGATTACAAAGATAGACAATTAGTGTTAGCTATTTTGCTTTAATATATTATCTGGTATTATATCCCCTTTTTCTGTATATTTTATCCATTATAATTGCTATTGCCCCATCTCCTGTCACATTACATGCTGTTCCAAAACTATCCATAGTTATGTATAGAGCTATCATAAGTGCAATATTTGTCTGATCGAAGCCCAACATTGACTGAAGTATTCCCGTTGCTGCCATTATTGCCCCACCTGGAACGCCTGGAGCTGCGACCATAATCACTCCCAACATAAATATAAAACCGGTGAACATATCAAGGCCTGAAGGCAAACCAAGCATCCACATCAAAGCGTATGCACATGCGGTTATTTTTAATGTACTACCGGCCAGATGTATAGTAGCACAAAGTGGGACTACGAAATCTGCAATATCTTCATTTACTCCGTTCTTTGAAACCTGTGCTCTTGTTACGGGAATTGTTGCCGCTGACGATTGTGTTCCCAAAGCCGTCATATATGCCGGTAACATGTTGTACAAAGCTCTGAAAGGGTTCTTACCTGACACCAACCAAGCGACCGTGTATTGAAAAAGAAGCCATATAACGTGCATGGCAAAAATTATTAAAATAACCTTAAAGAAAAGCCCTAGAACGATAGAGACTTGCCCCTCTTTAGTCAATTTGAGAAAAATACCGAAAATATAGAAAGGAAGCAGCGGAATAATAGATTTATTTATAACAATGTTTATTATATCCTTGAATTCATTTACGAAAGCTTTGATAATACCTCCTTTTATTGTAGAAATAGTTAATCCTAAAATGAAGGCAAGCACCAGTGCAGACATAATATCCACAATCGGAGGTATTGATATAGAAAAGTAAGACGTTATCTTATCTGCACCTTCAGTTACCGTTGAATTCAAAGATGCACTTCTTTCCATCATCAAGGGGAGCGAGAAGCTTGTAGTAAAATAGGAGAAAAAACCAGCCATCAGCGTTGATGTATACGCTATAATTACTGTAATTCCCAATAGTCTGCCGGCTCCTTTCCCCAGATCCGCTATTCCAGGAACTACAAGACCGATAATGATGAGGGGTATGATAAAAGAGAGATATTTCCCGAAAATATCAGTCAAAGTTACTACTGCTCGTACTATCTCTACAGGCGTTATAAATGCCGCTAAAATTCCCAGAATAATTGCAACTATTACTTTGGAAAGTAATCCAAATTTAAATTTACTCATTTGATTTCTATCTTTTGAACTTTTTGTCGTCACCTTTTACTATACCAACGCCAAAGGTGCCGTCAGACTTAGACCAAGCCCTGTTCATTGTCTCTGTATTAAAAACCATTGAAATATTTCCACTCTTGTCAACAGCTATGATTCCACCACCGGATCCTCCCATGGGAGAAATTTTGTCAAATATTACCTCATTGGCAGACTCTTCCAAAGTATATCCTTTGTAATCCATAAGGGCAGAAATATCAAAAGCTACAACTCTTCTTATCCAAAGTTCACCGTGCCCTGTTCCTGAAATGGCTGCCGTGCTATTATTTGCATATGTTCCTGCACCAATGACAGGGACGTCTCCTACTCTGCCCCATTTTTTCCCCGACATACCACCGGTTGAAGTTGCTGCTGCAAGATTACCATTCATGTCAAGCGCAACACAACCAACAGTCCCTACAGGATATGGTTCTTCTGTCCCTTTGTTTATTCTCTCGTTTTGTGCTGTTCTTTCTTCTGTAGAAAAGTAAGAATTATCTACAATTTCCAATCCTTTACTCTTAGCAAAAGCAGATGCTCCCTCTCCAATAAGAAAAACGTGCTTTGTACTGTCCATAACCAGTCTGGCTGCCTTGACAGGATTCTTGACATCTCTGAGACCGGCAACGGCTCCTGCTTTAAGATTTGATCCATCCATTATTGCAGCATCAAGTTCATGTATTCCCTGCAGATTTGTCACTGCTCCCTTTCCTGCATTAAAAAGCGGACAATCTTCCAGATATATAACTACTGCCTGAACTGCATCAATACTTTTTCCCCCTTTTGAGAGAATGGACTCCCCTATTGAAAGAGCCTCAAGCATATGATTTTCCAGCAATTTGATCTTCTCTTTTGTGAGATCCGGTGAGTATGTACCGGCACCTCCGTGAAGGGCTATTGACCATTTTTGACTCTGACTGGCGTCCTGTCCATATACAGTTCCGCATAAGATAAGGAGCAAAAGAGTACTCAAGTATTTAAAAGTATTCATCATAAATAATTTGATCTTAATGAATCAAATTTACAAAAAATTAGAAGCAAAAGAAAAAGCTGCCTAAAACTTAGGCAGCTTCTCACTTAATTGTCAAATCGGATTAATTTGGAATAAGCACCTTGATATCATCAAGGAATATTCTGTTCTTTCCTTTACCAACACCCTTAAGATTAAAGTCTCCACCCAAGAATCTTATCTGAGTCTCAGAAGTTGCACCTGTAATTGTAAAGGAACGCTCAGTATTTAGTTGTGACCAGATAGCTGTACATGTAGGGTCTGCGGTATAATCTGGCCAGTTGTCAATAATAAACTGAGAAACACTTACAGTACCAGGGCCGATGACACTTATATTAAGGTAATTGTCATCCTGGGTGCCAGATGCAGTCTTATAAGGAACAGCTTTGAACTTAACAAGCACATTGTGTGTACCAGCAGGTAATGCACTGAGTTTTGGTGAGATTAGGTCTCCACCATAACTTGTTTTTCCGACCTTCATAAATCCATAGCAGGCATAAAGCAGTTGTTCGTTATTTGAGAATGTATTAGGCGAGGAGCTCCATCCTCTTGCAACCTCTTCTGCAGTCCATGAGTCAAATCTCTTTGCATCAGTAGTGTTAGGGAATATTGTATTACTGTATGTAGACCATGTGAAATCATCAAATAGGACTATGGTACCTTCACCTTTGCCCTCTTGTGTTACTTTAAGGGATGCATTAAGATTAGGGAATTGTGCACAAGTGAAATTGATGTAACCAACTCTCTTGTTGGCACCATTATTGGCAGTAGCGGCAAAAGTTATATCTGTACTTGAAGCACCGACATTCTCTGATGCAACTGTCAACCAAGGAGAATCTGACGCATATGTATAATCAACATTTGCTTTTACATTAATTGTAAATGTCTGTTCCAACTGATTGATATCCTTACCGGCAATATTAGAGATTGTTATAAACGGAGTAGCCTGAGCCTGTGTAACAGTGAATAAAACTGGTTGCTCCTCTCCATCAACAACAAATGCAAACTGCATCTCCCTGCCGACAAAAGTTTTGTTCTCATCAACTATTACTTTTACGATACCATCGTCGTCTCCCTCGTTAGGGAAGAATTTAGCCCATGTATCTTCAGAGTTTGCCACAATCTTCCAAGGCCTGTTGGAACGAATCACAAATTTAAGGCCCGTAGTGTTTCCTGTATAGGCTACGTTGTAACCGGTCGGACTGGTTGACTCAGTAGCATCTGTAAAGTTAAAATACGGTTCTCCGGCATCCTGTGTGTTCTCTTTGTCACAAGAGGAAAGCACAGCAACCACCATAAGAAGCAGTATATAAATGAAACCTTTTTTCATAAGTTTTATTTTAAATAATTAATTATCTTTTGATTAATAGTATTGTATCGTTGTATTTTTTACCAAATCGGTCTGTTGCTACAACCTTGATCTCCTTAGCATCTTTATCAGGAACTGCCGCAAAAAAGAAAAATGTGGTACGTGGCTTAAGGTAGTTACCTTTTTCAAAGTCAGACTTGGAAATTTTTCCCTCTTTTATCTTCTCTTGCATGGATGTCTGATACCTTGGATCTATGGATTTAAACTGATCCATTTTCCCCATGTACTTTCCATCCTGGAACCACTCCACACACCATTCAGGATCCCAATTCCAAATTTTTGCAACAATTGCGTCAGGTTTAACGGCAAATTCTCCAATTTGATATAACTCCATTTGGAAATCTCTGCATTTACCTATAGTTTTAAAATACCATTCGGGATTCTTCTCTTTGAATTCAAATACCTGATATCCCGAAGGTGTCCCATCCATTGTATAGAACAATTTCCAGAAAGCGCCGCAGGATGATGCAACATTATGCTCAATCACTCCAGGAATCACTTCCAGATTAGAGTTGATATGAGTGTGCCCTGTAATAAAACTAAGCTTACGTCCCGAGAATAGATCAATTATCTTCTGATGACCAGTTGAAGGTTTGAACCCATTTATCCAGAACCTTCCTACCGGTGCATGCATTGCAATGTAAACATTAGCATCCTCAGGGATAAAATCAAGGTATCCCTTCAGCCAATCAACCTGTTGTTGTGTAACATCCTCTATGTACTGTTTGTTGGTATCATAGATAATATTATCAAGTACAATAATATAATTATTTCCTAGGTTGAATCCATAATATGCAGGACCAAAACAATCACCAAAAGCAGTTCCGGTAAGCTTGTCCCCCTTAAGCTCCCTTTGGTGATCGTGATTTCCAATGGCAGCATAAACCGGTGCTTCCAGTTTACAGATACCTTTTTTATGGTTTTTAAATAGATCCATGGAATCCCAAACGACATCCCCAAGATAGAGAGTCACGGCATAAATGCCATTTTTAGCATAATTGTCGACAGTTGCCTTAATGTCAGGAAGTACTCTCTTTTCAAAAAGGTCAAACTGTTCAGAAGTTTTTGTCTGAGGATCCCCTACGGCTATCAAAGCATAATCGTCACATCCTGTCGGTTCCAAATCAAAGACAACCTTATCTGTATTATCATCTAACCTCTTGAAAAATTGTGAGATTCCTTCATCTCTGACAGGAGTATAACCAGAAGGCGTGAATATATATATATAATCAGCTTCAGGATTTACATCTAATCTAAAATAGCCATTTTGATCACTTTTTGTAAATGTGTATCCGTCAGTAACAACAACGTTTTCTATATAATCACCCCTTGACTGGATTACCCCGGTTACAGATTTTCCGAATAATGTAACTGAGATAAACAGTAAAATAAGTATGCTAAAAATTCTATTCATAACCAAGTGTTATCTTACAACTACAATCCTGATTGAATTGCTTGCTTACTCCACCATACCGGTGTCTTCATATCATTCTCTCCGCCCATCTGTTCCAAAGCTGCAGCAACATTTGCCGCGTTAGTAGACACGCTTGTCGGAGGATAACCGAACCTTGTAGGGAATACATTATCATTATATGTTGTCCCCTCACCGATAGTGAGAACAGGGTATCCGGTTCTGCGATATTCATGGTATGCTTCCATTCCGACCCAGAAAAGAGCAAGGAATTTTTGGTTTGCTATAAGCTCTTCTTTGTTAGTGGCAAGATCCCATGAAGCTAACTTCGAAGACAAGAATGTATTAACCTCTGTTGTGGAAATTGATGTTGGTGTTGCACTGAATGCTCCAAGAGCTGACCATTTTTCCATAGAAGCTCTTACTCCCGCCTCATAATAAGTTTTAGCTGCAGCAGAACCTCCGCTGATGTAACCCTTTAAAGCAGCTTCTGCTAATATAAACTGAATCTCGGCATAATCCATAAACGTTGATGTGGCATCCTTCCTACAGAATATCTTGTAATTTAACCAAGAAGAGCCTTTGTCGACAGTTGCTCTCTCAAGGTCTGTACAGCCTGATTTCGTACCAATCCAGATATTGTAGGGGTTATCTGCAACGACAGTATTCTTCTTACCTATAATAGGAAGGCGCGGATCAACATATACCTGGTTACCATTTTCTGTTATGACTGTCATGCTTATCAATTGTCTGGTAAGTTTTCTGCCGCTTTGTGTGAACTCACTCTCGGTAGTAGTGCCGAATGTGTTTATATAAGGATCGCTACCGGAGAACTTAACGGTTGCATTATCAGCATTTGAAGTGAAAACAGGGTATTTAGACGGGTTATTGAGAATCTCTGTCATCTTCGCACCTACATTCATCTCTGTACGACCGCTTACTCTACACAACAATCTAAGATATAAAGAGTTGTTAAATTTTTGCCATTGAGCCATATTTCCGTTGTACATGCCGTCCATTGTAGAATTCAAGAATGTAGGATTGGTTGCATATAAATCATTAGCAGCTTCCAAATCAGCAAAAATGAATTGATATACCTCTTTCTGAGTATTATACTTCGGAGTAAGTGTCCCTCCGACTTTACGTCCAGTAAAAGCCTCCTCGTATGGTACACTTCCAAACATATCTGTCATATTGGCAAAATATAGAGCCTTGAATGTAAGAGAGATAGCCTCAAGAGATTTATCCCCTTGCTCTACAGCAAGTTCATGCATATGATCGGCGTTCTTTCCATAATTAGAATAAAGGTCCCAGAAAGCTTTCCAGTCCCTTCCCGGTTCAAAATAATACTGGTGCTCTCTGCGAGTCACACCACCAGTATGTGCAGTGAACTGTACCAGCTCATTGTTATAATACCAAGAATCATTGATCCAGTTATTGGCAAAATTGTACAGAAGAGGTTCAAACATACCTGATGCCTGAATCATACCGACAATTGTCTTGTTGGGATTTGTATTGGTCTCCTTAAAGTCCTTTGTACAAGAACTAAGAATTCCAAGGGCAATCCCACATATTATCATTAATTTTTTCATATTCTATCTATGTTGTTATAATTAAAATTGCAGTTTCAGATTAACACCATAAGTACGAGTCATAGGAAAAGCACCTGTCTCAATACCGTTAAATACGTTTGTTCCTTGCAACATACCTCCTTCCGGGTCAAACTGTGGCCAGTTATCCCAAGAAAATATATTAGTTGCAAAAACTGCGAGGGAAGCTCCCTGAAGGAATCCTATCTTTTTGCATAATGTCTCAGGCAAGGCATACTCCAGTCTTGCCTCCTTGAACTTGAGGAAGGATGTGTCAAAGGTGTTGGCCTCCCCATTATAACGGTCTAATGTAAGAGCCTGGTAGTATGTATAGATACTGCTGGTTATTGTATTATTTTTAGTGCATACATATGTCCCATCCTCGTTTGTAGAAACCACATTAACTCCTGAGGCAACCTTACCATCATAACGTCCATCAAGTGAATTCTCCAATTTTCCTTGATATGAGAGGATACCGTTGGTTACAGAGAATCTGTTACCACCCCACTGATATGAAAATGACATATTGAGTGTAAATCTCTTATATCTTAGAGAAGTGCTAAAACCACCCTTCCAATCAGGATTTACATCTCCTAGATATTGATCAGCTGTAGTTGTCAACGATGGAAGACCGGTTGTAGCATTAATTAACACCTGACCGGAGCAATCAACCTGATTACCGTTTTCATCTACATAGTATGAACCTTTAGGTGCTTTCTGAAGTGCGAAACCATAAAGTTTATTCATTTCTTGACCAACATATGAGTATACATGAAGCCTTCCACCAATGGTTGTACCCATATCTGTCTCAAGCGGTTTTGTTGGATCCCATCCATCTTGAAGAGAGACAAGTTTATTCTTGTTCATAGACCAGTTTGCATTGATATTCCATGTCCAGTCTCTAGTCTTTACAGGAGTTGCATTAACAGAGACCTCAATACCTTTGTTGTTTATCTCACCGGCATTGATCTTCATAGACGATGCTCCAACAATCGGATCAACATCAACAGATACAATCTGATTTGTAGTTGAAGAGTTGTATAGGGCGATATCGACTCCTAAACGGTTTTGCAGGAATTTAGTCTCGAGACCAATCTCCCAGCTTTCAACATTCTCAGGTTTAATCATAGGATTTACGATTGTTCCCGGAAGAGTATATCCGCCACTGATTGAAGATGCTGAATAATATTGGTCAAGAGAATAAGGAGAAGTATCATTACCCACATTAGCCCAAGATAATCTCAACTTGGCAAATGTGACAGCAGGCAAATTTGTAGAAAAATCAAACACCTTGTCAAGCAGTACGCTTGCTGATACAGATGGATAGAAATAAGACCAGTTACCCTTTGCAAGAGTACTTGACCAGTCATTACGTCCGGTAATGTCAAGGTAATATGTGTCATTCCATCCTAGAGTTGCAAAACCATACAAGCTGTTGATAATCTTCTTGCTTCTGTATGTATATGGATCAGGATAAATTCCGGAAGGTACGTTAGTTGTGTTGTAAACACCATCAATATCAAGTTCTGCAAGTTCAACATCATTCCTTCTGTAAGTTGTAACCATGTTGTTGCCGCCGAATGCTCCTGTAACAGAGAGGCGGTTTTCAAGGAAGTTGTTCTGATACTTTAAGAGGAAATCTGTATTAGATTCGAAATTGATAAGAGATTGTTCTCTGTAGAAACCATTCTCCCAACCTGAAGTAAGTTTTGGTTTCCGCTGTGTACGGAATTCATTTCCTAAATCGATACCCGCCTTTACATCAAAAGTCAAATGATCTGCAAGCTTAACATTGAACCCGGCAGAACCAAATACACGATCCTGATCTGTTGAATTGAGCTCCTCATAAAGTACCCTATATGGGTTGTAAGATCCTGTCCCGGCAAATACAAGACTGTTTCCGTTTTGCGAATATGTAGAATTTCTGTTTATTGCATTAAACCTTCCCTGGAAGTACTCATCTTTCCAGTTTTTCATTGCACTGTTATTGTAACCCCACATCAAATCGTACATAACGGTTGTCTGGTGGTAACCAGCCATAGGCATATTATCACTGTCTGTACGGTAATAGTTTACCTTAGTGTTAAATTTGATGTATTTGTTTATCGGAGATTCAAAAGAGAAAGAGTATGCCTGTTTTCTATAACCTGTATTAGGAAGAATCCAGTCATTGTCTGTATTAGTCATTGAGAAACGTACGTTTGTACCTTCTCCGTTGCTGCCATTGATGGCAAGAGAGTTTGTGGTTGTTATACCTGTCTGGAATATGCCTGTGAACCAATCGTCCTGATATACAAAAGGAGTTTTTACTATCTCTCCTGTTTCCCAGTTCTTACCATCATATTGATAACGCATCTTGTTTGCGTCAAATTTTTCACCCCATGCATAACGGGAGAGATTTCGTGTAGGATTTGTTGCCGAACCGGTTTCAGCAGATGTCAGAGTCCAGAAACAGAACTCGTTGAGCCCCATATCCCCACCTGAACCATACTCCTTCTGGAAAGCAGGCCAATAACCTGCTCTTTCAGCAGTGACAGTCGAGCTGAAGGTTACACCAACACCTTTTTGTTTTCTACCTGCCTTTGTGGTTATGACAATTGCACCATTTGCTGCACGCGAACCATAGAGAGCAGTTGCAGCAGGACCTTTGAGGACTGATACAGACTCCACATCTTCCGGGTTGATATCACTTGCACCATTACCGAAGTCTACAGGGAAATCCGCACCTGAGTTTGTGTAGCTACTGCTTGATGTAGTCGCTGTTGTACCTGACCTGATTGGAATACCATCAACCACAAACAAAGCTTCATTGCTACCATAGTTAAGTGATTGATCACCACGGAGAGTAACACGAAGAGACCCGATAGGCCCAGAACTTGCTGTATTGAATGTCAAACCGGCAACCTTGCCGTTCATCCCGTTCAACCAGTTACTGTTTGCTGCCTGAGTAATGGCATCACTATCAACTTTGGTGACAGCATAACCAAGAGATTTCTGCTCTCTGGTCAGACCTAAGGCTGTAACAACAAGCCCTTCAAGCTGACGAGACTCAAAATCGAGAGTTACATTTATCACTGACTGTTTGCCTACTGTGACACTCTTGGATGTATAACCAACTGAGACAAATTCCAAAACTTCACCCTCATTTGCCTTGATGGTATAGGTTCCGTCTATTTCAGTTGCGACGCCACGAGTTGTACCCTTCACGACGACTCCACACCCAAAGATCGGTGTTTTACCATCGGACTCGTACACGGTTCCTTTAATAGTGGCTTGTGCCCACATCGATATAGAGACCAATGTGACAGAAGCCAAAACTAAGAACTTTTTCAAATAGATTTTAAGATTCATAGTTTTAATAATTAGTTAGTATTGATTGTTTCATAAAATGATTTATTCCATTGATAAGCTAAAAGCTTTAGGGCGAGTCATACTCTCAGTATAGACATTTCCGAATCGGTCAGTCAATTTTATTTCAAGAGTAGAAGTTGCACTTGATGCAGTTACTTCAAACATATGGGTTGTCTTTGCAGAATCAAATGTTGGTTCAGTATTAAGATTAAATCTCTTCATAGGATATGAGATTATGTGCAAAGGATCTTTGACGAATTTCCTTGTAACTGTCAAAGGTGTGCCATTCTCCTTTACTTCTAAAGTGCATGCCGAATCCCAGTTAAATACATTGATAAGCACAATATTGGCAGAACTCTTACTTGAATATTCTCCGGGATAAGCAGCTGCAGCAACGGCATACGATCCGGTAGCATTTGGAGCATATCTCTCTTGGGTAATTTCAATAGTATTTCTGTCATATGTGCGGAAAGCCTTGTTCGTTCCAATACCTTTGTATTTATATTTCCAGTTTCTCCCTTCTACTTCGATTATACCATAACCTCCGGTAGATCCGTCAGGAGCAATATGGTTGTTTCCATAGTCTGCCTTTCCTGTCCACCACCAGGTTGCACAAACAGATGCAATATTATACTCATATAGATTACTGTTTATCTCCATGTTCTTGTTGACATGGGTATGACCGGAAAGGATCTTGACATCTGAGAACTGGCTTAATGCACTAATTAGTGCATTGCCGCTATTGGTAAGGTTAAGTGAGTTTATGTTTTCACCATTGCTATTTACTCCTGTCACAGTATATAATGGTATATGGAACGCAACAACAATTGGTTTAGACTTGTCGGTAACCTCTGCGAGGTCCTTGTTTAGCCATGAGAGTTGTTCAGGAGTAATGGTGCCTGAATAATTTCTATCGCCGACTGTTCCCTGAGCTCCACCTGAATTAATATAACTTATGTCATCAAGAACGACATAGTGAACCTGACCAAGATTAAATGAATAATATGTCGGACCCAGAACTGTCTTGAATGCAGCCTCTGCCTCAAAATCCCCAACTTTATACGGATCGTTGTCATGATTACCCATAGTGTTGAATATCTGAAACCCAATTCCATCAATATCATTTACATAATTAGGAAGCGAATATGTGTTTGAATACCAATATGCGTCCCATGACATATCACCTAAAGTAAGCCCGTATATTTTTTTACCACTGCTTTTAACTTGTGAGGCATAAGCCGCAACTTCCGAATAAAAGCCGTTCTTAAACTGAGAGACATCACTGTTCCTATTTGCAAGATGTAAGTCTGCCATCGCAACGACTACATGATTTTCGTTATTGACTTCAAACAGTTCAAAATCACACTGATTAACAGACGAGACCCCGGCAACAGCCTTATAGAACAGAGGGAGCCTATTAACCGTTGCTACTTCATAATTAGAAGGTACAGAGATAAATACATATCCATGTTTCTTTTGAGACTGAAGATAATAGATACCTTTTGCATCTGTTTTTGTCAATTCTACACCATCTGAGACTACGACATCAGGAACTCCTTTTCCGTTACAATAAACAATACCTTTAATGTTTTTTCCTGCTACGTCAGGAATAGTTGATACAGCTTGGATGCTTAAAATTGTTGAACCCAAGGCTAGTTCTTTTGTTCCTCTTACAGCCGAAATATTATAAACCCCGGAACTAATTGTAGAACCTATATTTATAGTAGCGCTATTTTCGGTTACATTTGATACAGAGAATTGGTATACCTTACTGGCGTCACTCTTTGATGCGAATTTGATTATATCTCCGGCAGCAAACCCTTTTGCAGTAATTGTCACGTCTGAATTCAAAGTAACCGAGATAGTCCCGGGTATTGAAACCCCCGTCAATTTAAAGGAAGTGTCTGGTTTATCACCTCCGGCATTATCTTTCGAACATCCCAAAAAGAGAAGTAACCCTACTGATAATAGTAGTGTTACAAAAATTTTATTTAATATTTTTTTCATCTTTTCATATGTATAACAGTTATGCGGCACATGCTGCCTTCTCCTTCTTCCAAGTTGTGGCAGAGAAGAGTGCTGCCAATAGACTTCCGATTATGAAGATCCAGAATGTTCCATTCCAGCCCCAACTACTACTTGCGACACCGCCTATCAAAGCTTTTCCAAGTAAAGCATCGCCAATCAGATACCCGAATAATCCAACAAAGCCGGCAGCTGTACCGGCAGCGTTTTTCGGAACCAGATTAACAGCCTGCACTCCTATAAGGGCCACCGGACCATATATAAAAAATCCGATGAGCATCAAAGCTGTATAGACAATAGAGATTCTTGTGATATCGATTCCTGTTCCAAATAGTCCTGATATAAAACCGGCAACAGGTACTGCCTTCCAATACAATAAAACAGAGAGCATTACCAGAATCATATATATGAAATTTGCCGGGGCACATCTTCCTTTGAATAATTTGGATGAAATCAAACCACATAGTATTGTACCTGGTATTCCAGCATAATTATGGAGGGAGAAGGCAAGGTTGCTCTGGTCAGGAGTCAGGAGGCCTGCTTCCTGACAATATGTTGGAGCCCAATCACCTATACCATATCTTACAAGGTATACAAAAATGTTTGCAAGGGCTATAAGCCATAATACCTTATTAGTAAAAATATACTTCACAAAAAGTTCCTTGACGGGAATTTTTTCACCGGATTTTGCCTCTTTAACGGCTGTAAAATCGTTTCTGTATTTATCTACAGGAGGCAATCCATGTGCCTCAGGCCTATCTCTTAATGCCCACCAGCAGAAAAATGCTATAACCATAGCAACTGCCGCAGGAAAAACAAAAACAGCCCTCCAACTTTGAACGACTGTCACACCGGCAACATCTGCCACAAATAATCCACCAATCAGAGCTACTCCTGCAGTTGCAAGATTGCCTAACATTCCACTCCCGAATGTATGGGAAGTATTCCATATCGACATCTTGAAACTTCGTTCATTCTGCGAAAACCAATGTACCATTACCCTTCCGCAAGGAGGCCATCCCATTCCGGACAGCCAACCTATTAAAAGCATAAAGACAAATATTATTGCTACGGAACTTGTTGCAAATGAAAACAGGCCGACAGACATCATTAACGCTGAAGACAGAAGCAATCCAACAACAAGGAACTTACGGGCATCAGACCTGTCTGATACTGCACCCATTATAAATTTGCTGAAAGAATAGGCTATACCTATAGCTGACAAAGCAATACCAAGCTCCAGTTTTGTATAGCCAAGACCACCTTCGGCAACTGGTTTAATCATCCCAGGAACAGCCAAAGCAAGGTTCTTTCTGACAAGATAATACGCTGCATAGCCCAAGAATGCTCCAAGGAACACCTTTAATCTCATTTTTTTGTACTCAGAATCTATTTTTTCCTGAGGAAGAAGAGGTTTGGATGCAGGTGGATCAAAGAATTTTAATATATTCATAATTTCTAATACTGCTGTTTAGTTACGTAACTTTAATTTTTCGCAAATTAAACAAATTCCATGTGTTCTTTTTCGAATTAATATAAATAATGCAACAATTATTTAACTATATAATTATTTGCTAACTTAATAAAGTTCTCAGTCTGGGAATCAATCCATGCCTGATCTTTTCTTAGTTCCTTTGACATAACCTGAGCAACTTTTGGAGCAGCTTCAATTGCAGCCCTTGCATCTATAAAGAGCAGGCGAGCCCTGCGTCCCAGAACATCATCCAATGTCAACGCCATCTCTTCTCTTACTGCCCACACTACTTCGGCTACAGTGTAATCGTATTTCGGATGTATTTTTTCATTCATTCCGTTTCCGGATTTGATTAGTTTCTCGATTGCCGGCATATCCGAACCATAAACATATAGATGATTAGTGAGATCCGGTTTAGGTCTGTAACCATGGATTCTGTAGTTCTTTGTAGCACATTTTTTTGCAGGTAGGAGGCTAAGCGAGATAGTTTTATCAACAGTATCCTCAGCCATTTTTCTGTATGTGGTCCATTTGCCACCTGTTATTGTAATCAGGTTATTATCTGATACAAATATTTTATGACTTCTGGATATCTCTTTTGTACTTTTCCCCTCTTTCTTTGGTGCCGCAAGAGGCCTTTGACCGGCAAAAACTGATAATATATCACTTCTTGTAGGCTTTTTCGCCATATAAAGTGATGCAGTGCTCATTATAAAATCAATCTCCTCTTCTAATGGTATTGGTTCTGTTTCTGCATGCTCCCTTACAATATCTGTTGTACCTACAACAACCTTGTCATGCCATGGAACAGCGAATAAAACACGTCCATCAGAAGTCTTAGGAATCATTATTGCATAATCAGTATTCAAAAACGATTTGTCAAAAACAAGGTGAATTCCCTGGCTTGGCTTAACCATTCTGTGTGTAGAAGGGACATCCATAAGTATAATATCATCTACAAAAACACCGGCTGCATTAATTACTGATTTTGCCTTAACTGAATATTCTGCATCGGAAGTAATATCTTTAACCTTAACTCCGGCAACTTTTCCTGATGCATTGTGGATAATTCCTTGAACTTTCATTTTATTTAAAGGGCATCCGCCCTCTTCTACTATCGACTGGGCAAGGTTAATTGCAAGACGTGAATCGTCAAATTGACCATCATGGTATATAACACCGCCCTTCAATCCCTCAGTAACTATAGTAGGAAGACATTTAGCCACTCTTTTTTTAGAAATATATAATGATCTTCCCAGACTCAGCCCCCAAGAGAGCATATCATAAAAAGTAAGCCCGCATGTATAAAGTAGATTGTCAAAATGAGTATAGTTCGGGATAACGAATGATTGATCCTTCACCAAGTGCGGTGCATTTTGTTTTAATCTACCTCTTTCATGCAAGGCCTCTCGTACAAGCTGTACATCTCCTTTCTGAAGATATCGGACACCCCCGTGCACAAGTTTGGTACTTCTACTTGATGTACACTTTGCAAAATCCTCCATTTCAAACAATGCCACACTAAATCCTCTTAATGCTGCATCAAGCGCAACCCCGAGACCGGTTGCTCCTCCTCCGATCACAACCATATCCCATACTTTTGATTCATCGGATACCTTTTTAATTAACTCTTCACGTTTCATCTATGTAATTTTTGAATACAATTTCTATTCGTAACAATATAATCTTTGTTTCGAAACAAATTTAGATAGTTTATTTTATATTTTCAAAAATAATTTTATTTAATATCTTTCAATAAATCATTTTTCCTACACAAAGCAACATTATGCTTTCATTTTAAAAGTTACCCGTAGAGTGATTTGTTTCACTTTTATAATATTTTTTATTACCAAACATTTCGTATATTCGTAATAATTTTCTTTAAAATTTCAATTATGCCAAAGATATCTTCGAGTTCATCAAATAATCTCAACGAACGACATGAGTGTATACTTGAAATACTGAGAAAGCAAAGCTCAGTACCAGTTACTTCTCTTGCCAGTCAATTAAACGTATCGGAAGTTACAATAAGAAAGGATCTCAGCTTTCTTGAATCATTAAACCTCCTCTATCGTGCCCATGGTTGTGCAATCTTGATAAATCCATATATCAATGACAGACATGTAAACGAAAAGGAAAAGATAAACACAGAGAAAAAAAGGGCAATTGGAATCCAGGCAGCGTCCCTGATTACAGATAATGACTCTATTATAATTGCATCAGGAACAACTGTCCTCTCTTTGGCACGTGAAATTAAAACGGAGAACCATCTCACAGTAGTCACAGCTGCTGTTAACGTTGCCTCTATTCTTTCAAGAGACAAAAATATTGATATTGTACAACTTGGCGGTGTATTAAGAAACAGTGCCGTATCTGTCGTCGGCCCATTTGCTGAGAAGATGATGGAAGATTTCTCTTGCAGCAAACTTTTCATTGGTGTTGACGGTTTCGACGCAGAGTTCGGTCTTACAACAACAAATTTGATGGAGGCAAATTTAAACAGGACAATGATGAAAGCTGCTCAAAAAATTATTGTGCTGGCCGATTCCTCAAAATTCGGGCTGAGAGGATTCAGCAAAATTTGTGACATTGACGAAATAGATCAGGTAATTACTGACAGCGAAGCTCCTATGCACATTGTCGAAAAGCTGAACGACATGGGCATTGAAGTCACTCTCGTCAAAGAATAGTTTTATTATTTCTTCTTAGGGTGGGCAATGTTCTCCCTTATCTTCCATTCTCCGGTGTGAAAACGGACCTTCGGGTCTCTTGTGTCATTACAATTTACAATAACCGCCCCCTCTTTTTCCCAATACTGTTTTACAGTATATCCATGCATAGGACCATCATCGGCTCCGCGAACTGTGATGTCGTCCGGATTAACGATAAGTTTAAGTCCTTTGGATTTATTGATCATATCCATGTCTCCCCTACTGTTACCACCGACAAGCAAAGGACGTGTCTTGATAAATGTAGGAATAGTATTTGCCTTTCCGTCATCCTGAGGAATAGGCATTATAATTATATCAGTAAGTCGATCGTCGACAATCACGGATTTTACACCTACAATATTAATATCAGGAATACCAAGTTCTACAGCAATGAATTTTTGATATAGGTATTCAGGAGATGCTGTAAGAATCCAAACTTCAAATCCAAATGACTTAAGATTTTCAATCAAAGCTTTCATTTCAGGGTAAAACTTCCCCTGATATGACTTAAGATAACACCTGTATCCCATCTCCATGACCTCTTCAGTAGTCATTCCGGAAAGGAAGTGTACCCTATCCTCAACATACGGCTTGCCAACATTATTTCCGTCAGCAACCATATTTTCAAGTATTTTCATTTTTACAAGAGACAAACTATCAGTCTTACCTCTGTAATTCTCATCCGCATACTGATAGAGTGCTTCATCTGCCAAATAATGGGGGACCTGTCCAAAAACTGTCCCATCACCGTCAAATACGGCGACCTTGCGTTCATTCAGCTTTTTGGTTGATTCAAGGAATATTTCAATTCTGTTGTTTGTTTCTTTTGACCAACCCTCTATAAATCTGTATTTCTGAGCTGATGCGATCTGGAATGTGGCGAAAAAAAGTAATAAAAATAATAGACTTTTGTCAATTCTTGAAATTTTCTGTCTCATAAATATAATTAATTATAATGCAAAAATACAATTTTTGATCTTTACAACTAAATTAATTTAAAAATCGAAACCAAATATAGTTACGAAACAAAATATAAATATTTTTAAAGACATTTATTACCTTTGAAGTGACGAAGTGGCTAATTCACGATATTTGCATACATTAGAGCCACACAGATAGTATTGAATAATTTTAAACTAAACTTAGATGAACAACACTCAGAAAAAGAATTATGCACTGCCTATTGCAATGATGTTCGCCCTATTCTTTATGATAGCCTTTGTCACAGGCTTACAAAATCCTATGGGAGTCATTGTAAAGAATCAGTTTGCGGCAAGTAATCTTCTTGCCCAATTAGGAAATCTGGCAAACTTCATTGCCTATGCTTTTATGGGTATTCCTGCGGGGATGCTCCTTCAGAAAATCGGGTATAAGAAAACAGCTCTATCAGCAATTGTCGTAGGGTTCGTCGGTGTGGCGATAACCTTCTTTTCCGGTCAAGTGGCAAGTTTTATAGTATATATTATTGGGGCATTTGTCTCAGGACTTTCGATGTGTATGCTTAATACTGTCGTTAATCCGCTTCTAAACGGATTGGGAGCAAACGAGAAAAAAGGCAATCAATTACTTCAGTTCGGAGGATCAATTAATTCGATTGGTGCAACTATAGTTCCCGTTCTTGTTGGTTATCTGATGGGAACAAATGAAGCTACACGAACAATCGCGAAAGCCAATCCGGCACTTTTCCTTGCAATGGGAATATTTGTACTAGCATTTCTTGTATTATTCTTTGTTGAGATTCCGCAACCATTTATATCAAAAGATAAAAAGGCTACAAAAGACAGCCACAGCGCATTTTCTTTCCGTCACTTTATCTTAGGAGCAGTTGCGATATTTATTTATGTTGGCGTTGAGGTTGGTATTCCAAATATTGCAAACCTATTTATGACAACAAATGGTGAAGCCGGAGGATTAGCCATTGACACCACCGTTGCCGGCACTGTTGTTGGTACATACTGGTTTTTAATGCTTTGCGGACGTCTATTAGGAGGAGTTCTGGGTGGAAAGATCTCTAGTAAAACCATGCTGTCAACTATGACCACTATTGGCCTTGTATTTGTCCTTCTGGCAATTATACTTCCTGTTGATACGATGGTTAACATGCCCGTGTTTAAATCAGATATCTCTTTCGGTTTTGCTTTAGTACCTATAAATATAATGTTTTTGATTCTATGCGGAATCTGTACATCTGTAATGTGGGGCAGTATATTCAATCTGGCAACATCTGGATTGGGAAAATACACTGCAGCAGCTTCTGGTATTTTCATGATGATGGTTTGTGGCGGAGGTATACTACCGGCAATTCAGGGATGGGTTGCAGATATTGCAGGTTTCATCAACAGCTACTGGATTGTGTTTGGAGGTATAGCATATATGCTCTTTTATGCCCTTATCGGCTCGAAGAATGTCAATAAAAATATATCTGTGGAATAATTGTGACTTAATAAATATATATTGAATATGGATAAGCTTTATGTTGTAGGAATTGATATTGGTGGTCAGACAAGTAAAATTGGGATTGTTGATGCCCGTGGAACAGTGTTGACACAAAGTTCAATCCGTACCGATAAATACTCAGATGTAAATTTATATATTGATGAGCTTTGCGATGCAATATTAAAACTAGTATCTACTACCGGAGGAATAGACAAGATCCGGGGAATCGGTATTGGTGCACCTAACGGGAATTATTACACCGGTACAATTGAGAATGCCGTGAATCTTGTTTGGGGAGGTCCAAATGCGATTCCATTTGCAAAACTCATGAAAGATAAAATCGGCATACCAGTTGCCCTTACTAACGATGCCAATGCTGCTGCTGTCGGAGAAATGACATATGGTGCGGCACGTGGAATGAAAAATTTTATAATGATTACCTTGGGTACAGGCGTTGGAAGCGGTATAGTCATAAACGGGGATGTAGTGTACGGACATGACGGTTTTGCCGGAGAACTGGGACATACAACCTCTGTAAGATATAACGGGAGACTTTGTAATTGCGGGAGAGTCGGATGTCTGGAGACCTATGCATCAGCGATAGGTGTTGCCAGAACTGCAAGAGAATGGCTTGAGATGACTTCTGAGCCAAGCACCTTAAGAAGCCTGGCAGAACAGATAACCTCAAAAGATGTTTATGAGGCAGCTGCCAATGGAGATCAACTGGCAATCAATGTCTTTGAGTATACAGGAAAAAAACTCGGTGAAGCTTTCGCTGATTTTGTCGCATTCAGTTCTCCAGAAGCAATAGTTCTTTTTGGAGGGCTGGCAAGATCTGGAGATATTCTTTTAAAGCCAATAGAGGAACATATGAATGCGAATTTACTCCCTCTTTGGAAGAATAAGGTAAAGATTATATTCTCTCAACTAAAGGAATCTGATGCTGCCATCCTTGGTGCAAGTGCACTTGGTTGGGAACTCTGATTAAAATTTTCGAATAAATAATTTAAGGGCAGTTGTGATTTAAATATCTCAACTGCTTTTTTATTATATTTTTTCTAACTTTATAGAATCCTATCCAATACGACATTATGGTTAATGAGCAAAAAACAGTACAAACTTCTGAAATAACTAAGAGGATTATTCTTACTAACAATATTGAACAGATAAATTCCTTACATGTATTTATTGACTCAATAGGTGAAGAATTAAATCTCCCCCCTGCTCTGACGTTGAATTTGAATCTTGCACTGGAAGAGATTGTTTCAAATATAATTTTATATGCATATTCCATAGAATCGCCTGCAAACAAGATATTTATCGAGTTTATAAAAACAGGCAGTAAATTAAAGTTCATTATATCTGATTATGGGAAACCTTTTGATCCCACAACAAAAGATGAACCGGACATAACCTTGGAGGCTGTTGACAGGCCGATAGGCGGACTTGGGATATTTCTTGTAAGACAAATTATGGATGATATTGCTTACTCCAGAGAAAACGGCATGAACAAACTTATATTGTACAAGAGTGTATGATTCTAGAAGGTTGTCTTAACAAATAAACTATGAAAAAACTTGTTCTTTATTTCTTCATTTTGTCAATTTCAGTAAGCATCTCATCATGCTTTTCAGATGAAACTGATAAAGGACATACCCAGTCTCCGGATACAAAACTCCGGACATTGGATGACATCAGAAAAAAAAGCATTGGTGTCCTGCTGGGTTCGCTTCAGGATGAATATGTAACAGAAAATTTCCCTGGTGCAAAAATTATAAGGATTGATCACTCCTCTGACCTTGCAATGTCTCTTCAACAAGGACAATGTGAAGCAATTTTATTGGACAACGTAACAAGCTCATATCTAATGAAAGAGAATAGCGAATTTGCTTTTCTTGATGACTCTGTAACCCAAAACACTTTTGCTATCGGGTTTCAATCAGACAAAAAAGAGTTGCAAGGTAAATTCAATGAATTCCTGAAGGAGATAAGGAACAATGGAGTTTATAATGAGATTTATAACAGATGGATAAAAAATTCCGAGACCTCTGTTATGCCAGCAATTGAGAATAAAGGTAAAAATGGCATAATCCACATGGGTACAACAGGAGAAAGCATACCATTCTCATTTGTTAAGAACAATATTGTTGTCGGATTTGACATTGAGTTAATGTACCGTTTTGCTGCTTATATGAATATGATTCTAGATATAAAAATCTTCAATTTCGGAGGTATGCTGGCAGCGCTAATAAGTAATAAAATAGATCTTGGAGCCAACAGTATTATGGTAACCGAAGAGAGAGCCAAACAAATATTGTTTTCTGACGGGTATTTCACAACAACATCTGGTATGCTTGCTTTGAAAAGCAACCTTATTGATCCAGGCGTGAATAAAGTTGAGAAGAAATCATTTTTCGCCAAAGTAAAAGAGAGTTTCGAAAATAACATCTTGCGTGAAAAGCGCTATTATTTGATATTGGACGGTCTGAAAGTCACATTTATCATAACTGTTCTTGCCGCAGTTTTCGGAACAATTCTAGGTGGATTAATTTGTGCCTTAAGAATGAGCAAAAGAAAGTCATTCCGATTAACAGGAAAAGGTTATATCGGATTCTTCAGAGGTATACCTCAAGTGGTTTTTCTTATGCTTATGTTCTATGTAATTATGGCCCCGTTTAAAACTGATGGTGTTACTGTGGCTGTCATCTCTTTTGCAATGTATTTCTCTGCCTATGTTTCGGAAATGTTCAGGACATCTATAGAGAGTATAAGAAAAGGGCAGACAGAAGCAAGCCTTGCAATGGGGTTCAGTAAGTTCAAAACTTTTATATATATCATCTTACCTCAAGCAACACAAAGAGTGTTACCTGTTTACAAGGGGGAATTCATTTCTTTGGTTAAAATCACGGCCATTGTAGGTTACATAGCTGTTTTAGATCTCACTAAAGCAAGTGATATAATACGAAGTCGCACATTTGATGCCTTTTTCCCGCTGATTATGGTTGCCGTGCTATATTTCTTACTTGCATGGATATTGACATTAATTTTAGATATAATACAGATTAAAACAGCACCAAAAAGAAATATATGATTAAAGTTGAGAATCTGACTAAATCTTTTGGTAATAACCTTGTTCTAAACAATCTTAATACCGAAATTAATAAGGGAGAAATTATTTCCATTATTGGACCTTCCGGCAGTGGTAAAAGTACGTTTCTCCGCTGTTTGAATCTTTTGGAAGAACCCACATCAGGGAAAATACTTATTGACGGAGTTAATATCCTGGATAAAAAAAGCAATCGGAACTTTCTAAGACAAAAAATGGGGATGGTTTTTCAAAATTTTAACCTATTTGACCATCTGACAGTTCTTAGCAACCTGACCATTGGTCCGACAAAGCTATTGAAAATGTCAGAAAGTGAAGCCAAAATACAGGGAAGAGAGTTATTGAATATGGTTGGTCTTACTTCCAAAGAAAATGCATTTCCTTCTGAGTTATCCGGAGGTCAACAACAGAGAGTTGCAATTGCCAGATGTCTCTCAATGCACCCGGAAATTATTCTTTTTGATGAACCGACGTCTGCCTTAGATCCCACAATGGTTAGTGAAGTTCTTGGAGTAATCCGGAGATTGGCCTCTGATGGCATGACAATGGCTATTGTCACTCATGAGATGAATTTTGCAAAAGACGTTTCTACTCGGGTGCTGTATATGGATGAGGGAAATATATACGAAGAAGGTGCTCCTTCTGAGATATTTGATGCACCAAAAAAAGAAAAGACGAAAGAATTCATATATAGAATCAGGACCTTCAACTATCATATAAATGACAAAAAATTTGATCTCTTCAATCTTAAAAGCGGCATAGAGCAATTCTGTACAAGACATTTCCTTGATTCACGAAGAATTTTCAGAATACAATTGGTTGTTGAGGAGATACTTCAATTATGCTTTTTTGAAGGAGAAATGGATAATCGATGCAGGCTTATTGCAGAAAATGGTGGCTTAAATATTTGTATCTCATATTCAGAAAAAAACAATGAATTATCTGCTGAATTTTTCACTAATAAAAGCCTTGGGACAATTCTAAACCAAGTGGAAAACTCAGATGGAATAAGTATAAATATATTGAAAGGTATTGCAAATTTATCAGAAACCATTTATGATGAGAAGATTAAACTCCGGGCTGTCATCTCATAGTTTCATATGCGTACTGTACAGCTTTATTCAGCCAAATGTTAAATGAGTGCGTTTTATTAAAATCAGCAACCACATTCTTAAGTAAACTCTCGTCTTCCATATATTTATCATCGACTCTTTTAACAAGAAAGAAGTCTTTACACTTCAAATAATCAGAATAAACTGAATCTGTAGGATATCCGTTGGGAACTCTTTTTAGCATATTAGACCTATCCAGAGAAAAGCCTTTTGCCGTATTGACTAATGATTTAAAATCCTGCCCGTTCAGGGATATCTCTTCTCTTATACTTTTCAAAACTATAGGTTGAGGCATATATATTCCAGTACTTAATATATGACTCCCTATATAATCAGAACCATTTGCCTCGATATGAAAATAATAACCGGAAAATCCTCCGCATTTTCCTTGAGGAGATATAAATGCCCCCATATGTGTTTTATATGGAGATTTATCCTTTGAAAAACGTGTGTCCCTGTATATTCGGTAGGTACAACTTTTTACTGTCTGTTTTTTTACTGTTGGATCAAACTCGGAGATACCTGAAATTAGTTTTTCCACAAATGAATTAAATATCGATTGTATCTCTTTATATTCGTTTTTGTGGTCTTCAAACCACTCTCTATTATTGTTATATTTCAATGTGTTCAGAAAATTTATTACTCTTTTCATAACATATATTTTAATTTTCCTATATACAAATATACAAACATACTCGCCATTTTGATTGACTTAATAATCAGCCATCTTTTATTTACCAAGTGGGCGGGCAGGTAGCCATATAAAAAAAGGGTCCGATGATTTCTCATCGGACCCTTAAAAGATGGCGGCTACTATTATGCTTCGCATTTCCTCCTGCTCGCTTCGGCATAGTGAAGCTCTGCTTCCATCTGCTCTCGCTTCGGGCGTCGGTCCGTTATGCTTCGCATTTCCTCCTGCTCGCTTCGGCATAGTGAAGCTCTGCTTCCATCTGCTCTCGCTTCGGGCGTCGGTTCTCCCACTTATGCTCGCCAAGTGGGCGGGCAGGCAGCCATATAAAAAAAGGGTCCGATGATTTCTCATCGGACCCTTAAAAGATGGCGGCTACCTACTCTCCCACTTGGTATAGCAGTACCATCGGCGCAAACGGGCTTAACTTCTCTGTTCGGAATGGGAAGAGGTGGATCCCC
>JAYFOS010000003.1:0-162286 GCA_034928745.1 Rikenellaceae bacterium
GTTCTTTGAAGTTTTGAGAGAGATAAAGAGGTAAAGAAAAAAAGAGATAGAATAAAGTAAGAATATGGAGACATAAACTGAAGATTCATCTCGAGCGAGGAAAAAATAAGATTGGGTCTGTTTAATTGAAAGATTAGGGGACTACAATTTCAAACTTATAAGAAGTTACTTAAGGGCGAACGGAGGATGCCTAGGCTTCTATGGGCGAAGAAGGACGCGGTAAGCTGCGAAAAACTGCGGGGATTTGCAAACGAGATTTGATCCGCAGGTGTCCGAATGGGGAAACCCGTCAGGTTGAAGGCCTGACACATGTTTACATGAGCCAACGCAGGGAACTGAAACATCTTAGTACCTGCAGGAAAAGAAAGAAAAATCGATTCTCTGAGTAGTGGCGAGCGAAAGGGGAACAGCCCAAACCGGGTTTGTTGCGGCAAATTCGGGGTTGTAGGACTGCGACACTTTGTCTTAGTAAGAAGTGGAACAAATTGGAAAATTTGGTCGGAGAGGGTGATAATCCCGTACACGTAAAGACTAAGGCAGACAGCAGTATCCTGAGTAAGGCGGGACACGAGGAATCCTGTCTGAATTAGCGGGGACCATCCCGTAAGGCTAAATACCAATAGAAGACCGATAGTGAACCAGTACTGTGAAGGAAAGGTGAAAAGTACCCCGAACAGGGGGGTGAAAAAGAACCTGAAACCGTTCGCTTACAAGCGGTCGGAGCCCTTTAGGGGGTGACGGCGTGCCTTTTGCATAATGAGCCTACGAGTTGCCTCTCACTAGCGAGGTTAAGTACTTAAGGTACGGAGCCGAAGCGAAAGCGAGTCTGAACAGGGCGCTTAGTTAGTGGGAGCAGACGCGAAACCTTGTGATCTACCCTTGACCAGGTTGAAGGAGCCGTAACAGGCTGTGGAGGACCGAACCAGTTTCCGTTGAAAAGGATTTGGATGAGTTGAGGGTAGGGGTGAAAGGCTAATCAAACTGGGAGATAGCTCGTACTCCCCGAAATGTCTTTTGGGACAGCCTCGAGTAATAGCTTATCGGAGGTAGAGCTACTGATAGGATGCGAGGGCTTCATCGCCTATCAATTCCTGACAAACTCCGAATGCCGGTAAGTGTTTCTCGGGAGTGAGTCGTTGGGTGCTAATGTCCGGCGGCGAGAGGGAAAGAGCCCAGACCAACAGCTAAGGCCCTAAAACGTGTGTTAAGTTGATAGAACGATGTCTGGTTGCAGCGACAGCTAGGATGTTAGCTTGGAAGCAGCTATTCATTTAAAGAGTGCGTAACAGCTCACTAGTCGAGCGACCGGGCGTGGATAATAATCGGGCATCAAGCACACTGCCGAAGCTATGGACTGTATTTATATAGTGGTAGGGGAGCATTCCATTCAGCGCAGAAGGTAGACCGTGAGGTCTGCTGGAGTGTATGGAAAAGAAGATGTAGGCATAAGTAACGATAATGCAGGCGAGAAACCTGCACACCGAAAACCCAAGGTTTCCTGATCAACGTTAATCGGATCAGGGTCAGTCGGGGCCTAAGGGGAAGCCGAAGGGCGGACCTGATGGACAAATGGTTAATATTCCATTACCTGTATATCGAGTTAAGGAGGGACGGAGTAGTGACACACACGCCAGCTGACGGAATAGCTGGTTGAAGGCCGTAGGTAAACGGCCGGGTTAACAGCCCGGTTGTGCTGATGGCTTACAGTACACAGAATCTTCGGATGAAGTGATAGTTGTGGTAAACAGACTTCCAAGAAAATCTCCGGCGCGCTAATTGATATACAGCCCGTACCGTAAACCGACACAGGTGGGTGAGGAGAGAATCCTAAGGTGCTCGAGTGAATCATGGCTAAGGAACTCGGCAAATTAACCCCGTAACTTCGGGAGAAGGGGACCCTAGAGATAGGGCGCAGAGAAATGGCCCAGGCGACTGTTTAACAAAAACACAGGGCTTTGCTAAATCGAAAGATGAAGAATAAGGCCTGACACCTGCCCGGTGCTGGAAGGTTAAGAGGGGATGTTAGCGCAAGCGAGGCATTGAATCGAAGCCCCAGTAAACGGCGGCCGTAACTATAACGGTCCTAAGGTAGCGAAATTCCTTGTCGGGTAAGTTCCGACCTGCACGAATGGTGTAACGATCTGGGTACTGTCTCAGCCATGAGCTCGGTGAAATTGTAGTAACGGTGAAGATGCCGTTTACCCGCAACGGGACGGAAAGACCCCGTGAACCTTTACTGCAACTTAGCGCTGATTTTGGGTAATTGATGTGTAGGATAGGTGGGAGACTGTGAAGCAGGTACGCCAGTATTTGTGGAGTCAATGTTGAAATACCACCCTTTGATTATTTGGAATCTAACTTCGAGAGAAAGACACCGCTTGGTGGGTAGTTTGACTGGGGTGGTCGCCTCCAAAAGAGTAACGGAGGCTTCCCAAGGTGCACTCCGCACGAATGGTAACCGTGCAAAGAGTATATTGGTACAAGTGCGCTTGACTGTGAGACATACAAGTCGACCAGGTACGAAAGTAGGGCAAAGTGATCCGGTGGTTCCGCATGGGTGGGCCATCGCTCAAAGGATAAAAGGTACTCCGGGGATAACAGGCTGATCGCTCCCAAGAGCTCAAATCGACGGAGCGGTTTGGCACCTCGATGTCGGCTCGTCACATCCTGGGGCTGGAGCAGGTCCCAAGGGTTCGGCTGTTCGCCGATTAAAGTGGCACGCGAGCTGGGTTCAGAACGTCGTGAGACAGTTCGGTCCCTATCTGTTGTGGGCGTAGGAAGTTTGAGGGGGTCTGACCTTAGTACGAGAGGACCGGGTTGGACGCACCGCTAGTTTACCGGTTGTGGCGCCAGCTGCACCGCCGGGTAGCTATGTGCGGTTTAGATAAGCGCTGAAAGCATCTAAGCGCGAAGCTAGCCCCAAGATGAGACTTCCCTTGAGGGTCGTGGAAGACTACCACGTTGATAGGCTGTAGGTGTAAAGGCAGTAATGTCAAAGCCGAGCAGTACTAATAGCCCGATAGGCTTCTTATAGGAAAGCAGGGACCATCTCAGGATGGTTCCCAGCGGAAAGCATACGCGTACTTCTTGTCTCTCTCTTTACATAAAATACCGCGAAAGCGAGCAACATAATGCAGTCTGACACAACAGTCAGATTGTGAGTCAGGCTGGATTTTGCAAGGCTCAGCGAAGCCGTACGAGGAAGTTTACTTATGGTAAATGACAGAAGGACGGCAAGCGAGAAACGCAGCAAAATACAGAAATGACGAAGCAAGCTTAAGGTGGCTATAGCGACGGGGATCCACCTCTTCCCATTCCGAACAGAGAAGTTAAGCCCGTTTGCGCCGATGGTACTGCTATACCAAGTGGGAGAGTAGGTAGCCGCCATCTTTTAAGGGTCCGATGAGAAATCATCGGACCCTTTTTTTTATATGCGGCTGCCTAATTATATTAATAGTATTCAAGATTAATTACTAACTTAGAAGTAATTAAAATTCAATTATTAAAGTTATGAATGCTTATGTTTTTATTGCGATTATCGTGCTGTTCTTTTTTGCAGCAGGAATAAGGATTGTACGGCCTACTCACCGCGGATTGATTGAGAGACTCGGTAAATATTACAAATTTGCCAATCCGGGATTTCACTGGATAATACCGGTTATAGATAAGATATATAAGGTAAATGTTACTGAGAGGATGGTTGATGCAGAACCTCAGGAGATCATTACAAATGACAATCTAAATGCTAAAGTTGACGCACAAGTATACTTCCGTGTAAAGGCGGATGAAGAGAGTGTAAAAGGATCAATTTACAATGTCAACAACTTTCAATGGCAAATTGTAAACCTTGCCAGGACAACTTTGAGAAACATAATAGGAACACTTACCTTGAAGTCTGCTAACAGTGAAAGAGGAAAGATAAATGCAGATCTTTATAAAACATTACATGACGAGACAAGAGACTGGGGAATTGAGATAGTCCGTACGGAGTTGAAGGAGATAGACCCTCCTAAAGATGTGCAAGAGACTATGAACAAGGTAGTAAAGGCAGAAAACGAAAAGATTGCAGCAATTGATTCCGCTACAGCAGCAGAGACTGTAGCTGATGGTGTTAAGAGAGCAAAAATCAAAGAGGCTGAGGGATATAAACAATCAAAAATACTTCATGCAGAAGGAGAGGCTGAGGCAATACGCCTTGTCAATGAGGCTGCGGACAAGTACTTCGTCGGCAATGCACAGTTACTTAAGAGACTTGAAACTCTTGAAGGGTCGCTTTCTGAAAACTCAAAAATTGTCATTCCGACAGGAACAGATTTGGTCAATATTATCAGTGATATGGCTGGAGTGAATGTGCTTCCTTTAGAAAAAAGAAAGAAGTCTGAATAGTCTTATGGATTGAGCAATGCTTTTTTGTTAATTTTGCCTTAGTATTAAAAAAAAGGTTTTATTAATGAAAAAGTATTGGTCACTGTTAGCTTTGATTATTCCTTTATTTGCATCTGGACAAAATAGGACAAATGCAGAGAGGGTTGATTCTGTCATGAATCTCATGACTCTGGAGGAGAAAATTGGTCAAATGAATCAATACAACGGGGACAAAAAAGCTACCGGACCAATTTCAATAAATATAGACAAGGAGAGACAAATTAAAAACGGGATGGTTGGAAGCGTACTCAACGTTAAAACCGTCTATAATACTCGTAAGGTTCAGGAGCTGGCTATGCAGTCCAGACTAAGTATTCCTTTACTGTTTGGTCTGGATGTAATTCATGGTTATCGTACTATTTTTCCTATTCCTCTTGCTGAGAGCTGCAGTTGGGATATGACTCTTATTGAGCTTGCTGCAAGAGTTGCTGCAAGAGAGGCCGCGGCATCAGGTACACATTGGACATTTGCCCCCATGGTTGATATTGCAAGAGATCCTCGTTGGGGAAGGATTATGGAGGGCGCAGGTGAAGATACATGGTACGGATCAAAAGTCGCAGCAGCCCGAGTGAAAGGTTTTCAAGGTGCGGGGCTTGGCAGTACCGATGCAGTGATGGCTTGTGCGAAACATTTTGCTGCTTACGGGGCTGCTCAGGGAGGAAGAGATTATAATTCGGTTGATATGAGTGAGAGAGAGCTGCATGAAGTGTATCTTCCACCATTTAAAGCGGCCGTAGAAGCTAATGTTGCAACATTCATGAATGCTTTCAATACGTTAAATGGTATACCTGCAACGGGAAGTGTTATGTTACAAAGGGTTTACCTTAAAAATAAATGGAATTTTGAAGGATTTGTAGTTAGTGACTGGGAGAGCATAGGAGAAATGATTCCCCACGGGTATGCAACAGATAAAAAAGAAGCTGCATTACTTGCAATAAAAGCTGGTTGTGATATGGATATGCAGAGTCGCAGTTATATAGAGAATCTTGCACAGCTTGTAAAAGCCGGGAAGGTCGATATGAATCTTATTAATGATGCTGTCCGGAGAATTCTCACCAAAAAGTTTGAGATGGGTCTTTTTGATGACCCTTTTAGATTCTGTGATCCTGAAAGAGAAAAAAATCAATGGAATAATCCGGAAAACCTTAAGATTGCAAGAGATGTTGCAAGGAAAAGCATAGTATTGCTAAAAAACTCCGGAAGCACCCTGCCAATAAGCACAAAAACAAAAAAGATTGCTTTAATCGGCCCATTAGTTAAATCAAAATTCGATAATCTGGGATTCTGGAATATTTCGTGGCCGGATGACTCTCTGAGGATAATTTCTCTTTGGGACGGTATGGCGAATCGTGTAGGAATAGAACATTTACTTTACGCAAAAGGTTGTGACATTGAAGGGGAAGATGAGAGTGGTTTTGAAGAGGCTGTAAGTGTTGCGAGAAAAGCTGATATAGTTGTTGTGAGTGTTGGTGAGAGGTTTGATATGAGCGGCGAGGGTAACTGCAGGAGTAACCTTCATCTTCCCGGCGTCCAAGAGAAACTTGTTATGGAGTTGATAACTACCGGAAAGCCGGTCATAGTAATGATAAGTGCAGGACGCCCATTGGTATTCAATTCTATAGCTGAACACGCGCCTGCAATCTTATACACTTGGTGGCTTGGCACTGAAGCTGGTAATGCAATGGCAGATGTTTTGCTTGGAGATTTTAATCCATCAGGAAAACTTACAGTAACTTTCCCAAGGGCAGAGGGACAGATACCTTTTAACTACAACCATCTAAACACAGGAAGACCTGATGGAGAGAAAGCAATAAGCGGCGTGAACAAGATATACAAGTCAAATTATCTTGATATAGCGTCTTTACCTCTCTATCCTTTCGGTTATGGTTTGAGTTACACGACTTTCAAATACGGAGAGTTATTGTTGAGCACACATAAGCCATGCGAAAATGATACTCTTGATGTAAGTATTGATGTTACCAATATTGGGAACTACCGGGGAGAGGAGGTTGTTCAGCTATACATAAGGGATATTGTCGCCTCTATAACCAGACCAGTGAAGGAGCTCAAGGGTTTCTGTAAGGTTCTGATAAATCCTGGCGAGACAAAGAGGGTGAAATTTAAGCTGTCAAATGAAGATCTTAAGTTTTATAACAGCAATCTGGATTATATCTGGGAGGAAGGAGAGTTTCAGATTATGGTGGGGCCAAACTCGACAGATTTTAAATCAGATAGAGTGTTATGGTGTAAATCGTCGACAAAATAGCTTGTTTTGCAGATTTTTTTGAAAACAAGAGAGTTGATATACTTTTTTTTATAAAAAGGTGAATATATTTACATATTAATAATCAAAGCAAGACTATGAAAAAACCGGTATTACTTATAATGATGCTCTTTGCATCCGGATTGTTGTCTGCTCAGGATGATTACAAGAGTTTCATTGAAAGTGCAGGAGAAAACTCTGCTCTTTTAAAAGGTTACACCCCTATATTATATCGTTTTGTTCATACAGGGACATATTACGCCTATGAGAAGACCTATCTTGAAGGTGATGTGTTATATAATGGTAAGAAATACAGAGGAGTAAAACTTAACTTAAATTCTCATCTTGACGAACTGATTGTCTGGGATGAAAAAAATAACAGGAGTATTCAACTTAACAAAAACTATGTTGATTCATTCTCGATAGGCCAACGAAAGTTTGTCAATATCAGAGAGAGAGACGAATCCGGATTGATTATTCCTGGTTATTACCAGTTGCTTTACAATAATTCGGTATTGGTTTACAAAAGAATTATTAAAGTATACAATGAATCTGTCAATCAGGAATACATTGCCTCAAATCGCGGGATAATTAAAAAATTTGTTCCTTCAATTAAGTATTTTCTGAAAAATCAGAATGGAACGTTTATAATAAGAAGAAAGAAAGATATATTAAATCTCTATCCTGATAAGAAAAAGGAGATACGGAAATATATACGGAGTAATGGGATCTATTTTAACGAAGATAGTATGGATATTTCTATAGTGTCCGTGCTCTCATTTATTGATAATAAATATGAATGACAAAATTATGAAGAGAGTATTAATGATTATTTGCTTGTTGTTCATGAGTTTATTGCCATTGAATGCTATAGGTCACATTTTTTTGCCTGATAATCCAGTTACACTTGATTCATTAAAAATCATACTCTCCCGGAATACAAAATATAGACTATTTTATATTAAAGAGAAAAGCCAGGAAGAGATTTCTGTAACTTCTGATTACAATAGTAAGGATTTTTTAGAGAGATTATCTGTAGATCTTTCCAAGTATGGTTATTCGCTGACAGTAAAGGAAAATGATATTTATGTACTTAGGGGGGAAGCTTTGATTACCCAATTGCCGGCAGGCTATTTTGAAAAAACAGGCATGTCAAGTTCAGACAATCTGAAATCTCTTAGTAACCAAGAGATTGTGGCCTCTTCTATGAATAAACTATATAAGGTCGGAGATCCCAATCTCCAGAAACAACCTGGCAAAGCTTCAATGAAGGGATATGTGCTAAATGCCGAAAGTGGAGAACCTTTGGCAGGAATTGTCGTATCTGTTGATGATCCAAAAACGAGTGTAACCACAGATGCTTACGGTTTTTATAGAATTTTATTACCAAGAGGAGCTAATATCGTTAAGCTGTCAGGATATGGTTATGAAGAAGCCAATTTAAATCTTGAGCTTTACAGTGACGGTAATCTGGATATAAATATGAGGGAAAAGGTTTACTCTCTTAAGGGTATTACATTCTCGGCTGAGAATGTGCAACACCTCAGAGGTACTCAAATGGGCCTGGAGAAGGTAAGGATAGACAGAATCAAGCATGTGCCTGCTGTTTTTGGTGAGTCTGATGTTATGAAAATCGTCCTCACTCTGCCAGGTGTCAAATCTGTCGGAGAGGCCTCTGGAGGTTTTAATGTAAGAGGTGGAGCCACTGATCAGAATCTGATACTTTTTAATGAAGGTACAATTTATAATCCGACACATCTGTTTGGACTTTTTTCTGCATTCAATCCTGATATAGTGAAGGATATTGAGTTATATAAGAGTACAATTCCTGCACGATACGGAGGAAGAATATCCTCGGTGCTGGAGATCAACAACAGGGAGGGAAATAATAAAAAAATAACCGGGTCTGCAGGTATCGGTCTTTTAACAAGCAAACTGCACCTTGAGGGGCCTATTGTTAAAGATAGGACTACATTCATACTTGGTGCACGTAGTACATACTCTGACTGGATACTTGGCTTATTACCTGAAGAGAGCGGATACAAAAACGGAACGGCATCATTTTATGATATTAGCGGAGGAATAAGCCATAAAATTGATTCGAAAAACACACTTTATTTATATGGATACTACTCTCATGACGGATTTAACTTCAGCATAGATACTTGCTTCAGATATCAGAATATAAATGCTTCTGTCAAATGGAGAGGTATACTTAATGAAAACCATAATCTGACAATTTCATCGGGCTATGACCAATATAACTACAGTACGTTTGACAAGGCAAATTCTGCTAATGCCTACAAGATGGATTTTGGTATAAGGCAGGTATATGTAAGGGCAAATTTCAACTGGCTCCTTTCAGAAAAACACACTTTACAATATGGCCTGAATTCTATCTATTATCTGGTAAATCCTGGTAGAATGAGACCATACGGAGATTCCTCCATAGTCTCATATAGCCGTGTAGATACTGAAAGAGCAACAGAGTCCTCTTTATTTGTGAGCGATAACTGGAGTATTACCGATAAACTCTCACTGGATCTAGGTGTCCGTTACACATTTTACGGCACTTTGGGACCTGACACATATTATCAATATGCAACGGGAGTACCGAGAAGTGAAACTACGATACTGGATACCGTAAGAGTAAACAGAGGGGCAATAGAGAAGACATATCACGGACCTGAGTTCAGGCTGTCGGCGAGATATATGTTTAGTGAAAATTTCTCTTTCAAGGCAGGATACAACAGTATGTTCCAGGGAATTCATATGTTGTCTAATTCGACAGCAATTTCACCGACCGATATATGGAAACTCAGTGATGCTAATGTTGAGCCTCAAAAGGGATGGCAATCTGCATTCGGTTTTTACGGTAATATTTTTAACAAAAGGATTGAACTCTCTTTGGAGGGTTATTACAAAGAGATGTATAACTATCTTGATTACAAGAGTGGTGCTATTCTTACCATGAATAAGAATATTGAGAGGGATATCATAGAGACGCAAGGCAGGGCTTACGGTCTGGAATTAATGATAAAGAAACCATTGGGCAAATTAAACGGATGGATATCATATACATATTCAAAAACAGAGCTGAGAGATAAAAACACAGCAAAAGACGAGGCTGTAAATGGAGGAGCTTGGTATCCTGCCGCTTATGATAAACCACATGATGTTAAATTCATAGGTAACTTTAAATTCACACAACGGTATAGTATGTCAATGAATATTGATTACTCGACAGGAAGACCGGTTACTGTGCCTGTGAGTAAATATTACTATTCTGGCGGCTACAGACTCTATTATTCAGATAGGAATGCCTATAGGATTCCTGATTATTTCCGTGTGGATCTGGCATTCAATATTGAGCCAAGTCACAATTTAAAATTGCTGCTTCACAGCACTATAACATTCGGAGTATATAATCTTCTGGGGCGACAGAATGCATATTCTGTTTACTATAATACTTCTGGCCAGACGATAAAAGGATACCAGTTGTCAATTTTTGGAACGCAGATTCCTTATATCAACCTCAATATTAAATTCTAAGTGATGAAAAACAGTTATATAAAGTTCCCTGTTATTACATTATTAGCAGCTGTAGTCTTAAGCTGCATATCTCCTTTTGAGCCAAAGGGGGCTTCGGTAGAAGGATTGCTGGTTGTAGAGGGCGATATAATCCTTAATGATACAACTGTAATTACACTGTCCCGCTCAACTGCAATTTCATCAACTCAATCAAAGCAATATGTTTTTGCAGCAACTGTTTGGGTTGAAAGTTCAGATGGTGGTAAATACTATGGCGTATCAAAGGTTGAAAATGGGGTGTTGACATATTTAATACCTACAGCAGGTCTAAGCACTACTGCTCAATACCGATTGAAAGTGAATACACCAAACGGAGGACAATATGAAAGTAACTTTGTGACTGCTTTAGAGACACCGGATATCGAGGATATTACATGGAGTGTTGACTCTGTATACCAGACTGCGACCTTTTTTGTGACGTCAAAAGCCTCTGAAAATAATTCCAACTATTATAGATGGGATTATACTGAGGATTGGGAATTCACATCAAGATACAACTCATTTGTCTATTTTGATTCAAAGAATAACAAGATTGTTGACACCGTAATGAATTGGTATTACTGCTATAAAAAAGGAGTTTCGACCGGAATATATGTTGCAAACACCTCTTCTCTTAGTGAGAACCGGGTATATAAAAAACCAATTGCGACTTTTGGAAAACACGATGACAGATTATGTCTACTTTATTCAATGGAAGTTACACAGCGTTCATTAACTAGAGAGGGTTATCTTTACTGGGAAAATCTGAGCAAGAATTCTAGTGATCTTGGAGGTATTTTTTCTCCTCAACCTAGTGAATTAAAGGGGAATATAACATGTCTTTCAGATCCCGAGGAGGTTGTATTAGGCTTTATCAGTGCGGTAACAACAAAGAAAAAAAGAATTTTTGCTTATGCAAAAGATATAAGACTGTTTGATTTTGGTGATGATTGCTCGATAGTTGAAGGTGTTTCAACTTGGGCTGATATGAAAAATGGTGGTTATGAGTTAGTCGGGTTTGACGATATGACCGGTGCTACATTATGGGCTATGAAGAAATGTGTTGATTGCAGATTAACAGGAACCAAAAACAGGCCGTCCTTCTGGCCATTACATCACGAATAAAGATTAAAGACTATGAAAAATATAATATTGTGTATATTAATCTCGTTGTTTGTAACTATTCCGGGTGGGGCAAAGAATAAATCCGGAGAATCCATTACGGTAGAGAGAATTTATATCAGCACGGACAAAGAGTGTTATGTCGCAGGAGATAAGGTGTGGATATCATTATTCTGCTTTGATTCCGGAAAGGGGAACCCCCTTCTTTCAAGCTTGAGTTCTATTGCTTACATTGAGTTGCAATCCTCTGTCGGTATTGTTGCAAAGAGTAAGGTTGCTATTATTTCAGGAAGAGGTTCAGGAAAACTAGACTTGCCGACATCTACTCCAACCGGCAATTACAGGCTGATTGCATATACTGCAAACATGCGTAATGAGGATGAAGTTTACTATTTCGACAAAGTCCTGGCAGTTTATAATACTCTGACAAATGAGAGAGACAAGAGTTGTACAATTGATGAAACTGATACAAGCTCACTCTCCGGATCTGTATACACAGTATCTGATACCAGACCGGTTCTCATAGATGCGCCGAAAACTATAACACTTGAAATGCAGGGCGACCAGTTCAGACAAAACAGTGACATTACGTTTAAGCTATCGAATAAGCATGACTTGCCTCTGACAATGAGCGTCTCAATTGCCAATGAAGATGAGATATCAACATACAAGAACCTTCCTATATATGATTATATTCAATCCGGGTTCTCTAAAAATGATGCACATTTTGATATAAATGTCATACCTGAATTTGAGGGAGAGATTATAAGAGGGAGAGTTGTACCACTGTCAAATGGCAAGAAAATCGATAGTCTTGCTGGACAAATAATTTTTCTCTCACTACTTGGAGGAGATTCAGAAATTTACTCGTCAATCGTTGATTCGGCGGGGAGATTTGCTTTTTATACTACAAACATATACGGAGATGCAGATCTTATTGCTGAGATGCCTCTGCTTGATACTAACTCCAGGTTTAATATTGAGTTGGAAGACAATTTCCTCTATCCAAAAATTAAGAAAATTCCGCAACTTATATTAAGAAAGAGTTATGAGAAGGATCTGTTAAAGAGAAGCCTGGCAATGCAGCTTAGCAGGAGATACGGTGTGGATACGGCATTTTTAAAAATTCTTCCTATGCACAATCCGCTTCTTTCCGGAAAGCGTAAGACATATATGTTGGACGACTACACAAGATTCCCGGTTATGGAAGAGGTTGTAATTGAGTTTATTCCGGAGCTGAGATTCAAGAAAATCGACAAAAAATCTTATCTCCAGGTAAGATGGGAGAATAATTTCAGAGATTTAACATTCTCGACAGATAATACATTGACTGTTATAGATGGTGTGCCTGTTTTCGATCATAATACAGTTCGAAAATATGACCCTCTCAAGGTCAAAAGCATAAATATATATGAGGGGATCTATTATCTTGGCAATACAGAATTTACAGGTATAGTTGTATTCAAGACATATAAAGGAGATTTCCCTAACTTCGTTTTACCAAAGAATGCGAAAATACTTGCTTTCAATGGTGTCAGCCTCCCATGCCGTTTAATCGGAGACGCAGCCGGAGATAGGTTACCTGATTACAGGACAACTATATTTTGGGACCCGGATATTAGAATCTTACCAAAAGGGGATGCTCAGCTGACGTTCCATACCCCGGACTACCCCGGCAGATTTGTCATGACTGTTGAGGGGATTGATACCTCCGGAAAACCAATATATTTACAAACCAAATTCACTGTATTTTAAAATGAATTATAGGCTCCCATTTACTGCTCTAACATTATTTTTAACACAATTAACATTTTCACAAACAAGAAACAAAGAGGTTTCGTTTTCAATAGATGCCACTCTCAAAACAAGATATGAGTGGGCAACAGAGACATCAACAAGCAGGTTTTCTGTAAGAAATTCAAGGCTTGGGCTTAGTGGCAAGGTAACATCACAATTATCATACAGAGCACAGCTTGAACTTAGCAGTGACGGAAAATTCGAGGTGCTGGACCTATATGGCAACTTTTCACTGCCTTCTGGTTTCATCTTTTCATTAGGGCAGACAAGTATTCCACTTTTTAACGCTTCTCAGATCACACCGTCGCAAATGGTGTTTGCAAATAGATCATTCGTCGGCAAATTCAATACAGGTTCAAGAGATATTGGTCTACTGACAACATTCAATAGAGATATGGCAGGTGTGCCTGTAAAGATGCAATTCGGCATTTTCAATGGAACTACTATTAATAACCCTAGGTGGACTGGGCGTTTTTCTTTTAATGGGAGAGTCATGCTAGGTGGTGATATCGGGTGGAGAGCAAGTGCGAAATTTACGCGCTTCCCTTTATCTGCTGAAAAGGATTACATGATTTATGGTGCGGATGTGCGTTTTGCCAGTACCTTGCTCAAAGTGGAAGCAGAGGCAATGAACAGGCATAATTATTATAATGATATTAATAGATTCACGGCATATGTTGAGACATCCATCAAGTTTCCTATTAATGGAGATATGATTGTGAAGGCAATTATTCCCGCAATAAGATGGGACGGTATTGGGGAGAGTTTGTGCAATAAAGGCCTGGATGCAAATAGATTGACGGCAGGATTTTCTTTCGCTCTTACTGAGGCTCCGTTCAACTCCTTGCTGCGACTTGATGTGGAAAAATACTTTATAAAGAGGGAGATAAGTGATTTCTCTCTTTATGAAGAGCTTGATTCAGATAAGATTACCCTAGAATTACTTATTGTATTTTAAAACTATAAAACTCAATACTATGATACCAAACATCCGAAAAGCAACAACTGGCGATATTTCTCAAATAGTCGACTTCCAGATGAATATGGCATTAGAGACAGAGAGGCTTGAGTTAAACAAAGATATACTAACAGCAGGTGTCACAAACGTGCTTGAGGGAGAGAAAGGAGCCTCATATTACATGGCTGAAATAGATGGCACATTAGCCGGAATGCTGATGATTACGCTGGAATGGAGTGATTGGCGTAATGGCTGGGTATGGTGGATACAGTCAGTATACATCAGACCTGAATTTAGAGGGAAAAGTCTATACAGGCGGTTATATTCTTATATAGTAACTCTTGCAGAAGAGTCTGATGATGTTATGGGAATCAGGCTATATGTAGACAGAACTAACACAAATGCGCAAAAGGTGTATAAATCTCTGGAAATGAATGGTGACCACTACTTGGTTTACGAATGGATGAAGAATAGTTGACTCCTGATAAAAATAAAAACCCGTCTGTAAATAACAGACGGGTTTTTTTATGCATTAATTGATTGATTAGTAGCGTCTTCTGTTGTCATATCCGCCTCTTCTTTCGTTTCCACCACCACGGTTGTAACCACCGCCGCGGTTGCCGTCCCTGTTTTCTTTAGGTTTTGCAACGTTTACATTGATGACTTTACCGTCATACTCGCATCCGTTTAGTTCGTTGATTGCTTTTTGTCCGGCAGCTTCATCTGGCATCTCTACGAAGCCGAATCCTCTTGATCTACCGGTTTCTCTGTCCATGATAACTTTGGCAGAACTAATTTCACCGTATTCGCTGAATAATTGGTTGAGGTCAGCGTCTTTTACGCTGTAGCTCAGATTTGAAATAAAAATGTTCATTAAATAAACTTTAATAATAAATATAAAATATTGTGAGTGTTACAAATACTAAAGTCTATTAATAAACTAAAAAATCAGTAAAAACAAAAACTTTCGAATTGAGGAATAACACTCTTTCGGCGCGAAGCTACGATAAAAAAATGATAATTCAAACTTGTAAAAGAAAAAAAGAATTTCTAAAATTGTAATATGAGAAAGAATGATTTAAAGAAACTTGTATTGGCACTGGTTTTAATTACAACAACCCAGGGCATAGGAATAGATATATATGTGAACTCTATAGATGGTGGAATATGGAAAGGATTATCAATATTTAAATATTTCACCTTGCAATCTAATGCTTTAGTCCTTCTTTACTCGCTTCTGGCGCTTGTCAATTCCAGGTCATTGACGGAGAAAGAGTGGTTTCAGAAAGCCCTTGCGCCTGTAACCTCATATATAATGCTTACGGGGATTACATTCTTGATTATACTCGCCCCAACATCAACTGCCCAAGGTCTTCAAAAAGTCGCATCAGACCTTTTGCATTACCTTGTACCACCATTAATGTTTTTTTATTGGATCGTTTTTGAAGAGAGGGAGTTACGGTACCGTTATATATGGAGTTGGATGGTATATCCGTTCATATTTATGTTCTGGGGATTATATCTAGCCATAATGAAAGAGGACTATCTATATCCTTTCTTTGACATTAGCAAGCTCGGAATAATGATAGTCCCCTATTTGGCCGGTATGACAATAGCTGTTGCGCTTATCGGCAGTTTTCTCGTGTTTCTTAGAAAACGCCTATCTGTTCCCAGAATCAGCTAAGTTTATGAATCGCAAGTCCACTTCTTAGCTTTGGCTCAAACCATGTTGTCTTTGGCGGCATTATATTGCCGGTATCAGCAATATCTATAAGTTGTCTCATAGAAACGGGATACAATGCAAAAGCAACGGCCATTTCACCAGAGTCGACACGTTTTTTCAGCTCTCCCAATCCACGTATGCCACCAATGAAATCAATCCGTTTGGAAGTCCTTAGATCCTTTATGTCCAAAAGCTTGTCGAAAACAAGATTAGACATTACAGTGACATCCAACACACCGACAGGGTCTTTTTCATCATATGTACCGGGTCTGGCTGTCAGTGAGTACCAATTGCCATCGATATACATTGAAAAGTTATGGAGTGCAATAGGCTTATATATCTCGGTTCCTTTCTTTTCGACAACGAAGTCATCATTTAGTTTGTTGATAAAATCTGTAGGAGACATTCCATTGAGATCTTTTACAACACGATTGTAGTCTATAATCTTGAGATGGCTCTCGGGAAATACTACGGCAAGAAAGTAATTATACTCCTCCTCCCCTGTGTGGTTAGGATTGCTCTTTCTTTTTTCCTCGCCCACAAGAGCTGCAGCAGCAGTCCTGTGATGCCCGTCAGCTACATAGAAAGCAGGCACAGTGGCGAATATCTCAGTAATTCGCTTTATTGTGCTTTCATTGTCAATAATCCAGAATTTATGACCAAATCCATCTTCAGCGATATAGTCGTATTCCGGTTGATTCTTCACAATTTCAGAAACAATACAGTTTATTTCATCATTGTCCGGATAAGCGAAGAAAACCGGTTCAACATTGGCATTCTGGATACGGACATGAATCATCCTGTCCTCTTCTTTGTCCTTGCGTGTGAGTTCGTGCTTTTTTATTTTACCCGTAAGGTAATCCTCAACATTGGCACCCACAACAAGACCGTACTGTGTCCGTCCTTCCATAGTCTGTGCATAGACATAATACATCTCCTTCTTGTCTTGTAAAAGCCATCCCTTCTCCTGCCACAGTTTGAAATTTTCTACAGCTTTATCATATACTTGTTGAGAGTGTTCATCCGCAATCGGGTCAAAATCAATCTCCGGTTTTATGATATGGAGTAAAGATTTTTCTCCGGCTTCTGCTTTGGCTTCTTTGGAATTTAGAACGTCATAGGGACGGGATGCAACTTCTTGTGCTAATTCTTTCGGTGGGCGCACGGCTGCAAAAGGCTTAACTTTAACCATTGTGTGTCTCTCTTTTTTCTATTTGTTTAACTGAAATGTCTTGTCTCCGGTTGTGAAGAACTTTATTATCTGATTCGCGGCTGCAAGCCCTGCATTAATGTTTGCCTCGGCAGTCTCTGCGCCCATCTTCTTAGGTGAGGCAAATACTCTTACTCCGAATTTCTCGTTAAGTGTTGCCTGATTATCTGCTGCAATGTCAGTAATATACTTAATGTCAACTCTCTCCTCAAGAATCTTGACAAGTTCATCCTCGTTAATCACCTCTTTACGGGCGGTGTTAATTAGAACGGCACCTTTAGGCATTCTCTTCATCAACTCATATCCGACAGATTTTTTTGTCTCACTTGTAGCAGGGATATGGAGTGAAAGATAGTTGGACTTCTCATAAAGCTCCTCTATGGAGTTAACAGGTGTTGCACCTTCGTTCTTAATTGATTCTGCACTGACAAATGGGTCAAATGCAACTATTTTCATTCCGAATCCCTGTCCTAGTTTTGCAACCAGTCTACCTACATTTCCGAATGCATGAATACCAAGAGTCTTTCCTTTAAGTTCAACTCCGGTACCCGGTGTAAAGCAATTTCTAGAGGCATAAATCATCATTCCTATTGCCAGCTCTGCAACAGCGTTTGAATTCTGCCCCGGAGTGTTCATTGCAACAATACCTCTCTCTGTACAAGCCGGAAGATCAAGATTGTCGAATCCTGCACCTGCACGTACAACTATCTTAAGGTTCTTGCTTGCATTGATAACTTCTCTTGTGACCTTATCTGAACGTACGATTAAAGCATCTGCATCTGATACGGCAGCGTAAAAATCTTCGATTTGGGTGTATTTTTCAAGAAGTGCAAGTGTATGTCCTGCACCCTCAACGATATTTCTTATTCCGTCAACCGCAGCCTTTGCAAACGGTTTCTCTGTAGCAACAAGTATTTTCATGGTGGCTAACTGTTTAATTTCTCAAATTCCTGCATACAAGCAACAAGCGCCTTTACACTTTCAACAGGGCAGGCATTGTATACTGATGCACGGAAACCACCTACTGAGCGGTGACCTTTTATACCAACCATTCCACTCTCTTTTGCAAAGGCCATGAATGCCTCTTCTTTGTCTTTATACTCTTCAGCCATCACAAAGCAGATGTTCATGATTGAGCGGTCCTCTTTGACTGCTGTGCCGACAAACATTTTATTCCTGTCAATCTCATTGTATAATAACGCAGCTTTATCCTTGTTGATCTTGTAAATTTCATTTAACCCACCGATGCCCTTGAGCCATTTCAAAGTTTCGGTCATTACAAAAATCGAGAATACAGGAGGAGTGTTGAACATTGAATCGTCTTTTATATGAGTCCTGTAGTCCAGCATAGTAGGTAAGTAGCGAGTGACTTTGCCAAGGATGTCTTCTCTTATTATTGCAAAAGTGACTCCTGCAGGGCCGACATTTTTCTGTGCACCGCCGTATATCATTGCATATTTACTTACGTCTACAGGACGGCTCATGATATCTGAAGACATATCGGCAACAAGGTTTACCGGGCAATCCATGTCCTCATGTATCTCAGTGCCGTAAATGGTGTTGTTGGTTGTTATATGGAAGTAATCCAAGTCTTTTGGAATTTCATAGCCTTTAGGTATGTAGCAGAAATTTTTGTCAGCAGAAGATGCTAAGGCGAAAGCATTTCCCAGGCCTTTTGCCTCTTTGAGAGCCTTCTTTGCCCAGACACCAGTTTCAAGATAGCCGGCTTTGTTCTCCAATAGGTTCATTGCGACATAGAGAAACTGTAAGCTGGCTCCACCCCCCAGGAATATGACATGATATCCTTCAGGGATGTTAAGTAGCTCTTTCCACAGTGCACGGCACTCCTCCATAGTTGCTTCCCACTCTTTTGAGCGGTGAGAAACCTCGATAACAGACATTCCTGTGCCCTTGTAGTCATTAAGGGCCTCGATTGCAGCCTTAAGAGCTGGTTTTGGCAGGACACATGGGCCTGCATTAAAGTTGTGAGCGACTTTCATGATAATTATATATGGTTTTAATATGGTTTTGTTGTTTTTAAATTGTGATCCAAAGATAGATAAAAATCGAAAATCTGTAAGTAAAATGTTAAATATTGCTTATAATCTTGATGTTTTTATCGCTTGTTTCTTTCTCGCAATAATGACATAAAAGCCGGATCTCTTCATTTTCCCGAATTGTAGTGAACAAGGTTTCAATCGGTTGGTGATTTGTAACACATACGGGATTCATGCATTTTACGATCCCCTTTATAGTGGCAGGTATTGATAGGATTCTTTTCTCAACAACTTCAAAATTGTGGATTACGTTAATTTTGGCTTGTGGGGCGATGAGGGCAATCCTGTCAATATCCTCGTTCTTGAAGAATCGGTCTGCAATCTTTATTATAGCTTTTTTCCCGAGCAACTTGCTGTCCAGATTGGTGCCAAATGTTATCTGGTTCTCGATATGGGCTAGTCCTAAGATGTCTATGACTTTAAAAAGTTGATCTGCCGGAATATGATCAATTACAGTGCCCTCTTTTATCGCACTTACTTTCAAATGTTTTTCCATAATGTGGGATTATTTTTCTCCTAAAAGTTTGGCTATTATAGCCATTCTGGTGTATACACCATTTCTGGCCTGTTCAAAATAGTAAGCATGGTTACTGTCATCAACGTCATATGAAATTTCGTTTACTCTTGGCAGAGGATGAAGTATCTTCATTCCGGGCTTAGTCCCTTCAAGCATAGATGCATTTAGACTATAAATATTTTTCACTCTTTCATATTCAATAGGATCAGTGAATCTCTCTCTCTGAACTCTTGTCATATAAATAATGTCTGCATCACTGAAGCCATCGGTAAGACCATCTGTCTCTTTGAAAGGTATACCTCTCTCTTTTAGGAAAATCTTGTATTCTTCAGGGAGCTTCAGTTCTTCTGGAGCAGTAAATGTAAATGACGGAGAAAAATGTGACATTGCCTGAAGCAAAGAATGAACAGTCCTTCCGTATTTTAGATCTCCAACAACATCAATTTTCATGTTGTACAGAGTTCCTTGTGTCTTTTGGATAGAATAAAGATCCAGTAGTGTCTGTGAAGGATGCTGATTTGCTCCGTCACCCGCATTTATAACAGGTACACTTGATACCTCTGATGCATATCTTGCACTGCCCTCCAGAGGATGTCGCATCACTATCAGGTCTGCATAGTTAGAAACCATCTTTATGGTGTCTTTGATGGTCTCTCCCTTGGACACACTTGTGTTGTCTGCATCTGAAAAGCCAATAACCCTGGCGCCTAGTCTGTTTGCGGCAGTCTCAAAACTGAGACGAGTCCTGGTTGAAGGCTCGAAAAAGATGCTGGCAATCACCTTATCATGAAAAACAGGTTGCGATGGGTTCTTCTCAAACTCCGCAGCCATCCTGAGAACATCCAACATGTCTTCTTTAGTGAAATCGTGGATTGAAATAAGATGTCTTGGCATATTTATATTTATTTTTTAGATCAGTTACAAAGTTGTATAGTTGCATTATACTCTGTCGTAATATCACTGAACTTCGCGAGGTTGCCTTCCCGGATTCTCAGCTTTATCAGGCAAAGATTATCGAACTGTTGTTCAATGATGTCGGCTTGGAGATCTCTGATTATTTTCATAATGTCATTCATCTGAATATAATCGAAGGATACCACAAGTTCCCGCATTAAAATCTTATCAACAATCTCGCTATTGGCAATTGCGTCAGCTGCCGCACTGCGATAGGCTCTGATCAATCCAGGCACACCGAGTTTTGTCCCGCCGAAATACCTGACAACCACAATGAGAACATCGCTGAGTTCATTTGAAAGAAGCTGTCCTAGAATGGGTTTGCCGCCGGTCGAGGATGGCTCTCCATCATCATTAGCTCTCCAGACTTCTCCGTTTTTGCCAATTCTGTATGCATAACAATGATGCCGGGCATCAAAAAATCTCTTGCGTGTTGAAGCGAGAATATCTTTTATTTCATCTTCCGAATTGATAGGGTATGCAAAAGAAAGGAATTTACTGCCAAGTTCTTTATAGATACCGGTAGAGGGCTTAGATATTGATTTAAAAGTATCTATGGCCGAAAATTCACTCATACGGACTGACTTTGCATTTGGTAAAAATAGCCCCTTTTACTAAATTTGCCAAATGTACAGTAAAGTTTTTATAGATGATTTTTCTGGATTGGGTGCTCAATTGACGGAAATATTGAGTAATATGTCCGATGACAACTACTTAAAAAGTGTAATTGACCAATCATGCCGGGAAAACTCCCTATTTACATCTAATATGCAGATTTATGCACTTTTATCTTTGTGCGATAAATTTCTTGGCAGAAGAATACTTAAAGAGTGGTTGCAACCATACGATAATATGATTGAAGAGCGGGAGAAAACAGTCCTTATTGTCATGGCAGGCAACATACCGATGGTTGGATTCCACGATCTGTTGACAACACTTGCCTGTGGATATAAGGCACAGGTTAAACTTTCATCCAAGGACAGACATTTGATTCCTTATCTGCTTAAATTAGTTTCCGATATTAATCCGTATTGGGGAGAAAGGGTTCGATTCACAGAGAACCTTCCAGAAGTTGCTGATATTGTGATTGCATCAGGTTCAGATTCAACATCAGACTATTTAAAGACAAAATATGCATCATCACATGGAATAATCCGAGGCAGCAGGTATAGCGTAGCATTGCTTACAGGGAATGAAAGCTGTAATGATCTGGTGGCTCTTGCGAAGGATCTATTTTTGTACTATGGATTAGGATGCAGGAGTGTAAGTTCCCTGCTGGTTCCTGTCGGTTATAATTTCTCTGTGTTACTGGAAGCATTCGACACAATGAGAAGCGAGGTGATATCCAATGATTATATCTCTTCTTACAAATATCAAAAGGCGATTTACACGATGTCTTCAGTGGGTTTTATTGATGGGGGTTTTTATATTTTAGGTGAATCGGGAAGCTTACCTCCACCTTTAGGGGTAATCAATATATTGAAGTATTCAAGTATGGAGCAGGTGAAAACATTTTTTGAAGAGCATCATGATAAACTTCAATGTGTTGTTAATTATAAAAACGGAGTTACTTTCGGCAGTACACAGAACCCGGCGATAGACCAATATGCTGACGGTATAAATACATTAGATTATTTACTTCAATTTGTTTAACTTTGTGTAAACAATTCTCAGCTATGGTTTACAAGTTCAAAGCCTCAATTACAGGAAACAAGATCTTTATGAGGGAGTATGAGATACGTGGCTCCATGACTCTCTATTCTCTGCATCTCTTTTTGCAGAATGATCTGGGTTTTGCACCTGATCAGATGGTTGTTTTCAGGGGTCTGAACAGTGCGGATAAGGTCAAGGGGGAGTATGGACTCTTTGATCTTGGCGACGGAGCCATGGATTCGATATCTCTCGAGAAAGTTATCGCCAAAGGAGAGGTAAAACTACAGTATGTGTATGATATCTACAAAGAAAAAGCTATCAACCTTGAATTGCTTTCTTCTGAAGATGAGTCACCCAGACGTTCATATCCAAGATTGGTGGCAGAAAAGGGTAGAAACCCGGAGCAATTTTCAGATAATTACGATGATTTCGAACAGATGATAGAGATGAATGACTCTGAAGATCTCTATCAGGAAGATTCAGATGAGTGAGAAACGCCTTATTGTGGTGGTTGGTCCGACAGCAGCCGGCAAGACTGATTATTCAATATCGTTGGCCCTCTCTCTCGGCTCACCGGTGATCTCCTGTGATTCCCGCCAGATATATAAAGAACTTCGTATAGGAACAGCTCCACCTACAAAGGAACAGCTGGATTCAGTAAAACATTATTTTATATTTTCTCACTCCATTCATGATGATTATACTGCAGGATTGTATGAAGTTGAGGCGATTGATCTTATTTCAAGACTGTTTGAGACTCATGATGATCTTGTAATGGTCGGGGGCAGCGGCCTGTATGTTGAGGCGATAAGTAAAGGAATGGATGATTTTCCCAAGAGTGACCCTGAGTTACGGGAGATGCTCACTAATCGCTTGTCGATTGAGGGGCTTGGCTCTTTAAGGGATGAGCTGAGGCTTTTAGACCGGGAGAGTTATGACAGAATTGACATCCTTAACCCGCAAAGGGTTTTGAGGGCACTTGAGGTGACATTACAGACAGGCAGGAAATTTTCATCTTTTAAAAGCAATACCGACAAGAAACGAGATTTTTTAATTGAGAAGGTATATATTGATCGTCCCAGAGAGGAGCTGTATGAAAGAATCAACAACAGGGTGGATTGCATGATGAATAACGGACTTCTCGATGAAGTGAGAGGACTTTATAAATTCCGAAATCGTCCTGCTCTTAAAACCGTCGGTTATTCGGAGTTGTTCGATTTTATAGATGGAAAATGCTCTTTAAATGAGGCCGTTGAATTGATAAAAAGAAATACGAGGCGTTATGCTAAAAGGCAGATAACATGGTGGAGGAGAGACGGGTTAATTCCTTCAGTTTCAAAAAAGAAGCTGCCAAAATAGATTTGGCAGCTTCTTGGTTTATATCCAGTCTGATTTAGAATGGAAGATCATCGGCCTCTTCAGCATTAAATCCCACACCCATATCAGTTTCAGGAACATTCTGGGCAGAGTTGCTCTCTCCGGCACTCTTCTCAATCCTCCATGCACGGATATCTGTATACCATCTTTGGTTATACTCCCTGGATTCTATATTTACAGAAACCTTAAGAATGTCTCCCTCAGAAAAACGGGCCAGATCAGATACACTTTCTGCACCCCATACATTCATACAGATTTTTTTAGAGTATGTCTCCTGAGTCTCAATTATGAATTCCTGCTTTTTCCATTCTCCTCTTGCAGAGGAACCGGATTGTACAGGTAACTTCTTTAAGAGCTTACCAATGATTTCTATTGCCATATCAAATTATTTTGTCGGAACAGCTTGAGCAACAGGCTTCCCTGCAGAAACTTTCAGAAGTTCGATTGTGAATATAAGGGTTGAGTTAGGGCCAATCTGTGGACCTGCCTGTTGTGCTCCGTAAGCAAGTTCTGATGGGATGAAGAGTTTGATCTTACCACCTTCTCCAATTAGTTGGATGCCTTCAATCCAACCTTTGATAACACCGTTAAGAGGGAATTTTACAGGCTCACCTCTTTTGTATGAAGAGTCAAATTCGGTACCATCAATAAGAGTACCAGCATAGTTAACCTGTACTGTGTCAATCTCGGTAGGTTTTACAGTTGATCCCGGATTTACGATTATGTATTGGAGTCCTGATGCTGTTGTAACAACGCTGTCTTTTGTGCCGTTAGCTTTAAGGAACTCTTCGCCTTTCGCCTTGTTTTCTGCGCCAATGGACTCTTGTCTCTTTGCAGCATAGGTCTGAATAACCTCATTGGCTTTCATTACATCCATCTTAAGGCTGTCACCATTAAGAACAGCAGCTATTGCCTTGTTAACCTCTTTAAGATTTAAATCGCCAAAGTTTGCTTGTTTAACCATTGATCCGAGTGAAATGCCGACTGCGTAACTTGCAGAGTCAATAGTGGCCTGAGACATACCTGTAGCTGCAGAATCACCCTGTTTCTTGCCACATGAGACAGACATCAGAGCTACAAGAGCAATGATAGAAAGAAATTTAATTGTTTTCATTTTTTTATTTATTTGGTTTGTTCTTTTTTTCTTGTTGTTAGGTATATTGCTAAAGATCCTATGACAGCAGCGGCAAAAGATGTAATTAATATTGCAGCTTTGCCGGTTTCTACCAATGTTGGGGAATCAAAAGCCAAATTATCGATAAAGATAGACATTGTAAATCCAATTCCAGCAATAATTCCTACCGAAAATATAAGTTTCCAGTCAACTCCATTCGGTAACTCTGCAATACCAAGCTTACAAGCAATGAAGGATGAGAGGAATATTCCGACAGGTTTACCAAAAAGCAGGCCAAAGAATATTCCCTTTGAGAGAGCCGGGAAAATATTCAGCAGATCGGCCGAAAACTCAACTCCGGCGTTTGCAAGAGCAAATAGTGGAATAATTACAAAAGTGGCTATAGGAGTGGCATTACGTTCGAAACGATTCATCAGGGGATTGATATGTTTCAGGTTTCTGTGCATGTTGTCAATAATCTCCTTCTGTTTGTGACAAGCCAGTATATCCACGTTCTCCTTTCCTGCCGACTGGAATTGTTGTAATAGATGCCAATGTTGGTTGTAGAACCTCTTTTTGTTAATTTTTGTGTTGCCGGGAATCGTCATGGCCAGTAAAACACCGGCTACTGTTGCATGAAGGCCGGAACCCAGTATAAGGAGCCATAAAATTATACCAGGAATAATATATAGTGTCGCCTTCTGCATATTCAACCTGTTGAATGTAAAAAGTAGTACTAAGATTCCTGCTGCATAGAGAAGCAATTCAAAATTGATTGCGTGTGTTGGGTAAAAAAGGGCAAGAACAATTATTGCGCCAAGGTCATCAACTATGGCAAGAGCTGTGAGGAATACCTTTATTGAAAGAGGTATCCGCTTGCTCATCAGTGAGAGTATACCTATTGCAAAAGCTATATCTGTAGCCATAGGTATACCCCAGCCGTTCTGGCTTGGAGTTCCGTGATTGAAAATGGAATAGAAAAGTGCAGGGAAAAGCATTCCTCCTATTGCCGCTATTATCGGAAGAGCAGCATGTTTAGCAGAGGAGAGCTCTCCGACAGACATCTCTCTTTTGATCTCAAGACCTACTACAAAGAAAAATATGACCATAAGACCGTCATTAATCCAGTGTAAAAGAGACATATCCAAGGAAAACTTGCCTAATGATATGCTAAGATGTCTTTCCCACAGTTCGCCGAGTGGTTTTAAAGATTCGATATTGGCAACAGCTATGGCAATCAGTGCAGATAATAGAAGAATGATTCCTCCGTTAGACTGATTCTTGAAAAATGAAGTGAAAATATCCGGCATGCGAAATTGCCTGTCGAGCTTTGGTCGAGTCAGATAGTGGCTCATCAATGATTTTTATCTGTTTTTGAAGTTAAGCTTTGAATATATACACAATTTATATAGAATCCTAGAACCCACATTGGCATCCCATTCATTATCACTGCAAGGTGATACCTCGCAAAGATCAAATCCGACAATTTTCTTGTTTGATGTTGCAAGCATGTGCAGCATATAGTCTACTTCTCTGAAGCTGAGGCCTCCGGGGACAGGAGTCCCGGTGTTCGGGCATAAATCTGGAGAAAGTCCGTCAATGTCAAAACTAATATATACAGATGCAGGAAGTGATGCAATAATCTCCTCACACTGTCTTCTCCAGCTTTTCCCATCGAAGTTGTTTTGTCTTATCTCAATGTCTGTATAGCAGCGGATCCTAGGGTCGTGATTTATGAAGTCTGCCTCTTCCTGGCAAAAATCTCTCACTCCGACTTGTGTGAGCTGTGATATTTGAGGAATCTCATTCAATGCGTTGTACATGATTGAGGCGTGAGAATACTTGAATCCCTCATATGCAACTCTAAGATCTGCATGAGCATCGATGTGAAGTATGCCAAAATCATCATGTTTATCGGCGACTGCCCTCATGTTCCCAAGAGGAACACTATGGTCACCACCTACAACACCTACGAAACGCCCTTCTGATATGTATTTGCAACAAGCGTCGTAAACCTTTTCGTTTAGTGAGGCAGATGCATTATTTATAATTCTTATCTCCTCACTTAAGGTTTCTTCTGACTCACCTTTCTCAAGATGGTCAATCACTTTTTCCGCTATTTTCCTGAATTTTTTATTCTCTCTCTTTATCGAGGTGTCCTCAGGAATAGTTCCAATCCGTACCTCCCATGCTTTTTCAACATTAGGGTCGAAAAGATCAACCTGTACAGATGCGTCAAGAATTGCTTCCGGTCCATTACTTGTACCCGGACGATATGATGTTGTTACATCCCAAGGTACAGATACAAGAACTATCTCTGAATGTTCCGGATGGTAAGGTAAGGCAAAAAAATTGCCGTTTGCCATCCCTATCTCATTTGGGTTGAATTGTGTCATACGATCCCTTCTCTTATAATATCGTGAATATGTACCAGTCCTATATATTTGCCTTTTTCAAGAACAACCAGAGAGGTGATTTTGTTCTTTTCCATCAGGTTGAATGCATTTACAGCCAGTTCGTCAGATTCCACCCTCTTAGGGTTGGAGGACATTATATCTCTGGCCCTGAGAGAGTGTATGCTTAAGCCTTTCTCAACCATCCTCCTGACATCACCATCAGTTATTATTCCTGCAATATCACCATTGACGTGCAACACAACTGTCGCACCAAGCCTATTTGCAGAAATATTCAGAATGGTGTTCTGTATTGTCTCATCCTCCTTTACCATTGGCCGTACGGCCCTGTCTATAATATCGGAAACTCTTGTGTATAGCTTCTTGCCAAGTGATCCCCCCGGGTGAACTCTGGCAAAATCTTCCTGAGAAAAACCTCTCATCTTAAGAAGGCAAACAGCTATCGCATCGCCCATAACCAACTGGGCTGTAGTGCTGGATGTCGGAGCCAGATTGTTAGGACATGCTTCTGAGTCGACGGAGGCTTTAATAACATAATCTGAATGTTGGGCTAGAAATGAATTGGTGTCGGAGACCATGCCGATTATTTTGTTTCCCATCTTCTTGATCCAAGGTACCAGAACTTTTATCTCAGCAGTATTGCCGCTTTTTGACAGACATAGAACAACATCATCTTTCTGAATAATTCCGAGATCTCCGTGAATGGCGTCCGCAGCATGCATGAAAACCGCCGGTGTGCCGGTAGAATTGAGGGTTGCCACCACCTTATTGGCAATAATTGCACTCTTTCCTATTCCTGTTATAATTAACCTTCCTTTGCTGTTGAAAATGAGTTCCAGTGCACTTATGAAAGGTTCGTCTATGAATCCTGAAAGTCTGGCAACCGCTACTGCCTCCTTTTTAACAACCTCTTGTGCTATATTTGATAGTTCCTCTCTTGAAATAGTCATAAAAATTTTGAGATGAAAAAACTAATGGATAACTTAGTATTGCAAAGGTAACTTATTTTGTTCATTTTTTAGATATTTATTCCTTATTTTATTATATGCAAATTACTTCTGAATTTTTGCATGAACAGTTAAAGACATTCTTCGGTTTTAACTCCTTCAAGGATCCACAAGAAGAGATAATAATGCATCTGATCAATGGAGGAGATGCTTTTGTCCTTATGCCTACCGGGGGAGGCAAATCGTTATGCTATCAATTGCCTGCTTTGGTGATGGATGGTACGGCAATAATAATTTCCCCATTGATCGCCTTGATGAAGAATCAGGTTGATGCAATAAGAGGATTTGTAGAAGAGCGGGAAGGCATTGCCCATTTTCTGAATTCTTCATTGACAAAGGCTCAATTACAGGAGGTTAGAGATGACTTGCTGGCCGGAAACACAAAATTATTGTACGTGGCTCCGGAATCTCTGACCAAGGAGGAAAATATACAACTGCTTAAACAGATAAAGATATCATTCTATGCTGTTGATGAGGCTCATTGTATCTCAGAGTGGGGACACGATTTCAGACCAGAATACAGAAGGATAAACCCAATTGTCAAGGAGATAGGAATAGCGCCTGTGATAGCACTCACTGCAACGGCAACACCTAAGGTGCAGCATGATATTCAAAAGAATCTGGATATGTTGGGAGCCCGTGTGTTCAAATCTTCATTCAATAGGCCAAACCTCTATTATGAAGTACGTCCCAAGGTCAATATCGACAGGGAGATAATTAAATTTATCAAGGCTAATCAAGGGAAATCGGGTATAATATATTGCCTTAGCAGGAAAAAAGTTGAGGATGTAGCTGAACTCCTTGTTGTGAACGGCATCAAAGCTCTCCCATATCATGCAGGTCTTGATGCCAATACAAGAGCGACAAATCAGGATAAATTCCTGATGGAGGAGGCAGATGTGATAGTTGCTACAATTGCTTTTGGTATGGGTATTGATAAACCGGATGTGAGATTTGTAATTCACTATGATATTCCGAAGAGTCTTGAAGGTTACTATCAAGAGACCGGACGTTCCGGAAGGGACGGGGGAGAGGGACAATGTATTGCTTTCTATTCGTATAAGGATATTCAGAAACTTGAGAAGTTCATGCAAGGTAAATTGATTTCCGAGCAGGAGATTGGGAAGCACCTTTTGATGGAAACAGTGTCATATGCAGAATCGAATCTTTGTAGGAGAAAGGTGTTAATGAATTATTTTGGAGAGGATTATACTCAGGAAAATTGCGGCTCTTGTGATAACTGCCTATACCCTAAAAAACAATTTGAGGGCAAAGAGTATGTCCTGCTTGTTCTGGACCTTATATCAGGTATGAAGGAGCAGTTCAAGGCAGAACACATAGCTAACATATTGGCCGGAGTTAACAATTCAATCATAAAATCTTACAACCATCATCATCATGAACTTTTCGGCATAGGGAGCTCGAAAGGTATCCGTTTCTGGATGGCGGTGATCAGACAAGCGCTTATACATCATTTGATTGACAAGGATATTGAGAGATATGGCTTGCTTTCATGCACTGAGAAGGGTATAAAGTTCCTTGAAGCCCCGACTTCAATAATGCTTACTGAAGACAGGGAGTTTCTGGATTCTGACGAAAGTGACGAGGTTATAACACCAGGAGGCAAGGCCGGAGGGGGAGGAGGGGATGCTGCTTTGCTCTCAATGCTTAAAGATCTCCGCTCTTCAATGTCAAAAAGATTAAATCTTCCTCCATTCGTTATCTTTAATGACCCTTCATTGGAAGATATGTCAATACAATACCCTATAACTCTTGACGAACTCAAGAATTGCCAAGGTGTTGGTGAGGGTAAGGCAAAGAAGTTCGGAAAGGATTTCATTGATCTTATTTCTAAGTATGTTGCCGAAAATGAAATAGATAGACCGTTGGATCTGGTTGTCAAGAGTGTGGTAAACAAATCAGTTAACAAAGTCTTCATAATTACAAGTATAGATAGGAAGCTCTCATTGGAGGATATTGCCGATGCCAAGAATATGGAGATGAATGATCTTCTCGATGAGATAGAGTCTATTGTCAATTCCGGCACAAAACTCAATATTGACTATTATATAAGGCAAACCGTGGATGATGACAAGGTGGATGATATATATGAATACTTCAAGACAGAAGCTTCCACCGACTCCCTGAAGGAAGCGGTGGACGAGCTTGGACGTAACTACAGTGAGGAAGAGATCCGTCTAGTAAGGATCAAGTTTATCTCTGAAATCGGTAATTAACCGCAGTGATAGTACTTTTTAACTAATTCTGAAAGAAGTTCGGGGTTTTTTTCTGTTTCGTCCCTTGTATTCTCGTCATTGTATGATTTCAAATGGTTTATAACACCATCAATCAGTGTTTTGCTGAAGACTCCCTCTTTTTCATAAAGGCATCTTTTTGTATCAAGCTCCTTGGCAGATTGCATACAGGAAGAAGGAAGCTGTTCAAGAGACTTCAGCTTGTTTTCATTTTCGCGGTTATGAATATTGACATCAACATAGGTTTTTCCTGCAACATCAAGGGCGTCTTCCATTTCGAATCCGGTTCTGGCTGCTACTGTTAAACCAGCCAGCATTTGGTAAATATCTGCAGATCCGTCCGGAGAACGCATCTCTACTGTCTGTTTGTCTGATGTCGCATTCACAGTTTTAGTCTCCAGAGGATTGGCTATTGTCACCATGTCATTTTTTCCTGTCCATCCAAGCGGAACTCTGACCAAAACAGATCTGTTGCGGTCTCCCCAACAGATACTTGTCGGGGCTTCCTGATGAGGTACAAGCCTGAAGTATGACATGGGATTGGTGTTCCCGAAAGCTGTCAAAGAGGAGGCACATTTCATATATCCGGCAATCGCACGTCTGGCTTCGTCTGAAAGCTTGCCATTCTTGATCATCATTGATTTGCCATCCTTAACTAATCTGGTATGGAAATGGAGTCCGCTACCAGCTTTGCCAGTAGTGATCTTTGGTGCAAATGTAACATCTATACCGTATTTATATGCAAGGTTGCGAATAATCCATTTCGCCATTACGAGCTGATCTGCAGCCTGTTCTACTGGAGACACTAGAAATTCTATTTCATTTTGTTCGTAAACTTTGCCGTCAAGTGTGAAATTTCCGACTTCAGAATGTGCATACTTGATTTGTCCTCCTGACCTGGCTATGAAATTGACAGCCTCACATCTAAATTGCTCAAATTTGGTATAGGGTGATGACTCGTGGTAACCTCTTTGATTTTCTATAGGAAATTTGCCGGAATCTTCACCTACTATATAGAATTCCAGTTCCCCCATTGCCTCAAAACTGAGCCCGGTTTTGTCATGAAAAGAGTGTGCAGCTTTGCGGAGTGTGTTCTCCGGAGAACTTTCCAAAGGGAGTCCGTCTTTGTTGAAGTATGAACACAACAGCCCTAAAGTAGGTATTGAAGAGAATGGGTCAAGATATGCGGTTGAAAACCTGGGAATTATATAGAGGTCGCTTGATCCGGCCTCGATATAAGGGAACAGGCTTGAACCGTCGACTCTCTCTCCATATGAGAGTATAGTATCGAGGTATTTATAGCTGGTTACTGGGAAATTAAGAGTTTTAAGCCTCCCGTCTGCTGCCATATATCTATAATTGATGATTCTTATTTCATTATCTATGACAAACTTTATAATGTCATTTTTAGTAAATTCTGATGAAAGTTTATTCAAGCCTGCTACAACCGGATTTATGTTGTAGTTAAGAAACTGCTCCATAATTGTTATAAATTATTATTATTAGTTTTATTTTAATACGAAATTAATATAAATATGTACAAAAAAAGAAATAATATTGCTTTTGTCTCTTTTTCTTATTTTTAATAGCTTTGTACTCTAATGGCAAAGACAAAGAAAATCTACATATTAATAGCATCCCTTTTAATAGTACTGATTGTTATATATATATTTTTCAGTTCAAGGATAGTAGCCGAGGCAGATAAAACACCCGATGGCTTTGTCTTGCAATCAGCTGATTTAATTCCCATTGATGCTATCGCAATATTCCATTTTAACGATATAAATACTTCGTTACTGTTTTTGTCAGACACATCTGGTCTATTTCCCCCATTATTTCCACAAGAGTCTTCGGTAGGTAAATTTATAGCTCTTTCAGGATCTAGCGGTGGAGAGATCACTATGTCATTCCACTATTCGGCAAAAAATGAGGTCTCACCAATAGTTATTCTTGACCTCCCGTCAGATCCAATATCCGAGAAAGAATCAGATGTTCTTTTGCGAAAGCTGGGAGCCGTCAATGAGAGCTCATACAATGGTTTCGAGATTTTTTCCGGAAGTGGTCTTAAAATTTTTAAAAATAAAAACAAGATTGTTGCCAGTACCTCTCTTATACTTATACAGTCATCAATCAGACATTATAAGACAAAATCTTCGATCATGGACAACCATGATTTTTGTAAAGTGCTTGCTCATACACCAAAGGGAGATCATAGACTTTTCGTAAACATCCAACAAGCCGGCAAATTATTCTCCGGTTATACTGACTACCGCTACTGGCGTTATTCAGATTTTACCTCAAAAATCACTTCTTGGATCTCATTTACCTTAGACCGTGAATCCAAGGGTGTCTCTTTGGCCGGTAAGTTTTTCAATTACAGGGGGAAGACTGATTTTTCAGAGATCTTCTCAAATGCTACAGGAGAGACATCTGAAGCATGGAGTCTCTTGCCATATAATACGTACGGAGCACTGATCATTGCCGTGGATGATTTTAAAATATTATTGGACTCTTACTATGAATACAGGCGATCGTTCGGAGTAATAGACGAGGCAGCATATGAAAGGGCTAAAGAGTGGTTCCTGCTTCAGAAACCGGCTGAACTGGCTCTCGCATTGATACCTTATAAAAGTGAAAGCCGTTGGGTAACTCTTATAAGGAGTGAGGGTAAAAAGAGATCCAGGAGAAAGGTGGCCTCTTCATTCGAATACAAAGGTGCACTTGCTACTTTGTTTGGAAAATCTTTTTCGTATAATCCAGAGAGGTTCGTGGTGACTTCCGGAAACTGGCAACTGATAGGTGATGAAGACATGATACGTGAATTTGCAGCCGGAGATTTTGAGAAGTACACAATGGAGGATTTCATGGAGCAAGGGGAAGCACATGGTAAGTTCACTGAGTTGAATGCTCCCTTTACAATAGTTGCCAATGTATCAATGATGCAGGACTCTGTCGCATCACTTTTCAGAGATCCGGCGAGAGAGAGAATTACAGCAAGACTTCATAAGAAAAATTTCCAGACAATGTTTTTCAGGATATTTCCTGATGTGGATAACAACGAGGTGCATTTCTCAATCTCAGTTACATCTCAGATAGTTTCCAACTTAAGGGAGCCAGACGCAGATCTTGTTAATATTCCTGATACTGTCAGGGTGCCTGTAGGACCGTTCCTTATAAGCAAAGGACAAAAGGAGAAGATGTATCTCGAGCAGATGCAGGATTATAAACTAAGACTTATCTATACTGACGGACGTGGCATCTGGGCTATACCATTTACAACACCGTTGAGAGGATTTGTAGAGGAGGTGGACTATTTTTCAAATAATAAGTTCCAAATGCTCTTTGCCAGTGGTAACAAACTCTATCTTCTTGATAAGTCCGGCAGATATACAGGACAGTTTCCAAAGAGTGTGGATTCATTAATATTGCTTGGTCCTAAGGTATATGAGCATCACGGAGGTTTTTCCATAATGTTGCTTCACACAGACAATACACTCCGGTTGTATGATAAGAATTGCAAGCCGGTTGAGGGATGGAAAGATATTTCTACTGATGAGATGATAGAAGGTTTTCCGGAGTTAATGAAGATAGGGGAGAGTCAATACTGGATTTTAAGGACAAGGTTGAGGACACTCATATATAAATTCTCGGGAGAGGCTATCGGCGATTTGTCAGGAAAAAACAGCCTTATGCCTGACACAAAGATAAGAATCCTTTCTGGCACAAAAGTAGCAGTGACCACCCGCAAAGGTAAAGAAGCCAGTTTGGATCTTGAAAACGGAGAGATAAAAAAATTGAGAAAAAGAGGAAAGTTATTCTGATATGGAGGTGTTTCTTACTGTTATATTGATATTGGTACTGCTCTTCTGGTTAGCCGGAAGAGTGTTTCCATTGCTATTAGGTTTGTGGATTAAGAGAAAAGTTAATAAATTTAATAATTTAAATAATCAATCAACCTCTCCCGGAGAACAACAATCTAAAAATAAGATAGTTGACAAAAATGTTGGTGAATATGTGGACTTTGTAGAGACAAAAGACGAGAACTGAACATGAGAACATTTTTAAGACTGCTTTCTTTTGCAAAGCCCTATGGACGATATTGGCCTACATATTTGATTATTTCTCTCTTCTCAATGTTCTTCGGAATTTTCAACTTTGCACTTGTTGCACCTATCGTCAGGATCATATTCAGCCCGGATGCAATAGTACAACAACTTACATTACCTGAATTCTCAATAAGTGTCGATTACTTCACATTACTTTTTCAATACTTTCTTACAAAAATCATGGTCAAATCAAGCCTGTTGAATGGCTTGCTCTTTGTGTGCATATTCATGATCTTGATGTCGTTCTTTTCTAACTTGTCAAACTATTTGTCGCAAAGAATACTTGTCAGTATCAGGACAAAGTTGATGTACAATCTCAGAAAAGCTCTCTTCTTAAAGATTTCAAGGCTGCATATAGGCTATTTTCATGAAAAAAGGAAGGGAGATATTCTCTCTAGCGTTTCAAATGATGTGACAGAGGTGCAGAATACTGTGGCCAACACGTTCCATATTCTTTTCAGAGATCCTTTGATGATTATCGGTTTCCTGGGGGCGTTATTCTATATGTCTCCGCAACTGACACTCTTTACACTTATTGCGCTGCCAATCACCACTTTTGCAATTGCAAGGGTTGTCAGGTCTTTAAAAAAGGGGGCAGTAATCACTCAGTCTCTCATGGGTAGAATTATAAGCCATTTTGAGGAGGCAATCTCCGGTGCCAGAATCATCAAGGCATTCAATGCCCAGAAATATATCAACACTCATTTTGATAATACAAATTCCGGACACAGAAAGACTAGTAAGAAGATCTTCAACCGGCAGACAATGGCGTCACCTCTATCAGAGTTCCTTGGAGTTTCGGTAGCAACATCGGTACTTTTTTATGGGGGGGTTCTTCAACTTCAGGGAAAGCTTGGAATGGATGCTGCCGCTTTTTTGGTATATATAGGTTTCTATTGGAAAGTACTGGAGCCTACAAAATCTATCTCAAATGCAATAGCAAGTCTCCAGAGAGGGGTGGTATCAGGAGAGAGGATTTTTGCCATACTTGATGTTGAGCCGGAGATAAAGAAAACAAAGAATCCAATTCCAATTAAGGATTTTCATGAGAGTATCGTCTTTAAAAATGTGGGATTTAAGTATGTCAGCGAGCCTGTTCTTAAGGATATAAATCTGGAAATTAAAAAAGGGAAAATGGTTGCGCTAGTGGGCCCTTCGGGTGCCGGAAAATCAACAATGGCGGATCTTTTGCCTCGTTTCTACGATGTTACATCAGGTGCGATAACCTTAGACGGAAAAGATATCCGTGAATATGAACCGAAAGATTTGATAGGGCTTATGGGTATTGTCACTCAGGAGGCAATACTTTTCAATGACACTGTCTTCAATAACATAGCTTTCGGAATGGAGAACGTGAGCGAGGAGGATGTTGTCAAGGCTGCTAAAATAGCGAATGCCCACGAGTTTATATCTCAGATGGAGTCCGGATATCAGACCAATATTGGTGACCGCGGACTTAAACTGTCAGGAGGTCAGAGACAGCGTTTGGCTATAGCCAGAGCTGTCCTAAAAAATCCACCTATACTCATTCTTGATGAGGCAACTTCTGCTCTTGACACAGAGAGCGAGAGACTTGTACAAGAGGCTTTGCTGAAGCTTATGGAAAACAGGACCTCTGTGGTTATAGCACACAGATTATCAACAATACAGTACGCAGACGAAATAGTGGTGCTTAAGGCAGGAGAGATAGTGGAGAGGGGAAATCACCAAGAACTTATAAAACTGGAGGGTTTGTATTCACACCTGTGTAACCTTCAGACATTTGCATAATATTAACTTGAATATGGAAAAATCATTGAACTTCATATTGGAGAGGAGCTTTAAGGAGAATTGGGATAACCCGGCACTTTCTGATTATAAGGGAATTACATTACACTACAGAGATGTAGCAAGAAGAATTGAAAAATTACATATAGTTTTTGACATTTGTGGGTTAAAAAAAGGAGATAGAGTTTCTATCTGTTCAAAAAATCAGGCAAACTGGGGTGTCGTTTTTCTTTCAGCACTAACATACGGCGCAGTGGCTGTACCTATTTTGCATGAGTTTAAACCCGGGAACATTCATCATATTGTCAGCCACTCTGATTCAAGGATTTTGTTTGTGGGAGAGCATATATGGGAGCAGATGAACGGGTCGGAGATGCCGGATCTGGATGCTGTGATACAAATATCGGATTTTTCAATTCTTTATGCCAAGGATCCGTTGATTTACGAAACAAGAGAGCATTTGAACGAAATGTTCGGAAAAAAATATCCCAAGAATTTCAGGCCTGAACATGTACATTTTCATGAGGACACTCATGAAGAGTTGGCAGTAATCAATTACACATCCGGAACAACAGGTTTCTCTAAGGGAGTAATGCTTCCATACAGGTCCCTCTTGTCAAACGTATTATTTGGTTGGGAGGTGCATTCGCAGCTCAATAACACGTCTAATGTGGTTGCAATGTTGCCTACTGCTCATATGTATGGGATGATGTTCGAATTCCTATTTGAAATGACTGTAGGAGCACATGTTCATTTCCTTACAAGAGTGCCCAGTCCTAAGATTATCATGGACGCTTTTGCTGATGTCAAGCCGGATATTATCATTTCTGTACCTCTTATTATAGAGAAGATATACAAGAAAAAACTCCAGCCTATCATAAATACGACTGCAATGAGAGTTCTTCTGAGAGTGCCGGTTGTTGATCAGAAAATCGGCAGAAAGATTCAACAGGAGCTTATAAAAACTTTTGGAGGAAAATTCAAAGAGGTTATTATTGGAGGAGCAGCGTTCAATAAAGAGGCCGAGGCTTTTTTCAGAAAGATCGGATTCCCTTTTACAGTTGGTTACGGGATGACTGAGTGTGGCCCTATTGTTACTTATGCCCCGTGGGATAACACCAGACTATATTCTTGTGGCAAGGCAGCCCCAAGGATGGAAATCAAGATAGATTCAGATGATCCCGAAAATATACCGGGAGAGATTCTTTGTAAAGGGCCGAATGTAATGCTTGGTTATTATAAAAATACAGAGGCAACCGAAGCTGTCCTTTCAAACGACGGTTGGTTGAGAACCGGAGATATGGGAATAATTGATAGTGAGGGATATCTCTATATCAGAGGACGATCGAAGAGCATGATTCTGGGGCCTAACGGCCAGAATATATATCCTGAAGAGATTGAGAGCATTGTGAATAACATGCAATATGTGGTTGAGTCACTTGTCGTAGAGGAACAGGAGACTCTAACTCTTCTTGTGTATCCTGACTTTGAACTTGCAGAGAGTGAAGGGCTCTCTTCGGCTGACCTCGAGAAAAAAATGGAGGAGAACAGACTACTGTTAAATGAAGATCTTCCAAATTACTGTAAGATACAACATGTGAAAATATTTCCGGAAGAGTTTGAAAAGACCCCAAAGAGAAGTATAAAGAGATTTTTATATCAAAGAGTACAGGAGTAATATATGCAAAATAAACAAGATCAGTTTGACAGAAGTTATCTGGAGATGGCTGCCGTATGGGCAAAAAACTCATATTGTAAAAGACGGCAAGTTGGTGCGCTGCTTGTAAAGGACAGGATGATAATCTCTGACGGATACAATGGGACACCCGCGGGATTTGAGAATATTTGCGAGGATGATGAGGGGCATACAAAGCCATATGTTCTTCATGCAGAGGCAAATGCTATAACAAAGGTTGCAAAATCAGGGAACAACAGCAAAGGAGCAACTATGTATGTAACTACGGCTCCTTGTCTTGAGTGCGCAAAACTTATCATTCAAGCCGGCATAACAAGACTGGTTTATAAAGATGATTACAGAGTCTCAGATGGAATAGATCTTCTGAGAAGAGCAGGAATAGAAATTGTCAATTTTGAATAAAATATGTCATACTTTCAAGGCTTAAGGGGGAGAATGAGGAACAATCCTCTAGTATATGTGCTGTTTTTTGGGCTTTTTATCCTATTGGTTTTCAGACTTCTTTCCGAATATTCGGGAAGGGATAGAGAGTTGGCTGTCAAAGCCGGAAATTGGGATAAGCTAATGCTTGTGCTGTCAGAGGTTGAGAATAACTATGTGGATTCCATTGATAAAGATAGTCTTACAGAAAAGGTTATTCCATATCTTCTTGAAAGTCTTGACCCTCATTCTGTTTATCTACCTCCTGCAGATCTTAAAGATGCAGAGGAATCACTCGAGGGTAATTTCGATGGAATAGGTGTACAGTTTAATGTCCCTAATGATACAGCCATAATCATTAGTGTCATACCTAGAGGCCCATCTGAAAGGGCGGGTTTGTTGTCGGGTGATCGAATAGTAAAGGTAAACGGGGAGATTGTTGCAGGTGTGAAAATGAACCAGGATTCGCTAGTAAGAAGGTTAAGGGGGAAATCCGGATCAATAGTCAAGGTAGGCATAAAGAGGGAGAGCAATAGCGGTCTTGTCTTTTTTGATATAAAAAGGGATAAGATTCCTGTTAACAGTGTTGATGTAAGATATATGACTGACAATACTACCGGTTATATCAAGTTGTCCAAGTTCACACGTACCAGTTATGAAGAAGTTCTCAAGGCTTCACTTGAATTGAAGAAAATGGGGATGAAAGAGTTGATATTTGACTTGAGAGGTAACTCGGGAGGCTATTTTGATCAGGCATTTCTAATGGCCAACGAATTCCTTGAGAAAGATCAGATGATTGTATATATGCAAGGACTTCATAGGGCAAAACAAGATTTCAAGGCAGACGGAAAAGGGAAGTTAAGGGATATAAAATTAAATGTGTTAATTGATGAGGGTTCGGCTTCATCAAGTGAGATATTTGCGGGAGCAATTCAGGATAATGACAGGGGAGTTGTCCTTGGAAGGCGTTCTTTCGGAAAGGGGTTAGTACAGGAGCCTATCTATTTTTCTGACAAATCAGGAATAAGGCTTACTGTAGCAAGATTTTACACTCCTACAGGCCGGTCAATTCAGAAGCCATATTCTGTAGATTATCAATATGATATTATAGAACGATACAGGCACGGTGAAATGACCTCTGCTGACAGTATAAGACGTAATGACTCATTGAAGTATACAACTCCAAAAGGGAAGATTGTGTATGGCGGTGGAGGTATAACTCCTGACATTTTCGTTCCAATGGATACAACCGGAATAAATAATTTTCTGATAACTGTATCAAACAAGGGCTTACCTTTCAAATTCAGTTCCATGCTGGCAGATCTCTATCGACCTTCGTTGAAGTCGATAAAAGATCTAAATGCCTTGGAAAATCTCTTTGGCACAATGAATCTTGAAAAGAGATTCCTCAAGTATGCAGCCGATAACAAAATGGTGCCAACTGCAAAACAGTGGGCTGAGTGCAAAGAGATTGTGATAACCCAGATTGAGGCTCTTGTGGGCAGATATTCACCTCTTGATGATGAGGCATTCTATCCGATAATGGCAAGGATAGACAATGTGATTCAGAAGGCTATTGAGCAATAAACCTGTAAACAATTTCCCCTTGTTGTTTTTCCGGAGCTGTTGCAGAAGATGTAAATCTAGATGCTTTGGCTGCTTTTAAGGCATATTCCTTTATACAACTGTCATTTGCTGAGAGGTCACCCATAACAGATGCTGATATGACATATCCTTTCTTGTTGACAGTGATTGCCACATATACATCTCCGCCTCCAACGCATTTGTAGACCGGTATAGGCAAAGACATAGCCTTTCTTCCTTCCAGAGTATATGAAAGCACAGAAGGACCCTTATAAGAGTCACTTTTTTTCTCTTCAGAAGCTTTTGATTTTACAGGAACATCATCACTTCCCTGATAAGCCTCAGCCTCTTTTTTGGAGGCATCAAGCTTTCTTTGAAGCTCCTTTGCCTCATCGTAAACCTGTCCGGGATTTTTGAACCGGTCATCTTTAAGCTCGTTTCCTTTGGCTGCTCCGGCGTCGACAACAACATTCCTTATTTTGTCCGGTCGTTTTCCTGAGAGAATATCGTCAAGTTCCTTACTCACATCCTCCTTAAAACGCTCCTCTTCAACTTGTTTCTCAATTTGCTCTTGCTTGGAAAAATCCAGTACAAATGAGGTTTCTTCAGACAATAATGTGCTTATCTTGGTTGCCAACAAGATGATAATTGCTAGAAGATGTACGGCAATTGTAAGATAAAGACCGGCTTTGTTTTCAAGCTTTTGCATTTTTCTTGTAGAGAAACTTTTCTATTGATGCAAGTAGTATATCAATAGCTATCTGATTGTGACCTCCTTGAGGAATTATAATATCAGCATACCTCTTGCTTGGTTCGATGAATTGAAGGTGCATAGGTTTTACTGTCTTGTCATATCTCTCCAGTACCTTTTCAATCGACCGGCCTCTCTCAATGTTGTCTCTTGTAATCACTCTCCCGAGACGATCATCAGCATCAGCATCTACAAAAACTTTTATATCCATGCAACTTCTCAGTTCCGGACATGTAAATATGAGTATGCCTTCTACAATTATTATGGGAGAAGGCGAAACTTTAACAGTTTCGGTTGTTGACCTAAGGCAGGTAAGATAGGAGTATACAGGCTGATCTACAGTTTTGCCTGCCCGAAGATCTTTCAGGTGTTTAATAAGTAATTTGAAATCTATAGAGTCAGGATGGTCAAAATTAAGTTCAAGCCGCTCTTCAAGAGGTAGATGACTATTGTCCTTATAATACGAATCCTGTGGTATTACTACAACATGATCCTTTATCCTGCTTGCAATCTGTGATACTACAGTTGTCTTACCGGCTCCTGTTCCGCCGGCTATTCCTATAATAAGCATATATTTTAAAATTCTGCGTTCTTGGGTGATCTTGGGAAAGGAATGACATCTCTGATATTGGCCATACCGGTAACGAAAAGGAGAAGCCTCTCGAAACCGAGGCCAAAACCTGAATGAGGAGCTGTGCCGAATTTTCTTGTATCTAAGTACCACCATAATGACTCGGTACCCATGTTAAGCTCCTGAATCCTATTTTCCAGTTTTTCAAGTGATTCTTCACGCTGTGACCCTCCAATAATCTCTCCGATTTTCGGGAATAAGACATCCATTGCTCTTACTGTCCTGCCATCATCATTCTGTTTCATGTAAAAAGCTTTGATATCTTTAGGGTAATCAGTAAGAATCACAGGTTTTTTAAAATGCTTCTCTACAAGATAACGCTCGTGTTCACTTTGCAGATCAGTACCCCATGATACAGGATATTCAAACTTCTGCTCCGACTTCATAAGAATCTCAACACCCTCGGTATACGGAAGCCTTACAAATTGTGTGTTCACAACTCCTTTGAGTCTCTCAATCAACTCTTTGTCAAACATATCATTTAGGAACTTCAAATCATCGGCACAGTTGTCAAGAGCGTATTGGACAAGGTATTTTATGAACTCCTCAGCAAGATCCATGTTGTCTTTAATCTCATAGAAAGCCATCTCCGGCTCAATCATCCAAAATTCAGAAAGGTGTCTCGGTGTATTGGAATTCTCAGCCCTGAAAGTAGGCCCGAATGTATATATCTGTCCAAGTGCAAGGGCTCCGAGTTCTCCCTCAAGTTGTCCGCTTACTGTGAGGTTTGTGGCTTTTCCGAAAAAGTCATTAGAATAATCAACCTTCCCCTCTGCACTTTTTGGGACATTATTGAGATCAAGTGTTGTAACCTGGAACATGGCCCCGGCACCCTCTGCGTCGGAAGCCGTAATCAGTGGTGTATGCAGATAGAAAAAACCTTTGTCATTGAAAAATTTGTGAATGGCAAAAGCCATTGCGTGGCGTATGCGAAGGACACAACCGAATGTATTGGTCCGGGGTCTGAGATGTCCAATTTCCCTTAGGAATTCCAGACTGTGACCCTTTTTTTGTAGAGGATAAGTCTCCGGATTTGCAGTCCCATATATTAAAAGAGAACCGGCATGAATCTCCACCTTTTGTCCACTGCCAACTGAAGCTACCAGTGAGCCTTCAACACAAATACAAGCACCTGTAGTTACATCTTTGAGTTGTTCTTCGGTAAAATTGTTCATGTCGAAGACTATCTGAATGTTATTGACAGTCGATCCATCGTTCAAAGCAACAAATATTATATTCTTATTGCCTCTTTTTGTTCTTACCCATCCTTTTACCAGAACCTCTATACCTGCATCTTTCTTAAGCAGTTCGCATACTTTGATCCGTTCCATACTATCTTGAAATGACTTTGAATTTAAAACCAGGCAAAGTTACTCAAATGAAGATAAATCACAACAATAATATTTCAGATGCACCGCTCTCATTCCAACACCTGTCAATAGCAGTGATGACATACTTATATTTGACCCTTTTGCCGGTTTGTACATCCGGTTTAAATGAGTTAGTGTCAATAATCCTGATAAGATATTTTGTGTCAGAGATATCAACCTTTGATTTTGCAGGAAAGCGATATATTGCAAAGAAATGAGCTTCCTGTAGCTTATCATTGTTATTATCATGATTCCATGAAATTACCCCTTTTTTGACTACAAGCGAAGTGACCGGAGCCGGGGCGATAGAGTCCAACGATTTATAAGCAGGAATAAGTGCCGGATATTTTTGGTATTTTTTTTCAAGAGAATCGGTAAAACCGAAGGTATTTGCAGTAATTGACCAACCAGGCCACCAGACATTTCCGGAAACGTTTGGAAGAGACCGGACAAGTCTCATCTTCTCCGCAAACTGTGTCTTGGACGGATCATTAATATCCTTTTCAGTGAATGTGCTGATATTTTGTCCAATATATAGTTGTCCCTTAAGATTTGCATCGTTCCACCATTTAATAAGAGTTAGGAAATCTGCATTTGGATGCCCGATTTTCCAATATAATTGTGGAACATTATAGTCAATCCAACCTTTCTCAAGCCATAGTGGAATATCTGCATAAAGGTCTTCGTATGTTGAGAGGCTGTTGGTTTTGCTTCCTGATCCGTCAGGGGTGTCTTTATAGTTTTTGTGAACTCCAAAGGGGCTGATACCAAACCTTACCCAAGGCTTGATTTTTTTTATTGTATCATTAATCTCCCTGATAAGGGTTGATACATTGTTTCTTCTCCAATCTGCCTTTTGCCAGTATTCAAAACCTTGGCTATTTGCATATTTCACGAAAGATGCATCGTCATGGAACTCTTCGAATTTTTCAGGGTATGGGTAGAAATAGTCATCAAAATGTATTGCATCCACATCATATCTGCTAACTATGTCTACCATGACCTTTTTTGTATGGGCTATAGCTTCTGGTTCTCCCGGGTCAAAGTAAAGTTGCTTTCCGTATCTTTTGAAAATTTCAGGGTTACGGAAGTAGAGGTGGTCAGGGTGCAGCTGTTCCTGGTCATTTGATGTCACACGGTACGGATTACACCATGCATGTAGTTCCATCCCTCTTTTGTGAGCCTCACGGATCATGAATTCTAAAGGATCCCATAGAGGATCAGGAGCCTTTCCCTGTTCACCGGCTACAAATCTGCTCCATGGTTCAAGTCCTGAAATGTAAAAAGCATCAGCTTGAGGCCTGACTTGGAAAATAACAGCATTTACACCCGATTTCTGAAGAATGTCAAGTGTATTGGATAAAAATTCCTTTAAAGAGTCGGTGCTCATGTTTTTGAAGTTCTGATTTCCAACGGTGTGAATCCATGCGCCGCGGAATTCTCTTTTGGGCAGTTCACTAGAGAGTAGTGTGTTGACTACTATAAGTGTAAGTAGAGAGAGAAGAAATTTTTTCATCGTTTTACTGTGTTATATTTCAGAAATTAAGTTTCATAATTTCCATAATTCTTTTTGGAATGTCGGTGTTGTCAAGTCTGCCAGAAAATCTTTGACTCCCTACACCTATAGAATATATAGGAACATATACTCCAGTATGACCGGTTGTTGTCCATCCAATATTTGCCTTTTCATTTCTTTCGCTATTGTTTTTTATAGTTTCGTTGTCAACTGCAAATGATGACACCTGCTCTGAAAAAGAGTTAAAATCAATTACATATCCTCCCTTGTCTCTTCCAAGGCTTGCTCCTCCTGTATCATGATCTGCTGTTACAATGATTAATGTTTCATTCGGATGTTTTAGATAGAAGCGATAAGCAACCTCGACAGCATCTGCAAAATCCATTATTTCTAGAATATCCGTCTTTGCATCATTACTATGCGCGGCCCAGTCTATCTTTCCGCCTTCGGCCATCATGAAAAATCCCTTATTATTTTTGTAAAGATGTTCTATCCCTACTTTTACCACATCTGAAAGTTTGAGATCATCATCTTTTCTGTCTATTGCAAAGGGCATTTCAGAGTCTTTCCCATAAGCTTGGAAGAATGCCAATTTCTTTGCCCCCTTGTTTTTCTCGAGCTCCTGAAATCCTCTTACTATTGTGTAATTACTATCTGCCAATATTTCTAGGACATCCCTTTTATCTGTGTTTTTTCCTTTCGGTTCAGAAAAATCTCCTCCGCCAAAGAATTCAAAACCACTTTGAGGCAGCTGCAACGATATGTCGTAGTAATTTTTCCTGCTGGCATTGTTGGCATAGAAGGCTGCGGGTGTGGCTTGTTCCAAGGGGACCGTAGATATAATACCAATAGAAAGTCCCTTCTCATGGAGTTTGTAAGAGATGCTCTTTAGTTTATTTGTGTCGGGATCCACACCAAGCATATAATTGTTTGTCTTAGTTCCAGTTGCCAGTGCTGTGCCGGCAGCAGAGGAACATGTAATATGGTAATTTGCAGAGTATGTAGTGCATAGTCCATATGAGGGAAATTTCGAAAAGATAAGTGGTTCAAATCCTATAATGCCCTTCAATGAAGCCATGTATGCTTCAGTGAGTGCAACTTGTGAAATTCCCATGCCGTCACCGATAAATAGAAAAATGTACTTCGGCTTGTTGACTGCATATGATGAAATTGAAACTGAGAAGAAGAGTATAATGAATGTGAGACAATGTAATGACTTTTTCATCTGTTCGTGGGTTTTTTAATACTGTAATAATACAGAAAAGGGTGCACTATTGTTCATAGATGCACCCTTATACAGCATTGTGCAGAAAACTACTCAGATACAGGAGTAGCCTTTCTGGCAGAGTACATGATCTTTAGGGCTGAACACCTACGAAGTTCCTGCTTGATATCAGTGATGATACCCATGCGGACGTTCTGGTCAGCCTTTATAGATATTGTCATCAATCCGCGATCGGCTTCAAGAAGAGATTCTCTTTCAGCTGCGACGAAGTCACGTATGTCTGTTACAGACTTAAATGAGTCGTTAAGCTGAATCCTGGCATCTGTTCCATATTTTTCCTGTTCTGAACGGATAGGAGTACCCACATATATGTGTGATGCAAGATCCTTCCTTTCAAGTTTTGCAGATTCAGACGCTTCAGGAATTTTAAACTCTACCTTCTTAGTGGTCTCACGAATAGTAGTGGTAATCATGAAGAAGAACAACAACATAAACACAATGTCTGAAAGTGACGATGTGTTCAAAGGCTGCATCTCTTTTTTCTTTTTTTTAATCATCGTTATGCCTCCTTTTTGTTATTTTTTACCGGTATCTTTTGGTTCTGCCTCAGAGATATTCTGTGGAACAGCTTTTCTTACAATCTCTTGTTTTGCTTCATCAAGAAGAATGTATGTTTTACCATAATGCTCCATGGCAAACTGATCACGAACTTCATTCACAGCCCGTACAAGTTCATTCTGAACCCTGATATAGGCATCATAGCTTGTACCCCGGGTATTCTGAAGGGAGATTACTCCTTTAGAAACTGAGCAGATACCAAACCCTTCAATTTGTTTATCTTCCTTTTCAGGGAGAGTCGGATCATTGTTAGGGTTCGTAAGGAATTCCTTCGCTTTGTCCTTTAACATCGAGATGTCCATAATCTCGCCACCTGCAAAAAGACGGTCAGATTCGTTTATTCTAACAACCAGAACATTGCGTTTGTTGACTTTTTGGTCGATTACCTTTTGATCTTTATCAGGCATAGGAGGTAAACGACGCTGGAGGCCTCCTGAAGAATCCATATTGGATGATATCAAGAAGAACACCAAGACAATGAAGGCAATGTCGGCGGTAGAACCCGTATTAACTGCATTAATTGGTCTTGCCATAATTATTGTTTTTTATCTAATATGCTCTTGACGCTGCCTCCAAGTATTACAATGATAGACACAGCCACAAGAATGTAAGTGATAATAAGCCCGGTGTCAGTCAATTTTAAAACTTGTTCAGAAGGTTGATTCTCAATATTTAAATTTATTGGATCGCCAGATGAAAGTAAATAACCAATTCCAAATAAAACAGCAACAAGAAGAAGAGAAAATCCCACCTTCTTTAGTTTCTTTGGATATTGCAACAATAGCGGCAAAGGAAGAACTATGGTGCATAATATTGCTATCGCAAGGAGTATATATCCAAAATAAATAACAACATTAACCATACTTTCCGATTCTGGATTAGCATAAAACAGCACAGCCACAATCAGAATCAGCACGAAAACTACGGCTGAAAATATTTTTAATCCCTTTTGCATATCGGTAATTATTTTTTAGCCTTTACAAGGATGTCTATCAAAGAGATAGAAGAATCCTCCATTGAAAGGACGATTGAGTCAATCTTAGATACGATGTAACTGTAGAAAATCTGAAGGATGATAGCAACGATAAGACCGGCAACGGTTGTAATAAGGGCTACTTTCATACCGCCTGCTACAATGTTTGGAGATATATCACCTGCAGTCTGGATATCATCGAAAGCCATAACAAGTCCGATAACTGTTCCAAGGAATCCCAACATAGGTGCAAGAGCAATGAAGAGGTTTATCCATGTAAGTCCGCTTTCAAGCTGTGACATCTGAATAGAACCATATGATGATATAGATTTTTCAACCATTTCAGGACCTTCTTCCGAACGGCTTAAACCTTGATAAAATATACTAGCAACAGGGCCTTTAGTATTACGGCAAACTTCCTTGGCAGCCTCAATACCACCATCAGCAAGTGCTTCCTCTATCTTTTTCAATAGCTTTTCAGTATTGGTTGATGCAAGATTGAGATACATTATTCTCTCAATGGCAATTGCCAGACCGAGAATAAGACACAATAGGATAGAAGCCATAAAGCCTGCACCACCCTCAATAAACTTTGATTTAATTTGCTGGTGAATAGGAATCTCTTGTTGAACTGTCTGATCAGAAACAGGAGCGGCAGCTGGAGCAGCAGCAACGTCAGTTGTTGTAGTTGCAGTAGAATCCGGTGTCTGAGCAGAAACATACTGAGCAGAAATGGCTATTAGTCCCACAACTGCCAAAAACATGAAAAATTTTTTCATAAATTTTTGAATAATTAAAGTATTAAACAATGTATATTAAATAGTTATTTGTTTTTACCTTATGTAAAATGTGATGCAATTTAGTAAGAATTTTATATAATTGCTAATCTATTGAAATTTCCCCTCTCAAATTTTTTATAATAATATTGGTAATATTGTGATTGTCAATATTGTTTCCGAGAATAAAAAATAGTTTGGTCAGAGCCGCCTCGGTTGTACTGTCTAACCCGCTCAGCACTCCTATCTTCTTTAGTAATATGCCTGTAGAGTATGTCTCCATATTTACACTCCCGGCAGGACATTGTGATACATTCAGAACAACAATTCCTTTTTTTATTGTATCTGTAAGCATAGAGATAAGCCATTCAAGTGTCGGGGCATTGCCGGAGCCATATGTCTCAATTATTAATGCTCTTAATCCTTTAATATTCAAGAAGCTTTCGACGACAAATGGAGAGATGCCCGGAAATATTTTCAGTATTGCTACGTTCGTATCTAGCTTAGTGTTTAAAATAAGCTTCTTTCCCCATTCAGCAGGGTACGAAATATAATTCTTATTATACTTAATGTGAATACCGGCCTCTGCAAGATGTGGATAATTGGGAGACCGGAATGCGCGGAAATTCTCGGCGTTGTCTTTTGTTGTACGGTTCCCCCTGTATAATTTACTTTCAAAGTAAACACAAACTTCAGGAACCATTGCCCTCCCTTTTGAATCCTTGGCAGCTGCGATTTCTATTGATGAGATGAGGTTTTCCTTGCCGTCTGTACGAAGCATGCCGATAGGAAGCTGGCTTCCTGTGAATATTACCGGTTTTTCAAGATTCCCCAACATGAAGCTTAGTGCAGATGCCGAGTATGACATTGTATCAGTTCCGTGAAGAATCACGAAGCCATCATACTTTTCATAATTATCAGCTATAATTCCTGCAAGTTCAACCCAAAAGGAGGAACTGATCTCCGAAGAGTCAATCGGTGGTACAAATGAATATGAATCTATCTTGTATCCGAATTTTTTCAGTTCGGGTACCTCAGCCTCTATCTGGTCAAAATTAAAAGGAATAAGGGCAAGAGTCTCCTGATCCTGTTTCATGCCAATAGTGCCACCTGTATAAATAAGTAGAATGGAGGAATTCATATCTTCAATCTGAATAGTTTAATTGCGTTTTCTGTTGTCATTTCAGCAACTTCGTCAATACTGCAGCCTTTGGTTTCAGCCACTTTTGCCGCTATGTGATGAATGTAGGAAGGCTCATTTCGTTTGCCTCTGTATGGTACGGGTGTAAGCCAGGGAGCATCAGTCTCAAGAAGAATATGTTCTATCGGAATTCCTGCTAAAGTACCAGGTAACTTTGAGTTTTTATATGTTACGACGCCACCTATGCCGACCAGAAAATTCCCGTAAGAGCGGATTCGCTTATATGTTTCGAGGCTACCCGAGAAAGCATGAAATACCCCTTCAATGCCAAGGTGTTTAGTTTTATCCAGGACGGTAAATATCTCCTCATTTGCATCCCTTGAGTGTATTATCACCGGTAAAGAAAGGGAGGCGGCAATTTCAATCTGTTTCTGAAATACCAAAGATTGCTCCTCAATAAATTCTCGAGACCAGTAACCGTCAATACCTATCTCTCCAATTGCCACATAGCTCTTTTCATTTGCATTCTCCGCCACAAAAGAGAGCTCTTTTTCCCAACTTGAATTTACTGACGTCGGATGCAGACCGATTGTCGGACGAGTAAAATCCGGCTTTTCTGATGCCAATTGAATGAGCCCGGGATGGGATTCCATGTCAATGCCAGGCATTATGCAGGATATTACTCCTTCATTGCGGGCTCTTGAAATTACATCTTCAATATCTGAGGCGAAGTTCTCATCGTAAAGATGTGCATGTGTGTCTATGTACCTTTTCATCAACGTTTGATAGTGCAGTATCTATCACCGGGAAGCTTTATGATGGTTCCGTCAAGCTCCATCTCCAACAGAATTGCCGAGAGCAAAGGGAGTTTTATATCGCACTTGGCTATCAGTTCATCTTTGGTTACCCCAGATTCATAATTCAAAGCTACTATTATTTTCTCTTTGTTGATATCGATGTCGTGAAATAGTTTGCCTTGAGCAAATGTTTGTCCGGACCTCTTTTCCCAACCTAAAGAGTCCATAAATGAGTCTGTTGTCGTGAAGATTGCGGCAATATTCTTTGCGATTAGATTGTTGCAACCTTGTGAACGTAGGTCTCCGATTCTCCCCGGCAATGCGAAAACCTCTCTTGAATATGAGTGAGCAAATTGAGCAGTAATCAAAGCCCCGCCTCTCTCTCCAGACTCAATAACCACTGTCGCTTCTGAAAGAGCCGCAATTATTCTGTTTCGCTGGACAAAATTTACCTTCAGACATTCGGTGCTGCGAGGAAATTCTGAGACAAGTACTCCTTGCCTGATAACTCTATTCGCTATATTGATATGTGCGGCAGGATAGACTCTCTCAACATTGCACGGCAATACGGCAACTGTATCCAAACCTGCATCAAGGGCTGCCATATGGGCAGTTGCATCTATACCATAAGCAAGACCGCTTACTATTATAGGATAGAAACCCGATTCCGCAAGCGATTTTATGATCGTCCGGCAACACTCGATGCCGTATTTCGTCGGCATTCTGGTTCCAACTACAGAGATAATGCGATTGTTGTCGAAAACGGCATTCCCTTTAATATATAAAAGTGCCGGCGGATCAGCACAACTCTTGAGCCCGGCCGGATAATCGCCGGAACTGATCGGGACAATCCTTATTCCTTCTGAATTTGCCCACTTTACTTCATTTTCTGCATTTATAAGTGTTTTGCTGTCACAAATTCTTGAAAGAAAGTCATAGTCTTTACCGAACCTCTCTTTTAATTCTGCGTGGCTCATATCAAAAAGAGGGGAGTAGCCTCCGAACTCTTCCAGAAGTGTATTCGAAAGCCTGGGTTTATAGCAGAACAAGCTATTGATTGCAACCGTGCAAATGAGTTCCTTATCAGACATGACACAAAAATAGATGACCCGGCGTTGGCCGGGTCATTATATTGAATAAAAAAAAACAAGAATCAGAAAAATCAGATAATAAGCATTGCATCGCCATATGTCCCGAAGCGATAGCCCTCCTTCAATGCAACGTGATATGCGTTCATGACAATATCATAACCCCCGAAGGCAGCTACTGACATCAACATTGTCGACTGAGGGAGTTGGAAGTTGGTTACAAGGGCGTCAGGTACTGAGAAATTGTATGGAGGAAATATGAATTTGTTGGTCCAGCCTACGAACGGTTTAAGTCGCCCTTGGGTTGTTACTGATGTCTCAACAGCCCTCAGTACTGTAACCCCTACTACAAAAGCCTTTTTCCCTTTGTCTTTGGTCTGATTTATGAAATTAGCAGATTCCTCGCTTATGTCCACTTGCTCTGAATCCATCTTGTGTTTTGAGAGATCTTCCACATCCACCGTGCGAAAATGTCCGAGTCCCATATGAAGAGTAATATATGTAGAGTTTACTCCTTTGATCTCCATTCTTTTGAGTAGTTCTCTGCTGAAATGAAGACCTGCAGCAGGTGCTGCAACAGCACCCTCGGTCTGCGCGAAAATAGTCTGATACCTTTCGTAATCAATATTCTCTACTTTTGAACGTATCCATTTCGGAAGAGGCATCTCACCAAGTTTAAACAGTGTCGCTTTGAACTCCTCATGTGTTCCGTCAAAGAGAAAGCGGAGAGTTCTTCCTCTTGATGTGGTGTTGTCTATTACTTCCGCAACAAGATTGTCATTTTCACCGAAGTAGAGTTTGTTGCCAATACGTATCTTCCTTGCTGGATCTACCAATACGTCCCAAAGCTTTTGCTCACTGTTGAGTTCTCTGAGAAGGAATACCTCAATTTCTGCTCCTGTCTTTTCCTTGTTTCCATTTAGCCTTGCAGGGAACACTTTCGTGTTGTTGAATATGAATATGTCATCCTCATCACAGTAATCAAGAATGTCTTTAAAAACACGATGTTCGATCTCTCCGGTACCCTTGTGCAAGACCATAAGTCTGGATTCATCCCTGTATTTCGCAGGATATTTGGCAATTTGATCAGGGTTAAGAGAGTAGTTGAACTGAGATAATTTCATATAAAAAAAATTAAAAAATAAATACAAATCGAAATTTATACGGATAATTCTTGATTTTGTTTCAAAATCATTTCAATTTCTTCGATTTTTACACTGTTTTTTATTAAAAAGTTCCCTGAAGAAATTCTGGTCAATCCGCTCAAATGGGCTCCGCTTTCAAGTGCCAATCCGAAATCTCTGGCCAACGAACGTATATATGTACCTTTACTGCAGAGTACACGTAACATTAAGACAGGTGCTTGGTATGATATTAACTCAAGCTCCATTATGTTTATTCTTGAAGCCTTCATCTCCTCATTGCCGCCGGCCCTGGCAATCTCATACGCTCTTTTGCCGTCAATGAGTTTTGCGGAAAATAAAGGCGGGATCTGATCCTGTTCTCCGAGAAACCCCTTGAGTTTTTCCTCTATCATATCCTTATTGATATGTTGGAATGGGAAATAGGCATCTATCTCTTTCTCTAGGTCAAAAGAGGGAGTTGTGCTTCCTAATGTGATCTCTGCAATATACCCCTTTTTCCCGGATTGAAGTCTCTCAGCCTCCTTTGTTGCTTTTCCGATACATATAAGAAGAATTCCGGTAGCAAGCGGATCAAGTGTCCCGGCATGTCCAACTTTTATGTTCTTTAACCTGAAATATCTTTGAACCATGAATTTTATCTTCCTAACAGCATCGGCAGAGGTCCAGCCATATGGTTTGTCAAGAGGAATGACGATTCCGTGAGGGTAATTATCGAAATTGTCAGAGAGTTTGTTTTTTATACTCTCTTTGTCTAATATATGATAATACATTATTGGCAATTAACCTTGTTGACTCGTTTCTGATGTCTGCCTCCCTCAAAATCAGTTGTCAGGAAAATTTTAACAATGGATATGGCAAGATTTTCCGGGATAAAACGTGCCGGAAGAGAACAGATATTTGCATCGTTATGTTGTCTGGCAAGAGAAGCTATCTCTTCATTCCAGCATAGGGCAGCTCTTACGTTTGCGTGTTTGTTGAGAACCATGCTGATTCCGTTACCGGATCCGCAAATTGCAATACCCCTTTTGAGTTCCCCGGCGGCAACGGCTGTTGCAAGAGGATGGGCTACATCCGGGTAATCCATGCTTTCAGCCGAGAATGTCCCGAAATCCTTGAATGTATAACCCATATCAGCGAGCTCTTTTTTGATAGTCTCCTTAAGCTCATAGCCTGCATGATCTGCGGCTATACCTAAAATTTTCTCATCTGCATTCATAATGTGACAAAGATAGTAGTTAATTATTGCAGAAGGAAGAATATTTCTAAATTTGTAGCCGTTTAATTCTAATATTCATATGACTATCCCAATGTTAGACCTTAAGGGTCAGTACAAGAAAATCAAGAGCGAGGTTGATTCATCCATACAACAGGTAATTGACAGCGGAATCTTTATAAATGGAAAGGAAGTTTCTGATTTTGAGAAAAATCTTTCAGAATTCCTTTCGTCAAATTATGTTATAGCTTGTGCAAACGGAACGGATGCCTTGCAAATTGCGATGATGGCACTAGAACTCAAGCCGGGTGATGAAGTTATTGTCCCTTCATTTACATACGCTGCTACTGCTGAGGTTGTGGGGTTATTAGGTCTTGTGCCTGTTCTGGTGGATGTAGATCCGAGAAGTTTTAATATAAAAATAGAAGATATTGAAAAGTCAATAACTTCTAAAACAAAGGCAATCGTTCCAGTACACCTGTTCGGGCAGGTAAGTGATATGGAAAAAATAATGGAGATAGCCGGGAAACACAGTTTGTACGTTATTGAGGATAATGCACAGGCTCTTGGAGCCGTATATACATATAAAGATGGTTCAAAGAAGTTTGCCGGAACCATTGGTCATATAGGGTGCACTTCATTTTTCCCGACTAAAAATCTTGGCTGTTATGGCGACGGAGGAGCCCTGTTCACACAGGACAAGACACTGGCTGAAAAGATCAGAATGGTTACTGACCACGGCCAAAAGGTAAAGTATTACCACGATATTATCGGGTGCAATTCGAGATTGGACACAATTCAGGCAGCGGTCTTGAATGTTAAGCTTTCACATCTGGATGAGTACTCAGCTGCACGTTACAAGGCTGCACAGAAATATAAGGAGCTATTATCTGGATTGGATGAGATAATTCTTCCACTTGAATCTGACAACTCCACACATGTATATCATCAGTTTACAATTCGCGTAAGCAGAGGAAGGGATGAGCTTAAAAAATACCTGTTTGATAAAGGGATTGCTTCGATGATTTACTATCCGCTTGCTTTGAATCATCAAAAGGCTTTCAGTTCAATATCAAAAATCAAAGTCTCTTTGGAGAATGCTGAAATGGTGGCCGCTCAGGTGCTTTCACTTCCTATGCACACAGAACTTAAAGAGAGTGATCAGGTTGTGATATGTAATTCAATTAGGAAATTTTTCGGGAAATAGTTAAAAATTGATAAAATGACTAAGACAAAAGTTCTTGTAACAGGCGGTGCCGGGTACATTGGTGCACATACGGTTGTGGAACTGGAGAGTGCCGGCTATGAAGCTGTCATAGTTGACAACTTCTCCAACTCATCAAGCGACGTACTTGATGGAATAGCAAAAATAGCCGGGAAAAGAATTCCATTTGTTGAGGCTGATTGCGCCGATTACAACTCTTTTGCTAAAGTCTTTGAACAGCATCCGGACATAAGTGCTGCAATACATTTTGCCGCATTTAAGGCTGTTGGCGAAAGTGTGGTAAAGCCTTTGGAATACTACAGGAACAATCTGGATTCTCTTCTAAACCTTATTGACTTGTTGGGCAGAAAGGAGAAGGCTTCAATTGTGTTTTCATCATCGTGTACAGTTTACGGCCAACCTGAACAAAAACATCTACCTGTCAGTGAAGAGGCTCCGCTCCAGCCTGCAACAAGCCCTTACGGAAACACTAAACAGATTAGTGAGGAGATTCTCAGAGATTGCACAATCTCTTACAAAGGAAGATTGAACGTAATAGCCCTTAGATACTTTAACCCAATAGGGGCACATCCTTCGGCATTAATCGGAGAATTGCCGAGAGGAGTACCTCAGAACCTTTTACCGTTTATTACACAGACCGCTGCCGGTTTAAGGGAGAGACTCAGTGTATTTGGCAATGACTATAATACACCAGACGGTTCTTGTATCCGTGATTATATATATGTATGCGACTTGGCAAAAGCACATGTATCAGCGCTGGATAGGATGATTGATAAAAACTCTGAAATGTCGGGTGATATTGAGTATTTTAATCTTGGAACAGGTGTGGGTCTTTCTGTACTACAGATGCTGGAACTTTTTAAGAAGGCGACAGGGATTGATGTGCCTTACCATATTGTGGAAAGAAGGCCGGGAGATGTAGAACAAGTCTGGGCCGATCCTTCCAAGGCAAACAGAGAACTCGGGTGGAAAGCAAATACGCCGATTGAGGATGTCCTGTTGTCTTCCTGGAGATGGGAGAAAAAAATAAGGCAGTCTAAGTAGACGGCCTCATTTTTTTAATATAAACTATGGTTAATCCTGTGTCTGATGAATATATGAATTATCCGGATTAATCTGGTGGTTACCGTCAATCTCTTCCAGCTTTAATGTTGATCCTTCGCGTGAATCCTGTCCGACAGATATACTTGAAGGATTGTTCATTTTCATCTGTTTTCTGATATATGCCGGCTGACTCTCCAACTCTTTTATATTGTCTCCCTCTTCGAGAATAAGTGTCGGCTTTACCCTTTTCTCAGCTGGTAATGGTGTCGGTGCGGTAATCTCCTTTTTAACAGATGGAGTAAAAGTTTGCCTGCGAACAGGTGATTCCGGAGGGTTGAGTTCAACTCCGTCAATACTATCCTGAAGTGAGGTCTGTTGAGAAATAACGGAGTCTGTACCTAATACCACAGATTCAACTAGTTTGCCTCCGTCAGATGATATTTGAGGAAGGGAGTTCATGTCAAATCCGGTGGCAACGATTGTAACACTTATTGCCTCCCCTATACTTTCGTCACAAACGACACCTCTTTTGAAATGTTCTGGATTATTACCTGTATACTCTTTCACATATTCCATAATTTGTGACAGCTCAGCCATTGTAAGTCCTTTTTCCTTCCCTGATGTGATATTAACAAGCACATTCTTTGCAGTGGTTAGGTCAAAATCGTTAAGCAGAGGAGATGAGAATGCCTCTTCCACAGCTCTTATGGCTCTATTGTCTCCATCTGCAGATCCACTTCCCATAAGTGCCATACCGCTATTATTCATAACCATCCTTACATCAGCAAAGTCAACATTTATAAATCCCGGGCGCGTGATGATCTCTGCAATACCTTTCACAGCTGTGCTAAGAACTGTATCTGCTTTTGGAAATGCCTCAAAAATAGTGAGGTCTCCGAAAATCTTATATAACTTTTGGTTGTCGATTATAAGAAGACAATCCACTTGTTTTTCCAGCTCCCTTATCCCAAGTACGGCTCTTTTCATGAACTCGCTTCCCTCGTCTCGGAAAGGAAGTGTTACAACAGCCACAGTAAGTAACCCCATCTCCTTAGCCACTTTTGCGATAACGGGCGTTGCACCGGTACCTGTACCGCCACCCATACCGGCTGTCAGGAAAACCATCTCAGTCAGCCCCTGCAATTTCTCCTTAATGAGTTCTATTGATTCTTCAGCTGCTTTTTTCCCCTGTTCAGGATTGCAACCGGCTCCAAGACCTCTGGTTATGATATTCCCCAATTGGAGTTTGTCAACCACGGGGCTTATGGCAAGTGCTTGTGTATCTGTATTGCATATCATGAAATCAACATTTTTGATTCCCTGACGAAACATCTCGTTTACAGCATTACAACCGCCACCTCCGACACCAATTACTTTAATAATCGAGTTGTTCGATTCCCAATCCAGTGGTAAATATTCCTTCATATCCTTATGCTTCGTTTGAACTGTTGAAAATATCTCCAATCATTATATTACTGAAAGACTTCATAAAGCTTCTTTTCTTGCTTTGTCTTTCGACTCTTTCCTGTTGGATCTCAGGCTCTTTGGATGTTATTGTTGCTTCGGTAGGGAATAACTCTGTAGTGAGAGGCTTCTCCTCAATAACAGGCTCTCGCTTCATCTCTTCAAGCTCGAAGCCGTGAATAACCAAACCTACAGCTGTAGATGATCCTGGCTTGTATGTACCTTCACATCCGTCAATTGTAACTCCCATATTAGGAGAGGCAATTCTTGCGTCAAAACCTGTACGGAAAGATATATAATCACGAAGATCCTTTAGCTGGGATGCCCCACCTGTTATAACTATGCCAGCATGAAGCCTGTCCTGGAAACCTGAATTTTCTATCTCATACATGATAGCATCAACAATCTCCTCAACTCTTGCCTCGATGATTCCGGCTATTACTTTAAATGAGACCTCACGAGAGTCTCTTCCTCCCAACCCGGGAATTATTACTGTCTTGTTTTCCGGAGCGCGGTCACTGTAACATGACCCATACTGTATCTTCATCTGTTCTGCATTCCTGAGAGAAACGCCACAACCTTGACGAAGGTCCTCTGTGATTGAATTTCCTCCGAAAGGAATAACCGCAGTATGTCTTACAATGTTATCCTGTATTATAAGAAGGTCGGTTGTTCCTCCGCCCATATCTATCATTGCAACACCAAGTTCCATCTCGTCCTCTGTAAGAACCGCTTTTGCAGATGCTACCGGTTCAAGAACAAGATCCTTTAGCTTTAACCCAGCTCTCTCTATTACAATCTTACTGTGTTCAACAGAATTTGTCTTTCCTATAAACAGCTTGTAATCACCTTCTATACGGGTGCCTGTCATTCCTACAGCCTCCCTGATTCCTGTATTGTCGTCAATGTTATATGACTGAGGTATAACATGCAGGATTTTTTCTCCGGCACTCACTCTTGAGTTGAACATCTCTCTCTCCATTTCGGCAACCTCCTTCTCGGTTATCCACTCGGAAGAACGACTCCTGTTTCTGCTGATACGGGCAGTGTTACATTTGATATTCTGACCTGCAATCCCTACATAAACCTCATCAATCTCTATGTTTTCCTCTGTCCTGATCTCTTCCAGTGTAGGCTTGAGAGATTCAAGGACATTCTGAATGTTCACCACCTCTCCACGCATGACACCTTTGGAAGGAGCCTCTTTCAATGCCACTATCCTGTAACCGGATTCGGTCTTTTCACCTACGATGGAGACAACCTTTGTTGTTCCAAGATCAATAGCTGCAACAAGCTTTTTCATATCTCTAAGTTTTTATCTGTTTTTTTATTTTTTTTGCATACAATCTGGTTGTCAAACTGAAGATTTACAGATTTGTACATGTCAGGACCCACATTTGGCAGGATATCCTTATAAAAAGCGTACAATTTTCTGAATTTGTAATCTATCTTGTCAATATTTCCAAAGACAATCTCGAAACTGCCATCCCTTGGTATAAAGCTCAACATTCCCTTCTCATCTACATATATCTGTTCTATAAGAGTGTTCCAGGAATCGCTATTGAGTATATATACCCCAAGATCTTTGAGTGAGTTTGCCCAATCCTGATTTTTCTTAATATAGCCGTGGTATCCGGGGGTTATTACTAGCGGAATCTCTCCGGAGACAACGGGAACAAAAGGGGAGAAGCTTTTGATTAATGGAAATATATATGAACTCTCATCCATATAAAAACCCCCGTTCTCTGTCTCAAGCCTTAGTACCGGCTTCCTTTGTATAATGTCAACTTTCAGGACTCCATCTCTGCAATAGCTTACCTCAGATCTCTTAACAGCAGTCTTTTTGTTTAGAATCAATTCCAATTGATAGTTGTTTATATGTCTCAGTTTACTTTCACCCGGCCGGATACCGTTCTCAACTATAACTTCTGCAATCTCCTCCTTTGATATGAATCCTGTTTCGGCACTGTCAAGTACAACTACCCTTATCGAACGGCATAACTCACCCATTCTCTTTCTCTCTGTTATAATGGTCGAGAAATAAAAATAGGCTATAAGTACTCCGGCTAGAAGTACATAAGACGATATTATGAGTATTTTTCTCAGCATTTTACCCTTTCAGTAAGCATTTTTGTAATCGGTGCCACAAAGCGGTCTATATCCCCGGCGCCGAAAGTGACCAATACGTCAATATCCCTCTTTGCAAGAGCATCCATTAACTCCTCTTTCTTTACCATGATTTTATCCATTAACCTTACATCTTTGAATATTATTTCAGATGTCACACCCTCAATTGGAAGTTCTCTGGCAGGATATATATCAAGAAGAATCAATTCATCAAGCATGCTGAGACTTTCGGCAAATCCCTCCCTGAAATCTCTCGTCCTTGTATATAGGTGAGGTTGGAAAATACCGGTTACCTTTCTTCCACTGAAGATATTTCTGATTGAACTGATAGCAGACGAAAGCTCTTTCGGATGATGTGCGTAATCGTCAATATATGCACATTTGCTGTTATTCAGCCTGATATCAAAACGCCTTTCAACACCCTGGAATGTTTTGATTGCCTCTTTAACGGCAGTAGGCGGAATACCGGACAAAATTGCCACAGATGAAGCGGCTATGCTGTTCTCCACATTCACCCATCCCGGTACACCGACAGTGCAATCTTCTATCTTGCCACCGGGAAAGTTAAGGTCAAACTTGAAAAAACCGCCGTCAGTCAACTTTATCGAAGAGGCGTAAAAATCGCACGGCTTATCGTATGAGTATTCATAGACTCTCTTTACCTTCAAAGATGCGAGGTCAAGCCCTAAATCCTTCTTCAGCACCAATGCTCCTTCGCTTTTTACCTGTGATGCAAACTCTGAAAATGCCTCCCTGATATGCTCGAGATTGTTGTATATATCAAGATGGTCGGCATCAGCAGAGGTTATGACAGCAATCTCCGGGAAGAGCTGCAGGAAAGAGCGGTCAAATTCATCGGCTTCTGCAACAAGATATTCACTTTTATCAAGAAGAAGATTTGAGTGGTAATTCTTTGAAATGCCGCCTAGAAACGCTGTACACCCTTGTCCGGAGTGAAAGAAAATGTGTGCCAGTAGTGTTGAGGTTGTCGTTTTCCCGTGAGTTCCGGCCACAGCAAGACATTTTTTTTCTGATGCAAGATTGCCCAGAGCCAAGGAACGTTTTACTATCCTGTAACCATTATTCAGGAAAAACTGATATTCGCTGTGAGTGACAGGAACAGCAGGGGTGTATATTACAAGAGTATTCTCCTTGTTGTTTATAAACTCTTGCGGGATTTGCCTTACATCATCCTCATAATGGAGTCGGATACCTTCCTCTTCCAGTTCGGAGGTAAGTTTACTGACAACACGGTCATAACCGGCGACGACTGCTCCTGCATGATTGTAATATCTTGCAAGAGCACTCATTCCGATACCGCCGGCACCTATTAAATATACATAGTTCATTCTCTTTCCTTAATTAATTTTAAGACCTCTCCTGCAATTACCAGGGCTGAATCCTTAAACGCCATTTCTGAAATTCTTCTTTCAAGCTCTTTCCGTCTTGTGTCATCTGCTGCCAAAGATATTGCTGCAGGCAATACCTGTTCAACAGCAACATCATCGGGTATCATATAAGCCGCATTTTTTCTTACGAGAGCTAATGCGTTGTGTGTCTGATGATCTTCGGCAACATTGGGAGACGGAACAAATATGCTTGCTTTGCCTGCAAGGCAGAGCTCAGAGATTGTTCCTGCCCCTGCTCTTGTTATTACAACATCTGCAGCAGCAAATGCAAGATCCATCCTCTTTATGAATTCAAATGCCTTGACGTTTTCCCTGGGGTTGGCATACAGGAAGTCCTGTATCCCTTTTTTGTAATAACTGCCATATTGCCATATAAGTTGCAGGTCTCCTTCAGCACCTTGCCTCACCCAATCTTTTGCACAATTATTCAGTGTGCCTGCTCCAAGACTGCCCCCTACAATCAGAATGGTTTTTTTATCCGGATTCAAATCAAAAAAGCGGACAGCTTCAAGCTTTTGTTCCGGAGTAGCAGGAGCAATCCCTTCACGTACAGGATTCCCTGTCAACATAACTTTGTCGGCTTTGAAAAACTTCTCCATCCCATCATATGCAACACATACCCTTTTGGCACGTCTTCCGAGCAGCTTGTTGGTCAACCCTGCAAATGAATTCTGTTCCTGAATGAGGATAGGAATGTTCATCCTGCCTGCCATCCAGAGAAGCGGACCACTTGCATATCCACCTACACCGACAGCAACATCCGGATCGAAATCGTCTATTATTCTCCTTGCCTGATTTAAACTTCTGATAACTTTAAAAGGAAGTGTCAGGTTTTCTAAAGAGAGTTTTCTCTTAAGACCCGCAACCGGAAGCCCCACAATTTTGTATCCTGCTGCGGGAACCTTTTCCATCTCCATTCTTCCAAGAGCTCCCACAAACAATATTTCGCAGTCCGGATTAAGTTTCCTAAGACCGTTTGCTATGGAGATAGCAGGGAAAATATGGCCACCTGTGCCACCTCCGCTAATTATTATCCTCTTTGCTGACATTCTCTTCGTTTTTAATCTGATTCTTCTCTTTTGTTACCTCAATTGTCCTGCTGACAGAGAGTATAATTCCGAAGGCACCACCCATAATCACAAGAGATGTTCCTCCCAGACTGACTAATGGCAATGTATGCCCTGTGACAGGTATAAGTGTTACATTAACCATCATATGAAGAAGTGCTTGAAGTGAGATGGTAAGTCCAAGCCCAATCACAAGCATCATTGAAAAAACTTTTGTACAGGCATACGCTAAAGTCATACACCTGAATAATAGCCACAGATATAGCATTAGAACCACCACACCTCCAATCAAACCCCACTCTTCAACTATGATGGCATATATAAAATCGGAGTAAGGATGAGGAAGTACATACCTTTGAGTGCTTTTACCGGGACCCTTACCGAAGACTCCTACTGAGGATACGGCTACTTTTGCCATTCTTTTCTGAAAAGTATTTTTTTCAAGAGTCTTTCTCTGTTCAGAAGTCAGGTTTTTATTGTCAAGTTGCTCGGTGTCATTGTGCTTGAAGCGACTAATGGCTGTATCGACCCTTTCGAACATTCCGAAACTGAAGTGCAGAAGGAGTACCATTATTAGGGCAACAATGGCAATACCTGCGGTTTTTACCAGGTAGGATCTCTTTATTTCCGATATGAATAATATGAGAAAGCTGACGGCTCCGAGAAGCAGTGCCTGTGATGCACTTCCGAAAAGAATAAGTACAAGTACTATACTTAAAGGACTCAGAATCCAGATTGCATACTCCCTGAAAGTTTCAAATTTGCGATCTTCAAGCACCTTGGCAAGATATAATATTGTACATATTTTGGCAATTTCGGCAGGTTGGAATGATAAACCGAAAATGCTTATCCATCTGTCTGCATCATTGAGACTCTTGCCGACAATCAAGGTTGCCACTAATAACCCGATACTGAGGATTAATCCTATGGTGGCCAGAGATCTGTACCATTTAAGAGGGAGTTTATAACACACATATAATGCTGTCAGACCGAAAACCACAAATCGCAGTTGCCGGAGCAATATGTCAAATGTGCTCTTATCCTCTCTCAAAGCCAGAGAACTGCTGGATGAGTAGACAGCGGCAATAGAAATCAGGGACAGAAGTAAAACTACTGTCCAAATGACTTTATCACCCCTCAGCCTGTGGATTATAGAATCGGGATCATTCATATTATAAATTCTTTACGGCCTCTTTAAATAATCGACCTCTTTCTTCATAGTTCTTGAAAAGATCAAAGCTTGCGCATGCAGGAGAAAGAAGAACGGTCTCTCCAGGTTTTGCAATTGAGTAGGCTACTTTAACTGCCTCCTCAGCAGAGCTTGTGTCATACATTGAATCCACCATTCCCTCAAATACCTCGTGTAGCTTTCTGTTGTCTGCGCCAAGGCAAATTATGGCTCTGACCTTATCCTTAACAAGGTCGAAAAGTGGTCTGTAGTCGTTACCCTTGTCTTTACCACCGGCAATCCATATAACAGGAGTTGTCATGCTTTCCAAAGCATACCATGTGGAGTTGACGTTTGTTCCTTTAGAGTCATTTATGTAAAGAACATTCTTTACTTTAAGAACCTTTTCGAGCCTATGCTCTACCCCTTGGAATGTTGTGAGACTCTGGCGCAATACTTCATTTCTGATGTTCAGGACTTTGCCTGTTACTGCGGCAGCCATCGAGTTATAAATATTATGTCTGCCCTGAAGTGAAAGTTCATTAATGAACATGTTGTACTCACGGTCAGCGTATTTGACCTTAATCTGTTTATCCTCAAGATATGCACCCTCTTCAACCCTCTTTTCCTGACTGAAAGGAAGTTGTTTTGCCTTAAGGACAATATTGTTCAGATGAGAAATGCTTATCTCGTCATCAGCACAGAAAATGAAACAGTCGCTTTCTGACATATTCTGGGTAATTCTGAATTTTGACATTATATAGTTTTCCATCTGATTGTTATATCTGTCCAGATGGTCCGGTGTAATGTTGAGAAGTACGGCGATATCTGCCTTAAAATCATACATGCCGTCAAGCTGGAAGCTACTGAGTTCTAGTACATAGTAATCATAGTCCTGTGTGGCCACTTGAAAAGCGTATGACTGACCTATATTGCCGGCAAGTCCTACATTCAACCCGGCGTTCTTCATCAGGAAGTATATGATAGAAGTTGTTGTGGTCTTTCCGTTGCTTCCTGTTATACAAATCTTTTTTGACCTATCATACCTTCCGGCAAACTCAATTTCAGAAATTACGGGTATCTTATTTTCGCGAATCTCCTCTATTATAGGTACAGAATCAGGAATGCCGGGACTTTTCACAACTTCATCGGCGTTTAGGATAAGTTCTCTTGTATGCCTTCCCTCCTCGTAACTAATCTCCCATTTCTCCATTAACTCTTTTGCTTCTTGCGTGATCATACCGTTGTCAGAAAGAAATACTTCGTGACACTTAACCTTTGCGAGAACTGCAGAACCAACCCCACTTTCACCTCCACCTAGAATTACTACTCTTGACATATTATCGGATTTTTAATGTTATTAAAGTGAATACTGCCAGCAAGACTGCAATGATCCAGAATCTGGCCACTATTTTTGCTTCCGGAAGCAGTTTTTTTGGATACTGAATAAGTGCATCCTTTTCTTCTTTTTGAAAATGGTGATGCAGCGGAGACATCCTGAAGACACGGACTCCGGTTCCGTATCTCTTGCGAGTGTACTTGAAATAGAATCTCTGTATAATAACCGAAAGACTTTCAACGAAAAATATACCGCATAGGATCGGAATCAGAAGTTCCTTTTTTATCACAATAGCTGCTACGGCAATGATTCCGCCAATTGCCAGGCTTCCGGTATCTCCCATGAAAACTTGCGCCGGATAAGAGTTATACCAGAGAAATCCTATAAGAGCTCCTATGAAAGCGGCCAACACGATCACAAGTTCCCCTGTATATGGAATGTACATAATATTCAGATAGTTGGAGTATATAACGTTGCCGGAAACATAAGCAAGTATGCCCAAAGTTGCTCCGACAATGGCTGAAATACCTGTAGAAAGACCATCCATGCCGTCCGTTAGATTTGTCCCGTTTGAAACAGCTGTTACCACTAAAATTATAACAGCTATATAAATAATCCATCCTGTAACCTCTTTACCTTCTCCCTGAATAGGAGATAACCATGAATAATCAAGTTCATTGCCCTTGAAAAACGGAATAGTGGTTTTTGTGCTCTTCTCCTCCTGAAAGAATGATATCTTATCGGAAAACCCCTCTTGTGAAACAATTTCAGGATGAGCATCTGAGCTTCGTTGAGATGCCGGTGTGCGAATAACCGCCTGATCACTAAAATATAAAGTAAGACCTACTATGAGACCTAAAGTAACCTGTCCTATAATTTTGAATTTTCCGGAAAGACCCTCTTTATTCTTTTTAAAAACTTTAATATAGTCATCTACAAACCCTATGAATCCCAGCCATATTGCCGTAACTATCATCAGTATGACATATACGTTTGTCAGATCGCCCAGTAGAATTGCCGGTATCAGGAAGGAGATGAGAATTATAATACCACCCATTGTAGGTGTCCCTTTTTTCTGCATTTGACCTTCAAGACCAAGATCCCTGATTGTTTCACCTATCTGTTTCTTTGCAAGTTTGTTTATTATGCGTTTGCCTACAAAGAGAGCAATCAGCAACGAAATAATGGATGCTGAAATAGCCCTGAATGAGATATACTTTAAAAGACCCATTCCGGGGAAGTCGATATGACCGTTTAAGTATTCGAATAGATTATAAAGCATCGTCTAACTTATTAAATTCAACACATCCGCTATTATCTCCTTATCGTCGAAGTGATGCTTCACCCCTTTGACATCCTGGTAGTTTTCATGCCCCTTGCCGGCAACTAAAATTATACTGCCTGCAGGTGCGGTGATGATTGCTGTGCGTATGGCCTCTCTGCGGTCTGTTATGAACATCGTTCTGGATAAATCAGAGTGAAAGAACCCTGCACGTATATCATTTATTATCTCCTCAGGTTCTTCAAACCTGGGATTGTCTGAAGTGACAATCACTCGATCTGAGTATTTAGCTGCAATAGCTGCCATTTCAGGTCTTTTTCCCTTATCTCTGTTGCCTCCGCAACCAAATACTGTAGTGATGCTTTTGTTGTCGGCAGACTCTCGGAGTGTCTTAAGGACATTTTCAAGTGCATCAGGAGTGTGTGCGTAATCAACAACTGCCGTAAGGTCATTTTTGCCTTTCAGATACTCAAGCCTTCCTGCTACAGATTGCATACTGCTTAAATGTAAGAGCACTTCATCCTTCTCAAATCCCATTATTACAGCAGATGAATAAACGGCCAAAAGATTATATGCATTGTGTTCACCTATAAATTTCGTCCAGACCTCTCTGTTATCTATGTTAAGAAGCATCCCGTCCATACCCTTTTCTATAATTCTGCAATTAAACTCTGCCGGAGAGTGGCAGGAGTATCTGTAGATATGGGCTGTTGTGTTCTGGATCATAACCAATCCGTTTTTATCGTCCACATTTGTAAGAGCAAAGGCTGATGATGGAAGAGTGTCGAAAAGTGATTTCTTAACCCTTATGTACTCGTCAAAAGTCTTATGATAGTCAAGATGATCGCGTGTGATGTTAGAAAATATCGCTCCAGAGAAGTTGAGTCCTGAAACTCTCTTCTGATGGAGAGAGTGGGAACTAACCTCCATGAAGCAAAACTCACAACCGCAATCGGTCATCTGAGCGAGTAGTTCATTAATCTGAATCGGATCCGGAGTGGTGTGTGTGGCATCGATTGTCTTACCGGCTATATAATTCACTATTGTAGACAGTAGTCCACATTTATACCCGAGATCAGTAAATAGTCTATATAGGAGTGTTACTGTAGTGGTCTTGCCGTTCGTCCCGGTGATGCCTATCAGCTTTAGTTTTTCTGACGGTCTTCCAAAGAAATTAGAGGCAACAATCCCTAGAGTAAGATGGCTGTCCGATACTTGTATCATTGTGGCGGAGAGACTCTCTTCAGGTAGCACCTCGCATATTACTGCCTTTGCTCCGGCAGCTACAGCCTGTTGGATATAATCGTGACCGTCGGATGTCACTCCCTTTAAAGCAACAAATAGTGAGCCTTGGCTTACTTTTCTTGAATCAAAACATACAGAGCTTATTTCGATATTACTATCTCCTAGTATCTGTAGAATCCTGCTGTTTGAGAGTGTCTCTTGTAATCTCATGATAATCAGAAAGTTGTAAATATATTAAACCTTTGTTGTCCAAGTTGTTACCGGGAGTATAACTCTGTGAGGTTACCTTTCCCTTGCCTGAGAATCTTACTTTATATCCTTGGTTTTCCAGGATATACAGAGCGTCTCTTATCCCAAGTCCCTTCACTTGAGGTATTGAATCACAATCGAAAGAATCAAGGTTGGCCAGTATATCTTTGCTCTTGCCTGTGATTGTTCCCGTGCCCTTTACCGGGGAAACCCATTCCGGAGAGGATACATATATCTTATCGGCAATCTTCTTGAATACAGGGGCTGCCCAGCCGCCACCGTAAAAGTTGCCTCTGGTCCTTCCCGTATATAGCACAACAATTGCTGAGTATTTAGGATTTTCAGATGGGAAAAAACCCGCAAATGATGCCTGATGTCTCTTATATCCTTCTTTGTCGGTGTAGCCGGCCCCGTTAAAAGCAACTCTTGCTGTTCCGGTCTTGCCGGAAATTGCATATCTTTTATCGTTGAGAGCTTTCGCTGTGCCCTCTTCAACAACTCCTCTCAACGCCTTGTTTACAAGTACAAGAGTTGATTTTGAACATATGGCGCCACTAAGCTCCACCGGCTCAAATTTCTTTTCAATAACACCATTCCTCTGTATATTGTCAACGAAATATGGTTTCATCATTTTTCCACCGTTTGCAATGGCATTATAAAAGGCAAGTGTGTGTAATGGGGTCAGGAGTGTTGCGTAGCCGATACCCATAAGTGGCAATGTGAGTTTGGACCAGGATTTGTCCCCGGGTGCATATATCACAGCCCTTGCCTCTCCTTTAAGGTCGAGATTGAACTTTTCGTTCAGTTTCATATTGTTGATCCTGTCAACATACTTCTTTTCGTTATTGGCATAATATTCAACAGCAAGTTTGGCAAAAGCAACGTTTGAAGATTTTTCGAAAGCCTTGAGTACATTAATCTGGCCGTAACCGCCTGCTGTGACATCAGAGATTGTGTGACCTGCATAAGGCCATTTTCCGTTACCTGCATCTACGGGAGTTTCAAGAGTGACATACCCATCTTCAATCAATGCCACAAGGGTGGCAAGTTTGAATGTAGATCCGGGTTCCGTTGCCTGACCAATAGCATAGTTGAAAACTTCATCAAAATTACCCTGTCCGTCTTTTCTCATATTGGCTATAGCTCTTATGGCTCCGGTTTTAACCTCCATGACAATTGCCGTTGCACCCTCAAACTGGTCGGAGAGGGAGAGTTGCTCTTTCAAAGCCGCTTCTGCTGCCTCCTGGATGTCAATGTCAAGTGTTGTCTGGACGTCATATCCGTCCTTAGGCTGGATAATCTTGTCCATATCTACAGGACGCCATTGATCTCTCAGCAGTTTCTGAACCACCTGACTTCCCGGTGTTCCCTTGAGGTAATAGTCAAAGCTTTCCTCTATCCCAACACCCTTGCCGGTTGAATTTATAAAACCGATTGTACGGTATGCCAACCTTCCGTAAGGATTATTCCTTTTATTTTTCTGTTCTGATATAAAGCCACCTTTAAGAGTTCCGAGCCGGAAAAGAGGAAAATTCTTGATAATCATCAATTCAGAATGATCGACAAGTCTGTTTCCGAGGGATATGTCCCTGTCCTTTGTTGCTCTCGCTGTTTCCAGCCTTTTTTTATACCAGGCTGCTGTATTGTCACCAAAAAACTCGCTAAGAGCTATTGCAAGAGAATCTTTATACATGTCAAAAACAGATTGTTCCGGGACAATACAATCCATTCTTATTTTGTAATATGGGACCGAAGATGATAAGGTTCTTCCGTCACATGCAAGAATACTTCCTCTGGTAGCCTCTATCTCTTCTACGCGGAAAGTTTTTACCTCGCTGCTAAGATTTTCGTCTGTAATGTATTGCAGATACACCATCCTTGCAATAACCGCTATGCCGGCTATTACAAATAGTGCGTACACTACAAATGCTCTGTTCATTACTCCCTTCATCCTATTTCTCCATTATAACCCGGCGAGGTGGTTCCTGCGGGTTTTTTAATGTTGAGTTATACTCTGTTAATTTCAGTTCTATCTCCAATCGCTTACTTTGGTACAATAATCTAGCAGTCTTTCCGGTATAATCTGCCTTAAGGTCTTTCAGAACTTTCACATTAGTTCTTTCAGTAACCTGACTCCTTTCAATGCCGAAGTTTATCCCTATATAAAGAATTACAAGGAAGAAGATATATATCACAAAAGTGGCATGCTTGAATATGCCTGTTCTTACCAGCCACATCCCACCTGCTAAATTGTCTATAATCTCTCTTGCTTTCATATCTTCTCAGCCACTCTAAGTTTTGCACTCCTTGCCCTGGAATTGGAAGAGATTTCTTCTTCGGTCGGAAGTAGAGGTTTTTTTGTCACTAACTTGAATGGGCTCCTTGTATTACCAAAGAAGTCCTTTTCTGTTGTCCCGCCTATATTTCCACTTTTCATAAAATTTTTGACCATCCTGTCTTCAAGAGAGTGGTATGTTATCACAACCAACCTTCCTCCGCTTCGGAGTGAAGATAGCGCTCCGTAAAGAAAACCTTCCAGAGCTCTCATCTCACCATTAACTTCTATCCTTAGAGCTTGGTATACCTTAGCAAGGTACTTATGTTCCGAAAATCTAGGTAAGAGGCTCTCAATGGCTTTGTTAAGATCACTTGTAAGTATAATCTTGTTTTCAACCCGATATTTGCAGATTAGAGTCGCAACCTTTCTGCTGTTCTCTACCTCGCCGTAGTTTCTGAAAAGAGTCTCGAGGTCGGATTCCGTATAGGTGTTAACTATATCGGCTGCAGTAACTTTAGATTCATTGCTCATTCTCATGTCAAGAGGCGAGTCAAACCTGAATGAAAAACCTCTCTCCTCTGTGTCAAACTGGTGTGAAGAGACTCCAAGGTCTGCTAAGATTCCGTCAACATATTCATATCCGTTATGGCGGATAAAATTTTGTATGAATCTGAAATTGTTATTTATCAAAATTAATCTTCCGTCATTTGGAGCATTCTTCAGAGCGTCCATATCACGATCGAATGCTATAAGTCTAGAGCTCTCATCCATTCTTGAAAGGATTTCCCTGCTGTGACCCCCTCCTCCGAATGTGGCGTCAACGTATAAGCCACCGGAAGATATTGCAAGGGCGGATACACTTTCGTCTAACAGGACAGGTGTATGATAATCACTCATAATGTCGGGCCTCCTTATCCTAATGTCTTTTCAAGTAATGCGAGATAGTCGCTGTCGGATAATTTAGAGTTCTGATACTTGTCGCTTGCCCAAACTTCGATCTTATTTCCGATACCCACAAAGACCACCTCTTTGACAACCCCGATTTTCTCAAGCAACTTCTTTGGAATGGAGATTCTGCCCATTTTTTCATCCGGGGTGACCAAGGCAATCTCTCTGTTGTATTCACGCCACAGAAGCGCATGTTCCCGGTTGTTCATGTTTAGCTTGGCTCGTACCTTCTCTGATTCTGCATTCCAATCATCAAAAGTGAACAGTTCCAGGCACTCTGAAAAGATCTCCTTTCTCACTACGAAGCGCATATCTCCGTCCTTGAGAAAAGATTTGAACGTTGAGGGCAGTACCAGCCTGCTCTTATCGTCCAACTTTACAGTGTATTCCCCAAAAAAGTTAACCATCTGAAACTCTCTTTTATTTCTAATGCAAAAATATAAAAACTTTTTACAAAATTACCCAAAATCATACAAACTTTTACACAGACTTACGAACAATTAAATTGAAATAGCTATCTTCGGGCAGAAATTAAATGTTATGAAGAGAGTACTATTATTATTGTCATTATTTTTTACTGTCTCTTGTGCATGTGATAAGGCCGGAAATTCAGAAACAGATCAGGATGCTAAGGAGGAGGTTGTCACAGAGTTCGGAATTCCAACTGCTGAATTTGATATACAAGAGGGGAGTGTCAAGAATGGTCAGTTTTTCTCCATGCTTATGACTGATTTAGGAGCTACAGGCACTGACGCTTACGCATTGACAGAGGCTTGTGATGGAGTATTTGACCTAAAAAAGTTAAAAGTTGGAAACAGCTTCAGAGCATTTTACACAAGAGATGACAATCCCAAACTGGCTTATCTTGTATATCAGGAGAGCCGGACATCTTATGTGATTTTTGGTCTTCATGACTCAATCTTTGTGAAGAATTACACAGAGCAGACTGAGACCAGAACAAGAGTGGCAGAGGTTGTAATAGAAAATTCATTGTGGGCTGATGTCGATAGAGCAGGCTTGAACTATGAGATTGCAAGTCGTCTTGAAAATATATATGCATGGTCTGTTGACTTCTTCGGATTGCAGAAGGGTGACAGTTTTAGATTTTTATTTGATGAGGTTCTCGTGAAAGACGAGGTTGTAAGTATCGGTAAAGTCTATGCTGCAACATTTACCAGCAAAGGTAAGGTATATGATGCATATCTCTTTAAAGAGGGGGATACAACATCTGTCCAATACTTCAATTCAATGGGAGAGAACCTGAAAAAGGCCTTTTTGAAAGCTCCATTGAGTTATACAAGAGTATCCTCCGGATTCACCTATGCTCGCAGACATCCGGTGACCAGAATAGTCAGACCTCATACGGGAGTTGACTATGCGGCACCGAAGGGAACACCTGTAATGTCAATCGGAGACGGAGTGGTTATTCAGAAAGGTTATGCCGGAGGTGGAGGTAACACCGTTAAAATAAAACACAATGCCACATTTACTACAGCCTACCTGCATCTCTCCAAATATGGAGCGGGCATTGCCAAGGGTGTACGGGTTCGTCAGGGTCAGGTTATCGGTTATGTAGGAAGCACTGGTTTGTCCACAGGTCCCCACCTTGATTTCAGGGTATGGAAAAACGGAAAACCTGTCAATCCGCTGAGTATGGAATCACCTCCAGCCAAGAGGGTTGACAAGTCTAACATGGAGGCATTCAGGACAAATATGGCAAACATGAAGCATCAGATTGATTCATTGGTCTCTGCGCAATATCTGGACACACTTGTCAATAACTTGGGAAAGAAATAATCTCGTGCTATCTTTGCCGGAAATTGATAAAATTATATGGCAGAAGAAAAGATTATTTTCTCTATGAACGGAGTCGGCAAGATCTTGCCGAACAATAACAAGGCAATCCTGAAGGATATTTACCTCTCTTTTTTCTATGGGGCGAAGATTGGTATAATCGGTCTTAACGGATCCGGAAAATCCACACTCCTGAAAATTATTGCAGGCATTGAGACTGCTATACAGGGAGAGGTCGTGTGGGCTCCCGGTTACTCTGTGGGATATCTGGAACAGGAGCCTCATCTGGATGATTCAAAGAGTGTATTGGAGGTAGTGCAGGAGGGTGTGCAAGAGGTTATGGACCTACTCAAACAATATGAGGAGGTGAACAATAAGTTCTCAGAGCCTTTGGAAGACGATGAGATGAACAGGCTTATCGAACTTCAGGGTGAGCTTACAGATAAGATTGACCATGTCAATGGTTGGGATATTGACTCAAAACTTGAGAGAGCCATGGATGCCCTTCAGTGTCCGGATCCTTCGGCTTCAGTTAAGACCCTAAGCGGAGGAGAGAGAAGGCGTGTTGCCTTGTGTCGGTTACTTTTGAGAGAACCGGACGTGCTGCTTCTGGATGAGCCGACTAACCACCTTGATACAGAGAGTATACAGTGGCTTGAGGCACATCTTCAACAGTACAAGGGAACTGTGATAGCCGTGACGCACGATCGTTATTTCCTCGACAATGTGGCCGGATGGATACTGGAGCTTGACCGCGGTGAGGGAATCCCATGGAAGGGCAACTACTCTTCATGGCTGGATCAGAAGACCACAAGACTTGCAATGGAAGAGAAGCAGGAGAGTAAGAGAAAGAAGACTCTCGAAAGAGAGTTGGAGTGGGTGAGAATGGCTCCGAAAGCCCGACATGCAAAATCCAAGGCAAGACTTTCCCAGTACGAAAGGATGCTTAATGAGGATGGAAAAGCTAAAGATGAAAAACTCGAGATTTTTATCCCTAACGGGCCACGTCTTGGAGAAAATGTAATTGAAGCCGTTGGAGTTACTAAATCGTTTGGAGATAAGGTACTATTCGAAAATCTCAACTTTAAGCTGCCGCCTGCCGGTATTGTGGGTATAATAGGACCTAACGGCGCAGGAAAGACAACGTTGTTCAGACTTATTATGGGTTATGAAACACCCGATAAGGGTACATTCTCTATTGGAGAGACAGTTAAAGCTGCATATGTTGATCAGCAACATAAGCAAATTGATCCTGAAAAGACAGTATATCAGACAATAGCAGATAATTCTGAGTTTGTAAAACTTGGCAATAAGGAGGTTAATGCAAGGGCATATGTCTCAAGATTCAATTTCTCAGGAGCAGATCAGGAGAAGAGGTGCGGAGTGCTCTCCGGAGGAGAGAGAAACAGACTGCATCTTGCCTTGACTTTAAAAGAAGAGGCTAATGTGTTGCTTCTTGACGAACCTACAAATGATGTGGATGTAAATACAATAAGGGCCCTTGAGGAGGGCTTGGAGAATTTCGCCGGTTGTGCTGTTGTTATCTCACATGACAGGTGGTTCCTTGACAGGATTGCAACCCATATCCTCGCTTTTGAGGGTGATTCAAACGTGTATTTCTTTGAGGGCAGTTATTCTGAATATGAAGAGAATAAGAAAAGACGCCTTGGAGACATCACACCAAAAAGATTTAAGTACAAGAAGTTGATGGAGTAGTATCAGTTGTTAAGCTCTAACCATCGATCACTCTTTGTTTCGATCAATGAGATGACCTTACCGATTCTTACAGATTTCTCGGTAAGATCTTTTGGAGTCAGAATCCCGGACGAAAGAGCGGCCTCAAGGTCGCTCTTCTCTTTTTCAAGAGACTCTATCTCTTTTTCAAGGGCTTCCAACTCCCTTTTTTCTTTATATGTCAATCCCTTCTTTTCTGTCTGCTTCTCCTCTTTCGGCTCTTTTACCTGCTTGGAAACTTTCTCCCGTTCCACTTCCCTGACATATTCGCGGTATTCAGTATACTTGCCAACATAATCCTTGATAACACCATGTCCTTCAAACACAAATATGTGATCTGCAAGTTTGTCAAGAAAATATCTGTCATGTGAGACAATTATCAGACACCCCTTGAATTCCGCAAGATACTCCTCCAGTACATTCAGGCTTATGATGTCAAGATCATTAGTAGGCTCGTCAAGTATAAGAAAATTAGGATTCTTCATCAAAACAGTTACAAGGTAAAGCCGTCTCCTCTCTCCACCGCTGAGTTTTTCTACTTTAGTATTGTGTGTGGGGTAGGGGAAGAGGAACTTTGAAAGAAATTGTGTTACCGGAACCTGAGTCCCATCTGATAAAGTTGCCACCTCTGCATATCTCCTTACAACATCAATAACAGTCTCATCTGACTTGAATTCAAGTCCATCCTGTCTGTAATATCCGAAAACAACTGTCTCTCCGATCTCAATTGTCCCATTTAACGCCGGGAGTGATCCGGTGATAACCTCGAGAAATGTTGTTTTCCCGACACCATTTGAACCTACTAACCCTATTTTCTCACCCTTTGCAAAGTTGTATGAGAATGAGTCTATCGTTTTGTACTCTCCGTAACTGTGGGATACATCCTTGCAGTTTATAACCTTGCTTCCAAGCCTTGCACTTTTAACATCAATCCTCATGCTTTGCTCGGATATCGTTTGAGAAGCTCTATCCTTGATATCATAAAATGCATTGACACGATACTTGGCCTTAGTGCTTCTTGCCTGAGGCATCCTTCGCATCCAATCAAGCTCCTTTCTAAAGAGATTTCTTGCTCTTTCGGTTTCCGTATTGAAATTCTCAATCCTCTCATCCCTTTTTTGAAGGTAGTAGGAATAGTTCCCTTGATACTTGTACAACTTTCCATTGTCAAGCTCCAGAATCTGATTGCACACTCTATCCAGAAAGTAGCGGTCATGAGTCACCATTAAAAGAGAGGTAGATGTACGGGTAAGATAATCTTCAAGAAACTCGATTATCTCAAGATCAAGATGGTTGGTTGGCTCGTCAAGTACAATCAGTTCTGCATTAGCCAACATTGCACCTGCAATTGCCACTCTTTTGCGTTGTCCCCCGGATAGTTCGGACATTTTTTGATCGAGATTGCCAATGCTGAGAGTTGTAAGAATCTGTTTTACCTTCAATTCGTACTGCCATCCGGCTGTCCGGTCCATCTCCCGTATTGCATTTTCGAGTCTTTTGGGATTGTTCGCAAGAATTGCGTTTTCGTATTCCGCAATAGTGCGGGAGAGCTCATCAGAGGAGGCAAAAACCTCTTCGAAGACACTTCTGGATGGGTCATATTCAGGCTCTTGCTCCAACCAGGCAATCTTGATTCCCTCTTTATAGCGAATTGTCCCTCCAATGTCTGAAAAGTCCTTACCGGCAAGAATCCGGAGAAGAGAGCTCTTACCGCTGCCGTTAGGTGCAATGAGGGCAATCTTCTCTCCCTCGTTTATATTTATGTCTAATTTTTCAAAAAGAATTCTCGTGCCGTAGGACTTTGAGATTTTTTCCGCCTGTAGTATGCTTGCCATGCTGCAAAGTTAGACAAACTACAAGAAAAACTTATTCACTTTTTTCAAAGCAGAAGGGAGGGCAAATACGACAACACGGTCATAGGCCTTTATTTCGGTGTCTCCGAGAGCAATATAGCTATGGTTCCCCCTGATAATTCCCCCGATAATTGCATCTTTGGGGAAACCTAAATTCCTTATCTTGTCTCGAGTGATCAGGCTATTCGGATTTACAATAAACTCAAGAACCTCAGCATCTGAGCCATTGAGACATTTAATGGACTGTACCTTGTTTGAAAGTGTGAATCTGAAGATACGGCTTGCTGTGATAAGCTTTTTGTTAATAACGGCATCGACCCCCATGCTCTCAGCCAACTTTATATAGTCAATATTTTCAACCTCGGCAATGGTCTTCGCAACTCCCATCTTTTTTGCCATCACGCATGAAAGGATATTTGTTTCAGAACTGCTTGTAACCGCAACAAAGGCATCAAATCCGTTTACATCCTCTTCTATTAAAAGGTCTGTATTACGAGCATCACCGTTAATGACAAGAGTTTTGGAAAGTCTCTCATTGAGGATTTCGCACCTCTCTTTCTTCAGTTCAATGAGTTTTATATAATCTACAGAGTTTTCAAGCTTTTTGGCAACCATCTCGCCGATTCTGCCTCCGCCGACAATCATTAGCTTGCGGACATTAATGTTATCCTTGCCGGAATAGCTCATTACCTCTTGTACCCCGGCCCTCTTTGAAATTACAAATACAAGATCGTGCTCCTTAAAGCGGGTGTTCCTTCTGGGGATGAGAGTCTGTCCGTCTCTGGCTACTGCAACGGCCCTATAAAGAGGCTCCTCTCCAGAGATAGTGAGGTCACCCAATATTTTATCTATCAATGGGGCGCCGTCATCAAGCCTGAAAACAATCAGCTGTAGCTTACCTGCTGAGAAGTCCATGAATTCCGATGTCCCTGTTTGCTTAAGAAGGTCGGTTATCTCATGAGATGCTATCTTTTCCGGATAAAACAACAGATCTATACCCATCTCGGTGAAGAGTATCTTATTGTCGTTTTGAAGATATTCATCATTGTTTATACGGGCAGTCACGCGGGTACTTCCCATTTTTTTTGCCAGAAGTGAGCTGATAATATTAACATCCTGCTCTTGGGCAGGACTGACAGCGATGAAAAGATCTGCATAAGCAGCGCCGGCTTGTGACAGAGTTGTTATAGACGTAGGCGATCCGAAAATAGTTATTACGTCAGAACTTTCAGAGACCCTGTTAAGTCTCCCTTCATCATTGTCAATTATAGTAAGATCATGATACTCATTACTGAGCATCTTAGCCAGGTGGCTTCCGACATCACCAGCCCCGGCAATAATTATCTTCATCCTAAATTATATTAATATTCTTCTTCGTTGAAAAAGAAATCTTCCTTGCTCGGATAATCGGGCCAGATGTCCTCGATGCTATCGTATACTTCTCCATCATCATCCAGATCTTCAAGATTTTCAATAACTTCCAGAGGGGATCCGGAACGAGTTGCATAGTCAATCAACTCTTCTTTGGTTGCAGGCCATGGTGCATCTTCCAGTTTTGACGCCAATTCAAGTGTCCAATACATAGCGCAAATGATTAATAATTAAACAGTTACTATATTATTTAATAATAGTGTGCGAAGGTAATAATTAATTGTTGATTTTCAACGTTATTGAACCCAAAAATCATCAGGGATACCTCCTTTGAAGGATAAATGTCTGGCATACACGAATAAATAGTCTGAAAGACGGTTGAGATATTTGATGCAAAGTTCTATCCGGGGTTCTGCCTCAATCGCAAGAGCGGTGCGTTCTGCTCTTCTACAGACTGTACGAGCGATATGGCATATAGCAGAGGCTTTGTGAGGTCCGGGAAGTATAAATGCTGTCTGCTGTGGCAGTGTAGATGTCATTTCATCTATCTGTTCCTCTAGGAATACTATCTCAGCCTCATTACAGTATTTAAGTTTCTCAGCTCCTTTTGCATCTGCCGCAAGGTGAGCTGCAGCCAGCATGAGGTTTTTCTGGACTCTTCTGATATTTTCTATATATTTATCATCTGCAGCCTCTGCTCTAAGCAGCGCTAATTGAGATATGAGCTCATCCACAGTCCCGTATGCATGAACTCTGGGATCATTCTTACTGACACGAGCCCCTCCTACCAGAGAGGTGCTTCCTTTATCTCCAGTTTTTGTGTAAATTTTCATATCTATATTATCTGATGTTCGTTTGTGTGATCCGATTCTACCAAACCGTCCCTGAGACGGATGATTCTTTTTGCATGTTTTGCAATATCTTCCTCGTGTGTAACTAATATTACCGTATTGCCTTTTTCGTGAATCTCTTCGAAAAGCTTCATGATGTCTATTGAAGTTTTAGTGTCGAGATTCCCGGTAGGTTCATCTGCAAGAATGATTGACGGCTTGTTGACAAGCGCCCTTGCAACTGCGACTCTTTGCCTTTGTCCCCCTGACAGTTCATTTGGCTTGTGATGCATTCTGTCTTTCAGGTCTACATTTTCAAGAGCAACTCTGGCTCTCTGCTCCCTGTTTTCTCGGGATTCACCGGAATATATCAAAGGTAATGCAACATTGTCCAACGCTGTGTATCTAGGTAAGAGATTGAACGACTGGAATATAAAACCGATCTCCTTATTCCTTATGACTGCCAGGTCGTTGTCATCCATCTTGCTTACATCTGTCCCGTTCAGAATATATTCCCCCTCTGAAGGACTGTCAAGGCAGCCAAGGATATTCATCATTGTTGATTTTCCAGAGCCGGAGGGACCCATAATTGCAACATACTCGTTTTTTTGAATCTGAATATCGACTCCGTTAAGAGCTCTTACCTCTTGGTTGCCTACCTTATAGATCTTCTTTATACCTTTTATCCTGATTACCTCCTGATTCATATCCATAGTTTTTAAATATTCAATTAAATAAAAAGATCCTCACGTCTTACATTGCCGGGATTTAATTCTAGGGCTTTATTGTAGAGAGCTGTCACTGCATTGATTCCGGTATCTCCTATATCAAGAGTGTAGTTGTTTACAAAAAGTGCTATATGTTTACGCTGCACTTCCATATCTATCTCCTGTGCATTTTCGGAAACGTATTCTGCAGAAACGTCCGGATGAGCGAATGCAAATTCTATGCTTCTCTTTAAAATTCTGTTGACAATTTGTTGTAAATCTTTGTCAAGCCTTCTTGAAACAGCAATTCCTCCTAATGGTACCGGAAGACCGGTAGTGTTCTGCCAATGGCTGCCAAGATCCTCGATCAGGTGTAACCCCTTTTCTTTGTATGTGAATCGTCCTTCATGTATCAGGACCCCGGCATCAAACTCTCTGTTAAGTACACGTTTTTCTATCTCGGAAAAGAGCACCGGTGTCAGGTTCCTGCACTCGGGAAAGGCGTTTCTTAATAAAAGCGCACCTGTTGTTCCCTCTCCGGGAATTGCAATCTTAAGATAGGGATAACTTTCCCTTCTGATAACCGGATCCAGAGAGACAAAAAGAGGACCATTATTATAACCCAACGCGCTGCCGGAACGTAACATCAAATATCTGTCGCATATTGAAAAAAAAGTACTGTAACTCAATTTGCAGACATCATAAACATCTTCTGCAGCTCTTTTGTTCAATTGTTCAACATCTGCCAACTCAGTCGAGAATTTGACACCTTCAGTATCTACCAGATTATGAACCATTGCGTGAAATGCAAAGGTGTCATTGGGACAGGGAGAATAGGCCAATTTTAATATCATAGGGCATAGAGTAGGTTTTTCATTGCCTCCTTAAGTGAATCAAGAGCCAACGGAATATTCCACTTTGTCCGGTCTCTCTCTCCGACCTCATTTGATACAGAGCGGATCTCTATGAAAGAGATTTTTTCTTGTATGCATATATAAAAGAATGCAGCTCCCTCCATACTCTCAATTTCAGGCAGAAAACTTGTCCTGAGTTGTTTTGTTTTTTCAGGGAGACCGCTGACTGTCTGGACAGTGACACCTGTAGCTATGTCATACATGCTAAGTGCTTTCTCAATCTGAGTTGATAATCCAGGCCAATGTAGTGCTCCACTTTTGAACGGATAGGTGTCTGCATCCAGTGCGTTGTAGTCAAACAGGGTCTGGAATCCGTTGAAAGTCTCAAATCCAAGATCTCCGAAATACTCTTTTTTTATTATCGCTGTTGATCCGATGGGGAATGATTGGGAAAAACTTCCGGCTATGCCTATGTTGACAGCAAGATCAAAAGGTCCGGAGGTGCATAGCATTCTAGTCAGCCGATAACTGGTACTGGTACTTCCTATACCTGTCAGCATGAATGTGACATCCAGACTCTCTTTTCTCTCTTTTGCGAGAGAATTGTATGCTTGTCGGGCAGTTATTATCTCCTCTTCTTCTGCTGCTGTTATTAAAATTTTCATTATGAGAACAGTTTCTTGGTCTAATTTCTTAATTTTGCCCGAAATTAGTTATTTATTATGGCATATACAAAGATTGAACACTATGACGAGGAGGTTACTCAGAAGTTGGCTCTCCTATACAAAGAGGTACTTCACTTGATAGGTGAGGATCCTGAACGTGAGGGGCTTCAGCTGACTCCAATCAGGGTGGCCAGATCAATCCAATTTCTCACACAAGGATATGAAATGGATGGAGCAGCTATACTAAATTCCGCAAAATTCAAAGAAGACTATAAACAAATGGTTATAGTGAAGGATATTGAGCTATATTCAATGTGTGAGCATCATATGCTCCCGTTTTACGGGAAGGCTCATGTCGCCTATATTCCTAACGGTTATATAACAGGTCTCAGTAAGATAGCCAGAGTGGTGGAGGCTTATGCCAGACGGTTACAGGTACAGGAGAGGCTTACCGTTCAGATAAGGGATTGCATACAGAGTACATTAAATCCTCTTGGTGTTGCTGTTGTTATAGAAGCTTCACATATGTGTATGCAAATCAGGGGAGTACAGAAGCAGAACTCGGTTACTACAACATCTGCCTTCACAGGTGCTTTTCTGAAAGATATACGTACCAGGGAAGAGTTTATGAGTCTTATCGGTACATCTTTACATTAAGTGAAAAGTCGAACTGAAGTCCACCCTCTTCTCTATTTTTAACAGTTATTGTTCCGTTGTGTAGAAGAACGGAGTTCTTTACTATTGAAAGGCCTAGTCCGGATCCTCCGCTTTTTCTGCTTCTGCCGGCCTCTACTCTGTAGAATCTCTCGAAAAGTCTATCCAGATGATTCTCTGGAACCCCTTTTCCTGTGTCATAGTATCTGAACCATATTCTTTCAGCCTCAACACTTACAGTTTGGATATGAATGACAACACCTTTTCCTGCATGGTCTATTGAATTGTCAATGAGATTTTTAAATAATGAATAAATAAGCAGATAGACACCTTCAATAATTATATGATCATCAATCTCAACGTCTAACCTTATTTTATTTTCAGAAAGCCTGTAGGCAAGGTCATTCTCAATCTCCCCGATACATTGCCGGACCTTAATAATCTCTATGTCATATCTCCCGGCGGCCTCTTCAATATTATTGAGTGTTGATATATCTGATATCAGCGAAGAGAGCCTCATTGTCTGGGCATATGCACGTTCGATAAAAAAGCGACTCTGTTCCTTGTTCATCTCTTGCTGCATCAGTGTTTCAAGATATCCTCTGATGCTTGTCACAGGTGTTTTGAGCTCGTGTGCAATATTGTGTGTAAGTTGCTGTTTATATTTCTTAGCCTCGTCAAGTTGCCTGAATGTCTGTATTATCTTTTCACCAACATCTCCGAATTCGTTGTCAGGGAAATTAATCTTATCGTAGTTAACGTCACCCTTTTGTACAATGTCAATGAACTCCTTCAGTGCTTTCATGGGCTGGTTGATCTTACTGCTGAAATATATAAGCAATACAACAGATACAATAAGTACTACCCCTATTGCAATAATGTTCTTCTCCTGAGAGCTGATCATTATATAAGCTACGGCTCCTCCCACTACCAATAACATTAAGGTAATGTAAAGAACCATCTGGTTTTTGTATTTCATATTACTCAGAATCATTCGTGTTAAAGCAGTACCCGAATCCGGAACGATTTATTATCAAGGATCCGTAGTTTCCGAGTTTCTTCCGGATACGCGCAATGTGAACATCGACAGTTCTGTCAAGTACATATACCTCATTCTCCCATACGGCATCCAGGATGTTTTGTCTGGAAAAGAATCTATGAGGAGATGAGGCAAGTATAAACAATATTTCATACTCTTTTTTTGTTAAAGAGATAGTTTTGTTCTCAACACTTACCAGCTTGGCACCGGTGTCTATCCTGAGGCCATTTATTTCTATAACAGGGTTCTCCGGATGTTTCCTGTCATACTCCTTTTTCTCTTGTTCAGCTTTCTTATAAAAGGCAGTCCTACTGAGCACCGCCTGGACTCTTGCCACTACCTCTTTGACCGAGAATGGTTTTAGTATATAGTCATCAGCACCGACACCGAATCCCTTAAGTTTGTCGTTAACACTATCCTTTGCTGTTATAAATATAATAGGTACATCATTCCGGAACTCCCTTCTTATTACATCCGCTAAAGTAAAACCGGATATTCCGCCGAGCATTACATCCAAAAGAAGAAGGTCGAAGTTTTTTGCAAGTTTCACTAATGCCTCTTCAGATGAAAATGCAATATCAACTTCATATCCTGCATTCAAGAGATTGAATTTCAGGATTTCGCACACATCTTCCTCATCGTCGACCACTAAAATTTTTTTCGTCTCAGCCATATAACTATAATATAATGCAAAAGTAATTATATTTGCTGAAACTTCTGTTTAATCTGACTATATGAATATCTCCTTTAATAAAAAAACGGAAGGAGGAATATTAATAAATGTATTAATGAGGTCGGATAATGTTAAAGTTAGTGCGTTGGAGGGTGGTAAGGGTGTTACAGATAGCACTTTGACAAATTCATTCAGAATAGATAAGAAGCAGAATTCACGTTTCATGACTGAAGGGAAGAAGGGCTCCGCTCTGGCGCTGATATTGTGTAAACATTTTATAGAGTTCTGCAATGGTACTATATCTATATCAGGCAACAAGGGAAAAGGTTGTCTGGTAATGTCCCGGATTCTCGTACAGGAATCTTCCTGCCCTTAATTATTTCTTAATTTTTTTGTCTCATTATCGTAACATCTGAGATATAGTTTTGCCGTTGAAAATTTAATACGATGGCAAATAAATTATTTAGATTTCTTCTTTTTCTCTTATTCATCATTTCCGGCAACAATACTTTCTCGCAAACAACATCAGCTCTTCAAGGTACGGTGGTAGAAAGATCTACGAGGGAACCCGCTGTTGGAATATCGGTTTATATAGCTAAACTTAAAAAAGGTGCTGTTACAGATGCAAACGGATATTTTAAAATTTCAAACATTCCTCAGGGTGTTTACGATATTGATGTATCAGGTATATCTTATACTCCTCTTTCAGTTAAAGAGTTAAAAGTAATTGGTACACTTACTGATTTTAATATTCTTATTGATCCAGCGACTAATATACTTGATCAGATTGTTGTGACCTCTGCCAGGAGAATGAATTCTGAAATAGCTGTGATTCATGCGACAAAAACAGCAGATGTTGTAATGAGCGGAATCTCAGGAGCACAAATTTCTAAATCGCAGGATAAAAATGCCGCAGAGGTTGTGAAGAGGATTCCGGGAGTTTCTGTAATGGATGACAGATACATAATGGTCAGAGGCCTATCTGGCAGGTATAATAATGTGTGGATAAACAACTCTTCCGTCCCGAGTACTGAAGCGGATACTAGAGCCTTTTCCTTTGATATGATGCCGAGTTCCCAAGTCGAGAGTATAATGATAGTTAAATCGCCTTCGGCTGAGATTCCTGCCGATTTTTCCGGCGGATTTGTAAAAATTATGACCAAAAGTATGCCTGAAGTAAATGACATGCTCTTTTCATATGGCCTAAACTTCAATACTGTAACTCATTTCAGAGATCAGATGATAAACACCTCATCTTCAACGGATTTTCTCGGATTTGATAATGGTGAAAGGTCTATCAGGGGCATTGTCCCTAAAAGAATGGACAATACCAATACCGATCTTGTATCAGAGATAACGAAAAGTGGTTTCAGGAATGATTGGTCTGTCTCTACTCGCCAACCGATAGCTGATCAGAAAATCAATGTTATGATTAACAGATATAAGCTACTTAAGAAGGGAGATAAAGTAGGCATTGTCGCAGCATTGAATTATTCATATGGTTCCCAAACCTATACGGATATGCAAAACGCCAGATTCGGTGTGTATAATACAGTTGCAGACAAGCCGGAATATATCTATAAATATTCAGACAATCAGTACAGTATTGATGCCAGAGTAGGCGGTATGCTTAATATGACCTACATCTCAGGAAAGAATAAACTGGAATTCAGAAATATATTTAATCAACAAGGAACAAACAGGTATACTCTCCGTGAGGGCTGGCAAAACATAAGTGCCCTGTATAATCAGGAGAAAAGAGAGTATCTCTACTCAAGCCGATCTACATATTCTGGTCAGATTTCCGGAAATCACGGATTTGCAGATTCTGATCTGGACTGGGTTGTGGGATATTCATATGCAAATTTAAATCAGCCTGACAGAAGGATGGTAAATAGAGAGGAGAACCTGATATACGGAGATAAGTATTATGGACAAATGGCTATAGATCAGAATGAAATAACCAGGGATTTTGTAAATCTTGATGAGCATACGTTTTCGGGTTCACTGAACTTTTCGATGCCACTCAATACGGAGAAAAGCAACAGCTCTTTTATTAAAGCAGGTATTTTAGGAGAGTATAAACAGCGCTCATATTCTAACAGGCAATTTTTCTACAGGTTCAATCAGAATAATCTTCCGGAAGATTTTGTTTACAGAGACCTTTCGGAGGTGTTTGCTGAAATAAACTATGGTCATGACAAACTATATGTATATGAAGATACAGATAATCGTAACAGTTATAAGGGGTTAAATGTGCTTGGGGCCGGCTATTTATCTTACAAGTTTAGTAGAGGGGGGGTTAATATTTTAGCCGGCCTCCGTCTGGAGGGAAGTATGATGAGGCTGACTAATTATACAAAAATATATGAATTCGATACAAAGAGCAGTAATTATATGCAAACGGAGCTTTTTCCGTCCCTGAATGCAAGTTACAATATTGACAAGAAAAAAACAGTGAGATTGGCTTACGGCTCATCAACCAACAGGCAGGAGTTCAGGGAGGTTTCCCCATCTGTCTATTATGATTTCAACCTTTATTCTGATGTAAAGGGAAATCCGGATCTGAAACATGCCACAATACACAATGTTGATCTCAGATATGAATACTATCCTTCAAATGATGAATATGTAACTATATCAGTTTTCTACAAATACTTCAGGAACCCTATAGAATGGACATATCTTGATGCCGGAGGCTCATACACATACACTTTTGAAAATGCAGCCTCCGCAAACAACTATGGTCTGGAGATAGATATGAGAAAAAATCTCTCTTGCATAGGGTTGAAAAATTTTACTTTGGGATTCAATACATCTGTGATTTCCAGTCATGTAACTTTTGACGAGTCATCTATTGAGGCTGACAGGCCTATGCAAGGCCAATCTCCATACTTGATAAATGCTTCGCTTTATTATGATAAAAAGGAGGCAGGAATAACTGTCGGACTTCTTTACAATAGAATAGGGAAGCGTATTGTAGGGATTGGACGTGTTGATACAGGGTCAGGTGCAAGTATCAACAATGATGTCCCTGATACATATGAATTGCCCAGAGATTTGATAGATTTTGTTTTGACAAAGAGAATTGGAAAGCATACAGAGATTAAGGCTTCAGTTAAGGATCTGCTTGCACAGAAAGTGGTGTTTGTTCAATATCCGAAGTTTGAAGATAGCAACGGTATTATACAGAAAAGAAGGCAAATCAGTAAGAGCCTCAATCCCGGTACAGATATCCTTATAGGAATACAACTAACTTTTTAAAAAAATAAGTATGAAAAATTTAATGGAAAAATTATTTTTATTAATGTTGTCGATAACGGTTTCAGCTCTACTTGTCTCTTGTGATAAGAGTGATGACCCTGAAAACACTGATGTTGACGATGTTGTTTTTAATAGTAATCAAATCGGAAACGGGGATCAGGAATTTGAAATCAAATCCTCGTATACACTCAAAAAGGGGACTTATATACTCAAGGGTTGGGTTTATGTCATAGATGGTGCTACTCTAACTATTGAGCCCGGAACCGTGATAAAGGGAGATAAAGATACAAAGGCTGCTCTCATTGTTGAGAGAGGTGGTAAGATCATAGCAGAAGGGACAAAGACGCAGCCAATAGTCTTTACTTCCAATCAGGAAGCAGGTCTTAGGAAGCCGGGAGACTGGGGTGGCGTGATAATCTGCGGCAAGGCAACTAACAACAAGACAGAGATGATAATTGAAGGTGGTCCGCGTTCAAGTCATGGTGGAACAGAAGATAGCGACAACTCCGGGATACTATCTTATGTAAGAATTGAGTTCGCAGGATATCCGTTCAAGACAGACCAGGAAATCAATGGTCTTACACTAGGTTCGGTAGGTAGTGGAACCAGAATTGATCATGTACAGGTTTCATATTCAAATGACGATTCATTTGAGTGGTTCGGCGGGACGGCAGATGCCAAATACCTTATAGCTTATCATGGTTGGGATGATGATTTCGATACAGATAACGGATTTAGAGGAAGAATTCAATATGGTCTGATTGTTAGAAATCCAAGAATTGCAGACAAGTCCTCTTCAAACGGACTTGAGTCAGACAATAATGCCGAGGGAACAACTCAACTCCCTTTGACAAAGCCTGTTTTCTCCAATATTACATTTATTGGCCCTGCTGCTCAGGATAATTCATTTGAGAACACAACTGCATACATAACCGGTGGAAGCTACTATCCCGGAAACGGTTCAAAACTTGGTCAGTTCCAATCTGCCATTCAGATACGGAGAAGTTCAAATCTGAACTGTTACAACTCTGTGGCAATTGGCTATCCTGTCGGACTTCTTATTTGCAATGACAAGGGGTCGTTAACACAGTCATCAGCCACATCCGGGGCAATAAATCTGAAAAACATTGTGTTTGCAGGTATGGGAATACTTGGAAGCGATAAAGATGCTTCATTCAAGGATTCACTCTCTGTCAATGCTTCAACATTTGACAAGTCGGCTAAGGAGTCTTTCTCATCGACATATTTCAAGACAACCAGTAATTCAAATGCCATTTATTCATTGTATACTGCGGTAATGCTATCTCAACCGAGCAGTCTTGTCGCCTCACCAAACTGGGGTCCTTTAACTGGCAGTCCTTTAACCGGTAAGGCTAATTTATTTACAGATGAAAATGTCTCAGCTTCGTTCTTTGATAAGGTAACATTCATAGGTGCATTCAGATCTGCAGTATCAGTAGATGACTGGACAGCTGGTTGGGCAAATTTCAACCCCCAGAATACAGTATATTAAGTTAATTTTGTGTAGTTAAGTATTTGGTGCTTTACAAAGATCTCTCTCTTGTAAAGCACTTCTTATTTTAATCCGAGTTCGCCGGCTCTCTTTTCCATCAACGCCCTTGCCTCTTCGAAATCATTTGATATGATACCGTCAAGAATTGCCTCTTTTATATACTCCTTTATCAGGCCGACCTCTTTGCATGGAGGTATACCATATTTCTCCATTATGTACTCTCCTGTTACAGGATTCTTGAAATTTCTTACGGCGTCTTTCTCCTCCACCTGAATTAGCTTTTCCCTGACTAGGGCAAAGTTGGATTTGTGTTTCTTTACGGTTTTCAGATTTTTAGATGTAATATCAGCTTCACAGAGAAGCATTAAGTCGTCAATGTCATCTCCTGCCTCAAATAGAAGCCTCCTTACCGCAGAGTCACTAACCTCATCCTGCACAAGGGCAATAGGACGCAGATGGAGCAATACTAATTTCTGGACATATTTCATCTTGTCGTTAAGTGGCATTTTCATCTGCTGAAAAATTTTCGGAACCATCTTGCTTCCGACGAATTCATGTCCGTGAAATGTCCAGCCGATTCCGGGCTCATAACTCTTTGTCTGTGGTTTTGCTATGTCATGAAGAAGTGCCGCCCATCTAAGCCACAGGTTGTCGCTTTTCTGTGCAAGATTGTCGAGGACCTGCAATGTGTGTGTGAAGTTATCCTTATGCCCTTTTCCCTCCATGGACTCTGTCCCCTTCAGCTTGACAAGTTGTGGAAGTATAATCTCCAGTAGACCTGTGCTCTCCAAAAGGGAAAAACCTACAGACGGTTTAGGTGAGAGTAGAATCTTTGCAAGCTCATCATTGATTCTCTCTTTTGAAAGTATCTCAAGTCTTTTTTTATTTCTCTTTATTGACTCTATCGACTCCGGAACGATTGTGAAAGATAATTGTGAGGCAAACCTTATTGCCCGTATCATTCTTAACGGGTCATCGTTATATGTTGTGTCTGGGTCAAGAGGAGTACGGAGAATACCATTTTGAAGATCCTTGACTCCGCCGAACGGGTCAACCAAGTTTCCGAAATCTTCTTTTTGAAGGCTGAAAGCCAGAGCATTTATTGTGAAATCCCTCCTTAATTGATCATCAGCCAGAGAGCCATCCTCCACAATAGGCTTACGAGAGTCAGAGCGATAAGACTCTTTCCGTGCACCTACAAATTCAACCTCTGTATCCCTGCTTCTAAGCATGGCTGTTCCGAAATTCTTAAATACAGAGACATTAACCTTAAGCCTTTGAGCAACTCTTTCGGCTAACTCTATACCACTTCCTTCAACAACAATATCGATATCTTTACTTTTACGATCCAGAAAACAGTCTCTTACATATCCTCCTATCACGAATGCTCTCACATTCAGTTTTATTGACTCTTCGGCTATAATCGTAAATATTTTTTTATTTAAAAAGTTCATTGTATGAAGGTATCTCGGTGTGATAATCGTAATTGTCGCTTTGCAGATCTTTAAGAGCGAAGTACGTTGTGTGTCCGTTGGTGAGCAAAAGACACCTGACATTTAACGCACTGTTGTAACGTAGTATCTGCTCAAAAGTTGCTCTGCTGATCTTTACAGAAGAGGCTTTGCACTCAGCAAGAAAAAAAGGTTTAAGTTCCTTGTCCAAAATAACCAAATCTCCACGATACTTTAATCCATTAATGACGACAGAATACTCACAGACCATTCTGGATAAAGGATATCCCAGATTGTTACTTAGATACCCGATCAACTGCTGTCTGACATCCTCTTCAGGTGTTAATACAACCCGTTTTCTTCTGACCGGATCAAAAACCTGTTCCTTCATTGTTTGTGCATTATTGTTGCAAAGATATAAAATTTGTCAGGTTTACATTTTTTCATAATTTAGCCAAATCTAAATAGTGTATTGTGGCAACAAAAGAAAAAGAGACCGAAGTAGAATTCCAGAGAATACTTACAGATATAAAAGCCGGGAAGTTTGCCCCATTCTACCTGTTTATGGGTGATGAGCCCTATTATGCGGACATATTGATAGATGAGATAACAGAGAGAGCTTTACTCCCGGAAGAGAGGGGATTTAACCTTTTGGTACTTTACGGCTTGGATGTGACCGGACGGGATGTTGTGGAGGCAGCAATGAAATTTCCGATGATGGCTTCAAGACAGGTGGTAATTGTAAGAGAGGCGCAGTTGCTGGATAAAATGGACCTTCTCGAGAATTACTTCAAGAATCCTTCTTCTTCTACACTTCTTGTCCTTGCCCTGACAAACAAATCGCTTGACAAGAGGACTTCCTTGTATAAAAAAGCACTGGAGAGGGGAGAGGTCCTTGAAACATCTCCGATAAAAGAGAACAGGCTTGTATTCTGGATTGACCGTTATATAAAAGATGCCGGGAAATCAATAGAACCGGAGGCATCCATGCTAATGGCAGATTACTGTGGTACAGAACTAAGGAAGTTGACTTTGGAACTTGACAAGCTGATTATTTCCATAGGGCCGGCAGAGAGAGTGATTACAACTCTTCACGTCGAGGAGAACATAGGGATAAGCAGAGAATACAATGTGTTTGAGCTCACAAAGGCAATTTCGTTTAAAGATCTTCCAAAAGCCTTTAAAATAGCCACCCATTTTGGAGACTCCCCAAAACAGTACCCTCTAATTATGACCCTGGCGATTATATTTTCTCACTTTACAAAAATCCTGAAGTATCATGCTATCATTAATAAAAACAGAACTGCCGGCAGCAATGAAATATCCTCTTTCTTGGGAGTGCAACCATATTTCATTCAGGAGTTTATAACGGCATCTCAGAACTACTCATACATCAAATGTATGGAAGTTATCTCAATGATAAGAAAATGCGACTCGGCAAGCAAAAGTAACGACAAGGGAGAAGCAACCGATAAGGAGATGCTTCTAGAATTGATTTTCAAAATATTACATTAATGCAGCTATCCTACGACCCTCTTTACCCTGGCAGCCACAGAAGTGAATACCTCATATGAAATTGTTTTAAGGATATGAGCGAGTTCGGTCGCAGTCGGGTTCTCTCCGAATACAGTAACGATATCTCCTACTTTTGCATCTACCCCTGTTATATCTAGCATCAGTGCATCCATACATATGTTGCCAATAGTTGAAACTCTTGTCCCGTTGAGGGAAAAAGAGGCAGCACCTCTTCCAAGGTGTCTGTTAATACCATCAGCATATCCGAGAGGAATTGTGGCAATCATTTTTGTCCTGCCTTCCAATTTTCCGTGACGACCATATCCGACAGTACCCTCAGAGATTTCTCTTATATGTATGATTGGTGCCTGAAGATATCCAACCGGTTTCAGTTTTGACTCGTCAACATAACTTGTACCATAAATACCCACTCCCACGCGTACCATATCCATTTGGGCATGAGTAAATCGCTCTGTTCCGGAAGAGTTCAGTATATGTCTGATTGGTCTGTATCCGATTGATAAGGCGAGTTCTTCATACATATCACTGTACAACTCTATCTGTGAACGGGTGAAATCGTCATGCGAAGGCTCATCTGCGGCTGCAAGGTGAGAGAATACAGATTTCACCTCAATAGAAGAGTTCGAATTCAGGAACTGAGTTAATTCCTTTATCTCATTTTTTACAAAGCCCACACGATGCATCCCTGTGTCAAACTTTATGTGTACAGGATACCTCTTTTTACCGGATTCAGTTAAAGATTTTAAAAAAGAGTAAGCACCATCGAAATCCACGATACTTGGTTCAAGAGCGTGTGTTATTATCTCTTCGAAATTGTTATTTCCGGGGGTAAGTATTATAATTGGTAACTTAATGCCGGCGATTTTTAACCTTTTGCCCTCTTCAGGGGTTGCTACACCAAGATAATCTGCTCCGAATTCTTCTAAAAGTTTCGAACATTCAATGTCTCCGTGGCCGTATGCATTTGCCTTTACGAGGATAAGTAATTTGGTTGAAGGTGAGAGCTTTGAGCGGAAAAATGTATAATTGTGCTTAAAGTTGTCCTTGTTGATTGTTAATTGAGAGTAGTTCATATTTGTAGAATAATTTGAAACAAAATTAAAAAATGTTCAAAAAAAAAAACATTGTATTGAAAATCTTTCTACATTTGCGCCCGAAAGACATACCTAAAACAATAATAAAAATGAAATTAAAAACAATTTTTGCTGTTGCTGCATCAGTTGTAGCACTTGCTTCTTGCGGTCAGAAAGTTAAACCTGTTTCTGAGCAATTGGTTGGTCAATGGACCGGTACAGATTCAATCACAGTTACAGTCGTTGACTCAACTGGAAATCAAGTAGCACAAGAACTCGTAGCTCCTATCGATCTTGAGTACTTTGCTGACTCTACTTTCACAGCTGCTATCAAAGTTAATGATTCTACAATCATCAACGTAGGTGGTGTTGCTACTATCGCTGAAGACGTTGTTACCTTCACAGGTTCAATGCAGTGTGTAGAGCCTATGGATCTTAGTGGTTCTATGACTTTCGTTGTTGAGCCAGAAGCTCTTAACGTTACTTTCACAGCCGTTAACGCAGCTGCTAACACTACTCATAGTGGTAAAGCTAACTTAACCCGCAAGGCTGCTCCAGTACAGCAGTAATTATTCGGTCTTTCTAAGACCATTGAAACAATGGCGACAAATTGGCTCATAGGTGTCTTTTTCACCAAGCATGACCAGTTTGTCGCTTTTTGTTAATCTATGTGAGTGATGAGCCAAATCACCACATCTTACGCAAATTGCATGGACCTTTGTTACATATTCTGCAACGGCCATCAGAGTCGGCATTGATCCAAAAGGTTTCCCGAGATAATCCATATCAAGTCCTGCAACAATCACCCGCACACCGTTAGAGGCCAGTTGCTGGCAAACTTCAACAATAGAGTCGTCAAAAAATTGGGCTTCATCTATTCCTACCACATCAACATCTGAAGCATAAAGAAGAATGCTCATCGGAGAGTCTACCGCAGTAGACCTTATTGCATTGGAGTCATGTGATACGACATCTTCTTCGGAATATCGCGTATCAATTTTCGGTTTGAAAATCTCAACCTTGAGGTTTGCAAACTTGGCTCTTTTCAATCTTCTAATTAACTCTTCTGTTTTACCTGAAAACATTGACCCGCAGATTATCTCTATCCACCCTGATTTTTTTGCACTTTCTAGAAACATTTTGTCTATTTTTGTATATATACAAAGTTAATTGTTCAGATGTTAAACGCCAATAAAATTGAGGAAATAGGGATAATTATAGCTCAGATGTCTCAAGATATTGAGGCCTTGAAAGAGGATGAAAAAATCAGTCCGGCAAGGTGGGAAGAGCTAATACTTGCAGTAGACAGCATAAGGTGTAAAATCAATTCACTATATATAGAACATATTGAGATTGCGCTTAAGGAGCTGCATAGATCTGCTCAGGAGAGAACACATTCTGAGAAGATAAATATTATGACTGAGCCTGTACTGGAACCGATTGCAACTACAGAGGTTGTCTTCAAGGAGGAGTCACAACCGGAGATAATACCTCAGCCCGAGATATTTCCTGAAGAAGAGGAGGAATTCGAACTTTTCTACGATCAGGGAGAATCAATACTTGATATTACACGCGGAAAGGGGCCGGCATGGATGTTAGATATTCCCGGGCCTCGCCTGGCAGACATCAATGATGGCATTACTCTAAATGATAAAATATTGTATATAAACGAGCTTTTTAACGGAGATGACCAACAGTACAGATTAAGTATTCAACGTCTGAATGATATGTCTTCTCTAGATGAGGTTCTGGACTATACAAGAAATGCATTTCCGGATTGGGACGAGAACACTCAGGCCGCCTACCGTTTTTATATGAATGTCAGGAGAAAGGTAAATGGCTAAACTCTTTATTATACCTACACCTATCGGGAATCTTGAGGATATAACACTTAGAGCACTGAGGATTCTCAAGGAGGTAGATCTTATTCTTGCAGAAGACACAAGAACAAGTTCTCATTTACTCAAACATTACGGGATATCGACAAGGATGGAGGCCCACCATATGTACAATGAGCACCGCAGTGTCGATCAGATAGCCACAAAATTAATCTCTGGGATGAGCATTGCACTTATAACAGATGCGGGGACACCTGGAATTTCTGACCCAGGTTTTCTTCTGGTCAGATTGTGCAGGGAAAAGGGAATTGATGTCGAAACTCTGCCAGGTCCGACAGCGTTTGTCCCGGCTTTGGTAAATTCAGGTTTCCCATGTGACAGATTCTGTTTTGAAGGGTTCCTTCCTGTTAAAAAAGGGAGGCAGACACGTATCAGAGAGCTGAGTGAGGAGTCAAGAAGTGTTATAATATATGAATCACCTTACAGGCTCGTAAAGACATTGGGCCAATTATCGGAGGCGTTTGGTGAAGAGAGGATGGCTTGTGTATCAAGAGAGATCTCAAAATTGCATGAAGAGAACAGAAGGGGAACTCTCAGAGAACTGCATGACTGGTATGAAACCAATGAGCCCAAAGGTGAAATAGTTTTAACAGTTACTGGTAAGAAAGAGTAAATCAAACTAAAAAAGGAGGGAGATATGAGGAGAGAGAAGTTTTCAAAGTCACATGCATCTCAAATTGTGACTTTAGTCATTGTTTTGCTTGCCATTCAGGGCGTTCTTTTTTTATTCGGCAAGAACGAGGCTGCCATACCTCAGGAAAAGAGGGAGAATTACAGTCACATAGCTGTATATTGTGATACTTCCGGGCAGGATTATAAAAAGAGTGAAAAGCCGATAAAAAAATTACAGGTGAGAAGAGAGAATGAAAAAGGTGAGATTAGGGCAGAATCCGCTAAAAGCAACTTGTTTCCTTACCGCCCTAAAAAAGAGGATAATAATTCGTTTAAACAAGAAAGGAGAGAAATTCAACCGGTTCAACTCAATACTGCAGACAGCATTGAACTCGTTTCTTTACCGGGTATAGGACCTTATTATGCAAGAAAGATAATCCAATACAGAGAAAAACTGGGAGGTTATGCAGAGAAGGAGCAGTTGATGGAAATTTTCGGTATTGACCAAGAGAGGTTTAATATGTTTTCAGGAAGGATTATTGTGGACTCCACATATATATCCAAGATAGATATAGAAGAGGCGACATATGAGCAACTCTCTGTGAATCCGTATATCGGCGGCTATCTTGCCCGTTCTATTATAAGGTTTAGAGAATCAAGATCAGGTATGGTAACAGACCTCTCATCTCTTCTCGTGTCAAATATCATTAAAATTGAATTGTATAAGATTCTGAAATACTACATAAGGTGAATTTTATTTTATCTTTGTCAATATTAATTATTTTAATTTTTTTTAACATTTATGAATGTCATAAGCTGCAACAATGTGGTAAAGCGGTTCAACCAATTTACCGCGCTGGATGGTGTGAGTATAAATGTGCCTCAGGGAACCGTTTTTGGGCTTCTTGGACCTAATGGTGCAGGTAAAACCACATTGATTAGGATTATAACACAGATTACTATTCCTGATTCGGGAGAGGTGTTCTTTCACGAGAAGCCCATATCACCTTCAGATATCGCATATGTAGGATATCTGCCGGAGGAGAGAGGTTTGTATAAAAAAATGAAGGTCGGAGAGCAAGCGGTATATCTTGCAAGGTTGAAAGGAATGAGCAATGCTCAGGCTGTAAAAGAGCTGAAAGAGTGGTTTGTAAAATTCGGCATACAGGGTTGGTGGAATAAGAAAGTAGAGGAACTTTCAAAAGGTATGGCCCAAAAGGTTCAATTTATCACGACAGTCCTGCATAAACCCTCTTTGTTAATCCTTGATGAGCCTTTCAGCGGATTCGATCCGGTTAATGTTCAGCTTATAAGAAACGAGATTCTAAAAATGAGAGATAATGGAGCATCCATCATTCTTTCAACTCACAACATGGAATCAGTAGAGGAACTTTGTGATAATATAGCCCTTATAAATAAATCAAAGTTAGTTATTTCGGGTGGTCTTGATGAGATAAGGAGAAACTACGGGAAAAATGAAGTTGAGCTGATTTACCGCTCTTCTGATCTAAGGGAACTATCAAGTAATGGTTTATATACAGTTGTCTCTCAAGAGAAACAAAAGGAGGGACATCGTGCCGTGCTTGATGTAAATAAAGATGCCACATCATCTCAGGTGTTGTCGGAATTGATAAAAGACATGGACATTGTTTCATACAGGGAGCTGATTCCAAGAATGAATGACATATTTATTAAACTTGTAAGTTAATTTGAGAGGTATGAATACAGACAAACTATTTTTAGTAATATCAAGGGAGTTTCTAATCAGAGTAAAGAAAAAATCATTCATCCTTCTTACACTTCTTACTCCTATATTCATGGCATTACTTGTTGTAATGCCTACAGTTATCATGACAATGTCCTCGGGAGAGGAGGGACAAAAAATAATGGTGGTTGACAAATCGGGTGAGTGTGAAAAATTTTTCGTCTCTGATAAAGAGTATGTATATCAATTTGATCCAAATGCAGATATAGAGAGTCTTAAAAAAGGGATTGAAAATTCTGATTTATATGCTATTGTTGAGATATCCCCAATGGACTCGGCAGGTAACGTTTCAGTAGCAGCCTATTCAAAAAAACAGATCAACATCGATACCAAAGAGGAGATTGAAAAATGTGTGGAAAAAGGTGTAAGAGAGAAGAAAATAGCAGGCTATGATATACAGAATCTGGATACCATCATAAAAGACATAAACGCTGATGTTAATGTGAAAACATTTGTAGTAAGCGAACAAGGAAAGGAGAAATCCGGCATGGTAGAGATCAATATGGCTATCTCATATATTGCCAGCTTCCTTATCTATATGTTTATCTTCATGTTCGGCTCCATGGTAATGAGGGGTGTAATAGACGAGAAATCCAACAGAGTGGTTGAGGTTATAATCTCTTCTGTAAAACCGTTCGAACTTATGTTAGGCAAGATTTTGGGAGTTGGAGCTGTAGCTTTACTCCAATTTTTAATATGGATACTATTGACTGTCGGTATAGTTTTCGGTGCCCAAGCAATAATGGGGGTTGATCTTTCGGCAGCCGGAAGCAGTATACCGGGAGCTGTTCCTGACGGAGTTCCTATAGCCGGAGGTGCAATGGGTGACATTTTTGCTGCTCTGGCGGGGTTGAATTATGTATACATAGTCCTTTCTTTCCTTGCATATTTCCTTTTAGGATATCTGTTATATGCATCAATGTTTGCAGCAGTAGGCTCAGCTGTAGATAATGAGGCCGACACACAGCAGCTTACACTTCCTGTAACATTGCCTCTTATAATTGGTCTATTTATAATGATACATACATTCAGATTCCCTGACAGTACACTTTCTTTCTGGGGATCAATGATTCCGTTCACATCTCCTATGGTGATGATGGCCAGGGTGCCTTTCGGTGTGCCTGATTGGGAACTGGCGCTATCTATAGTACTTCTATTGCTTACTTTCCTATTCATGACATTCTTGTCTGGTAAGATATACAGGGTAGGAATACTTTCTTACGGAAAGAAGGCAACATGGAAAGATCTGATGAAATGGCTTAAATATTAACAATAGCTATTTATGTTTAAAAAGAGTCTACTACTGGCGGTTCTCCTGCTTATGGCCAATATGGCCATATCGCAGGAGGCTGCTTTTAAATGGAACGCAAAAAGAGTTCTTATGGACAGTACCTGGAACTCTCCGGAAGAGCCTGTTGTAAAGGGTATAATTGATTTTTACAAGCCGGAGATGGATGTAAAAATGCAACAGATCGTAGGCGTATCTGAATGTGAGATGCGCTCCGGAAGGCCTGAAAGTTTGCTCTCCAATTTTACTGTAGATGCGATGTTAGAAATTTCACAAAGAAAGAGTGAAAAAAAGGTGGATTTCGCACTTACAAACTTTGGCGGGCTTAGAGCTGCACTTCCTGCCGGAAATGTAAGAAGGTATGATGTGTTTTCAACCTATCCCTTTGAAAATTATCTTGTAATACTAGATCTAAAAGGAGAGAGTGTCAGGGAGCTTTTCAATATAATGGCCGATAAGGTTGAGGCATTGTCTTCAAATGTATTCCTTCATATCAAGGCCGGACGGTTGAATGATGCACTGATTGATGGCGTTCAAATCGACGATGAAAAGATCTATAGAGTTGCAACACTTGATTTTCTCATGTCAGGAGGCGATAATCTACAACCGCTGAAAAAAAACGTTGATGTTGAGCAGACAGGATTACTTCTGAGGGATGTGATATTTGAAAAAATCGCGGCATTGACATCTAAAAATGAGATGATAAGGTCAGAAATTACAAATAGGGTGAAAATAGAACAATAGAGTATGAAATACGGAAAACTGGTACTTACTTTAACCGCCTTTCTCTTATCCTTGACCCTCTACTCACAGGATCTTGTTATTTTGCATACTAATGACACCCATAGCAATATCGAACCTGTGGCAAGTGGGCGGAACAAAGGATTGGGAGGCTTTCAACGTAGAGCTAATTTCATCCAGTCTGTAAGGGATAGTGTACAGAATGTCTTGCTGCTTGATGCAGGTGATTATAATCAGGGAACTCCCTATTTTACGCTGTTTAAAGGTGAGGCAGAGGTGATGCTCTATAACGCAATGGGTTATGATGCAGTATGTCTCGGCAACCATGAATTTGACAACGGAGAGAAGCAGTTGGCGGAGAGACTGGCGAAAGCAAAATATCCTACAGTATGTTCGAATTATGATTTTTCGGACAGCCCATTGAAGGATATAATAAAGCCATACGTGATAATTGAAAAGGGAGGTAAAAGAATAGGGATATTGGGACTTTTACTTAATCTCAACGGTTATGTCTCTGAATCAGCCCGTTCAGGTATCAAATACCTTGATGTAATCAAGAGTGCAAATAAAACGGCCAGATATCTCAAAAACAAGAGAGATTGCGATATTGTTATAGCGTTGACACATCTTGGATACGAGCATGAGGAGGGTAGTCTCTCTCCGTCAGATACAGACCTTGCGTCACACAGTACAAATATTGATATAATCGTAGGAGGACATACTCATACATTTCTTGAACACCCGGTTGTCATAACAAACAGGGTAGGAAAGGATGTTTTAGTAACACAGATGGGAGCAGCCGGCATATATGTGGGGAGAATAGACCTCTACTTCTGACGATTGTATAGAAACCTTTTAATCTTCTGAGTAGCTGTCTTTTCGAATTGTTGAGGGCAGTCAATAATATAAGATATCTTAGAGAACTTATTTACTCTCTCGTTTACATATAGCGTAAGTTCTCTCTTTATCTGCTCCAGCTTCTCATTAAAAGCTGCCATTGCCTCTTTGGTCTCCTCTTTGGTTTCTTCGAACTTCTTGCTTATCTGATCTTTAGTTTCGTAATAGGTGTTAAATGCCTCCTCCTTCACATCTTTTATAGCCTTCAGTTTTTCTGGATTAAAGTGAACCAGAGCTACAAGCTTTCCCTTTTTCTGAGTGACAATTGACTCGGCAACCATGGCGTGTGCATTTATAACAGATTCTATCTCCTCAGGATAAATATTTTCACCGCTCGGACCAAGTATCATGTTTGAAAGCCTGCCCTTAATATATAGTCTGCCGGTCTTGTCAATTATTCCAAGATCTTTGGTCCTGAACCACCCGTCTTCTGTAAATGCCTCTTTTGTAGCTTCAGGGTTTTTATAATAACCGGTCATTATATTCGGACCTTTGGCCACAATTTCTCCTTCACCGGTTTCAGGATTAGGATTGTCTATGCGTAATTCTATTCCGTAAATTGCCGGCCCGGTTGATTGCCACTTTACATTTTCCGGTATTGCTCCGGCAAGAAGAGGTGCAGACTCAGTCAACCCATATCCTATACCGTACGGGAATCTGGCTTCGTACAAAAATCTCTCTACTTCAGGATCCAGTTTGGCACCGCCGATTCCGAAGAATCTTATTCTCCCGCCAAATGTCTCCATAAGTTTCTTGCCTGCAATTCTGTTAAGAATCTTCCTCCCCAGAGTTGTGCCATAAAGGAACTTCGTTGCTGGATTCTTTTCAAATTTAGGGAGAATAGAGGATTTATATATCTTCTCCATAATGAGGGGAACACTCAACATTGTCGTAGGCCTGACAATTTTCAGTGCCTGTATGAGTACTGTCGGTGTCGGAGCTTTTTCAATATAGTATACCGAAGATCCGCTTACCATAGGTAGCAACATGCTCAGACTGCTTTCCAATGTGTGTGACAAAGGTAGTACGGAAAGCCATATGTCATTGCTGAATCCGGGACGGAGTATCGCTGCAGCATGAAGATGCGTGCAAAGGTTTCGGTGAGTCAGCATCACACCTTTTGAGTTACCTGTAGTTCCTGAAGTATAAATAATTGCCGCAAGATCTTCGCGTTCAGCATCACCCTGTTCAGCGGGGGTAATGCAAGATTGACTAAATTCTGTGTCAAGAGTCTCAATGTTGATAACGGCATTGAGGTTTTTAATGACTCCTTCAGACAGTTTGTATTTTAGTTTGTCGGAAACGATTACTGCCTTTGCTTCAGAATGTTCTACAACATTGCTAACCTCAATCTCTGAAAAGTCGGGAAGTATAGGTACGGCAACACGACCGAAAGCTGTTATTGAAAAGTATGCTGCAGGCCAGTTAGGCATATTCTGGCTTAGTATTATGACCTTGTCTCCTTTTCCTATTCCTGCTTTAGTTAGAATATTCTCAAATTCTTCTGTTTTTTGTCTGAATTCGGCGTAGGTGTAAGAAATCCCGCTTACATATGAAAATGATGTGTTAGTCTGGTAATTGTTGGTACTGTATATGAAAAGCTCCTTTAAAGTACTAAATTCTGTGATGCCCATTCAAATTTAATTAATACAAAGTGTAATTATAGCAAGAATTATTCCAAATCACTCCCGGTTGTGAATTTTTCAGGGAACTTACCTTTTATTCCAAGATCTTTATAATGCTGTCTAATCTTTTTCATGTCTGCGTTAACATCGTCTGTGAGCTCGAATCTGACACCACGACTCACCTCTTTTTTTCCCCAGTCGTAATAACCCAGGTAAACAGGTACGTTTGCTGCTCTAGCTATCGTGTAGAATCCTGTTTTCCATTTTTCCACCCTCTCTCTCGTCCCTTCAGGTGCTATAGCAAGGTGAAGTCGATCTGTGGAGTTGAATGCGTCTATCAATTGTCTGGTAAGAGAAGAAGCATGTTTTCTGTCAACAGGAATTCCTCCCATCCACCTCACTATCGGGCCTAAAGGCCCCCAGAAGAACTCCTTTTTAACCATTACGTAAGCAGTGGCACCAAAAGATTTGTAGTACAGGTATGATATTACAAAGTCCCAGAGAGAGGTGTGCGGTACTCCCAGAATGATGCATTTAGATTCAGGAACAGGAGGTGTCAATGCTTTCCAACCTGTTATTTTCAGTAAAAATTTAGCAATATGCTTCATTATTCTTGAATTTTGAGCCTGCAAATGTAATCATTATATTAATCGGATAAGCTTTTAGAGACTTATTTCAGCCAGTACCGGCAAGTGGTCAGAATGAGGTATGTCTTTTAAGATATTGGTATATAGTATTTTTACAGACTTTGTCTTCCCAGTGAATATATAATCTATACACACATCAGGATTTGTATTTGGAAAAGTATGCTGGAATTTTTCAGATGTAGATATATAACGCTCTCTTAGAAATTTAATTTCCGGTGATTCTGGTGTTGCGTTAAAGTCTCCACCAAAAATAAGTCTCTCTCTCTTGCCGAGTAACGAGTCAATAAATGCCGCCTGTATCTCTCTTATACCTTTAGGCAGGTCCAAGTGGGTACATGCAACACATATCTTCTTTTGTCCCGAAGGTTTTACCTCAACAATCCCGATAACACGTTGTTCTCCTTTGTCAATAGAGGGAAGTAGATAGCTGGATGATGAGGTGATGGGGTATCTTGACAAGATCATTACTCCATACTCTCCTCCCGGGATATCGATTGCCTTGAAAAAACGATAGTAAGCAAGCCCTGATTTCTGAGAGAGCTCCAAAGGCTGATCAATCCCTTGTACACGGCTGCTTTTGTAGTCTACCTCCTGGAGAAGGACAATATCTGCGCCGGATTTATGAATGACTGAAGCAATACTGTCTGTGGCAATAATCCCTTTTTGAGCAGGCGGGTTGCAGTGGTGTACATTGTAGGTCATGACTTTATAGTCCTGAGCCATGGTCACAAAACCATTAGCTGATATAATATTCAGGAATAACAGGGCAAGGAGTGATTTGGGTTTCATGATGTTTTAAATTCAGGATAATCTGTTGTTCTGGTCAGTTTTAGCGTAAAAATAGCTCAAATATCCACCGGAAAGATTGAATACTTCCTGATAGTCGTTTTGTGACAGTATCCTATAGGCGAGATAACCCCTCATTCCGACAGCACAATATATAATGATTCGTTTGTCGGTTGGTATTTCGTCAAGCCTGAACCTTAAATCTTCAAGAGGGATGTTTACTGCACCATTGATCATCTCATGCACACATTCTTGTTTGCTTCTCACGTCCAGTAAAAAATCCCTCTCAGGGTTAAAATTATCAGCCTCTTCCCATGTTACAACTCTCAATTTACCTTTAAGGATATTATCGGCAACAAACCCTGCCATATTAACCGGATCTTTGGCAGATGAGAATGGAGGGGCATAAGCATGTTCAATTTCTGTCAGATCATGAATTGAACCTCCGAGTCCTATAATAGTTGCAATTGTATCAATTCTTTTGTCAACGCCTCCATAACCAACAACCTGACCACCCAGAAGTTTCCCGGTCACAGGTGAATAGAGAATCTTCACTGACAGAGGCTTCGCCCCGGGATAGTACCCTGCATGAGATCCTGAATGGGTAATTGATGTAAGATAGTCTATACCGAATCTTTGAAGCGTTCTCTCGTTGGCCCCTGTTGTGGCAGCGGTAAGTTTAAATATTTTTGCTATCCCGGTGCCGATTGTGCCCTTGTATCGGCTGATGTTGTCGTGAACCATATTATCTGCTGCTATCCTGGCCTGCTTATTTGCCGGTCCTGCAAGTGGAATAACCGCTGGTTGTCCGGTATTGGGATTTATAACCTCAATCGCATCCCCGGTAGCATATATACTCCCATCTGATGTCTGAAGATATTCATTGACACTGATTCCTCCGGCAGGTCCTATCTTTAAGCCGGCTTCCTGAGCTAATCGTGTCTCGGGCTTAACTCCGATACTCCAGATTACAATATCTGTCTGAACCTCTTTGCCGCTTTTTAATATTACTTTAAGCGTGTCGCCTTTTGTGTCAAAAGCAGAAACTGACTCGTTAAGAAGAAGTTTCACACCATTAGACAAAAGCTCATGATGGACGATTGATGCCATGACAGGATCTAATGGAGCCATGACCTGTGGGGCCATCTCTATGATTGTAACATCAATGCCGGAGTGTCTGAGATTCTCCGCCATCTCGAGCCCTATAAATCCGCCGCCGGCAATAACAGCTCTTTTTATTGTCTGATTGGAGATTTTCTCTTTAATCCTGTCTGTGTCAGGAATATTTCGCAATGTTAGTATCCTTGAGTCGTCTATCCCCGGAATCTGTGGCCTGAATGGTTCAGCTCCGGGAGAGAGTAGTAGTTTGTCATAATTTTCGTTGTATATTTTACCTGTAGACCTGTTTTTTACAGTGACACTCTTTGTTGTTGTGTCTATAGAGAGAATTTCGCTGAATGTCCGGATGTCAATATCATAGCGGTTTGAAAAGTCGGAAACGCTTTGTACAAGGAGGTTCTCCCGTTTTTTTATTTTTCCGCCTATATAATATGGGAGTCCACAGTTTGCGTAGGAGATGAACTCACCTCTTTCAAATAGAATAATCTCACCTTTTTCATCTTCGCGACGGATTCTTGCCGCTGTGGTTGCACCTCCTGCAACACCTCCAATAATTAAATATCTCATTAAAATTTGAATTTTATTTCTGCTGCAAAGGAACGAAAATATATTCTATAATAAAAATATTCCAAAAGAAATTTGTTTGTATGGAAATAATGTTTACCTTTGCAAAAATTAAACACGCATACAATAATGAATAAGGTTACAAAATATTTGGTATTAATACTTTTTTCAGCCCTGGCAGCATCTTGTGGGGCAAACACAGGTAACCAGGCCCAGGCAGAGAATAATCACAGTGTTGATAACACAGAAACAAATAAAAAAGATAAAAAAATGAAGACAATACATTTGACAAAAGAGGAGTTTTTAAAAAAGGTTGTAGATTTTGAGGGTAACCCTAACGAGTGGAAGTATCTTGGCGATAAACCGGCATTGATAGATTTTTATGCATCATGGTGCGGTCCATGTAAAACAGTTGCACCTATTTTAGAGGAGCTAGCAGCGGAGTATGAAGGCCAGATTTATATTTATAAGGTAGATACTGAGGCAGAGCAAGAGTTGGCTGCAGCCTTCGGCATAAGGAGCATTCCTACACTGCTTTTTGCTCCGATGAAGGGTGATCCTCAGATTGCTCAAGGCGCACTTCCAAAGGCAAATCTTAAACAGGCAATAGAGCAGGTGCTGCTTAAAAAGTAAATAATTACATTATTTTTGTAATTAAATAAAAATAAAAAGGGAAGATGGAAAGGCTTTGTGCTATTAGAGATATATATAGAGCAATATACTCATATGAAGAGAGTTTTCATGATCAATACGGTATGTGCCTTAATGAGGGAATGCTGTTATGTTCTCTTAAGGATGGACAACTCTCTTCTGGTGAAATTGCAGAAAAACTTAGCCTTAGTTGTTCGAATACATCTAAGCTGATAAGAGCTGTTGAGGAGAAGGGATTTATCACAAGGACTCTTGGGAAGATTGATAAGAGACAGATGTATTTTACACTTACTAAAGAGGGAAAGTCGACTCTGGAGATAATTCTCAAGGACGAGATTGATTTACCGGAGCCTCTTCATTCATACGTACAAACACAAATTCAAAACAGTCAGTGAAAAAAATAAAAAATTTTATATTATATAGTGCTCCACTTAAGGAGAACACACTATCTGCAACCCTGCTCCTGTTCAGGGTTGCTTTTGCAATACTCTTAATGCTTCACGGATGGCAAAAGATCCAGAATTACTCAATGCTTTCATCTATGTTTCCTGATCCGATAGGACTTGGATCGCAGATTTCACTCTTACTGGCAATCGGCGCTGAGTTTGTAGCCGGTTTGTTTGTGATAGCAGGCTTCCTTACAAGATTGGCACTTATACCTATGGCTTTCACAATGGGTGTGGCTTTTTTTGTGACACATGCTGGGGATCCTTTTCAGGTTAAGGAATTGGCATTTGTTTATCTGGCAGCTCTCGTAATTCTTTTTATTGCCGGACCAGGAAGGTTCTCGGTGGACAATCTCCTTTTTAAACCCAGTTCTCGGATATAACATCTCCCTGAACTGAGAGAACGATCCACTTGATCGGGATATTAATTCCCGATTTTTCTCTTGCGTTTTTGGCAATCTGAAGCATTCCTCCGCAACATGGCACTGAAAATTTCCGTACGAGAATGCCGAACAATTTGATGCAAGAAGTATATCTGCCTCTCTGAAGAACGATGCCTGTGGGTTTAGCAGATGTAGCTGTACCGGCCATTGACGTAACTCTGTACTCGGTGCGTAATCTGTCCCGCCGACATTGGCTGAGGGAACAACATGCTTGAAGTCTCTTTCCATTGAACCGGAGCAACCACAAGCCATTTTTGGTTTTCCATCATCCAATTCAATAAGCTCGATTGCGCCTGTGGGGCACTCTCCGATTCATGCACCAAGTCCGTCACAATGAAGGTCGCTTATCATGACGGCCTTGCCGTTGATAAGTTGAAGGGCTCCTTCATGACACCCGCTTATGCAACTTCCGCAACCCTTACAAAGAGCCTCGTCTATTTTAATCACACTTCTTTTCATGTTTTCAGTATTTTTTTTACAAAATATTCCTGTTTATACAAATCAAGTGTAATATATGATACACTTGGTACAGAATTTGAGAAATAAAATTCTACACTAATTAAGATTGTAAATGAAGTATTTAATTTCAGCAATTCTTTTAATAACAGCTTCATCATGCTCCTCAGCATACATTGTTTCTGAGACGGTTAAGCCATTTGAGACAGAAAAGTATATGGGAAGATGGTATGAGATAGAGCGCTTGCCAAACAAGATTCAGGATGGGCTTGAAGAGTGTACATCTCTGTTTACTTTGATGGAGGACGGATCTTTTACTATTGTAAACGAGGGACGTCTGATTAGTGATAGGACAAGAATAAAACAGTGGAAAGGAAAAGGTTGGGTCCCTGATAAGATGACTCCTTCCAAAATGAAAATCTCATTTAATTGGCCTTTTTCGGAAGATTACTGGGTCTTAAAAGTAGATACGGAGTACACTGTTGCATTGGTGGGGTCTCCGGAAGGCGATGTCTTGTGGATTATTGCAAGAGATAAAGATTTGGATGCCCGCGTAATCCTTGAAATGAAAGATTACGCGGCCAAGCTAGGATTCCCTGTTAAAATGATGTTCCGCAGTCTCGCATATTAATACATCATCTGCGATATTTGGTAAAGTTACTTTCAGAAGCGGGGTTCTCTCCATCTCCCTCTTGATTGCAGATATTGCTCCGGTATTCCTTGCCCAGGCTCTTCGCGAAATACCATTATTAACATCCCAGAGCAGCATCTCCTTAATCTTTTTCTCAGATTCAGATGTACCGTCAATAACCATCCCGAATCCACCATTGATAACCTCTCCCCAACCTACACCACCGCCATTGTGTATAGATACCCAAGTCGCCCCTCGGAAAGAGTCGCCTATTACATTCTGAACCGCCATGTCAGCAGTAAAACCTGAGCCGTCATAAATATTTGAAGTCTCTCTGAAAGGAGAGTCTGTCCCGGAGACATCATGATGATCTCTTCCAAGTACTACCGGTGCTGAAATCCTCCCCTCCGCTATTGCCTTGTTTATAGCAAGGGCAATCTTTATCCTTCCTTCTGAGTCCGCATATAAGATACGTGCTTGAGAACCGACTACAAGTTTGTTTCTACCAGCCTCTTTTATCCAGTGGATATTATCGGAAAGCTGGCTTTTTATCTCATCCGGTGCGGACTCTAGGATATTTTCCAAAACATCTGCTGCGATCTCGTCCGTAACTTGTAGGTCTTCTTGTTTGCATGATGTGCATACCCACCTGAATGGACCGAATCCGAAATCAAAGAAAAGAGGTCCCATAATGTCTTGAACGTATGATGGATACTTGAAAGTGCCGTCAGGTAACGTGATATCTGCTCCGGCTCTGGATGCTTCCAGTAAAAATGCGTTCCCATAATCGAAGAAATACATGCCTTTTTTTGTAAGCTTGTTAATTGCTGCAACTTGCCTTTTGAGAGATTCTTGAACTAATTGTCTGAACTTCTCAGGCTCTTCTGCCATTAACCTGTTGGATTCCTCAAACGAGATTCCGACAGGGTAATAACCGCCGGACCACGGATTGTGCAGAGATGTCTGATCACTTCCAAGGTCAACATCCACACCTGCATCAATGAATTTTTCCCATAGGTCAACTATATTGCCTTGATATGCAATAGATACCGACTCTTTATTCTTTTTTGCGGAAATAATCCTTTCCATCAGTAAATCCAAGTCAGTGAACACCTCGTCCACCCATCTCTGGGTATATCTTGTCTGAACAGCTTTAGGATTGACCTCTGCCACAACTCCTACCACTCCTGCAATAACTGCAGCTTTAGGTTGAGCTCCCGACATTCCTCCTAAACCTGAGCTTACGAAAACTTTTCCGCCGAAACTGTTTTCTCCTTTTCCAGATATCATTCTTGCAGCGTTGAGTACCGTAATTGTAGTGCCATGGACTATTCCCTGAGGACCAATATACATGAAAGAGCCGGCAGTCATCTGTCCGTATTGAGATACTCCAAGGGCATTAAACTTTTCCCAATAATCCTTTGAGGAGTAGTTAGGTATGACCATACCGTTTGTAACTATCACTCTCGGCGCCTCCTTGTGTGAGGGGAATAATCCTAACGGGTGGCCTGAATAAAGGACGAGAGTCTGCTCATCTGTCGTCTGAGAAAGATACTGCATGGTGAGAAGATATTGCGCCCAGTTCTGGAATACAGCACCGTTTCCTCCATATGTGATAAGCTCATGAGGGTGTTGTGCCACGGCGAGGTCGAGATTGTTGTTTATCATCAGCATTATTGCCGCTGCCTGACGAGATTTATAAGGGTAATCGTCTATATGCCTGGCTCTCATATCGTAGTCAGGGCGGAAACGGTGCATATAAATCCTTCCGTAGTCTTGTAACTCCTTTGCAAATTCCGGAGCAAGTATTTTGTGATGTTTTTGAGGAAAGTATCGTAATGCATTCCTGAGTGCCAGTTCCTTCTCTTTGATTGTAAGTATCTCCTTTCTCTTAGGAGCATGGTTGATGGCTGCCTCATATTGTTTGGTGTCCGGAAGAGTGTCAGGGATTCCTTGCACTATTGCTTTTCTAAAGTCCTCTAAATTCATTTTTAATATATTTTTATACGAAATTACTAAAATTATTTCCGGTAAGTTGTCTTTTGCCAAAATTATCCATACTTTTGCAACTCTAAAAAAAGGAGGTGTTTGCCGTATGATTATAGTACCTATCAAAGAGGGTGAAAATATTGAAAGAGCGTTGAAGAAATTCAAACGTAAATTTGAGAAGACCGGCATTGTTCGCGAGCTCAGAGGCAGAAAGACTTTTGTAAAGCCATCTGTCAAGAGACGCGATGAGATTAAGAAAGCAATTTATGTACAATCTCTTCGTTTGAACGAGGAGTAATGTTTGACATAAAATATTAAAATTGGTGCTCCGTTTTTTCGGAGTACCGGTTTTTTTTTGTACATTAGTGTCAAGAAGAAATATAGAGTATGGTTGAAGGGTTTCTCGAATATCTCAAAGTTCAGAAAAGATACTCTCCGAGGACATTGACTCTTTATGAAGGGTATATCAAGGAATTCTTTGCATTTGCATCGGGGAATCCTGATGAGCAGAGTGCCGGATTGCTCCTCCCAAATTTGATAAGAGGATTTGTTGCTTCAGGGCTTGAATCAGGAATATCTTCCAGAACCATGAATCTGAAACTTTCTGCTTTAAGTAGCTTTTCTGATTATCTTGTAAGAAGCGGTCAAATTGAAACAAATCCCGTAAAGAGAATTCACCGCCCAAAACAATCCAAAAAATTACCTCTGTTTTATACTGAACGGGCTGTCGGTAATTATTTCTCACGTGAGGTTGAGGATGATTTCTACTCATTACGCGACAGGACTATCGTTTCAACTTTATACAATACCGGAATGCGACGTGCAGAGCTTGCCGGTCTTAAGATATCTGACTGGGACAGGAGCCGTTCTCTTTTCCGTGTAACAGGCAAGGGGGACAAGCAGCGGGAAATTCCTGTTACTGCATCCTTGAAAGAGGAGTTGGAGAGTTATCTGGCCTCTTATTCGGAACTTTTCCCGACTCTTCCTGCATCGCCGATGTTTGTGACAGATTCAGGTAAACCATTATATCTCTCTTTTGTTAATAATGCTGTAAAGAGGGAACTTGCAGGAGTTGACGGATTTTCCGGAAAGAGATCGCCACACCTTCTCAGACACAGTATTGCTACACATCTGCTTAACAATGGGGCAGACCTAAATAGTATAAAAGAGGTTCTTGGGCATTCTTCACTTGCGGCTACGCAAGTTTATACTCACAATTCTTTTGAACAACTGAAAAAAGTTTTTTTAACCGCTCATCCAAGAGCAAAAAAAGGAGGATAATTATGGACATTAGAATTCAATCTCTCAAGTTTGATGCAGATCAGAAGCTGATCGACTATATTGAGAAGAAACTTGGCAAACTTCCTCGGTTCTATGAGGGGATACAGGGCATAGACGTTGTGTTGAGCCTTCTTCCTGAGTATGACAACAAAAATGTAAAGTTGATTATTAAAGTACCGGGGGATGAGGTTGTAGTTGAGCGTCACTCAATGAAATTTGAGGATGCATTGGTAGATTGTGTCGACGTACTTAAGGATATTTTGATAAAACACAAAGAGAAAAAAGAAAGAAGATAGTCCGAAGCAGGGTTAATCCCAGAACAAAGTAATAAACTCCTCTCTTGTTATATTATTGAAGTAATGAGAGAGGTTTATTGTTTCCAGCCTTTTCTCTATCTCTTCTCTCGTGTGGTTGCACCCGGTAAGTAACTTTTCAACATCAGCCGTCTCCTTCGTAAAGAAATAACTGCCAAAGATGCGTATATCCTTGATTTCGCCTTTTGATACTTCCATATAAATCTCAACAAGCCCGCCTGGAAACTGGCATACTTTAGAAAATTTATAAGCAGGGGCTGAGCCTAAATTCCACCAATCCTGACTGTATTTAATGTCTCTGAGCTGATTGATTGCCTCTATATCATGACAGGTATAGTGGTATCTCTCATATTTCTCTTCAATAGCTATTTCCTTTTCAAGAAATGTGATGAACTCTTCAATTGACATACTCTCTTTGAGATGTTCACTTATGTTGGTTACTCTGGCACGATTGGATTTTACCGATTTGCTGACAAATTTTTCGGGTCTTCCGGCAAGAGCCAGTGAAAGATCTTTCATCGAAGATGAGAAAAGCAACGTGCCGTGTTGAAGAATTCGATCTTTATATACGGCAACAGCATTCCCTGAAAACTTTCTCCCCTCTATCAGCAGGTCATTTCTCCCCTCAAGATATGCATCAATCTTCAATTTCTTCAATGCATCAATAATAGGCTTTGTAAATCTGGCAAACATTGCTGAACTCTCCTCAGTCTCACTTCTGTTGTCTATAAATGTGAAGTTAAGGTTTCCCATATCATGGTACACTGCACCACCACCGGAAATCCTTCTCACAACCTTTATCCCGCTCTTGCTTACATAGTCTATGTTTATCTCTGCAAGAGCATTCTGATGCATGCCAATGATTATGGCATTGTCATTCTGCCACAGCCTAAAGACTGGTTGTGTCATATTTTTAAAAAGGTACTCCTCTGCAGCCAGGTTCCAATATGGATCTGTATTGTTGTCAATTATGTAAATCATGTGATTTCTTTAAAAAATGAGTATGCCAGCCCATTGGGCTGATAATTTTATATATAATCCACCCTAAAAAAATGCCAAGTAAAGCTCCACAAATAACATCAAGAGGGAAATGCCTGCCGACATATATTCTACTGTAACTTACAAGTGTAGCCCAAAAGAAGATCACAACTGAATACCAGCTCTTTCTGAATGTGAGGGAGGTAAAGATCGCCAGTCCGAAAACATTGGCTGCATGGCTTGAAACAAATCCGTACAAGCCACCTTTTCCGTCAAGCATTCTCACAACTCCTTCAAGTTGCGGGTCGTGTCCGGGCCTTAATCTTTGTACTGCATCCTTAATCACACTTGCAGATATCATATCTGTCATTGCGAAAGTCAAAAGAATCCCCGCTATAGTCAGCAAGGCTGGTTTTACAGATCGGATTAGGAGCTTATGATTCTCAACCTTGAAAAAGATAAAGAAGATGATTGCTAAGTAAAGAGGACTCCAGGTATATTTTTCAGACGCAAAAACCATCACCCCGTCAAAAAAGGGAGTTGTCGCATGATTTAGAACAAGAAAGAGTGATTTGTCAAAATCAATTATTCTCTCAAACATCTCTGTTAAGTGTTTAATGATGTCCAGATCATATCCTTTAGCTTCGGTATATTCTTACCGGTTATCGAAGATATGAAAATATGCTTAACCTTGCGAGGCAGGTGTTTCTTAATCTCTCTCTCAAGCTCATCATCAAGCATATCGGACTTAGTGATTGCCAGAAGCCTCTCTTTATCCAGTAATTCAGGATTATATTGTTTGAGCTCGTTCAAAAGTATTTTGTATTCAGTTGCTATATCCTTGCTGTCTGCAGGAATCATAAAAAGCAGCATGGAATTTCTCTCAATGTGCTTTAAGAATCTAAGCCCAAGTCCCCGGCCTTCATGTGCTCCTTCAATAATGCCAGGGATGTCTGCCATGACGAAGGATTTATTGTCATGATACTCGACAATTCCGATACTAGGTTCAAGAGTTGTGAAGGCATAGTCAGCAATTTTCGGCCTTGCAGCTGAAATGGTAGATAAAAGTGTGGATTTTCCGGCATTCGGGAATCCGACCAGACCTACATCGGCAAGAATCTTCAATTCAAGAATGTACCAGTTTTCGGTGCCGGGTTCTCCGGGTTGTGCAAATCTTGGTGTCTGGTTGGTTGCGCTCTTGAAAAAATCATTACCAAGTCCTCCTCTACCCCCTTTTGCAAGAATCTTCTCCTCTCCGTCTCCGGTAATCTCAAAAAGCACTTCACCTGTCTCTGCAACTTTTGCAACAGTTCCAAGCGGGACATCTAATATAATATCCTTCCCGTCTGCACCATGCTTTAATTGACCACCTCCTGCCTCACCATGCTCTGCACGGATATGTTTCCTGTATTTCAGATGGATAAGTGTCCATGTTTGGGCATTTCCTCTAAGTATTATATGGCCGCCGCGTCCACCGTCTCCTCCGTCTGGACCGCCCTTTGCCACGAATTTTTCCCTGCGGAGGTGCATGGAACCCTTTCCTCCGTTACCTGATTGGCAAAGAAGCCTGACGTAATCTACAAAATTGGAATTACCCATTATTAATTATTTTATTTTATCAAGGATATCACAAATATCCTTGAAATTGTCGTCTATTTTCTTATTTCCGTTTACCTGGAAATATTTTCCGCGCTCTTTGTAATAGGCAATAAGAGGCTCGGTTTTTCTGTGGTACTGAGCAATCCTGTTCTCAATAGTTGCTCTGTCCATATCATCCTTCCGTTCTTCCAACTGAGCCCTCAAGGCTATGCGCTGGAAAATTACCTCTTCATCTATCTCAAGTGAGATTACGGCAGCTATTTTCTCTCCCTTAGCTGCAAGTATTGTGTCAAGAGCCTCTGCCTGAGGAATGGTTCTCGGATACCCGTCAAGGATATAGCCTTTGTTCCCGTTTTGAGTCCCAGATATAACTCTGTTAAGCAATTCCAGTATCGTATCATCATCAACAAGTTTGCCGTTTTCAATAATTGCCTTTACTTTGAGGCCGAGTTCACTTCTGCTTTCAATCTCTTTTCTCAGAAGTTCTCCTGTAGATATGTGGGTAAGGGTGTATTTCTCTGCAAGAAGCACAGATTGTGTCCCCTTACCGGCTCCCGGAGGGCCGAAAATTATGTAATACTTCATAATAAAATAACTTACTCATCCAATACATATATATCTTTATACTGTCTTCCGAGTTCATCGTAATCCAGACCGAACCCGACAATAAAATCATTAGGTATGCTCATTGCAACGTAGTCAATCTTGAGATCTTTCTTGTATGCATCCGGTTTGAATAGAAGAGTACAGATCTTTGTATCCTTTACATTTGCAGAAAGCAGGGTCTTGTTCATCTCAACCATTGTCTCACCACTGTCAACTATATCTTCGACTACAATTACACTTCTTCCCTCAAGAGGTTTGTTGAATCCGAGAATTTGTTTTACCTCTCCTGTTGAGGAGGTGCCGCAGTAAGACGACAGGCGGACAAATGATATCTCACATTCAAAATTTATATACTTCAGAAGGGAGGCGGCAAACATGAATGACCCGTTCAGTACAGCAAGGAATAACGGGCATTCAACATCTTTATAGTCGGTGTTTATCTGTTCTGCCACTTTCCTGATACTCTCTTCAATTTGCTTATTAGGTATGCATATGCGGAAACTCTTGTCGTGCAGGGTGATCTTTTCCATATAAATTGTTTTTGTGCTCGCGAAATTAAGTATTAATTTTGTCTTAAACCAATTTAACTGAAACACCAATGAATCCAAGAGTTAGCATTATTATGGGCAGTACCTCTGACCTTTCTGTGATGAAACAGGCTGCAGAGTTTCTTGATGAGATGGAGATACCATTTGAGATCAACGCTCTTTCAGCCCACAGGGTGCCTGAGATGGTAGCGCAATTTGCAAAAAATGCCTATGGCAGGGGTATAAGGGTCATAATAGCCGGTGCCGGAGGTGCAGCACATCTTCCTGGTGTCATAGCGGCATTCACTCCGGTTCCTGTTATTGGTGTTCCCATAAAATCGTCCAACTCTATGGACGGATGGGATTCAGTCCTTTCAATTCTTCAGATGCCTTCAGGAATTCCTGTCGCAACAGTAGCGCTTGACGGAGCCAGAAATGCGGCGATACTGGCGGTGCAGATGCTTGCCACGGGAGATGAGAAGCTTATGGAAAAGTTGTCTGAATTCAAATCTGAGCTTGCGGCAAAAATTACAAAGGCTAATGAGGAATTGAAAAAGGTTGAATATAGGTTCAAGGTTGGGTAATTAACATTTAATTTTATGAGGGGAGGGATTTATGAGGCGAGCGATTTTAGTTCTGCTGCTTTTTTCAGGCAGCGGGGTTTTCTTTGCCAATAGAGCAGAGGGACAAGAGATTCAGGAAAGGGTTATTGAGATGATAACCAAAGCTGCAGAGGAGGGAAGTAATATACCCGACGAGGGACGGATGGAGGAGTTGTTTGATGTATACAGGCAAATGTTGGTCTCACCTTTGAATATCAACACAGCGGAGAGGGAGGATTTGGAGAGACTCAACATACTCTCGGATTGGCAGATTGATGCTATTATCTCATATAGGAGCGAGTATGGCAGGCTCTTTTCATTAAACGAACTATACAATATTCCAGGTTTCAAGGAGGAGTTGGTATCACTATTAATTCCCTTTCTTACTGTCGGGACAAAAGAAGATGATTTTAAACTCTCTCTCTTGTCAATATTTCGGGATTCCAGAGTTGAACTCCTGTTAAAGAGCAAATATATCATAGAGAAAGAGCAGGGTTTCCTTCCTGTCAGGAAAGTTGATTTTGATAAAAACCCCGATTGCAGATATCTTGGTCCTAGAGGATCGCTCTATTCTCAATTAAAATATGAATCTACGGAACACATTAAAGCTGCACTTACCCTTGAGCGAGATCCTGGTGAGAGAGGAGTGGATTACAAATCTGTTAATATCACACTTTCTAAAATCGGTATGTTGAACAGATTGGTGGCAGGAGATTTTTCTGCACGTTTCGGCCAAGGGTTGGTCCTGTGGAACTCTTTTGCAATGGACTCATATACCGATGTCAAGTCATTGTCAAGAAATGCTATTGGGTTGACACCATATAACTCCACAGATGAAAACCGTGCTTTAAGAGGTATATCTACGACGTTGGAAAGAGATAACTGGAGGGTCACTATTCTTGCCTCTCACAGAAAATATGACGCGAGAGTGGTCAATGATGAGTACACTTCATTTCTAACCACCGGGCTGCACAATACACAAACCACTCTTGAGAGAAAAGGTTCCTTGGACGGTACGCTTATAGGAAGCAATATTTCTTGGACAGGCAACTCTTCAAGGGTTTCACAGACAACAGCGCTGTATTGGTATTCACTTCCATATGGAGGAAGAGACTCTGTATTGATGAAACACGACCGACAAATGGGAGGATGCCAGGCAAACTTCTCAATTGACGGATACCTGGTTTTTCGAAGAGCCCGGCTTTTCGGTGAGTTCGCCTCAGACCATACCGGGTCATATGCCTTCATAGGAGGAGTCCTATACTCTCCTACGGATAAATTAGAGACAGCTATATTACTAAGGGATTATTCCGAGGGGTACAGAGCTCCTTTTGCCTCTCCCATCTCAAGAAAATCTTCGATAGGAGGGGAGCGGGGAGTCAGAATTGCTGCACAGATATTATTGGGTAAATACTGGAAAACAACCGCTAATGCTGAAATATGCAACGATGCATACTATCTTACATTTTCTGCGTCAACCACAGAGAGGGCAAAAAGCCAGGTCTTTTTTAAGTATACATTGAATGAAAACAGACATTCGGTCAGATATAACCACACATTAAGGCTCTCGCCAAGATTCAGGATAGCAGGTAGGGGAGATTTGAATATTATAGATGAAAAAGGCTCCAATTACGGATATCATCTCTCGGCAGAGACCATTTTCAAGACAGCTCGCGGCAAGTTTGACGCATCCCTTAGATTTGCTTACTTTAATGCACCTCTTTGGGATAGCCGCATATATGTTTATGAGCGCGACATGCTTTATAACTTCTCTGTGCCATTCTATTACGGCAAGGGTTTGCGATGTTATCTGAATCTTCATATTATCCCAGTCAGAAGATGGAATATTTGGTTTAGGTTTGCTGCAACCAGGTATTTGGACAGGGATAAGATAAGCGAAGGGACCGGATTGATATCCGGCCCCTTAAAAAGCAAAGCTAAAATTCAGTTGAGATTCCGCCTTTGACTTAGGCTCTCTTTATCTTTAACTTCTTGCCCGGAGAAATCTTACTGTTCTTAGTAAGACCGTTGAGCTCAAGAATGTCATTGAGAGTCACGCCTTCGAATTTCTTTGAAATTCCCCACAATGTGTCGCCTCTTCTTACCGTATAGTATACATAACCGCCACTCTTTCTTGTTTGTGGAGCTGATGCGTATGATGTATCGTCATTTGCAGATGATGAGCGGCTGCCATGGATTACAATTGTCTGTCCGACGCTTATCTTTGATTTTGTATGATTCCATCTCTGAAGGTCAGATAGTTTAACTCCATACTTCATTGCTATTCCGCCCAAGGTCTCTCCTTTTCTGACAATGTGTGTATATGTGGTATTTCTTTCATTCCCTGATGATAACGCAAGGTTGCCATTCTTGGTCTCTTTAAAAATGATGGGGTTGAAAAAGAGAGAATCTTTGTATGTGTATATTGAATCCTCGTTGTTGACAAATTTTGTAGTAAACTGATAAGGGAGGTTGAGCACCATTCCCTCGGGAGATCCCGGGATGATTTGTTTAATGTATTGAGGATTAAGGTTCTGTAACTCTTCGACTGAGACTCCGGTAACCTCAGAAATCTGACCGAAATGCAAAGGCTTGTGTATCATGAAGGTGTCAACATGGGCAGGCATTGAAATAGCCCTTGGGACAATCTTGTGTTCTTTATAATAGTTTAGTGTGTACAATGCGGCTACGAACGAAGGTACATAACCCCTGGTCTCTCTTGGAAGATATGGGTAAATTTTCCAGAAATCCCTGGATCCGGCTCTTCTGATAGCCTTGTTAACATTGCCTGTCCCGCAGTTATATGATGCGATGGCCAGTGCCCAGTCTCCAAAGATGGTATATGAGTCTTTCAGATATTTACAAGCTGCGTGAGTGGCTGCAACAGGGTCAAGTCTCTCATCCACATAAGAGTTTATCTTTAGGTTATACTGAAGAGCTGTCCTGTACATGAATTGCCAAAGGCCTCTTGCCTTGACTCTCGAGCAAGCATTAGGGTTTAGGGCTGATTCAATAACAGCCATTATTTTTAACTCTTTAGGCAGGTCGTACTGATCTATTATCTCTTCAAACATAGGTAGATAATAGGCAGACATTCCGAGTATCAGGTCTATTTTATGAGGAATTTTCTGGGTGTAGAAAACAATATGGTTCTTAATGATATCATTGTAAGGAAGCGGGATGAAGGAGTTCATCGCTCTTAGACGGGCAATAAATACTGAGTCAGGTATGTCTGATGTAAGTCTTGCACTGTCGAGATCAATATATAGATTGTCTACCATCGAAAATTTCTTTTGAACATAATAGAGACTCAAAAGACTGTCGGTAGAGAGCTTGCTCTCAATAAGGTCTTCTCCTTCAAAGAAGTTAATTACTCCGGGATTTATGGTGTCGTTTGTACTTACGGTGTCTGAAAGTTCTATGGCTGCCCCACTAAGTTCATTTTTTAATGAGTCTATTGTTTTTCTGAGAATCTCTATCTCAGTTAAAAGTTCCTTTTTTGTCGGTTTTTTTGTTAAAAGTTGTCCGTATGATAATTCTGCGGTGGAAACAACTGTCAGCAATACAAAAAATAATGTTCTGATCTTCATTTTAAAAATTTAAATTCATCTGAAATCCAAAGGCAGGAGACAGATTGTTGGCAAATTGGTTGTTTAAAGGTTGAATGACGACCGGTTTAAATGAGGCAGAGAGGTCATCGCTTACATCAAATTCGCTGAAATGTGCAAACACGTTTGCGTCAATGATGTTCAGTGCATATACAAGGACTCCGGCCAATATAGAGTAGTCCCGGTATCTTCGGTAGGCAGTCTTGAAATAATCAAGAGTCTCCAGACTGTACTTAGTTGCAACCTCGCCTTGAGGATCATTAGAAGCTTCAATGTAAAGCTGTTTGTACTTCTGGAACTGCAGGTTGTTGAAGTTTACGAAATATCCGCAGGTTATCAAACCTCCGTATATAATAGGAATCTTCCAGTAGTTGCCGGTATAAGCCTGTCCAAGACCCGGAAGCATGGCAGAGTATAGAGATGCCCTGGCGGGAAGTATCGACTTGTCAGATTTATAGGATATTATCCCATCCATGATTGATGCGTAGTGGAACATTGCAGCACCAAGATAAAAGTAATCCCTATTATTTCTATACTTGATATCTCCATTGTCCTTGAACTTGACTCCATTACTGTAGCCCTGGTATATCAGGGCAGCCATTCCTCCGTATACGACAGGCAACTTCCAGTATTGCCTGTTGTAGATCTGGGCTGTTCCTGGAAGTATTAATGAACCCATCCACATATGGTTGATTCTCATTGAATCACGATGCGCCAGGCTTTTGAAATACCTCTTTATTGTATAACGGGGAACGGTGGAGGTGTCGCTGTAGTTAGTAGTATCCTTGGTGTTTGTTGTGTTTTGTTGAAACATTGAAGCACCTGGTGAACCGGCAATATTAGTACTTGATTTAACCTGTCCACTCAGAGAGAGCGTTATCAGGAGCGAAGTGACAAGTATGAGGATCTTTCTGGCCATTGAGCGCTAGATGTTTGTTTGCTCAAGGGCTTTGAGAAACTGATATATCTCATTGTCTCCATTGAAATGAATGGTGAGAGATCCAGTTCCTTTTTCACCCCTTTTCAGGCTTATATTATTATCAAAATATTTTCCGAAAATCTCGAGAAGACGTATAAATGCCTCTTCAAGCTGTGGATTTTCCGGTAGTTCTTCCGGTACTGGTTTTGGTTGTTCCTCGTTTGAAAGCTTTCGTATTTTGTCCTCAATCTGTCTTACTGAAAAATCGTGTTCAATTATCTGATTACAAAGCTTTATCTGCTTTTTCGGATCCTCAATTGCCAGAAGTGCCCTTGCATGTCCCATGGATATGGCTTTGGCCCTGATTGCAAGTTGTATCTCCGGGGGAAGTCTGAGCAGTCGGAGGTAATTCGTTATGGTTGCCCTCTTTTTGCCTACCCTGCCTGCCATCTCTTCCTGAGTAAGGCTGCACTCTTCAATCAGCCTTTGAAAACTTTGTGCAATTTCTATGGCATCAAGATTCTCCCTTTGAATATTCTCCACGATTGCCATTTCAAGCATTCCCTGGTCATCTGCCTTTCGAATATAAGCAGGCATGGCGTTTAATCCGGCTAAAGTAGCTGCTCTGAACCTGCGTTCTCCACTTATTATCTGATATTTGCCATTTTCTGTCATCCTGACTGTAATCGGTTGGATGACTCCCAGAGTCTTAATTGAATCTGCAAGTTCCGCAAGAGCCTCTTCATCGAAAGTGTTTCTAGGCTGATACGGGTTAGCTTCAATCTTGTCAACCGGTATCTCGGAAATGGAGGCCGGTGTTGCCGGGGTTTCGGTAACAATAGGTCTGTTGTTGAACGACATATTATCTACGTCCGAGATAAGGGCCCCGAGCCCTCTTCCTAAAGCTGACTTCTTCATCCTATGAATTCTTTTTTAATACCTCTTTGGCAAGATTCAGGTAATTATTAGTACCGGCTGATACTGCATCGTGCAGGATTACCGGTTTTCCGAATGACGGAGCTTCGCTCAGCCTTACATTCCTCTGTATTACAGTGTTGAATACCATTTCGTTGAAGTGACTCCTCACTTCATCGACAACCAGGTTTGCATGTCTGAGTCTTGCATCAAACATTGTAAGAAGAAAACCTTCAATCTGAAGAGATGTGTTAAGTCTGTTCTGTACAAGCTTGATTGTATTGAGAAGTTTTCCAAGACCCTCCAACGCGAAGTATTCACATTGTACGGGTATCAGAACCGAATCTGCTGCAGTGAGAGAGTTGATGGTAATTATTCCAAGAGATGGAGAGCAGTCAATTATGATAAAGTCAAATTGATCCCTGATAGTTTCAAGAGCTTTTTTCATAACCATCTCTCTTTCCGGTATATTTAGCATCTCAAACTCTGCACCGACAAGGTTTATATGAGAAGGGGCCAGTTTAAGCCCTTTTATTTCAGTGTCGAGAAGGATATCCTGAATCTTTACCTTTCCTATCATTACTTCATATATGGTGAGTTTTGAGTTGGAGTCAGGGTCGAAATTAAATCCGGAAGTGGAGTTCGCTTGTGGATCTGCATCAACAATGAGGACTTTCTTCTCCATCACGGCAAGTGAGGCAGCCAGATTAATTGCTGTGGTTGTTTTACCGACTCCGCCCTTCTGGTTTGCTATAGCAATTACTTTTCCCATATATATAGTTCGTTTGATATGTAGTCAATCGGACAAAATTACAAAAATCTTTTTTTGCTCACGCATTTAATTAGGGTCTACATCAATTATTATCTTGACGGATCCGCGAGCCTTCTTTTCTACCTCTTCAATTTCAGCGGCAATCAGAGACTTGATCTCGTATAACAAATTGTTTCTTGAGAGTTTTATCCAGAATTGCAGTTGATGTTCATCCATTAGCTTCTCCAATGGAGGAGTGAAAGGACCGTTCCATTCCCGCGCACCCCACAAAGGGGCTTTGTCTGAAATCATAGATGCTGCCTCTTTCAGCTTCTCTATGTTGGCGCTTTTCAGTGTGATTTTTATAAGTCTTACAAATGGCGGAAATCCGTACTCCTCACGCTCATTGAGCTGTTGAATCGCAATAATTGTGCCTTCCTGCTCTTCAGGATTTTTCAATAGATGTTGGTATATCGGATGTGTTGCCCGCGAAGTCTGAATCATAATCCTGCCTTTGGAGTGCTTCCTGCCTGCTCTCCCTGCAAGTTGCCGTAACATCTGAAAAGCCCTCTCTTCGGCCCTGAAATCCTGTACAGAGAGCATACTTTCTGAGTTCAGAACGCAAATAAGCGAGAGATGCTCAAAGTCAAAACCCTTGCTTAGCATTTGGGTTCCTACAAGTATCTCTGTCTTTCCTTGTGCAAACTCTTTAAGTATCTTCTTTTCATTTACTGAGCTCCTGGTTGTCTCGAAATCGAACCTTTCGATCTTTGCTGATGGAAAATACTCTTTGAGACGCTCTTCAACTTTTTCGGTGCCGATACCTCTCTCTCTCAATCCTGGATTCCCGCACTTGGTACAAATAGTATTGAACCTTATACTGTAATTGCAGTAGTGACATCTCAACTCGTTCCTGCTTTTGTGGTAGCTCAGGGAGACGTTACAGTGTGGGCAGACAGGTATTTCATCACAATACATACACTGTACCATTGGTGAGTAAGACCGTCGATTCCTGAAGACCATCACCTGCTCCTTTGATTCAATTGTCTCTTTGATTGCCTCGAGAATTTTCCTTGAAAACTCCCCCTCCATCCGTCCGAATTTTCTCTCTCGTACAGTGTCTACTATCTCTATATCCGGTGATTCTGTACCGTAGTAACGCTCGTTAAGCCTCACAAGTGCATATCTGCCGTTTTGAGTGTTGTACAGTGTTTCCAGAGAAGGTGTTGCCGAACCAAGAAGAGTGTGTGCCGAGTGAAATCCGGCAAGGATGAGAGCTGTATCTCTTCCATTGTATCTCGGTGCCGGATCTGCCTGCTTGTATGACTGATCATGCTCCTCGTCCACAATAACCAATCCCAGTTTGCTGAAAGGAAGGAACAGCGAAGATCTTGTGCCGAGGACCAGATAACTATCATGATTGTTTTGCAGTAACCGCCGGACTCTCTCTCTCTCGTTCCGTGTTTGTTTAGAGTGGTAGACAAGGAGAGATTCTCCAAAGACTTTTTCAAGTCTTGAGCTTAATTGCCTTCCCATTGCGATTTCCGGGACCAATAGAAGAACAGACTCTCCTTTTTCAATAATCTCGGATGCCAGACGTATATATATTTCAGTTTTGCCTGAACCAGTGATGCCATTAAGCAACGCAACCTTTCCGGAGTTGAAAGCCTCTTTAATCGACAAAAAGGCATCTGTCTGAGCAGGAGAAAGTTCGGGGAGAGCTTCTCTCTCCTCCTTTACCGTTGTTCGTCTCTTTCTTTTACTCTCAGAGGCAGCAATCTCGGAGGGGTATGCAGCTTTGTATACCTCACCGGGTGTGCACAGGTAGTACATTGCCATCCAGTCCCAGAGCTTAAGCTCTGCCTCTGTTATCTTATACTCTGTCCTAAGATCGATAACCTCCTTTATTTTCCCATCATAACCTCCCCGGGAGTGAGTAATTCCGCTGACAACAGAATTGTATTCCTTATTGGCAAAGTTGACCCTTATAACAGAGCCAATCTGTATTGTGTCCTGAAATCTTTCAGGCACCCTGTAGGTTACCTCTCCCTTAAACTTAAGAGGAAGTATGACATTGACGAACAAATCCCCTTTTATATATCCTGCCACCTCTTCCAGTAACCATTTCGGAGTGGATGTTGCTCCACATACTCCAACTGAGTCTCCATCATTAAACCATCCCTTCTCTATCTCTTCTATGCTCTCTATTTTGTAAGAGCGGGGATTTACCGACTTACAACTTTCGAAAAGAATTTTACCATTTGAGCTCTCTTTACCTGAAACAAACACAATAACAGAATGCTTTGCAGCGAAATCTTTCAAATGAGGATGCCTTGAAGATACTTGTCCGCATATTGTGTTGAAGGATTTGAAATTTTCTGCAGGGGCTCCTGCGTTTTGAATTTTTTGTTCGATAATCTTGCAAATCTCACGGTACTCATCCAGATCCTTTGTGGTTTGTGAGAATATTACAACTGGCCTTGTATAGTCAATGGAATCAAGATCGCCGGTATGCTCAATCACAATAGCCTGGCCGTCTGTTTGTCCAACTAAGCCATTGACTTCGGCGTGACCTTTTTTTCCGAAGATGAGTAGTTGTCCGTTTATTTTTTTAACCTCCTCAAAGTGTTCCTTAATCCTTTTCTGAAGTTTGAGCACTACCGGACATGTGCAGTCAATTAACCTGAGATTGTTTTTTCTTGCAGTCTCGTAGCTTGATGGGGGTTCTCCGTGAGCCCGGATGAAAAGAACAGAGTCTCTAAGCTCCTTCATGTCATCGTGGTTTACCACCTCCATCCCTTTCTTCTTGAGACGGTCTAGCTCCGTATTATTGTGTACTATGGAGCCCAGAGAGTATAGTTTCCTGTTTTTGTCCAGAAAAATTTCTGCCTCCTCTATGGCTCTTACTACACCGTAACAGAATCCGGACTTGGTGTCGACCTCTACTTTCAGTTCCATTTTTGAGAAATTTTTCCGGAGATCCACTCCATCTGTTCTTCCAGTGACATATGGCTGTTGTCGAGGAGAATTGCATCAGGAGCCATTTTAAGAGGTGCGGCATCACGATGTTCGTCAATGTAGTCCCTCTGAATTATATTGTCAAGTATTTTCTGAAAGTCTGCCTCCTCACCCTTGGCAACCATTTCGTTGTACCTCCTCTGAGCCCTTACTTCTGCATCGGCGGTCATGAATATCTTAATCTCTGCATCAGGGAATACCGCAGTCCCTATATCTCTTCCATCCATAACCACACCTCTTCTCTCTCCATATAGCCGTAAAATCTTGTCCACATAGTTTCTGACCAACGGAAGGGCTGCAATATAACTCACTCTTGATGATATAGATAGACTTCGTATCTCTTTCTCGACCAATTTGTCGTTGAGATATAACTCACTTTTGCCATTCTCCCCGGTATTTCTGAATTCAGGTTTGAGTAATTTAAGCATAGATTCAAGTTTTTCTGAGTCTATGCTGTTATCCGGATTTATCAGAGAATGTTCAATCGCAAAAAGTGTCACCCCCCTGTAGAGAGCACCTGTATCGACATAAAGCAAGCCGTACTTCTGGGCAATGGCTTTGGCAAATGTGCTTTTCCCCGTAGAGGAATGGCCGTCCACCGCTATAATTATCCTTGAAAGGTTCATGTCATTCATAAAAAGCAAACATACGAAAAAGGATTATCTTTGTAAAAATTTAATTAATGAAAGTTGCCATACTTGACTTGGGAACCAATGTCTTCAATCTACTTATTACTGAGATAGAACAAGAATCATGCAAAATAATCAAGGTTGTCAAGATGCCCTCGTTTATTGGCTCAGGAGGGTTCAAGGCAGGTCGTTTGGGAGACGAGGCTATGAGAGAGTCATTAAAGGCTCTGAAAAAGATAAAAGAGATTATTGATCAAGAGGGTAATGTGGTTTTAATTAAGGGTTTTGCAACTTCTGCATTCAGAGATGCAGAAAATGGTTCGGAATTTGCAAGAACGATACGCGATCAGTTCGGATTCGAGGTTGAGATTATTTCTGGCGAGAGAGAGGCTGAACTGATTTGCAAAGGGATAAGGGAGTCCTTATTTATATGGGATGAGAAGGTTCTGATGTGTGATATTGGTGGAGGTAGCAATGAACTGATAATAGCGGACAGAGAAAAGATATACTGGAAGAAAAGCTTTAATCTTGGTATGCTGAGGCTACGTGAACAGTTTTTACCAAGCGATCCTATAAAAGAGCCGGAGACAGAGATGATTAGTAAATATCTTTTGCGGGAGTTACAACCTCTTTTTTCTGCTTGCAGGGAATATTCTCCCATGTTGATGATAGGTTCCTCCGGTTCGTTTGACACATTAAGAGAGCTTCTTTATGTCGATGATGACGAGACCTTGCCGGCAAAAGAGATTGATATTGAAAGACTTGGGGATCTTCATCAGAAACTTGTTCTTTCAACCCGGGAGGAACGGTTGAAAATGTCCGGAATGTCTCCTATAAGAGTAGATTATATGGTATTAGGGAGCATTTTTGTGCAAATAGTATTGAAGAATTGTAAAATAAAGGAGTTGTACCAGTCCTCGTATTCTCTAAAGGAGGGTTATATGTCAGAATTGGCAACTCAGCTGAGAAATCAGAAAAAATAGATTGAGATGAAGATTTTAATTATTGATGACGAGAAGAGTATCAGGAACACCTTAAAAGAGATCCTTGAGTTTGAGGGACATGAAATTTTTCTGGCTGCTGACGGGGCTGAAGGCCTTGCTGCCGCGACCTCAAACAGCTTTGATGCAATTTTCTCCGACATCAAGATGCCCAATATGGACGGGTTGGAATTTCTGGATAAAGCTTTTGACGCAGGTGTGGAGTCGCCTGTAATCATGATTTCTGGACACGGTTCCATTGATACAGCTGTAGAATGTATAAAAAAGGGGGCATATGACTTCATCCAGAAACCATTAGATCTGAACAGAATCCTTATTACATTGAAAAATGCCACTGAAAAGGGAGATCTTGTTAAGGAGACTAAAATTCTTAAGAAAAAAGTTGCAAAAATTCAGGAAATTGTCGGCGTCTCACCTGCCATTACCAAGATTAAGAATATGATAGACAGAGTTGCCCCGACTGATGCCCGTGTATTGATAACCGGTTCCAACGGTACGGGGAAGGAGCTTGTCGCCAGATGGCTGCACGAGAAGAGCGGCAGAAACAATATGCCTTTTGTTGAGGTTAACTGTGCTGCAATACCCAGCGAGTTGATAGAGAGCGAGTTATTTGGTCATGAGAAGGGAGCATTTACATCTGCAGTCAAACAACATAAAGGAAAGTTCGAACAGGCAGACTGTGGTACTCTTTTTATGGATGAGATAGGGGATATGAGCCTTGCCGCACAGGCCAAAGTACTCAGAGTTCTTCAGGAAAACAAGCTGAGCAGGGTGGGGAGTGATAAAGATATAAATGTAAAAGTGAGGGTTATTGCTGCAACAAACAAGGATCTTCAGGAAGAGATCCAGAAAGGTAATTTCAGAGAGGACCTGTACCATCGTCTGAGTGTAATCATAATACATGTTCCGCCTCTTTGTGAAAGGACTGAGGACATACCATTACTCACCAGATACTTTATAGACCAGATCTGCGAAGAGAGTGGCATGCCACACAGGAAGATCGAGGAGAATGCTTTAAAGGAACTGGCTTCTTATAAATGGACCGGCAACATAAGAGAGCTCAGAAACGTGACAGAGAGGCTGCTTATTCTTAGTAACAATACAATAACAAAAGAGGATGTATTGAATTACGCCCGTCCGGTCTTTAAATAAAAAGTCTAAATTTTTGCAGGTCATTCCATCTCAATACGGATCTGCTGGATGAAGTTCCCGTCCTCTTGCGTCTTGACAAAGAGAGTGACTCTGAATTTGCTTCCTCCTGCACTTAACGAGCCTATTGCATATTTTAGAGGTGCCTTGCCACTTCTGTGCTCAATCACAAAACTCTTAGGAGAGTTGTTGGTGAAGAACTCTTTGATAATCTGTTTTGCCTGAGTTTTGCTGCATACGTTGACTGTTCCGAGGATATCCATCTCAAGATTAGGTGCAAACCACGCAGACAATTTTTCTGAATCTCCTGATTGAATATACTTGGCAATCGGCACAAAGACATCCTGTTCATGACCTTGTTGCGCTGAAGCTGTTGTAAAACCTAAAAGGATCGAAAAAAAAGTTATTATTAGAGTGCTCATAATGATTATATAAACAACATTCAATCGGTAAGCAAAAATCAAGCCATGGCTCTGGTATATATTTTGAGAATAAAGTCTTACATTTGTCTCAATGAAGATTTTATTACTTCTTGTCGGTAAAAATGACACCTCATGGCTCAGGAACGCTGTAGAGACATACGAGGAGCGGCTTAGTCATTATGCGGATTATAAAAGGGTTGAGTTGCCTGAGCTGAAAGGCGTTTCGGGAATGTCGCAGCAGCAGATAAAGGAGAAGGAGGGAGAGATGATACTCAAAAATGTAAAATTATCTGATACTCTTATCCTTCTGGATGAAAGGGGGAGTTTGAGAACATCCGAGGAGTTTGCACGTTATATTGAAAAATATACTGTTTCGGGAACAAGGAATATAATATTTGTTGTAGGTGGTGCTTACGGTTTCTCTGAAAAAGTGTATCAAAGGGCTGATGACATGATATCACTTTCACGGATGACATTTCCACATCAGATGGTTAGACTTGTTTTTCTGGAGCAACTGTACAGGGCACATACTATAATTAAGGGAGAACCTTATCACCATAAGTAATGAAGGATTTTTTCATAAAAGTATTAAATAGACGAATAACCATATATTGGGCAATTGTTTTTATATGCATTGTCTCTTCATTTATAAGGTATTCCCCGGTCAATACAGTGGATCATGCTGTAAAAGATCTTCAGGAAAGAATACATAAGAGACAGCAGATTCTCGAGGATTATGCAAAGATTGCAGAAGAGACACCTGACTCTGTATTTCTCTCGTTCAAGGATTTTCCTGAAGATATGGTGATTTACCGCTATTTTGATGATACCCTTCAGTCATGGGTAAACAGGCTTCCAATATCGAATGACGATGATGTGTACTTCACTTTGGGATACAGATTGCAGCATGTCAACAGCGGAAGCGTCAGCAATACTCCTTTGGCTTATGCATACTACTCCGCCTTGACTAATGATAACCCAGGGGAGGAGCAATATCTCAGCCTTGGTTCAGGGTGGTATGTGGTGAAGATGTATATGAAGGAGAATATGCTGATTATAACAGCATTGCTTGTTCAGACAGACTATCCTACTGAGAATTCCCTGCTGAAGAATCAGATAAACAGGAATCTCTCTCCGAAGAAGCGGCTTTCCATAGTGCCGGTCACATATGACGAGTCATATGTAATTCATGGTAAGGACGGAGGAGTACTCTTCTCTGTTCTCAAAGACCTGCCTACGAAAGGAGAGCAGTCCGGCTCTTTGTTGAGGCTCATTGCTTTGGTATTTATCATTTTTGCTCTTTTTGCCAGATTAAAGAGCACAAGAAAGATTAAAGATTTCTTCTACCTCACAGGAGGGTTGATTGCTGTAAGCATTTTCGCACTGTATATGTCATCCCAGATGCAGGGGGGGCTTTCTCTTTTTTCCCCTACTCTATATGCTGATTTTGAGTTGTTCAGCTCTTTGGCTGACCTTTTAATAATCAACCTGGTCATAACCCTCATTATAACAGCGCTTTTTATCATGAGGAAGACACTGGCACTCATTATCATAAAATCAAAAAGGAGCAAGAAGCGCTTCCTAAAAGTAATATTTGTCTTAATTCCATTACTGTTATTGCCTTATATACATATAAGCCTGAGGTCGGTTATCCTTAACTCAAGTGTTGTTTTGGAATTATACAGAGTAGACGGAATATCGGTATACTCACTGTTGGTCTACCTCTCTTATGCGATGCTTTTCATTGCTTTACTCTTTTCACTTCAACTGCTCAGGCCTCTGTATACAAGGTTTGAAAGAATTTCATTTCTCAAAACCAGAAACCTTGTCGCATATATAATAATAATATCGTTTTATACCCTCGGTGTTGTTAGTTATTACGGATTCAAGAAGGAGGATAACAGAAACCGTGTCTGGGCCAATAAACTGTCGACGGAAAGAGACCTTAATATTGAGCTACAGTTGAAAACCATTGAAAAGCAGATTGAGTCAGATCCGAAACTTAGCATACTTGTCAATGCAATAGGCGGGGATGATATGGTTCACAGTCAACTTTCAGAAAATTATTTCTGGAATATTCTCCAGCGTTATGATATGAGTATAAAGATCTGTCGAGAGTTATCGCCCTTGCAGGTTGATCCCGATTCACCTCCAGTGCTCTGTAACAGCTTCTTTGAAAATGAAGTGGCAAGATACGGATCTCAGTTATATGAGAGTTCCAGATTTTTCTTTATGAACAATTTCAACGGAAGAGTCAGGTATCTGGGGATATTTACATATCCACCAATTGGGGTAAATGAAGGACCTATAAGGCTCTACATCGAATTGGATTCGAAGTTCACCAATGAAACGATAGGCTATCCGGCAGAGCTTCTGAACCATATACAGATGGATAACTTCACTATTCCTTATATTTATTCTTATGGTAAGTATATTAACGACAGGCTTGTCTTGTCAAGTGGGGATTACAGCTATCCGATTGTTTCAAAGAAGTATGATAAGGTTGGTTATTATACAAGCAAGAGTGACGGATATCTTCACTTTATCAGTAGGGTGACTCCGGAGACAACAATAGTTCTCAGCCGACCGGAAAGAAATATATTTCCATACTTTGTCTCCTTGTCATACACAATGCTATTCTATTTTCTCATAATATTCGGACTTATCGGACGTGGGCCTAAAGGTTCATTGACAAGCATACCGAGAAACTCTTTCAGATGGAAGATTTCAATACTTCTTCTCTCCTCTCTTGTAATAGCCCTAGTATTTATGGGAACTGGGAGTGTCTGGTTTTCAATTAATTATTTTAATGAAAATACCAAAACTCAACTTCAAGAAAAGATGGCGTCTGTGCAATCTACACTTTCGTTCTACAGTCAGACTGTCGGTATGTATAATGATCCTAGATTCAATAATATGCAGCTTCAGCAGGCGATGAATCGTGTCTCAAACAATGCTCGGATTGACATAAATGTATACAGCTCTGCCGGTTTCCTTCTGAGAACCACACAACCTGAAATTTTTAACCGTTTTATTGTAGGCAAGAGAATGAACGATAAGGCGTTCATCGAAATGGCAAAGAACAACAAAAAAGAGTATGTTCACAAGGAAAAGATAGCCGGGGTAGAGTATAATTCCCTGTATGCACCACTATATAACCAAGATGGGGTGCTTATTGCAATTATCAATATACCGTATTTCTCACAATGGACGGGTATGAGGAGCGATGTCTCCAACATAATAGCGACAATCATCAATATATATATACTACTGCTTTTAGCAGCCGTTTTTGGTGGTATAGCACTCTCAAATTCGCTCTCCAAGCCTTTAGCGGAAATCAGCAAAAAGATGGAGTTGCTGGATATCTCTCAAAAACCAGAGCATATCGATTACACCAATAAGGATGAGCTTGGTATACTTGTGTCGGCATACAACAAAATGGTCGATGATCTGGAGGAGAGTACCAAAAGACTCACTGCGGGTGAGCGCGAGCAGGCTTGGAGAGAGATGGCAAGGCAAATTGCACACGAGATAAAGAATCCGCTTACACCTATGAGACTCAGTATACAGCATCTTGTCAGGATGAAGAGTCAGGGTATCCAGGATTGGCCGAATAAATTTGATGCACTAGCTAATTCGTTGATAGAGCAGATAGATATCTTATCTGAGACAGCGGGAGAATTCTCAAGTTATTCAAGGTTCTATTCTGAGGAGTTGAGACCTGTTGAGCTCAATACGCTTATCAGAGAGCAGATACTGCTATTCAATACCCGTGATAACATACAGATAAAATTTGACTCGGATCAGGAAAGAGCTGAGATAATTGCACGTAAGACACAACTTACCAGAGTTCTGGTCAACCTGCTATCAAACGCCATCCAGGCAATGACACACCAAGAGAGCGGAAAGATTCAGGTATCACTCCGTAAAGAAGGAAATCTTTATGAGATATCCGTAGAGGATAGTGGTCCAGGCGTTCCTGACAATCTTACGCACAGACTGTTCAAACCGAATTTTACCACCAAGACAGGCGGTACCGGTTTGGGACTTGCCATATGCAGAAGCATAATAGAACAAAGCCAAGGGGAGATATCCTACACGAAATCAGAACTCCTTGGGGGAGCAAGATTTAATATGAAACTTCCTATTTCTGGCGAAGGAATATCTGTATAGGAGCACCTGAAAAATCAAAGTGTTTTCTCAGTTTGTTTTCAAGGAATCTCTTGTAATCTTCTCTTACATATTGCGGCAGATTGCAAAAAAAAGCGAAAGACGGGGCCGGTGTAGGCAACTGTGTAATATATTTTATCTTTACATATTTACCTTTAATTGCAGGAGGAGGGTAGTTCTCTATCTCCTCAAGCATTACCTCATTCAATTTGGATGTGGAAATCTTTCTTGACCTATTTTCGTACACCTTAGCCGCAGCATCCAAAACGTCAAGGATTCTCTGCTTATTTGTAACCGATGTGAAAATGATAGGAATATCATTGAAAGGAGCAAGTTTTTCCATTACCTCCTCTCTCTTCTTCTTCATTGTATTGGCATCTTTGTCTCCTACAGTGTCCCACTTGTTGACAACAACCACACAACCCTTTCTGTTCTTGATTATGAGGTTAAAGATCGACATATCCTGGGATTCGATTCCGGTTGAAGCGTCAATCATCATTACACATACATCCGAATTTTCGACAGACCTCACAGACCTCATCACAGAGTAGAATTCCAGATCCTCTTTGACCTTGTTTTTCTTTCTGAGACCGGCTGTGTCCACAAGCATGAACTCGTGACCGAATTTATTGTAATATGAGGAAATTGAATCACGGGTAGTACCCGCAACCGGTGTGACAATGTTTCGGTCTTCTCCCAGAAGAGCATTTGTTAATGAGGATTTGCCGACATTTGGCCTGCCGACAATGGCAATATGTGGGATCTCCTTGTTCTCTTCTACTTTCTCTTCAACAGGCAGCAGTTCCACAATTTTATCCATAAGATCTCCCGTACCACTTCCGTTTGCCGATGCAATTGCATAAGGTTCTCCAAGACCGAGTCCGTAAAAGACATGTGTGTCATACATTTTCTCTCCTGTATCAACCTTGTTGGCAACTAATAGTACCGGCTTTTTGCTTCTTCTCAATATATCTGCTATCTGAGAATCGTAGTCTGTAATACCGGTTCCGACCTCACAGAGAAATAGGATCACATCAGCCTCTTCAATTGCAAGAAGTACCTGTTTGCGTATCTCCTCTTCGAAAACATCTTCAGAATTCAATGTGTAACCACCTGTGTCTATGACTGAAAACTCCCTTCCGCACCACTCGCAAGTTCCATAGTGCCTGTCTCGGGTGACACCAGCCATCTCATCTACAATAGCTTTTCTCATACCCACCATTCTATTGAACAGGGTGGATTTGCCCACATTCGGGCGTCCGACTATAGCAACTATTCCCATTAGCAACAACCCTCACAACTTGAACCGGAACAAGAAGAACAACCTTCTGCCGGAGAGTATGAAAGCCCTTTTTTCTTTTTCATGGTGCCGTTTACACCCCACAACTCTTTCTCCTCGGCTTTGGCACATCTCAAGCCCAACTTTTTCATCTCTTTGTTATGGCCAACTTCACTTACCGGGAATTTGCCATCCTTGCGGAAAATAATATTAAAACATAGCAGGAATACACAAAGTGCTACCAGTGCTATTGAAAATAAAAACAGTGACATATCGTTTCCTTTGTTATTTACAGCTTATACATTTATTTACAGGCAGGAGAGGGTATTCTCCCACTTGTATCATCGGCGGAAGCTGAGCGCCTTTGAAAGAGGCCGAATCTCTTAGATAGATAATCCGGTCTACAAGTTTCTTTTCTACGCCTGAGGCAACTATTTCCTCAGGTGTTTTACCACCCTCATTAAGTGAATACAGTATTGGATCGAGAACTTCATACGGAGGTATTGCATCGGAATCTTTCTGTCCTATGCTTAGTTCTGCAGAGGGTTCCTTGGTCATTGTGGAATCCGGAATGACCCTTTTTAGTGAATTCATATAACGGGCCAGTTCATATACATCCAGTTTGTAAATGTCACCAATTACCATAATCGCTCCGCTCAAATCACCATACAGAGTTCCATATCCCATCGACATCTCGCTTTTGTTTGATGTGTTCAACAACAAAGCGCCGGTTTGGTTCGATGCGGCCATTAATATAGTACTGCGTATTCTTGCCTGAAGGTTCTCAACAGTAAGTTTGCCCGGCTCTTCACCGAAAAGGTCGGTGAGTTCCCTCATATACTTGTGAAAAATAGCCTCAATGGGTACAGTGTTATATTTAATATGCAGGTTTTCTGATAACTCAACTGCATCACTCACCGAATGAAGTGTAGAGAAGGGTGATGGCATGAGTATTCCTGAAACGGATTCCGCTCCCAAGGCATTTACAGCTAAAGAGGCAACAACAGCAGAGTCAATTCCGCCGGAGAGTCCGACTACAACTTTACTTTTTCCGGCACTTTTCATAAAGTGCCTTAGAGTCCTGACTAAATTGTCATGGAGGATGTCCGGAGTGGTGTTTGTTAGCATATTAGAATACGAAGCTAGTGCTTATTGATTTGTAATTATATACTTTGTCAATAACATCTGCAAAGATTTCAGATACTGTTAGTACCTTAATCTTTGTCTTGTCTATGTTTGGATCGGTTGTGAGAGGGATTGTATCAGAAAGAATGACCTCTGTGAGTTTTGATTTTGCAATTCTCTCATAAGCAGGACCTGACATAACCGCATGTGTAGCAAGTGCCCTGACGCTCAGTGCCCCTTTTTCCATAAGCATATCTGCTGCCTTTGTAATTGTTCCGGCAGTATCAATCATGTCGTCGATTATCACGATATTTCTACCCTCCACTTCTCCGATAGCAGTCATCGAACCAACCACATTAGCCTTTTCTCTGGATTTGTGGCAGATGATCAAAGGACAACCCAAAATGCGTGAGTATGCATTGGCTCTTTTTGCCCCTCCCATATCTGGAGCAGCAATAGACATGTTTTCAAGATTCAGTTCACGTAAGTATGGAAGGAATATGGAGCTTGCATAAATATGGTCAACAGGAAAATCAAAGAACCCCTGGATCTGGTCTGCGTGTAGGTCGGCGGTCATGACCCTGTCGCAACCGGCTGCTGCCATAAGATTTGCAACGAGTTTGGCTCCTATCGGGACTCTTGGTCTATCCTTTCTGTCCTGTCTTGCCCATCCGAAATATGGAATGACGGCAATAACCTTGTATGCAGATGCTCTTCTTGCTGCGTCTATCATCAGTAGAAGTTCAAACATATTTTCCACAGGAGGGAAGGTGGATTGCACGATAAAAACGGTGGCTCCCCGCACACTTTCTTCGAAAGCAGGTTGAAATTCACCGTCACTAAATACTAATACATTTGATTTACCAAGCTCCAGATTGAGGGACGCTGCAATTTTCTCAGCCAGATATCTGGAACTGCGGCATGTGAAGATCTGAATCTTATGACTATGATTCATGGTTTTGATTTTATATATTTATAATAGGGTTTCTATGTAACTAAGTATCTCTTCTCTTCCAGTCCCTTTTGCAGCGGAGCTTACAAAGACGGGAGGCAACTCCTCCCAATACTCCATAAGAGTCTCATTGTTATTCTTTATCTGTGTATTCAGTGCTGTTGCACTAAGCTTGTCTCCCTTTGTGTAGATGATGGAAAAAGGGACTTCGGACTCACCGAGTTCCATCATGAAACGAAGGTCTATCGGCTGGATATCGTGGCGGGAGTCCAGTAACACGAATAGATTGACCAACTCTGCAGAGCCATTTATATAACCTCTTATAATATCGTTCAGTTCAGCCCTTATTTTTTTTGAGAGCTTGGCATAACCATAGCCGGGTAAGTCTACAAGATACCACTTCTCGTTTATCTGAAAATGGTTTATCAGTTGCGTCTTTCCGGGTTTTGAAGATGTATGGGCAAGGGAACCGTTGTTACACAACATGTTGATCAAAGAGGATTTACCCACATTTGACCTGCCGATAAATGCAAACTCCGGGAGTCTTGGTTTAGGTCTGTCGGTTGCAAACCTGCTACTACCGGAAAATATGGCTTTTGTGATCTTCATAAGAGAAAAATGCACTGCAAAGGTACAACATTATTGCTTATATTTGTATGAATGGAGTTTAAAAAAATATAAATGGGAAAAGAGGAGAAGATGAGACTCTCTGATTTACAGGAGCAGGTAAGAGAATCTATAGAACAGAGATTTACGGGAAAATACTGGATAACTGCAGAGATAAGTGAGATAAAGAACCACTATTCAGGCCATTGCTATCTTGATCTTATTGATAAAAATCCCGGGGAAGATACTGTTTCTGCAAAAGCCCAGGCAATAATCTGGGCTAATAATTACCGTATACTCAGACCTTTTTTTGAGACAACAACAGGTTCTCCACTTTCAAAAGGTATGCATATTCTGGTTTATGTGCAGGTTCAATTCTCTTCATTATATGGACTCAGCCTTGTAATAACAGATATAGACCCGACTTTTACAGTAGGTGAACAGGAGCTTCTTCGTCAGGAGACCATCAAAAGACTTAAGATGGAGGGGATGTTCGAGATGAACTCGACACTTGACTTTCCTCAACTGCCAAGACGTCTTGCAGTTATTTCATCCGAGCAGGCTGCAGGGTATAGAGATTTTATGAAACAACTTCATGATAATGAATTTGGATTCAATTTTTATACTAAGCTTTTTCAGGCTCCTATGCAGGGAATAACTGCACCTGAAGGGATCATAGAAGCTATGGATGAGGTGGCGGCAAGAGTTGCTGAGTTCGACCTTTTGCTCATTCTCAGAGGCGGTGGGGCTTCGCATGATCTGGCTTGCTTTGATGATTACAATCTTGCTGCAAATATTGCACAGTTTCCCATACCGGTTGTAGTTGGAGTCGGGCATGATCATGATTATCATATTGCAGATATGGTGGCTCATACTTCAGTAAAGACACCAACAGCACTGGCTGATTTCATAATTGACCTTTTTGCGGCAGAGGAGCAACAGATTTTATATTTATCAAGAAGACTCTCTTTGGCTCTTCAATCGAGGATTATGAGCGAAAAAAACAGGATTCAGCTCTTGGAACAAAGGATTATATCAGGCAATCCATTTAAACTTCTGGAGAAGGGCTATGCGGTTATTTATAAAGATGGCAGACGTATCAAAGATATAAAAGATATCTGTGTGGAGGATAAGATTGGGGTTATACTCAATGGAGGGCATATTGAATGTGTTGTTAAAATGAAAAGTGTTGAAAAGTGATGGGTGAAAAGTGATGAATGAAAAGTTAAAAGTTAAAAAGATGAAAAAGATTAAGAATAATTATAAGGAGTCTCTGGATGAACTTCAGAAAATTGTGGAAAAAATAGAAAATCCTGATACTGATATTCAAGAGATATCAAAATATGTAAAAAGAGCCTCTGAGCTTGTAAAACAATGCCAGGAGCAGCTCCGTGCGATAGAAGGCGAGATTCCTGACATAACATAATCGGGTATATAATGGAAGAGTTGAAACTGATAGAAGATGACCCTTGGTTGGTATCCTACAGACGGGATATTCTCAGAAGGTACCAGAAGGCGGTTACCAAAAGACAAGAGTTGGCCGGATACGGCAAGCCTTTATATAAGTCTGTAAACTCTCACCTGTATTACGGAGTGCACCGTAGCGGTAAATCTTGGTTCTTCAGGGAGTGGGCTCCTGGAGCAACGGCAATCTACTTGATAGGCACATTCAATAATTGGAAAATCGACACAAGGTATGCTCTTCACTCTAAAGGTAATGGAGACTGGGAGTTAGAGCTCCCGGCAGATAGTGTCAGACATGGGGATCTTTTCAAGTGGTACGTTTACTGGAATGGGGGAGAGGGTGAAAGGATGCCTGCATATGCAACCAGATGTGTTCAAGATGAAAATAGTAAGATTTTCTCTGGTCAAATTTGGAATGCCGGGGATTATAAATGGAAAAATCCGCGAATACTGTCAAAACAGCCCCCTTTGATATATGAGGCCCATGTTGGTATGAGCTCTGAAAACCCCGAAGTTGCTAATTTTGATTACTTCAGGGAGAAGGTGCTTCCGAGAATTGCGGATCTGGGATATAACACACTGCAGATAATGGCAATTCAAGAACATCCTTATTATGGTTCATTCGGATATCAGGTATCGGCTTTCTTTGCTGTAAGTTCCCGTTTCGGTACACCGGAGGATTTCAAAAGACTTGTTGATGCTGCACACGGTTATGGAATAGCAGTTATCATTGATCTTATCCATTCGCATGCAGTAAGCAATACATTGGAGGGTCTTGCTCAGATTGACGGCAATCCGGCCCTCTATTTTCATGAGGGGACAAGAGGAGACCATCCCGCATGGGGATCGAAGTGCTTTAACTACGGAAAGGATGAGGTTCTGCACTTTCTTCTCTCAAACTGTAAATTCTGGCTTGAAGAGTATTATCTTGACGGCTTCCGGTTTGACGGAATCACAAGCATGATATATCTTGATCACGGACTTGGAAGGGATTTTACAGATTACTCTTGTTATTTCGACGGTAATCAGGATGAGGATGCAATGGTTTACCTGACATTGGCCAATATGCTGATAAAGGAGATAAATCCCAATGCAATCACTATTGCTGAGGAGATGAGCGGAATGCCAGGCTTGGCATCTCCTTTTGCAGACGGAGGGAATGGCTTTGATTTCAGGATGAGCATGGGTGTACCTGATCACTGGATAAAGTGGATAAAGGAGTTAAGAGACGAGGAGTGGAATATGAGTAATATATTCCATGAACTTACAAGAAAGAGATCTGACGAGAGAACTGTGAGTTATTCTGAATGCCATGATCAGGCTCTTGTCGGGGACAAAACTATCATATTCAGGTTGATAGATAAGGATATGTATCAGTATATGAGTAGGAAGAGTCCTAACATAAATGTAGACAGGGGTATAGCCCTGCACAAGATGATACGTTTGCTTACTCTCACAACTGCCGGAGACGGATATCTGAATTTTATGGGAAATGAGTTCGGCCATCCGGAATGGATTGATTTTCCTCGTGAAGGTAATGGCTGGTCCTATAATTATGCAAGAAGACAGTGGTCTCTGGCAGATGATAAAAAATTAAAGTACGGATTTCTCCTCACCTTTGACAAGGCCATGATTGAATTGGCCAAAGAGACAAGCTTATTCGACAAACCGCCGGTTTCCATATTTGAGGATAATGAGCGTCAGATTTTGATATTTTCCAGATCAGGACTGATTATGGCTTTTAACTTCAGCCCATATCTATCCTATCCTGATTACAGGTTTAATTCACCTGTGGGAGAGTATGAGATACTTCTCAATTCAGATGCACCTGAATTCGGAGGATTCAACAGGATTGACCAAGAGATGAAGTATGTCACATCATGTGAAAATGGGAGAAATACTCTTTCCCTTTATCTCCCATCAAGAAGTGCTGTGGTTTTAAGAGAAATTTGTTATCTTTAAAGGGCTAATATAATTGTTATGTCATATTTACAATTCAATAAGGATGAACTTGTGAACCTGGAGTATTCGCTCAAGAGGGAGGTCTTATCGACTAACCATGCCGGAGGCTACATGAATACTACTATTGTTTGTTGCAATACCAGGAAGTACCATGGTCTGCTGGTCGTCCCTGTAAGGGATTTCGGGGATGATAAGTTTGTTTTGCTCTCATCTTTGGATGAGACAGTCATACAGCATGGCAAAGAGTTTAATCTTGGAATACACAGATATGGTGACATTTATGAGCCGAAAGGCCATAAATACATCAAGAATTTTGAAATAGAGAAGGTAGTATCAATCACTTATACGGTTGGGGGTGTCCTGCTGCGCAAGGATATTATGTTCCCTTATAAAAAGGAGCAGATCCTCATACGTTATACGCTACTTGAAGCACACTCTCCAACCATTTTGAGGTTAAAACCATTCCTTGCTTTCCGAAATTTCCATGCTCTCTCTAAGGTGAACAATGATGTGAACAGACATTACGACTTGATTGAAAATGGAGTAGCCTTTAAAATGTATGAAGGGTTCCCATATCTAAACATGCAACTTAGTGTCAAGAGTGAATTTATCTCTTCCCCGGATTGGTACTATAACATAGAGTACAAAGAGGAGAGGAGGAGAGCATATGAGTCTGCTGAAGATCTCTTTGTTCCCGGATTCTTTGAAATGTCGATCAAAAAGGGACAACAAATCATCTTCTCGGCGTCTACTAACGTGGAGAAACCCGCCGGGCTTTCAGCCGAATTTACACGAAACGAGAACAAGAGAGGTTTGAGGGATAGTTTTGAACAATGCCTGCAATTGGCAGCCAAACAGTTTGTAATCAATTACAATGGAGATACGACTATCTACACCGGATATCCATGGTTGGGGAAAAATAACAGAAACACGTTGATATCCCTGCCGGGATTGACGATTGCCTTAAAGAGAGATATTGAGTTATTTAACAGTATCTTGAAGACTTTTATTAAAAACGAGCAGAGGTCTCTTTTTTCTCCGGATTGTGATCCTGATATTCCTTTGTGGCTATTCTGGACACTTCAGCAATATCTAAAAGAGACAGGCAATAAGAGCGCTTTATGGAGAGAGTATGGAGAAATTTTGACGGAAATCATTGAATCATATATCGGACACAGGAGAGAGAATGTATTCATGCATGAGACAGGGCTCCTCTGGGCGGAACGTGAAGGCAAGGCAACAAGCTGGATGGATACGGTGATAAACGGTCTTCCATTGATTGAAAGAGTAGGTTATCAGATTGAACTCAATGCCTTATGGTACAATGCACTTTGTTTTGCTGCGGATATAGCTCCGAAAGTCAAAGAGAGTTCATTTGTCAAAACATGTATGGATGTAAAATCGCGTGTTGAACATAATTTCAGGAAAGCATTCTGGATTGAGGGAAGAGATTATCTGGCCGATTATGTCGGACCTGAGGGTCAGAATAAATATGTAAGACCGAATCAACTTTTTACCTGTGCATTTGACTACTCTCCATTGGATGATGATGTCAAGGCTATGGTAATACAAAGTGTGAAAAAGGAGTTGCTTACTACTCGGGGCATTCGTACCCTCTCTCCAAAGAATTCAAGATATAAGGGAGAGTATGATGGAGACGAGTATTCCCGAAGTATGGCATATTTTCAAGGTACAACAAGGGTCTGGCTTCTGCAGTTCTATATAGAGGCTTGCTTTAAAATTCTTGGCAAATCGTTCCTCAACAGGGCAAATGAGATAGTCTATGCCTTTGAAGAGGATCTTTCAGTACACTGTATAGGGTCAATATCTGAAGTTTATGACGGCGATCCTCCTCACCAGCCTCACGGATGCACATCCTATTCAGCTTCGATTGCGGCATTGCTGCGTTCAATGAGTTTTATAGAACAGTATAAAAACATTAAGCAATGAGAGTACTGATGTTTGGGTGGGAATTTCCGCCATATATATCCGGAGGTTTGGGAACAGCTTGTTATGGTTTGACAAAGGGGCTGGCAAACCATGGAGTTGATGTGCTTTTTGTCATGCCGTCAGCTTCTGGTAAGGAAGATCAAAGCGCCGTCAGTATTATTAATGCCAGTGATGTTGAAATTACAGAGTCTGTCAGGAATATTGGTAATTTTCTTGAAAAAGTACAATTTCTGAGAATTGGTTCCAACATGGTACCTTATGTTGATCCTGTCAGGTTCTCCACTCTTGTCGGATCACAAAGAGAGAGTCAGATAGAGGATTATAAGATTACTCTCGGAGAGAAATACCAATTTTCAGGCAAGTATGGTGAGAATCTAATGGAGGAGGTAGCAAGATATGCATTAGTTGCAGGAGAGATTGCCCTTAAATATGACTTTGATGTGATTCATGCGCATGACTGGCTTACCTATATGGCGGGAGTTGTTGCCAAAAGATTGACCGGAAAACCATTGGTGGTTCATATTCATGCAACTGAGTTTGACCGTAGCGGTCAGAATATTAACACTCAGGTCTACGACCTGGAGAAACTAGGCATGAAAGAGGCAGATATGGTTATATCTGTCAGTAACTTGACGAGAAACATCGTGATAGGTAAATATGGCATAAATCCTGAGAAGGTGGTCACAGTACACAATGCCGTGGATTTTGAAAATTACAGGGAGATAGACGGAGAAAGAGGCGTTTCAGAGAAGATAGTGACTTTCCTTGGCAGGATTACTTTCCAGAAGGGGCCTGAATATTTTATTGAGGCTGCGGCAAAGGTTCTGAAACAATATCCGAATGTCCGTTTTGTGATGGCAGGAAACGGAGATCTTTTGAATCGCTCCATCAGGCGAGTGGCAAAACTCGGAATTGCCACAAAGTTTCATTTTACCGGTTTTTTAAAGGGTGTGGATGTGCATAGGATGTTTGCTTATTCCGATGTTTATGTCATGCCTTCTGTATCGGAGCCATTCGGAATATCTCCGCTTGAAGCTATGAGGGCAAATGTGCCGACAATAATTTCAAAACAATCCGGAGTAGCAGAGGTCCTTAATCATGCCATCAAAGTGGATTTCTGGGATATTGATGCTATGGCTGATGCAATTCACGGTCTTCTTGCATACCCGTCACTTTCAAGTTTCGCAGTTAAGAATGGACTTGATGAAGTGAACTCACTAAAATGGGACAACGCGGCCGCAATGGTGAAAGATGTATATGCCAGATTAATAAGAAAATAACAAAAGAAATGGAAAAGAGTATATGTTTGTATTTTCAGGTACATCAACCGGACAGGCTCAGACAATACCGGTTTTTTGATATAGGGAATGAGTCATATTACTATGATGATTTTGTCAACAGAACAATTCTCCGGAGGGTTTCCGATATATGTTACCTGCCGGCCAACCGGCTTATGCTGGATCTTATCAGGGAGTGTAAGGGAGCTTTCAAAATAGCCTTTTCCATATCGGGTTCTCTTATCGATCAATTGGAGAAATATGCACCTGAGGTGCTTGAGAGTTTCAAGGAACTTGCTGCTACGGGTAGTGTGGAGTTTCTGGCAGAGACATATTATCACACTCTGGCATCACTGGTTTCTCCTGATGAATTTAAGGCACAGGTAACCATGCATTCAAAGAGGATTGAGGAGTTGTTCGGGAAAAAGCCGGTTGTATTCCGAAACACGGAGATGATCTATTCCGACAAGATAGGGGCCATGGTTGCGGATATGAAATTCAATGCAATACTGACAGAGGGTGCAAGACATATTCTCGGATGGAAAAGTCCGAACTATATATATACAAACGCAATAAACCCAAGATTGAAGCTATTGTTGAGAAACTTCGACCTGAGTGATGATATTGCCTTCAGATTTTCAGACAGAGGATGGGCAAACTGGCCGCTCACCTCTGATAAATATGTTACATGGATATCAAATGCTCTTGCAAAAGATGAGGTTGTCAACCTTTTTATGGATTATGAGACCTTTGGAGAGCACCAGCACGCCTCTACCGGTATCTTCCAGTTCATGAGGTATCTCCCTTCAACAGTATTGTCCCAGACAGATTTTAAATTCTGCACCCCTTCGGAGGTCTGCAAGAGACATCAGCCGATAGCTCCACTGAATGTGCCGTTTCCAATCTCATGGGCGGATGAAGAGCGAGACACAACTGCATGGCTGGGAAACGAGTTGCAGAATGAGGCATTCAATAAATTGTACTCGGTTGAAAAACTTCTGCACAAGCTCAAAAATCCTCAACTGACCTCTGACTTCAGGAAGTTACAGGAGAGTGATCACTTCTACTACATGTGCACTAAATTTTTCTCGGATGGAGTCGTACACGGCTATTTTAATCCTTATGAAACTCCATATGAGGCATTTATAAATTATATGAACATCCTGAGTGATTTCCTTATACGGGTTGACAGGATTAATAGTTCCAAGAAAAAACAAGATTAAAGATGTCAGACAAGTCAATGTTAGCCCCCGACTATCTCTTTGAAGTTAGTTGGGAGGTATGCAATAAAGTCGGCGGTATACATACTGTAATTGCGACCAAAGCCCTGAACCTATCGAAAGAGCTACAGAACAGGCATATTTTAATAGGGCCTGATGTGTGGAGAGATACTCATAAGAATCCTGAATTTAACGAGGATAACAACCTCTTGAGAGCATGGCGTGTCAAGGCTGCAGATGAGGGGCTCAGAATAAGGGTGGGAAGGTGGAATGTTGCAGGACGGCCGATTGCCATACTGGTAGATTTCAGCTCATATATTACCAAAAAAGATGAGATTCTTACGGAGTTTTGGACAAAATTCAAACTGGATTCAATAACAGGTCAGTGGGATTATATAGAATCAGCCCTGTTCGGGTATGCATGCGGAAAGGTTATAGAGAGCTACGTTAGATTTAATCTTTCACCTCATCATAAAGTAGTGGCTCAATTTCATGAATGGATGACAGGTGCCGGTGTGCTCTATCTCAATCTTGCAAATATTCCGGTAGCAACAGTTTTCACTACTCATGCAACTGTTGTGGGGCGTTGTATATCCGGCAACAATCTCCCTTTGTATGGGGCACTAGAGAGTTATGTAGCCGATGACAAGGCCAGGGAGTTCAATGTTATGGCCAAGCACTCACTGGAAAAGACTGCTGCTCAGGTTGCAGATGTCTTTACTACTGTAAGTGAGGTAACGGCTCGGGAGTGTAAGGTTTTTCTGGGTAAAAACGTAGACTTGATAACGCCGAATGGCTTTGAAAACTCCTTTACACCATCATCTGAAGAGTACAAATCTTTTCACAAAAATGCAAGAATTACCCTGAACGAAGTTGCAACCCTTATGACCGGATGTGAATTTCCGGAGGATACAGTCATGATTGCCATCAGTGGCCGTTATGAATATAAGAACAAAGGAATAGATCTTTTTCTGGATACACTCTCCCGGCTTAATCGCAACCCCAAATTGACCAGAGGATTGGTAGCATGGATTTTTGTGCCTTCCGGAAATAACGGCCCAAACAAGGAGCTGGTTAACAAGATGACCACATTTTCTCGTTACACAACAAACTGTACACACATGCTAAATGATCCGGACTGGGATCCGGTTGTGAAGAGAATAAGGGAACTCCATCTGCAAAACAAATGCAGTGATAAGGTGAAGGTGCTGTTTGTCCCGGCATATCTCAACGGAAATGATGGTGTTTTTGACAAAACATATTATCAACTGTTGGCCGGTCTTGACTTGACTCTTTTTCCATCATATTACGAGCCATGGGGATACACTCCTCTGGAGAGCTTGGCTTTCAGTGTACCGACAGTTACCACCTCCCTGGCAGGTTTCGGACTGTGGGTAAAGGAGCACTATAAGAGGGTACATCCCGGAATTGATATAGTAGAACGCACTGATACAAACTACGATGATGTTATTTCTGCCCTTGAATCAAAAGTCATAGAGATATCTAAGCTTAGCAAGCAGAGACTAACAGAATACAGACACAATGCAAAAGATGTCTCCGAGATTGCCTTGTGGGAGAATCAGATTCGATATTATAAGCAGGCGTACTCAAATGCGTTGGGTAAGATTGTTCTGAAAAACGGTGAGTTTCCCGTGTTTTCTGACGAGAAAGACAACATTACATTCAAGGTCAATTCAGCTAACAAACCAAGTTGGAGTACCATGCTTGTCAATAAAGTCCTGCCAGATCGACTTAAACCATTGGAGACCTTGGCAAAGAATCTGTGGTGGAGTTGGAATGAAGAGGCAAAAGATCTCTTTAAATCGATAGACATTGATCTATGGAGGAGTAGCTTCAGAAATCCGCTTAACATGATGGACAACATCCCTTCAGGCAAATATGCAGCACTAGAGAAAGATGCAGATTTTCTGGAAAGGATGGATCGTGTTTTTGCATCATTCAACAGATATATCTCTGTGAAAGGTGAGATGAAAGGACCGAAAATTGCATATTTCAGTATGGAGTACGGGCTCGATTCGTCTCTCAAGATATATTCAGGAGGACTTGGAATCCTTGCCGGAGACTACCTCAAGGAGTCAAGCGATAAAATGGTGCCAATTACCGGTGTGGGGTTACTTTATAAATATGGTTATTTCACGCAGAGACTTTCAGCTCAGGGAGACCAAATTGCTCTCTATGATCCTCAGAATTTTATGAAGATACCGGTAACACCAATCCGTGATGATAAAGGTAACTGGATCACTATCGGCATCGCCCTTCCGGGAAGGACGCTCTATGCCAGACTCTGGCGTGTTGACATTGGCAGAACTGAATTAATCCTGATGGATACGGATTTCGATGATAATCTTCCTGAAGACAGACCCGTCACTTTCTACCTGTACGGAGGAGACTGGGAGAACAGGCTCAAACAGGAGCTGCTTCTCGGAATCGGAGGGATACTAGCCTTGAGGGCACTTAATAAGCATATCGACGTATATCATTGTAATGAGGGACATGCAGCCTTCATAGGACTCGAGCGGCTGAGGGAGTATATTCAGGATGAAAACCTCTCTTTCAATGAAGCTGTGGAAGTTGTCAGATCATCCTCACTATTCACGACACATACGCCGGTGCCGGCCGGCCATGACTCATTCTCGGAGGATCTTCTGAGGGAGTATATACCACATTTTGCCGACCGTTTGAAAATATCGTGGGAGACAATGATGTCTCTGGGAAAAATTGATCCGGTAAATCCGAACGAGAAGTTTTCAATGAGCAATCTTGCATCGAACCTCTCCCAGGAGATTAACGGTGTAAGTATGCTTCACGGGGAGGTAAGCCGTGAGATTTTATCTCCATTATGGCCTGGATACCTTCCTGAAGAGCTCCATGTAAGCTATGTGACAAATGGTGTTCACTATCCCACCTGGACTGCCGGAGATTGGAAGGCAATTTTCGAAAAGGCATTTGGAGCAGGTTTCTCTGAGCACATATATGATAAAAGTTGTTTCGAAGGTATATATAAAGTTCCTGATCAGAAGGTTTGGGAGATTAGAAACAGATTAAGGGAGAGATTAATGACATTTATAAGGCATACTCTTTCTGAGCCAGTAACAACTGCTCATTACAGGCCTCAGCAAGTCGTAGCTATCAAGGAGGCTTTGAGAAGTGATGTTCTCACAATCGGATTTGCCAGAAGATTTGCAACTTATAAAAGGGCCTCGCTTTTGTTTAGGGATCTGGAGCGTTTATCCGGAATCGTGAACAGCAAGGAGCATCCAGTCCAATTTGTCTTTGCCGGAAAGGCTCACCCTGCAGACAAAGCCGGTCAGGACCTTATCAAGAGAATCATTGAAGTTTCATTGATGCCTCAGTTTATAGGAAAGATAATCTTCATTCCCGGATATGATATGGGAGTTGCAAAAATACTTGTGCAGGGAGTGGATGTCTGGATGAACACACCGACTAGACCACTTGAGGCATCAGGGACCAGTGGCGAGAAGGCTGCAATGAATGGAGTTATGCACTTTTCTGTACTTGACGGATGGTGGGTTGAAGGATATAAAGAGGGTGCAGGATGGGCTTTGTCAAAGGAGGTCACTTATGATGACCCCGCTTCTCAGGATGAACTGGATGCGGCAACAATCTACAACATGATAGAGACGGAGATTGCCCCACTGTTTTATAATCTGGATAAGAAATCAGGATTACCTCTTGAGTGGATACGATACATTAAGAACACTATTGCACAGGTAGCTTCAAATTTCACAACGCACAGAATGATGGAAGACTACCAACAAAAGTTCTATAATCCTCTGAGTCAAAGGAATGACAGGCTTGTCAGGAATGACTATGCAATAGCCAGGGATATATCATACTGGAAGAAGAGAGTAAGGAGAGAGTGGCCGCTTATTGAGGTTAAAAACTATATAAAACCGGAGAATTCAAAAGAGGAGATATCACCGGGGAATGAATATTTTGCAGAGGTGGAACTCATGATTGGGGATCTCACTCCTGAGGATATTGGTGTGGAGATGGTATTTGCCACCAAAGGGAAGGATAACAGAATGAAATTGTTGAAAATATATGATTTTGATTTTGTGAGTTTTAATGACGGAATCGCAAAATACCGATGTCAGATGATGCCAGAAACAGCAGGAGTTTATAACTTTGCAGGGCGAGTATATGCAAAACATCTGGAGTTGCCTTACAGGCAGGATTTTGATTTAGTAAAATGGTTATAGGTACAACAGGTTTTTTTGACGGAGTCCACAGAGGTCACCTTTCAGTTATAAAAAGTGTTTGTTCTCTTGCTAAAGAGTGCAGGGGAAGGAGTGTGGTTGTAACATTCTGGCCACACCCCCGTGCTGTTTTACAGCAGGATGCCGCGAAATTCAGGCTGCTGACTACTCTTGATGAAAAGCGAAACCTCATAAGAAGTTACGGCATAGACGAGGTTGTGGTTCTGCCGTTCAATAAGGATTTTGCCAGCCAGACTACAGAGGAGTTTTTTGAAAAGTATCTGGTAGAGATGCTTGGGATTGAGACTCTTGTGGTCGGCTATGACCACCATGTCGGCAGTGATGTTAATCAGACGCAGGAAGAGATGTTCAGGATAGCCAGAATGTGTGGTATCACTCCCATAAGAATCGATGAGTGCACTACAGATGAGGTGGAATCAAAGATAAGCTCAACAAGGATAAGAGATTTCATAGAGAGAGGACGGGTTGAAGAGGCCAATATACTTTTAGGCTACAGATATGGTCTGGAGGGAGCGGTGGTTGAAGGTAGAAGAATCGGAAGAACAATGGGTTTTCCAACAGCGAACATTAGATTATATGAGCCCTTAAAACTTCTGCCTGATGACGGTGTCTACATTGTATGGGTAGAGTATGCTGGAAAAACATACAGGGGTATTACGAATATAGGTACCAGACCGACAATAGGCAGCGGCAATGAGAGGACAATAGAGACACATTTGCTTGATTTCGATGAGGATATTTACGGTCTCTCTATAAAAATTGAGTTTGTCTCAAGACTTAGGAGCGAAAGACGTTTCGAATCAATTGAACAACTGAAGGAACAGATAGGAAAGGATAAGGAGAGTTGTTACAGAATCATTCCGGATATTAATGTAAATCTCAGATAATATGGAAAGTTGGATTACAATATTACTTGGCCTGGCACTTCTACTCTTTCAGGGATACTCTGAGAAGAAAAAGAGAGAGGCAGCCAGATCAAAGGGAAAGATTATCAGTAACGAACCTTTCTTTTTTACAAGTGGAACTGAACCTGAACTTGAACCTGAACCAACCCCGGTTAAAGAGAGAGAAGAGAATGTCCTTGATACTCCGAAAAACGCGCACTTTAAGCCGGTGGATATTCCAGAACAGGAGGAAAATCAAACTTTAAATGAGGAGATAAAAGATGTTGAGCAGACAAGCGAAAAGCCATTTTCTGTTGATCCTCGTCAATTGGTTATCTTTTCTGAAATCATGAAACCAAAATATATAGAACAATAACATTTGTAAAGAAATTTTATTATCTTTGCAACAAAGAGTCCTGTAAACCGCAGGATTCTTTTTAATTTTTTCATTTATGTCAAAGATTCACTACTTAACTTCAGAGGGACTGGATAAGCTCAAAGAAGAACATCGTCACTTGGTCAGTGTTGAGAGACCGGCAATTACTATGGCTATCGCAGAAGCCAGAGATAAGGGCGACCTTTCGGAAAACGCAGAGTATGATGCAGCCAAAGAGGCGCAGGGCCTCCTCGAGCTAAGGATAGCAAAGCTTGAGGACATGATTGCCAATGCTCGCATCATCGATAAGTCTAAAATCAATACAACACATATCCAGATGTTGAACAAGGTAAAGCTCAAAAACCTCAACAACAACTCTACAGTAGAGTACACACTGGTTGCAGAGAGCGAGGCGAACCTGAGAGAGGGTAAACTGGCTGCGGCCACACCTATCGGTAAGGCTCTTATCGGAAAAACAAAAGGAGATGTTGTAGAGGTGAAAGTACCTTCAGGTGTTTTGAAATTTGAAATAATCGAAATATCACTATAAAAATGGCTACAATTTTCACAAAGATTGTCAAAGGAGAGATACCATCATACAAAGTTGCGGAGAGTGACCGCTTCTTTGCTTTTCTGGATATTAATCCAATTTCAAAGGGACATACTCTTGTTATTCCAAAGATTGAGACCGATTATATTTTTGATATGGAGAGCAAGGAGCTTTCCGATATGATTGTGTTTGCACAAAGTGTAGCTAAAGGAATAAAATCGGTCATACCATGTAAAAGGGTGGGAGTGGCTGTTTTAGGTCTTGAGGTGCCGCATGCACATATTCATCTTATTCCTATCAATAGTGAGAGTGACATGGATTTCAGAAAACCCAAGCTTAAGCTGGAGGGAGAGGAGATGGCCGGGATAGCGGCTTTGATATCTGCTTCAATAAAGTAACCCTATACCGAAAAACATAAAAAATGAGAAAACATATTTCAATACTTATCGCAGTATTAATAGCTGTATCATGTTCTTCAGACAGGTCAAGCATAAAAGGTTCAATCGAGGGGCTGGATAAAGGGGAGATTATTCTCAAACACCTTGCCTTCAATAATCAGGAGACAGTTGATACACTTATTACAGAAGATGGAAAAATCTCTTACAAATTTAAAACAAAGAGCAATTCACCTGAGTTCTACTATCTTTATTACAAGGATAACAAGATAGCATCCTTTATTATATTGCCCGGTGAAGCGATAAAATTCTCAACAGATACTCTTGGAATGAAGATAATATGTGAGGGCTCGGAGGAGACATTGCTCATGCAAGAGATAGAAAAGGATGCGGATATGGTAGCCATGAAATACGACTCACTTGTAGAGGCTAAACAAGTATCTGAAATATCAGGCGATACAGCCATGAGCAGAAGTATTGGATATCAGTTGGGCTCCCTTTACGTTAAGCAGAAACAGAGAGCAATAAAGCATCTCTATACAAACCCATATTCAATCACAAACATACCATTACTCTATCAGAAATTCCCTAATGAGTTACCACTTTTTGCCGATGCAAGAGATGTTCTGCTTTTTAGAAGAGTGTGTGATTCTCTCTCCGTTAAATATCCTTCATCACCTTACGTGACCAACCTTAAGAAAGAGGTGGAGAAACAGGAGAGGTACATGGCACTCAGTGACAAGATAGAGGGTGCAAACATTGCAGGACATCCGGAGATTACCATGCCGGATATAAATGCAAAACAGAGAAGCTTGTCTGAATTATCAGGCAAAGTTGTTGTTCTCTCGTTTTGGAGTTCTCAGGATGTTAATCAGAGGATGCTAAATCAGGATTTGTTACAGCTATATCAGAAGTATAGTGGAAGAGGCCTTGAAATTTACCAGGTATCTGTTGATGTTGACAAGACACTGTGGGCAAGAGCTGTGGAAGATCAAAAGCTACCGTGGGTCAGCGTTTGTGACGGTCTTGGCTCAGGATCAAGCGGAGTTATTTCCTATAACATATCAAAAGTTCCTGCCATCTTTGTGATTGCAAAAGATGGGAACATCGTTGCCAGAGATGTTTTTGGAGCAAGGCTTGAAAGTGTAGTTTCAGGGTTGTTATAGAATCAGGCTCCGGGAATTTTAAAGAAACTCTTCTTTGTGACACCTGCAACGAAATCTTTCAGATAGAAAGGTTCGAAATATGCAACGTCCACAAAATCCTTAGCATTGAATTTATTCAAAGCAGGAATCAGCATACCTGTTGCATTTGCCTCCTTTTCCAAAAAACGGGCATTGGGATGTGTGATGATATCCTTACATTTCGGGGCACCGTCACCGGTGAAAATCACTATCCCTTTTGAAAGTTCTTCAGAAAAACTCTCACTAGTGATTACAACAGCTTCAGTTTGGGATAAAACTTCACACTCCATATTGTATTTTGCGGTATAAACTTCCATTCTTCTGGCATCAATCATTGGCCTCAGGATTGTGGCTTCAGGATTGTGGCCGGCATCAGCAACTGCGATTCTTGCAAGGAGTTCCAGAGAGCTTACTGCAATTAATGGTATAGATGCCCCGTAACAAAGGCCCTTTGCAATAGATGCACCAACCCTCAGTCCTGTGTATGAGCCGGGACCTTCACTTACAACAACAGCATTACACTTGCCCACAGATGTGGAACACTCTGTCATTATCTCCTGAATTAACGGAGCTATGATTCTTGCATGAGATTTGGGTTCCTTTACTGTACGGGAACATACGATTTGATTGCCTCTTGAAAGGGCGACAGAGCAGACCTCGGTACTGGTCTCTATTAGTAGGAGCTGTGGGGACATAGTGAAATTTTATTTTTTCTTGTCAGAATCTTCTATGGTTACTTTTGTTCCGCTCTTCAGTGTCTTACTTATTCCTGAAAACGGACCGGTCACAACCATCTCACCCTCTTGAAGTCCTGTGAGCACCTCTATATTGTTAAGGTCTTGAATACCGGTGGTAATCTTTCTTACTTGAAGTGTGTCTCCTTTTACTACAAATACATTTTCAACAGATTCATTAACTGTAAGACTCTTTTTTAACGAGTCCGACAGAAGATCAGTACGTGTGGTAATTGACTGTATAGGCACAGTAAGTACATTATGTCTTGTTGCAGTCTGTATTGAGACAGAGGCAGACATGCCGGGCCTGAACGGGTTTTTACCATCTTTTATGAGATCTGAGTATGACTCTGGTAGAACCAACACCTTAACTTCAAAATTTGTTACCTGATCCGATGTAGAGCCGATATTCTTGGCAGAGTTGGCAATTTGAGTCACTACTCCGGTGAATTTTCTGTTCGGGTAGGCATCAACTTCAATTATAGTTGTGTCGTTGTCTTTGATACGGATAATGTCGTTCTCGTTGACATCAACAAGCACCTCCATCTCTTTGAAGTTGGCAATTCTCAGCATTTCAGTACCTGCCATCTGACTTGTGCCGACAACCCTTTCACCCTTCTCGACGCTCAATTTTGAAATTATACCATCCATCGGGGCATAGATACTTGTCTTGTATAAATTCTCATTGGCCTCCTTAAGGGCGGCATCATAGCTGCGGACATTGAATTTTGCGGCTTTTATCTGCTCTTTTGCAACCTCATACTGAGAGAGAGCTTCCTCGTACTCTTTTTCGGAAATTGCCTTCTGCTCATAGAGTTTCTTATTACGTTCAAAATTAGCCTCAGTCTGGCTGAATTGTGCCAATTGCTGGTCAAGCTGAGCCTTTGTCGCATTCAGAGAGGCCTCAGCCCTCTCCTTTACCGATATGTAGACATCCTGCTTGATTTTGATAATCAAATCCCCTCTCTTTACCTGGTCTCCCTCTTTGAAATTCAACTCAACAATTTCCCCTGAAACATCAGGGCTTATTTTCACCTCAATTACAGGCTGAATCTTTCCATTTGCAGGAATAACCTCGGTTATGGTATTTAGTTTAATCTTCTCTGCAGAGACTGAAGTAGTCTCTTTTTTGCCGGTAAGTCCTGCAATAATGAGTATAATAATAACTGCCACAGCAATAATTATAAACCATTTTTTCTTCTTGTTCTTCATCACGTTTGTATATTTAGAGAGTGATTGGTAGTCCTTTGTAATAATCGAGAATTTTCAACTGAAATACGAATTGGTATTTTGCCTGGGATAGCTCTGACATTGCTTTGAAAAGGTTGGTCTTTGCTACTGTATAATCAGTGGCATTAAGAACGCCAACCTCAAATTTTTGCTGTACATATCTGAAAGACTCCTCCATTGACTTGACATTGTCAATTCCGGCTTTGTATTTCTCATAATAGGCGAGAGCTTCATTGTTCGCTTGTTGGATATCCTTGTAAAGTGTCTGTTCTGCAGTCCTGACGTCAATTTCTGCACTTCTTACGCCAAGACGGGCATTCTTGATGGATGTGTTAGTCTGCCAATTATTGAAGATCGGAATACTAAGGCCGAATGTTACGGAAGGATTTCTGTTGTCATTGAACTGGTCCATGATAAGTTCCTCCCGCTGGTCGCTATAATATGTCCCGTAACCGGCAGAAAAAGAGACTACAGGATAACTTGCTCCTTTTGCTATGGAGAGTTGAAGCTGTGAGTTTCTGAAGTTGAGTGCCGCACTCTTGATTTCGGGAAGATCTTTTGACTGGTTGTAAAGATTGTCGACAGATTCGCCATGAAACTCGGATATCATAACGCCAAGATCAGGTGTTTCAATCTCGAAATTTGTATCATTCGACAGATCAAGGAGTTGTTTTAGATTAAGCAGTGCAGATCTCTCCTGATTCTGTGCCGAGACCATCTGAACCCTCTCCGCTGCAAGTTGTGATTTCATCTCCAGAAGAGAGCTATATGCAACACTCCCGGCATCAACCAACTTGCCGGTTCTCGCAACCTGCTCCTCGATGCTAACAAGGTTTTGCTTTGCAGTCTGTAATATCTCCTTGGCAAGCATAACCTCCAGATAACCTTTGGAGATCTGCAAGGCCAGCTGATTCTTTATCCTGTTCACCTCCAGCTCGGACATCTCCTCAAGAACCTTCTTGCTTTTTAAGGTATTTGTTTTTTTAAACCCCTCGAAAAGGTTGATCGAAGCATTCAGAGAGGCACTTGTGGCCTGTGAAAGTTTGTTTTCTATTATCTCAAGATCCTGCATGTTTACTGACCGCCCCCAGTTCATACTGTGAGAGAGGGAAGCATTCATCGATGGAATATAATCCATTTTAGACTGCAATACATTGTTCTTGCTTTGATAAACGGATATCTCTTTCTGTTTGACAGTTAAATTGTTATCCCATGCATATCTGATGCACTCCTCCAGACTCCAGCTCTTCTGTGCGAAGAGAGAGACCGGGATAAAAAGGAGGAACAAAACCGGGAGTTTGTAGAAAATTTTCATAATTGACAAATATATTACTTTTTCCTTAACAAACACCCGGTTATACATGTTAAAATTGCTTCCTCTATTGATATAGCAACTTCGGATTATTGCTCATTGAGTAGATATTGGCACTCATAGCTTTGATCAGTTTCCAGAGCTTCTTTGCACCATAGCCTACACCCATGCCTAAATACTCGGCAAGATCATAGTCCCACCCCTTATCAGCACCACCGATAACAGCGAGATTCTCTTCATAATTGAGAAGAATAATCCCATCATTTTCAAAGGCAAGTGTTTTCATTATGCAGCCTCCCATCCGGCAACGAATCCTTTACGAAAACGAGGCCAGTATTTTTCCAGTTCTTCTGCCAGAGCAGCCGCCTTCTCCAGAAGATTCATAAACTCTCTGAAAGTAAGGCCGCCCTCTACCAGCAGAGATTCATCATCAAGAGTCTCAACTCCCCACTCTCTTTCTACAAACTCTTTCATGGCATAAATTATTAATTTCCCCGCTGAAAAAAGGTGAGCGGGTTCCACCCGGAGTGTGCACCCTCCTTATTTGATTTTTACTATATAGTCTGCAATTTCAATCTCTTCAGAGTTGTGGGAGATAAGCAGGATCATACACCCTTTATCTCTCTCCTTCAGTATGGCATTTCTAATCAGACTTCCCGATTCACTGTCACAGGAAGATGTCACCTCGTCTAACAGAAGAATGCGTGGATGCCGGTACAACGCCCTTGCAATGGCGATTCGCTGTTGCTGGCCTCTTGAGAGCCTGGACCCCTCCTCGCCAAGTATCGTGTCAAAACCGGAGGGCAGCCTCCGGATGAAATCCATCAACCCCAGTTCACGACACAAATCGAGAATGGATTCCATATCGGGCTCCTCCTCTCCCGGTGCAATGTTGCGGCAGATTGTCCCGGATAGGAGAGATGGGTTTTGAGGTACGATTGTAATCCACTCCCTCCAGAGTTGAAGGTTTATATTGTTTATGTCGATTCCGTTTAGAGAAATGGCTCCCGGTTCAGCCTTCAGTATCCTCATCAACAGAGAGACTATTGTACTTTTACCGCAGCCGCTCTCTCCGCACAATGCGGTAATGCTGCCCACTTTGAGAGTCATGCAGAAATTCTCAAATAACCTTTTTCTTCCCGTATAACCGAATGTCAGATTCTCAATTCTCAACTCTTCAATTGTAAGGTCAGGAGTTATCCCCTCATTATAAGGCTCACTCTCCAGATCCATGGCCTCAAACAACCTCCCGGCCGCAGCCAGACCCTCCCTGTATGTGGTGTTTAACCCCAGAAGACCGGCAATGGGGGAGGAGAAAAGGGCCGTCATGGTATAGAAAAGTATCAGTTCACCCAAGGTTAGTCTTCCTGAGAAAATGAAAAAGCTACCCGCCCACAGAGTTGCAAGAGACATGAATTTCGAATTGATGTCTGTCGCTCCGGATAGTACTATGCCCCACTTCCCGGCCTTTATTATTGAGTTGTTCAGATCGGAAAGATGCTCCCTGATTTTTGCCGAAGTATCCTGTTCGATTCCAAAATATTTGATAGTCAGGGTCCCTTTGATCCCCTCTATAAGAGTACTTTCAAATTTAGCCCCGTTTTCCATTATCCTGCTTCTGATCTCTTTGTTAAAACGGTCACAGATAAAGTATAAGATTGTATAAACCGGGATAAATGCAACTATCAGCAATGATATTTTCCAGTCGATCCAGAATAGAGTAATAAGTGAAAAGAGAAGAGTGAGGAGATTCATTGACAAATTTATCATCACCTCTGAAATCATGCTGCCAACCTTGAAGGCATCATCTACCCTCGATGTAACATCACCTGTCCGTCTGCTCTCAATGTAGGAGTGAGGAAGCGAGAACAACTTTGAGATAAACGAGTTGATAAGGTCATTATTTGTGAAAACATTAAGTTTCAGAAGAATTCTCGATCTGTGTGTGTAGAGTAGAAAAGAGATCAGGGTAAGAAAAAGCATTGTAACTGCTGTCCTGGTTACCATCGCGCTATCTCCGGCAGGAATGGCCGTGTCGATGAGATATTTGATCATGAATGATATGCTGATTGAAACCAGGACAAAGATTATGGACGAAAAGAGTGCTCTAAAGTATAACGGGGTTTTACTCCTGAACAGCTCCCATATTCTTTTCAGAGGGGGAGTTCCAACGCGCCCCTTGCTGAACGAGCTGTCAGGTGTGAGCACTATAAGATAACCGCTCCACAATTGACTTAGCTCATCAATTTTAATCCGTTTTATCCGCCCCTCTGCCGGATCCATTATATGTGCACCTCTCCGGCTTATCCGGTATAGGACAACAAAATGTAGGGAGCCGTCAGATTTCTTAAAATGAAGTATGGCTGGCTTGGGAATTTTGTACAAAGAGCCGGTTTTGCCTTTATATCCTTTGGCAGACAATCCGATGATCCCGGCTGCGCTGATGATTCCTGCTATTGTCGTCCCCTCACTATTGGTACCACTGTATATTCTCAGTCTGGAGACAGGAAAAATCAAGCCGTGAAAGGCAGCGACCGATGCCAGGCATGCCGCCCCACAATCACTGATATCCTGTTGCCTTATCTTTACCGACCTCCTCATATCCATCCCTCTCCTATATTAAACGTTCACATTACCCGGCTCAAGATTGTAAAAAGGGGGCCATAGACATCTATAACTTAAAGACTATGAAAAACCAAACCCCACGGTCTCACCCTCTAAAGACCTTTCTCCCGCACATTGAGGCCCCCTTCAGAGGCAAAAGTATGTGAAGGAGAGGAATCTCAAATGCCAAAAAGAATAAATCGGACACTCTTGTTGAAAATGGCCAGATTTGTCTTTTTCTGTTTTTGATGATTACAATTCTTTTTTTGTCAAAGACGATTCTGGAATCAGATACCTATTGTCTTACCCGGAGCAGCGATAATTTCGTCCAATCCCGGCAGCTCCCGGAAGTAAGGGAAAATACTTGGAGCGATATCCTGTAAAAAGAGATAAAATTTAGATTGAGATATAGTCCATTTTGGGAGAAAATCAAAATAGTGATCCAGTGAGTTGAGAATGTATATTAAAATGCTCAGAATGAGTGCTGTCTTTAGTATCGCAAAAACGACCCCGAGTAACTTGTCAATCCATCCCAGCATTGCAATCTCCATGAGCTTCGATGCCAGCTTGCCTACAAGACGTCCTAATATCAACACTACAATAAAAATAACTATGAAAGATAGAAGGTTTACCATCGAACTCTCCGTTCCAAACCAATCCTTGAAATAAGGAGAGAGAATGTCTGAAAAGCTGTATGCTGCCCAGATGCCCGCTAACACAGCTAAGAGAGATGCCGCCTGTTCTACGAATCCTTTTATCAATCCTGAGATGATTGCCGGAATAAAAAGTGCAATCATGCAATAGTCAAGAATTGTTAACGAAGCGCCCATAATCAATTTTTTTCAAAAGTAGTGAATAATCGTATCTTTGCAAATTCAAAACTAAAATAATATGAGGTTTGCCGAATACAAAAATCTTGATCTTGTTAACATTAATCGTTCCATACTTGAAAAATGGAACAGAGAGCACTCGTTTGCCAAAACTCTGACAGAGAGGGAGGGGGCAGAAAAGTTTATTTTTTTTGAAGGACCGCCTTCGGCTAACGGTATGCCCGGCATTCACCATGTGATGGCAAGATCAATTAAGGATGTATTTTGCAGATACAAGACCCAGATGGGCTACCTTGTCGAGAGAAAGGCAGGATGGGATACTCACGGACTCCCTGTGGAACTCGGAGTGGAGAAGAAGTTAGGCATAACAAAGGAGGATATCGGCAAAAGCATATCTGTCGAGGAGTACAATTCAGCCTGCCGCAAGGAGGTGATGAAGTACACCAAGGAGTGGGAGTCGCTTACAGAGCAGATAGGATATTGGGTTGATATGCAGAACCCATATATTACTTATGATAACCGTTATATAGAGACTTTATGGCACCTTCTGGCTCAGATTTACAAGAAAGGGCTGCTGTACAAAGGCTATTCAATCCAACCCTTCTCTCCTGCAGCAGGAACCGGCCTTAGCACTCACGAGCTCAATCAGCCGGGATGCTACAGGGATGTGAAGGATACAACATGTGTGGCTCAGTTCAGGATTATAAAAGACAACTCTTCAGAGTGGATCTTTAATGACGAGAACGGAAAGCCTCTCTCATTCAACGGTGAGCAGCTAGATGCACATTTCCTCGCCTGGACCACAACTCCATGGACACTTCCTTCAAATACTGCACTTTGCGTAGGTCCTAACATCAACTACTTGAGGGTTATATCATTCAACCCATATACAGGTAACCCTACAATATATCTTTTAGCTCAGGAGTTGCTGTCGTCACATTTTAACCAAAAGGCAGAAGGGATACAGCTTGAGGAGTACAAAAACGGAGATAAACTGATTCCTTACAAAGAGACTGGAGTTGCAGTAAAAGGAAAAAACCTCTGCGGTATCAGATACGAGCAGCTCATACCATGGGTAAATCCGGGAGAGGGTGCATTCCGGGTTATTTCAGGTGATTTTGTAACCACATCCGATGGTACGGGAATAGTACACATTGCACCTACCTTCGGTGCGGATGACGATAAAGTGGCAAGACAGAACGGAGTTCCGCCACTGATGGTTACAGATACAGACGGGCTGAAACAGGCTATGGTGGACAGGAGCGGAAAATTTTACAGAATTGAGGATCTCGATCCCGCTTTTGTCTTAACAAATATCAATGCAGAGCTCTATAAAGAGTATGCAGGAAGGTTTGTGAAGAACGCCTATGACCCGGCACTCGGAGAAAACGATACAACGCTCGATGTAGATATAGCAGTAATGCTCAAACAACAAGGACTTGCCTTTAAAATCGAGAAGCATGTCCACTCATATCCGCATTGTTGGCGTACAGACAAGCCTGTGCTCTACTATCCTCTTGATTCATGGTTTATCAGGACCACTGCCGTACAGGATAGAATGATAGAACTGAACAAGACCATTAACTGGAAACCGGAAGCCACAGGAAGCGGAAGATTCGGTAAATGGCTTGAAAACCTCCAGGATTGGAATCTCTCAAGAAGCCGTTATTGGGGTACACCGCTGCCAATCTGGAGAAGCGAGGACGGAAAAGAAGAGATGATTATAGCGTCGGTAAATGAATTGTACGAGGCCCTTGAGCAATCTGTAAAGGCCGGATTCATGCCTTCAAACCCTTTGAATGATAAAGGATATGTTCCGGGTGATTTCAGCAAGGAGAATTATGAGAAGATTGACCTGCACAGGCCGTATGTGGATAGTTTTATCCTTGTATCGCCAAAGGGAGAGAAGATGAGAAGAGAGAGCGATTTGATTGATGTGTGGTTTGATTCGGGAGCCATGCCTTATGCGCAGATGGGCCTTGAAAAACTCGGTTCACAGGAGTTCGGACATACCGCAGACTTTATTGCCGAGGGTGTGGACCAGACAAGAGGGTGGTTCTTTACCCTGCATGCTATATCAACAATGGTAAGCGACAAGGTAGCATATAGAACCGTAATATCCAACGGCCTTGTTCTCGATAAGGACGGCAATAAGATGAGCAAAAGGCTCGGTAATGCAGTTGATCCTTTCACAACTCTCAAAGAGTATGGTGCAGATTCACTCAGATGGTATATGCTGACCAATGCACAGCCATGGGACAACCTGAAATTTGACATAAACGGAGTCGATGAGGTGAGGCGCAAGTTTTTCGGAACACTGTACAACACATACTCATTCTTCTCGTTATATGCCAATGTGGACAATTTTACCAACTCTGCACCACAGATACCGTTAATAGAAAGACCTGAGATAGACAGGTGGATTATCTCTCTTTTAAACACACTCGTTAAAGAGGTAAAAGAGTCTTATGAAAACTGGGATGTGACATCGGCCGGAAGAAAGATACAGGATTTTGTGGGAGACAATCTCAGCAATTGGTATGTCAGACTGAACAGAAAACGTTTCTGGGGAGGAGAGATGGATGTCGATAAGCTATCGGCATATCAGACATTATACACTTGCCTTGAGACAATCTCAATAATTTCGGCGCCAATAGCACCGTTCTTCATGGACAGGCTTTTCTGCGACCTGAACGCCGTTACAGGTAGGTTCAAGGAAAACACCGTACATCTTGTGCTTATGCCGGAACCTGATGAGAAAACCATAGACAAAGCTCTCGAGGAGAGAATGGAGTTGGCACAGAGAGCATCCTCAATGATCCTCGCCCTCAGACGTAAGGTAAACATCAAAGTACGGCAGCCGTTGGCAAAGATTATGATTCCGATTCTTGACGGGACTATCAGGGAACAATTCGAGCTGGTAAGGCAGCTTGTGCTGAATGAGGTGAATGTCAAGGAGGTTGAGTATATATTTGATACAAAGGGATTAATAACTAAAAAAATTAAACCTAATTTCAAGACTCTGGGAAAGAAATACGGCAAACAGATGAAGGAAATTTCAAATGAATTTGCTAACTTTACACAAGAGCAGATTACTGAAATCGAGTCAAGCGCAGAGTACCGCTTCATGCTTCCTACAGGCCAGGTTACACTAACTCCGGAAGATGTCGACATCACATCGGAAGATATGCCTGGATGGTTGGTTGCCGTTGACGGAAAGCTAACAATTGCCCTTGACATAACAGTCAGTGACGAGCTCAGGAGAGAGGGTACAGCAAGAGAGCTTGTAAACAGGATTCAGAATCTCAGAAAGGAGAGCAAGTTTGAGGTGACAGACAAGGTTGTAGTCACAATTCAGCCACTTGAAGAGATAGCCGAAGCGTTACAGAACTACAAGGAGTATATTTGCAACCAGACCCTTGCGAAGGATATCGTGCTTGATGAGAATGTGGAAGGGGCGGAGATAGAATGGGACGAAACCACACTGAAGATAAAGGTGACTAAAGTGCAGAATTAAGGATAGTGTCGAAATGAGAAGTGAGGATTATATGAGGAGAGCAATCTCCCTGGCATCTGAAAATGTCAGAGAGAAAGGCGGAGGACCATTCGGAGCAATAATTGTGAAAGAAGGCACAATAATTGGCACAGGAGTAAATACAGTCACTACTGATAACGATCCGACCGCACATGCTGAGGTAAATGCAATCAGGGAGGCTTGCAGCAAGTTGGGCCGTTTCGATCTTCACGGTTGCACCCTCTACACAAGTTGTGAACCATGCCCTATGTGCCTTTCAGCAGCATACTGGGCAAAAGTGGACAAGATTTATTTTGCAGCTGACAAGGTTGACGCAAAGGAAGCCGGATTTAGTGATGCTTTTATATATGAGGAGATTCCGCTGCCATACAGCGAGAGGTCGTTACATACAGAGAGACTGTTGGGAGAGGAGGGAAAAGAGCCTTTTGAACTATGGTCAGGAAGTGACGATAAGATTCCATATTAATTATTATATTTGTTTTTTTAACAGTAAGAGATATGACAAAGAAAGGGAAAACAGAGACCGAACATTTGGAAAAAGTGCGCTACAGCGATGAAGAGCTTCAGATGTTCAAAGAGCTCATTACCGAGAAGCTGGAAGCTGCGAAAGTTGAGTATCAGCAGCTGAAGTCAGCTGTTACACATAGCTCAAGTAATGATACAGAGGATACTTCACCTACATTCAAGGTTCTTGAAGAGGGCGCATCAGCGCTTTCAAAGGAGGAGGCAGGTCAATTGGCTCAGAGACAGTTTAAATTCATACAATCCCTTGAGGCAGCTCTTATTCGTATAGAGAATAAAACCTATGGAATCTGCAGGGATACAGGCAAGTTGATCCCAAAAGAGAGACTTCTGCTGGTACCCCATGCTACATTGAGCGTTGAGGCAAAAAACAAGCGAGACTAATCAATGCACCTATCTAAAGGAAAGAAAATATCAATCCTTGTCATCCTGATTCTCATGATAGATCAGATTGTAAAGATCCTGATCAAGACTCACATGACAATTGGAGAAAGCATTCATATTTTCAGCTGGTTCCAGATACTTTTCGTTGAGAACAACGGAATGGCCTTCGGCATGCAGTTCGGAGGGACAATCGGAAAGCTTGTACTGAGCCTCTTCAGGATAGCCCTTGCCGGATTTATCATATACTATATCAGAAAGCTTTTAGAGCAAAAAGCTCCTACGGGAATACTCGTAGGAGTCGCTCTTATACTTGTAGGTGCTATAGGAAATATATTTGACAGCCTCTTTTTCGGCCTTTTCTTCAGTGAATCCACCCCGACACAGGTTGCAACACTGTTCCCCGACGGCGGAGGCTACGCCCCGTTCCTTTTCGGAAAGGTTGTAGACATGCTCTATTTTCCTTTAATTGATACCACGCTTCCTGACTGGGTGCCGGTATTCGGGGGCGAACATTTCCTCTTTTTCAGGCCTATATTCAACATAGCAGACTCATGCATAACCATTGGAGTGATATACATGCTGCTATTTCAGAGAAAGTTCTTTATTTCAGCTTCTCCATCAACTTCTGGCGGGAAAAGTGAATCCGGCTCTTGACAGTTCCCAGGTGTAGACCCAGCTCGTCAGCAATTTCCTGATACTTGTAACCGCTATCATGCATCTGAAACGGAACCCTGAACTCCGGTTCCAGAGAATTTACCACTTTTGTAAGCTCCCTGAACCCGAACTCACTCTCCGGATTCTGATCAGCCGGCCTGTTATTTATAACGAATTCATGCACGTCACTGCTGAACAAAGTCTGCCTTTTTGTCCGCCTACGGTAGTCGTTGATAAAAGTATTCTTCATTATCGTATACACCCAGGCTTTTATATTTGTATGTTCGTTGAATTTCTCCTGATTATTCAAAGCCTTAAAGAAAGTCTCCTGTACAAGATCTTTGGCATCATCCCTGTTTGAAGTGAGGCTATATGCATATCTGGATAGATTTCCCTCAAGCTCCAGTATCTCTTTCTCGAATTTTGTCTTCATATAGTCGTTTGTTTTAGTAATTATTTTCCATCTGCAAATATTGTACCAAGAATATAACCAAATAAAGTATCTCTTTTCACTCTTTTTTTTTGGCAGAAATAAAAAAAGCCATATATTTGCAGCCCATTCCCAATAGGAAAGGAGAGGTGGCAGAGTGGTCGATTGCGGCGGTCTTGAAAACCGTTGAACTGCGAGGTTCCGGGGGTTCGAATCCCTCCCTCTCCGCTAACAAGAAGAAAAGCCGGACGAAAGTCCGGTTTTTTGTTTTACGCCGCAGCCAGAAAGCTTGGATCACGAACAAAAGTTGGGGGATTTGATATTTAGGCATAAATTTTAGATAGTCTAAAAAGGAAATACGGAATATTATTAACTCCTCTGAACTGTGTTCTGAACGCTTTGATTTTCGCGTTGAAGGATTCGGCAGAA
>JAYFOS010000028.1:0-11463 GCA_034928745.1 Rikenellaceae bacterium
TTCAAATTTATGTTTGTGGTAAGGAATACTTTCTTGCTATAATCCTTTATATTTCAACATCTCAGAGATATTAGATATTGACCCCACCAAAAAAAATAAAATTATATTTGGCAAAGTCTTAGAATACGACTGAGGATGGACTTCCCTGATTCTGTATAGCTCTATATAAAAAAGCGGCTAAGCGGCCAAAGAGAAAAATCAGCGTCTTTGAGGCTTATGACTTCAATGTGACTGAGGATGGACTGCCCTGCACAGGTGTAGCTCCGCAGTATATAAGCGGCTAAGAGGCCATATTGAAAAACCGGCATAATTGCCTAAAAATTATTTGGATAACCACTCCCAAATTCATAATTTTATAACCCGGTTTTCAACGAAATACCACAAAACAGCCACAGACCAGAGCTATTTCAGGATTAGACACATAGAGAACCGGGGACGATTTTAAAATCAGAAAAATGAACGAGATTATTTGCCCACATTGCAAAAAAGCATTTAAAATAGATGAAGCAGGATATGCAGACATTTTAAAGCAAGTCCGCGACCATCAATTTGAAGAAGAGATAAAAAACAGACTTAATCTTGCCGACAAGGAAAAAGAGAGTGCCGTAAAACTTGCGGAAGCGAATGTCCGAAATTCTTTACAAGAACAATTGGCAAAGAAAGAGAGGGAATTGACCGAACTCAAAGCGCAGAAAGAGGTCGAACTATCTCAGAAACTTGCACAAAAGCAGGCGGAATTATTGCAAATCAAGTCTCAGCTTGAAAATGCGGAAGTTGTGAAGAAGCTGGCAATAAATGAAGCTATCCAAAAGATTGAAAAAGAGCGAAATGACCTGGTCAATGCCGTTAAGATTAAAGATGCTGAAAGTCAGCTTCATGAAAAGTCGTTAAGTGAAAAGTATCTGGCTGAGTTAAAAGAGAAAGATGCAATCATTAAGCTGAAAGACGAAGAGATTGCTCTTCGAAAGGATATGAAGCTGAAGCTCTCAACCAAGATGATAGGTGAGACACTCGAGCAGCATTGTGAGAATGAGTTCAATAAGATCAGAGCCACTGCTTTTCAAAAGGCATATTTTGAAAAGGACAACGACTCAAGATCGGGAAGTAAGGGTGATTTTATTTATCGGGAGAGTGACGAAGCGGGGAATGAGATTATTTCAATAATGTTTGAAATGAAAAATGAGGGTGATGAGACTTCAACTAAGAGAAAAAATGAGGATTTCCTGAAGGAGCTTGACAAGGACCGCACTGAAAAGAGATGTGAGTATGCTGTTCTTGTTTCGCTTTTAGAGGCTGAAAGCGAGTATTATAATTCCGGAATTGTTGATGTGTCGCATAAATACAGTAAGATGTATGTTGTGCGTCCTCAGTTCTTTATTCCGATAATCACGTTGCTCCGTAATGCTGCAATGAATTCCATGCAATATAAGGCAGAACTTGCTTTGATTAGAAATCAGAATATCGACATAACAAACTTTGAGGAGAGAATAAATACTTTCAAAGAGGGGTTTGCCAGAAATTACGAGCTGGCCAGCAGGAGATTTAAAGAGGCCATTGACGAGATTGATAAAACCATATTACACCTTCAAAAAACAAAAGATGCCCTCCTCTCATCCGACAACAATCTTCGACTGGCGAATCAAAAGGCAGAGGATTTGACCATTAAGAAACTGACCCAGGGCAATCCGACAATGCGTGCTAAATTTGACGAGTTTAAATAGACCTTGCCAAAGTTTTATACAAAAGCGTTGTCTGTACGGATAAAATCCGTACATTTGCATAAAAATACAGGAGTCAATTATGAGCACAACAACTTCAGAACTAACGAGATTCGACACCAGACTTCCCAAGGAACAAAAACAACTCTTTGAGAAAGCAGCCTACTTGGGTGGTTATAGAAGTCTTACTGATTTCATTCTGCGAGTTGCTCATGATAAAGCAAAAGAGATAATCAAGGAAAAAGAGCAAGTAATTGCATCTGAAAGAGATAGCCAAATATTTTTTGAAGCGTTAACTAATCCTAAAAATCCTTCGCAAACATTAAAAAATGCTTTGGTTGATTATGATTCTTTTATTTCTAAGTCTAAAATGAGCAATGATTGAGTTGTTGGATAAAGGTCATAATCGCTATGATTTTGACTGTGGGGAGGAGTCGTTGAATGATTATCTGAAACATCAGGCCGGTCAGGATGTTAAACGCAAATTGTCAGCCTGCTATGTTTTGGCAGATGGTGAAACAAAATCTGTAATAGGCTACTACACACTGTCAAATTGTAGTATACCGTCCGGAGATCTTTCAGAAAAAATCAGAAAGAGACTACCGGCATCTTACAAGTCGATTCCGACCACTTTGTTGGGGAGGCTTGCAATTGACAAAAAGCATCATGGGAAAAACTACGGAAAGATCCTTTTGATAGATGCTTTAAAACGGAGCTGGGAAAACTCCGGGCTAATTGCTTCATTTGCTGTCGTTGTTGACCCGATAGATGAGCAGGCCGCAAATTTTTACCTGAAGTATGATTTTATCGAACTTCCGGACAGCAAGAAGATGTTTGTTGCCATGAAAACTTTGGATGAATTGTTTAGACCTTGATTTTTTAGTGATTTTATGAGTGATTTACCATAAGCAGGCATCGTCAATTTGCCTCTTAAGCCGCTTACAAGTTAATGGAGCTATGCAGAATCAGGGAAATTTTCAGCCGGAGGGAGCAAGGCGACTGAGGATGGACTTCCCTGATTCGGTATAGCTCTATATAAAAAGCGGCTAAGTAGCCATATAAGAAAAACCAGCGTCTTTAAAGCTTATATCTGTAATGCAACATCGGATGGACTCCCCTGAGACACTATTTGTGAGGCTATTCAAGTTCTCATCTATTCCAATTTTGCAACCTTTATATGCAACATATCATTAAATAAATAAAAAATGGTATATTTGCATATTATATGATATGTTGATCATGGCAAAGAATTCTATGGGTACTAAATTGCCTCGCAAATTGGAGCAGCAGATGAAGGTTGTGGGAGAGCAGATTAAATTGGCTCGCTTGCGCAGGAATCTGAGTGTGGCTCAGGTGGCGGAACGTGCAACATGTTCTCCGTTAACTGTTTTCAGAATAGAGAAAGGCGCACCGACAGTCGCAATAGGGATTTACTTGCGTGTCCTGTTTGCTTTACAACTTGAAGATGATATTCTGTGGCTTGCCAAAGAAGACAAATTGGGGAAAGCTTTGCAGGATTTGAGCTTGAAGACAAGGGAGCGTGCCTCAAAAAAGGAGTAAAAGATGAAGATGCTATATGTATATGCCGATTTTGACTGGCTGAAGGAGATAGAACTCATTGGCGAGTTGGGCTATGAATCTCTTCGGGGCTCAGACAGTTATTCCTTTAAATTCTGCGATGAATGGTTGAAAAAGCACGGAGATTTGTTTTTGAGCGATGATTTGAATAATTATCCCGGACAGCAATATACGCTACCGGATAAAGATATGTTCGGATGTTTCTCTGACGCCCTGCCTGATCGTTGGGGACTTACCTTGATGCTACGCCGTGAGCAGATTGCTGCAAAGGAGGAAAATCGATCGGTTCGACGGCTCTCTTCTTTCGATTTCCTGACTGGCATCGATGACTTCTCCCGAATGGGTGCATTTCGTTTCAAGAAGGTTCAAGACGGAGAATATATAAATGTGACTGAACCATTGAAAATTCCACCTCTGACGGATATTAGAGACTTGATTGCTGCCAGTACCGAGATAGAGAAAAGCGAAGAAAATAATGTTCTGCCTGACCGGAAGTGGATTGCCCGACTCGTGCAGCCGGGTTCCTCATTGGGCGGTGCAAGACCGAAAGCCAGTGTGATAGACACAGATAAAACACTTTATATAGCTAAGTTCCCTTCACAAAAAGATGATTACGATGCCGGACTTTGGGAGCATTTCAGCCATCTTCTTGCCATAAAAGCCGAAATTAATGCAGCGAGAACCAAAGTTTTGGCCACTGACGAGAAATACCACACATTGCTTTCACAACGCTTTGACAGAAACAGGGAGGGAAAGCGGATTCATTTTGCCTCAGCAATTACCTTACTGGGGCTTAATGACGGCGACAATGCTAATACCGGACACGGTTATCTGGATATAGTGGACTTCATTATTCAGAACTGTACAAAAGTCGAAGACAATCTGCAAGAACTCTATCGCCGTATAGCTTTCAATATATGCATCGGCAATAGCGATGACCATTTCCGTAATCATGGTTTTCTGTTGACTGCAAAAGGTTGGACCTTGTCTCCTGCATACGATATGAATCCTACTTTGAATGAGTACCAAAGTCTGCTTGTCTCGTCATCTACCAATAAGGCAGATCTGGGCATTTTGCTTGATGCCTGCGAAAGCTATATGCTTAACAAGAAAACTGCTGAAGATATTATTTCCAAGGTGGTCAGTGTTGTGAGAGGCTGGCGAGAACTGGCAACACGATTAGGGATTTCTAGAAGAGACATAGATATGTTTGCCGGAGTGTTGGATGAACGGAGTAAATGGTGTATATAACCTACACCCGTTTTTTCTTCTATATGTAAAAATTTAGTCAAATTGCCTCATAAGCCGCTTAGATGTTAATGGAGCTATGAAGAATCAGGGAAATTTTCAGCCGGAGATGGGATTTAAGGAGCAATTGAAGACATTAAGCCGAAAAGACCTTGATTTTTTAGTGATTTTATGAGTGTTTTTCCGAAACAGAGCGAGAATGTTTGACGACCGAAGGGAGGAGTTTCGCAGCTCCGGAAAAACACGAAATCAAATCACGTTAAAAAAAATCAGTGTCTTTGAGGTTTATGACTTCAATGCGACTGAGGATGGACAGCCCTGAGACGATATATCTCCAATAAAAGCGGCCACAGAGAACAAAGTCAGAAAAACCTGCGACATTGGCTTATGATATAATATTGCCCTTACAAATGAAGCAATTAGAAAAATCAGTGCCACTAAAATTAAATATTATCTTTGTAAATATTGTAGCCGACTATTCAAACAATTAGTATTATGAGAAAAAAGGTAATCATAATAGGCATTTTCATATGTTGCATGGTGTGCCGGCAATTGTCCGCACAGCAGCCATATTCTGATGAGGTTATCAACGGAATGATGCCATACACAAAAGGGGAGATAAAACAACGTTATGCATTCGTCAATTCATACGGATTGAAGAACTATTCGGAAGCAGAGCTTAATGCATGCAAAAGCGCTGCCCAGAGAGTAACCGCAAGTATGTTGAACTGGCTCAAGAATAATCCGCCGCAAGGATATGAGGCTCTGATCAACACTTTTATAGACATTCTGCCGAACAACTCTTTCAAAAGTCCGTTCGATGACCCACATCCTAAGATATATGCAAAAATTGAACTCCATTTTGCACCATATGTGCATACACCAAAGGGAAAGTTTGCAAATTATGAAGTAGGAACCTGGGTTACCGTTTTTCTAAACGGAATGGATAAAACCACTTTTGGTGCTCCGATAGCGGGAGATATCTGTGTAATTCCAAGGAAGACAGCCGACTTCTTCGATTTTGGAATATATCAGACAGCAGGGGATGAGATAACTATGGCAAGCAGGGATAATGTTGATCTTTTCATTCCTGTTTCGCAAGAGTTCTACCTGAGCGAGGCTATCAAAGGGCAGAAGCAAGAGAAGGAAAATGCGGGCATAACTTCGGTGAACCCTACAAAGGGGGAGCGAAGGAAGGAGATAGAGCAAGCCTATAAAGAGATACTGGAAGTAAACAGACAAACTGCCGAGGAGTTTAGAAGCAAAGCCTTGAAAGAGCTGGAGAATGAATCTGATGCTGAGTTCTTGGATCTGGAGGGTAAGTTGCGGGAAGAGCTCGGTAAAATGTCTGCTGCTGAGCGTAAGCAACCGGCTTTTTATGCCGGTGACGGCGATGTTGCTACCAAGATGTTTGAATTAACAGGCAATTATTCTGGATTATGTCCGGAGGGGCATCGGGATGGCTGTGAGGCTCTAGCTAGGATAAATCCTGAACTTATAGGATTTTCTGCTTCAGGAAAAATCAAGTTAATGCTCATTCAATGGAATTATATTCAACTGACCGGGGAGAACAGGGATAAACCTCGCTTCTACAACAGAAATAAAGCTTATGACAATGTTCATCAGTGGAATATGGTACGTTTTTATTTTATGTGTGGCACTGATTTTTCTAATTGCCTGAAATAGAAATAGATGCAAAAATATTATAAATTAGCTGCTTATGAACCGAAAGTTATTGTTCTTAAAATGAGGCAATTAGAAAAATCAGTGCCACATAGTCTAATACGCCTTAGTGGAAAGCAGAACTAATGTACACGCTCTCTCAGCCTCAATGTTGTTGTCTGTCAGAATTTTCTCGAAATGAGAATTCTCTGTGCCAGGGTTGAATATTACTCTTCTTGGTTTTAGGGAGAGTATGTAATCATAATAGACGGCCTGCCTTTCGGCGGAGAGATATAGAGTAACTGTGTCTACATCAGTGAACGGAATAGTATTCTGGAAAATCTCCCTGTTGAATACGTTCCTGGATCTGTTTCCAATCAGGTATATTTCATGGCCATGACTTAAAAGCTTTTCTGCGGCTTTATAAGAGTATCTCTCTGGATTTGTGCTTGCTCCAATAATTAAAGTCTTGTTTTTCATACTATCTTGTAAAAAGACAAAGTTAATTTTTTTTTACCACTACATTATATTTAAACTATATGTAGTCCGGATAGTCAAAATACGTCGATTAAATAATCGACGCATCTTAAACACATTATTTAGTAATCGATTTATGACAAAACGTTCTTCGTTCTTATTTGCCATTTTTTTGTTCTCAATTTTATCTGTCCAGATATCAATTGCTCAGCAAAGCGTAAACTACTCACTAGCGGGCAAACTTCTTGACAGGGAAAGCAAGCAGCCGGTTGAATTCGCATCAGTAGCTATATACAAAATGTCAGATACCTCTTTAGTAACAGGTATTATTACAAACGCAAAAGGGGAATTTCTATTAAAAAACCTACCATCAGGTAAATATGTGATAAAATCCAGTTTTGTGGGTTATCAGACAAATTCGATGACTATTCAGATAGCAGGAGCTCCCGTGAACCTTTCAGAACCCATCTATTTGTCAACATCGGCAATGTCACTCAATGAAGTTCAGGTTACAGCTTCCAGAAATGAAAAACAAATTTCAGTTGAAAAGACTAAAATCAATGTTTCTCAAAATATCTCTGCGGTTTCAGGTAATGTGACAGAAGTTCTTAAAAGTCAATCTGCGGTAACAATAGACGGAGGAAACAATATATATCTGCGTGGCAATAAAAACATTCTTATTTTAATTGACGGAGTGCCGACCACACTCTCATCACTGAATTCAATCCCCACTTCAAATGTCGAGAATATTGAAATTATAACGAATCCGGATGTGAAATACGATGCGGAAGGTACCGGCGGAATTATAAATATTGTTACTAAAAGAAAGAATATGTCCGGAGTCAGTGGCGCGTTCTCTTTGAACTATGGTGTTGAGGAGAGGGTTAATGGAGGTGCGGCTCTGAATTATTCTAAAGGAATTTGGGACATCGGGATAAATTATAACGGAAAGTATGAAAGAGCTGATGTTAAAAGTGCCTTGACAAGAGAGCTCTATTCTGACAATGTTTTAGTTGAGCAGAATGTTAAATCAATTCAGACAAATAAAACCCATACGTTGGCTTTTCTGATAAATTCAAAACCAACCAAGAAGGATCTGTTTTCGTTGGGATTTAAATATATGTCACCGGATATGAATAATAACCAAGTTATTTCGGGCCGGCAAATCAAGGCTGAGTTGCCTGAGGTCATATTTAACAGAAAAAATGATGTGACATTTTCCAGAAAAATAATAGAGAGTAGTCTTTCGTACAAAAAGATATTTGAAAAGGGCAAGAATGAGATCTCTCTTGATGCCTCCTTCTCAAAAACAAAAGGTTCAAGGCCGGCAGAGTATTATATCGAGGATGAACTGCTACAAAAATCATCCGGAGGAGGAACTCCTACAAATATGACTATACAGGCGGATTACCTCAAGTCAGTATTCAAGACTGGTATTGTGGAGGTTGGATTGAAGGGTTTTTCAAGGTGGAATAATTTTAATTATTACTTTTATGACCTTGACGAAACCACACTTAAGTGGAACCTTAATCCTGCTTTCAGCAATGACCTGGAACACAAGGAGTATATCTACTCTTCCTACCTTATGTATTCTGATACATTGTTCAGCAATACATTCTTTAAAATAGGAGCCCGTGTTGAATACAACACATCTGAGTTCATTCAGATATCTAACAACGATCGTATTTCAAGAAATTACGTTTTTCCATTTCCATATTTACTGGTTAAGCGGAATATAGACAAATCCCGGAGTATTGCATTAAGTGTAAACCGTAGGATCACAAGGCCGACATATCCCCAGCTTAACCCGTTTATATACGTGATCGACCAAATGACATATGAGACCGGTAATAAGCAACTGGAGCCGGAAGTCCTTGATAAGATTGAATTTAATTATTCAATGATAAAAGAGAGATATCAGTTGCGTACGAATCTCTACTTCAGTATGACGGAAAATTTTATATCTCAAGTTTCAATGTTGTCTGTGCCGGACAAATTGATACTTACATATGTCAATGGAGATGAACAGAAAAAGATAGGAGGAGACCTGGATATAACGTATAAATTCAACAACTATATTACTGTTAATCCTGCATTTTCGTTATTCTATAATAAGTCGAAAGGTTTCTATAATGAAATTGATTTAAGCACAGATAATCTTGCCTGGACAGGGAATGTCAAGACTACAATAAAACCCGAGAAGCAAACAGAGATACAATTGCTCTTAAGTTACAGCTCTCCTATTGATTTGCCACAGTTCAGACTGAATAGTATATATTATGCTGATGTTGCAGTAAAGCGAGCTTTTTACGGTAACAGGTTTTCGGTCAGCTTGACAATGTCAGATATTTTCAATACCAGAAATTGGGATATAAGTTCAGACAATCTTGTTTACAAGCTAAACAACCACAGCAAGAGCCAGACTCGAACCCTTTGGATCGGATTGACCTACAACTTTAATTCTTTCAAATCAGGGAAATTCAAAAACGGGGAGAATGAGAATGATGGCAGTGTAATTAAATTTTAGTGGCACTGATTTTTCTAATTGCCTGAAATAGAAATGTATTCAAAATTTTCTATTTATGGTCTGAAAATCATTACCTTTAAAAATGAGTTAATTAGAAAAATCAGTGCCACTAAAAATAAGAAAATACAAAAAGTCAGATGATGAAGCTGCATTGATGCAGATGATCCTCGATGAAGATGGCTGGGACTATGCAGATGAAAATCTATCTGAAAAATACAAGTCTGCCCTGGAAACCTCCATCACATATGTCGCATATAAGGACAATGTTTTATGCGGTTACTCCCGCTCTCTGGAAGATTTCGGAACCTACATCTATGTTTGCGACCTGTTGGTCAAACCAGATTGCCGAGGTGAGGAGACAGGCAGAAAGTTGATGGAGTGCATTCATCAGGATTACCCGGATCGTATTGTCTATGTCATGTCCGGCGTTGATGGATACTATGAAAAACTTGGCTATAAACGAGCCGGTTCTATTTTTGAGTTATAATTAATGTCTAAGGATTACTCTGAAGCCGCTTAACATTAAGCTCCGCATTATAAAAGCGGCTGTAGAAAACAATTATGAGAAATAATTAATCTATTTTATTTTTACACTCGGATTTGTAAGCAGCCGAGGATTTCATGAGAAGTTGTAAGTGACTGAAATTTCCATATTTAAATCAGAAAATCACTTATATGAAATCTAAAAAAACAGATCAGGTCAAAACCACAATTCTTTCAATTTCACTTCTTACAGTAATGGCCGGAGCAGCTTTAGCACCAGCCTTGGGAGCTATTCAGGAACATTTTTCAACAACACCGGATATCCTGGTGAAATTTATAATAAGCATCCCTGCATTATTTATTATAATTACTAATCTGACATTTAAATATTTATGTCGCTTCATGCGAACCAAAACCATAGCACTTATTGGGCTGATTATGTATATAACAGCAGGAACAGGAGCTCTCTTTGCAAGTGATATATGGATGTTACTCGCGTTCCGCGCAGTATTGGGAATCAGTGTCGGATTGTTAATGCCTCTTTCAACCGGATTGCTTGCATTTTATTACCCTCCGGAAAAACAACCAGAACTAATGGGGGAGGCCGCAGCCATGAATCAATTGGGAGGCGTAGTGGCAACTTTACTCGCAGGTCTGTTGGCAACTGTCTCGTGGAAGTTAAGCTTTTTGGTGTATCTCTTCGGGTTAATCTCATTTGTATTGGTAATCCTGCGTTTGCCCAATGACAAGCTTGTATCGGATAATGTACGGAAACCATTGAAAATACTCTTAACATACCGATCTCCTGTTGTTGGAATGTTATTCATAATGATGATCTTTTTTGTGTTTCCTTCTAATTATGCAATCATAGCAGCAAAACAGGGGTTATTTTCCGAAAAGGAAATTACATTTATCATGGTTGCCTATGATATAGTAGCATTCTTCGTCGGACTTAAATTCGGGACAATAATGAAGGTCTGTAGGAGTTATATGAAATATATAGCACCTGTTTTATTCTTCCTTTCGTATTTATTGTTTGCTTCATCTCCCTCATTAATAGCTACGCTTATTGCCCTGATACTAGGCGGTATTGCAAATGGCGTAGGAGTTCCCTACATCAACACCGTTGCTTCAGTAGAAGGCGGAAAAGAGGCTGTTACCACAGTAATGCCACTTGTGTCTGCCAGTTTGTATCTGGGTCAATTTGTCTCTCCATTGGTTGTTAAAGGGCTATCTCAATGTTTTTTCAATGACAGCTTGGTTGCACCATATCAAATAGGAATGATTCTGTGCTTTATATACCTGGCAATGGTCAGTTTGAAAAGATACGTGTGGCACTGATATTTTAATTGCAAGATAATCAGATATATATTAAAGAGCGATTGACACACACATGCATCGTCAATTTGCCTCTGTAGCCGCTAACAAATTTGTGGAGATATGCCGGATCAGGGCAATTTTCAGCTGGTGCGGAAGTTAGGAGCTATTGAAGACATAAAGCCGAAAAAGACCTTGATTTTTTAGTGATTTTATGAGTGTTTTTCCGAAATAGGGCGAGAATGTCTGACGACCGGAGGAAGGAGTTTCGGAGCCCCGGAAAAACACGAAATCAAATCACGTTAAGAAAAAGGATCATAAGTAAAAGTTGGGGACAGGGGTAACAAAATTTTATCTTTGCGTTACGAAAAAGGAATGAGAAAAATGCAAAAGAGTGGTTATTCATTGTTGTTGCCGACAGGGATGTTGGAGTATTTTGAAATTACAGAAGTA
>JAYFOS010000007.1:0-85857 GCA_034928745.1 Rikenellaceae bacterium
TTCAAATTTATGTTTGTGGTAAGGAATACTTTCTTGCTATAATCCTTTATATTTCAACATCTCAGAGATATTAGATATTGACCCCACCAAAAAAAATAAAATTATATTTGGCAAAGTCTTAGAATACGACTGAGGATGGACAGCCCTGAGACGATATTTCTCCAATATATAAGCGGCTATCGAGAACAAATTAAGAAAAACCAGTGTCTTTAAGCCATATGTCTTCAATGCAACTTAATCATATTATTATATTTGCACAACAAAACAATCAAGATAAATGGATTTAAAAAATTGTACCGCCGTGCTTTTTGTTAAGGACGCACTTAAAGCCCGCGATTTCTATGTTGACATCCTGGGAATGACAGTCGTGATGAATAACGGCGACCAGAACTTTACGTTCAAAGAGGGCTTCGCCATATGGCAAATAATGGATCAAAACATTATTCCACGCACTTTAGGAATGGACAAAATATCCGACTCAACACTTCCGAGCCGCTTCGAACTATGCTTTGAAACCGAAGAGTTTGACAAGGTCTTTCAAAAGCTCAAAAGCAATTATGTAAGATTCCTACATGAAATAAACACCGAAATATGGGGACAGCGGACAATCCGTTTCTACGATAATGACGGTCACCTGATCGAAGTCGGAGAAGCTTTTCCAATTTTCCTCCGACGCATTTTCGAAGAGGAGAAACACAATCTCGAAGCAACATCAAGACGAACCTTCACCTCGGTTGATGCGATAAAGCATATTCTTGGAATCTGATCTTAAAGAGGATGACTAAAAATAATGTGACCCCAAGAGTTAGATAAAAAATTGGAGTCGCATAATTTTTTATTTAACCCCCACCCCACAATAATATTCTATATATCTGTCTGTTACTACCAATAAAAGTAACAGATCTCTCCCCTCATGCAGTTTTTTGACTGTTGCGTCCATCTATTTAGCATCGTACAGTATTCTACTTATGGAAATGTCATTGACGCAAGTTGTGGGAGAAAAGATATTTGATTGCACTCGTTTTACAGACGAGAGCGATATAATTGCAGGCTGCCGGAAAAGAGATTCTAAGGCTCAACGCTTGCTCTACTCAATGTATGCATCAAAAATGCTTGGTATATGTAAACGTTATGCTTGCGATACGGAGATTGCGCAGGATCTTTTGCAAGAAGGCTTTATCAAGGTTTTTGCTAAAATAGGGACATATAAAGGCGAAGGAGCTTTTGCCGGATGGATAAGAAAAATATTTGTAAACACATCTCTGGAATATCTGCGTAAGAATAGTTATATGAAATTTCACACTCCTGTGGATGAGTGTTTTAACCTCGAGGATAATTTCAATGTTTCAGCACTAAGTAAACTTAATACAGACGACTTACTTGCCTGTATTGAAGAGTTGCCGGTAGGTTACAGGACTATTTTTAATTTGCATGCGATCGAGGGTTACTCACACACGGAAATAGCAGAAATGCTCAATATTAAGGAGAGTACCTCTCAATCTCAGTTGATGAGGGCAAAAAGACTTCTGCAAAAAAGTGTTCAATCATTAATCGGGAAAGATTATGCAAGACAAGGATGATAAAAATCTTCCCGATATAGAGATTATTTGCGAGTATATCCGGGAGAGTCTCGAAAATGTTAATATTCCGGTCAGCGACAGGTGCTGGGAGAATATCAGTATGCGCCTTGCACGGGATCGGAAGAGACGGCAGGTCAGATGGGTTCTCGCAGGTGTTGCCGCCGTTTTTTTGCTGATGATTACGGTTACTGCTATTGATAACAGCCATCAAAAGGAGATCTCTCCTGTAATATATGCAAATGCATGCACTAAAAATGTTGAACAAGTACCGATCAGTTTAGAAGTAAAGGTGAAAAATGAAAAAAAGACGGTCGCTCATTCTGAAACACCGTCCTCAAAGTCAACCACAAAACCTGAACCTTCGGAAAATCCGCCGGCTAAATCAGAAAAAGCATCTGTAACTACAGAGGAGAAGAAATTTATCAACGCAAAATCCATTGAGAAGAACGAGCATTCAACACCCGTTTGTTCCCTCAATGAAGATAATGAGCTTAAAACCTCTTCAGGCAACAATAAAGGATGGACTTTCTCAACGCTGTTCGGTAAGACAGGTGAGAGGACCGGCAGAAGTTTTAATGGTCTGATGAGTGAGTCTGACGGGAATCCGGAATCGGACGGAAATCCCGATTCAGCCGAAAATCAGAAAAATACCGGCAAAAATAGATATTCCGGAATTCTCTCTTTCGGATTGAAGATAAGCCGGCAATTAAGCGAAAGGATAAGCATAGAGACAGGATTGGTATACAGTAACCTTACTACGACATTCAAGACTACGGAAAGTCCGACACTCAAGACACTAAAACTCCACTACATAGGCGTTCCAATCAACTTAAAAATGTCTCTCTTAAAAATCTCTCCCCATCTTGAGCTGTACGCAAGTGCAGGAGTTATGGTGGAAAAAGGTCTGCAAGCAAAACTGACCGAAGTAGACGGAAGGCCTTCCAACGACGGAAACCATACCGATGAAAATATGTCAACCTATTCAAAAATCAAAGGTTTGCAATATTCTATAAGTGCTTCTGCCGGAATTTCATACAAAATTCACAAGAATTTGAGCCTGTACGCAGAACCGCATATCTCACACTATTTCGACAACGATCAGCCCTTGAGTATCAGAACGGCTCATAGAACCATCCCGACAGTAAATACTGGATTAAGATTTGAGTTTTAATCACTTAATATTAACAATTTAATTAACATCATTTTATCATGAGAAATCTTAAAAATTTCATCGTAATTGCAGCTCTGGCTGCTCCAATTTTCACAAGCTGTACAAAGGAGAATGCTGATATAAAGTTCAGCAGCAAAAGTGTAGAGATGGTTGTCAGCGTAAGCGATAAAGTAACTGTTTCGGGAGGTGAGGCTCCTTATACCGTGGCTTCTTCGGATGCAACTACAGTTACTGCCACTATTTCTGAAAGAGAGATAACATTAAATGCGTTAAAAGTAGGACAAGCAATAATTACTGTTACGGACAAAGCCGGAAAAACAGGTAAGCTTTCTGTTACAACCATAGATGATCTATACACATCACTCAAGGCTGATTCAAAGACTCGTTTTGTATGGAATGGCAACAGCAAAGTTGAAGGGACTGACGCAGGTACATATAAACTTAGCCAAGAGAGTGACGGTAAGGTGGTATTCAGTTGGAAGAGCACAGATGCAAAAAGCACAATCTCTCTCACCTATCCGGATAAGGCAGGTGCTATGTCAACAGGTGTAAAAAAAGGTGCAAAAATCTCCATTAACGGCAAGGAGACTCAAGTCTCATACCTGATAGTTGTTCAGATAAAAGCCCTTGTAGCTGGTGAGAAAAACACTGTATGGGTTGCTTATAAAGCCGACAACAAGGATGGTGTTTGCGTAGGAAAAATGTCGTAGTTATCTGTAAAAAAAATATCAGGCTGCTTCATAAGAGGCAGCCTTTTATATTCCAGATAATCAGACAGCCATGTGTTTAAAAAGTTCATAGACCATAATGGCCGGCCAGATGATTGCTTTAAGGAAACCAAGGACTCCTGCCCAAAATGATGCGGCATGAGCAATAAAGTAGATTGCAGCTCCTATTAATCCGAGCCCGTAAATTGCTCCGCAAGATGCAGATTTTTGGATATCTTCTTTCATAGCTTTGGATTTTATGATTTACCGGTGTAAATATAAACAATAAGCTAATATTATTTAGTCAGATAAGGCTTTATTATTTCTGTCCGGAGCTTTATGGCTATTACATATCAGCTCGTTTTATAGATGACTTGAGAGAAACTATGTAAAGAGTGGCATCAGGATAATAAGCGGCAATCTTTACTATATAATGGCAATAATAATAATTTATGTAGCATTTTAGTATTATATTTCGTATGGATAAATTTTAGAGTTTTTATGAAACAACAGAAACCGGGGAATTTAAAGATCTTCTCATTTGCTGCCTTTCTGGCAATACTCCTTGCATATTCAAACCATTTCGACAACAGCTTTCACTTTGACGATGATCACACTATAGTAAATAATGCGGCAATAAGAGAAATTGATCCCATCAAGTTTTTTGTTGACGGAAAGACAATAAGTACTTTACCGACCAATCAGTCATACCGGCCTTATCTAACCATTGAAAATGCCATCGATCTGAAACTCTCCGGGGATGGAGGAACACGGGTTTTCCACATACACATCTTCATAACCCATATACTTGTATGTATTCTTCTCTACTTCCTGACAAAAGTAATACTTGAGAAAAGCGGGTTCCAAGGAAGAAAAGATTACTGGGCACTGCTTGTCGCAACCTCCTTCGGGCTGCTATGCGCAAACGCCGAGACTGTAAATTACATATTCCAGAGAGCGGAAATAGATTCTGCGCTGTTTGTTCTTGCCGGTCTTGTAGCATATATAACCGGCGGTTTCTGGAGAAAATATCACCTTTACCTTATTTTTCCTCTTATAGGGTTCTTTGCAAAAGAGATGACCTTTGTATTTGCCCCGTTGCTTCTTTTATATCTTTTAATCTTTGAGGAGAATATGGATATGCTTCGCTTTTACAAGAGTGAAGAGTTTAAAAAACTCAAGAGATCTCTTATAAAGACATTGCCTTCAATTTTCCTGACAGTCGGGTACTACATATTCTACAAGATTATGATACCGGACACATGGACAACAGGCGGAGACAACACAAGTGTCTATAATTATCTGATTACCCAGCCATTAGTAATATGTCACTATCTTGTCACTTATCTTATCCCATATAACCTCTCTGCTGATACAGACTGGAAAGTTTTTGAATCCATAACAGATTACAGGGCAATTACAGGTATAATATTGTTGGCGGGAGTCATTTTCCTCGCTTTGAAAACATCCAAGAGCAAGAAAACAAGGATAATTTCATTTGGATTGCTCTGGTTTCTTATCTCGCTGTTACCGACATCCTCGATTATGGCTTACGCCGAAGTGCTGAACGACCACCGGTGTTACATACCTTATCTGGGTCTTGGCATCGCTGTGATCTTTGGGGCAAAATATTTTATAGACAAGTATTTTCCAAATGCCAATACAAGTAAGAAGGGGAAAAAAGTCTTAACCGTAATAATCCTCCTCTTCCTCGGAGGTAATGCATTCGGTGTTTATCAACGGAATAAAGTATGGCACGACGACCTCTCTCTTTGGTCTGATGTTACTGAAAAAAGTCCTAAAAATGCCAGGGGTTGGATGAACTATGGAGTAGCTATGATGCAAATTGCAGAATATGAAGAAGCAGAGGCAAAATTCCTTAAGGCAGCATCTCTTAATCCATTATATTCATACATTTATATAAATCTTGGCATACTTAAAGGAGCTGTAGGAGATAATAAAGAGGCAGAGATGTATTTTAATAAAGCTATTGAATGCAAAAACTTCGAGCATGTTGCCTGGTATTACTACGGACACTTTCTGCTAAACAGAGAAAGATACCGGGAGGCAGAAACCGCGCTGCTTAAAGCAACAGCAGTCGTTCCTGAATACTATAATGCCAGGGTTGACCTGTTGCAGGTTTACTTGAAACTTGAAGAGTGGGAAAAACTAAGGGAGCAGATTTTAACAATCTCCCGCTTCTATCCGAACGATGCTATCGTCACAATTTACACTCAAATCTTAAACAGCAAGCAGACAATACAGAAATGATAAAGAAGCTATCAATCATAATCCCGGTATATAATGAAGGATCAACCATTCACCTTATTCTTGACAGGATCAGAGAGGTTATTCTTGACGGGGAAATAGGCAAAGAGATAATTATTATCAATGACTGCTCAACAGATGATACCGAGAGTGCCGTTTTGAGATATATAAATACAAATCCGGATATGGATATTCGCTACCACCGGCATGAAGTCAATATGGGTAAGGGTGCTGCACTACATACCGGCATTTCTTTGGCAACTGGAGAGTACACTGTAATTCAGGATGCCGATCTGGAATATGACCCTCAAGAATATAACGACCTTCTTAAACCTGTATTGAAAGGTTTTGCAGATGTTGTTTACGGCTCAAGGTTCATGGGCGGCAATCCTCACAGAATACTCTTTTTCTGGCATACTATCGGCAACAGGTTATTGACAACCGTCTCAAACATGTTCACCAACCTCAACCTGACCGACATGGAAACATGTTATAAGCTATTTGACACAAAGATGCTTCAATCCCTCAAGCTCAAAGAGAAGAGGTTCGGTTTTGAACCGGAGGTTACGGGGAAAATTTCCAGAATACCCGGGATACGAATTTATGAAGTTGGCATCTCCTACTATGGAAGAACATATGACGATGGCAAGAAAATAGGCTGGAAAGACGGTATCCGTGCACTTTACTGTGTTTTCAAATACAATGCTCCCTATCAGAGAATCTCTCTTCAGTTTCTTATTTATTTGATAATAGGAGGAGTTTCGGCACTATTTAACCTCTTGTTTTTCCTGCTGCTTATAAAGAGCCTGACAGTCGGAGTCTCAACCGTGATTGCTTTTTACTCTGCAGCCGTTCTTAACTATATCCTGTGCGTTAACTTTCTCTTTAACAAGAATGCCCGTTGGAAAGGGTGGAAAGAGTATATAATCTATTTCTTGTCAATAACTGTAATTGCTGCAATTGATCTGGGGTCCACCAAAGGTTTTATAAACATGGGACTTGCTCCTGTTTATTCAAAAGCCTTAGCGACTGTAATAGGGCTCGCCCTCAACTTTTTGATACGTAAATATTTTATTTTCAAAAGTGACCGATAAAGTCAATTTCCATTTTATTACAATATAAAATCATATTTATTCATTTTGATTATAATTATATACCTTTGTGAAGGTATTTAATTATAAATAGTAATCATAATGAAAAAATATCATGTTAAAGCAGAAGGGGCAACACGTCTTGAACACGACCTTCTGGGAGACAAAGAGGTACCTTCAGATGCGATGTACGGAGTACAGACCCTCAGGTGTATTGAAAATTTTGACATAAGCAGACAACGGTTGTCCGATTTCCCTCAATTCATTAAAGCTTGCGGTATGGTAAAAATGGCAGCCGTACAGGCAAACCATCGGCTGGGTTTAATAGACACTCGAGTAAAAGAGGCCATTGTCGAAGCATGTCAGGAGCTTATAGAAGGCAAACATCTTGAGCAATTCCCTGTCGATATGATACAAGGTGGTGCCGGAACAAGCATGAATATGAATGCCAATGAAGTTATTGCCAACAGGGCCCTTGAGATAATGGGAAAAGAGAGAGGAGACTATACCCACTGTCATCCCAACGATCATGTCAACATGGCTCAGTCAACCAATGATGCATACCCTACTGCCATGCACCTCGGTCTCTATATGATACATCTGGAGTTGATAAAATCGCTCGAAAAACTCATCGAATCTTTTTCAAATAAAGAGAATGAGTTTGCCAAAGTACTGAAAATGGGAAGAACCCAACTTCAGGATGCAGTTCCTATGACACTTGGACAAAGCTTCGGTGCATACGCATCTTCAATGAAACACGAACTCAAACATTTAGAGAGTGCAGCCAAAGAGCTTCTAATAATTAACATGGGTGCAACCGCTATAGGCACCGGTATCACGGCAGAGCCCGGCTATGCTGAAGCATGTACTCAGTTTCTTAAAGAGATTTCCGGCTGGAAAGTAAAACTTGCAGATAATCTCATAGAAGCCACACATGACACGTCATCAATGGTCTCATATTCATCAGCCCTTAAGATGATTGCAATAAGACTCTCAAAGATATGTAACGATCTTCGTCTTATGTCTTCTGAGCCACGTACGGGAATAGCAGAGATCAACCTTCCCCCGAAACAGCCGGGTTCTTCAATAATGCCTGGTAAGGTAAACCCGGTCATACCCGAAGTAGTAAACCAGGTTTGTTTCAGAGTAATAGGCAATGATCTTACAATCACTATGGCTTCAGAGGCTGCACAGCTGGAACTAAACGTAATGGAGCCTGTACTTGTTCACAGTCTTGTTGAATCAGCCCTATGGATGAAAAGGGCATTCAACACTCTGAGATTGGAGTGCATAGATGGTATCACCGCTAATGCTGAACACTGCCGTTATCTTGTTGAACACTCTATTGGAATCGTAACTGCCCTGAAACCTTTTATCGGTTATGCAAACAGTACCGAAGTCGCAAAAGAGGCTTTAGAAAAAGGGTGTAGCGTATATCAGCTGGTGCTTGACAAGCAGCTTCTTACCAAAGAGCAGCTTGATAAAATTTTTGAACCTGTAAATATGATACGTCCTGTCAAGATTTCTTTTTAATTTTTAATTTTGTGGCACAGATTTTTCTTATTCTCTGATATTGTGTGTTTTACAAACTCTCCGCAATACTGTGCACGTCAGTAAATCAGCAACTTAGAAAAATCTGTGCCACAAAAAAATAAAAAATAAATATGCAATCAATAGAGAACGAGGAGATAATTTGTCCTAATTGCGAGTTCAGATATCCGTCAAGTTATAATTTCTGCCCGAACTGCGGACAGGACAACTTGTACAAAAGGCGGCACATTCATAATTTTCTCATGGACTTTCTGGCAAGCATGTTCAATTTTGACAGCAAAATATTGACAACATTCAAGGATTTGTTTATCCCAGGCAGGATTGTTATAAATTTTACAAGTAATAAGAGAGCAAGGTATGTTTTGCCGGTAAAATTTTTTCTCTTTGTCAGCTTTTTATATTTCCTGCTTCTCTCTTTCAATATAGGAAAAAGAGATAAGGCAGACAGCAGATCTGTCGTAATTGAAGACAGCATTGCTTATAACATCTCTTCTGCAGATATAAACACCTCAATAACAAGAAAAGATACAACTGAAATCCGCATGCTGAATGAGATAAAGGCCTCACCTCATCCTGACAATCTCATCGAAGAGTTCATTACATACAAGTATCCTAATTCCAACAGATTTACGAAAAATTTCTATAGAAATATTGTAAAAATAAACACCCGCCATATCGATTCCGAAGAGCTTCTCGGGAAAATATACAGAAATATTTCATACTCGATGTTTTTGTTGATGCCTTTGTTTGCACTCTTCCTTAATATGTTATATTTCAGAAGCAGAAAACACTACAGCAATCACCTTGTCTTCTCTATGTATTTTCATTCGCTTGCCTTCCTGATATTAATCGTTTCCATGATATTCAACTGGGCAGGACTCCGGATAGACCTGTTCTTCATATTGGCAATTCTTACATATCTTCTGATTATGCTAAAGAAAGTATACGGACAAAGATGGGCTAAGACCTCTCTTAAATTTATCATACTGGCATTCAACTACTCTCTCTCAATACTTATTGTTTTGGCCTTAGGTGTTGCTTTGAGTATTATTGTATAATGGCGATTATATCTTAAATCAAAAAATATTTTTATGGAGAAATATGAGTTTGTAAAAATGGAATCTGACCATGGCAAGGAGATCATGGAGATATTCAATTATTATATAGAAACAACAACTGCTGCATATCCTCAACATCCGTTACCGGAGGTGTTTTTCGGCAAGTTTATGGAGATGACGGCCGGCTACCCGGCTTTTACAATACTATTTGAAAAGAAGGTTGTGGGCTTCTGTTTTCTTAAACCTCACAACCCTTTACCTACATTCAGAAGAAGTGCCGAGATAACCTATTTTATAAAAAAAGAGTATACCGGCAATGGGCTCGGTAAGATGGCACTAAACATTCTCGAACAGGAGGCACCGAAAATCGGAGTCAGAAATTTTCTTGCAAGTATCTCTGGTGATAACGACGGAAGTATAAACTTTCACCACATGAATGGGTTCGTTGAATGTGGGCGTTTTAAAGATGCCGGAGAGAAATTCGGAAAGACTTTTGACGTTGTCTGGATGATAAAAAAACTGTAAGTTTCGTGGATTTTCTCTCATAAAGGCCTATCTTTATGGCGTGATTATTATTTAAAACCAACTAAAACCTTATGATCTACAGCATTATCACTAGTAGCGGCAGCTATATTCCTGAAAGATGCATAAAAAACGAAGATTTTCTCTCAACTGAGTTTTTCGATGCAACCGGAAATATAATTAAAAAGAATAACAATGAGATTATTGGGCAATTTCTGGACATTTCCACAATTGCAGAGAGAAGATATGTAACTGACGATCTGGTAGCTTCCGACATTGCTGCCTTAGCTGCTGAAAACGCCTTAAAATCAGCATGTTTTGACAGAGAGGAGCTTGATTATATAATAGTTGCACACAATTTCGGAGATATAAAATATGATAATAGAAAATCCGACAGTGTGCCTGCGCTTGCTGCAAGAGTAAAACACATACTTGGCATTAAGAATCCCGCAACAGTTGCATATGATATACTGTTCGGTTGTCCGGGATGGCTTCAGGCTATGATTCAGGCTGACTACTATATCAAATCCGGTGATGCAAAAAAAATAATGGTAATCGGAGCAGAAACTCTTTCCAGAATTTACGATCCTCATGACAGAGACGGTATGTTGTATGCCGACGGAGCTGGTGCCACCATACTTGAAGCATTGGAGAGTGATACCCCGGTAGGAATGCTGGCTCATAAGACCAGGTCGGACACCTTTCTCTACTCAAAGATGCTCTATATGGACAAATCGTATAATAAAGAATTTGAGAAACCTGATGATATCTTTATAAAAATGAACGGGAGACGTTTATATCAATATGCTTTAGAAAACGTTCCTCAAGCAATGAAGGAGTGTCTTGAAAAAAGCGGCTTCTCCGTAGGCGATATCAAAAAGGTTCTTATCCACCAAGCAAACGGAAAGATGGATGATGCAATTCTTCAGAGGTTCTACAAACTATATGACATAGAAGAGATTCCTGAAGATATTATGCCAATGACAATATCTTATCTGGGGAATACATCTGTTGCCACACTTCCCACTCTATACGACTTAATTAAAAAGGGTAACCTTAGTAAACATTCAATAGAGAAGGGAGATATCGTTGTTTTTGCATCTGTAGGAGCCGGAATGCATATAAATACATTCGTCTATAAAGCATAAATAATCTGAAAAAAAAGTTCAGAAGAGCAACGTTTTATATACCAATTGCATCTTATTAACACAGAGCAATTTTTAGATTTATGAAATATTTTCTACTTGCAGTTTTTACTGCCTTAGTGCTTTTTTCGTGCGAAAAAGATGAACAGAGAGACACGTCATACAGCCAGGTATACGGCTCATGGAAGAAGGTCAATGAGAAGTATCTCATAACTCCCAATCAGGATTGTCAGTTTCTTGATTTATATGATTCTCAGTGGACAGGCACACTGATTATAAATAGTAATGAGGTGGATTTCGGTGATTTGAGGTATTACAGTACTAACTCAGGTAGTGCTCGTCTTGCGTCAAATGTAATTTCGTTCACATACAATGTCCTGAATATCCAGATTAGTTATAACAACAAGTTTTACCTTTTAACAAAGCCGTTCACTTTTGATAAGGCAACAGGACAATTTATTGTTAATAACCGACAGGCCACAGAGTTAACAAGCGGAAATCAGATTACAGTAAACCTGAACTTACAGGCACAAACAAGGTTGTTACAAAAAGGCATTGAATATGAGATAAGTACAGCAGATATATCAGATATGCCATATACCAACCTGACTTTTTCCGAGAACGGAGACCTTGGCGGATCCCTCTTATGGCAAGGAGATATTGCATGTACTCTCGAAGGTGAATGGTATATTAAATCGAAAGCTTTAGTTCTAAGGTATAAAGCTGATTTTGCATGTCCTGACGGTGAAAAAAAAGAGTTTGAACTTCCGGAGGCAAAAGGGGATTCGCTTATTTTTACAAGAAGCGACAGCAGCATTGAGTACAACGAGAGTAATACCAATATTCCGAAGTCAGCCATTGAAAAATTAAAATTCAAGACAGCTTTCATTAAAGAATAAAATCTATCTTTGGGAGGTAAAACACTCCCGTACAGGTAGAATGAAATTCAAAAAAAAGATTGAAAATATCCTGGAAACAACAGGATCGTGGATAAGAGACTTCATAGACCTCTTTTATCCTGTTTTCAAAAGATATATGCCACTTCAGTTCTTCAGGTATGGAGTAACAGGAGTGGCAAACCTTTTTTTTGACTGGGTGTTGTATTTTTTCATATATAACTTTATTCTACAGCAGCAGATGCTGCATCTCTGGATTTTTACACTCAGTTCTCACATCGCTTCCTTTGCAATAAAGTTCCCGATAGTTCTTCTTAGTGGATTTCTTCTTCAGAAATATGTTACATTCAGCGAGTCAGATTTAAGGGGGCACAGGCAATTACTCAGATACCTTATTGTATATGGAGTGAATATTCTGATCAATTATTTCGGTCTGAAACTTTTTGTAGACATAATACATGTTTTTCCGTCAATATCAAACATGATTGTCTCTGTGATAACTGTCTTTGTAAGTTATTTTCTACAAAAGAGCTATACATTCAAGATATCAAACTCTTAATTTTAGGTTGACCATGAGAAGGGTCAGACATGGTATAATTTTATTTTTCCTTTGCTTGTGTTCGTTTTTTATAAACAACGGCTACCTGAACACAGACATTCTGGAGTCTAGAAATATAGTGACAGCAAGGGAAATGGTTTACGATGGCAATTGGCTGATTCCAACAATGAACGGGGCCATCCGGCTTCAGAAACCACCACTTCCGACATGGTTGGCAGCAGCTGTTGAAATCATATCTCCCGACAACATTGCAGCCCAGCGCCGGATGGCCGCAACTGCAGCAACTTTCCTTGTGATTATGCTGTATCTGATTGCATTAGAACTAACTTCGGACAGAAAATATGCAATGATAGTCGCATTATTAATATGTACTTCATACAATATCATCCTGATGGGAAGAACGGCCACATGGGATATTTACTGCCACTCCTTCATGACCGGAGGAATTTTTTTTCTTATCAAAGCATTAAGGGAAGAGAATCGTTCAAAATGGCAATTTGTCATATCAGGGCTCTTCATTGGGTTGTCTTTTATGAGTAAGGGGCCGGTGAGTCTTTTCTCCCTGTTGGTTCCGTTTATTATTGCTTATATGATCACTTACAAAAGCAGCTTAAAAGGTAAGTGGTCGGGAATCGTATTACTTATCGGTGTTGCTTTAATCATCGGAGGCTGGTGGTATCTGTATATATATATTGAAAATCCCGGAGAGTTACTGAAAACAGTCGGAAAAGAGTCACAAAACTGGACAAATTACAATACAAGACCATGGTATTACTATTATGGATTCCCACTCGAGGCTGGGATATGGTTTATACTTTGTCTTACCACTCTTTTTGCAGGTTACTGGAGAAAATTAGTTTCAAAACCCAAGGAATACACCTTTGCCTTGCTGTGGATGGTTATGGTAGTTATTACACTCTCCCTGATTCCCGAGAAGAAAACCAGATATCTCTTACCCATGCTTATTCCTGCGGCTCTTGCCATGGGACATATATTCCGGTATTGGACTGAATGTGTCTCCCATAAGAGTACATTCAAACGTTGGATATACTTTGTGAACACAATACCTCTGAGCCTTGTCTCTTTTGCCATCCCTGTACTGGTATATATCTTTATGTTCACGGAAGGAGCTCTATACAAGTGTGACATATCTGCACCTGTTTTCATTGCGATAATTATCTTCTTCATAGTTCTCGGACTATTCCTTGTAGTCAACTCCTGCATAAAGCCAAATCCGATGAGGTTTATCTCTGGTATTGCTGTAATGTTTGTGTTTATCATGATATTTTTGATGCCATCAGTATCCGGAATCATAAATAATCCCGACTTTAACGGACTTGACAAGACTCTTAAAATCCCGGAACTCGCAAATGTTCAATTTTATCATGATTCGGCTAAAGAGTTGCGAATTGAACAAGTCTATGACGCTCACAGAGTAATCAGGCCTCTTGATATCAAGGATTCGGCGGCGGTCTTCGATGCCTTACCTTGTGTCATTCTTACTCACGGTATGGTTGACACCTTAATTCCTACAAGTATTACTGAAAATTTAAACTTAAAGCATATTGGCCAATATGACGGCAACCGCCGCCGCAAAGGAACCCGTTTCTACAAGGATACTCATATATGGGATGTTACCCTTTTAAATCTTAAATAATCTAACTGACATGCATAACAAATTAAAGTTGTCCCTTCTAAACTTCATAGCGATTCTCTCTTTTTCGTTTGGTTATTCTCAAACTATTGATTCAACAAATGATAGCACGGATTGTTCCTTCATTTATGATTACATTGAAAATGGAGTTAAAAAAGTTAATGTCAATGGTGTTATATATAATAATGCTTATTATTCCAATATGACATGGAGCGGGGTTTTTTCATTTATCTTCTGGAAAGATGAAAAAGCATTTGTCTCAGTTAACGGTAATATCATGGGTCCGTACGAATATGTCAACAAGAGTTTTGATACAGTTATACCGGTAGCGATAACAGAGAATGGGAAATTTGCATTTTATATTCTTTAAAGGGAAGAAGATATGTAAATGTAAATGGTGCGACACTCGGCCCATATCCCAGCGTTGATCCAAAATCAATATATATAAGTAATTCTGGAAATTACACATTTTCATACCTTACAAGTCAGACAGAAAGATTCGTGGTAATGAATGGGAAAAAGTATGGGCCATTTAGAAATGAAGTAGACATGACAGCCCGCATTAATGATGATAGCTTATATTTCTATGAGTTTTCAAACATTAACACAAATGATGAAAACTATTATGTGTGTGTTAATGGAAAGGTAATGAAGATGGATGAGGTTGACCTCTTCCAAAAGTTGGAACTTAGTTATTACACATATAAGGAAAATGGCAAATGGTAAATATTACATCAATATAAACGGAAAGACCGTTAGTGGTTCTCACGGCATGATCGACGACCTGGTTATGCTTGAGGATGGCACATACTCATACGCGTATAAGGAATATCGTCAAAGTAAGGATTGCTATATTGTTATAAATGGTAAAGAGAACGGTCCATACATTGGTTTCGCGGATAATCTGCGAATACTCAAAGATGGAAAATTTGCCGTAAAATTATACAGTGGCAGAATGATTACACTGTTTATTTCCGGCAATCAGTTCGGACCTTATCCGTCCATCGACTCATACTCTATTATGGATAGCGGTGATTTTTATTTTACAGCCAGCGATCATACTCAAACAAAATTTATGGCTGTAATTAATGACCTCTTTTACGGCCCTTTTGAAGAGAAGGCCGTACCAAGAATTCGAGAGGGAGGTAAGTATATAATGCCTGTTAAAACAGAGGGAAAGTATTTTTTGCTGTATAACGGTATAGTCTTGGGACCTTATGAAAAACTGGAGAGACTAAAAACCGATCACAATTGGTCCTTTTAACTTATTTAAGGTTGATTTAAAACTTAAGGTCATCAACCTTCAAAGCGACGTTTCCTTTTACATTAGCGCCAATTCTTACCGCTCCGGGAACCATATCCACACTAGTGACACTTAATGAGTCCAAAGCCCCGGAAATGTGTACACCATTGTACACTTCATAGCTTTTTATCATATCGTTAGCCTCCTTTTTGGCCATATTCAAACTTTCGTCCAAAGGGTAAGTCAGCATAGGAGCTATCTTTTTAAGGATCATCCCATGCATAAGCCAATTGGCAGACTTTAAAAGAGCATTTTTGGTCTTTAAATCAAATTCCGGGTCTGAGATTTCAAGAGATCTTTTTTCCGGATTGTATACAGGTTTTCCTGTAAAAAAGACCCGTCCCTTGTATGATCCGCTTACATCTGCAACTACAACAGCCCTTCCGGCACTGCTGTATATTGAAAGGTTGTCTATCTTAACTGTTTTTCCCGCTTCAGTAAAGCTCTTTCCAAGCAATTGCCCTTTAGCCATTTCGGCCATCTTAGCAAATGTGACATCCGCGGCAATATTGATATTGAACTGCTGTGGCTGCCTCTGTATGGTTTTAAGTTGAGGGAGCGGGATTTTTTCAGATACAACAGGCTGTGCACCGAAAAGAGATTCAAGCTGTGCATAGAAGGCGACAGTAAGGTTCAATTTATTTCCTTTGGTTGTAAATGGTGATAAATATATCTCTTTAGGAGTTATTTTCAACCAAAGATTGTTTGTATCACTAAGCAAATATGGTTTCTGCATCTCATCCCATGCAGTCTGTATATAACTCTTCAAAGGAACACTCTCATAAAGGACCTTATCTATCTGATCGGTTATTGACCCCTGGAAGTAGGATAGAGCCAGATTTACTACCGGAGTGACAGGAATTGTAACTCCTACGGCCTTAACCTTTGGTTTTTCCAACCAGTTGTAGCCTGAAGAGGTTGTTTTTGAAACCAGATTCCAATTCTGATTAATATTTACAGCTGTTTTATAGACAAGTGATATTGTCCCGGTAGCCTCGTAGTGATCAGAAAGTGTCACCCCGAACTTCTCTATTTTCCAACCGAACCTGCACCAGATTTTTAAAGGGACCTTGTAGGTTATTTCATTATTGTTGATATAAAACATGAATTGGCCGGCTTTCCAGATCTTGACGGAGAGATCATCTCCTGAGATATTGTCACCCTGGTACAACAAACCATTCATTTTGCTGTTGACAGCATTCTCAAGTTTTTTTATATCAAGCTCTATCTGGAAAGGGAATTCAGACATTGCAGGAGATAACCCTGATGGCAGATATGATTCCTGTGGCCCTTCTATTTGTGCTGTCTTGCATGATGTTACAATAAATACCGTAACCGACAGTTTGCAAAAAAGGCTGCATAATGCAGCCTTAAATTCTCTTATAAACATCTTTATACTGTCATTATCTCTTTTTCTTTCAGAGCGAGAATCTCGTCAACTCTTTTATTGAAGTTGTCTGTATCCTTCTGCAGGATAGTCTCACCATCTTTAACAAGATCTTCAGGAAGCCCCTCTTTCTGATATTTCTTCAACAAATCCACTCCGTCCCTGCGGGCGTTGCGAATACTGATCTTTGCGTTCTCACCCTCTTGTTTCACCTTCTTTACAAGATCTTTTCTACGCTCTTCTGTTAGAGGTGGAACATTTATCCTTACATGCTCACCATTATTCTGTGGAGTGAAGCCGAGATTTGCCACCATGATCGCTTTTTCTATGGCCGGGATCATTTTTTTATCCCATGGCTGGATAAGCATAGTCTTTGCGTCAGGAGTAGTGATACTTGCTACCTGGGGAATAGGTGTCGGGGTCCCGTAATAATCTACCATGATATTGTGGAAAACGGCAGGATTAGCCTTTCCGGCCCTGTAGGTTTTAAGTTCCTCTTCCAGGTGAAAAATAGCCTTGCTCATTTTGTCCTTGGCTGCTGTAATAACCTCTTTTTGTTTACTGATATCCATTTTATTATGATTAGAATTCGATTATTTATCTGAAACTATTGTACCAATCTCCTCTCCATTGACAATTTTAAAAAGGTTGCCTTTTGTATTTACATCAAAAACAACTATCGGTATTTTATTTTCCTTACACAGGGTAAAAGCTGTGAGATCCATAATCCTCAGATTCTTGTCTAATGCGTCATTGAAGGTAAGTGAATTGTATTTTACAGCATTGCTATCCTTCTCCGGGTCTGCGGTATAGACACCGTCAACTCTTGTACCCTTTAGTAACGCATCAGCACCAATCTCCGCTGCTCTTAGTGCCGAGGCCGAATCTGTGGTGAAAAAAGGATTCCCGGTGCCGCCAGCAATGATGGCAACCCCGCCACTCTGCATCATCTTAACTGCCTTTTCTCTGTTATAATATATACCATAAGGTTCTGCAGGGGTGGATGTATAAACCTCGGCAGGTGTTCCTTCTGACTTTATTGCCATTGATAAGGCTATACTGTTTATTATTGTTGCAAGCATGCCCATCTGATCGCCCTTTACTCTGTCAAAGCCTTTTCCAACTCCGGAAAGACCTCTGAATATATTACCTCCCCCGATGACAATGGCAACTTCAACACCTGAAGAGACGATATCATGTATATCTTTTGCATATTGGGCAAGTATCCTTTCATCTATTCCGGTTCCTTGTTGGCCGCCTATGCTCTCGCCACTTAATTTTAACAAGACTCGTTTGTATTTCATTAATTATTAAGTGTTAAATACATTAATTACACTAACTGAACTTAACAAAAGTAGCTAAATATTATGAAATTACCAAGCAAGGCCTTATCTTTGCACGCACTTTTAAAGAGCGAAAAATTAAATCATAGTAACATGGGAAACATTTTTACATCCTCTATCGGAAAGAAACTCATAATGAGCATCACCGGACTTTTTCTTATTTTATTCTTATTGGTCCATCTCTTTGCAAACTCAGCGTATATTCTTGGTCCTGAGTCGTTTGACACAATAATAATAATTATGGGTTCACCGATCGTAGTTGCTATGGTACCTGTTCTTGCAGCCGGTTTCATAATACATATCATATATGCTTTCTACCTTACACTTACAAACCTCAAGGCTCGCGGTACAGAAAAGTATGCCGTGACTCACAAAGGTAAAGCCGACTCTTGGGCATCAAAAAACATGCTTGTTTTGGGTATTATTGTATTAGGATTCCTTTCATTTCACCTCACACACTTCTGGGCAAAGATGCAACTTCCGGAGCTTACCGGTGGTGAAGCGGAGAATGTAAATGAGCTTATGGAGCTCACATTTGGGAATATTATAATAGTTATACTTTACCTTGTATGGTTCGGAGCCCTTTGGTTTCATCTTACACACGGTTTCTGGAGCGCATTCCATACCGTAGGTATGAATAACTCAAAATGGCTCAACAGATGGAAAGCTGTTGCATATGTTTACGCGTCATTCATATTCCTGGGATTTGCCGTAATAGCAGTTACAGCATACTGCAGAGCAAACGGAATCTGCTGATAATTTATATAAAGAGATCCCTAATAATCCCGTCTGATATGAAAAGTTTATCCGGCGGGATTTTTACTTTGTGCCCATTCTCAACCAAAAGGCCTTTCGTAATCAAAAACTTGAGTCGATTTGTAAAAAATTTATACTCTTTACCGGGAAACAACTCTTGAAGTGGTTCAACATCCAGTCCATCCACCCTCCTCAAAGAGAGCATCACTCTCTCATTGAATTTGTCTCTGGATGTCAATTGTTCGCTGTAAGAACAACTATCCTCGCTTTTCATGGAATTTATGTACTTACCGGTATTTGCACAGTTCCAGCTTCTTGTTTTTCCGTCAAAAGAGTGTGCCGAGGGGCCCAATCCAAGATAAGGGGAGTAATCCCAATAGGAGCTGTTGTGTATTGCCTCAAATCCGGGCAATGCAAAATTTGAAATTTCGTACTGTATGTAACCTGCATCTGCAAGCATTTCCTGCAGTATCGAGTATTGAGAGTAGCTCTGCTCATCTGACAAAGGAGTGTACTCCCCTCTGGCAAATTGAGCTCCCAACTTCGTGTTTTTCTCTATTCCCAATTGATATGAAGATATATGTTCCGGCCTTAAAGAAAGCATGGTCTCAATATTTCTTATCCACTTATTTTCAGATAATAAACTATAACCAAAAATCAGGTCAAGGCTGATATTGTCAAACCCGCATTCCCTTGCAATATAATAAGCCTCCACAGCCATAGCCGAGTTATGGCGCCTGTTCATCCACTGCAAATCTTCATCGTTAAAAGACTGGATGCCCATACTGAGCCTCTTCACTCCAATCGAGTGTAACCTTAACAAATACTCTTTATTTACATCATCCGGATTCACTTCAACGGTATATTCCCGTAACAGATTTACAGAGGTGATGCCAAAGCTATTACATACCTTCTCTGTTATCTGCGATATCTGATCCGGAGATAATAGTGATGGTGTTCCTCCTCCCATATAGAGAGTTGTGGGAGTTACGTTACATTTCGCAAAGAAATCTCTCCTTTGTTCTATTTCACAAAGAAGAGATTCAATGTAAACTCCTATTCTTCCGGTCTGCTTTACCGAGTAAAAATCACAGTAATTGCAAAACAGGGAACAGAACGGAACGTGTATGTATATCCCGGCCAAACTATCTCAACAATAGGTCTGCCGACCCCAGTTTGCCCTCTTCTGTGTAAACATCCACATTGTAGACACCTTTCACATAAGGAGCATTATTAGCGAAGTAAATGCAAACCTCCAGCTCTGAACCCTGATAGTCAACCTCACGAACAGCGGAGTATATCATCTGGTCCCCGCTAGTATTGAAAATCTGCTGACTTGCGCCTGTCATCAGGATTCCGTCCGGCCCCTTAACTCTTATATAAACTTTCCTTGGCCCTTTGGCGGCAATTGTATTCTCAACAAGATTGAGACAGGTTTTTAATTTAACTGCACGGCTGCTTCTGTCTGTCTCCTTGTTTGAAGCGGTAATGGCAATCATATTTATACCTCTGCCCTTCAGGACAGATCCTTTTTGTACTTGACGAGCATATTCATCTGTAGTAGTCTGCAACTCCTCATACTTCTGCTTTGTCTGCTTGACTTCGTCTTTGGCGGCGGCAGTCTCTTTTCTTAAATGTGTATTTAGAGTATTCAACGAATCGATCTGCACAATATAACTTCTCATTATACTTCTGAGAGTTCCTAGTTCTTTTTCATATTGGCGGATTTTATACCTGTTGGTGGCTTCTGTCTTTTTGACCCTGTCTATCAATTGGTCAACCTTTTCCCGCTCTCGGGATAACTGTACGTTCAGGCTGTCATTATTAGTAGTCAGCGTCGCATACTCCTCCTTAAGCTGTTCTGTCTGTTCTGTCAATTGATCCTTTTCAATAGTAAGGTCACCTACCATCTTATTCCTGTCAATCCAGATATAGGCAAGAAATGCAGCAAGTAACACTGCGATGACAGTTAGAACAATAACCAGATTTTTTAATTTTTTCTCATTTTCCATGTCTCTGACTTTATTTTTCTTAATAACAAACAAATTTAAGATTTTTATTTAGCTTTGCGTTGATAATGTTATCGTTTCTTAAATCTAAACAATTATGAAAAGTGGCTTTGATTTCAAAAAGTACTTGATAAGAGTGGTTAAGTACTTGGTATATATGGTAATCATATTTTTCCTAATCATTACCATATTTGCCTTGACATCCGGACAAAAGGAGTTTAATTACGAAAGTCTGTTCAGAGCCGGTACAGGCACACAACTTCTGATTTTTTTCATTGTAATCTCTTTTGTATACCCACTTGTAAGTTTCATAAAAAAGCGGGCATATCTCAACCGCCCTTTCGCAGAGGAGAGAGAAACTGTGCTAAAGGTGTTTGAGAATAGTAACTATATCATAGTTGCCGAGAATGCCACTACTATCACTTTCAGGCACAAATCACCCGTAACCCGCATGTTCAGAATGTATGAGGATACAATAGTAGTTGATTTCAGTGACAATCCCATTATTCTTGACGGTATGAGAAAAGATGTTTTCAGGCTTGCAAGATCTATAGAATACGCTACTAGAGAGGTTTCGGAGTAATCCGGAAAGCCATATAGGTTATCGGAAAACCCTGCGCCAGGAAATGCTCTTCGTAATGTGTCCTTATTGTGAGTATTCCTTCTGCGCGTCCTGTTCCGTATATATCATTATTTGCCTCGACAACCTCGTATTTGCACTCTTTTACAAGTTCAAGAGTGTATTCATGCAGGAAGCTGCTGTCTGTTTTTAGATGGATAATGCCGCCGGGCTCAAGGAATTTTTTATATCGCTCCAGAAAGACCGGACCTGTAAGTCTTTTATTTTCTCTGTTTATCTGCGGATCAGCAAAAGTTATCCAAATTGATGAAATCTCATCTTTGTCAAACAAGCTCTCTATAAACTCAATCCTACAACGGACAAAGGCAACATTATCAAGTTTATCCTCAAGTGCACTCTTTGCACCTCTCCACAACCTTGCCCCTTTTATATCTATGCCCATGTAATTGATTCCGGGGTTTCTTCTGGCCATCTCAACTGTATACTCTCCCCTTCCACAGCCAAGCTCAAGTACTATAGGATTTTGATTTTTAAACACCTCATCTTTCCATTTACCCTTAAATCTGTAATCTTTCCTAAACACCTCTTCGAAATCAGGCTGATATAGGTTTCTGAACGATTCATTCTCAGCAAATCTCTTTAGCTTGTCTTTTCCCATCTTTATTTTATTCTCATTTCTAATGCCTCAACCATTCCCTCTTTCTTTTCGGTTTCAATATAATATACAGCAAACAGCCATTTTCCGGTTTCGGGAAAAGCAACATTCTTTCTATAATGCCAGATTATATCATTCCAGACACCGCTTGAAATTATATTTATATAATGATTGTGTGTGTTTCTCTTAACCGGTATCCTCAATGTGTCGGCATACCTTTTCCCTTCCGGAGAGAGAATTTCCAACCTGAGCGGCAACTCGCTGCCTTTGTATGCTCTAGATACCCTTAAGGTGAAATCGATATTATAAGTCTTCTCTATATTCCTGTTGATAAGGCGAAACCACTGCACATTCGGTTCCGGTTTACCGGTTGAACAAGAACTGAGAAGGGCCGAGATCAACGTCAATAGGAGCACTTTGTCCTTAATTCTCATTGCCTTTTTTAGGAGATTGCTTCTTCTTCTTTTTATGGTTATTACGATTTCCTCTTTTCTCCTCATCAAATCTTGAGATACTTCCTTCTCCTACAGCACTTTTAAATTCAGGACCGGCATCGTTGTCAGGCCTGAGATCAGGGACTTTGACTCCCTTGCGGTTTTGTTTCAGAATCTCCCTTACACATTCAAAAGTAATAGGAAACATACCTGCCATGCTGTTCTGCTCATATGAAAACCACATAATCCCTTTCAGGACATCTGTCTTTACAAGGAATGCCGGTCCCTCGTCAGTATCAAGAGGAGCTTTGACCATTGGCATAGTGGAGTGGGCATCGATATATACTGCTGCCTCATAGTTAATACAGCACTTCAGTTTACTGCACTGTCCGGCAAGTTTCTGAGGGTTAAGCGACAAATCCTGGCATCTGGCTGCTTGCGTTGTTATGGACTGAAAGTCCGACATAAATCTTGCACAGCAAAGTTCCTGTCCGCAGACTCCAATACCGCCTATAAGCCCGGCTTCTTGCCTTGCCCCTATCTGGCGCATCTCTATCCTTATCTTGAACTCATCCGCGAATAGGCGGATAAGTTGCCTGAAGTCGACCCGTTCATCTGCTATATAATAAAAAATAGCCTTTGTGCCGTCTCCCTGAAATTCAACATCACCTATCTTCATGCTTAACCCGAGCGATGCGGCTATCTGTCTCGAGCGGATCATCGTCTTGTGCTCTCTGGATATAGCCTCCTGCCATCTTTCTATGTCAAGCCCTTTGGCTTTACGGTAAATCTTCTTGAACTCGAATTTTCCGGATTCTATGTTGTTTCGTCTTAGTTGTGCCAGAATAACAGGTCCGGAGAGTGTGACAATACCCACATCGTGACCGTTTGTTGCCTCTACTGTTACGATGTCTCCAACCTCGATTTGCTGACTTGAAGTGTTTTTATAGTAAGATTTCCTGGTGTTCTTGAAGCGGACTTCATACAAATCTTTTGACTGCTCTTCAGTGATTCCTTGCAACCAATCAAAGACACTCAACTTACAGCATCCTTTGCTGTAGCGGACTTTGATCTCTTCGTCCTGATCCTTCCAGGTTTTGCAACCCCTGGTACAATCGTTTATAATTTCTTGATCTTTCATAATAATAATTACAAAGATAGAAAAAAGCGGTTACTCACGTCTGCAAAAATATACTTGGAATTAACATTTCTCTCTATGTCTTTCAATGCGTTGTTAAGCACATCATAACTCTTCTGGTAGAATGCCGGTTTTATTCTTTTTACCCACATTGAAACAACATCGCGTCTGTGTACCGGAATATTTGCAATTTCAACCAGGCCAAGACTTGCAATATACAATTCTCTAAGGAATTCAAGTGCATAATAACAGAAATCTTTCTGCTTCTCTCGGTTCAATGTGGCAAGTTTCTCCCATACTTGGATTACTTTTGTCATATCCTTTGAAGAACATGCTTCCAGTAATTTTATAAGAATCTCGTGATCTTCGCTTGCCTCCATGTCAGAACTGATCATCTCCCTTGCCTTGCTTAAGCTTCCACTTGATATCCTTGACCAAAGGAGTGCATCCTCGGCGGATAGTCCTGATTTTTCCTCCAGATGTTTAGCCAGAACATCCTGCTCTATAGGCATGACCCTTACAATCTGACATCTTGAGAGAATAGTGGTGATAATCCTTTCTGGAGCCTGGGTCACCATAAAAATATAAGTCCCTGCAGGCGGTTCCTCAATAAGTTTAAGGAGTTTGTTCGCCGCCTCCTGATTCATCCTCTCGGGCAACCAGATTATCATATATTTATCTCCTCCCTCAAAAGAGCGGAAATTCAGTTTTTTCAATATCTGTCCGGCTTCATTTACTCCGATTATACCTTGTTTGTTCTCAATTCCAATTGTATCATACCACTCCTGCTCTGACATTTCAGGGTTGATTGAAACTATTTTTCTCCACTCATCAATGAACATATCGGTGACAGGCTTCTTATCTGCAGTAATCTTTTTTGTGGCGCTCACAGGAACAGCAAAATGAAGATCAGGGTGGATCAGTTTCTGGATTTTATTGCATGTCGGGCATGTGCCGCAAGAATCCTCTCCGCTCTTGTGCTGACATGAGTTATATTGAGCAAAGGCAAGCGCAAGGGCCAAAGCCCCATAACCCGGCTCTTCACAAAAAAGAACAGCATGGCTTACTCTTCCTTCATTTGAAAGCTTAATAAGCTGTTTCTTTAATTTGTCATGTCCTATTATATCTGAAAATCTCATCTCTTTATTTTAGCCAAAGATAACCATTTCACAATTTTTACAATCGAACAGAAGTTTATACTTTTTTCCGTTGTTTTCGAGATATAGAGGGCCGTCTGCCTTTTTTCCGGCCTCCTCCTTCAGACATATGCCAAGTTCATGACGAATACAGTATTTACACCTCATTAACTCAACCAATGGCGGCGTTGATATCTCATAAGCCATCTCTGTTGCTGCAGCTCCCAAGGATTTGTACAATTCACTTGAAAAAGAATTGGAAATATTGCACTTATAATCAAGCTCCCCAGAAACCCTGACTTTATAGTCTGAACTTTTGCGTAATAAGGCCGCAGCTGCACCTGCCTCTATTCTCTCATCTGTTATCCTTTCATCTCTTTTTCTGTCCAACTCCGCAGCAAGAGCTCTCCTTCCATTATTAAGAACCGATATCGGAAAGAACGGAAGCAAATCTGCATTTATTGACCTTACTTCAAAAGAATAAATATCTGATATTTTTCCGAGTTGAGTTTTTATACTCTCTCTTGAGCGTTCCTGTTTCTCAGCAATTCCGAAATTACTATCAATCGCAACGCTGCATTTTTCTCCATCTTCACATTCACAATCTAACCGGCACAAACCGTCTTGATAAACAAAATCCACCCACACCTTCAGTAACCTATCGGGCATATTATTCTCCAGTTCCCTTTCAAAACTGTTACTGAAGTTTCTGTATATTTCAGAATCTACAGGCACACTCTCTGTCCCATTTGTAGTAACAACACTACCTGAGACCACATTCGCCCTTGCTCCCACAACTTCCCCGGATGGTGTTACAAAGCACAGACCGTCTCCGTTCTCCAATAAAACATTAGAGTTATATTCGAACGTGAAGTTACCTCCTCTCCTCTCCCTGAAATTACTGATCTTACCTACATACTCACCCATGCTCTTTGCGCTTCCTCCGCTCTGCCATTTTCCCCTTACGCCATCAATATACAGCCCTGTATACCCTCTGTTGAATGTCAGATCCGGTCTTGGGGTAAACCCGTCATAAAGTTTCCCGTCAGATGACTTCCTAAACACACTTCCATCTGTGTCGGCCTCTCTCTGTTCTATGATTGTATCAAGCTTAGTCCTATAGTATTTTACTATGTTTTTTATGTAGGAGGCATTTTTTAATCTTCCCTCTATCTTGAATGAAGTGACACCAGCATCCACCAACTCATTGAGATGGTTACTCAGATTCAAATCCTTCAGTGATAGCAAGGGCTTGTTTTTCACCAGCATCTTACCATTTCCGTCAAGGAGGTTATAGTTAGAACGGCAAGGTTGTGCACACTCACCCCTGTTGGCGCTTCTGCCGGTTATATGGCTGCTTAGATAACACTGGCCACTGTAAGAGACACATAGTGCTCCATGAATGAATGTTTCCAGTTCAATACTCGTTTTTGCCCTGATATCCTTAATTTGCGCTATTGAAAGCTCTCTGGCCAGGATCACACGGTTGAAGCCCAAAGACTCCAGCATTGAAACCTGTCCTACTGTCCGATTGTTTGTCTGGGTGGATGCGAACAGCGGTATAGGAGGAAGAGTTACTTTCAACAAACCTAGGTCCTGAATGATCAGCGCATCACAGCCAGCCTCATATGCGTTTTCAGCCAATTTTATCGCTCTTTCAATCTCGCTGTCATACAGGATTGTATTTAGAGTCAGATAAACCTTTACATTGAACCTGTGAGCATACTTGCACAAAGCTTCTATCTCCTCGATGGGATTTGAGGCCGATTCCCTCGCACCGAATGAGGGACCGGCAATATAGAGAGCATCGGCACCACAGTTTACCGCTGCAATGCCGATGTCCCTATTTCTCGCAGGAGCCAGAAGCTCTATTTTTTTTACTTGCACTTAAGCACGTTGTTGATTTTATATTCAACGGCGGCTTTGTATTTTGGATCAGAAACCACCTGTTTGTAATATCCGCAGGCTTTGGCATTGTTGCCTTTTGCCTCATATGCGGCAGCAAGGTTAAATAGATATGATGTCTTATTCTTTATATTTTCACCCTGTGCAAGGTATGCCTCAAGAGCTGGTATTGCATCATCGTATTTCTTAAGTTGCATTGCCGAAAGTCCCAGTATCTGGTTGCCCTGCACTGTTTCTAAGAATTGATTTGACTTCTTGGCCATAGCATATGCCTCGGCATTGTTTTTTGCAGAAAATGCAGCGGCTGCTTTCTTAAGATACGTGGTAGAGAGAAGTTTTGACGCATTCTCCTTTTCACCCAATTCTATTGCTTTTGTGAGGGCGGCAACGGCAGCATCCTCATTGTTGAGCTTTGTCTGTGCCATTCCGATTCTCAGATATGCATCTGAATCGTTAGGGTTATATGTAAGCACCTTGTTATAACCTGCTATAGCCTCGTTAAAAAGACCCAGATTCATATTATCGTCAGCTTCTGCCATAACAAGTTGCGGAACGAGTTCTCCTGCTTCCTTACCAACCTCAGGGCTGATATATGTCTTGGCGATCTCCACTGCTTTAGTCAGTTGGGCAATTGCATTACCATACTCTTTCTTTGAAGCCAGCTCTTTGCCATATCTCAGATAAATCTGTGGCAATACCTCTTTACATGCTTTTAATGTGGAAGTGCCTTGTTCATCCAGCTCGCCCAAAGATTCGAACATCTTGATCGCCTTATTGAATGACTCGATTGCCAATGTATAATTGCTTGCATTTAGTGCGGTGGCTCCGGCATTGTATGTTTCCATTGCTGTAGCTATATCTTGCCCGTACATCGTAGCAAAAGAGAAGATAGAGAGCACACAAACTGCGAAAAATGTTCTGATTTTTTTCATTTTGATCAATTTTAAAATTGTAAAAGTATTAATTTGAAAGTATGCGGTATTTGCAAAAATAATAAAAAGGCAAATATGATGCAAAATAATCCCTATATTTGCCTTGACTAGACTAGATTAAAAAAACCAATTAACAAAAATGAAAAAAATTTTCACCCTGGCGGTAGTCCTTGCAATGACATTGCTTGCATCTGCACAGATGCCGCAGACCCTGCCTTTGGATCCAAAGGTAAGAACAGGTAAGCTGGACAATGGCCTTACCTATTTCGTGGTCAAGAATTCCGAACCCAAAGGTCAAGCAGAATTCTACATTGTCCAAAAAGTTGGTTCCATTCTAGAAGAGGAGAGTCAAAGAGGTCTTGCTCACTTCCTGGAACATATGTGTTTCAACGGCTCAAAGAATTTTCCGGGAAATGGAATAATTTCTTATCTCGAAAAGATAGGTGTTAAGTTTGGTGAAAATCTGAACGCATACACTTCAATTGACCAGACAGTCTATAACATCTCCAATGTGCCTGTGAAAAGGCAAGGCATAATAGACTCTTGCCTGCTTATTCTTTACGACTGGTCTTGTGCCATATCTCTAAAAAACGAGGATATAGACAACGAACGGGGAGTCATAAGGGAAGAGTTAAGGACAAGAAGCAGCGCTACTATGAGAATGTACGAAAAGATCCTTCCTGAGATTTATCCGGGTAACAGATATGGTATAAGGCTTCCAATCGGTCTGCTTGATGTTATTAACAATTTCTCCCACCAAGAGATCAAGGATTATTACAACAAATGGTACAGACCTGACCTTCAGGGAATAATTGTTGTCGGAGATATCGATCCTGTTGCCATTGAAAATCAGATTAAGTCACTTTTCAGCTCTGTCCCTAAGAAAAACAACCCAGCTGAAAGAACTCAATTTGCAATAGAGAACAATACCGACCCTATTATATCAATTGCAAGTGATCCCGAATCCACTTCTACTGAGTTTTACCTCATGTACAAACATGATGTGGTACCTCAGGAACTTCGCCCAACCATTGCACAACTGGCAATTGACTACATGAACAATATGGTTGTTTCAATGATGAACTCCCGTCTTTCCGAGATTTCTCAGAAAGCCGACCCTCCTTTTACAGGTGCAGGTGCCGGATATGGTGACTTTTTCATAGCACAGACAAAAGACGCTTTTATGCTTAATCTTGAAGCTAGGGAAGGACAACTTGACAGGGCTGTCAGGACAATAATAAATGAGGCAGAAAGAGTGAGAAAGTTCGGTTTCACAGCATCTGAATACGAGAGAGCACGTGCCAATTATACCAGTTCGATGGAGAGACTCTACAAGGAGCGTGAGACTCAGAAAAACGAGTTCTATGTAAATAACATAGTAAACCACTTCCTTACCGGAGAAGCAATGCCGGGTATTGAGATGGAATACACCATGATGCAGCAGATAGCACCGGCTATAACACTAGATCAGGTTAACACATATGCCAAATCTCTTCCGACCCGTGAGAATGTTGTAATGTTCACAATGATGCCTCAGAAAGAGGGTTTGAAGATTCCTACAAAAGAGGAGATGCTTGCCCTTTATGAAAGTGCACTTAAGGACTCTGTCGAGGCATACAAGGAGACCGTTTCAAATGAGCCTCTTGTTCCAGTGGCACCTAAAGCCGGAAAAGTGGTTAAGGAGACAACCGAGCCAATCACGGGTGCTGTTGTCTGGACTATGTCAAACGGGGCAACCGTTGTGATTAAGAAGACCGATTTCAAAGAGGATCAGATATTGTTCTCTGCAGTAAGCCGTGGAGGATATTCACTTACAGCCCCTGAAGATGTATTGAGCACAAAGATTGTAAATGATGTGGCAAATCTGGGCGGTCTCGGCAAGTTCAGCGCAGTTGACCTGAAAAAGACTCTAGCCGGTAAGAACGTCAGTATTAATCCTAATATCGGATCAAATATGGAAAAGATTGGCGGTTCATCTTCACCTAAGGATTTGGAGACATTTATGCAACTCCTTTATCTTACATTTACAGATATAAGGAAAGACGATGAGGCATACAACTCTTTTATAACAAGAACCAAAGCACAGTTGCAAAACATGGAGGCTGAGCCTATGATGGCCTTACAGGACACTTTGACAACCACTCTGTTCAGCAACAATCCTTACACAAACAGGCTTACTCTAAAGATGGTAGACAAGTTAGACTACGCAAAAGCACTCCAGATTGTTAAGGAACGTTTTGCAAATGCGGCGGACTTTACATTTGTTTTCGTTGGCAACATAGATCCGGCAACAGCAAAACCGCTTGTTGAGACATACATAGGATCGCTGCCTGCAAATAAATCTAAGAAAGAAGATTGGAAAAACCTCAAAACTCTGCCTGCTAAAGGTAATATAGTAAAACATTTCGAGAAAGAGATGCAGACACAAAAATCATCCGTTTACAAAATATATTCCGGCAAAACCGCTTATAATGTTGAAAACAGGATTATGGCCGATATTACAAAACAGGTGTTTGACCAAGTGTTTACAAGGTCTATTCGTGAGGATGAGGGTGGAACATACGGAGTTGGCGTTAACATGAATGTTAACTACTATCCTGAAGATTACTTCTTGTTCCTCTATGCTTTCGACACTGACGTGGCTATAAAAGACAGACTGCTTGCAAGAGCACAGAAAGAGATAGATAATGTAATGTCAAACGGTATTGATAAGGCAGACTTTGCAAAGGTTGTAGAATATATGCAGAAGAGCTACACCCAAAATCTTAGGGAAAATAGCTACTGGCTGTCAGTGCTTACAAACCGCTATCTGTTGGGCAAGGATATGTACACAACATATGAGCCAGCTCTCAAGAGCATGACACCTGAAAAGGTGAACAGCTTCATAAAGAGCACCCTTACTCAGGGCAATCAGATGGAGATTATTATGAACGGCATCAAGAAATAGTATGACTGATTACCCGGTAATTGCAATTGGAAACATCCTTGTATCATCAGCAATAATAACAGAAAAGTTTTGCTGCGATTATCAAAAATGCCACGGGGCATGCTGCATTATAGGTGACAGCGGAGCTCCACTCGAAGAGGATGAGTGTAAATTGATTACCGGAGAGATGTCTGCAATTTCAAAACATCTAAGACTAGAAGGGATCCGCTCCATTAAGGAGGCGGGTCCCTTTATTATTGATTCTGATGGAGATACAGTAACTCCGCTGATAGACGGCGAAGAGTGTGTTTACACTCAGTTTGACAAGCATGGCAACTGCTTCTGCGGGATAGAGATGGCCTTTAATGCCGGAGATTGCTCTCTCAGAAAACCTGTCTCATGCTGGTTATATCCCATAAGAGTCACAAAATTATCAAATGGCATGACCGCCCTTAACCTTCACGAATGGCATATCTGTCTGGACGCTTTTGTGTTAGGGAAAAAAGAGGGAATACCTGTATATAAATTTTTAAAGGAGCCCCTGATATTTGCTTTCGGTGAGGAATTCTACTCTGAGTTAGAAGAGATTGCCGGAAAATTATTTTAATGAGACCTCTCTCCTACATATCTTGTAAGTAAGATTAAATCCGTTTTAAATTCAGATTCATCCATAAACGACAGAGCCTCCTCGGCTCTTTTGCAACGTTCGGCAAGAGCTTTTTGGGCAATTGCTATACCTGAATATTTTTCCACCAAACGGACAGCCTCTGCCATAAGTAGTCTTTCATCCGTATCATTTCTTCTCAACATTGAGATCATATTCTCACTCTCTTTTTCTGTAGCCGAATTTAGCGCGGCAATAAGAGGTAAAGTCAGTTTTCTTTCAACCACATCACCCCCGGCCGGTTTACCTGTGTCAAGATTGGGCATATAGTCAAAAATATCATCTCTTATCTGAAAAGCTATACCTAATTGTCCCGCATATTCCTCCATCGCAGACAATACATTCTCATCCCTGCACACAGTATATACCGCACTTTTAATCGTACCGACAAACAGACTGGCTGTTTTACTGTAAATAATGCTGTAATAATCCGACTCCGTGGTATCAAGCGAGCTAGCCTTCTGCATTTGAAAAAGCTCTCCTTCCGAAAGATCTTCAACTGTTTTTGTATAGAAACCCATTATTCTTGCATCATTCAGGCTGACAAGTATGGACATTGACTTAGCAAGCCAGTAATCTCCTGTCAATATAGATGCAGCGGGATTGTACTCAGCCTGTACTGTTCTTACTCCTCTTCTCCTATCAGACTGGTCTGCCACATCATCGTGCAAAAGAGTGGCTGTGTGTATCATCTCTGCAACCACAGCACATGAAATGGTTCTATCATTCAAAATTCCGCAAGCTTTAGCTGAGAGTATTGCCAGAAGCGGTCTTAACTGTTTTCCACTTGTCTGAAGTAAATATGAATTGATTGTGTTCAACAGAGTACTACCACTAACAAGAGTACTTTCCATAAGAAATCTGTACTTCTGAAAATCCTCCTTGATATCACTGTTGATCTTGTTAATCTCCATTGCTAATTATTTATTCCGGTGCATAATGTCTTGGGGAAAGAGTCTCGGGTTTACATTTATCAATAGCCTCTATCAGCTCTTCTACACTGTCCACTATCTTTAATCCAGATTTCCAATTTGTATTTAAAACCTTGTTGCCTACAAAATGTTCAAACAATCCCAGAAGTGGTTCGAAAAAACCATATACATTGAGAAGTATAACGTCCCCTGCATATAGACCAAGTCTTTTGAGCGTATATGTTTCAAGGAACTCCTCGAGTGTGCCGAGACCTCCCGGCAGAGCAACAACCGCATCTGTATCCTGTCTCATAAGTTTTTTTCTCTCACTCATTGTTTGGACGAATGTTATACTGTTTAGATCAGGATGATAAAATTCAAGTTCCTTCATAAATTCCGGCATTACCCCTTCAACAATACCACCCTTGTTTATAAATGTGTCTATCATAACTCCCATCAGCCCCTTTCTGCTACCTCCACACACAAGTGTGCAGTTATGCGAAGAGGCCGCCTCAGCAAAACTGTAGGCGACCTCTTTATATCTATCTTCCAGAATATCACTGGAAGAGCAGTAAACACAAATTCGTCTGGACATCTCTGAATCTTATAACAGGAAGGCTATTGAAAGTTGGAATCCCTGAAGGGTTGCGTTTTTATATGTTTCAGACTGATCCCATTCATTTCCGGCTTTTTCCAACTTACCAAGACCCCAGTTATATTTACCCATGATCTGCAATTTCCACAAATCAATTCCGACACCTAAGCCTACTCCATAATCAAATCTGTTAATATCATCCAGCGGCTGATCTTCAAGTCTGGTACTATTCTTAATCAGATATGACACAAACGGGCTGGCTACAATAAACGGCCTGAAAAACAACATATCTGCACCTAATTGAAAGTTGATAGGCAGAGTGATGTAATCGAGGTTCAGTTCACTGTTATCAATGTTGTTCAGTGTAGACTTAACGGTAGAGTACATAAGTTCCGGTTGAATGGCAAGACCTATGACCGGAATCTTAAATTGAAGAGCCAGACCAAGTTGATATCCTGTTTGATTTTCCCATGTCTGATTTACATTGGAAGATATATTAGACATGTTTGTAAAGTTAAGCCCCCCTTTTATCCCGAATCTGGTCTGCGAATAGGATGATGTGCTGAATATAAGCACACCCAAGAACAGTACAAATAACTTTTTCATGATGGATGGTTTTACATTAATGCGTTAATCTTTGCGACTATCGCCGATTTTGTGGTTGCACCCACAATCTTATCCTTTAATTCACCGTTTTTGAAGAAAAGGATAGTCGGGATATTACGTATTCCATACTTTAAAGGAACCTCGGAACTAGAATCAACATCACATTTAGTGATAACAGCTTTGCCCTCATACTCGGTTGCCAGTTCGTCCACTATCGGAGCAACCATACGGCACGGTCCGCACCATGTAGCCCAGAAATCAACTAATACGGGTTTGTCAGAATTTACCACTATCTGATTGAAATTTGAATCGTTTACTGCAATTGCCATAATTGTTTATATTAAGTATCCGAGTGCTAATTTAGCACAATGTATGAACTTATCCAAAGAAATCGTCACCAAGCCTGCTCTGCTTCCCAGATAAAGGTTCTTAATCCCTGCTTTTCTGTCCTCTCATCAAGAGCTTTGAGCTTTGCCAATAGTTCGGACAAGATTCCTTCATCTACAAATGTCAATGTTGCCATATTCTTGGAAGGCCAGGCATGAGAGGAGTAGTGTGGCTCTCCTCTCTTGCTGCCTCTTCCCTGGACATCTTCCCATTTAGTAAATCCTCTGACATCACATTTGTCCAATATATCCTGTACTTCAGCATTGTGTGCCTGATTGTACACTATCATAACCGCTTTCATATATCTTATCTGATTTTTACTAATTGTTTTGCAAGTCTTTTTCTTTTCCTCTTCATATCACCGGCATGGAAAGATGTATAAATACATGGTATTACAATCAGTGTCAACACGGTAGATAAAGTAAGACCCCCTATAATTGATATACCCATCGGTTGCCATATTTCAGACCCCTCACCTATCCCCATTGCCATAGGAACCATACCGAGAATAGTAGTCAATGTTGTCATCAACACAGGTCTCAAACGGGATTTACCGCCTGAAATAACAGACCTTCTTATTGAAGAGCCTCTCTCCTTATTAAGGTTAATATAGTCAATCAACACAATACCATTCTTAACAACAATACCCACGAGCATAACAGCACCGATAAGTGCAATCAGGCTGAGAGATGTCCCTGTCATCCATAAGGCAACAAACACACCTGTGAATGCAAATGGAAGAGAAAACATTATTATGAATGGATCCCTGAAGGACTCGAATTGAGCGGCCATCACTATGTATACAAGCATCACTACTAAAAGAAGAAGTGTGAACATATCTGTAAATGACTCTTGTTGGTCTTTAACAGTACCGGAAATTTCAGCTGTGATCTGAGGCGGGTAATTTATTTTTTGCAATTTAGCCTGAACTTCCTTGGCAACATCACCAAGTGGTCTGTTATATATAGAGCCTGAAACCTTTATTACACGCTCCCTGTCTATGTGATCAATTGCAGGTGGTGCAAATCCCTCATTGACATCTGCTATTTCGGAAAGTTTGACACCTTTCCCTTGATTGTTATATATAATTATGTTTCTTATATCGTCAATCTGTGTCCTGAATTTCGGAGAGTTAATAACTGTGATGTCGTATTCTTCTCCCTCTTCCCTGAAATACGATGAGGTATAACCATTAATTCTATTCCTTACAACTGTTGCTGCCCCGGTCATTGTAAGCCCGTTCATCGCAAGTTTTTCTCTGTTGAAGACTACCTTAAGCTGAGGAGTATAGTCATCCCGGCTTAGATTTATATCTCTCAACCCCTCTGTATTCTCCATCATCTCCTTAATCTGATTAGCGACCATGTCAGCATCTGCCATATTATAACCGAGCACATTCACGTCAAATGTCGATGAACCCATTCCCATAGACATTCCACCGCCGCCCGGTGTTACTGTCGAACGATAAATTTCAGGAAGAGCTGCAAGATCCTTTCTCATCTCGTCAGAGATATCAAATATGCTCCTCTTTCTATCTGTGGCATCAGAAAGATTGAGTGTGTAGGAGATGAGATTTGTACCGGAAGCACTCATCGCACTGAAGATATTTGATCCGTCGGATGGACCGAGAGACGATTCCAGAATTTCAATTTCCGGATACTTCTCCTTCCAAATTCCATAAAGATACTTGTCAAGCTCTCTTGTCTGCTCTACTCTTGTACCAACAGGAAGTTCTACTGTAACACCTATCTGGGCGTTATCTGTTTCAGGGAAAAAGTCTGTACCGACAATCCCGAGAAGAAAAAGACTCCCGACAAACATTGCCAACGCACTTCCAATTACAATAAAACGGTTTTTAACAGCCCATCTCAAAAATTTCTCATAGAGATTATCAAGGCCATCAAGAGTTTTTTCAATTGGTCCGTATAGCCTCTCAAACCACTTGCTGCGTCCCGGATCTTGTCTGAGCATTTTCGAGCAAAGCATAGGTGTCAAACTGAGTGCCACTACCATTGAGACTGTAATTATAATTGTTACAATCCATCCCAACTGTTTAAACATGATACCGGCGAGACCGGTAACCATTGTCAACGGGAAGAACACGGCAATAATTGTAAGAGTTGACGCTATGATTGCAACAGCAACCTCATTTGTGGCATATATAGCTGCATCCTTAGGCTTACTTCCTCTCTCAATATGTGTCGTTATATTCTCCAGCACCACTATGGCATCGTCCACAACCATACCGATAGCTATGGAAAGCGAGCTGAGAGAAATAATATTCAACGTGTTTCCGGAGACCATCAGGTAGATGAAAGCAGCTACCAAAGACACCGGAATGGTCAGAATAATTATAAAGGTTGCCCTCCATCTTCCAAGGAACACCAAAACCACCAACATTACGAATAACCCTGCCAGAAGCACTGTCTCGGAAAGAGAACCTATACTCTTCTCGATAAACTCAGATGTATCCAGTATGATTTCAAGCTTAACATCAGGTGGAAGTGAAGCCTCGATTTCCGGAAGCTTATCTTTAATCCTCGCAGCAATCTCCACCACATTCCCTCCGGATTGCTTCTGAACCACAACCATAGCACCACGCTCACCGTTGGTAGAGACCTCTGTCACCCTTTCTTTAAGTGTATCCTTTACTTCGGCAACATCCTTTACAAAAATATTCTTACCCTGGAAACTTCCGATTATCAAATTGGCAATCTGATCACTCTCCTCAAACTCACCGTCAACCCTTACCGAATATGTATCAGAACCGACATCAATATTACCACCAGGGACATTTTTGTTCTCCATTGCGATAAGAGTTGCAATCTGTTCGTCAGCTAATCCATAAGCTTCCATTTTGTTAGGATCGGTCCTTATCTGTATCTCTCTTTCAGGTGCTCCGCTTATAAAAGCTGAGGCAACCCCGTCTATCCTGTTTATGGGATTTACAACCTTCTCCTCAAGAATTTTATAGAGCCCCTGTGCATTCTTCTCTGTTCTGGCAGACATGAAGAAGATAGGCATCATCTCTGTGCTGAACTTGAATACAACAGGTTTCTCCGATCCTTCAGGAAGATAGTTGGCATTCATATCCAGAACAGACCGAATATCATTAACCGCCTCATCCATGTTGGTACCATACTCAAACTCCATAGTTATGAGTGATACGTTGTCCTTAGAGACTGAGGTTATCTCCTTCAAATCGGTGACAGTACTCAGCGATGTCTCAAGACCTTTCGTTATGTTGGTCTCAATATCTGCAGCACTTGCCCCGGAATAGGTAGTCATGATAGTAGCCATATTGAGCTCTATCTCCGGATACAAGTCTACAGAAAGTTTTGAATAGGAAAAAAGACCGAGTACACCAATAGCCACAAATATAAGGGCCGTTGTAACCGGTTTTTTTACTGCACTTTCGTATAGTTTCATAGATTATTCTTTTTTTGTAAGGTCAAGACCTGTTTCTACAACTTTCACCTTTGCCTGGTCTACCAATCTTGATATTCCGGCAACTACAACCTTTTGCCCCAGCTCAAGGCCACTCTTTATCTCATAGATAGAGCCGACACGTTTCCCGACATCCACCTTCGTATATTTAACCACATCACCGTCCAGTATATAAACATATTTGTCGTTTGTGCCCGACTGCCTGATAACTGCTTTATCAGGAACAACCACTCTATCTTTAGTTCCGAAATTCACCTTAGCCCTGGCAAACATTCCAGGGCGGATTTCAGATTTCGGGTTTGAGATACTAACTTGAGCCTGAAATGTCCTTGTCGCAGGATCAATTGTCGGATAAATCAGGCTTACCTTCCCTGAATATACTTTACCGTCATAAACGTCAAGTGTGATTTGTACAGGAGTACCTACTTTAACCTGTGGGAAATACTCCTCTGAAATGTTAATCAATATCTTGACCGGCTGAATCTGCATAACTACAAGAATCGGAAGGCCGGCAACCATATCCCCGTTGTCATAATTTCTCTGTGTCACAACACCGTCAATTGGAGATAAAAGTTTAGTATTCTTATCGAGATTCCTGATACTTTGCTCTGCAACACTTACTTGTGTCTTAATCTGGTCGTACTGTTGCTGGGCAACTCCTCCGGCTTTATATAGCTCTTCGATACGCGCAAGATCCAATTTAAGATTTTCAAGCTGAATCTTTGCCTGAGAATAGTTAAGGCTCTCCATTTGTACCAACAGTTGTCCTCTTTTTACTCTTGAACCAATTTCAACCATAATCTTTTCAACTCGTTGAGAAGCTGCACTGGAAATATTATTCTTTACATAAGGTTCTATATTTCCTGTAAAATCTACCTGTTGAGGAACCGGCTGCTTTTTTACATCAGCAACCTTTACTTCAACCACACTTGCTCCCGCTGTATCTTCTGCGGCATTTTTCTGTTTGTCAGATGAACATGCAACCGACATTAATAGGCCCGTAGCCAATAGAATAAATCCTTTTTTCATATATGCTAATCCCAATTTATTTACTTTTTTCAATTCCCTGAACCTTCTCAAACTCATTCTTAGCTTTTAGAAAATCATAGAGAGTTTGGTTCAGGTTAAGTTTTGAAGTTGTGAGGGAAACCTCTGAGTCATTAAGTTCAAGCACAGTCCCCACACCTGTCTTGTACCTTACTTTGGCAATGTCATAACCTTTAATTGCCTGTTCAACGGCCTCTTTATCAGATTGCAACTGAATCTTTGTTCTTTGCATCTCATTGATTGCATTTTGTGCCGTCAATGAGAGAGACCTCTCAAGCAAACTCTTCTGAAGCTCAATCTGTCGGATTCCGATTTTTGTTTGCTTCTCCTTAAGCGAAGTGGAGAATTTATTGAAAATAGGAACTTGTAAAGAAAGGCCAACTAAAAGAGAGTTAGGCCAAATACCTTTAAATGTAAAATCATTGCTCTGCATCTGAACTACATAATTTCCAAATCCGGCTAAAACAGGAAGCCTTTGACTACGTACAAGCTCAAATGTCTTATTCATCTTCTCAAGTTGTATATCCATTGCCCTGAGACTGCTGTTCATCTCAAAATTATATGGCAGACTGTTATTGAACAATGTGATCTCGCTTTCCAGATCTGAAAAATCTCCGACAACATTTATAGGTATATCCATTTTCAACGAGAGTAATATTTTAAGCTGCATCTTTGAAAGTTCCAGACCATTCCTTGCCTGAGTCAGTGAAGGCATGATATTTCTCGCAGCAACATCTGATCGTATTTTATCGTACTCGCTAGCCAGTCCCTGTTCATACATTTTTTTTATATTCTGAGCACTCTCCATTGCATTTTTATAACTCTGTTCCAAAACATTGAGAGACTCCTTCATCATAACTATACCATAAAAGCTGTTCTTAACCTGTTGTATAAGATCAAGTTTTGTAGTCCTGGCAGACTCAAGGGCAGCCTTTATCTCCAAACCGGAAAGCTCTATATTTTTATATAGTCCCATTGCAAAAAGAGGGACAGAAGCCGTAGTGGTTATGGCAAAACTGTGTGTTGACCCTATTTCCATCTTACCATCCGGGAAGAAATCAGAGAAAAATATCTGCTTGTATATATTGTTTGTGTATTGCATCTCAGAACTTAGACCCGGTAAAAGTGCATACCAGCTCTCCTTTTTCAGATAGTCAACTCTCTCCAGCTCAGCATCCGCAATCTTAATGTTGGGGTTTTCACTGAGAGCTATCTGCAAAGCCTGCTCCACTGTAATTTTCAGTGTGTCGGGGCTTCCACCCGCCGTCTGAGCGACGGCCACCTCTCCAAAAAACAGCAACACAGAGATAACGGCTGCTGTTCCGATTCTTTTCAAATTCCTACTTCTCATCTTTACTTTTATTTAAATAGTTATCCAATAACTCTATTCCGTGTTTTGTAGATATTCCTCTTATATATAACAATATTGTCTCTTGAAAAATCTGTCTCCTTGTTGCATTCAAACCAGAAAACACATCTCCGTTCATCATCATATCGGACATCGTTATAATCGCTTTTGTAACAATTTCTTTATTAACATATTCCATGATAAGGCCCTCTTTTTGACCTCTATCAATGAAAGTATACGTACTTTCATTATGATAATTAGAAAATTTCAGCCTCATGCTTTCGTATACATCAGGATAGAACTTCTTAAGCTCGGCTACAAATGACATTTTAAAATTGTACCTCTGATTTGTCTTGCATTCATGAATTTTAAAAATCAAGTCATAAACATTTTCAGAACTTTTAAAAACCTGCTCGGTAGCATTTTTAGTCCTTTCATAAGCTGTACAGAGGCACTCCTTTAACAGTGAATTCTTATCTTCAAAATTTTCATACAAAGTTCTCTTTGATATTCCATTCTCTGAAGCAATTTCATCCATAGTTACAGACTTACAGCCCCTTTTCATGAAAAGATCAATTGAATTTTCCACTATTCTTTCTTTGATAGTCATATCTAATTTATTTGAAACCAGGGTGCAAATGTATATATGAAAACTTAAAAAACAAAAATAGTTTTTAAATTTTCTTACAACATAGAGGATTTCCTTATAACTTTGTATAAATAAACGGGAACAAATAACAAATTTCAATATGTACAGCAACTTTCAGAAGCATTTATCACAAGAACTCCAGAATATAGAATCTGCAGGTCTTTACAAAAGAGAAAGGGTCATTACAACTTCTCAACAAGCTAAAATAAAAGTCAACTCAGGTCAGGAGGTCCTCAATTTCTGCGCCAATAATTATCTTGGACTTTCAAATAACAGGATTTTGATAGATGCAGCAAAAAACGCCCTTGATCAAAGAGGATTCGGAATGTCAAGCGTACGTTTTATCTGCGGCACACAAGACCTTCACATTGAACTTGAAAAGAAAATTTCCGAATTCTTTGGAACAGAAGATTCAATTCTCTATGCTGCCTGTTTTGACGCAAACGGAGGTGTTTTTGAACCTCTTCTCACAGAAGAGGATGCAATAATCTCTGACTCTCTCAACCATGCATCAATCATTGACGGGGTAAGGCTTTGTAAGGCCCAGCGATATCGCTACTCAAATGCAAATATGGAAGAGCTTGAAGAGTGCCTCAAGGTTGCACAGGCACAAAGATTCCGCTTAATTGTCACTGACGGTGTATTCTCTATGGATGGAAACGTAGCCCCTCTCGACAAGATATATCAATTGGCAGAAAAATACAATGCAATGGTGATGGTGGATGAGTCTCACTCTGCCGGGGTTGTCGGCAAAACCGGAAGGGGAACCACCGAGCTCTATAATCTCAGGGGAAAAATAGAGATAATCACCGGCACACTTGGAAAATCCTTTGGTGGTGCTATTGGCGGGTTCACTACAGGGAAGAAGGAGATCATAGCCCTCTTACGCCAACGTTCAAGACCATATCTCTTCTCGAACTCTATTCCACCGATGGTTGCTGCGGCAGGTATCGCGATGTTCGACATGATGTCAAAGACCAATGAGCTGCAAGATAAGCTACACAGTAATACTGATTACTTCGTGAAGAAGATGAAAGCCGCAGGTTTTGATATAAAACCGACTCAATCTGCCATATGCGCAGTTATGCTTTATGATGCAAAGCTCTCTCAACAATTTGCCTCAAGAATGCTTGAGGAGGGTATATATGTAACAGGATTCTATTTTCCTGTGGTACCTAAGGAACAGGCCCGTATCCGTGTACAGATCTCTGCCGGACACGAGCCGGAACACCTTGACAAGTGCATTGCTGCCTTTACAAAGGTTGGAAAAGAACTGGGAGTAATAAAATAACTCCGTCAGTTCTCCCTCCACTCCCATCTCTTATATGATCCGTCCTCTTCCCAGCTCCAAGATTTGTGGTGATTGCGGAAAGGGCGGACATTCCAATAGAACACATCCCATTTGAAATCACTTCTGTAACTGTGAGAGAAATCAAACTCCACAGGAGATGTGATAATGACTTTTACGTTGTCGGGTATGTAAAGATTAATCTCTTTAACTGTCCCATCCCATTTTCTGTTATTGTTATATACCTCCCCTTTGATTGTCATCAGTGAGTCACTTATAGTTATGAATTGCGTCATATTACGCCCTTTCATCAACGCCTCGCCATATGTTTGGGCCATTGTGTGAATCTCGCAGCATACCTCTCTCTGAGATGCCTCACTTTGTCTTATAATATCAATCCCCGGAAACACAACCATATCCTTACTTTTCTGATCTATCCAGAATAATCCGAAATCAGAGCGGTCAGCATCAAGGAAAACATTTTCCGTCGGCATTTTCTTATCTGTCTCCAGTTTTATATAGAGTGTATCCATATCGTTTCTCAACGGAAGAGTAACCTCCTCTGTGGCGTGGCTCCAATACGGCTTAGAAGCAACAGATGCAAAAGTGGCAAAGGAAAAGAGAGAGATAACCCAGAGTATGAATATTATCAGCCCGGGTTTGAATCGTCTCGTTCTTGACCCGAAGAGAATCTGTAAACCTGCCACAAACATTCCTGCCAAAGGAAGAAACAATACAAGTAAGAACGAGAGTTTCAACCAGAAAGGATTGTTCATTCCCAACTGGACAAAGTTCAGGAAATCAATAGGCACAACCCCATTGAATATTTCTATTCCTAAAAACAAGATGGTAAGGGAAACAATACCGGAAAGAGCTATCATTATCAGGAAAACTGCTACAATTTTCGAAAAGACCCGGAAAATCTCAGTGACAGCCGAAGTGCCATTTGAAGAAGATCGTCTACCATTGTCTCCTGTCTGAGAGGCTCCGTATTCCACTCTTCTCTGTATGTCGGAAAGGTCTAGTTTTTCTCCCCGCATTGCACACTTCTGCTCGACAGTCTTTGCCTCAGGAATTATAATCCATAGTATAATATAAATAAGGACCATGAGTGAAGGACCACCGATATGAGTACCAAGTAACGAGAACCCGAATGAGAATATCACCACAAGAACTCTTATCAGCAAAGGATCTACATTTATATATGCTGCAAAACCGGAGCATAGACCGGCAATTACCTTATTTCCCGGATCCCGGAAGAACCTCTTCTGGGTCATCCTGTATGACTGATCTTTTGAATCCTCATAGTACTGGGTATCCTCATCATCAATCACCTCAGGACGGCCGAGTATGTTCACAACTTCCTTTACCACCTCTATAGAGACCACACTGTTCATACCGGATTTCTCAACAAAAAGCTCCGCTATTCTCTCCTCAATCCCCTCAATAATCTCACCTCCGTTCTGTTTTGACTTGTAGTGAGCCTTCAGTTCCCCCAGATATGATTTTAAAAGTTCAAAACCATCTTCATCGATGGTGAAAGCAAGATTACCTATACTTACTTTAACTACTTTTTTCATGATTGAGTTATTGTTTTTTTCTTAATAATGCTATTGTCTGGATAAGGTCGTCCCAAGCACTGTCCATCTCAGAGAGCAACTCCTTGCCCTTATCTGTAATTGAGTAGTACTTTCTTGGTGGCCCCTGGGTGGACTCTTCCCAGCGGTAACTCAAGAGTCCTTGGTTTTTCTGTCTGGTAAGCAGAGGATATAGAGTTCCCTCCACTACAATCATGCTTGCATCCTTAAGTTGTCCGATCAACTCTGAAGCATAAGCATCGTTATTATTAAGTATGCTGAGTATGCAATACTCAAGTACACCCTTACGCATCTGAGACTTAAGATTGTCTGTATTAATATCGTTCATGGCAAAATCATTTATAGGTTGAATACTTCCTCAGGTTTTCGGCAGTAACCGGTAACCCTCTCATTTCACACTTCTGGGAAGCTGTATTAGCCACAGGTGTCACAATCCAGAAAATGATATAACCCCAGAAGCCAACACCACCCATCATGATGGCGATAAAAAACAGCACTCTCATAAGCACTACATCTACATTCAGATAATATGCAAGACCCCCGCATACACCTCCGAATACTCTCGAATCAGGATCCCTGTACAACCTCTTTGTTACAACAGGATTGACAGGTTCAGAACCGTGTGTGCCAAAATCATCTTCAACCGGTCCGCCATCAGGCATTCCCAACTGAGAAATGACCTTATTCACCAGAGAAAGATTTACAACCTCCTGCTCTGATCTTAGAGATTCAGAAAAGAGTTCGGCTATTCTTTGTTCAAGATCCTCCATGACATCTTTTGTCTGAACCCCCATTCTGGTTTTTTCGCGGAATCTTTCAAGGTATTTGTCCAACCTTTGATAAGCATCTTCGTCAATTACAAAACTTCTTCCGCCTATACCAACATTAACCACTTTTTTCATTTTTATAGTATTTTAAAGTTTTATAGTTTTGGGTTGTGCAAATATATATATAAATTTCATTACCATGTATCACATAGTAGTAATTTTTTTTACAAAAAAAGCCCGTCACTTGCGTAACGAGCTATTATATAGATTTTTAATTTTTTACTTCTGAGGCGTTGCCGGGGTCTCTGTCGGAGCTTTTTCTGTAGAAGGAGCCGAAGATGGGGTAGAAGAAGGGAATTGAGGTTGCCCCTGAACAGGTGCTGTGTTTTCAATCTTCTGCTGTACAGAACTTCCTTCTTTACCACCTGTGGAAACAAAAGCTGTCGCAAGTACACACAGGGCTATTATAGTTATGGCTAAGGTCCAAGTTGCCTTTTCCAAAAAATCTGCTGTTTGACGAACTCCAAAAGTCTGATTGCCTGAAGCAAAGTTCGCTGCTAATCCGCCACCTTTTGAATTCTGTATTAACACGATAATTGTCAATAAGATGCTGGCGATTACAATTAAGATGGAAATGGTTGTATACATATTAATATAAATTATGTTTGCTTTTTAATTCTTGTACAAGGGTCGCAAAGTAACTATTTTTTTCTGGATATAACAAAATTAGTTTAGCATAAACCTCTAGTGCTCTTTTGTAAAAGCCCTGCTCACTATAGATTTTTGCGAGTGTTTCAGTGTAAAAGCCGGAGTCGTCAAAATTCTCTTCCAAAAGCGGTTCGGCAGCAAATTCCATATCTTTCTGAGTATTTAAATTACCCTTTAGCAGCGACGGTTTTTCAGAGATGAACTTATCAAGAGGCTGCTCAAGATCGAGCTGGGCCTGATCCAACTCTGCCCTGGAAAAATAATCGCCTCCCGCCATTACGATTTTCGGTACAGTCTGAATATCCAACGGCTCATCCTCTATTTCAAAAGTAATCTCATCTACAACTGTGCCAACCTCTTCGGTATCATCTCTCTGTATCTTCTTCTCCTCTCTTGAAAGATTATAGAGTACTTCTCTTGAATAGATATGAGCGGCAGTTCTGTTAAGGCAGCCACTCTTGTGCTCATCTCCAAGCTCACAGGCTTTCCTGAATAATTCATAATGACCCAAGGCAAACCAAGGATATCTTTCCAAGGTATGTTCCAAAACAGATATGTCCGTGTTGCTCATAATTATGAAGTTTTACCAATTTGCCACGGTAGCGTTGAATATATCATCAACAATTTTTTCTACTATTGAATCCACTAATGATGATTCTACTGCGTCAAGACTTGTTGTTGAGGCATAGTCTTCAAATGCAGCAAATGATTTCTCAAAGTTTTCATCGGGATGTTTAATGTTAGTGTATTTTATCTTAACAGTAACTGTCAGTCTGTTTTTTGAGGCAACCTCCTGAGAAGTAACGGCAAGTGCCGTTGTCTCGTATGATAGTATATCACCCTCTACAATAAGATCTCCATTGTCAGGGTCAAGCTGAAGTTTGGTAAGCCTGCGGTATTTTTCCTTAAGCTCTTCTGTAAGCAAATTGCTCAAGGACGGATTAATTTTCATTGCCCTGTTTTGGATTGTCATCACTGTAATGGATTGCACATCCGGAGCTATGGATGTCCCGGAGAAGCTGTATATCCCGCAACCACATATGAGTGGGATAAAAGCAAATAGTATTAATAATTTTCTCATATGTCCAGTTTTAACTCTTTAATTTTTCTATACAGTGTCCTTTCCGATATACCCAATTCTGCTGCAGCTGCCTTACGTTTACCATTATGCTTCTCAAGGGATTTTCTAATCAGATCTGCATTCATGCTATGAATTGAGAAATCCTGCAACTCTCTGCCACTGCTTATCTCCGCCTCTTCATCGTAATCAACAACATTGCTCTCATCTATAACGTTTTCCACATCCTCTCTCTTTGTAATCACAGTGTTTACCGGAACCTGATTCTTTACGATTCCTGATTTCAACTCATCTATTTCCTGCCTTAATTGATACAAGACTTTGAAAATAATATCTCTGTCTGTAAGATAATCAGTACCATGCCCTTCTGTTCTGACAGGAAGATGGCTCACTCCGTCTTCGGGAATATATTTTTTAAGAATCTCCGGCAATATCTCCCTGTTATGCTCAATTATTGATATTTGCTCAGCAATGCTTTTCAGCTGCCTTATGTTCCCGGGCCATCTGTAATTTTCCAAAACTCTCACGGCATCATGGTTAAGTCTGATGGTCGGCATTTTGTATTTATCTGCAAAATCAAGTGCAAATTTCTTGAACAGCAAGTGTATGTCCTCCCTTCTCTCACGTAAAGGTGGAACATAGATGGGAACGGTGTTTAATCTATAGTAGAGATCCTCACGGAATTTACCGGTTTCTATGGCTCTCAATACATTGACATTTGTTGCCGCTATAACACGAACGTCTGTTTTTTGTACCTTCGAAGAACCAACTTTAATAAACTCTCCGGACTGAAGAACTCTAAGAAGCCTTACTTGGGTAGAAAGAGGCAGCTCTGCCACTTCATCAAGAAAAAGCGTACCTCCGTCTGCTACTTCAAAATAGCCCTTTCTAGTCTCATAAGCCCCGGTAAAAGAGCCTTTTTCATGTCCGAACAGCTCGGAATCAATGGTACCTTCAGGAATAGCACCGCAGTTTACGGCAAAATATTGATTATGCTTCCTTGGGCTGTTTGTATGAATAATCTGAGGAAAAACCTCCTTTCCTACCCCGCTTTCACCGGTAACCAACACAGACAAGTCTGTACCGGCTACCTGTACAGCTATGTCTATAGCCCTGTTCAGGGCATGATTGTCTCCTATGATGTCAAACCTTAGTTTTATTGCGCGTATATCCATAATCTGCAAAAATAGATAAAATTTGTACCTTTGAGAAATTAAAAAATCCATTTTCTCCATGAAAATATTGGCTATTATTCCCTCAAGATACGGTTCCACCCGTTTTCCCGGAAAACCGCTTGTCAAGATAGAGGGTAAAAGCATGATAAACAGAGTGTATGAAAGAAGTTCCTCTGTTTTTAACCATGTTTGCGTAGCGACTGATGACCAAAGAATTATTGACGAAGTAAATAGTTTCGGCGGAGATGCCGTCATGACCTCCAGCTCTCACAGAAGCGGTACCGATCGTTGTTTCGAGGCGCTAAACATCATTGAAAAACGAGATGGCGTCAAGTTTGACATTATAGTGAACGTGCAGGGTGACGAGCCTTTTATAGAACCGTCTCAACTTTCTGAGCTTATCAGTTGTTTTAACGACAAGGATACAAAAATTGCCACTTTAGTGAAGAGATTCTCAATTGAGGAAGATATATTCAGTCCAAACACCCCAAAGGTCGTTCTCTCTGCTGAGATGAACGCACTCTATTTCAGCAGGAGTGCAATACCATACAAAAGAGGCGTAGAGTCTTCGTTGTGGAATGATGGAAAAACATATTACAAGCACATAGGACTTTATGCTTTTACCCGAGAGACTCTTAAGGAGATTACAGGACTTGAGCAATCCTCCCTTGAAATTGCAGAACAACTTGAACAGCTCCGATGGTTGGAATCCGGCTATAATATTAAAGTTGCTGTTACAGAGTATCAATCCTACTCAATCGATACTCCTGAGGATTTGGAAATACTAGTTTCTAGAAATATTATTAAAACTGATGTGTAAAATTTTCTAATTTTGCGTTGTCAGTTAATAAAAGGAATATCTTACATAAAATAAATCAATAATGAAAAAAAGCTTTATTTCACTTCTAACTTTAGCCATAAGCGGTCTTGCACTTGTTTCATGCAGCAATCCGTCAAAAATGGTCAAAGAATCTCAATTGGTAAGTGTCGAGACAACTCCTAAAGTTCTTGAAGTAGTTGCCGGCGAGATTACTGCCAACTATTCGATAAACTTCCCTGAAGGATATTTTCATCCAAAAGCTGTGATGGAGGTTATTCCGGTGCTCGTTTATGAAGGCGGAGAAGTATCTGCTCCTGCATTCAAACTCCAGGGGGAGAAGATTACAGACAACTTTAAGGTTATTCCTCTTGCTGGCACAAAATCCAATCACAGTGTAAAATTTGCATACAAACCGGGAATGGAAGCTTCGCACCTGGAACTCAGAGTTGCTGTGTGGAACAAGGATAAGAAAATTGACTTCCCTGTAGCATATAAGCTTGCTGATGGTGCAAATACCACATATATGCTTGTTGACAAATCGGGCATCCCTGCCTATGCTGCTGACGAGTATCAGAAAGTTATCCGTGAGAAAAAAGAGACCCAGATTCTCTACAAGATAAACAGTTCCGTTGTTCGTCCAAAAGAGCTTACAAAAGCTGAAATAAAAGAGTTTGAGGCATTCCTTGCATCTGTGAAAAAAGATGAGAGAAGGGCAGTCACAGGTACAGACATCCTTGCATATGCATCACCTGACGGTTCTGAACAATTGAACTCTAAGCTCTCGGACACTCGTAGTGCTACAGCAAAGGCAGCATTTGACAAAATCACCAAGAAGACTCCTGTTGACGCACCGGTTAATGTTACAGCAATAGCTGAAGACTGGGAAGGATTCCAGGAACTTGTATCACAGTCAACAATGCAGGACAAGGAGCTTATCCTCCGCGTACTATCAATGTATAGCGATCCTGCTGTAAGGGAGAGGGAGATTAAGAACATGTCCATGGTCTTCAGGACACTTGCGGACAAAGTTCTTCCTGAACTCCGCAGAGCAAGGTTTGTAGCCAATGTTGACTATACAAACTATACTGACCAGGAGCTTGTTGAGCTTTCAAAGAACAACATAGACATTATGGATGCAGAAGCACTTCTTTACACAGCAACCCTTGTTGATGACGTAAATACAAAAATAAAGCTTCTCACAAAGGCCGGAGATAAGTTCAAATGCGACCGCGCATACAATAATCTTGCAGCATTGTATCTTGAAAACGGAAAACAAACAGAAGCTGCCATAGCTCTTTCAAAAGTTGTTAACAAGACTACTGACTATTACTACAATAACTCAGGTGTGATTGCATTGAGAGAAGGTGATGTCGAGACTGCAAAGGTTGTTCTTGCAAAGTCCAAACTTCCTGAGTCAAAACAAAATCTTGCAGTTATAGACATCCTCGAAGGCAGATACAATGATGCATCAGCTAAGCTTGCCGGAACAGGTGATCCTAACGAAGGTCTTGCATATATCCTTACAAACCAGCTTGACAAAGCTTCAAGCGTTGTTAAATGCAAATGCGCACGCTCATCTTATCTTCGCGCAATCATTGCTGCACGCAAGGGTAACATGACAGATGTTGCAAAAGAGCTTAAGGCTGTTCATGAGAAGGACGAGACACTGAAAGCCCGCTCTCTGAAAGATATAGAGTTCGCTAAATTCCGCGAATAATTTAATGTGGACACTGTAAAAACAGATAACCCCGAAAATATAAAACCCCCGAAAGTTTCACTTTGCTTTCGGGGGTTTATTAGTTATTCAATTTAGCGATAATCATTTTATATTGGACAATATCACTTTTTCTCCATCGAATTCTTTACTGTCAAGATCGTTGAAATGGTACTCGTATCTGCATAGTAGGTGTGCTTTAATGTCAATTTTTCTTAGTTTTTCTAACTGTATCTTTTCTTTTATTTGTTTTTCAATCTCACAGTAGTAATCAGGAGAAATTGCTTGTAGTATTTTACCACTTAATCCGAAATAGACTTCAAAAACTTCTCCCGAGGGGTAGTAAACAACATATACACAAAGCATTGTCATTTCTTGGAGCTTTTCACGAGCTTTTTTATCTCTAATTTTAAAATTTCTGGTTTGAAATTTCTCTGAATCAAGTAATTTGCCAAAATCCTTAGTGCCCAAGCTGTTTTTAATGATTTTATAGATTTTAACATAATCATCCTTGGATGTCATTCCCTGGCCATAGTCAAGAACGCGCCCCGGGAATTTATCAGTACCCCAAGTGTTGTTTACATTTGATATCGTTATACTGCTGGAATATGTATTTTTTTGCACATTGTACTCACAATTCTTTCCCTTTATTCTAGATGTAAAAAAGCTATTTGATTGTGGGAAGAGTTGTGTGGTGCAGAAAATGCTTATCGTTAGCAGGCACATTGCCTTTATTATTGTTTTCATAGTTGATATTAATAACAGTTAAAAATGTTTTGTATATTGCTTATAGTCCTTTTTTCAGGTATGTCCGGGAAATTCTGTTCGTTATATATAGGATTACTTTCTCTTACGAAATTAACCATTTTATTATAATTTTCCGTTGTTGGTGAGTCTTCATATGCACCAAAAGAATTTTCCCAATATGTATAAGCTTTTACTGGCAATTGTCCTGTTAAGTTATATTTAATTGCGTACTTATACATTGACATAAAAGCCTCTACTTCAGCATTTATGGTATTACCTGTTTGTTCAATATATCCTACTCCAAACTGATATGCATGAAACAACTCATGAAGAAAATATAAAGAAGACGATCCAATATTCGATTGGTCAATGTAGAAATTCCATTTTATTGCAATTTGGCTCCTACTGAATGATGACATTGCAGACATATTTGGATCGTACAATATTTTAATTTTGGGGTATGTATACATTTGCCTCAAGTTCTCAAACAATCCCATTCCTGCACAATCTAATTGTAAATCTTCAAAAATCTGTTTAATTTGTGGATTATTGGAACAACTATCATAATCGAAGTCATCACTTACCATACCAAAAGTAGCAGTAAGATTTATATTGTTATTTACTACAATTGTTAATTCATCCATTGATGATTGCATGTCACCCGACCAGCCTGCAAAAAACACATCATCATTATTCGGTATAGCAGAAATTGTAACAGATGTTCCCTTTGTGTATTCTCCCTGGCCTGTAACAGTACCGCTTCCGTTTATGTTAATGCTGACGGAGGCGGAAGTGTTACGGGGATTGATTCTGGAACATATGAAAAAGGGAAAACGATTTTCTTAACGGCTTTAAGTAATGGAGGGTACGATTTTGTGGGCTGGTATAAGGATGGCAATTTCAAATCTACATCCTCTTCATATGTGTTTCAATTATCTTCAAATACTCAGATTAAAGCAGTTTTTATGCCAAAAAGGCCTATAATTAGAACTGCATCTAAAGAAATAGAACAATTGCTAATTACAGCTATTGATGAAGCTGCGAGTCGTTGTATTGGACAGGAAATTCTAAATAGATTATTTTTGAATAATTTTACAATTGATTTTTCGATGGGTATTACTGGGAACGATGCTCCTGCAGAGTACAGGAGAGGTGGAAAAATTGTATTCAGTAGCCTAAATAATGTTAGTTTTGATAACTTAATAGAAGAATTGATACATGCTCTTCAGGAATCAATGTATACCTATGACCAGATGTTAGGAGAAGAAATTAACATTGAGTTTGAAGCTAAATTTATAAAAGAGTTTTGTTACGAAGGGACTAATATCTTTGAATGTTTTTGTTGTAAGACAGCACTCGGATACTTAGCTAATACTCAATATGATAATTATGAGGGATTTTCTATTTGGTTTGGTCTCAATCAAAATAATTTGCCAGGTATTGAAATGGACTGGGTTGGATACAAATTTTATGAAGATAAATTTAAAACTAGTCCGGGATATGAAGGTAAAACTTACATACCAAATTTTAACCCTTTAATTATGGAGTCAATAATAACTGCCTCACAATCTCTAGAATGTATAAACAGTATAATTCCACAACAATAACCATGAAAAAAATACTTATTTCTATTATTTCAATTCTTTGTATATCCAATACATATTCACAAGTCAAAGAATTAGACACTCTTGGATATAAGGTTATCACAGGTAACAATACCATCTCATTAAAGGCCAGTTCGGATAATACTTATCCTGAATATAAATTAGTATATACAGGTATTATGTACGATTATTTTATGGCCGAAGACCAATTTAATATTAAGGTTATACTCAAATTGGTTAAAAAGTACTACTCTGCCGAATATTATCAATATACTGACAATCAGCGCATGATGTTTACAGTATCTGTCGTTTTCGACAATAATTTAAAATTAAAACAATTGACATTTACAAAATCTAGTCGAGGAAAGAATTTGAATTCAAAAGAGTTAATAAGTGCCTTTGTTGACGAAAGGTTTATGAAAATGTTTTCAGAATTACAAGATGAGCTAAAGGTCAATGGCAAGACTTACAACAAACTTAATCATAGTGATGTAGGTTGTTATCATGGATTTTTTATACCTATTAAAAACAGTACTTTTAAATAAAGCACTTTTGGGGTTAGAACATTCCTATTGAAGATTATAAATTATAAATTAGAAATTAGAATGAAGCGAAAAATAACTAAGATGCAGAAAAAAGGGTACAGATCGGTTTTTATGAAAACAACAAAAACAGTGTTTCTTATTCTTTTTATTGCCTTATTCCCAATAAAATCATTCTCCCAACAATTAAAAAGGTTTCTGTTAACCAGCTTGAAATGGGAGCTGCTTATACTAGAACTCAGATATTAGATAAACTTGGTACTCCAGATTCAATCGTAAATGAACCAGACGATGTATATCAAGATTTTGTTACATACAAATACGGATGTAATTCTTTTTCTACGGTTGGTGGAGAGATCATAGATTTTACATTAAAAGATTCCACCTTCTCCGTTAATGGGATATTGAGGGTTGGACAAAACAAAAATACAATAACCCAAATGGGTGGTATTATCGTTAAGAATATAATAGATTCTCAGAAAAATTACGGAATTATAAAATGGAAGCCATTTGAGAATTATTTAAATGGATATGGTTATATGTCTGTATTCTATAATTTGAATACTAATATAATATATAGAATAGAATTTACAATTATACTTCTATAATTAACGTTCTTATTTTTCCATCCCCACTGATGTAGTACTTACAAAGGTTGAGTAGTTGTTGCCAATCTTGTGAGGTACAGTTCAAAGATGCTGGTTTTTTTAAATGGCTTCTAAGCCACTTTTGCATTAGGCATATCTCTAGTATAAAAAAGCGGCGTCTTTAAGGCTTTGTGGCCTTCATTGTGACAAAAAATAACCCCCGAAAGCAAAGTGAAACTTTCGGGGGTTATTAATTATGCCTGTTTCGGAAGAGCATAGAGATATCCCAGCGTAGACATAAAGATTGTATAGCACTATTTTTCGCTACATCACACTTTTTAATCGTTGATTATGTGTGTCTTACGGACTTGGTCGGTATTACTTTCTGCTATAAGTAGTTAGCTCTAAACATATTTTAAATTATATCCTTAATTTTAACCCGGAAAAAATGTGAGATAACTACATAATCTTAATATGATAAAAAGAAATTTAGTTTTCATTCTGGGTATAGTATTTCTCTTGTTTTCCGGGAGAGAGGCCGGAGCACAGTCGTATGGTGAATCAGAAATATTATACATTCACACAGACCGGGAACATTATCTGCAGAATGACACAATATGGATGAAGGGTTATCTACAAAACAGATCATATCTTTCAACAGAAGCTCTTAGTAGATTTATTTATGTGGAATTATGTGGAGATACTGTCTTAAAAAGAATAAAACTTAAATACGGAGATGATGGATTTTCCGGGTATATCCCTCTTGAAGTTGACATTGAGTCGAGAGAATACACTCTAAGGGCATATACACTCAATATGCAAAACTACCCGGCTGTGCTTTTGTTTACTAAGAGAATCACTGTAGAAGAAAAGACAGTGGCCGGAAATTTGAAAACAAAGAGCCCATTGAGTGCCGACCACCTCGAAGATCTTGACATTCAATTTCTTCCGGAAAGCGGCAGATACATCGTAGGGCGCCCGGCCAAGATATCCTTTAAAATTTTAGGCAGTGATGGTTTTTCAAGAGATGCAGAGGTAAGACTTTACAACAGGCGAGACTCATTGATAGGTGTTTATTATCCTAAGCATAAGGGTATGGGAATTATAAACCTATTTTCCACTGATCCTGGTGGGTACTATTCAATAGTTAAAGGGGAAAATACAAAGGAGGTCAAAGTGGAACTGCCAAATCCGGATATGAAAGGAGCAATGATATCTCTGACCGTAAATAAGGATAAAATCATTTTCAGTGCCTTTGCAGATAAAGAGCTTGACAGTTGCTCCCTTGTAATAAGAAATAATTCTGAGACAATCTTTACCAAAAGACTTCAACCCACGTCAGACACAACAAACGGGTATGAGCTTAACAGCATACTTTTGTTAAGCGCTCTCCCCTATGGAGTCAATTCTATGGCTATAATAAACACGGTAGGTGAAACTTTGGCAGAGAGGCTCTTTTTTATAAGAAATCCAAACTGTCCACATGCAACAATAAATAGTGACAAAGATAAGTATGGTCACAGAGAAGCTGTAGAGCTCCTGCTTTCAGTAAAAGATAGCTCAGGCAACCCTGTGTCCGGAGAGTTTTCTGTGTCTGTCACAGAGAAAGATGGTCACGAAGATGTTCTTAAAAATGACAACATTGTGAGCTATATGGAGCTGACTAGTGAACTTACAGGAAAAATAGAAGATCCGGAATATTACTTTTCAGAAAACGTTGCCGATAGAGAACGCAACCTTGATATACTTCTGATGACACAAGGATGGAGATATCATATATATGGCAATAATTTATATAAAAGAGAGTATTATCAGGAAATCTCAGGAGAGACCAGAGGCCTGTTCAACAAAAAGCCAAAGAATCCAAACTTGATGATTTATGCTCCAACAATTAAGTTATGGCAAGCTTATATACTTGACCAGAAAAACACATTTATGATTGAAAACCTTGACTTCCCGGATAGTACACAATTTATTCTGGGAGTATCCGGACGTAATGACGGACAACTCTATTCTATTTATGTCAATAAAACAATGTTTCCTGATTTTGTAAACAGATTTTCCAATCTGCCAAAACTGAAACAAATTACTACGCAATCCGCAAAGGCGGTTAAAGTTACCGAAGAACCGAAAGCTGCTGACATGAACAGAAAACTTAGTGAAATTGTAGTCAGCGCTCCTGCAAATAAGGTGATAAGACCCAAATTCAATCCGTCTCCTTACAACCAATCTTTTTCGCGAAACCAGATAAGGGAGAGGGACGAGCTAGACAAGTATGACGGTATGTCTTTGGTGAGTTATATAATTTCCACTTTTCCAAATCTTTATATGCAAGATGGAAAGATTGTATCAGGAAGGGCTATGAATATGTTCTCCGGATTTAATTTATCTCCGGTAATATATATAGACTGTTTGAGTGGAGATTTGTCTCAGATTGAAAACCTTACAACCTCAGATGTGGAGAATGTAGTGTATCTCAGGGGAAACGAAGCATTTCTATACAACACTACCGCCAGTGGTGTGATTTTGATTACTACCCGTCATTTCCTGGATGGTAAGGATAAGAGAAAAAACTCTAATGTAATCAAGGTAATGCCCTTAGGCTATCAACGACCGGTAAAATTCTATTCTCCTAAATATGATACTGAGGTAAAAAAAAGTTCTGAGATCAAGGATTTTCGAAAAACTATATATTGGAACCCTTGTATTAGAAGCGATGAAAATGGCAATGCCCGTATTGCGTTTTACACATCAGACACAAAAAATAATTTAACTGTAACAGTCGAAGGAGTCACATCTAAAGGAGAAGCCATATCAAAAAACAGCACTATTGAAATTATTGAACACAAGAACAAGTAAAAAAATCACCATGAAGAAAATATATGTGCTTAGTTATATACTCCTCTTTCTTTTATGTCCAATAATGGATATTGATGCGCAAATAAACAGTGGTTATACAGAATCCGAGAAGTTATACCTTCATACAGACAGAGATGTCTTTATCCAAAAAGATACAATCCGGATTAAGGGTTACCTCCAGAATACCAGCTATACAAACAGGAAAGAGGTTAGCAGATATATCTATGCCGAACTTTTCGGTGATACACTTATTAAAAGAGTCAAAATCCGGAATAACGGAAATGGCTTTTCAGGATATATCCCAATAAGCAACAGTGTTTCTCCCGGAACTTACATATTAAGGGCATATACTCGCAACATGCAGAATTTTCCGGAGAATTACATGTTTGTGAAGCCTATTATGGTTGTAGGAAAGAGTATTCCGGGAAATAATTCCTCTTTTACCGGGAAGTCTTCCGAGAGTAACAAAACCGAAGAGTTCGATTTGCAGTTTCTGCCTGAAAGTGGTCGCTATCTTTCCGGCAGATCCGCAAGAGTTGCATTCAAGGCAATCGGCGCTGACGGATTATCAGATGAAGTTGATATTAAACTTTATAACACAAAGGATTCCCTAATTGGTGAATACAAGTCAATTCATAAAGGGATGGGATTTATCAACTTGTATAAGGTAGATCCCAATGGATATAAAGCAGTTGCAACAACAAAAGAGGGATACACGAAAAGTTTCCCTCTTCCAAAGCCCTTTACACAAGGGGCCACTATTGCACTTAATAACTCGGGAGAGAAAGTTATTGTGAAATCATGCATTACAAAAGAGATTGATTCTTGTTCGCTAATCATTCGTAATGGATCGGAAATCCTCTATTCTGTTCCTGTAAAAGATGAGACAATCAGTATTTTTCTTACAAAATTCCTGGCAGCTGGTGTCACATCTGCTGAAATTCACTCCGTTTCAGGAGATATTCTTGCTGAAAGACTATTTTACGTCAGGGATGATTCCCTGCCAATCTTGACAATTAATTGCAATAAAAGTAAATATCAGACAAGGGATCGTGTTGAGCTGACATATAATCTGAAGGATTCAACAGGGAAACCTTTGATGGGAGAATTTTCTGTCTCTGTGATAGATAAATCGCTGGAAACAGAAAAATTTGACAAGATTACCATTGTAGAATATTTCAATCTAATTAGTGAACTGAAAGGATATGTGGAAGATCCGGAATACTATTTTAAAGATAGAGACAAAAACAGAGACAGAGATCTTGATATACTTATGATGACTCAGGGGTGGCGATTCCATACATATAGCACCAATTGCCTTACAAGAGAATATGGGCAGACTATTTCAGGCTCGACATCCGGATTGCTGAATAAAAAGAGTAAGAAAAGCAACCTTATGTTATACGCACCAAGCATCAATCTTTTTCAGGCATACCAACTGGACAAACAAAACAATTTTCTGATAGAAAACCTTGATTTCCCTGAAGGGACTAAATTCCTTTTCGGTGTTTCAGGGAAGCATGGCGGACAATTATACGGAATACATATTGATGGCGAGGTTTTTCCGGAGATCAAAAGGGAGGTAAATCCTTTATTTGGAAAAGAAGAAGAAGTTAGAGTTTCTCTTATTTCCAAAGGATTGATTTCGCCTGCTGATATGGAAATTCAAATTGAAGGACTAGTGGTTGAGGCTCAGGCAAAGGAAAGATATAAGCCAAAATACAATCCCTCTCCGTTTATGCACACATTCACAAGGCACCAGATAAGGGAGAGAGAGGAGTTGTCCAACTTTGATGAGATGCCTCTTACCTCATATATTTGCAGCACCTTTCCCAACCTGTACAAAGAGAATGGAGTAATTGCATCCGGAAGGGCAACCAACTTCAACGGACCACAACGACCATTATTATATGTTGACGGACTTCTGTGGAGTAGCACAAAACAGTTGGATGACTACGGATATCTGGTTATGGATATTGAAAATGTGGCCTTTCTGAAAGGATTGGAAGGTTCAGCATTTAATACAACTGACGGAGTTATACTAATTACAACCCGTAAAGGTGAAGGGGCAAAAAACTACAAGGCTTCTAATGTGGTAAATATAACCCCTTTGGGCTATCAAAAAGAGCTTTTGTTTTACTCTCCGAAATATGAAACTCCTGAAAAATTCAACACAACAAATAAAGATTTCAGAAACACAATATACTGGGCGCCATTTGTTCAGACTAATCAAGATGGTGAGGCCAAAATTGTATTCTATACAAACGACAGAATAAGCGATCTGTTAATATCCGCACAAGGAGTGACAATTGACGGAAAGCCAATTAACGTTGAGAGAATGATAAGAGTCTCCGGTATTGCTAATCAAGCTTCAAGACAGCCATAAAGGCACTTTGAGGCACCTCTACGTTTCCTACCTGGCGCATCCTTTTTTTACCCTTTTTCTGCTTCTCCAATAGTTTCCTCTTTCTGGAAATATCGCCTCCATAACATTTAGCGGTAACATCCTTTCTGACGGCTTTGACAGTCTCTCTTGCTATGATTTTTGCTCCTATGGCTGCCTGTATTGCAATGTCGAATTGTTGTCTTGGAATCAGCTCCTTAAGTTTCTCACACATTTTACGGCCAAAATCATATGCGTGATCTTTGTGTATAAGACTTGAAAGAGCATCGACCGGTTCAGAGTTAAGCAATATATCAAGCTTAACAAGTTCTGCCTGCTTATATCCGATAACATGATAATCGAATGAAGCATAGCCCTTTGATACGGATTTTAGCTTATCATAGAAATCAAAGACAATCTCAGCCAAAGGCATCTCAAAATTGAGCTCGACCCTCTCGCTTGTAAGGAAATGCTGGCTGATAAGTACACCTCTCTTGTCAAGACAGAGCTTCATTATCACGCCAAAGTACTCCGATTTTGATATTACCTGAGCTCTGATATATGGTTCTTCAATATAGTCTATTAATGTCGGGGCGGGCAATCCTGACGGATTATGCACGTCCATGACCTCTCCTTGAGTTGTGTATACCTTATAGGAGACGTTCGGGACTGTCGTGATGACATCCATGTCGAACTCCCTGTAAAGTCTCTCCTGTATGATTTCCATGTGGAGGAGTCCAAGAAATCCGCCTCTGAATCCAAACCCGAGAGCCAAAGATGATTCCGGATCAAATACCAGAGATGCATCATTTAACTGAAGCTTCTCTAAAGAAGCTCTTAAATCTTCATATTCGTCAGCCTCCACAGGATACAAGCCGGCAAAGACCATCGGTTTTACTTCCTCGAATCCGGCAATGGAAGTGGAACTAGGTCTTTCTCTGTGTGTTATTGTGTCGCCGACCTTTACCTCGCTGGCTGTTTTTATACCTGATATTATATATCCGACATCACCTGTCCTAACCTCTCCGGTAGGTATCATCTTCAACCTCAAAATACCGACCTCATCTGCCTCATACTCCTTGCCGGTATTGAAAAATTTAACTTTATCGCCTTTTCTGATTATTCCGTTCTGCACCTTGAAATAGGCAATAATTCCCCTGAATGAATTGAAAACCGAGTCAAATATAAGTGCTTGTAAAGGGGCCTCCTCGTCTCCTTTTGGCGGCGGCACCCGTTTGACAATGGCTTCAAGAATCTCCGGTACTCCCGCTCCTGTCTTACCGCTTGCAAGAAGTATATCTTCTTCTTTACAGCCTATAAGATCAATTATCTGATCCTTCACTGTCTCAATCATCGCCGCATCCATATCTATCTTGTTGAGAACAGGTATAATCTCCAAATCATGATTAAGGGCAAGGTAGAGATTAGAAATAGTCTGAGCCTGAATTCCTTGAGTTGCGTCTACAACCAACAATGCTCCTTCGCACGAGGCAATTGCCCTCGACACCTCATATGAGAAATCCACATGGCCCGGAGTGTCAATCAGGTTAAGGGTATATTTATCACCATCATGGATATAATCCATCTGTATTGCATGGCTCTTTATAGTAATACCCTTCTCTTTTTCAAGATCCATGGAATCGAGCACTTGTGCCTCCATTTCTCTCGCATTGAGTGTATTTGTCTGCTCAAGAAGACGGTCAGCCAGTGTGCTTTTTCCGTGGTCAATATGTGCTATTATACAAAAGTTTCTAATGTGCCTCATAAAATGTTTCAAGGGTATTCGTTGGCTGCAAAGATAAAAATAATTAACAAATTCGTTTTATAGGTGTTATCTTTGTAAAATTCAGAAATCAATATTATCAATAATAATGTTAACTATCACAAATTTAAATGAGATAGCCTCACAAGTTAGAAGAGACATAATCCGTATGGTCTCAATGGCCGGTTCCGGACACCCGGGAGGTTCTCTCGGTTCCACCGATCTCATGACAGTATTGTTCCATAAAGAGATGAAACATGATCCAAAGAACTGGCGTCGTGACGGCGTTGGCTCCGACATGTTCTTCCTTTCTGCAGGTCATCTTGCCCCTGCGCTCTATAGCCAGCTTGCCCGTACAGGATACATTCCGGTAAAGGAGCTTGCAGAAATCAGAAAACTTGGCTCAAGGCTTCAGGGTCACCCCTCTGTTGAAAAGGGGCTTCCTGGTGTTCATGTTGCATCCGGCTCTTTAGGCCAGGGACTTTCTGTTGCAATAGGCGCTGCTCTTGCAAAGAGAATCCGCAAAGAGAAGAATTTCGTATATGTACTTACCGGAGACGGAGAGTGTGAGGAGGGACAGATTTGGGAGGCAGCTCTCTTTGGTGCACAACAAAAGGTTGACAGGTTGATAGCAATGACAGACTGGAACGGTCAACAGATTGACGGACCTGTGGATTCTGTAATGAGCCTCGGCAATCTCAAGGCAAAATGGGAGGCTTTCGGCTGGGACTGTCTGGTTGTTGACGGACATAATATGGAAGAAATAGAGAAGGGATTCGCATGGGCGAAATCGCTTGTAGGAAACGGTAAGCCGAAGATTTTGCTTGTAAAGACCGTAATGGGCAAAGGGGTGGACTTTATGGAGGGAACCCACCACTGGCACGGCAAAGCTCCAAACGCCGAACAGACAGAGAAGGCTCTGAGCCAGCTTAAAGAGACACTGGGAGATTTTTAAACCTGCAAATAATTCCATAATGAAAGAGATTTTTACAAATACAGGAAATAAAGATACAAGATCCGGCTTTGGAGCAGGACTCCACGAAGTCGGGAAAAAGAACAGTGATGTTGTTGCACTTTGCGCAGATCTTACAGGGTCACTTAAGATGGATGCTTTTGCAGCTGAGTTTCCGGAGAGATTTTTCCAGACAGGCATAGCAGAGGCGAATATGATAGGAGTGGCATCCGGCCTTGCTTTAAGCGGCAAGATTCCTTATGCCGGCTCGTTTGCCAATTTCGTTACCGGAAGGGTCTATGACCAGGTAAGGCAGGCTGTTGCCTACTCAAATACAAATGTAAAGATTTGCGCCTCGCATGCAGGGATAACACTCGGCGAGGATGGTGCCACACACCAGATCATGGAGGATCTCGGGCTTATGCGTATGTTGCCTAACCTGACTGTAATCAACCCTTGCGACTATAACCAGACAAAGGCTGCCACAATAGCCATAGCTGACCATGTGGGACCTGTCTACCTGCGTTTTGGCCGGCCTTCTGTTCCCAATTTCACTCCTGCAGACCAGAAGTTTGAAATCGGTAAAGCGTTAAAACTCATAGAGGGTTCTGATGTTTCAATATTTGCCACAGGGCATCTTGTTTGGGAAGCAATCATTGCAGCTCAGGAACTTGAAAAAGCCGGTATATCTGCAGAGGTAATAAACATTCACACTATTAAACCTTTGGACAAAAAAGCAGTCATAGAGTCAGCTTCAAAAACAAAGGCTGTTGTTGTTGCAGAAGAACACTTAATTGCCGGCGGGCTCGGAGAGCTTATTTGCGGCGTTCTTGCAAAAGAGAACCCGCTTCCTGTAGAGTTGGTCGCAGTGGACGATTTGTTCGGCCAGAGTGGTTCGCCTAGTGAACTTATGCATAAATACGGTCTTGACGCAGCAAGTATTGTTGAAGCTGTCAGGAAAGTCAAAGGAAGGAAATAGAGATTATGGACGATAAGGATATTCTGATACTCTTCAGAGAAGAGGGAAAAGAAAATTACGCTTTCAACCTTATCGTCAGGAAATACAGCGAGAGGCTGTACTGGCATATAAAGAAGATGGTAATCTCGCATGACGATGCAAATGACCTTCTTCAGAATACCCTGATAAAAGCTTGGAATGCACTTCCCGAATTCAGAGAGGAGGCCAGGCTTTTTACTTGGTTATACAGGATAGCCACAAATGAGGCACTAACATTCCTAAAAAAGAAACAGCTCAGATCTTTCCTCTCCCTGACTGATTACTCCAGACAGTTGGAAAACATACTTGAATCGGACGTTTACTTTAACGGGGACAAAACTCAAAAAGCCTTGCAAAAAGCCATTCTGAAGCTGCCGGAAAAACAGAGGATAGTGTTTAATATGAGGTATTTCGACGAACTTAAATACGAAGAGATTTCAGAAATTCTGGGGACATCAGTAGGTGCTCTTAAGGCATCATATCACCATGCTGCGAAAAAAATTGAAGAGTCAATTCAGGAACTTATTTAATCCTTTTTAAATTTCCATAGTCAAAGAGGTATGAAAGAAAAAATTAATATAGACCAACCAAAATTGAAAGAGAATCCATTCTCTGTTCCAGATAGATACTTCGAGAAACTCGAAGCAAATATCAGCGAGAGGATTTCTCAAACAGCACCAAAACCAAGATGGTGGTCAGTTTTGAAACCACAACTTGCGCTTGCCTCAACTTTTGGCATTATTCTCCTTATGGGTTACGGTGCTGTGACACTTTTAACCCCGGACACAAAAAAAACAGAGCCGATTCCCGATAATCAGATCTCTGAATTCAGTCAGACGATAAACACCGAAACAGGGGAATTCGATGAGAATACCGACTCTTTGTCGCAAACAAAAGGAATCGATCCGGATCAGATAGTAGAATATCTTAATGCAGATGCATCATTAGTTTACCTCGCATCTCTGGAATAATAAATGCATTATGAAAAGATTGCTCGTATTTACATTAATATTGTGCCTCAACACGGCAGTTCAGGCTCAGATGCCTGATTGCCCACAACAAAAAGGCGCAACAGCAAGGCATGAACAGCTTCTGAGTGCAAGGATTGCCTTCTTCACCACAGAGATGAACCTAACACCGCAAGAGGCAGCCGCTTTCTGGCCGGTATATAATCAATATTGGGAAGAGAAGGAGAATGCCCACAAGAGAGTTCAACGCAATATGAGGGCATTGAGGGTTATCCTGAATGAGAAAAGACCTAATTATGAGGAGAGTTTAAAAAAAATTATGGATGCCTATATAACAAGTCTCTCTATCGAAGGCATTATAAACAGAAAATATTTTGAAGAATTCCAGAAAGTGCTCTCTGTCGAAAAGGTGGCTGCATTTTATAAAGCAGAAGAGGACTTTAGAATAAAACTCATTTATGAATTGCGCAAAGGGGGAGAAAAGAGGGTATCCAAATAGAAATCAGATGTAAGATCCCTGTATGCCGTACTTTTTGTAACGCCGTCAGGTTCGTATATAACAAGTGTCTCCTCTTTGCATCCGCCCATGTCTGTCACGTTGACATCATCAGGCAATTTTGCAAATTCCATCAGCACCCTTTTAACGGGCTTATGAGTCATTGTTCTAACAGAGCAAAGCCTTGTCAGAAATAACGATGGTTCCGTTACTGTTGCCATACCTCTTATCTCCCTCTTGAAGGTCTCAGCCTCTCCGGACGGCAATATCAGCGAAAGTACACCTCCGGATTTAAGCAGGTGCCTTGATGCGATTATTATATCTCTGAAGGGAAGTGTGTCGTTATGTCTCGAAATGGTTCTGCGAATGGCCGGGGCTTTAAGTGAAGCAGTAAAAAAAGGTGGATTGGAGACGATCAAATCAAAGCTCTCTTTTGATTTCAGTGTCATCATTTTTTGTAAGGTAATCTCTTTTGCGTGTAAATTCTCTCGCCATGGAGATTTATCGAAATTAAAAGCAGCCTCCGAATATGAAGCATGATCGGGGTCAATCCCAGTTATGTTGAATTCATATCCGGCATCTTTGAGTCTCTGAGCCATCATAAGAGCTATGACTCCTGTCCCTGAGCCTACGTCAAGAAGGGTAACCGATGTTTTATCTTCCGGAATTCTTGCCCATGCTCCCAATAAAACGGCATCAGTATTGACCTTCATTGCTGAAATCTCCTGCCTGACAGAAAATTTCTTGAATTTAAACCGGGGGGCCATCAGATAAACTCTCCGTCACGCATTTCGAGAATTCTGTCACTCATTGCAGCAAGCTCTCGGTCGTGTGTGACAATAATAATGGTTTGATTATATCTATCTCTCAAATCAAAAAACAAACTATGTATCTCCTTTTTTGTAACAGTGTCAAGATTCCCTGAGGGCTCATCGGCAAAAATCACAGACGGGCGGTTTATAAGAGCTCTCGCAATTGCCACCCTCTGTTGCTCTCCGCCGCTCAACTCTCCCGGTTTATGGGACAGCCGTTCACCAAGGCCTAAGGAAGAGAGCAAATCTTTAGCTCTCTCTTTTGCAGAACGCATACTCTCTTTTGCAATTATTGCCGGTATTATGACATTTTCAAGTGATGTAAACTCAGGAAGCAAGTGGTGAAATTGAAATACAAAACCAATTCTCTTATTTCTGAAATCAGAAATGGCATTGGAACTGAGAGAAAACACATCTGTACCGTCAATATAGACCTTCCCGGAATCAGGTATGGAGAGGCTTCCAAGTATTTGGAGCAAGGTGGACTTTCCGGCCCCACTTGCTCCAACTATACTTAAAACTTCGGCCTCTTTGGTCTCAAGAGTTATGCCCTTTAATACCTGAAGGTTGCCGAATGACTTTTTAATATTTTCTGCACGGATCATCCGTTTATTACTCATCCTTCTCGTTAGCCTCGTACTCCTTAAGCAGCTTGTCCTGTACCTCGGTAGGCACTTGCTGGTAATCGGCAAATACCATGGTAAAGGTTGCTCTTCCTGAAGTAAGGGAGCTTAGGGTTGTAGAATACTTGTGAAGCTCAGCAAGAGGTACTCTTGCCTTAAGAGTCTCAAAGCCCTTATCACTACTCATGCCTTCTATCATTGCCCTGCGGTTCTGAAGGTCACTCATAACATCACCCATACAGTCGCTTGGAACAAGAACCTCAATGTTGTAAATAGGCTCCATGATTTTCGGACCGGCTTTTTTGAATGCCTCCTTGAAAGCATTACGCCCGGCAAGTTTGAAAGAGATCTCGTTTGAATCAACAGGGTGCATTTTACCGTCATAAACAAACACTCTTATATCTCGGGCATATGAACCTGTCAGTGGACCCTCTTCCATTTTTTCCATAACTCCCTTGAGAATGGCCGGCATAAAACGTGCATCTATGGCACCTCCGACAATACAGTTGTAGTATTCGAGCTTTCCGCCCCACTCCATTGGGTATTCCTCTTTTCCCTTTACATTAAGCACTAGCTCTTTGCCTTCAACCTTGAACTTATTTCCGGCTGGAGTGCCTTCAACAACGGGTTCAATGAGCAGGTGAACCTCTCCAAACTGTCCTGCTCCGCCGGATTGCTTCTTATGTCTGTAATCCGCAGCTGCGACTTTTGTGATTGTCTCACGGTAAGGAATCTTAGGAGCAAAAAGATCCACCTCTATCTTGTGAGTATTTGTCAAGTGCCATTTAAGAATATTTATATGATGTTCCCCCTGACCGCTGAGAATTGTTTGCTTAAGCTCTTTTGAATACTCTATGACTATTGTAGGATCCTCCGCATGTGCCCTGTTAAGGATTTCACCGAGTTTTTCCTCATCTTTTTCAACTTTTGCCTTAATCGCAGTCCGGAACTTTGAAGGTGGAAATACAATCTCCTCAAATGCCCACTCTTTGTTCCCTCCGTTCAGAGTCTGATTGGTCTTTACAGATTTCAGCTTTACGGTACATCCGATATCCCCGGCCAACATCTCCGGAACTTTCTCTTTTTTCTTTCCGGCAACTGCATAAATAGCAGAAATGCGTTCTTTTGCCCCGTTTTCAGGATTTGTAACATCCATTCCTTCTGTAAGCTTACCAGACATAACCCTGAAGAATGATACCTCTCCGAGGTGCTGTTCAACAGCAGTCTTATAAACAAATACAGAGGCTTGCCCCGCAACATCGCATGGTATGATTGTACCGTCTTTCAGTTTTTGAATAGTCTTGTCAGGAGCAGGCGCAGCATTTATAATAAACTCCATTAGCCTCTTCACTCCTATATCTTTCTTTGCAGATAAGCAGAAAACAGGCATAATCTCTCCTTTCTCAAGTCCTATTCTGAGACCGCTGCGTATCTCTTCTTCTGTAAGTATTCCCTTGTCAAAAAATATCTCCATAAGATTTTCATCGTTCTCTGCAGCCATCTCCGCAAGTGCCTGATGAAGTTCCTCAGCCCTATCCTGCATATCGGCAGGAATTTCCATCTCCTCTCTTGTGCCGTTATCATCCTTGAAAAAGTACTTTTTCATCTTCAGTACATCTATGAATGAGTTGAATCCAGGGCCGGTCTCAACAGGAAATTGAACTGTAATTATCTTATTGCCGAAAGTCTGTTTAAGACTATCTATGGCGTTTTCCCAGTTTGCCTTCTCGTGATCAAGTTGGTTTACTCCAACAATAAGTGGTTTCTTATGTTTAACAGCATATCTGGCAAGAATTTCGGTACCTACTTCCACTCCCTGCTGCGCATTTACTATCATTACTCCTGTATCAGCAACCTTGAAGGCAGATATCACTCCGCCAATAAAATCATCTGACCCCGGAGTGTCGATAATATTGAGTTTATGATCCATAAACTCTGTATACAATAGAGTCGGATATATGGAGCGTTGATAAATTTGTTCAATCTCGGAGCTGTCGCTGACTGTAGTTTTCGCTTCAATGGAACCCCTGCGGTCAATGACTTTACCTTCGAACATCATAGTTTCTGCGAGTGTGGTTTTACCGGATTTTGTACTGCCAAGTAAAACCACATTCCGAATGCTTTGGGTGGAATAACTTTTCATATTAACATGCTGATTATATATAATTTATAACTACATCGGGTTAAGAATATCAAAATTACAAAAAAGTTTTCACACGACAATACACTCAAAGGCCGACTCCATACGTTCATGTGAGTTAAATCCCGAAAGATGCCACAGATCTTCGTATGGTGTACCACTTTTCAAGAGAGCTCTTGCATACACCACCCTGTACATATTAATCACATTATCAAGTGATAACCCGATCATGTCCAATACTGTGCGCTCCAGCTTTCTCTTTTCGATACCCAAACGGAGTGCGATGAGTTCAGTTGTCATATCTTTTTCCAGATATGCTTTTTTTTCCTCCAAGATCCACTCAATCATACTGAGACAATCTTGTGCATGTTTTATTCTCATAATATGTTTTTTCTCGAAAGTACAACATTATCCAACTTATACACATGCATTATATTTGATTTATCTAATTCTTAAGTTTATTTATCTATTTCTACAATCATTTTAGCATTATTACATCATTTTCATGTTATCATAACATCTTTTAGTTGTTTCCAGCCAAGAGGAACATTGTTTTATATTTGTTTATATGGATAACAAAGACATTAAAAAGAGAATACGTGAATTAAGGGAGTCTCTTGGATATACCCAAGAGGAGGTTGCACATTCTCTTAAAATGTCTCAGAACTCCTACAGACAATTGGAATCCGGAAAGACTCTCCTCATCAGCAAGAGACTTGATCAGATAGCTGGAGTTCTGAAGATCTCGGTCTCAGAACTTTTAATAGGAGTTAAACCTGAATCTGCCATTGAAGAGAGGCTTGTTATACAGGAAAAAATCTATAAAGAGCAGATTGAACGTATGGAATCTGATTATAAAATAAGAAGTATCGAACAGGAGGATGAGATAAAACGCCTGAAAATGGCATTGGAATCAAAAGAGAGCATTATAGGGATTCTCAAGGAGAATCTCAACAAATACAGGGAATAGTTCTCTTTTTGCTATCTTGCGTAAAAATTACGCAACAATGAAAGAGGCTGCATTGCTTTCACCATTTCTGAATGAAAATCTGATTGAAGCCGGATGTGACGAAGCCGGGAGAGGTTGTCTTGCAGGACCTGTTTATGCTGCAGCAGTCATTCTGCCGAAAGATTTCAGACATCCGTTGCTGAATGATTCAAAGAAAATGACCCGTCTTCACAGAGAAAAGCTGAGACCTATCATTGAAAAGGAGGCAATTGCATGGGCTGTTGCATCTGTTGACAACAAAGAGATTGACAGGACAAATATACTCCGTGCTTCAATACTGGCAATGCATAAAGCACTTGATTCACTCTCCGCAAGACCGGAATTTATTTTAGTAGACGGAAACCGGTTTTACAGTTATTTTGATATACCTCATCAGTGCATAATCAAGGGAGACGGTAAATATGCATCAATAGCCGCAGCATCTGTCCTTGCAAAAACTCATCGTGACGAATACATGCTTAAGATAGCAAAAGAGTATCCCCAATATGGTTGGGAGAAAAATTTTGCATACCCTACTGAATCGCACCGGGGAGCTGTTCTAAGATACGGTTTGTGCGAGTATCACCGGACAACATTCAAGTCCGGCAAGTAAGCAGCTGACTGAACGGCTGTTTTTTCAAGATAATCCGCTGCATTTATGATTGAGTCTTCTCTATCCTTTGCTATAGTTGATATCTCAAACACTTTGGAAATGCCTGCTTCTTTAGCATCCTCCCCGCTCAACAGAGAGGCTCCGCAAAACACCCATACACTCCTGTTATAATCTGAAGATATCTTACACACCCCGTTTATAAGTTTTCCCGAAACGCTTTGGATATCCAGAAGTCCTTCTCCTGTAACTACAAGGTCTGCTGCAGCTATCAGCTTGTCCATATATGTGAGTTTTGACAAAATCTGCCAACCGGGGGCAATTTCGGCATTAAGAAAACATTTAAAGGCATAACCTGTGCCTCCCGCCGCACCTGAGCCGGGATAGTCGGCAAGATCTTTTCCGGCAAACTCTTTACAGAGCTCAGAATAGTTTCTCATACCTCTTTCCAGCAACTCAACCATCTCGCTGTCAGCCCCTTTTTGCGGAGAGTATACAACAGAAGCTCCCCTCTCACCCAGCAAAGGATTATTTACATCACTTGCTACAGTAAATTTCACATTTTCAAGTTGCGGGATTACATTTTTTGAAGAAATCTCACAAACGTTGTCAAGAGAGAGTGCCTCATTTCCTCTTCTGTCAAAAAACTCATATCCGAATGCTTTAAGCATACCCATCCCGCCATCATTGGTTGCGCTTCCTCCAATTCCTACCACAACCTCCTCTGCACCTTGTCTGAGTGCCTCAATAATAGTCTCCCCTAAACCATAGGTGGAGGTAATGGATGGGTTGTATTCTTCCTTTTTAAGGAGTTGCAACCCCGAGCAAAGAGCCATCTCGACAAAAGCCATTTTGTTTCTCAAAATAAACGGAACTTCAATTTCACGGAAAAGAGGATCACTGACCGTAGCATAGATCCTTTCTCCCCCGATGGCCTTTTCAACAACATCAAGAGTACCGTCACCTCCGTCAGCCATCGGCAGTGTATGTATCAGAATTTCTCTTCCCGGCATATAGTTCCTGCAGCCATTTTCAAGCCCTCTCTTTATAGCATTACAGGCATCTTCTGAGCTCAGGCTCCCTTTAAACTTGTCTGCTACAACCAGAATTTTAAACTTTTCTGCCATTTTTCTCTATTTTTGTTAAAATTATTAATAAAAAACAGATGAAAAAAATAGCATTTCTAATTTTTGCGGCAATTATCATATCTATAAGCCCGGTAAAAGCAGACGAAGGAATGTGGTTATTGCCACTTTTGGAAAAATTGAACCAGAAAAAGATGAAAGAGCTTGGTTGCAAGCTTTCTGCCAAAGAGATTTATAACGTTAACGGTTCGAGTCTGAAAGACGCTATCGTACACTTCGGAAACGGTTGTACCGCCGAGGTCATATCTCCCGAAGGACTCGTGGTGACAAACCACCACTGCGGTTACGGTGCAATACAGAAGCTGAGCAGTGTTGATCATGATTATCTTGCTGATGGTTACTGGGCAATGAACAGAAATGAGGAGCTCCCGGCTGAGGGTCTTACTGTGACCTTTCTTGAGAGTTTCTCAGATGTGACCTCTCAGGTTGAAAATGCTCTTAAGGATGCAAAGAACCCTAAGGAACGCAGGCACGCTTTTACTACAATCACAAACGAACTCGCAGGCAAGATTATCGGGAACAACAAGTTTCTGAAAGCAGAGATAGTTTCCATGTATGCCGATAACGCTTATTATCTTATAGTTACAAAAACTTTCTCAGATATAAGATTCGTTGGTGCACCCCCTTCATCTATCGGCAAATTCGGTGCTGATACTGACAACTGGATGTGGCCAAGACATACAGGAGATTTCTCTATGTTCCGCATCTATGCAGACAAAGACAATAATCCTGCACCATACTCTCCTGAAAACAGACCTTACCAGGCTCCGGGACATCTTAAAATCTCCCTTAAAGGTGTAAATCAAAATGATTTTGCCATGATAATCGGTTACCCGGGAAGGACAAACCGTTTTATGACCTCTGCCGAGGTTAAACAGACACAGGATGTCTCTAATGCAATAACTATCTATGCCAGAGGAATCCGTCAGGACATCCTTATGAAGGATATGCTGGCAGATCAGAAGGTAAGAATCCAATATTCAAGCAAATATGCCTCTTCTTCCAATTTTTGGAAGAAAGCGATTGGCATGAATGAAACATTTAAAAAAAATAAAGTAGCTGAAAGACGTGCATTTGAAGAACAAGAATTTTTAAAGTGGGTGAATGCCGATAAGTCTAGAATGGAAAAATACGGTTCTGCTCTTGATGACATCAACAAAGCAGTAGCAAACAGAGAGAAAGCGTTGTATAATTATAAATATCTTACCGAGACTATTGCCAATATCGAGCTTGCAAGCATAGGAAGCCACTACTCTGCAGTTGCACAGACATTTGCTTCAGGCAATGAGGAAAATGCAAGGAAAATGGCAGAGGGTCTGAAAGAGAAAGTCAGCAATTTCTTCAAGAATTACTCTCCTGATACAGACAGAAAGGTTGCAAAGGCTTTCCTAAAGGTCTATCGTGAAAAGGTTGATGCAAGTGCACTCCCGGACATCTACTCTCTCATTGACAAAGATTTCAGCGGCAATATTGATGCATATGTTGACTACCTGTACGACAATACTGCATTCACCTCTATGGCTAAAATAGAAAAAGCTCTTGAAGCAGGCAAGGATGCCATTGTAAATGATCCTGCCATAGTCATCGGAAACAGCATATTGTCTCTTATCCAGCCTTTCAGTATTGCTTACAATCAGGCAAATGCCACTTATTCAAAGGGTACAAAAAGTTACATTGCAGGTCAGTTAGAAATGAAGAGCGGTCAGGCTATGTATCCGGATGCAAACTCAACCATGAGGCTGACATATGGAAACGTTCTCAACTATTCACCTAAAGACGGGGTTTTGTACGAGCACTTCACCACGCTTAAAGGTGTTATGGAAAAAGAGGACCCAAACAATTGGGAGTTTGTCGTTCCGACGAAGTTGAAAGAGATGTATAACAACAATGATTTCGGGCAATATGCATTGAAAGACGGAAGACTACCGTTAGCTTTTATTACTAACAATGATATTACCGGCGGCAACTCTGGAAGCCCGGTTCTCAATGCCAAAGGTGAACTTATTGGCCTTGCATTTGACGGAAACTGGGAAGCAATGAGCGGAGATATTATATTCGAGCCGAACCTCCAGAGGTGCATAAATGTAGATATCCGTTATGTATTGTTTATTATGGATAAGTTCGGCGGCGCAGGCCACCTGCTCAATGAAATGACTATTATAAAATAACCGCAAAGGTTTTTATGGTATAAACATTGCAGCGACTTGTGCGTTTTTAGAATAAAAAATATGACCCAAAAGCAAATTGAAGATGTACTCCGTAGTGTGGTGCACCCTGTAAAGGAGGCCGATATTATAACACTCGGAATGGTAGAAGATATAAAGATCGAGGAGGGAAAAATCAGGTTTAAACTGGTTTTCCCGTCACCCGACGCACTTTCAGGCTCTATTAAACAGAGCTGCGAAGAGGCAATAAAAAGGGCGTTTCCTTCAGAAAACCTTAAGGTGAGTATCCTTGAACTCGTCCGGGAAAGGAAAATAGCCAAGAAAGTCCACCTTGAACTCGGGCAGGAGGCTCTTGCCAATGTCGGACATATAATAGCAGTTGCTTCCGGAAAGGGCGGCGTGGGTAAATCAACCGTAGCTGTCAATCTCGCCATTGCCCTTGCCAGGGAGGGTTTTAGAGTAGGTCTTGCTGATGCAGATGTCTACGGACCTTCTGTTCCAAAGATGACCGCCACAGAGGGTGCTCAGCCTGTAATTGATGACGCCGGAGGTAAGGAGATGATTGTACCTATTGAGAAATATGGCGTTAAATGGATGTCAATCGGGTATTTTGCCGAAGCCGGACAACCGCTTATCTGGAGAGGTCCGATGGCAAGTAATGCTCTTAAACAGATGGTTCTTCAGGTAAAGTGGGGTGAGCTTGATTTTCTTCTGATAGACCTTCCTCCGGGAACCGGTGACATACACATATCCATCGTTCATGACATCCCGCTTTCGGGAGCCATTGTAGTGAGCACTCCTCAGGCAGTAGCCCTGGCGGATGTTGAAAAGGGTGTAAATATGTTCCGCAATAAGGATATCAACAAACCTGTCCTAGGTTTTGTCGAGAACATGGCCTGGTTTACCCCGGAAGAGCTTCCAGAGAATAAATACTACATTTTCGGAAAGGATGGCTGCAATGCAATGTCTGAAAAATTTGACATACCGGTTCTAGCACAGATTCCTATAGTACAAAGTATACGAGAGAGTGGCGATAACGGGTCGCCGGTTGCACTGACAGACCGGGCAGATAGTATTGCTTTCAGGAAACTTGCTCGTAAGATAATTGATATGCACGCTTAGGCTGTCTGGCATCAGACAGCCTAAGCTGCCTAATTCAGATATTTGTGTTTTTTCTGTCGCTCCTCCCAACGCTCGCGGGCAAATTGCTGTAAATCGGCAACGATATCCCGGTCATCCATAATCTCTATTCCCATTATTGTTTCAATGATATCTTCGAGCGTCACTATACCCTCGAAACCGCCATATTCATCAATTATCATGGCTATGTGAGCCTTTTGGGATGTGAGCCTCTCCCACAGTATAGTCAATGGTTGACTGGTCGGTGCAATCATTATAGGCTTTTTAATATCCTTCAGCACCACATCGAAATTGTCATTCGCAAGGTGTTCCAATACCTCCTGGCGGTATACAAAACCGCAGATATCCTCCTTGTTCCCGGAGGTATAGACAGGTATCCTCGAGTAGTGCAGATATGTCCTGTTTTTATAAAACTCCCCTATTGTAATCTCTTCTGAGGCTGTGGCAACAACAACTCTCGGAGTCATCACGTCGCTTGCTCTTATTGTCCTGAGTTTTATAAGGTTTTGTATGATTTTTTGCTCTGTATCTTCAAATGTTCCCTCCTCCACACCTATACCAACCATTGCTGCCACCTCCTCACGGCTGACAGTTGCCTCATCCTTGGATTTACTGGAAATTACCTTGGTCATGAATTCAGAAATCACCACCAGAGGGTATGCAACATAGATCATACCTCTTATGATATATCCGGCAGGAACAATCAGACTCTTCCAATAATGTGCGCCCACAGTCTTCGGAAGTATCTCGGACAATACCAGTATCAGAAGAGTTAAAACCGCCGAAACAATGCCAAAATATGCGTCTCCATAAAGTGCGGTTGCCTGGGCTCCCACCCCGGATGCACCAACAGTATGTGCAACTGTGTTTAGGGAGAGAATCGCTGCTATAGGTTTGTCAATATTCTGTTTTTGTTTCCTTAATATTGAAGCAGCATTCACACCCTGATTCTCCTTCATGTTAAGAAAGGAGACCGGGGTCGTAAGCAATACTGTCTCCATTATAGAACAAAGAAAAGAGACAGAGAGGGCTAACAGAAGATAAAAAATCAAAAGGCCCATCAATTATAATTTGTTGTATTTACTTAACTGTAGCTGTACTCTTCAAAAACAGCTCATCCATCTGTACCTGGTCAATCATCGACGGAGCATCAAGCATCATATCGCGACCGGCATTATTTTTAGGGAATGCAATGAAATCGCGGATTGTCTCCTGACCTCCGAACAGAGCGCACAGCCTGTCAAATCCGAAAGCTATTCCTCCGTGAGGGGGGGCACCGTATTTAAATGCACTTATCATAAAGCCGAACTTGTACTCAACCTCCTCTGCAGAATATCCGAGAACCTCGAACATTCTCTTCTGTATTCCTGAATCGTGGATTCTTATAGATCCGCCTCCAAGCTCTGTCCCGTTAAGTACAAAGTCATAAGCGTTAGCTGCAACTTTTGCAACGTCTTCTCTCTTATCGCTGTAGAATAACGGAAGATCCTCCGGTTTTGGAGATGTGAACGGGTGGTGCATCGCATAGAAACGTTGTGTCTCCTCATCCCACTCAAGCAGAGGGAAATCATAGACCCAAAGCGGAGCATACACATCACTTTTCCTGTATCCCAGGCGGTTACCCATCTCTATCCTAAGTGTACCGAGTGCCTCCTGAGTCTTCTTCTTGTCACCCGAGAGAATCAGCACAAGATCGCCGACCTTTGCACCAACTCTATCACATACTGTCTTCAAATCCTCGGCAGAATAGAATTTATCAACCGATGATTTTATACCGTCTTCTGCTACCCTTATATAAACAAGACCCTTTGCCCCTATCTGCGGCCTTTTAACCCAATCAGTAAGTTCATCAAGCTGCTTTCTTGTATATGTAGCACATCCGTCTGCAGGAATCGCTCCGATATATTCGGCCGAGTCAAATACAGAAAATTCCTTCCCTTTGACAAGGTCGGATACCTCCTGAATCTGCATTCCGAAACGTATATCAGGCTTGTCTGAACCATAGTGGTTCATCGCATCGCTGTATGACATTCTTGGGAACGGATCCTTAAAATCTCTGCCGAGAGCATTTTTAAACATGTTTTTCATCATGCCTTCGAACATATTCAGAATGTCCTCTCTCTCAACAAACGACATTTCACAGTCAATCTGTGTGAATTCCGGCTGCCTGTCCGCACGCAGGTCCTCATCGCGGAAACAACGCACAATCTGGAAATATTTATCATATCCGGCAACCATCAGAAGTTGCTTCTGCTGCTGCGGGCTTTGTGGAAGCGCATAGAACTGTCCCGGATTCATCCTTGATGGAACTACGAAATCGCGCGCTCCCTCGGGTGTAGATTTAATCAGGTAAGGAGTCTCGATCTCCATGAATCCCTGGCCATCCAGATACTGTCTTGCCTCCTGTGCCAGTCTGTGCCTCAGCTCAAGTGCTTTTTTCAGAGGATTACGACGAAGGTCAAGATAACGATATTTAGCACGTAACTCCTCTCCTCCGTCACTCTCGTCCTCGATTGTAAAAGGTGGGGTCATTGCTGCATTCAGGACATTGATTGCAGATAATTTTATCTCTATTTCCCCGGTAGGGATTTTGGAGTTTTTGCTGCTTCTTTCTGCCACAACACCTTTTGCCTGAATCACGAATTCACGTCCCAACTTCTCGGCAGCTGCGTTCAAATCCTTAGAGGCACTCTCGTCAATTGTCAATTGAGTTATACCGTACCTGTCGCGCAGGTCAATAAAGCTCATCCCTCCCATTTTTCTGATTCTCTGAACCCAACCGGCAAGCGTAACCTGCTCACCAACATTATTTATGCGTAACTCCCCGCAAGTGTGTGTCCTGTACATTTTCTGTCTGTTTTCAATATTGTGGCAAAGATAACAATTTGGATAATAATTATTATGCTTTATTCAGCCAAAAGTCCGAAGGACGCCGGTTTTTCATTAATGGCCTCTTAAGCCGCTTTTTATACTGTGTAGAAATAACGTCTCAGGGCTGTCCATCCTCAGTCGTAAACTCCCTCCGGCTGAATGCCCTGATTCTTTATTTCTACACTAACTTATGAGCGGTATCCGAGATTAAATTGTCGTGTCTTATATTTTCACGAAAAAATAAGGTCTTTTTTGGCTTTATGTCTTCAATTGCTCCTTACTCCTATTTTTAATAGAAGATTTGCTTGCCGTCCTTGTATTTGAATATTCTCTCAAAAGTATATTTATCATGGCAATCAATATAGTAAAGAGCGCCTTCGGGAACATTACCGAGAACTATATTCCTCTCATTCGGCTTTTTCATTCCTCCAAGAGATACCCATCTGTCATCCCAATAGAATATCTCATACTCCACACCCGATTCAATGTGAAAAATATCGTTTATTCCGCAAAACTGAAATTGAGTTATGAGTGCCGGTTTTCCGAAATCGAAATCAATGTATAACCTTTTTGTTTTATCCTTCGGGATTGTCCATTTAAGCGGTGTGCCAAGATCTCCGTCTACCAGCTTATATATCCGCTCTCCCTTGTTAATATTTGGAAAAACAATATTAGGTTTCACTTTGGACGAAGAGAGAACATTCAACTCAGAAAGTATAGTTTGAGAGTTAAACAAGAATCTGACATACCTGAATTTTCCCTTAATTTTATTGTCAATCTTATAAGGCATCATCTCCAGATCGAAATCAACAGTTGCAGCTAAGACACTATCGGAGAAATCCGGTTTATTAGCAAGTATGAACCGAGACTCCTTATGAAGAGAGTTACTTTCATCCTTCTTTTTATTGAGCGGGTATCTCCTCTCAATGTTCATTTTTATACGGCTACCATTAGCCTTGAACTTTTCAATTGTTCCATTTTGAGAAAGATAGAAAGGATCCCCCGCAGGTATTACTATCCCGTTTTTGTAAAAAGCCGGTAAGTAAACAATGTCCTTCCCCATTTTTTTGAACTTTGCCTTACCCCATCTAATTCTCGCATAATCCACCGGCACCCATTTATCCAGCTTAGAGACACACAGGTATACAAATTTTGATTTTTTGGGCTTTGGCCTCTCAATATCAACAGTGACATCAGCCGTATCGAAATACTCTTCTGAGACATCTTTTATATTTGCACTTCGGAATAGAGGAGGAATATCCTCTTTCTTCATATTTTTAATTTTCAGGATATCGTTCAGCTGAATCTCATAAGTATACCGATAGACCTTGGGAAGCCTGAATTTTCCCCACCACTCCACAAAACCATCTTCAGCAATATTATTGTAGATATTCTTGTATTCCCACCTGTCTGTTGAATAAAACGGCTCGAATGGTATAGAGCCACCCTTAATTATCAGTGCGTTCCATGTGTGGGCCGTATTTCTGTTACCCCAGGCAGGCACAAAATCAATGGCTACAGCAAAGCCAGCAGATCGGAGCATGTAATAATTGAACCAGATTCTGTCCTCACACTCTCCCCGCCGTGTTTTCATCATGGCACTTGGAAATAAATACGGAAATCCGGGCAAGACTTTTATTGAATACTTTATGTCCTTATATCTGACCAGTATTGAATCTACTGCATCCTCAATCTTGGCGGGATAGACCCTCTTTACAATATCCAGAAACTCCCTGTTATAAGCCCCGAAATAATCATCAGGAAGAATTCCGTCCTTTATTCGGTATGGAAGAATGTGCCTACAGAAAATTTCCTCAGGATAGTTCTTGGTATAGGGATTCTCATTCCACGCCTTATAAGAGTCTTTTATATTCTTTTTAAGAAAGTCCTCCGAGATATTGTCTTTATCATATACAAACTTCCGACTTCCAAATACTCTCGGATCCATCTCATTTTTCAAAGAATCCCATGTTGGATTAAGTTGAGAAATCAAGGAGGAGTCTGTTTCGCCTAAGGCTGTAAGAGAGTCAATCTTTAAAAGTATGTTTGAATACTTAAAGAAACCTGTTGTATCAAATGAAAAATGTAGTGATTGTGAATTAATTATAAACTCATTACTATAATTATCATTTGAAAGTGAACTGTTTTTGCAAGAGAAGCACGATAGAGACAAAATAAGAAAATAAAGCCCTAGTAGTGATTTAACCTTAATAACCTTCATCCTTTATAATTTTCATCAGTTGCTTCTTATATAATTTTTGCATTTTCTCATTTCCGAGAGGGTCTCCTGCTATCACCACTTTGTTATTATATACTAAAAACGTGTTTAATTGCTCTTCTTGTGGTATTCGATTGGTTCTATGAAAAGAACCATTCCAATCAATAATAAAAGGCATATCAATATCATATCTTTCAAATGCCATTTCCATCCCATATATGTCTCTTGTATTAAAAATAATAACAATCGGGCAATTATCCCTTATTGACTCGTCATAGAGTGTTGTCCATAATTGGATTTTTTTTATTCTGCAATCAGTGCAATTCGTTGAATCAACATAAAATATAAGTTTACATTTTGAATTTACAACATTTGCGTAATACGATGTATCTGAATTATTAAATACGAATAAGCTATCTGTCAATACTATCTCTTTTCCTAATAAAGCTTTTAAATGCTTTTGAAGATTTGATTCCTCTTTTTCACACGAAAAAAAAGAAAATATTACAAGAATTACTGAAAGTCGATTAAAAGTATTCATAATTTTTATTAATTATCAAACAACACTAGTGTCCACTAAACATTTGTTTTAACCTCGTAAAACCCATATTATAAGACAGATGCCGCAATATTTGGAGTGTTTTGATTTCAAAATTAAAAAACAAGAAAAAGAGAATTCTTACGAAATTAGCGTTTATAAATCGCTGGAATTAAGCAATTTGAGAATTATAATAATTCAACTTAGGATTTTTAGTGGACACTTGTGATCAAACAACGATAATAACTCTTTCATTTAACGATACAAAAATCTAATAATTATAATAAATATAACATTATTTATATCTATAATTAACAGCCTCTAATAATACTGTTTTATTTTTATTGGCTGAGGACAACAAGTTCTGATTCATTATTAATAGCATATATTAAGTCAGAATTATTATCATTTACTATTAATGCAATGCCATCAACTAATTTGTACTTATGAATAAGATTCCCCATCCAATCATATTTAAGGATTTCACATAAATCCTTCTCATTATTATTGGATCTTTGGCTAAATAAAATATAAATAAACTTATCTTTTGTACAACAATCTATCATTCCTCTCTTGGTGTCATCAGAAAAAGTTGCGCAAAGAACATTATCGATTCTACAAGTATATTTGTATGGTGAAATTAATACCCTATTTATTAATTTTAGCTCAAGATTAGAATCATCAAATGAATAAATATCAAGCACATGCGACGTAACAGCCGCAATTAACTTTTTCTCAACATTATGCAGAAAAAAGGTTTGATGAAACATCCCTTTACCTCGTAGTGGAATATTTGTTTCGCCTCTCATAAAGGAAGGATAGTCACCAAAGAACTTTATAATTTTACCACTGCTGTTTACAAACGCAAATCTAGCTTCATCAAAAATACCTGATGCCAGATACTTTGTACTACTAATCTTTGTAATCATATTAATACTAGACGGAAATTGTGAAATATAATTCATTCTGAATTGTAAAGACCATAAAGAATCTTTTAGTAAAGAATATAATTTACAACTATTTCTATCGAATATAAATAGAGAGTCTTTTGAGGAAACGAGATGCAAAGGAGGCAATGCTTCCATTGCACCTCTCCCTTTTCTTAGAACTTTTTTTATAATATGACCTGTGGAATCAACGATTGAAATCATAGGATCCATTCTGAAGTCATTAATTAATAGGTATTTATCCTCCTTAAGAATTTGTATTGGTAAGCCAAGAAATAATTCTTTATTTATCAATTTACTATTGAGAATGGACGTGTCAATTTTTTTATTAGACGATACACATGAAGACATTACAGTAAGTAGTCCCATAAATAATAATACCAATCGTTGCATTTGAAGAAAGTTATTGTTTATAATACTTAACATAGAAACCACCACCTGTATCAATTGTAACGCAATCCTTCCTACCCCCAGGACAGTCATAAACTGGTGTACTATTTTCATCCTCTGCAAGAGCTTCTATATTATCTTTTATTAGTTCTGCTTTGGCTGTTGTATTTAAACTCAATTCATAAATCGCTATCGAAACTACAACTGCAGTAATAGCAAAAATGAGAATGCTTAGTTTTTTTTTCATAATAGTTATTTTTTATAATAATTATGAGTCTCATTCTTTATAACTACAGATGCACAAAGTTCCTTTCCACCAGGACAATATTCGGTATTAGATGCTTCATCTTCTGCCAAAGCCTCAACATTGGCTAGTAACAAATCATTCTGGTTGTCATAACGATTTTGGATGAATAAAAATGCGGAAACCGCAAGTACTGCGGCTAAACATAAAACGACTAATTTCCTTTTCATAATCTCTTATATTTTAATTGGTTTCGAGGGTAAATATATATATATATACTAATATGTAAAAATATATTTGCATATTTGGTAAAAATTTTCTCTCCTGACACACAAAATGTTACAGCGATATAATTACACTTTTTTAAAAAAATATCTTACAATCCTTTGTTTTGGTGCTTTTCTATTTACACTGTTTGTGATTTTTGGACAAATTCCTGACAATGCGGTAGTTGCAAAAAGATTTTATTTTACAGCAGTAATTTTCATTGTTTCTATCATCTCTTTAGGTTTTTTGGTGAAAAATGAGGGGTTGAAGCTCTCTTTTAGGGACTTTTTACTAGTCTTTTTTCTCTTGCTAACTTCTCTATTTGTGTATATTAATGATGATTTTCATCAAACCCGATATGAGATTTTTCAACTATTGGCTGTTTTGTATGTCTGCTGCCGTGTGATATTTTCATCCTATAAAAAAAGTATTGAGATACTTACTATTTTATTATTGCTTTGCGGAATAGGGCAGATAGGTATAGGGGTATCACAAGTACTGGGATTTTCAAAATCGTTAAATTCAAATTTCAGTATTACCGGAACATTTTTTAATCCGGGACCATATTCGGCGTTTATTGCTGCTTCATTTGCTCTTGCTGTAGGATTACTTTCCAGAATTGATTACAAATCGAATGATTATATGAAATCCGCTCAATTCTGGGTAGCCGGAACTTGTGCTTTACTTAGTATAATAATAATCCCGTCAACAATGAGCCGTTCTGCATGGATTTCCATTGTTGCTGTCTTGCTTATTATCGCTTGTAAGGAGTTGATTGCAAAAATGTTACTTGAGAGGATAATCCAAAGATTTAGATTAAATACTTTTATTGGTCTTACGCTTGTAGTAGCAATCACTTTGTCTCTTTTTGCAGGGATGTACTATATGAAAAAAGATTCGGCAGATGGAAGGGTCTTGATTTGGAAGAATACCATAAGTCTGATCAAGGAAAATCCAATAACCGGGGTCGGATTCGGACATTTTGGGGTAGAATATGGCAATAGGCAGGCTAAATATTTCTCTTCAGCCGAGCGAAATCTTGATGAAATCAGAGTTGCCGGAGTCCCACAATTTGCTTTCAACGACTTCTTGCAAATGACAGCAGAGCAAGGCATCCCTTTAACTCTTTTATTTATTGCATTCATTATATTTGTAATCATTAGTCTTGTGAAAAGCCGATCTATACTGCTATATCCACTTTTAACCCTATTGATTTTCTCGTTGACCTCTTACCCCTTAAATGTGCTTCCTATTGCTATTGTCTTCGTGTTAATCACAGCTTCAACTACCGACCGAAGTTATATATTAATCAATAACCGAAAAATTAATATGGTTATCTTCTCTCTCTTGATGGTTATCGGCATTTTTGTGTCCGGCAGGCAATTTATCAATAACACCGACAAATACAAGGCATATAAGGATTGGAGTGGAGCTCAGATACTGTATAACATGCAGTATTTCGAAGAGGCAACAAAGGATTATAAAAAAAAATATGTACACCTTAAGGATCAGGAGAAGTTTCTATTTGAGTACGGGCGGTCTCTTAACCAAATCAAGGAATTTGAGGAGAGTAATCAAATATTACTATTGGGGACAAAAATAAGCGGTGATCCTATGTTCTACAATGTAATGGGAAATAATTACAAATCATTGGGGCTATTTAAAGAGGCTGAAGCTTCTTACAAAAGAGCTTATTATGGCGTTCCAAACAGGCTCTATCCACTATATCTGCTTGCAAAACTATATTATGACACCGGTCAACACGAAGAATTTTACATTTATTCGGACAAGGTACTTAATTTTGACCCGAAAGTTATTTCTCCGGCAACAAGAGAGATAAAATCAGAGATACGTGAGCTAGCCGACAAATACTGTCAAGAGAATGAAAAAGAGATCAAAAAGTAGATATAGCATAATAAACACCCTCTTTTATGGGATACTGTCTGCAATAAGCATAATCCTGCTATATTTTTTAGTACGGGTTTTTGTTGCGGACCAATTCCCAGTGAATACTCAATCAATGTCTCCTACAATAAAGCCCGGGGATAGGATTGTTGTGAACAAGCTCATTTTTGGACCGAGGATATATAAAAGCCTCGACTTCTCTTCGGACAAGGGGTTAAAGTCATTCCGGATAAAAGGTTACCGGGGAATCCGTCATAATGACATCATTGTATTCAATTTCCCATATAGTAAGAACTGGAGCAAGGTATCTTTCAAGATTAATTATGTCTATACAAAAAGATGTATAGGATTGCCGGGGGATAGTCTTTCAATCATAAACGGATTTTATAGAAACAATCACTTTTCTGATACTTTGGGGTGTTATCCAAATCAGTTGGTGTTATCCAATAGTTACATGGACAGTATAGACTCGGGCATTTTAAAAGCCTTCCCTTACATGTCTGAGTATATACATTGGAACATAAAATCTTTTGGTCCATTATATATCCCCAAGTCAGGAGATCTTTTGAAAATAAGCATAGAGAATTTAAAGCTATACAAAGTCCTTATCGAATATGAGACAGGTAAAAAACTCAAGGTGATTGATGGATGTCTTTATTTGGGAATTAAACCATTGAGTTACTATAAATTCACAAAAAACTATTACTTTGTTGGAGGCGACAATGTTATGAACTCAAGTGACTCAAGGTATTTCGGACTTGTACCCGAAGAGTTCATTGTCGGAGTAGTAGGATGGATAATCTAGGGACAATCAAGGCTATAGAGAGTGAAGAGTTAAGAGTTACAAGTGGAAAGGGGGGCTTTGACGCAGTTTGGGGTATCTACCTTATTTTAAGGCGTTCTATAAACGCATTTTTAGATTTTCAAAAATGCGTTTTACATATAGCTATCATTGAGATACTTACCACAAACTGTGGCAAAGTATGCTTCAGCAGCCGCTTAACAGTTAGCTGAGTTATGAAGGAAGGGCAATTTTCAGCCGGAGCGAATGAAATGAGTGAGGATGGACTGCCCTTCCCTGCAAAACTCAGCACTATAAAAAGCGGCTTATGAGGCAAAATGTCTATGCCTATTTAGGGTAAAGCTCTCATGAAATCACTAAAAATATTTAAGATTCATAACTACCACCACACTATTTCCCTCAGGATCTATTCTCTCCAACGATTCCGGATGTTTCAGCTTGCTTCTGAAGTTGCTGTCCGCTTTGGCGAATTTTCTCGCTTGTGCCATAAAATAGAGTTTCTTCCCGTCCAGATACTGTAAGGAAGATGCTAAAAATGTGTTCTCGTTATTAAACTCAAACCACTTTACCTGATTCCCGGTCTTATCCTTTAGCCCATACACCCAACGGTAATTTTTTAAAGAAGAGCTTTCAAATACTTGGATAATATAGCAATCTTTGCTTTCAAAGTAATTATATATACCGACTTTAGGTTTATCCACATATTTACAATACATGTCATAACCTCCCTCTGATTTCAGATATTCATCCCTATAAGTTTTCTTTTCTCCAAATTCAACCATTAGTCTGGGACTTAACCCTTTTTCTTGATTGTACTGATATATCGTATCAATATAGAACTCTCTTAACATAATCTCGTCGCCATACTTTGTAAACACACTTCTCTGCTCATAAAAACCTTCCACTTTCGTCTTTTTTGGAAGGAACGCATCTATCTCTTTCCCTTCCTTGTCCAGAACAACCAGGCGCTCATCCCTGATCTTATTATTTAGGTTCAGATAGACAAGATATCTGTTGTCACTGTATTTATATACCTGCTTAAATGCAGTATAGGGAACCGGTGTTTTAGTTATGAACTCCCCATTTGTCTTGAAATAGTGTATATATTTATCCCTGTTGGTTACTACACACAATGTGTCAGAGTTGATAAAGAAATTAGTCGGACAAGAATACTTACCATCTCCATCTCCGTCATCTCCTATCAAGCCTGCAAATTTTCCATCGGAGCTGAATTTTATCACTACCCCTGCCTTTGGTGCAAACCCTTGATATTGCAATCTCATGTTAAGTATATAAAAGGAGGTGTCGTGGGGTATCAGGATAGCCTCGTTAGTCAGATATGAGTCAGAACAACTGTCAAGTTGGATCAACGCTATGCTGTCAACAAAGTCTGAGAAGAAGAGGGATTGATCGGACGGTTCCTCGTAATTAATGATCTCACAATCAATCTTAGCATTCTGGCAAGAGAAAACAGGAAGCAATAATAACAAAACAAGATAAAATCTATTTTTCATTAAGCGAATATTTAGCAATATATAAATCGGGATCGTCGATAACTGCATACAAGGTACGCCCGTCTGGAGATATTGTGTAGACTATAAAGAACTTGTCCATGACATAGCTCTTTACGAACTCCCCTTTCATGTTGAACACCAATATAAATGTGTGTGTCGTTTTTCTTCCCGTTTTATTCTCTTTTAGCCATTCTCCCTTTGTAAGTCCATGGGAACACAGGTAAATAAGTTGGTTTCTAATGATTGCCCCGGAGAATCCCTTGAGCTGTTCATTATCTATCCTAAGCCAATTATTAGTTAATTTATATTTGGGTTTGAATATCATCTTCTCCCAAATCTTCGACAGCTTATTGTCCTTAATTGAATAGAGGCTTAAATATGGAAACTGAGTGCATGCAGCAACCAGATATTGTTTGTCAGAAGATATATTCAAATTTGAATTGAAATAATGGATTTTATAATCAATACTCTTGTCATCAACAATTTTATAAGGAATCCTACTGAGATATCTGCCATTTGTGTCTATAATACCTATTGACTGGTCCGGACAAAAGTCCAACACTGCAAATGTAGTGTCGGTTATTGCATCCAAAGTCTGGAGCGTCAGATTGATATTGGACATACTCCTCTTCTTGACAATACTATCAGTTATAGCAAACATATATAATCTGCTTAGATTATAATCCCAGACAAAATAGGAGCCGCTTTCATAGTTATAGGACAGACCCGCCGGGTTGATCAGCTCGTCCGGTCCCCGACCAATCCGTCCTGCAGATGTGATTTTTTTTCCGCTAGTGCTGTCAAGAAGCTGTACGACATTTTTGTCTATTTGTGTATCTAATATTAGCCCAGATTGTGTATAATAAACAGATGATATGATACTCTTGGCCGTCAGAGGTGCAGGAAGAATCGTGGCCCTCATGGTATCAGTTACTCCAAAAACATCAGAGGGGTTAAGGTATTTATGACTCTCTTGCTTGCAGGCAATTAACGTCACCAACAATAAACAGATATTAACAAATTGTTTTCTCATGTTTCAATTTTTAAATTCGCTATATTTTGAACGAAATATTGACTCTACTTTACAATTAGCAGGCAAAAACAGCTTTAATCTGTCTGAAAGGATTTGGATG